>CALNYU010000002.1:0-351147 GCA_942490805.1 uncultured Alphaproteobacteria bacterium | reverse complement strand
CTCGGGGTAGCAGTAGCGCGAGGGCATTAGAAACTTGGTCACATCGCTAGGCAACTGGGTGACATGGTGCGCAGACAACTCCGCCACATCACTGGCAGGGCGCTGCACGCGGACCTTGGCCTCATAGACGCACTCAAACTCCTGCTCGACCTGCCCCCAGCGGCGCAAACCTATGTTTTCTTCACCCGGAATAATGTTCCAGTAGATTTCATCACTGGTGGTGAAATGGCTGCTTTCGCAGACCTGCGCGATATCCTGCGCCGCCTCGATTTGAAGCAAAAGGCTACAGGACGTTGCCGTGGTATAATTGAGATGTGTCTTGATGGAGATGAGCACGCCGGTGTCTTTCCTTTCTCAATTTCAACCGCACTCTGCCAGAGACGCGCCGCAGGATTGCATCCTCGACGCTGCGCCAGAGACAGGAAAATGGGCTTAGATTGTGGTTTCGCAGATCAAGGCCAAACCCTCGGCCCTTTCCGTTACACCCGCTGGTATAACGTTCAGAGGCGATGATCAAATCACCTCTTCAGCAGGTAAAACAGGGCCCCGAAGGGCCCTGTGTTCCGTCATGTTTGACGGGTGTTTAGTTCGACAGGCGCACGTTATCGTTTGAAATCGTCGCCTCTGCACTGGAAGGGCCAACGCCCAGCAGGATCTGATTCGCGCCGACCGTGATGACCACCAAAGCGATAACGGAGATAAAGAAAGCTTTCATTGCATCACGCCTCTTTCTTGGAGGATTTGGCGTTCAGCACCTCATCCGCCCAAATACTGTGGTGCTCACGCGCCCATTGCTCTTCGACCTCGCCTTTGCCCATCGCATCAAAGGCGCCTTCCATGCCGACAGACCCTAGATAGATGTGCGCAAAGATAATTGCGGTCAGCACCAGACTGACAATCGCATGCCAAAGCTGGGCGAATTGCATCTCTTCATGCGGCAAGAGCGGATAAGGCAAGTCGGCCAACCCGAACCACCCGGGCACGCCCCAGCTGTTGATCAGCGAGAACGTATGTCCGAATATGTTGAACTCAAACGGAAACAGGAGCGAAAGACCAGAGAGCGAAATCGAGCCACCCAGAACAATCACCGCCCAAAAGATCATCTTTTGACCTGCGTTGAACTTCTTTGCAGGCGGGTGTTCTCCGCCAAACAAACCACCCGCTTTGGCCATCCAGCGCAGATCTGTCCGGTCGGGAATGTTGTGCACGACCCAAACAACAAAGACGATCACAAGCGCCACGATAAAGGCCCATGAAACATTGTTGTGGATCCATTTACTGGCGATGGCCAAAGACGAAAACGCATCATGCCCAAAGGCGGGGATCAGAACTTTGCGCCCCAAGAGCGAGATCAGACCCGTCAGACCGAGCAAAAGGAACGATGACGCCAGCAACCAATGACCGAAACGTTCAAACGCCTTAAAGCGTGTAATGGTCCTGCCCGTCTTTTCACCATCAATACGGATGCGTCCGCGGATCAAATAGAACAAGGCCAACGCCAGAAGTGTGCCGCCAAGCAGATAGGCGACCATTTGCACCAGTGGCCCTTCGCGGAATTCCAGCCACCACATGCCGCGATCCTGGATCATGGTCGTGACCGCTGGTCCGCGGCTTTGGGTCGAGACATCCGCACTGCTATAGCGGTAGGCGCGCCACAGATCGGGATCTGATGCGCCGCCCAATGTGCCCAGTTGATCGGTGATCGGCGCGGCCGCATCGGGGTTGCCGGTCACATCACTGCGGAAACTATCGTCAACCGCCAAGCTTTCTTGACGGCGCAGGATATCGTCAAGCGTTTGCGCACCGCCAGTGGCTGCGCGCGATGTATCTGTGGCCTCTTGTGCCGTGACAGGCGCGGCCATGGCCAACAGCAATGCAAAAAGTGTCATAAGACGCAGCATTGAGAATTCCTCTTTGGCTAATCAAAGAAGGGCGGCCCATTGAAGGCCGCCCCTTTTTACGTATCACAAAGGGACGGTTAGCCGCCTTTTTGATCGTAGGCTGTGCCCCAACCCCAAGCGCCTGACCCGAAACCACGGGCCACCACACGCTCGCGGTAGATGTTGGAAACTGTGTCGCCATCACCAGCCAACAAAGCCTTTGTTGCGCACATTTCGGCACAGATTGGCAGCTTGCCCTCGGCAATCCGGTTGCGCCCGTATTTGGCGAACTCGGCGGTCGAGTTGTTTTCCTCAGGACCACCGGCGCAGAAGGTACATTTGTCCATCTTGCCGCGTGAACCAAAGTTGCCAGCCTGCGGGAATTGCGGCGCGCCGAACGGACACGCATAGAAGCAATAGCCACAGCCAATGCAGAGGTCTTTGGAGTGCAACACAACACCGTCGGCTGTCTGGTAGAAACAATCCACCGGACAAACCGCCATGCACGGCGCATCCGAGCAGTGCATACAAGCGACCGAGATCGACCGCTCGCCGGGCTTGCCGTCATTGATCGTGATCACCTTGCGGCGGTTGATGCCCCAAGGCACTTCGTGCTCGTTCTTACATGCCGTGACGCAGGCGTTACACTCGATGCAGCGTTCAGCATCGACGAGAAATTTTGCTCTAGCCATTCTACTTCTCCCTTATGCTGTCCAGATTTTGCAAAGAGTCGCTTTGGTCTCTTGCATCTGGGTTACGCTATCATAGCCATAGGTTTGTGCGGTGTTGGTGGATTCACCCAAGACGTATGGGTCGGCCCCTTCAGGATACTTATCCCGCAGATCAACGCCCTCCATGTGTCCACCAAAGTGGAACGGCATGAACGCCACGCCTTCGCCAACCCGTTCGGTGACCATGGCCATCACTTTGACCTTGCCGCCTTCAGGGCCTTCGACCCAGACCTGTGCACCGTCACGGACACCAAGGTTGTTGGCATCGCGTGTGTTGATCTCGACGAACATGTCTTGCTGAAGCTCGGCCAACCATGGGTTCGAACGGGTCTCGTCGCCGCCACCCTCATATTCAACCAAGCGGCCCGAGGTCAGGATAATCGGGTACTCTTGCGAGAAATCGTTTTCCTGAATTGAGGCGTACATGGTTGGAACGCGCCAGAACTTCTTATCCGCATAGGTCGGATAATCGGCCACCAGATCGCGCCTGTTGGAGTAAAGCGGTTCGCGGTGAATCGGCACTGGATCCGGGAAGGTCCAGACCACGGCGCGTGCCTTGGCGTTGCCGTAAGGCGCACAACCACGTTCAATGGCAACCCGCTGGATACCGCCGGAAAGGTCGGTTTTCCAGTTGGTGTTCGGGCCAGCAACCGCATCAATCGACGCGCGCTCTTCTGCGGTCAGATCACCGTCCCAGCCAAGGTCCATCAGCATCTGCATGGTGAACTCTGGATAGCCGTCCTCGATCTGCGATCCGGGGGTAAAGACACCCTCGGCCAGAAGGTTTTCGCCATCACGCTCAACGCCGTAGCGTGCGCGGAATGGCAGACCGCCATCTTTCACAGCCAGCGACATATCATAGAGGTTTGCAGAACCGGGGTGGTTCATCTCGGGTGTGCCCCAGCAAGGCCAAGGCATGCCGTAGAAATCACCGTCAGCCGGACCACCAACAGCCCGCAGTGTGGTGCGGTCAAAGGTGTGCTGGTTGGCCATGTGCATTTTCATACGCTCAGGGCTTTGGCCGGTATAACCGATGGTCCACATACCGCGGTTAAATTCGCGGGTGATGTCCTCGATGTTGGGCTCGCCGCCCTCGTCGATGGCAATATTGCGGAAGATCTTGTCGTGGAAGCCGAACTTTTCGGCAAACATCGCCATGATTGTGTGATCAGGCAGTGATTCAAACAGTGGCTCAACCACTTTGTCACGCCATTGCAGCGACCGGTTCGAAGCAGTCACAGAACCGCGTGTTTCGAACTGGGTACAAGCAGGCAACAGGTAAACACCATCAGTGCGATCCTGCAGAACAGCCGAGACGGTTGGATATGGGTCAACCACGACAAGCATGTCGAGTTTCTCCATCGCCGTCTTCATCTCTTTCTGGCGGGTCTGAGAGTTTGGTGCGTGGCCCCAAAGAACCATGGCGCGGGTGTTGTCGGGCTGGTCGATGTTTTCTTTATCTTCCAGCACACCGTCAATCCAGCGGCTCACCGGAATACCGGTCAGGTTCATCATGGATGTATCGCCGTAGGAAGCCTCGGAGAACCGGCCCTTGAGCCAATCGAGGTCTTCTTCCCAAACGCGCGCCCAGTGCGCCCATGATCCTGGCGCAAGGCCGTAGTAGCCTGGCAGCGTATCGGCCAGAACGCCAAGGTCAGTTGCACCCTGTACGTTGTCGTGGCCACGGAAAATATTGGTACCACCACCGGCGGTGCCCATGTTGCCCAGTGCCAGCTGCAAGATGCAGTAAGCGCGGGTGTTGTTGTTACCGTTGGTGTGCTGTGTGCCACCCATGCACCAGATCACAGTGCCAGGGCGGTTGTTGGCAAGTGTACGTGCCACGCGCTCCAACTGGCTGCCGGGTGCGCCGGTGACGCGCTCGACCTCTTCGGGTGTCCACTTTGCGACTTCGGTTCTGATCTGGTCCATGCCCCAAACGCGGGTGCGGATGAATTCCTGATCTTCCCAGCCATTTTCAAAGATGTGCCACAGGATACCCCAAACGAGTGCGACGTCACTGCCGGGACGGAAGCGGACGTATTCATCGGCGTGGGCGGCTGTGCGTGTGAAACGCGGGTCACAAACGATCAAAGGCGCGTTGTTCTGCTCTTTGGCTTTCAGCATGTGCAGCAAGGACACGGGGTGCGCCTCGGCTGGGTTGCCGCCGATCAGGAAGATCGCCTTGGAGTTATGGATGTCGTTGTAGCTGTTGGTCATGGCGCCGTAGCCCCATGTGTTCGCCACACCGGCAACAGTGGTCGAGTGACAAATACGCGCCTGGTGGTCGACGTTGTTTGTACCCCAATAGGCGGCGAATTTACGGAACAGGTAGGCCTGCTCGTTGTTGTGCTTGGCAGAACCCAGCCAATAAACCGAATCCGGACCGCTTTCGTCGCGGATCTTCATCATGCCGTCGCCGATCTCGTTGATCGCGGTTTCCCAGCTGATGCGAACCCATTCGCCGTTTTCTTTCTTCATCGGGTACTTCAGGCGACGCTCGCCATGGGCGTGCTCGCGGACCGCAGCACCTTTGGCGCAGTGCGCACCAAGGTTGAACGGGCTGTCCCAACCGGGCTCTTGCCCTGTCCAGACGCCGTTATCGACTTCGGCGATGACGGTACAACCAACTGAACAGTGTGTGCAGACGGATTTGATGGTTTCAACGGCGCGTGTCGCGGCCTGTTGTGCAGTTGCTTGGGTGACGCTGCCACCCGTTGCGGCGATGGCGGCCAAACCACCGATGGCAAGGCCTGATCCGCGCAAGAACCCGCGACGGTCAATTCCTTTGGAACCTTGGTTCACCATGATCGGCGAACGACCGGACCGGCGTGTATACCCGTTGGTCTTTTTCCTCAGCATTTTTTTCCTCCCTGATCCGATCTACTCGGATAATCCCTTTTGAGCTGCTTTGTCATGGTGCTTGGTGCCCACGACAAGGGCTGTGGCATGTGTTTAGAACCGTGTGCTTTCGAGATAAGCGCGCGTATGATCGGTATCTTGCATCGTCTCAGATGAAAGATCGGCTGGCGCGGCGGCGGCTTGTGTCGCGCCCCCGGCTGCTACCGCAACGGCGGCTGGCGCGGCGGTCCCGGCCAGTTTCAAAAAATCTCGGCGATTCGTGCCTTCTTTTTTCTCGGTCATAAGGATGTCTCCCTTTCTTTCTTTGGCGGGCATCCCCACCGGTTATGCAGCAAGCTCGTCAACTTGCACTCATGCGGAATGCTTCTTTTTCGATTTCCATGAAGGCCAGCCCTACCGCTCCGACAGATGCGTATAGGATGGATGATTTGGCCCCCTGCAGGTCGCTGAAGTAGTGTGACGCCCATGTGCCAACATGCGCGTTAAAGAACGTCTGCTGCTCGGCCACGGTGGCCACGCGGCCAAAGCGGCCCACGATCATACCCGCCATCATTTCCATCAAGGACGCGATGTTATCCTCGGGCTCGAACACATCATCCGCGCGCGTCATGCCAAAATCGGCCATTGTTGCGCGCAGGTTGGCCAGCGGCTTTTCGTTCAGGAACCCTGTGAGATAGTAGCTTGCAAAAGGCAGCAGCTCACCCCGGCCGAGGCCAATGAAAAGCGCGTTGAATTCAGTACGCACGGCCTTCGGCTTGGAGATTTTGGCAACCCGCGCCAGACCGTTGATTGCTTGACCCAACTCCGTCTCATCACCCGAAAGACCTGCGGTTTGATCCAGCAACATCTGATCCGGCGGCGCGGCGAGCATGAGGCCCAGATAATTGTAAAGGTCCGCGCGCAGGCGGTCTTCTTCGGGGATTTCAACAACTGCGGCAGAGGCACTCATGCGGTATCCTCCTCGAATTGAAATTGCATCCGGCGGGGTGTCAATGGTGCAGGGTCCTCCTCGACCACTGCACCATCTTCGGGCAGATCAACAGATGTCGCGGCGGCTGTTTCAACAACATCCTCGGTGGTGTCCTCCTCGACCTCCACCTTCGCGACAGCTGGACCTGCCTCTTTCTGGCGTTCAACTTCTAACAGATGCGCCAGCATCCCTTTACCCACCTGGTAGGTCGTCTTCAGCGCACCTTGCCCGATGCTTTGCGCCAGATAATCGTCGTCATAGTCATTCAGCCCGTCAACACAGGCCAAAACCGGATTGCTGCGCCATAGCTTGCGCAGCGCACGCTTGCGGATGTGTTCCGGCACGGCCTTGGACATGAACGCTTTGAAATCATCGCCCATTGCAAGGGTGTCGGGATCAGGCAGACCCAGTGTTTCCAAAATCTCTTCGTCCGACTTTTCAGCCAGCGCTTCACGTTCTTGAGCGACAACAGCCTCTTGCGCGGCAAGCTCTTCTTTCTCGACCTCGGCAGCAACAGCTGCACGGCGACGCGACCATGATGACAGCATATCGCTCAATTCAGCACCTCTTTGCGGCGCGGTGCGCGATAGACATCACTGGTTTGGCGGATACGCGGATCGCCAATGCCGTCCTGGCTTTGATCAACGCGGGTTTTGTCGCGGCGGCGCTTCACGAACGCCTCTTCCTCATAGTGCTTTTCAACAAATTCAGTCACCCACGCACCAAGGCCATCGGGCATCGGGATTTTCTCGACCAGCTCTTCTGCTGAATCGCAGTAATCCTGCGCCTCGTAGGGCGAGGCGGTGACGAGCACGACAGTCCAGGGCACATCGCCGTTCACATCACTTGGACGCAAGACAGCGTAAACAGACGGCGTCCGCGCCTGAAGCTCATGTGCGTAAGCCTCAACATCGGACACATAAAGCGTCAGCGGCAGCGTGGCCGCGTGAAACTCCGTCACATCACCGTCTGTACGCAACACTTTCCAGTCAGCGGGCCCAGCGCCCGGCAATACGGCAGAAGCTTTCCAAGCATATTTTACCCAACGGGTCACACCCATTGAGCGCCTGACGACGACGCCAAGCGGCAACGATTGAGAGCCAGGATATTCAAATTTCAAAAGAAAGCCCCATCGGTGTTCTGTGGTATACGCCAGTTTGAACCAGAATCCGCCAAACGAAAAGGACCATTTTTTGTCCAGAATGCCGCACCCAAGCGATGCTGCGTTGCGGCATTTTTCCAAATCCCCTACGCACAAGGCATTTCAGCAAACCCCGCACAATCGTTAGGTGAAAAAATGTTTTCATTGCTGCGCCTGCAAAGCCCGTTGCGGTAAAACCACACCGATATTTGGGTTTACTGTCCCGCATTTTCCTGCCTATTTGCGTCGCGACCTGCGTTCATGAAAATCGGGGAAGACCATGTCGAAAACACTGTTGGTTTGTGACTGCCTCGGATCCCAGAAGGTTGATTCTGCCGCCCTTGAAGCCGCCACAGGTCAAAGCTGTAGCCGCTGTTACTCCAGCCTTTGCACCGATCAGATCGACATTGCGGCGAAAGCAATTGCGCAAGGCGACGTGATGATTGCCTGCCAGCAAGAGGCGCATCGATTCCTCGCCCTTTCCGAAGACATCGACGCTCAGGCGCCCGCCTTCGTTGATATCCGCGACCGTGCGGGCTGGACCGATGATAGCGGTGACGTGACACCAAAGATGGCCGCGCTAATCGCAGAGGCGGCTTTGACCCCACCGGCGCAAAAGGCGTTTGATGTGGTGTCGGAAGGCACATGCCTGATTATCGGCGCAACGGACGTGGCACTCGCCGCTGCAGAAAAGCTGTCAGAGGCGCTTTCAGTCACCGTCCTTCTTGCGCCGGGCACCGAGATTATGCCGAACCGGAACTACGACACCGTTGTTGGCAATCTGCATCAGGCGAGCGGCACGCTTGGCCGCTTTGAAGTCCGCATCAACGCATTTCAGCAAAGCGTCACAGGCGGGCGCGGCACACCGGCTATGACCGAGGCGCGCGACGGTGCGCTGTCTGATTGCGATATCATTCTCGATCTCACAGGCGGCGTGCCTCTCTTTCCCGCCCCTGACAAACGTGACGGATATGTGCGCGCCGACCCCAAAAGCCCCGTGGCTGTGGCGGATGCGATCTTTGCCGCGAGCCAACTGGTCGGGACGTTTGAAAAACCATTCTATGTCCGTTTGGAAACAAGCCTTTGCGCCCATTCCCGCGCCGAAAAACCAGCCTGTTCCAATTGCCTCAATCTCTGCCCCACAGGTGCGATCACATCGGCAGGCGAGCATGTCAGCATTGATCCGATGATCTGCGCCGGATGCGGGGCCTGTTCCGCGGTCTGCCCGTCGGGCGCGATCAGCTATGATGCGCCTTCAGGCGACTTCACCTTCCGCCGGATCAACACATTGGCCAGCAGTTATCGTGCTGCTGGCGGGAAAGATGCCGCGCTTCTGGTGCACGACGAACACGGCGCCGAGATGATCAGCCTTGCCGCGCGTTACGGGCGCGGCCTGCCCGCCCATGTGATCCCTATGCAGGTCGATGCGCTGGCAGGGTTCGGCCACGCCGAGATGGTGGGCGCATTGGCCAGCGGCTTTGCCCGTGTTGATATCTTGCTCGCCCCGAAAACCGAACGCGACGCGCTGGTGCCGCAGGCGGATTTGGCGAATGCCATTTCGCCGGACAAAGTAGCACTGCTTGATATCGCTGATCCTGACGCGCTGTCGGATCACCTGTTTGATCAGGCAAAAACACCCGCCATCGCCACCCCGATCCTGCCGCTTGGGTCACGCAGGCAAGTGGCGCGGCTGTCGGCAAAGGCGCTGAACCCCGATGTCACGACGCTGCCCTTGCCCGAAAACGCACCCTATGGCGCAGTGATTGTCGATACCGACGCTTGTACGCTATGCTTGGCCTGTGTTTCGCTCTGCCCATCGGGTGCTTTGGGCGATAACTCTGATCTGCCACAGCTGCGGTTCCAAGAAGACGCCTGCCTGCAATGCGGCCTCTGCACCAATGTCTGCCCTGAAAAGGCAATCACCTTGCAGCCGCAGTTTGATTTAACCGATGCCGCCCTGTCCCAGACAGTACTGAACGAGGAAGAGCCTTTTGCCTGTATCGAATGCGGCAGCCTTTTTGGGGTGAAATCAACGGTTGAGCGGATCACCGAAAAGCTGGCGAATAATCATGCGATGTTCTCAAATCCGGCTGCGATCAAGATGATCCAGATGTGCGACAATTGCCGGATCAACGCGCAGTACCACTCGGAAAATAACCCATTCGCAGCGGGCGAACGGCCCCGCCCGCGCACCACGGATGATTACCTGTCCAAGCGCAAAGATCACTGATCTGGCGACCCACAAAAAATAAGGAGAAAACACGATGAGCGAAGACTTTAACATGTCGATGCGTAAGTTCCTGAAACAAGTCGGTGTGACCTCGCAACAGGCCATCGAAGAGGCAATGCGCAAAGCCGGTGACACCAGTGGGCGCAGCTTTGAGGCCAAGGTTGTTCTGACAGTTGACGGGCTTGATCTGGAACATGTCGTGACCGGCAAAATCGAGGGGCAGTCGTAACGTGGCCCTCACCCGTGAAACAGTTCTAGAGATCCTCAAAACGATCGAAGACCCCATCAGCGGCACATCCATCGCCGAGGCCGGGATCGTCAAAGCCCTGACCGTCCAAGACGGCGCCGTGCGTTTCGTGATGGAGGTGAGCGGCAGCCATGCCGAGGCTTACACCGCAATCAAAGATGCCGCCGAAGCGCAGATCAAAGCGCTGGACGGCGTGGCTTCTGTGTCAATCGTGATGACTGCGCATAGCACGCCTGCAGCACCACCTGACTTGAAACCACAACGCGGCGGGGCCCCTGCTGGCCCTGAAAAAATCCCCGGTGTGGATCGCATCATCGCGGTGGCATCAGGCAAAGGTGGCGTGGGAAAATCAACGATTTCCGCGAACCTTGCCTGCGCGCTGGCCGCCGAAGGACGGCGCGTTGGGCTGTTGGATGCCGATGTTTATGGCCCCAGCCAACCGAGGATGCTGGGTGTGTCGGGAAGACCTGCGTCGCCTGATGGCAAGACTATTCTGCCGATGCGCAACTACGGTGTGACCATGATGTCGCTGGGCCTCATGGCGAACGAGGATCAGGCGGTTGTCTGGCGCGGTCCGATGCTGATGGGCGCGTTGCAGCAGATGCTGACCCAAGTGCAATGGGGCGCGCTGGATGTGCTGATCGTCGACCTGCCCCCCGGCACCGGTGACGTGCAGATGACGCTGGCACAGAAATCGCACCTGAACGGCGCGATCATCGTGTCCACACCGCAGGACATTGCCTTGCTCGATGCGCGCAAGGGCATTGATATGTTCAACCAGCTTGGCACGCCGCTGATCGGGATGATCGAAAACATGTCGACGCATATTTGTTCCGCCTGCGGGCATGAGGAACATATGTTCGGCCATGGCGGCGTTGCAAAAGAAGCCGAAAAACTGGGCGTTCCTCTGCTGGCGGAAATCCCGCTGCATATTGATATCCGCCTTGCGGCAGACGGCGGCGCACCGATTGTGGTGTCCAAGCCTGACAGCAGCCAAGCGGCCGCCTTCCGCCAAGTGGCCCGCGACCTGATTGCCAAAGGTCACGCATGAGCGCACCGTCGTTTCCACCGCTCTTCACAGGGCAGGATGCGGCGGGGGGCGATCCCTTTGCGCTTGCCTGTGCGACGGCTGAGGCAGGGTGTGATGCAGGTCTTGTGATCTATGATCTTGCGCCGGATCGTTTGCGCGCGGCGATTGTTTTCGCACCTGACGTCCCGCTGGCGAAAGCAGCAGTGATGCTTCCCATCTGCGGCGTCGGGTTTCAGAACGCCCTTGGCACATTGGCCCCGCCCGAGGTCAGCGTGCATCTGGGTTGGGAGGGCACAATCTACGTCAACGGCGGGCGCTGCGGTGCTTTGCAAATGGCCGCCCCCGGCCAGCCACAGGACGAACCCGATTGGTTAGTGATTGCGCTGGAACTTGCCCTTTGGCCACCCAGCGAAGACACTGGCCTGACACCTGACGAAACCGCCCTCTATGCCGAAGGCTGCGCCGAGGTTGATGCGATCACCCTTGTCGAATCCTGGGTACGGCACACGTTGGTTGGCATCAACACTTGGGCCGACACCGGCACCGCAACGCTGCACCGCGAATGGAGCGGCCTCGCGCATGGATTAGAGGGCGACATCACGGTCAAAGGCCAGACCGGCACCTACACCGGACTGGACGAAGACCTTGGCCTTTTGCTCAAGATCGCAGACAAGATAGAACTGGTCCCACTGACCCAAACCCTGACGAGGCCCACATGAAACTTGCCCGCGCCATTCATTTTGACGAAAGCGATTCCCGCGTGTTCCATAATCCGGCGCGCACGGGCGAATGGTGCATTTCGGGTGGGTTCGAATTCTCCAACTGGAGCGAGGCAGACTTGATGGGCAAAGCCAAGCAGGCCTTTTCCAACGGCTGGATGGGCTGCGAAACCTTCGGGCGCGTCAGCTTTGTCGCCGTCACGCAGATCGAACCGCAGGAAAAAGACGCAATCGCAGGCCTGCTGGCGCGGCATTTCGTCGATATCTACGGCGCGCCCTCGCTTGAGGCCGCGCACGCCGTGGCTTTGGAAGAAATCGACCAAATGGCCGAGCTTTGCGCCGATCATGACCCCAACACCCTACTCACCGTCGCGCGTGAATTGACCGAGGCCGGCGTCAGAGAGACCTACCGCGTGATCGAACCACAAGACGCCGACCTCACGCAGTTTGCTGTGCACGGCTCACTGGATGAGCCGCACACGCATTGATCACTCAGCCGTGGCGTTGAACACAAACAGCTTTTCACCGTTGATCGTATAGTCATTGATCAGGGCCGCAGCACGCGGGCTTGTCAGCCATGTTTCCAGCGACATCGCCAGATCATTGCGGACATTGGCGTTTTTGCCGGGATCAACCGGAAGATAGGCGTATTGGTTGAACAAGACAGGATCACCGGAATAAAGCAGCGCCAGATCCGCCTTGTTGGCAAAGTTCAGCCAGCTCGCCCGATCCGAGAGAACATACGCGTCCATCGCGGCGGCGGTGTTGAGCGCCTGCCCCATGCCCGCACCCACGGGGCGGTACCAGCCATCAAAGCCTTCAACATTCAGCCCCGCTGCCGCCCAAACCGAAAGCTCTGCTTTATGCGTGCCGCTGTCATCGCCACGACTGACGAAAGGTGCGGCAGTATCAGCGATACGTTGCAGCGCATTTGCAGCGCTTTCAGCGTCGGCAATGCCAGCGGGGTCCGCCGCAGGGCCGATCAGGACAAAATCATTGTACATGATTTCACGCCGGTGCGTGCCATGGCCTGCGGCGACGAACGCCTCTTCGGCAGGGCGCGAATGGACCAAAACGGCATCGACATCGCCCGCCTCACCCAGCCGCAGCGCCTGACCGGTACCGACGACCAGCAACTGCAGATCAATATCAAGATCCTCCTTGATCGCAGGCAAAAGCACATCGGCCAACCCCGAGCTATCAAAAGACGTGGTCACCGCCATCCGCATGTCTTCGGCCACAGAAGTCGTGGCCCAGATCGCCATTACAAACGCCAAAATACCCTTGATCATGTCACAATATCTCCTCTTAGAAACGCGGCCAGTTCTTTGGTTTGCGGACGCGTAAATGCAACCTCTGCATCGCTGACATCATGGACCTTGCCATGCAACATAAATATCAGATCACGCGCAAGGCGGCGGGCCTGCCCCATATCATGCGTGGACATCACAAGGCGGGTTCCGGCGGCAGACGTTTCCTGCAAAAGCGCCTCAATCTCGCGTGTGGTATGGCCATCAAGGTTGGCGCAAGGCTCGTCCAGAAACAGGACCTGCGGCTTGCGGATAAGGGCGCGCGCGATGGCAAGTTTCTGCCTCTCACCCCCCGAAAGGCGCGTCGCAGGGCTATTGCCGCGATCACCAAGGCCGATGCGGTTCAGCCAATAGGCCACCTCTTCGGCAATCTGGTGTTTTGAAGCACCCAAAAGCTGCAACGGATAGGCAAGATTTTCGGCCGCCGAGCGCCGCAAGACGATGGGCGATTGAAAGACAAAGGCATGTTGCGCGGGATCATCGTGCTGCCAAGTGACAGTGCCACTCGTCACCCGCTCAATGCCGTGCATGACGCGCAACAGCGTGGTTTTGCCAGCACCATTGGGCCCGATGATGATCGTCGGGCCACCCACATCAAGCACAAGGTCCGTCGGGCCAATGACAACCTTGCCGCGGCGACGCACCAGCACTTGGGTCAGGGTGAGTGGAAACATCTGTGTCACCAGCGCCCCTCCCGCTCGGTCTGCGACAAGGTATGGATCGCAAGGTTCACAAAAATCGCCAGCCCGATCAGGACAAAGCCAAGACCAAGCGCCAGAGCAAAATCACCCTTGCCGGTTTCCAGCGCAATGGCGGTGGTCAGGACGCGGGTGACATGATCAATATTGCCGCCGACGATCATGATAGCTCCCACCTCGCCAATCGCGCGGCCAAATCCGGCAAGCGCCGCCGTCAGCAAATTGCGCCGCCCATCCCAGATCAGCGTCAAAATCCGCTGCCGTTTCGAGGTGTTCAGCGAGATCAGCAGGTCATGATACTCGGCCCATAATTCGCGCATGGATTGGTGGGCAATTGACGCAATGACCGGCGTGATGATGATGACCTGCGCGATGATCATGGCCGTGGGCGTGAACAAAAGGTCGAGCACACCAAAAGGACCAGAGCGCGACAACAGGATATAGACGACCAGGCCGACAACGACAGGCGGCAGGCCCATCAAAGCGTTGATCAGCGAGATGACAAAGCGACGGTAGCGGAACCGCTGCACCGCAAGGAAAGTGCCCAAAGGGATCGCAATCACAGAAGCAATGACCAGCGCGCTCAACGTCACGCGGAGCGAGCGCAGACTGATGTCCCAAAGCTCGGCGTCGAATGTGACCACCAGCCAGAATGCCGCTTTGAGACCCTCAAGAATTTCAACCATGGAGGCGTGCGCTTACCCTATTGCTTGGGCGGCCAACCTCAGGTTTTCAGGCGGAAAACACAAGTCTCAATCACGGCACAGGGCGGGCGACAAGGCGATATTTATTGAAAGGACTGGTGCCGCTGATAGGACTCGAACCTACGACCCCATCATTACGAATGACGTGCTCTACCAGCTGAGCTACAGCGGCCAATCCAGGCGCTCTGATAACACCGCGCTTTGCTGCGGAAAAGAGCTATTTTGGCGCCTCGCCGTCAACGACCTCGGCCTCTTCGACGACCTCGGTGGATGGCAGCGCAGCTTCGGCAGCGCGCCCCACGATCAGCGGGAGCATCTCGGTGCCGGAAGGCATTGCAACCTCGCTGATGGGCGGTGTTTTCCAAGCAAGCGTGTCAAATGCACCGCAATTGATGCAAGTGGGCCCCCAGGTCGCATGGATATGCTGGCATTTGTCGCAAATCCACTGCGGACCGCGTGGCGCCGTCAAGGCTTTGGTCAGCCAGCCACGGACAACAGAATCGTCAGCACCTTCGCCGCGTTCGATGGCCGCCATCAGGGTCAGAACACGCGCTGTCGGTTGCTTCTCAACCAGATCGCCAAGCGCACGTTTCGCAGCTGGGAAATCCTCGGCTGAAATTTGCAACTCGGCCATCAGCATCTTGGTCTCTGGGTTATCGGCGGTCGCCTTGGTCAAAGACGTAAACCGCTTGATGCGCGCCTCTGGTGTCTCATCAGGGACGATCTCTGCGAACGCAGCGGCGATATCGGGGTGCGGTTGTGCATTCCATGCTTTGGTCAGGACGCGCGTCGCGTAACGCGCATTGCCTTCACCGATATAGCCGCGCGCAGCCATGATCGCTGCAGGGATCAGATCGGGCGAGAGGCGGTTTGCCTCAATCGCGGCTTCGCGGGCCTCGATGGTTTTGCCTTCATCCAGAATATCGCGGGCCTGTGACAGCGCCAGAACCGCATCGCGGCGCTTATGCACATCGCGTGGCAAAGTGCCGGATTTCAGCTTGGCACCCAGCGTTTTGCGCGCGCCATCCCAATCCGATTTGTCGGCCTGCAGGCGCAGCAGCACGTCCTGCGTTTCTTCATGCTTGGGCTTGAGCGCAAATGCCTTTTGCGCCAACGCCAGCGCCATGTCGGTATCACCCTCGGACAGCTTTTGCTTCATAATCCCGCGCACACCCACAAAACGGGTTTTGTCATCAGCGAGCAGCTTTTTATAAGTCTCTTCCGCGGTCTTTCTGTCGCCTGTCATTTCGGCGGCCTGCGCTGTCAGAAGGTTGGTCAACTGCGGCTGCTTGAGGTATTTGTCGGCCCGCGCCGCCTTGGTCATCGCCAGATGCCCTTCGCCAGATGCAAGGGCCATCATGCCTTCGCTCAGCGCCTCGTAACCCTTCCGCTCGCGATTGCGGTCAAAGTAGCGCGAAATCGCAGTTTCATCACCGTTGAGAAATTTGAACGTCGCGACCAAAAGCGCCATCGCCTTCAACCCCAGCCAAACCGCAACAACCAGTGCGGCAAAGGCAAAGACCATCTCAAGCGGGCTGAGCGTGAATTCCTGACCGGCGACATCAACTGTCGTGCCACCGTCCACTTCCATCAGCTGCGTGCCGCCGTAGGTCAACGCAGTGACGATAACGACAAACGCTATAATTTTTGTAAGTGACCAAAGCATAGGGTTCGCCTTTAGTTATCTGAAAGGGAGGTGGAAAGAATATCGACAGCAGCAATCGCGTCGGCACGTTGTTCGGCTTGTGCCAGCCAATCCGACATTTCGGCACGGGCGACTTCTGGCAGGGCGCTGATCTCGGCCAGTGCATCGGACAGACGGCCAGAGCGCACGGCAGCTTCGGCACGGGACAGGATCGCATCGGCGCTGTCACCTTCGCGTGGTGTGGTAGAGCGCACATCCAACTGGTTGCGCAAGAACGCCCCAAAGCCCGTGGTTTCTTCGCCTGCCACACCTTCCGAGCGGGCCGTCGCCAGTGCAGCGCGGGCCACCTCGGGGAACTGGTCTTGCAGGCTGGCAAGGGTCGGCACACCGTCCTGAACGGCAAGCAATTCTGTTGGCGCACTCTCTGCGGTCGCGGCTTCAAGATCACCAAGGGCGGCACCAATGGGTGCGCCGCTTTCAAGTGCCGTCTGTACCCGCGACAGCGCAGCGCGCGCAGCAGCGTTGCGTGCGGCAGCAGCGGCATTTTCCTCGATCGAGGCCGCTTGTGCACGCGCCTCTGCCAACTCGGTCTGCGCGGCGTTGGTCATTTCAGCGATCTGCGCACGCAGTGCATCCATTTCAGCGGAAACGCCTTCGCCAGCGGCTTCGGAAATCACGGTCGTGGCAGGGCGCGCCTCAAGTTCATCAATGCGGGCCATCATATCGGACACTTGTGCCGCCAGATCCGCTTGCGCGGCCTCAACGCCGCTCAAATCCACCTGAGGGGTGGCTTCGATGCGCTGTTCCAGTCTGCTGATCTGTGTCGCTTGCGCGCTTACCTGATCGACAAGGGTCGTGTCGGCAGCGGGGGCGGTAAACGATGCCACGGCAAATCCGATCACACCGGCCACAAGCCCGCCCAGCGCAAGCGGGAAAAATCCACCGCTTTGTGATTTTTGCGGCGCAGGTGCAGCAGGTTTGGGCGTCTCGGGTGCTTTTGGTTTATCCGCAGGCTTTGACTCTTCAGCCGTTTGCGCGGTTTTCACAGTTTCAGAAGGCTTAACAGACGGGACAGATGGCGCGGCTTTGGCATGCACCTCGGGCGGAATCACGTCAACCATGGGCGGAACGGCCGCGACCGATTCGGGCGTCACTTCGCCGGAATTTGCTGCATTCTTTGGTTCTGCTGGTGTCTTTCGACCCTTAGCTGGCTGTTTTGCCACGTTTTCACCCTTTCAGAGCCTCACCCGCCAAATGGGCAGTCATAGCTCAGACTATCTTGCATCCGCAGGACCCTCAAGCAAAGCACCTGCCTATCCCATGTGACCAGATTGCGCACGCAACGCATCAACCGTTGCGGTCAGCATTGCCGGCAGATCGGGGCGCATCGCCACCGTAACCTGCCGTGCGGTATCCGAACCAAAAGCGTCCGCCACAGCCTTACTTAGCGCAATCACATGCACAGGCGCGCAAAAAGGCCCCTGTTTACGCAATATGGTGGCTGTGCGCGGGGAAAACAGGGGGAAAATGACAGGTTCCTGCGCATCTAGCGCCAATTGTGCATCTTTATTCAGCATTTGGGGTTGCTGATCGTAGGTGACGAAATCTTCGCAATCCAAACCTGCCTCGCGCAACCGATCCTTCACCGCCCCGCGCGCATGTTTGCCCCGCAAATGCACAAGGCGGCCCTTTGGCTTGTTGGCAATGATCGTGTCCACCAACCCATCCGCATCACCCGGTCCAACGTGCGGCACAAATCCGGCCGCCTTTGCCAGATCGCCGGTCCTGTCACCAACACACCACGCCCGAAGCCCATTTGGTATGTTCAACCTTTGCGCGGCCTCCACCCCATTTGCAGACGTGAAAATAAGCTCGTCCATCGCACCAATGTCGGGCGTCAGCGGGATGATCCGCAACAACGGCGAGATTACGATATTGAGCGGCCCTGCCCAGCGCGCGGCAATCTCTGCCGCAAAGCTTTCACTTTGCGCCTCGGGGCGGGTGATAATCAAACTGGCCGTCATGGGTGCACCATTGTTTGCGCGCTAAGGCAGTGTTACCTGCGACAGACCAACACGCAACCGGAAGCGCTATGACACGCCCTTTGACGATCCTTGGCATTGAAAGCAGCTGCGATGATACGGCGGCGGCGGTCGTGCGGGATTGCGATGTGCTGGCCTCGGTCGTCTATGGGCAAACATCGCTGCATGCGGCGTTCGGTGGCGTTGTGCCGGAAATCGCGGCGCGGGCCCATGCGGAAAAGCTTGATCACTGCGTCGAAGAGGCACTCACGCAGGCCAATGTCACTTTGGCCGATTTGGACGCAATCGCAGTGACCGCCGGTCCCGGCCTGATTGGTGGGGTCTTGTCGGGTGTGATGTGCGCCAAGGGGCTTTCTGCCGCGACGGGCCTACCGTTGATTGGCGTGAACCATCTGGCAGGCCATGCTTTGACGCCGCGATTGACCGATCAACTCGCCTATCCCTATCTGATGTTGCTTGTCTCGGGCGGTCATTGCCAGTTTCTGATCGTCGAGGGCCACGACACGTTCCAACGGATCGGCGGCACGATTGATGACGCGCCCGGCGAGGCATTTGACAAAACCGCGCGCTTGTTGGGTTTGCCGCAACCGGGCGGTCCCTCGGTTGAAAAGGCGGCAAAGACCGGCGACGCGCGCCGCTTTGCGCTGCCGCGTCCGCTATTGAACCAGCCGGGATGCGATATGTCATTTTCCGGCCTGAAAACTGCGATCCTGCGCGCCCGCGATAGTGTTGTCGCCGAAAAAGGCGGCCTGACTGCCCAAGATCAGGCGGACCTGAGTGCGAGTTTTCAGGCTGCGATCACCGATGTCCTGATCGAAAAATCGCGGCGCGCACTGGCGGTTTATCTGGCGATGAACCCCAAAGTCCCCGCTTTTGCGATTGCCGGAGGGGTCGCGGCAAATACGGCAATCAGAGACGGTTTGATGGCACTTTGCGCTGGATTAGACACTGATTTTGTCGCACCACCATTACGCCTCTGCACAGATAATGCGGCGATGATTGCTTACGCGGGAATGGAACGGATGATCGCAGGCGAACAGGACGACCTGACACTGTCCGCCCGCCCCCGCTGGCCATTGGACCGCCGCGCGGCCCCAATGTTAGGCTCTGGCAAGAAGGGGGCGAAAGCGTGAAGATCGGCATAGCAGGCGGCGGCGCATTTGGCACCGCATTAGGCGTGGCACTCGCCTTGGATGGGAACGCGGTCCACCTTTGGGCGCGTGATGCGGATCGTGTGGTGCAGATGCAAGAGACCCGCCAGAACCCGAAACTTCCCGGCGTCACTCTCCCCCTGAATATGTCATTTTCCGCCACGTTAGAGCCGCTTTTTGACTGTGATACGATCCTGATCGCGATTCCGGCACAAACGCTGCCTGCGTTCCTGATGGCCCATGCCGATGCGCTGGATGGAAAAACCCTCGTGGCCTGCTGCAAGGGTATCGACCTGAAACGCATGACCGGCCCTGCCAGCACGATCCGCGATCTTGTGCCAGGCGCACACGCAGCCATGCTGACCGGTCCCAGCTTTGCCGCTGATATCGCGCGCGGGCTGCCCACGGCGCTGACTTTGGCCTGTGCTGATGATGACCTTGGCGCGATCCTGCAAACGGCCCTATCAACGACAAATATCCGTCTTTACCGCACAACAGACACTGTTGGGGCGGAATTGGGGGGTGCCTTGAAGAACGTCATGGCGATTGCCTCGGGCGTCGCGATCGGGGCGAAACTGGGTGAAAGCGCCCGTGCCGCGCTGATCACGCGCGGCTTCCCGGAAATGCAACGCCTTGCGCTTGCGCTTGGTGCGCAGCCCGACACATTGGCAGGTTTGTCCGGCTTTGGTGATCTGGTGCTGACCTGCACCTCGGAGCAGTCGCGCAACTACCGGTACGGACTGGCGCTCGGGTCCGGATCTGACTTTGACCAAAACACCACAGTCGAAGGGGCCGCGACAGCGCGCGCTGTGCGGCAATTGGCACGAGAGCTGGATATTGATATGCCGATTTGTGCGGTCGTTGCCGATCTGACCGAAGGTAAAACAAACGTGGCCACGGCGTTGAATACGCTACTCTCACGCCCATTGAAGGAAGAATAAATGCGCTTTGCCCTGATGACAAAAGACAAACCCGGCGCCCTGCAAACCCGCATGGACAACCGCGAAGCCCATCTGGCCTATATCACTGAGACCGGCGTCGTCGAGATGGCAGGCCCTGTGCTGGATGACGACGGGCAAATGTGCGGATCGCTGATCGTGCTCGAGGTCGCAGACCTGGCCGCAGCGCAGGCTTGGGCCGACAACGACCCCTACGCAAAGGCGGGACTGTTCGAAGCGGTGACACTGCGCGCATGGAAAAAGGTGATCGGCTGATGGCATATTGGCTGTTCAAATCAGAACCTGACGTTTGGGGCTGGGATGCGCAGGTGGCCAAAGGCGAGATCGGCGAACAATGGGACGGCGTGCGCAATTATCAGGCGCGCAACAACATGCGGGCGATGAAGTTGGGCGAGAAGGGGTTCTTTTACCACTCCCGCACCGGGCTTGAGATTGTGGGCATTGTCGAGGTTTGCGCAGAGGCGCATCCAGACACAACCACCGAGGATGCGCGGTGGGAATGCGTCGATGTGAAGGCGCTGCGCCCCTTTACCAAGCCCGTCACGCTGGAAACGATCAAGGCGGACCCGCGCCTGAAAGACATGGTGCTTGTAAACAATTCCCGCCTCTCGGTTCAGCCCGTTAGCGAGGACGAATGGCGCATCATCTGTTCACTGGGTGAAACAGAAGCTTAGGCACCACAGAAAAAGAGGGTCCGGCGATGTGCCGAACCCTCTTCACCCCGCGTGCTCCACATCCACCACACGCAACTGAATCTCTGGTTCGGCCTTCTGGCCTACGTTATTTTCTAGCGATGTATCCCAACGCAACGCAACAAATTAGCGCTTAAAAAGCATTTCAATTTAGGTGGATGTGCGACGGAAGAGCGCAGAACGCCCGCCAAAATGGCAGGCGCTCAAAATCGAAAAATAACGCTGTTTAGCCGTAGACGGCTTCTTTGCCGAAGTGCTTGGTCAGCATGTAATACACGACAGCACGGTATTTGTTGCGCTCGGACTGGCCGTAGGTATCGAGGACAGAAGCGATGGCTGTATCAAGCTCTGGGCTGTCTTTCAGGCCAAGCTTCTTCATCAGGAAGTTGGTCTTCACAGTCTCAAGTTCCGCAGGCTGGCTGCCTGCAACGGTAGAGGCGTCAGCGTTGTAAATCGCGGGGCCGCATCCGATGGTCACCTTTGTCAAAAGGTCCATGTCTGGCGTCATGCCACATTTATTTTTCAAATCTTCTGCGTATTTCGCAATCAAATCGTCTCTTTTACCCATGAGAATGTCCCCGATGTTGTTTTTGTTTCTAAAAACGACGCAACGCGCCGCAATATGCGCACGTTAATGTGACCGTGCCCTTTTGGTAAAGAAAAAAGCCTGCCATCGGCGGGGTTTTACCACTGACTCGCTGTTTGCCTTTGGATCAAGCGTGATCACAGGCGCGTGAACGCTGAAACTTGATCTCGGACCGTCACGTGACTGTTGCACCAAAACTTTGGAACCCAAAACAAAACAAGGACGCAACTATGTCAGTAAACAAGTTTCTCATCGTCACGGCAGTCGCATTGGCACCGGCTATGGCACAAGCCCAAGATTGGACCGGCGCCTATGGCGGTCTCACAGTCGGCGGTGCCGACATTGAAGCAACAGTCAAAGCGGCTGATGCCGAGCTCGAAGGTGATGGCTCATCTGTTGGTTTCTTCGCAGGCTATAACTATCAAATGGGCAACATCGTCTATGGCGGTGAATTTGATCTGGACGGCACTGATTACGAAATCGCAGACGGCGCCGTGAAGGTCGAGAGCACAGCACGTCTGAAGGCCCGCGTTGGTGCGCCTATTGGCAACGGTCTCGCCTACGGTGTGGTCGGTGCTGTTGGCGCAACATCCAATGAAGTCAAAGACGGTCGCGGCGTTCTCGTCGGTGCCGGCTATGACATGAAGCTGTCCGAAAATCTTTTGATCGGTAGCGAAGTACTGTTCCACAACTTTGACGATGAAGACCTTGAGGTGGATGTCACCACGCTCCGCCTGCGCGTCGGCTTCAGCTTCTAAACCGACCTCTCACGACATTCCCAAGACCGGCGCGAGGGGCACCTCGCGCCATTTTTGTTAGCGGCAAAGGCCCCATCCGCGCGATTGCAGATGAAAGTGGTCCGCGTGCAGGCGATTGTAGTCAGGTGAGAGTGTCAGGCTGAACCACTCACATGCGCCATCCCGGACCGCGCGCAGGAACTCGGACTTGGGTCCGGGCGGTTCCCAATCTGCGAGCAGTCTGATCCGTTCGCCATCGGCCAACTGAAAACCCGCAATATCAATTGCATCAGCGGTCGCATGCGTGCTCATCCGCGGGGAAGAACCATTTCCGGTGCGGATTGTACGACAATTGTAGCTGCCGATATGGTCAATGGCAGAGACCGATGTTTGCAGAAATTCTGCGGCCGCGGGCTGTACGCTGTGCGTTTCCCACATCGCCAGCCGCAAGGCGATTGCGCAACGCGTTTCAATCGGGAACACCCGCGCGTCCCCCACGCCCCGCAGATCAACGCGGTCGCGGATAAAGCACTGATCACTCTCCTCGAGCGGATCAAGCGGTTGCAAGCTGGCGAAACCGTCCAAGGCTGCAAGGCATTGCGCCTGATCCGCTGCTGCACGATTAAGTTTCCATCCTGTGAGCGGCGTCACCGGATCGCTGATGCGCAGCGGCACCGTTGGGTTCCACTCACGCGGCAAGGGTGTCTCGGGATGGACCAGCACCTGATACCCGCCAAAGGCCAGCGCCCCCGCAAAGAAAAACGCAGCAAGACCGCTTATCAGGGCCCAACTGCGTTGTTTCTTTTTTACATGCCTTTGCGCGGCCTGCTGCGTCATCTGCTGACGTTTGGCATGCCGCATAAAGGGTTAGTACCGGTAGTGTTCGGGTTTGAACGGGCCTTCGACAGTAACGCCGATGTAATCCGCCTGATCTTTCTTCAGCTCGGTCAGTTTCACACCGATCCGTGCAAGGTGCAGACGTGCGACCTTTTCATCAAGACGCTTGGGCAGGATGTGCACGCCAACTTCGTAGGCGTCGCCATTGTTCCAAAGCTCCATCTGCGCCAGCACCTGGTTGGTAAAGGACGCGGACATCACGAAAGACGGGTGGCCCGTGGCGTTACCAAGGTTCAACAAACGACCCTCGGAAAGCAGGATCAGACGATTGCCAGAAGGCATCTCGATCATGTCGACCTGTTCTTTGATGTTCGTCCACTTGTGGTTCTTCAGCGCGGCAACCTGAATCTCGTTGTCGAAGTGGCCGATGTTGCCGACAATCGCCATATCCTTCATCTCGCGCATATGCTCGATCCGGATGACGTCTTTGTTGCCGGTTGTGGTGATGAAGATGTCAGCGCTGTCCAGCACGTCCTCAAGCACGACGACCTCAAAACCGTCCATTGCGGCCTGCAGTGCGCAAATCGGGTCAACTTCGGTGACTTTCACACGCGCACCAGCACCGGCCAATGACGCAGCCGAGCCTTTGCCCACATCGCCGTAACCACACACAACAGCAACCTTACCGGCCATCATGGTGTCAGTGGCGCGGCGGATGCCGTCGACCAGCGATTCTTTACAGCCGTATTTGTTGTCGAACTTCGACTTGGTCACACTGTCGTTCACGTTGATCGCAGGGAAAGGCAGCAGGCCCTTCTTGTGCAGATCATAGAGGCGGTGAACGCCGGTTGTTGTTTCTTCAGAGACACCTTTGATCGCGTCGCGTGTCTTGGTGAACCAACCGGGGCTGGCGGCCATACGCTTGGCAATCTGCTTTTTGATGACTTCTTCTTCCTCGGACTGTGGCACGGGGATGATATCTTCGCCCGCTTCGGCGCGTGCGCCGAGCAAGACATAAAGCGTCGCATCGCCGCCATCGTCGAGAATCATGTTTGCGCCTTCTGGGAACGCAAAGGATTTATCCAGGTAATCCCAATGCTCTTCCAGCGTCTGGCCCTTGATCGCAAAGACCGGTGTGCCGCCAGCAGCAATCGCAGCGGCAGCGTGGTCTTGGGTTGAAAAGATGTTGCAGGATGCCCAGCGCACGTCGGCACCCAGCTCAACCAGCGTTTCAATCAAAACAGCCGTCTGAATGGTCATATGAAGCGAGCCGACAATCCGTGCGCCTGCGAGTGGCTTCTTGTCGCCATACTCTTCACGCAGCGCCATCAGGCCCGGCATTTCTGTTTCAGCGATATCCAGCTCTTTACGGCCAAATTCTGCAAGGGCGATATCCTTGACGATATAGTCTTTCATTTACTGCCTCCTCGGCGGGCGATTAATCAATTTGGTGCGCTGATAGCAGGGGTTTTCCCTTGCGACAATGGCAGCAGTGTCGCGCCTAAGAGACAATCCCTTAGGAACGCTTAAGCGTGGGCGACGACTTCTCGAAACACGGCGCTTTCGAACCACTGCATGGTTTACGACAAGCATCTGCCGAATTATGCCGGATGGCGAACAAACCTCGGAGCCCTCATGCCCAAAACCCAACCCCGCGCATGGCAGCGTATGTTATCCGGACGCAGGCTCGATCTGCTGGATCCGACGCCTGTTGATATCGAGATTGAGGATATCGCGCATGGTCTTGCGTTTGTGGCGCGCTGGAATGGCCAGACAAAGGGCGACTTTGCCTATTCTGTTGCGGAACATTCGCTCTTGGTCACAGAAATCTTTGTCCGCCAGCAACCCAAAGCACCGGTGAAGTGGCAGTTGGCGGCCTTGCTTCACGACGCCCCCGAGTATGTCATCGGCGATATGATCAGCCCGGTAAAAGCGGCGGTCGGCCCGGACTATGGGCTTCTGGATGACCGTTTGACGGCAGCTATTCACCTGCGGTTCGGATTGCCCGCACAAATCCCGGTGGCGGTGAAAAAGCAGATCAAGAAAGCCGATAAACTCTCGGCTTGGCTGGAGGCGATCCAGATCGCGGGATTTACCCAAGATGAGGCCGATAAATATTTCGGAAAACAGGATCCTGCGCTGGCGGGCAGTCTGCAGATCAAACTCCGCCCGCCGGTGGTGGTGCGCGATGATTATACTGCGCTTTATCACAAACTGGCCGCCGCCCTGTAGTTTATCACAAAAGCGCAACGCTCCCTTAATGACTCGCGGCGCATACTCCGGCAGCACCGCTGCAGGGATGAATAATGGGCGCGACGCGAAATCTGCCTGAGACAACAAAGGGCCAACTTTTACTGCGCAAGCCAGAGCGGCTTTGGGCGCGCTACTGCTTTGCACTGATGATTGTCCTTTGTCTCATCATCATCAGCTATCTGCAGAACCGTGCCATGGTCGACCGCGGCCTTCTGGCGGCGGAAGCGATCAAAAGAAGCAATGAACAAGTCCTGGCCATGCAGGACATCATTGCGACATCCGATGGATTGGTGGGTGCTGATTCTGCTGATCTTACAGATTTCAATAAGGCCGTGCTCAGGTTCGAAGTCATCTATGTCGACATGTTGGCAGCACAACGCCGCAACCAACTCTTTGAGGACGACGTCTTTGACACAAGCCAACCCCTGCATCAAAAGGCCAGATCATTCCTGACTGTGGCCAAGCAATTCTCTACAGCACCACCTGATCGGCGTTTTGGGCTGAACCTCCGCCTCAAACAGGTCTACCATCAAAGCGGTCTGCACGACGCTCTGCTAGAGCTGGCAAGCATGATCACCGCTCAGTTTGAGGCTGAGGCCACCCATTTTCGGACCCAACAAACTGCCATGCTACTGGCGTCCTGCCTTGTCTTGCTCGCCGAGGCGCTTTTTATCTTTCGACCAGCGCAGCGTTCCATGCTGGCAAGCCTGAAATCCATGCGAAAGACCACCAACGATCTGCGCGCGTCACAAAAAGAGCTAAAGAAAATGAACGCACAGCTTGAGCATCTGGTGAGACATGACCCATTGACCGGCTTACCCAATCGCAGGTGCCTGATCGAACATCTTGAGGATATTATCACGGACCGGCGCACCAATGAGTGGAGCCTCCTGCTCGTCGGTCTCGATGGTTTTAAATCAGTCAATGACACGATCGGCCATGACTACGGAGACGCGCTTTTGATCGCTGTCAGCCGCGCTTTGCAGAGTTGTGTCGACTTCGAGCATCTTGTCGCACATGTCGGTGGGGACGAGTTCGTTTTGATCTCAAACGAGCAAAGCCAGTATCTGATCCAGCGGATTATGGCCTCACTGCAAGAACCTTTTGCAATCAATGGGCGGCGCATTCCGGTCAACGCCAGTATCGGATACCTGGTGATTGGCGACAATGTTCGCCAGTCGCATGATATTCTGGCCGATGCAGAAATCGCGCTGCAGTTCGCCAAGAACATTGGCGGCAAGAGAGCGCAGGCCTTTACACAAGATCTCAGGGAAGATCTTGGCACGATGCAACAATTGCAGTTGGACCTGACCGATGCGATCCAGAACGGCGAAATTGAACCGTGGTTTCAACCACAAGTGCGGCTTGCAGATGGGCGACTACATGGTGCTGAGGTTTTGGTGCGCTGGCAGCATCCCAACCGCGGCCTGCTGACACCCGACATTTTCCTACCTGCCGCCGAACGTGCCGGCCTGATGGTTGATCTTGACCATGCTGTCTGGAAATCCGCCATGGACCTTGCGAGGGCCTGGGAAGACGCCGATATTTGGCGTCCGGTCATCTCGCTGAACGCGGCGCCCGACACCATTTCCGATCCATATCTGATTGAGCGTTTTCTGCGTTCTCTCCAGCTTTCTGGTCTCGAGGCGGATCAGGTGATTATCGAGGTGCTTGAGACGACGTTAATCAATGGCAAAGATGATCTCGCGTCGATCAATATCGACAGCCTTGCAGACTGCGGGATCGCGCTCGAACTGGATGATTTTGGGACCGGCTACGCATCGCTTTCAAAGCTGATACAGCTGCCATTGGCTGGAATTAAGCTCGACCGCTCGCTCATCGCCTCGCTTCCGGATCATGCGGCGGACAGTGTCGTGCGCGCAATCCTTGCACTGGCCGCCGAGCTTGGGCTGCATGTGATTGCTGAAGGCATTGAGGAAAGCGCGCAAGCGGCGCATCTGAATGAACGTGGATGCAGTGTGGGACAAGGCTATGGTTTTGGAAGACCGATGCGAGCCGAAGAGTTCACTGCTTGGCTGACTGCCAATGCCACAAGCAAGCTGAAAGCAGGGCCGGAAATCGCGCGTATCGCATGAGGCCCTTGAGGAATAGCCACACAATCCGTATTTGACCCTCAGCAGGCTGACCAGAAAAGGGCGATACATGGCCAATCATCTCTACAAGAACGATCTGCCAGATGGGCTTGATCTGGGTCCGGTTGTCGCAATCGACTGCGAGACGATGGGATTGAACCCGCACCGTGATCGGCTATGCCTGATCCAGATGTCTGGCGGCGACGGAAATTGCCACCTTGTTCAGGTCACCCCCGGTCAGACCGCAGCACCGAACCTCTGTGCCATGTTGGAAGACCCAAAAGTGCTTAAACTTTTCCACTTTGGCCGTTTTGATATCGCAGCCCTTTTAAATGCCTTTGGCGCTGTGACGGCCCCCGTTTATTGCACCAAAATCGCCTCAAAACTGGTGCGCACGTATACGGATCGCCACGGGCTCAAGGTGCTGTTGCAAGATATGGTTGGTGTCGACATCTCCAAGCACCAGCAGCAAAGCGATTGGGGCGCGCCCACATTGACCGAGGCGCAACTGGATTACGCGGCCTCTGATGTCCTTTACCTTCATAAGCTAAAGGAAAAATTCGACATCTTGCTGGCCCGCGAAGACCGCACCGAGATCGCACAGGCCTGTTTTGATTTTCTGCCGACACGCGCCAAACTTGACCTTGCCGGTTGGCCCGAACTCGACATCTTTTCGCACTGATGGCGGATCATCAGAAATTCCTGGCCACAGCGCGTCGAGTTATCACGCAAGAGGCCGATGCGCTTACAATTCTGGCAGATGGGTTGAGCGAAAGTTTTGGCCAGGCCGTTGAACTGTTGTTGAACGCCAAGGGGCGCGTGATCGTCTCTGGCATGGGGAAATCAGGGCACATCGCCCGCAAGATCGCCGCGACATTCGCCAGCACGGGCACGCCCGCGCATTTCGTCCACCCCGCCGAGGCAAGCCATGGCGATCTGGGCATGATGACACGCGGCGATGTGGTCCTGGTGCTGTCCAATTCTGGCGAAACGCCCGAACTCGCCGATCTTGTCGCCTATACGCGGCGCTTCAGCATCCCGATGATCGGCGTCGCAAGCAGACCGGAAAGCACGCTCTTGCAACGCGCCGATGTCGCCATCGTTTTGCCCGCCCTGAAAGAGGCCTGCGGCACCGGCGTTGTGCCCACGACATCGACCACGATGACACTGGCGCTGGGCGATGCCCTTGCTGTTGCTTTGATGGAGCACCGCGATTTCACGCCAGAAAACTTCCGCGAATTCCACCCCGGTGGCAAACTCGGCGCGCAACTGTCCAAGGTTTCTGACCTGATGCACATTGATGGCGCTGTCCCTCTTGTGGCGGCAGATACCCCGATGAGTGAAGCGCTTTTGGAAATTAGCCAAAAGGGGTTTGGTGTTGTTGGCGTCACCGATCAGGACAATCGCCTGATCGGGATTGTCACGGACGGTGACCTGCGGCGGCACATGGCGGGCTTGCTTGATCACACCGCAAGTGAGGTCATGACCGCAAATCCTGCGACAGTCGCCCCTGCCGCGCTGGCAGAAGAGGCCGTGGCGGTAATGAATGCCAAAAAGATTACCTGTCTTTTCGCGGTTGACCCCAAAGGCGACGGCCAGGTTTCTGGTTTCCTGCACATTCACGACTGCCTTCGCGCAGGGATCGTCTAGCCTTGGCCCAGTCCGAACATCTTTATTCCCAGATTGTCGGATGGGCCAAGATTATCTTGCCGCTTGGTGCCTTGGCACTGCTGTCCACACTTTTCCTTTTCGCGCGCTCAACTACAGAGCCGAACAGCATTACCGTCGCAAACGTTGAGGCGATTGCCCGCGAACAACGCGTCTCTGCGCCAGAGTTTTCCGGCGTGACCGATGATGGCGCTGTCATCGTCGTATCGGCAGCATCTGCAAGACCGGATACAACCCGCCCCGACACCATGGGGATTAGTGACATGCGATTGCGCATGGATAATGCCGATGGCAGCAGTGTCGAGGTGACCGCAACCGAAGGCGAGGTTGACGGCCGCGCCCAGATCGCCCGCTTTCTTGGACTTGCCAGATTGATCACGTCGAACGGGTATCAAATGGAAACCAACGGATTGATTGCCGAACTCGCAACCGGGCGGATTACGTCGGACGGCCTGCTGGAAATCCGCGCCCCATTTGGGGATTTGACCGCCGGGAAAGTCACATTTCAGGCAGCCGTAGACGGCAAAGCGCAGGAGATACTGTTCACTGACGGTGTCCGCCTGCTATATACACCGCAAAACCCGTGATGAAGGATACTGCATCTATGCTGAAACAAATCGCATTTTGCGCAGCTCTTTCTCTCACAGCGCCGCTGGCGGCCTATGCCCAAACCAACATTAACCTTGGTGGCATGGAAGTTGACACAAGTGCTGCGATCGAAGTGACTGCCGATAGTCTTTCGATTGATCAGGACAGCGGAACAGCCATTTTTGATGGTAACGTCATGATCGGACAGGGCGATCTGCGCCTGACAGCAGCCCGGGTTGAGGTGGTTTATGGCGCCGATACCTCGGAAATCGCGCGCCTTCTCGCATCGGGCGGCGTAACCTTTGTCACCGCAGACGAGGCCGCCGAAGCAGAGCAGGCCGACTATAACATTCAGAGTGGTCTTTTGGTTTTGACAGGGGACGTGTTGCTGACGCAGGGCGCCAGCGCGATTTCCGCAGGACAGATGACGATCAATGTCACAGACGGCACCGCAACGATGGAAGGACGCGTGCGCACCGTTCTGCAACAAGGTGGCAACTGATGCCTGATGCACCGCAATTGAGCATCAAGGAAGGTGACGTCGGGCTGCATATCGTCAATTTGCGCAAAAGCTATCGCAAGCGACCTGTCATCCGCGACGTGAGCATTGATCTTGGACGGGGCGAGGTGGTGGCGCTGCTCGGGCCCAATGGTTCCGGCAAAACAACCTGCTTTTATGCCATTGCCGGGCTGATCACACCCGAAGGTGGCCAAGTCATCATTGATGGCCGAGACGTGACAACCTTGCCGATGTATCGCCGCGCACAGCTTGGGATCGGGTATCTGCCGCAGGAAATGTCGATCTTTCGCGGCATGTCGGTCGAAGATAACATCATGGCGATCCTTGAAATCGCTGTGCCCGACAAACACCGCCGCAGGGAACGGCTCGAAGAACTTTTGTCGGAGTTTTCGATCGAACACTTGCGGCGCGCCTCGGCGATGGCCCTTTCAGGTGGTGAACGCCGGCGGGTCGAAATCGCGCGCTGCCTTGCAGCCGGGCCAAAATACGTGTTGCTTGATGAACCTTTTGCCGGGGTTGACCCGATTGCGGTGGCCGAAATCCGGCATCTGGTGGCAGACCTGAAAAATCGTGGCATCGGCGTTTTGATCACCGATCACAACGTGCAAGAGACGCTTCAGATCGTCGACCGCGCCTACATTTTGCATGACGGCAAGGTGCTGATGAGCGGCACCACCCAAGAGGTTATTCAGGATGAAAACGTGCGCCGCGTTTATCTGGGTAATAACTTCCGGGTGAACTGATTCTTTTGCGCCGTTAACCTTTGCATCATTGACAACTGACCACGATTCATCGCCAAATAGGGTTGATGACAAACCCGTTTTCTTTCCCCGCATGCTTGCCGGCCAATCGCCGATCAATGCGGATAAGGGTAACGATATCGGGGTGTTATCGTGATCCACTCATATAACTTTGCTTTGCTTTGCCGATAAATCGGCGAAGATCCTTGTTCTGTTATGATCCAATAAAGGAGATACGATGCGTTACCAAATCAGTGGAAAACAAATCGACATTGGTGCAGCCCTGCAAACTCATGTGCAGACCGAGTTAGAAGAAATTCTGAGCAAGTATGCCGGACGCCCGACTGAGGCCTATGTTGTTTTTTCAAAATCAGGCCACGAATATGTGTGCGAATCCGTTGTGCATCTTTCAACAGGCCTCACCGCCCAGGCGACTGGCAAGGCGAACGAGATTTACGCCGCTTTTGATGCAAGTGGCGAGAAAATGGACAAGCAGCTTCGCCGCTATAAGCGCCGCCTGAAGGATCACCATAAGGAAAGATCACAGCCAGTTGAACTTTCGGACGCTGGATCATATATCCTCGAATCAAGAGAAGAGTCTGATGAGGACGGGCAAGACTCGGTCAACGGAATGATCGTTGCTGAGATGGAAACGAAAATCCCGTCGCTGTCTGTTGGTGAAGCGGTCATGCAGATGGAGATTGCCAGTGCTCCGGTGTTGGTTTTCCGAAACGAGAAACATAACGGGGTGAACGTCGTTTATCGACGGGACGACGGAAACATTGGATGGATCGACCCCCGCAATTCGGGTTAGACCGAAACTTCAAGTGAGAGACGCAATCAATGCAACTTGGCGACATTCTGAAGGCGAATGCTGTAAAGTCTATTTCATCTTGCACCAGCAAGAAGCGTCTCTTCCACGATCTGGGCGAGCTTGCTGAGGCCAGCTATGGTCTCAATGCGGCCAGCGTGATCGAAGCATTGATGGAACGCGAAAGCCTTGGGCCAACAGGTGTGGGCCAAGGCGTCGCACTGCCCCATGCGCGGATGGCCGAGGCCAAAGGTGTGTTTGGCCTTTTCTTGCGGTTAGAAAAGCCATTGGACTTTGATGCCGTTGACCGCCAGCCTGTGGACCTTGTTTTCGCACTGATCGCCCCCGCAGATGCCGGTGTTGAACATCTCAAAGCGCTGGCTTTGGTCTCACGGACACTGCGCGATGCATCTATTTGCACCAAACTACGTGCAAATCATGAGGCAAACACTCTGCATACGATTCTGACCGCGGTTGAATCTACTCAGGCAGCCTAGGCCCAATTTCCAAATCCAAAAGCAGCATAATCGCGCGCGTATGCGTCGCGCGCCGCGGCTTCGAGTGCTGGATCGTAGATCGCCGATAGCCGCCCTTGCCACCGATGCGCCGTATCGGCCAGCGTCGGTAACTGCGGCAGACCGACCTGCCGGGCTAGAAAGGCAAGATCCTCTGCCAATGTCTCTTCACGTAGGATATGATCGGGCAGCGCGAACTGCGCCATCCCCTGCAAAAGCGTCAGTTGGCTCGCCCAGGATGTATCAACACGAATACTGGTTTGTCCGGCTAAGTTGGTTTTGAGAAAGGTCAAAAACCCCGCAAAGGCACGCCCGTGATCCGCATCGGAATAGTCACCCTTGTCAGCAAGGTCCGGCGCAGTCTCAGGCAGCTTGAGCTTATGCACACGGATCAGGTTCGCACGAATTTCAGGTAGGTTCCGTGGGCCATCCAGCAAGATCCGGTCACAAAATGCCGCGTGGGCGCGGGCAAGCGGATGACGCAAAACGGCAAAACTTCGGTGCGTTTGATGCGCTTCCTGCCACATGCGCAGCGACTTTTGCGTGAACTTCTTGATCAGCGCATCGGGCTGCGCATCATCCAGATCGGCCAGCCATTTCCGCACAGCTTGGTCAGGGCCAGACTGCAACGGCATATACAAAACACCTGATTGTGGTGCGGCAACATAGGTCGGAATCGCAGGGCCCCGGTTCGGTTCAAAATGCGGGGTGCGCCCCAGATCAAAGCGATCAAGCCTGCCGAGGGCCGCTTTCATCTCGTCAAAATTGCTGACCCTCTGCTCCAACGGCTCGGGGTTTTGCTTTTTGAGCTTCTTGTTCACATTGGACAGCCGCGCATCAACACCAAGGAAGTGCGCCAAGCCGTTCAGCACATCCAGATCGCGGAGATCATCATAATTGATGTAGAATGCGGTTTGCCCACTGGTTTGGAGCGCGCGTTGTATCCGCACCTGAAATCCTTGGATTGCCTCCAAATGCATCTCAAACGCGGCGGGATCGAAGGTGATGGCTGTTGATTTTGAGTGCGTAGCATTCGTCAGTTTCCACTGCCCTGTTGCCTGCGCAATCTTCCAGCTCACAAAACTATCAAGCGGGTTGCGGGTCAGCACGATCTTGGCACAGCGCGGATCTTCCATGCAGGTATTCAGAACGCGCGGATCGTGGTCGTGGAAAAACCGAAAACCCGCCAAAACGTCGCTTTCCTTGATCTTTTCAAGCAAGGCAAACGGGTCTTTTTCCCGCGCGTCCCTGTCGATGCCCAGCAGGGCATCATTTTTGGGGTAGCCCACGAATGACGGATTAAAGGCCTCACCGTGGCAGGTGACGCCATCAAGCATGTTGATATTGGCTTCGAGAAGGTTGGACCCGGTCCGCATTTCCGCCAGCAAGATGAAATAGTCGAACCGGCTCATTTTCCGCTAATCACATAGGGTTTGCGGCGCTGCACCGGCTTGGTCGCTTGCGTGTTACCAATGGTGATATCCCCGGTCAGGAACGGGTGCATGCCCTGATTTTTGAGATCCTGAAGAAAGTCTGGCAGGCCTGTCAGATCGCGCATCTTGGGTGCCTCTTTGATAGCATGCCCACGGTGTCCGGCGATCTCATCAATGATTGTTTGCAGCACCACCATGGGTGCCTCGATAAACTGGGCCAAGGTCATGATTTTGATCCGCGCCCGCGCATCAGGGGACCGGAGAACTTTGAGGAATTTATCCTCAATCCGTTGCAACCTTGCGGCCTCTGCCCGCACATCGCTTGCAGACCGGCCTGAACAGAACAGCGGGATCGACCATGCGCCAGAAACCACCCAAATGCTGGCCTGTGTGTCTTTCGCCAAGGTCCAGCGGATTTCCTGGGTATCGGCAGGGCCGAACTGAAAACAATGATGTTTGTCGCGGCCATTCCAGATCAGGTTGGTCAGGAACATCTTACCGTTATAATCGCGCAGCCGCGCATTATCGGACATCCCTCCGCGGTAGACCTCGCTCTCATCCGCGAAATGCGCCCGGTCTTTCGCATAGAGATGCCCATGCACAACAGCTCCGGTTTGCTGGGTCAGCCACGGTTGAAAATCGGGAAAAATATCATCAAGCCCCTGCAAAACGGCATAGGGGGCGGCGGCAATACTGTTTTGCCGGTCAATGCTGGGAAAGCGGCTTTGCATGAAAAGCCCCTGCCGCCCCAATGTGCGCCGATCAACGGCTTGCGCAAAAACGCGGTCTACTGTTCCTGAATTGGGTTCTTCCGCAAGGCGCAGCGGATCTTGGGATAAAGGGAAAGTGTTGAACAAAAGATCGGCATCGCGCCAGATCTTTCGGGCCACAAATGATCTGGACCGCTGCAACAGCTCGGCGTGATCATCGAAGAAAATGTGCGGTTTGCCTTGAAAATCAAACTTGGCCAAAGTCAACGAACGGCTTTCGATCTTGCGCGCATGAAGCCGCGCCAGTGTCTGATAATAGCTTTCGTCAGGGATCCAGACCTTACGGAAATACGCGTCATAGGTCGCACGGTTCGGGTCACGCAAAATGGCATCAAGCGTCTGCCGCGTCAGGCACCACCATTGCGAACCCATGTGGGGCACAACCCCCTCTGGAATTCTGCGTTTATAGCCGACGGCCTGCTGCAATTTCACAAAGCCATCAAAGAGTTTACGGTGCTTTTTCCATGCAAAGGGAAACCGCAGGGTAAAGCGTTCACGATCAAGCCCGCCAACCGTCCAGGGAACATCTGCCGTTGTTGCGCTTTCGATGAAATCGGTATCGGCGCGCGCATCCAGATAGCTCCGCAGCTCGGCGATGGGGCGCAACGGCAGGCAGGCACCAGAGGCCAGAAACACATGCCGCAGTTCGGGGAACTCTTCGAGCAAAAGCGTCGCGGCCTCTTGGGATGCGGCCACCAGCCCCCAGGTGCCCCATTCGCAGCGGTGCCGCCCGCAAAAGCGCACATCAGGTAGGTCTGCCAGAGCCCCGACAAACTGATCATAGGTCGCCGCAGGCACGTTGCTATCGACATGTACGACAACGGGACAATCCGCATCGGCCCAATGGCGCACCATCTGCTCGGCCCGGTCAAAGGCGGTATGGACCAGCATGATGACACCCAAGCTCATGCCCAGTTCCCCTTGGACATCAGACCCAACACCTCAAGCTGTCGCCAGTTGATGTATTGCTCGCTCCACTGGCACCACAAATCCGGGTCGGCACCATGCCGTTCTGCATAGGTTTTATATTCGCGCCCGTCTTTGTAATGCTCGGCGCGCGTGGCCTCTTCGACGGCGCGATCGCCAAAGGTGTTCAGAAACTTCGCGTGCAGTAAGATACCCGATGTCTTTTCCCCGCCCTGCTGATCGTAAACAAGGTTCAATCCGCGTGGCAGCATCATATGGGTCGAGCTGACATAGGCGTAAGGGCGCCGCCATTTCACAAAAGGAATTTTGTTCAATGCAGGGGCTTGCTTGGGTTTGCTGGCAAAGAAACTGCGGGCGCGCGGCCCGCCCTGAATCCAGAGGTTTTTCAGCAGCTTGTTCTGGGTCATGAAATAATTGCCCGGATCAAACCAGTTGGCGGTTTGAAACGGATCATCGCCACGCCGATAGGTCGTCTGACCCACTGGCCCTTTGGGGTACATATCCAGCAACATCGCGCCGAAAGATCGCACATCCGATGCATCCAGCCAGTCCGCCAAGGCCCGAATGGGCCGCGTGTCGCAGAACGGATAGACAAAGAACTCATCCACATCGACCGTCAGCGCCCAATGCCCATGGGCATGTTTGCCTTGCAAATAGGTTAGCCAGTCAACGCCATAGCGCGCCTCGCCGTAAGGCGCATCGGTACGCCACAAAGACACGTCAGGCTGTTCGCGGGCGAAATCGCTTCCTGCGTCCTCGCTCCCGTTGTCGATCATCAGGAAATGGTTGATCCCGAGCTTGCGGTAGTAATCAAAGAAGAACGGCAGGCGAATATCTTCGTTGCGGAACGTGCAGAATAGCAAAACATCATCTGGCGCGATCTGGTCGGTCCGGTCCGCAACCGCGACCAGTTCACGCCCCTTGCGCAGGGCACGCATACGCCAGCGTTTTCGCTGCCACCGCAAACGATATGACGTCAAAATGCTCACAATGACTGCGCCCTGTTTCGTCTTGTTCCAGCCTGCATATCAGACCCAGCGCCCCTTTGACATCAGCCCTAGTTCGACCAATTGCGCGGCGCCATCATACCGGCAGGACCTTTCATACCAGAAGTCCGGGTTTTCGGTCAGGTGACGGTGATAGTCCTGATAAAGTGCCGTGTTCTGAAAATGCTGTCCCCGTACAAGCTCTTCTGCTGATTTGGGCCCGATCATGGGCAGGAATTTGGTGTGGAGCAAGACACCGCTTGCTTTGCTATTACCCTCAAAATCAAAAACATCGTGTAAACGGGTCGGCAAAATCTGATGGGTTGAGCTGACATAGGCATAGCGCCATGACCAACGCACCAGCGGCGTTTTGTTCAGTGTTGGTGCGCGTGCGGGTTCATTGGCAAAAAATACGCGGTCCCGCACCCCGCCCTGGATCCACAGGTTTTGGTAATAATGATGGACCTGATGGCGATAGTTGTCGGCATCAAACCAAGCCAAAGTCTTGGTCGGGTCATCGCCAGGCGCATAGGGTGCATCCTCAAGCGGGCCTTTGGGGTAAAGATCCAGCATCACCGCACCAAAAGAGGCGTGCCCCTGCCGATCCAACCATGCCGTGAGTGCCTTAAGATCACGGTCCTCATGGTCAGGATAGATCAAGAGTTCATCCGCATCGACGGTCAAACACCAATGACCATTGCCGAACTGCCATTGCAGCCAACCCAGCCAATCCACGCCAAAACGGGCCAGACGATAGCTCTGTTGGGTCGTCCAGACCGACACATCGGGCTGCTGTGCGAGATATTCCGCCGTACCATCATCGCTGTCGTTGTCGACAAATAGAAAATGATCGACACCAAGTTTGCGATAATGGTCCAGAAAATAGGGCAGCCGGATGATTTCGTTTCGGACGGTCGCAAAGGCGAGGATCGATTCAGGTCGAATCTGATCTGTCCGGTCTACGGCCGCTGCAATCTCATGGCGTTTGCGCCAAATGCGAAACAGGAACCGCCGCCGCTTCCACCGCAGGCGATACGCATGCCAAAGGTCCATTTGCGGCCTTACTGCGCGGCCTGCTTGGTTGCATGCATTTGCGCCAGAAATTCCGCGAACTCATCGCGCAATTCTTCACGCGCAAGTGCAAAGGCAACAGTCGCCTGCAGGAAACCTGCCTTGGACCCGCAATCATAGCGCTGCCCTTTAAAGCGATAGCCGAACACATCGCGACCTGCCCGAATTTCTTCTGCAATGGCGTCTGTCAGCTGGATTTCACCACCCGCACCGCGCCCGATCTTGTCGAAATTCGCAAGAACCTGCGGCGTCAGAATGTAACGTCCGATCACCGCCAGATTGGATGGGGCAGTCCCTGCTGCGGGTTTTTCAACCATACCCTTTGCCCTGACAATCGCACCGTCCTGCGCCGCCACATCAAGCACACCGTAGGATGCGGTTTGCGCTGGCGAAACTTCCATCGTTGCCACCATAGCACCACCGGTTTCCTGATAGGCCTCGACCATCTGTTGCAGACAGGGTTTCTCGGCCGCGATCACATCGTCCGGCAGAATAACGGCAAAGGGCTCATCCCCGATCAGTTTACGCGCACAGGACACCGCATGACCAAGGCCCAGCGCCTTGTGCTGACGCAGATAGGCGATCGTGCCGCTTTCCATGTTCGTGCTGCGCAGGATTTCCAACAGCTTGGTTTTCCCCGAAGCCTCCAACGCGGCTTCCAGATCAGGCGCGAGGTCAAAGTAGTCCTCCAGCGCTGATTTTCCGCGCGATGTGACAAAGATAAAATCCTCGATGCCAGCGGCACGCGCCTCATCAATCGCGTATTGGATCAGCGGGCGATCAACCAAGGTCATGATTTCCTTGGGCACAGATTTTGTTGCTGGCAGAAACCGCGTGCCAAGCCCCGCAACGGGGAAAATGGCTTTTGATACTTTTCTATCCATGACTCTACCCTTGATACCTAAAAATGCTGCGATAGCGGCTGAAATGGGCCATATTAAGACGGAAAGAACGATATTTCCGCGACCCAGTTCCGCCTGTCGCCATAAATTGCCTAGTCATGCCCCATCTCTTTGAGCATTTCTTCAATGCGCGGCACATCTTCGGGGTTGTTCAACTCCCAAAACTGCCTGCCTTTGGCCGCGACTTCCACACAAAGCATCGGAACACCCCGCTCAAGAAAACGCAACTGCTCTAATCCTTCTAATTGCTCCAATGGTCCGGCGGGCCATTGCGGGTAGGATTTGAGCGCATCCGGACGGTAGGCATAGACCCCCACATGGTGAAACACCGGTGTTTCATCCGCATCGCCATAGGTTTTGCCGGTGAAGGGAATCACCTCTTTCGAGAAATAGAGCGCGTTGTTGTCTGCACCGAAAACCGCCGTTGTCCCGCCAACGCGCCCTTCGCGGCGATCCTGTAACAGCCCGTTCAACGCGCGTCCTTCGGTGCGCAAAACAGGTGTCGCGACATCTGCTGACGGATTATCGCGAAGGCCTTGGACGAGGTCTTCGATAAACCATGCCGGTGTCAGCGGGGCATCACCCTGCAGGTTCACCACGATGTCATAGTCTTCACCCAAATTCACGAGCGTCTCTGCACAACGCTCGGTCCCGTTCTGGCATTCGGTTGATGTCATCACGACCTCGGCGCCGAAGGCTTCGCAGGCCTCAGCAATGCGCACGTCATCCGTCGCCACGACAACCTTGTCGGCACCAGCCACACCACAGGCCGCATCCCAGGACCGGCGGATCAGGCTTTTGGCCTCACCACTCGCGCCTTTCAGCGTGACAAGCGGTTTACCGGGATAGCGCGTCGAGGCGTAACGTGCGGGAATGACGATGATGACAGACATTACGGTTTCTCCAATGCGACACCCGGGGCGTACGCGATGAAGAACGGATTCTCAAATGCGGGTTTTCCGTACTTCAACGGCGTGTGGTCATCAAAGCGGACGACCGCGCCACCTGCGCCTTGCAAAACAGCATGTCCCGCTGCCGTGTCCCATTCCATCGTGCGGCCAAGGCGCGGATAGAGGTCGGCTTCGCCCGTTGCGACCAAACAGAATTTCAGGGATGAGCCCGCGCTCTTCATATCTGCGGTCGCATATTTCTTGATATAATCGTCCGTGGCTTGATCGCGATGGGACTTGGACGCGACAACAAGAAGCGCGTTGTTGTCGGGTTTTGACACAGTGATTGGCGTCGTGTGGCCCTGCGTGCCCAAGTGAAACGGGCCTTGCTCTTCGACAGACACGCCTTGGGCATCCGTGTAAAAAAGCCGTTCTTTCGCAGGGGCATAGACGATGCCACGCACAGGGGCGCCGTCTTTGACATAGGCGATATTTACGGTGAAATCGCCGCGCCGTTTAATGAATTCCTTTGTGCCATCCAGCGGATCGACAATCAGAAATGTGCGGGCCGAAATCATATGCGATGCGGCCTGTTCTTCTGTGACCAAAGGGATGTCAGGGAAAGCTGCGCGCAAACCTGCGCTGATAATCGCATCTGCGGCTTCATCCGCAACCGTCACCGGGCTTTCATCGCTTTTCGAGCGGACCTCAAAATCGTCCCTGCCATAGATCTCCATGATCTTGTCGCCGGCCTGCAAGGCAAGTTCGCGCATCACTTCGGTAAGTTTTGCAAAGTCCATAAAATGCTACCCGTCCTCAAAAAGCCCTGTTCGGCCTGTTTATGGTGTTTCGCCACGCGATCAGCAAGGTTATCGTCGCACCAAGGCCACGAGCGCCTTCGCAAACAAATCGGACAGCAGATGTTCCAGACACCGATCCATAGAAACAAAACGAGCGGGCTGTTTAGCATGCTTGAGGTGACGTATCATACGATCGTCCGCAAAGCGCGCGGCGGGCATCGCAATGCTGTCATCGGAATGCTTCTGAATTTGGTTCAGGGCCTGACAATGATTGTGGCTTTCTTGCTGTTTTTTCAGGTGCTCGGGCTACGCAGTTCGCCAATCCGCGGCGATATGATGCTCTTCATCATGACCGGGATTTTCGTTTATCTGACGCATATTAAAGCGGTCGGTGCCGTCATGGGTGCGGGTGGGCCGACATCTTCGATGATGCTTCACCGCCCGATGAATACGATTATCGCCATCGTCGCGGCGGCACTTGCCACGCTCTATACGCAAATCTTCACTTTGATCGTCATCCTGTCGATCTATCACATCGCCTTTAACCCAATCACCATCTACGATCCGGTCGCGGCAATGGGCTTTTTCCTGATGGCGTGGTTTTCGGGCTGCGCGGTTGGCATGATCTTTCTTGCGCTGAAACCATGGTTTCCCCGATTCACGGCTATTGCCAAGACCATCTATACCCGCGTGAACATGATTGCCTCGGGCAAGATGTTTGTTGTGAATACCTTACCTGCATCAATGATGGCGATGTTCGACTGGAACCCCTTGTTTCACAACATCGACCAGATGCGAGGGGCCGTCTTTCTGCACTACAACCCACAGTTCACCAACCCTGATTACCCGATTTACCTGTCGCTCGTTCTGATCATGATCGGACTCATGGGCGAATTTTTCGGGCGTCAGCACGTCTCTTTGAGCTGGTTTGCCGGCCGATAGGCTTAGCAAGCGCTGCCCTGGTAGAAAAAACCGATATTTTAGGCGCCTTGCAGCCCCCCAGATGCTTGCAGCCCCAATATCGCATCCCTATATACGCTGAGATCGAAGTTCAGAGAACAAACATGGACTTCAGACATGTAACTGGCGCGGGTGCCGAAACGGGTTCGCGCTGCTCAAACCGCCTAAACTAGAGGGATTTGAAAAATGGCCAAAGTTATTGGTATCGACCTGGGAACCACGAACTCCTGTATCGCCATCATGGATGGTGCAAAGCCGCGTGTAATCGAAAACTCCGAGGGTGCGCGCACAACGCCATCCATCGTTGCGTTCACAGATGATGAGCGCCTTGTTGGTCAGCCGGCGAAACGCCAAGCTGTCACCAACCCCGAGAATACAATCTTTGCTGTCAAGCGCCTGATCGGTCGCCGGTTCGACGACAAAGATCTTGCCAAAGACAAAAAGAACATGCCCTTCAATGTCGTCAACGGCGGCAACGGCGACGCATGGGTCGAAGCGAAAGGTGAGAAATACTCTCCTAGCCAGATCTCTGCCTTTATCCTTGGCAAAATGAAAGAAACCGCCGAGAGCTATCTTGGCGAAGAAGTGACACAGGCCGTCATCACCGTGCCTGCCTACTTTAACGACGCCCAGCGTCAGGCCACCAAAGATGCCGGTAAAATCGCCGGTCTGGAAGTGCTGCGGATCATCAACGAGCCGACAGCAGCGGCACTGGCCTACGGTCTGGACAAAAAAGACAGCAAGACAATCGCCGTTTATGACCTTGGTGGTGGTACATTCGACGTGACCATCCTTGAGATCGACGATGGCCTGTTCGAAGTGAAATCCACCAACGGTGACACGTTCCTTGGTGGTGAAGACTTTGACATGCGCATCGTCAACTACCTTGCCGACGAGTTCAAAAAAGAGAACTCGGTCGATCTGACCAAGGACAAGATGGCGTTGCAGCGTCTGAAAGAAGCCGCCGAGAAAGCCAAGATCGAGCTGTCTTCGTCTTCGAGCACCGAAATCAACCAGCCGTTTATCTCGATGGGCTCCAACGGCCAGCCGCTGCACATGGTCATGAAGCTGACACGTGCCAAACTGGAAAGCCTTGTTGGCGACCTGATCAAGGCGTCACTGAAGCCTTGTAAAGACGCGATCAAAGACGCGGGCCTGTCCACATCCGACATCGACGAAGTCGTGTTGGTCGGTGGTATGACACGTATGCCGAAGGTGAAGGAAGAAGTTGCCAAATTCTTTGGCAAAGAAGCCCACCAAGGCGTGAACCCTGACGAAGTGGTTGCCATGGGCGCCGCCATTCAGGCCGGTGTTCTGCAAGGCGACGTTAAAGACGTGGTTCTTCTCGACGTGACACCGCTGTCGCTGGGGATCGAGACATTGGGTGGTGTGTTCACACGCCTGATCGACCGCAACACAACAATCCCAACGAAGAAGTCTCAGGTCTTCTCGACCGCCGAAGACAACCAGAACGCCGTGACACTGCGCGTGTTCCAGGGTGAGCGCGAGATGGCGGCCGACAACAAGATGCTCGGCCAGTTCAACCTTGAAGATATCCCGCCAGCACCACGCGGCATGCCACAGATCGAAGTGACCTTCGACATCGACGCCAACGGCATCGTTGAAGTCGGCGCCAAAGACAAAGGCACCGGCAAAGAGCAGAAGATCACGATCCAGGCCTCTGGTGGTCTGTCCGATGAGGACATCGAAGCAATGGTCAAAGACGCCGAAGCCAACGCCGAGGCCGATAAGGAACGCCGTGAGCTTGTGGATGCGAAAAACCAGGCTGAAAGCCTGATCCACTCGACCGAAAAGTCGATGGAAGAGCATGCCGACAAGGTGGACCCGACCACGATCGAAGCCATTGAGCTGGCGATTGCCGCGCTCAAGGACGATCTGGAAGGTGACAAAGCCGACAAGATCAAGTCCGGCATCCAGAACGTGACCGAAGCAGCCATGAAGCTTGGCGAAGCGATCTATAAGTCCCAGCAAGAAGCAGACGGCGAAGTAGAGCCAGATGCACCGGGTGCGGACGAAGAAATCCTTGATGCGGATTTCGAAGATCTGGGCGACGACAAGCGTGACAACTAAGGCCGCGCGCCGCTGACATTTGACCGGCCCCTGAACCGGGCCGGTCTTTGTCATTCCCAAGGGGGAACTTATCATGGCAAAACGTGACTATTACGAAGTGCTTGGCGTTGCCAAAGGTGCTGATGCCGCCACAATCAAAAAAGGCTACCGCCAAAAGGCGAAAGAGCTGCACCCTGATCGCAACTCTGACAATCCAGACGCCGAAGCACAGTTCAAAGAGGCCAATGAGGCCTACGAAGTCCTGAAGGACGAAAACAAGAAAGCCGCCTATGACCGCTATGGTCATGCCGCGTTTGAAAACGGCATGGGTGGCGGTGGGCCGCGTGGCGGACAAGGTGACTTTGGCAGCGCGTTCTCTGACGTGTTCGACGACTTGTTTGGCGACTTCATGGGCGGCCGCGGTGGTGGCAGACGCAGTGCCGCACAACGCGGCAATGACCTGCGGTACAACCTGCGGATCAACCTTGAAGATGCCTTCTCGGGCATGCAGAAGACGATCACTGTTCCAACGGCTGTCGGCTGTAGTTCTTGCAACGGGACCGGCGCAGAAGGTGGCTCTGAACCACAGACCTGCCCGACGTGTTCCGGCATGGGCAAAGTCCGCGCACAGCAGGGTTTCTTTACGGTCGAACGCACCTGCCCCACATGTTCCGGCATGGGCCAGACGATCAAAGATCCTTGCCGCACCTGCCACGGCCAAGGCCGCGTCGAGAAGGAAAAATCGCTGTCTGTGAACATCCCGGCCGGTGTTGAAACAGGCACGCGGATCCGGCTCGCCGGTGAAGGCGAAGCAGGGATGCGCGGCGGGCCGACGGGCGATCTCTATATCTTTATCGAAGTGCAGAACCATGCGCTGTTCGAGCGGGAAAACACCAACCTTTACTGCCGTGTACCCGTGTCGATCGCGACTGCTGCTTTGGGTGGCGAAATCGAGGTGCCCACGATTGACGGTGGCCGCAGCCGCGTAAAGGTGCCCGAGGGATCGCAATCCGGTCGTCAGATGCGTCTGCGCGGTAAGGGTATGCCTGCACTGCGCGGCGGTGGTATCGGCGACATGTTTATTGAATTGGCTGTCGAAACGCCGGTCAAACTTACCGCGCGCCAACGGGAAATTCTTAAAGAGTTCGACCAGCTGAGCGAAGACAACAATCCGCATGGTTCAAGCTTTTTCGACACAGTCAAAAGCTTTTGGGACTCGATGAAGAGCTAGCGTTAACCGCGTAGTAACCATCACTTCGGCAAAGTGATCATATGAATCACTTTGCCGAAGCCCCCTCTCTGTTCTCCGACCACGACGACGTGATCGAGGTTTTGCCCCTGACAAAGGGCAAGCTCCCTTCCTACATGCGCGATCATCGCAAACGGCTGCGCGAACGCTTCTTGGCGGGCGGGGCCGATGCGATGCCGGACTACGAACTGCTTGAACTTGTGCTCTTTCGCGCAATTCCACGGCAAGACGTCAAACCGCTGGCAAGGGCACTCATTGATACCTTTGGCGACTTCAATCGCGTTCTTTCCGCGCCTCTGGCCCAGCTTTCAGGCGTCAAGGGCGTTGGCGATGCCGTTTTGCTAGAACTCAAACTGGTCGAAGCTGCAGCGCACCGCCTTTCCCGCTCAAAGGTCATGCAGCGCCATGTGCTGTCTAACTGGGATGCTTTGCTGGATTATTGCCACACAACGATGGCGCACCGCGAGACCGAGCAGTTTCGCATCCTGTTTCTCGACACGAAAAACACTGTGATCGCCGATGAGGAACAGGCGAAAGGCACTGTTGATCACGTGCCGGTCTATCCCCGCGAGGTGGTGAAACGCGCGCTCGAACTGAACGCCAGCGCCCTGATCCTTGTCCACAATCACCCGTCCGGTGATCCAACGCCATCAGATGCTGATGTCCAGATGACACGGCAAATCACAGCGGCCGCCAAGGCGCTCAATATTACGGTGCATGATCATCTGATTATCGGTAAGGCCAGCGAAACCAGTTTTCGGTCACTGGGTCTCTTTGACAGGTCCGCTTAGTTCGAGACTACGGCGAGATTCGTGAATTTGTTCCGAATCAACGTCACTTCACCAACTTGATCGCAGGCAGGCATCTGGAGTGTAATCTCTTTCACCACAAGCGTCTGACCCGAGTTGGTCTGAATCGTCCCGGCATCAACTTCCCGACCACAATTGGCGGCGGTCACGGTAACACCCACACGCAAATCAACACCGCTGTTGCGGTTCATTTGACCCTCAGGAAAGGTGTAAACTTCGGCCTGATACGGAATTTCGGCCTCTGCATCACCGATAAAAAGAACAAAACCGTTTTTGCCAGCGCGCGTATCCTCGGCGGTGTGGAACGACGCCGACCAGACATGCCCCGGTTCGCCAATCTGCGCACCGTTTTCAAGGGCATGAAGGCGCATGTTGTCTGTCGTCGACCACTGCAACACAGCGCGGTCATAGCGGCGCAGCTCAGGGACAAAGATTTCAGTCGAGGCTTTGAGAATGTTGGCAAAGGTGACATCGAATGCAGCGTTAGGAACAAGCGCCGGCACTACGATTTGCGCGTTGCCTCTACGGTCAGTCGTTGCAGAGACGCGCATGCCGCTGTGCGAGATAACAAATGATTCGTTTGCGAGGCAAGGCGAAGAAACACTGAGCGTGACCAACGCCGCAGGCTCACGGCGGGCGCTGAAGGTGGTGTTGCACCCCGACATCGGCAAAGCCATGATTGACTGAAAGTGCGGGGAGTCAAATTCGGTGTAGACAGAATCGACGGCAACAACCCTTTGTGCATTGGCCGTATGGTCCAGAGGCGTCGTTACGATATTTGGCACGCCAAACACGGCCTGCCCTTCTGCATTGGTCGACAACATCAAAGAGCGGGGCGCTTTGTTGTAAGTTTCACGCACCTCGGCACCGTCCATGTCCGGTGTCGTTTCGCCATACTGCGCCACGAATCCAATCGAGAGCGCCACAGTGAGCGTGGAAGCAATTGTCTTGATCGTTTTTAGGCGAGACATCCCCATCCCTCACAGCTGCAGTAAAGCTATCGTGAGGATGCACTGTTAGCGTGACGTTAACAGGACTGCCTAAAGGTCTTAGCGTGTCCCAATTATGTCAGAAATTAGACGATCCGCCCGTGACAATGTTTGAATTTCTTGCCTGATCCACAAGGACAGCTGTCGTTGCGGCCAGGATTGCCCCATGTGTTGGGATCATTTTCATCAAACCCTTCACGCGCTGTACCAGCCGCTTCCGCCACTGCGGCGGGGGCGGCTGCACCAGCACTGGCCGCTGCTGCGGCCGCCTGCTGCTGGCGGATTTGGGCGATCATCTTTTCCTGCTCTTCCTTCGACATCGGACGAATCTGCGCCAGCTTTTTCGTCACATCAGAGCGCAGGCTTTCGAGCATGGTTTCAAACAACTGGAACCCTTCGGTCTTGTATTCGTTCAGCGGATCCCGTTGTGCATATCCACGGAAACCAACAACCGAACGCAGGTGTTCAAGCGTCAGCAAATGGTCGCGCCATTTGGCATCAATGGTCTGCAACAAAAGCTGCTTTTCAACGTTGCGCATCGTCTCATCGCCAAAGGCTTCTGCCTTTTCGGCCATGTATTTGTCGGCGGCTTCTTCAAGGCGTTCGCGGATGTCGTCATCATCGACACCCTCTTCATCCGCCCAGGCGGCCACAGGCAGATCAAGCCCAAGATTTTCCTTCACACTTTCCGTCAGACCAGCGGTATCCCATTGATCTGCATATGTTTTTGGCGGCATGTAATCATGGACAAGATCATCAATAACCTGATCGCGCATGTCCTTCGTAACCTCGGACAGGTCCTTTGCTTTCATGATGTCGCGGCGCTGCGAGAAGATAACCTTGCGCTGTTCGTTCATCACATCATCGAACTTGAGCAGCTGTTTGCGGATATCAAAGTTGCGGCCCTCGACCTTGGCTTGCGCACGCTCCAAAGACTTGTTCACCCATGGGTGCACAATCGCTTCACCCTCTTTCATGCCCAAACCGGACAGCACTTTGTCCAAACGGTCAGAGCCGAAAATCCGCATCAAATCGTCTTCGAGCGACAGGAAGAACGCAGAGCGCCCGGGGTCACCCTGACGACCGGAACGGCCACGCAGCTGGTTGTCGATCCGGCGGCTTTCGTGACGCTCGGTGGCCAGCACAAAAAGACCACCAGCCGCTTTCACTTTTTCCTTTTCATCGGCCACTTCGGCCTCAATCTGGGCGCGGATCGCTTCGATATCGGCGTCAGGATTTTCTTCCATCGCCTGCATCACGCGCATCTCGACGTTACCGCCCAATTGAATGTCGGTACCGCGACCCGCCATGTTGGTCGCAATCGTGACGGCGTTCAGCTTGCCGGCATCGGCCACAATCTGCGCTTCTTTTTCGTGCTGTCGCGCGTTGAGAATATTGTAGGTGATTCCCTCGGCTTTCAGCATCTCTGCCAGCGCCTCTGACTTCTCAATCGAGGTTGTGCCAACAAGGATCGGCTGCCCTTTGGCATGGGCTTCTTTGATCTCTTCAACAATGCCCGCAAATTTCTCGCGCGCGGTGCGATAAACTTTGTCGTCCTCGTCAACACGGGCAACGGGGCGGTTTGTTGGCACCTCAACAACACCAAGGTTGTAGATTTCCATAAACTCTTCGGCCTCGGTCGCGGCAGTACCCGTCATGCCGCCCAGTTTGTCGTAAAGGCGGAAATAGTTCTGGAAGGTCACAGAGGCCAAAGTCACGTTCTCGGGCTTAATGGTACAGCCCTCTTTCGCTTCAATCGCCTGATGCAGACCGTCCGACAGACGGCGACCGGCCATCATGCGGCCCGTGAATTCGTCGATCAGCACGACCTCGTCATCGCGGACGATATAGTCTTTGTCTTTGGTGAACAGTTTATGCGCGCGCAAAGCCTGGTTCACGTGATGGACCAAGGTCGCACTCTCGGGATCATAAAGTGTCTGTCCTTCAGGCAAGAGGCCCGAAGCGCCAAGTTTTGCTTCAAGGAAATCGTTACCTTCTTCCGTGAAGGTCACTTGGCGGGTTTTTTCATCGAGCGTGTAGTGTTCATCCACAATTTCGGGGATCACTTTGTCGATGGTCGCGTACATGTCGGACCGGTCTTGCGCAGGGCCCGAAATGATCAGCGGCGTGCGCGCCTCATCAATCAGAATACTGTCGACTTCATCCACAATCGCAAAGTTGTGGTCGCGCTGGAACATCTGGCTGAGTTCCGATTTCATGTTGTCGCGCAGGTAATCAAAGCCCAGTTCGTTGTTCGTGGCATAGGTCACGTCACAGGCATAGGCGGCCTTCTTTTCGTCCTCTGGCTGCTGGGGCACGACAACACCGGTTGTCAGACCCAAAGCGCCATAAACCTTGCTCATCCATTCGGCGTCGCGGCGCGCCAGATAATCGTTCACGGTGACGATATGCACGCCTTTACCGGTCAGCGCGTTCAGATAAGCAGGGAAGGTCGCAACAAGCGTTTTACCTTCACCTGTTTTCATCTCGGCGATATTGCCCTGATGCAGAAAGATGCCGCCTTTCAGCTGCGTATCAAAGGCCCGCAGGCCCAACGCACGTTTCGCGGCCTCACGGCAGTTGGCGAATGCCTCTGGCAACAGATCGTCAAGGCTCTCACCACCCATGGCGCGTTTGGCAAGCTCTTCGGTCTTTTGCTTGATGCCCTCATCAGACAGGGCCTCAAACTCAGGCTCGAGCGCGTTGATCTTATCGACCAAGGGGCGGGCAGCTTTGACTTTGCGGTCGTTTGCGGTGCCAAACACCTTTTTGGCAATTGTTCCGAAACCCAGCATGTTCTCTCCGATGGCGCGACAGCGCCTGTCTGACATCTATTTGAGAGGAGGTCGCTTGTAGGCACGGTGCAGGCCACTTAGAAAGGGCCAAGATTATCGAACTATGAGGCCCCCTCGAGGCATTCTTGGGATGTAAGGGGCCGTCAGTACAGTGTCAACGCCGCGCGCCTTCGCGGCCTATCAAGGGATCGTATAATGCTGAAACATGTTACATTTTTGGGTGCAACTGCTGTGGCTGCCGCTTTGTCCACCGGGGCCATGGCTCAAGACGTAACGGCCGATACAGTTGTTGCAACTGTTGGCGAAACAGAGATCACGATGGGTGAGGTGATTATCGCCCGCACCCAGCTGCCACCTCAATACTCCCAGCTGCCTGTTGAGGCGCTCTTTGACGGGCTTGTTGAACAGCTTATCCAGCAGCAACTTTTGGCTGATGCAGCGGGCGATCCATCTGCTCGCACTGCCTATACGCTGATGAACGAGCGCCGTTCTTTGCTCGCCGCCGAGGTCATCACCGAGATCGCCGAGACCTCCGTGACCGAAGCAGATGTTCAGGCCGCCTATGACGCCCGCTTTGCAGATGCGGAAGAGATCGAGGAATTCAACGCAGCACACCTGCTTGTCGAAACAGAGGAAGAGGCCGCTGCTGCCAAAGCCCGGATTGACGAAGGTGCGGCCTTCGCCGATGTGGCCCGCGATGTATCGACAGGGCCGACAGGGCCGAATGGCGGCAATCTTGGGTGGTTTGGCGCTGGCGCCATGGTCCCCCAGTTTGAAACTGCCGTAGCGGCGCTCGAGGTCGGCGGTGTGACAGAACCCTTTGAAACGCAGTTCGGATGGCATGTTGCAACACTGCTGGATAAGCGGATTCAGGCCCTTCCAACACTTGACGACCTGCGCCCACAACTCACTGCCGAACTTCAGGAGGCAGCAATCGCCGTGCGCCTGGATGAACTGGCCGCTACCGAGACGATCACAAAGCCAGAGCCGGGTCAGTTTGATCCCAGCCTGATTGATGCAACCAACCTGCTGGATTGATTTGATATGCCTGTTTCGCCCCTTGCCCCCGCAAATTTCCCGCAATTGCCCAACATAGGCGGGGTCACATTTGCGGCCGCTGCTGCAGGCGTCAAATACAAGAACCGCACCGATGTGATGCTGGCGATTGTCGCGCCGGGGTCTGCGGTAGCGGGCGTTTTCACGCGCTCCGCCACACGCTCGGCCCCTGTGCTGGATTGTCAGGCGAAACTGGGCAGTGATCCCAGCCAGATCGCGGCGTTTCTGGTGAATTCAGGCAATTCCAACGCCTTCACCGGCAGCCGCGGCAGCGCATCGGTCAAGGCGGTTTGTGAGGCGGTGGCAGCGCAGACCGGCGCACCGATGGACCGGATCTTTACGGCATCCACCGGTGTGATCGGCGAGCCGCTTCCACATGACCGGATCATCGCCAAGATCGCGGAATTGCACGCAAACCAACGCGCGGATGAGATCGAAAACGCCGCCCGTGCGATCATGACAACCGATACTTTTGCCAAAGGTTCCGCCGCCACTGTGATGGTGGATGGCAAAGAGGTAAACATCGCAGGCATCGCCAAAGGATCTGGCATGATTGCGCCGGATATGGCCACGATGCTGGTCTATATCTTTACCGACGCGCAGATCGGGCAGGCAGATTTGCAGAAGCTCGTGTCCGAAACAAACGCGAAAACCTTTAACTGCATCACCGTCGATAGCGACACATCCACCTCGGATTCGCTCTTGATGGCGGCGACTGGGGCATCGGGTGTCGATGTCACTGGGAACGCCGATTTTGCAACGGCGTTGCACAACGTCATGCAAGACTTGGCACATCAGGTCGTGCGCGATGGCGAAGGTGCGACCAAGTTTGTGACGGTAAAAGTGACTGGCGCAGAAAACGATAGCGACGCCCATAAAGTGGCGCTCTCCATCGCCAATTCGCCCTTGGTGAAAACGGCGATTGCTGGCGAAGACGCGAACTGGGGGCGGGTTGTGATGGCCGTCGGAAAATCAGGGGCTGCAGCGGATCGCGATACGCTCAGCATTCGTTTTGGGGACATCACCGTCGCCGAAAACGGTTGGCGTGCGCCGGATTATTCCGAAGAAGCCACCAGCGCCTATATGAAAAACGCAGAGCTTGAGATCGGTGTTGATCTGGGGATCGGCAGCGGGGAAAGCACCGTCTGGACCTGCGATCTGACCCACGGCTACATCACGATCAACGCTGACTATCGTTCATGAAAACGGTTCTGGTTTCGGCAGTCGCTTTGATTGACAGCGACGGGCGTATCCTTTTGGCGCAACGGCCCGAGGGGAAATCTATGGCGGGCCTGTGGGAATTCCCGGGCGGCAAGGTGGAGACGGGCGAAACGCCCGAAGTGGCGCTGATCCGTGAACTCCAAGAAGAATTGGGCATTGATACATGGGCGTCCTGCCTCGCGCCGCTGACCTTTGCCAGCCATACCTACGAGAATTTCCACCTGCTGATGCCGCTGTTCGCCTGTCGTAAATGGGACGGCACGCCGCAGTCACGTGAGGGGCAGGCGCTGAAATGGGTGCGCGCGAATGAGTTGCGAGATTACCCGATGCCAGCCGCAGATGTGCCCCTGATCCCGATTTTGCGGGACTGGGTGTAGCACCCCATCTCTCTACAAAAACGAAAAAGGGCGGCCCGTTTGGACCGCCCTTTTCTATTCCAAAAACCCGTTTTTACAGGTTCCGTTCGACCTCTTCGCGCTCGAAAATTTCGATCACGTCGTTCGGGCGGATATCATCGTAGTTTTCAAACGCCATGCCGCATTCTTGGCCGGATTGTACCTCTGGCACCTCGTCCTTAAAGCGCTTGAGCGTTTTCAGCGTGCCTTCGTGGATCACGACGTTGTCGCGCAACAGACGGACGCCAGCGGAACGACGGGCCACACCTTCGGTGACAAGACAACCGGCAACTTTACCCACATTCGAGACCTTGAAGACCTCTTTGATGTTGGCATATCCGATGAACTTTTCACGGATTTCCGCAGACAACAGACCAGAGGCCGCCGCTTTCACATCATCCACAAGGTCGTAGATGACCGAGTAATAGCGGATCTCGACACCCTTCTGGTTGGCTGTGTTCCGCGCTGATGCATTCGCACGCACGTTAAAGCCAAAGACAGGGGCGCCGGATGCTTCAGCCAAACCGATATCGGTTTCCGTGATCGCACCAACACCAGAGTGCAGCACGCGAACACGAACTTCATCGTTGCCGATTTTCTCCATCGCTTGCACGATCGCTTCTGCCGAACCTTGCACGTCGGCTTTTACCACAATCGGCAATTCACTGACGTTCTCGTCGGCTTTGGCGTTCGCCATCAGCTGTTCCAGCGTCGTGGCAGCACCCGCAGCGGCGCGTTTTTCTTTCGCGGCCTTTTCACGGTATTCCGCGATTTCACGCGCCTGCGCATCGGTTTCAACCACGTTCAAGACGTCGCCTGCTTCTGGTGTACCGTTCAGGCCAAGCACCTCAACCGGTACGGCTGGACCTGCTTCTTGCACGCGCTCGCCCTTGTCGTTGATCAGCGCACGGACTTTACCGTACTGCTCACCCACAACAAAGATATCACCTTGGCGCAATGTACCATTCTGAACCAGAACGGTCGCTACGGGGCCACGGCCCACGTCAAGCTGTGCCTCGATCACGGCACCTTCAGCGGCGCGATCCGGGTTCGCTTTGAGTTCGAGAATCTCGGCCTGCAGCGCAATCGCCTCAAGCAGTTCATCCAGACCCTGACCTGTGATGGCCGACACCTCGACATCCTGCACATCGCCGGACATCTTTTCGACAATCACCTCATGCTGAAGCAAATCAGTGCGGACTTTGTCGGGGTTTGCATCGGGTTTATCGATCTTGTTGATCGCCACGATCATCGGCACTTTGGCGGCCTTCGCGTGGTTAATCGCTTCAATCGTTTGCGGCATGACTGCATCGTCAGCAGCAACAACAAGCACAACAATATCGGTTACCTGTGCACCGCGTGAACGCATCGACGTAAAGGCGGCGTGGCCCGGTGTATCAAGGAACGACAAGACAGCGCCGCTCTCGGTTGTGACCTGATAGGCACCGATGTGCTGCGTGATGCCGCCTGCTTCGCCAGCAACGACTTTGGCGTTACGGATCGCATCAAGCAGCGATGTTTTACCGTGGTCAACGTGGCCCATGATCGTGATGATCGGTGGACGCGGTTTGAGATCTTCTGGTTTGTCCTGAACCGCCTGAATAACATCTTCGACGTCAGCATCAGACACACGCACAACAGTGTGGCCGAACTCTTCAATAATCAATTCGGCGGTATCAGCGTCAATCGTCTGGTTCTGCGTCGCCATAATCCCGTTGTTCATCAATGCTTTGACAACGTCAGCAACGCGCTCGGTCATACGGTTGGCAAGTTCAGAAACGGTGATCGCCTCTGGCAGCGCCACTTCGCGGAATACCTTTTCACGCTCGACCGACCCACCCATCGCTTTCGCACGGGCGCGATCCTGCTTGCGCTTCATCGCCGCCATTGAGCGCTGACGCCCACCTTCGCGGCCAGCCATCGCATCGTTCAGCGTCAGCTTGCCTGAGCGACGGCTATCATCGCCACCACGGTTTGACTTTCGGCTTGGTTTCCTTGTCGCGCGCATCATTGCCACGGTCCGCTTTGCGCGGTGCCGCGGATGGGCGCGAAATCTCGGTTTCGCCAGGGGCGGCAGCCGCAGGAGGCGGTGCATCCGCAATTGCCTTGGCTTTCGCCGCAGCAGCGGCTTTGCGCTCTTCTTCCTCGGCCTTCGCCTTGGCACGTTCCTCACGCTCACGATCTTCGGCCTCTTTGGCCTCCATCTCGGCGCGGCGCGCTTCACGCTCGGCGGCGCGTTCTTTTTCGTCGGCCTCACGGGCCGCAGCCTCTTCGACTTCGCGGGCTTTCGCCAGCTTCAGCGCATTCATGCGGCGCTCGAGCTCGACATCAGAGATGCCAGCGGGGCGCTTCTTTGGATCGCCGCCAACAGGGCCGCTTGTTGTCGCAGGTTTCGCTGCACCGGGTTTGGGCACCACAACGCGTTTGCGTTTGGTTTCCACCACGACGTTTTTGGTCCGCCCATGGCTAAAACTTTGCTTCACGTTTGAAGGGCGTGAACCACCAAGGCCGAGTGTCTTTTTACCGTCGTTATCGCTCATTTAGCTTCTGTATCCTTCTCGGAGGCCGCATCGCCCCCGTTCCCTTCGCGTAATCCGCGTAGCTTTGTGGCTTCCTCTACAACACGATCGCTGAGTCTGCCAGTCGCAAGCGCGCCATGTATCACACTTTGCCGCCCAAATGCCAAACCCAATTCCTGAGAGGTCAGACAGCCAAAGTATCGGGCGCCTTCCGGCGTCCATAGTTTTGTTTTGCCCCGTTCCGACCCGTCAGAGGCCTGAACCAGAACACGGACCCGCTCACCACCGGCGAGCCAGCCCTTTACCTTTTCAAATCCACAGACCGCACGGCCCGCTTTGCGGGTCAGCGCGATCAGATCAACGGTGCGGCGGGCAAGTTGGCGTTCAACTTCGTCCACAAGACCGTCCGGCACAGTGACCGCCTGCTTGGCAGAGCGTGAAAACTGACCCTTCTTCGCTTCTTCAAGCGCCTTCCGGTCAGCCGTCACATACATACCACGGCCCGGCAGTTTGCCCAAAACATCAGGCACAACCTGATTGTCAGGACCCACAACAAAGCGGATCAGCCCAGCCTTTGGCTGCACTTCGCCCGTGACGATGCACTTACGTTCTGCATCATCGCGTTCTTTGTTATGGCCACCACGCGCCATCTGCGATCCCTTCAGAGGCCTGCGATCAGGCCTCCTCCTCCGTGATCAGTTCTTCGTCGTCTGCCGCAGCTTCGGCAGCAAGTTCTTCCGGATCAACCCAGCCCAGCATCACGCGGGCGGTCATCACCATGTCTTGCGCTTCTTCAAGCGACACATCGAAAGGCTCCAACACGCCATCGTCTTTCACGCGCTCGCCATTCACGGTCGTCCAGCCACCGGCCAGTTCCCAGTCAGCACAGGTTGCAAAGTCTTCCAGTGTTTTCACACCATCTTTGCCCAGCGCCTCAAGCATCACAGGTGTCAGACCCTCAAAGTTCGCAAGGCTGTCTTCGACACCCAAGGCACGGGCCGCTTCCATGGCTTTCTTGGCTTCGGCTTCCAGATAGTCGCGTGCACGTGCCTGCAATTCAGCGGCCGTATCATCGTCGACGCCTTCGATCACCAGCAGTTCGTCAAGCTCGACATAGGCGACCTCTTCAAGGTTCGTGAACCCTTCAGATACCAACAGTTGGGCAAAGAACTCGTCCAGATCAAGGGTATCCATGAACAATTTCGTACGCAGCTCGAATTCGGCCTGACGACGCTTGCTCTCTTCTTCCTCGGTCATGATGTCGATATCCAGACCGGTCAGTTGCGACGCAAGGCGCACGTTTTGACCGCGGCGACCAATAGCCAGCGAAAGCTGCTCTTCTGGAACGACGACTTCGATTTTGCCGGCTTCTTCGTCCAGAACAACCTTGGACACCTCTGCAGGCTGCAACGCGTTCACAAGGAAGGTTGGCATATCTTCATTCCAAGGAATGATGTCGATCTTTTCGCCCTGCAGTTCGTTCACAACGGCCTGCACACGGCTGCCGCGCATACCAACACAGGCACCAACGGGGTCGATGGAGCCGTCGTAAGAAATAACCGCGATCTTCGCGCGCGAACCGGGGTCACGAGCGACGGCCTTGATCTCGATGATGCCTTCGTAAATCTCAGGCACTTCCATCTTGAACAGCTCGGCCATGAATTCAGGCGCTGTGCGGCTCAGGAAAATCTGAGGGCCACGCTGTTCGCGGCGCACTTCCTTGATGTAGCAACGGATACGGTCGTTGGGGCGGTATGCCTCGCGGCCGATCTTTTCGTTGCGGCGCAGCACAGCTTCGCCAGAGCCCACATCAACGATGACATTGCCGTACTCTTCGCGCTTGACCAACGCGTTGATGATTGTACCGGCGCGATCTTTGAATTCTTCGTATTGCTTGTCGCGCTCGGCTTCGCGGACCTTTTGCAAGATCACCTGCTTGGCAGATTGCGCAGCAATGCGGCCCAATTCCACTGGGGGGACTTCTTCGATGAGCTGCTGACCCACTTCGGGGTTGTCCATGTACTCTTTGGCCTGCTCGACGGTGAACTCGGCCTGATAGTTCTCAAGCTCATCATCCTCGACCACAGTGCGCACGCGGGTGAATGTCGCCTTGCCTGTTTTGCGGTCGATGGCGACACGAATGTCCATCTCTGCGCCGTAACGCGACTTCGCCGCACGGGCGAGCGATTCTTCCATCGCTTCGACAACAAGCCCGGGCTCGATGTTCTTTTCGCGGGCCACAGCCTCTGCTGTTTGCAAAAGCTCCAACTGGTTGGCGGATGTATAAGCCATCTTAAGTGTTCTCCTCGCCATCAATGATGGTTTCGATTTCATCAAATTGGGTCTCGTCAATCTGACCCGCATCTTTACGCCCGCGCAAAACATCGCGGATCAACTCATCTGTCAGGACCAGTTTGGCGTCTGACAGCCATTCAAATTTCAGACCAATCGTGCCCTCGGCAATCGTGATCAACACTTCGTCACCTTCGGTGCCTGCCAATTGCCCTTTGAAACGGCGGCGGCCATCAATCAACTCGTCGGTTTCGACCTTGGCTTCAAAGCCTTCCCACTGGTCGAAATCCTTCATCCGCGTCAGTGGACGGTCAATGCCGGGGCTGGACACCTCAAGCGTATAGACATCCAGAATCGGGTCCTCGACATCCATGACGGCACTAATAGCCGTGGAAATCTGGCCGCATTCATCAACCTCGATCTGGCCATCAGGACGCTGCACCATGATTTGCAGGATGCTTTCCTTGCCAGTCATCAGACGCACGCGCACGACCTCAAACCCCATGTCCTCTACGACTGGGGTGATGATTTCAGCGATACGGCGGTCAATGGCCGCTTTGGCGATCAGATCGTTCATCATTCTTTCCGACTTATCATTCGGCACAAAAAAACGGGCGCGCGGCCCGTGAGAATTTCCGGTGGAGGCTTGGGGGTGGAGGCCAAGTCGCCGCTGTTGTTAGTCATATACGCAACGATTGCCCTAACTGCAAGGCCTGTCATCCTAAGCCTGTCCGTGAAACGAAAAACGCCCCGCCTTTCGGCAGGGCGTTCTGTTTTCAAACAAGCAAGACTTACGCCAGCGACCAACGCTCGGCCATGCGGCCGTTGTCCATCTGCCACAGGTTACCCACTGTTTCAGGTGTCGCGATGCGGTTGTTCAACGCCTGCACGTAGTTGGCAAACATCGGCAGGATCACACCGCCATCGTCACGCAGGATCTGCTGCATCTCGTAATACTGCTCGCGGCGCTTGTCGCTATCAAGCTCGGCACGGGCGGACAACAGCAGTTCCTGGAAGCGCGCGTCTTCCCACTGGCTGTCGTTCCAAGGCGCACCGGCCTCATAAGCGGTCGAGAACATCCAGTCCTCTGTCGCGCGGCCCGACCAGTAGCTGGCACACCAAGGCTTTTTCAACCAGACGTTGGACCAATAGCCGTCAGCCGGTTCCTGAACCACGTTGATATTGATCCCGCCTTCGGCTGCAGAGTTCTTGTAAAGAAGTGCTGCGTCAACCGCGCCTTCGAACGCGGCATTTGATGCGGACAGATCAAGGTCGATGCTATCAAGGCCAGCTTCCTTGAGGTAGAACTTGGACTTGTCCGGATCGTAGGCCAACTGCTCCATATCAGGATTGTAATACTGGTTTGCGGGACCGATCGGTGAATCGTTGCCGATCTGACCGTGACCCAGAAGGATCTTGTCGACCATTTCCTGACGGTTGATGCCATACTTCAGCGCGCGGCGCACATTCACGTCATTGAACGGTGCAACCTGTGTCAGCATCGGGAAGATGTAGTGCTGGTTGCCCGTCAGTTCCTGAATGCGCAGTGCAGGGTTTGCGCGCAACAGGGCCTCGGTTTGAAAATCAATCCGGTTGATCGCGTCGACCTGACCAGTCAGCAGCGCGTTGGTCCGTGCTGTGTTGTCGTTGATCGCGATATATTCGATCTCGTCAAAGAAACCGGCGCTGTCGCCTTTATAGTGGTCAGGATAGCGGGTCGCGACCATACGCACACCCGGATCAAAGGCCTGCACCTGATAAAGGCCCGTACCGATGCCTTGTGCAATCGCCTCTTCAATCTGGCCCGCAGGGTACATCAGCAGGTGATAGTCCGACAACAGATACGGCAGGTCGGCGTTGCCCGAAGCAAGCGTCAGCTGGATTTGATAATCGGTGATCTTGGTCATTTCGGTGATGGCCGAAACGATTGGCTCTGCCGCAGATTTCGCGCCTTCAGCAACGTGCATTTGCAGCGATTCGATCACGTCATCCGCGCCAAAGGACTTGCCGTTGTGGAACGTCACGCCCTGACGCAGGTTGAATGTCCAGACCTTTGCGTCAGCGGATGCTTCCCAGCTTTCGGCCAATTCGCCCTTGAGCAAGCCATCAGCGCCAACTTCGGTAAGGCTGTCAAAAACGGCGCCCTGCGCCGATGCGATCATGAACAGGTCAGAGTGTGTCCGCCCGTCCCAGCTATCGGATGTGTTTGCTCCTGAAAGGCCAGCAGTCAGTTTTCCGCCGCGTGTTTGCGCGCGAAGCGGCATCCCCGTCAGGCCCAACACACCTGCAGCAACACCTGTCTTCAATAGACCGCGTCTACTAATTCCTTGCATGTTTATCGTCTCCCTAGTTGTCTTATTCGGCACTTTTCGCCGGTTTATTCCATCACTCTCGTGAATGATTCGAATTACATCTTATCAACAGCTGCATCGCCGATGTTATCAACTCCGCGTTCAGCCAAAAGATTTGTGAGCCAATCCGGGTCCATTTCGGGGACCGAGGACAGCAAAAGATCGGTGTAGGCGTGGTGCGGTGGCTTGAACATTTCCTTCTTTGGCCCTTGTTCTACCACACGCCCGTCCTTCATGACGACCACCTCGTCGGAAATCGCCCGCACCGTCGCCAGATCATGTGTGATGAACATATAAGTCAGCGAAAGCTTATCCTGCAACCTTGCCAATAGTCGCAGAATACCCTCGGCGACCAGTTGGTCCAAGGCCGAGGTCACTTCATCGCAGATGATAAACTTGGGCTCGGCCGCCAAGGCCCGGGCAATCCCGATACGCTGTTTTTGCCCACCCGATAGCTCTGATGGAAGGCGATGATAATACTGAGAAGGCTCCAGCTCGATCTGTTCGAGAAGGGCATCGACGCGCTTGCGCTTCTCCTTGCCCTTCAGGCCAAGATAAAACTCGACAGGGCGCGCGATGATCTGGCCAATCGACATACGCGGGTTCAGCGCGGTATCGGCCATCTGGTAAATCATCTGGACCTGCTGCAGCTGGTCCTTGCTCCGCTTGCGGTAATCGGCGGGCAGCACTTCGCCGTGCAGCAAGACCTGCCCTGCTTTGGGTGGCAAAAGGCCTGTGATGCAGCGCGCGGTCGTCGATTTTCCCGATCCGCTTTCACCAACAACCGCTACGGTGCGGCCTTCATGCAGATCAAAACTGACGTCATGCAGCACCGGCACAGTGCCATAAGATGCATCAACATTCTGGACGCTCACGACAGGGACAGAGCCCGTCTGTATTGCGGGTTTCTGCGGGCGTTCAAAGCTGCGCACCGCCCAGAGCGATTTTGTGTAGTCCTGCGTCGGCGCGGACAGCATCGTGCGGGTGTCGGCGGTTTCCACCTCGTCACCCTTCAGCAGCACTTTGATACGGTCGGCCATCTGCGCGACCACCGCCAGATCATGGGTGATATAAATCGCGGCGGTGTTGAACTGCTCCACAATATCACGGATCGAAGCCAGCACTTCGATCTGCGTCGTCACATCCAGCGCCGTTGTCGGTTCGTCAAAGATAATCAGATCAGGGCGGCAGGACATGGCCATCGCCGTCATACAGCGCTGCAACTGACCGCCGGATACCTGGTGCGGATAGCGGAACCCAATGAGTTCGGGGTCCGGCAGGCGCAGTTTGCGGTAGAGATCAATCCCGTCCGCTTCGCTGTCAGCGCGGCTCATCACGCCATGCTGCACGGGGCCTTCGACGTGCTGATCCATCAGTTTATGGGCAGGATTAAAGCTCGCCGCCGCGGACTGTGCAACGTAGGCAATGCGCTTGCCCAGCAATTCACGCTTTACGGAAGCCGAGGCTTTCAGCAGGTCAATTCCATCGAATTCAACGGACCCTTTGGAGATACGTACACCGTCGCGGGTATAGCCCATCGCGGCCAGACCAAGGGTCGATTTACCGGCACCGGATTCACCGATCAGCCCAAGCACTTCTCCGCGCGCCAGCGTCAGATCGACACCGTTGATAATGGGATTCCATGTCTCGTCACTACGGCCCTCAAGCCAGACATCGCGCATTTTGACGAGTGGTTCTTCGCTCATTCTTTTAGCCCCGATGATTTTTGCAGCATCCAGTCCACGACGAAATTCACGGCAACCGTTAGCAACGCAATCGCACCAGCCGCCAGCAAGGGGGCCGTTGCCGCCATCGGCGCGAACTGCGCAAAGTTCACAAAGCCCGCCAAGTCACGCACCATTGTTCCCCAATCGGCCAGCGGCGGCTGGATGCCCACGCCAAGGAAGGACAAAGAGGCGATTGTCAGGAAGACAAAGCAAAAGCGCAGGCCGAATTCAGCAAGCAAAGGGGCCGTTGCATTGGGCAGGATTTCTTTGAAGATCAGGTATCCCAACCCCTCACCGCGCAGTTTTGCCGCTTCGATATAATCCATCACAACAATGTTCTGCCCGACCGCACGCGCCAAACGGTAAACCCGCGTGCTGTCGATCACCGCAATGATCACGACCATAAAGAACGTCAGCGGGATCCCCAGCTGCGGTGCCCAAACCTGCGCAATCGTCATCAGCAAAAGCGCAAAAATCAGCGACGGGATCGCCATCAAGACATCAACCGCGCGCGACAAAAGCTGATCCAGCCACCCGCCAAGCGTGGCCGCCAGAAAGCCGAAAGTGCCCCCCAAAAGAAACGCCAGAACCGTGGTTGCAAAAGCAATGCCGACAGTGTTCTGCGCGCCATAAATCAAACGGCTGAGGATATCGCGGCCAATCTGGTCAGTCCCCAGCGGGAAATCAGGGTTGCCGCCCAGGGCAGGATCGCCACCCGGGATAATATTCGCAGCAACGCCTTGGATAATCTGTTCCTGACCGTAAGGCGCAATCGCCCCCGCAAAGATCGCAAGGATTGCGTAAATCAGGATAGTCAGAATACCGAACGCCGCGGTCAGAGGCATGGAACGGAACAGCTTTTTTGTTCCCGCAGTCCCAACCGAGCGCCCCAGAATACGGAACAGCCATGCGGCGATGGCGAAGATGATAAAGCCCTCAATCGCGATGCGCAGGAAGAAGAACTTATTGGCAATCGCGGTGTCAGAACTGCGTCCTTGCATATAAGCCCAGACCAGCCACACCAGAACGGCAACACCCAGAACATAGCCATAGGCGACGCCATAAGGCATATCCCGAAACTTCGGCGCGTTCCCTGTCGCGGCCTGTCCCGCAAAGCGGAAACCCCAAGCCAAGGCACCCATGCCAACCAGCGCTATGACGATCCATAAAATCATTTCGGATGCCTCAGACGTGGGTTGGACAGGATCGACAAAATGTCAGCTGTCAGGTTGAGCAGAATAAAGGCCGTCGCGAAGATCAGGCAGCAGGCCTGCACAACGGGGATGTCACGGTTTTTCACAGCGTCAACGAAAAGCTGGCCAATGCCGGGGTAAACGAACACCACCTCGACCACGACAACGCCAGTAATCAGATACGCAAGGTTCAGCGCGATCACGTTGATGATCGGGGCCAGCGCATTTGGCAGTGCGTGCTTGACGATCACGCGCATCGGCGAAAGGCCCTTCAGGCGCGCCATCTCGATATAAGGCGAGGCCAGCAAATTGATAATCGCGGCCCGCGTCATCCGCATCATATGCGCGGTGACCACAAGCGTCAGTGTCAAAGCGGGCAGCATGGATTTCTCAACCCGCTCACCGAAAGGCATGCCCTCAAAGATATTCGACAGCGACGGAAAGATCGGGTTCAGGACGGCCAGAAACAGGATCAGGACGTAGGCCAGAAAAAACTCGGGGCTTGAGATTGAGGTCAGCGTGAAGATGTTGGTGGCGCGATCAAAGACCGTATTGCGGTAAAGCGCCGCCAGAATGCCAAGGAAAATCGAAAACGGTACGGCGATTGCGGCCGTGATCATTGCAAGGAACATCGTGTTGCCAAAACGCGGTGCAATCTGCGCGGCGACAGTGGTTGCGCCTGAATCCGTCCCTGTGAAGCTCGAAAAATTCGCTTGTGCAAAGCTGGTGCCCAAATCGCCCTGCATCACGCCACCCAGCCACTGGAAATACCGTGATACAAGTGGCTCATCCAGCCCAAGATCAGTGCGGATCGCGGCGACCGCCTCTGGTGTCGCACCTTGCCCAAGGATAGATTCCGCAAAATCACCGGGCAGCAAATTGACCGCGACGAAGATCACAATCGACACAATTAACAGTGTGAGAAGGCCCAGCGCGAGACGTTGTAGAATAATCGTTAGGACGTTGCCCAAGTTTACTATTTCCCCGGTAGCTTGCCTCAAAGCTTAACGGCATATTCCCGTCTGTAAACCCTAAAGCCCCAGCGCAAGGCGCTGGGCACCCATCATGTCCATCGTGCGGACCAGTTCTGCGCTGATCCCGGGTTCCGACAATGCATGCCCAGCGCGCCCGATAAAAGTCAGGCGTGACTTGGGCCACATCTGTGACAGTGTATGCGCAGAGACAGGCGGACAAATCATGTCATAGCGCCCCTGAACAATGACCCCGGGAACATCCGCGATCTTGGCCATCTGGTTGGGATGCAAGATCTGCTGATCTTCATCCAAAAACCCGCCATGATGAAAATAGTGGTTCTCTAGACGCGAAAAGGCGCGGGCATAATCCGCGGGGCTCTCGCCTGTCACGCCATCGCTATCAATGGATGCAAGTGCATTTTCCCATGACGCCCATGCGCGGGCAAACCGGACCTCAAGATGATGATCGCCAGAAAACAGACGGCGATGATAGGCTGCGATGAAATCATCATGCTCGTCTGCGGGGATCAGCGATGAAAACCGCTCCCATAGATCTGGCCAGAATTTCCCGGCACCGCCGCCATAGAACCAGTCCAGCTCGGGCTTTGTCATCAAAAACACACCGCGCAAGGTAAGGGCCGCCGCACGGTCAGGGTGGGCTTGGGCATAAATCAGCGCCAGCGTCGCACCCCAAGACCCGCCAAAGACAATCCAGCGATCAATGCCCAATGTTTCGCGGATCAGCTCGATATCAGCGACCAGATGCCATGTGGTATTGGCATCCACACTGGCATGGGGCTTTGAGCGGCCACAGCCGCGCTGATCAAACAGGATGATACGAAAAACATTGGGGTCAAAATAGCGGCGCATCGCAGGGCTGCATCCGCCACCGGGGCCGCCATGCAGCACGACCACAGGCACCCCGTCGGGGTTGCCGCATTGCTCCATATAGACGCGGTGACCATCGCCAACATCCAGCATCCGCTGATCAAAGGGATCAACGGGCGGGTAAAGATGTGCACCTGGGCGCTTTTGTCCTACGACTTTGTCCATAATCACCCTATATCGCGTGTTGAACTGAGTGGCCACAATGCGGAGCGATGAAAATGTCGGAAACGAACACAGTAGACCCCGGTGAAATTGCCAAGTTTGAGGCGATGGCAGCCGAATGGTGGGATCTGAACGGCAAATTCAAACCACTGCACATGATGAACCCCGTGCGGCTCGACTATATTACGCGTCAAATTGCCGCCGAATTCGGGCGCGACCTCAGCCAGCCCGAGCCGTTCAAAGGGCTGCGTATTCTTGATATCGGCTGCGGTGGCGGCCTTCTTTGCGAACCGATGGCACGCCTTGGCGCGACTGTCGTGGGCGCAGATGCCGCTGAACGCAACATTCCTGTCGCACAAATTCACGCAGAACAATCCGGCCTCGAGATTGATTACCGCCACACCACAGCCGAGGCGATGGCCGCAGCAGGTGAACAATTTGACGCCGTGCTGAACATGGAAGTGGTCGAACATGTCGCCGATCCGCAGGGATACCTCGATGCCTGTCAGCAATTGATGAAACCGGGTGGCCTTCACATTTGCTCGACCATCAACCGCAATCCCAAATCCTTTGTGATGGCGATTGTGGGTGCAGAATATGTGATGCGCTGGCTGCCAAAAGGCACACATGAATGGAACAAGTTCATCACGCCGGATGAACTGTTCGGCTTGCTGGAAAAAGCGGGCATGACGCCCGTTGATCGCAAAGGGTTCGTGTTCAATTTCGCAAAATTCACATGGTCAATCTCGGATCGCGACCTGTCAGTAAACTACGTGACGGCAGCGACAAAGCCTGTTGCATAGTCCACTCTTTGGCGGGATCAGACCAACAACGATGTTACCCTGAAAGTAGAAACCCTGCTCGGGTGGACACCGCAAACTGCGTTGAAAGAGGGTCTGATGACACTTCTTGAATCCTAGCGATCGGCAAAGACGACCGCTTCGGGGATCCATAAACTAAACGCGTGATGGCGCGTTATTCGACCTGACCGAGCTTCAATCGCATTTCTCGCAGCACAGGTAAGACCGCTTTGGCTTTGTCCTCGCCAACCTTGGTGACAACATCGGCGATGACGGGGGCAATGGCGGCAAGCGCCGCATTGCGGGCGGCCAGACCTGAGGGGCTGATCGCAACCATCTTGCGGCGCGCGTCATCCCAATCGGGCCGCACATGCACCCAGCCCGCCCATTCGAGTTTGTGCAGCGTGTTTGTCATGGCCCCACGGGTCAGGTGGAACGTCTTGGCCAATTGCGCGGGCGTGCGTTCGACACCCGCATTCGCCAGATGGTTCAGCACAGAAAAATGCGAAAGCTCCATGCCTTTTGGCAAAACACGCGCCACGCTTGCCCGCGCCAACTGATCAACGGCAAGAATTTCGCTGAACAGGGAAACGGCAAGGTTGTTGGCGGTATCTGACATCAGGGGCCTTCAAAAGGGCGATCATGGCTGAGTGCCGCAATCCGTTTGCGACTTTGTGCCACTTCCGCAGGGTCAAGATCAACCAAAGCCAGCCCGGGTTCGGTCCCTAAATCGACCAAGACTTCGCCCCAAGGCGAAATTGCCATGCTGTGCCCATAAGTTTGGCGCGGTTTGCCCGCTTGCGCTGCATGTTCGCCGGTCTGTGCCGCGGCCAAGACATAAGACCCCGTCTCAATCGCGCGGGCGCGCAGCAAGGGTTCCCAATGGGCGGCACCTGTCACAGGGGAAAAGGCGGACGGAACCAGCAAAACCTCGGCCCCGGCCTGTGCCAAGGCGCGGTAGAGATAGGCGAAACGGATGTCATAACAGATACTGAGGCCGATCTTCGCGAAAGGCGTTTCCGCCACCACCGCCCTTGTGCCGGGGCGATATCCGGCAGATTCGCGGTAGGTTTCCGTCTCGGACACGGTCACATCAAACATGTGAATTTTGTCGTAGCGCGCTATGATCTGGCCTGCCGGGTCAATCAGGAACGACCGATTGGCAAAGCGCCCGTCTGGATCATCGGTTTTCAACGCCAACGACCCAATAGATAGCCACAGACCGTGCTGGATTGCCGCCGCACGCAAGCCGGCAAGGGTGATGTCATCGGCCTCATGCTGCAGCACGCGCGATTGATGCCCCCGATCTTGCGAAACGCAGTTGGTCACTTCCGGCGTCAGAACAAAACCTGCGCCCTGCCCAGCCGCTTGCGCAATCATATCAACGGTCTGCGTGAGATTCGCAGCCGGATCATCGCTGGCATTCAGCTGGAGGAGTGCAGCCTTCATGCGGCGAGCAGCGCATCCAATTTGCCGCCCCGCTCAAGTGCGAAAAGATCATCGCAGCCACCCACATGGGTGCCGTCGATAAAAATCTGCGGCACCGTGCTGCCACCATTGGCGCGCTGGATCATCTCTGCGCGGCGCTCAGGCTGGGCGGAGATATTGACCTCGGCAAAGCTGATGCCTTTGGAGTTCAGCAGGCGTTTTGCCATATGGCAAAACCCACAGGTTGGTTTGGTGTAAATCTCGACATTTGCCATAAGAGGGGTCCTTGCATCACGTTGGCCCTGATTTAAGCGTCTTTGACCACTCTTGCCAGAGTAACAATCGACACTTTTCTGGCACCGGCGGACATTGCGGCCTCGGCACTGGCGGCAAGCGTGGCCCCCGAGGTCATGACATCATCCACCAGAATGATGTGTTTGTTTGCAATCTGGTCTTTGCGTTTGGGGTTCGGCACGATGGCCCCGGCGAGTTCGGCAAAGCGCGCGTCGCGGCTATGGCCTTGCAGGGTTGCGGTACGTTTGGTCCGCACCAAAGCATCAACGCAGACCGACGCATGCATCACCTTGGCCAACTCTTGCGCCAACAGGGCAGATTGATTGTAGCGCCGCCGGACAAGCCGCAACCAATGAAGCGGAACCGGGACAAAAACAGTGTCTGTTTCAGCCCAATCCGGTATTTTTTGCGCCATCCAACGTGCCGCAGGAATGGCAAGTTCCGTGCGATCCCCATGCTTGAGTGCCAAGACAAGACGCCGCCCCACACCGCTATAGGCCAGCACGGTACGCCCGCGATCCCAAGGGCGCGCGATGGTCATGCAATCATCGCATTGCACCGTTTCACCGTGGTCTTCGCCAGGCAAAGGGACGCCGCATTTGTCGCAAACCAGCCCGCCAATAAACTGCGTTTCCCGCCAGCAGGCCGCGCATAAACCAAAGTCATCCTCGGTTGGTGCATCGCAAGCAACGCACTGCGCGGGATAAATTGCCCGAATGACGCTTTGCAACCGCATGAATGCACCCTAAATGACCGGCATGGATATGCCTCAGATCACCGACCGCGCCGCTTTGATGCGCAACCGCGCCCGCGCCTTGCCCAGCGCGCTGTTCTTGCAAGAACACGCAGCCGATGAACTTCAAGAGAGACTGAACGAGGTTAACAGAACCTTTACGTCGGTCGCGATTGTGACCGGTTTCCCCGATTTTTGGGCCGCGCGTTATCCTGATGCAACGATTGTCACGGATGAAGATACGCTCGACCTCAAACCACAGGCGCACGACCTGATCTTGCACAGCATGTGCCTGCATTGGGCGAACGATCCCGTGGGTCAGCTGGTGCAGGCCCGCCATGCGTTGCAACCCGATGGTTTGTTACTTTGCACCTTCCTTGGTGGTCAAACCCTGCACGAACTGCGCGCCTCACTGGCCGAGGCAGAGGCCGCTGTCACCGGCGGGCTGTCGCCGCGGATCGCACCCATGGGCGAAATTCGCGATCTTGGGGGGCTTTTGCAACGCGCTGGCTTTGCCTTGCCGGTCGCCGACGGCACACCCCTGACCGCAAGCTATGTGAACGCCTTCCACCTGATGCATGATCTGCGCAAAATGGGCGAAAACAACGCGCTGACCGACCGGATCAAGCATCCGACCCGCCGTAATGTGCTGACCGAAGCGGCCTGTATCTACGCCGATAATTTTCGCAACGCAGAGAATCGGGTCAATGCCACTTTTGAATTCATCACGCTCACTGGATGGGCACCGGCAGAGAGCCAACCACAACCCCTGCGCCCCGGAAGCGCAAAAACGCGGCTTGCCGATGCATTAAAGACAAAAGAAACGCCTTTAAACAGGTCCAATGATTGACGCGGTGCGTATCCCATTTAATTACCAGACAAATGTCGTTACCTAAGGGCCCATGAAAATGTTTGATGCACACACTCAGGCCGAAGAACGCCCCGCCACATGCCCGGTGCATGCGCAGCCCGATCACCCTGCGGTGAAACCTGCACGCGTGGGTATTCTGCTGGCGAACCTTGGGACACCGGACGCCACCGATTACTGGTCGATGCGCCGGTATCTGAACGAATTTCTGTCTGACAAACGTGTGGTGGATTACTCTGCCTGGATCTGGCAGCCGCTCTTGCAGTTGATCATCCTGACAAAACGCCCGTTTTCGTCCGGTGCGGCCTATAAGTCGATCTGGAATGAAGAAGACAACGAAAGCCCGCTTCTGACGATCACCAAGAAACAGACCGCTGCGATCAAAGCGCAGATGGTGGAACGTTATGGTGACGATGTGCGCGTCGATTTCTGCATGCGCTACGGCAACCCCTCAACGAAATCGAAAGTGCGCGAAATGGTTGAAGCAGGATGCACCAAGATCCTGTTCTTCCCGCTTTATCCGCACTACGCCGGCGCAACCTCTGCCACGGCAAATGACCAATTCTTCCGCGCTCTGATGGAAGAAAAATGGCAACCGATCGCCCGCGTGGTTGAACCTTATTTCAACGAACCGGCCTATATTGAAGCTTTGGCGCAATCCATTGAACGTGCCTATGCCGAAGCAGAGACAAAGCCCGAAAAGCTGGTGTGTTCGTACCACGGCGTGCCTGAACGCTATCTGCGCGAGGGCGATCCCTACCATTGCCAATGCCAGAAAACGACGCGCCTTCTGAAGGAACGTCTGGGTTGGGATGACACGCAGATTGTCACAACTTTCCAGTCGCGTTTCGGACCAGAGGAGTGGCTGAAGCCATACACCGTTGAAGAGGTTGCGCGCCTTGCCGAAGAGGACGGGGTGAAAAACATCGCTGTCTGCGCGCCCGCATTTTCGGCCGATTGCATCGAGACGCTGGAAGAGATCAACGAAGAGATCAAAGAAAGCTTCGAAGAGGCTGGCGGCGAGCATTTCACATATATTCCGTGCCTCAACGATGATCCGGCGCATATTGATGCTCTTTCCGGCGTGATCGACAAAAACCTCAAGGGCTGGTTGGACTAAGCGCCACAGGCGAGTTGATGAGCATAAAGGTAGATCTATCCGAAACAGGGGCGACGGTTGACGCCCAGGACTTGGGGCCGCTTTTGGGTTTGGACCCTGCCGAAGTGCCTGTCAAAATGCGGTCGGGCGAAATTACAAGCCGTTCGGAACAAGGCGTTGACGAAGACGCGGGGCGCGTACGCCTGACATTCTGGTATGCTGGGCAACGTGTCCGGTTGATTTGCGACGCTGACGGAACTGTCCTGAAGACGACAAGAATCAGAGCAAATAGCTAGGTTTTGCCCTCACCTGCCCAATGCCTGAAAAAACGCGCACTGCTGATCAGATGTGCAGCGCGTGAACAATTAGCCCCCGCTCGCGGGAAAAGACTGCAATTTGTTCGACTTGTGCCATAACTTTTGTGCATCGCTGCCCCAAAGCAAACATAATTCTATGACAGAAAGACTGCTGTAAAAGTATTTGTTTGGATCGTGCCGTCTGTTTGGCACGATGAGTGGTGATAATGAACGCAGCAACCCAGCCAAGAGAAGGCGATGAGCAACAGGAAAGAAGTGAAGCGCTTCCTGATGGTACCGCCTTGTTGGGAGATCAGTTTACCGTAGAGCGTGCGCTGAGCAACGGTGGCTTTGGTATCACCTATCTGGCTCGGGACAATTACCTTGATCGTCGTGTAGTCATCAAAGAATGCTACCCTGAAGTGTTCTGCATGCGCCAAGGCAAGAATGTTCTTGTCCGCTCTGATCAACACAAAGAGAAATACCGCACCATCGTTAAGATGTTCATGCGCGAGGCGCGGAGCATCGCAAAGATGCGTCACCCCAATATCGTTGGCGTGCACCGTATTTTTGAGGACAACCAGACCGCCTATATGGTGCTGGACCTGATTCACGGTCGCGATCTGCTGAGCATTGTGAATGACAAAAACAAGCCTTTGCCGCCTTCCCAGATCAAGGAAATCCTGATCAAGGTCTTGGATGCGGTCGATCTGGTCCACCAAAATGACCTGCTGCACCGCGATATTTCGCCTGACAACATTCTGTTGGATAAATGGGGTAGCCCGTTCCTCATCGATTTCGGGGCGGCCCGCGAAGAAGCCAGCCGTGAAACCCGTGCTGTTTCATCGGTTTTGATCGTCAAAGACGGCTATTCCCCGCAGGAGTTCTACTTTGCAGGCGGCAAGCAAGGCCCCAGCAGCGATCTTTATGCACTGGGCGCGACCTTCTATCACCTGATCAGCGGTGTTGCCCCACCAAACAGCCAAACCCGCATGGCCGAATTCGCAGGCAGAAACCCTGACCCTTGTGAACCGCTTGCCGGGCGTTTCCCCGAGTATGATCGCGCATTTCTTGAAGCGATCGACAAGGCGATGCAGATTTTGCCAAAGGCGCGCATTCAATCAGCCAAAGAGTGGCTCAACATCATCAACAAAGAAGGCGAGCGGGTGAAGCCGCTGAAGGTGAATTCCCGGTTCGACCTGAATAAAACGCTGACCCGATTGGTGTCCGAAACGAACGAGTACGTTCTCAACTCTGAGCCACGTACCCCTAAATCGCAGCCTCTTGAACTTAAGTCTGCCGAGCCGAAGCCTGTTAAGGCACCAGGTTGGGTCAAAGAATTCAACCACGAGACAACCAAAGGAAAACCAGTCGCGACAGACCCTCTTGTCGAGACATTGGAAGAACAGCGGGCAGTTGAAAAGACCGTTGCCGAGCTTGAAGCACGGAAAGCCGCACGCTTGGCTGCTGAAGAGCGGAAGAAAAAGTGGTGGCGTTTGGGGTTTCTGCGAAAGCAGAGCCAGTAAAACGCATCGTTATAAAAAATAAAGGGCGCATCGTTGGATGCGCCCTTTATTTCTAGATCAATACTATCACCGTCAAATCAGCAAAACCTGAGTGCCAACACGGGTGTACTCATACAATTCTGCGATCTGTTCATTATACAGACCAATGCACCCGTTTGATGACCGGCGGCCAATCTTGCGCGTGTCATGGGTTCCGTGAATCCGGTAATATTGCCATGACAGGTGCAGGGCGTGTGTCCCAAGTGGGTTATCTGGACCCGGACCAATGAAATCCGGCCATTCTGGGTTGCGAATTTTCATGGATGGCGTGGGTGCCCAGCTGGGCCCTTCCACTTTGCGCGTGATTTCAGTGCGGCCCGTCCGTGTCAGCTCGTCAGACAGTGGAACACTTGTCGGGAACAGCTTGTAGATCGATTCGTCTTCGGACCAGAAATGCAAAGCCCGCGACTGCAGGTCGACGAGAACCGCACCGTTGTTCAGATTGCTGAAGTAAGGCTGCCAATCCAAAGACCGGAAGCTGGCAATATTCCGCTGAACACCAGCAGAGATATCAGACTCAATCTCGGTGCTGTTTGCAGTTTGCGCAACAGCACCTGTGCCAACCATAGCAGCGGAAGCCGCCAAAAAACCGCGGCGCGAGAACGTATTTGTCATTTTGGCCCTCCTCAAAGGATCATTTTATTATCTTTGTTAGATAATGTGTCTGGGGCGGCACCGCAATTCAAACAAATGTCATTCCCTCGCAACTAGGCGGATGTGGGTTTGAAGTGTCACGCCAATCAAGCTAAAGGTTGGAAAATTCAAAAAGGCGAGTGGTTTCATGTTGCGACGCGAAATGTTGATGGGATTGGCAGCAGTCGGGCTTGCGGCCTGTAGTACCACAAGCGACAGGCCGATTGGTCCTGACGGCCTCCCATTGCCCACGGCTTATATCATTCGCTCGGGCGATGAAGCCGCTGTGCAGTTCCGGATGCTGGATAGCGTGAACGCCTTGCGGCAAACCGCAGGTGTCCCGCCGGTCACTCTTGATGCGCGACTGAATGCTGCCGCTGCCACGCATTCACGCGATATGGCTGTGCAAAACCGGCCGTGGCTTTTCGGGTCTGACGGATCCAGCCCGGTAGACCGGGCCCGACGTGTCGGTTTCCCCGGCCGGCTCTTGGGTGAGAATATCTCTGAATCCTTCGAATCAGAGTTGCAAACGCTTGGTGCCTGGATGGCACAGCCAGATACCCGCGCCGTTATCCTTGATCCGGATGCCCGCTACATGGGCTTTTCGTGGTACCAAGAGGAATCAGCCAAGCTTTGGTGGACACTGAACATGGGAAGCGACCCCAGCATCAGACAGCCAATGGCCGGATTTGGCTCTTAGGCATAAATGTAGATAAGCGTACCTGTATTCACCATCGTATAGACTTCTTCCATCTCTTCGTTGGTCACAGCAATGCAGCCCCATGTCCAATCAGGGGTACCGACCCACTTTTGCGGTGTGCCGTGGATGAAGATATCACCGCCCGGATCAATGCCTTTCGCCCGCGCATAGGCAAGATCGTTCGCATCGGGATATGAGATACCCAAAGACAGGTGGAAACGGCTGTTGGGATTGCGGCGATCAATTCGATACCCGCCTTCAGGTGTCCGACCGTCACCTTCTTGGGTTTTGTGGCCCGCAGGCGAAAAACCCAGATCAATTTTGTAGGATTTCAAAAGGGTGCGGTTGTTGAGCAACTGCATCTCACGGCGTTCTTTTAGCACCTGAATGCGCGTTACCTCTGGCCCAGCATAAACCGATGCCTGGCTTGCACATCCAGCAAGCCCAAATGCGGCCGAACCCGCAATCATGGAACGTCTTGAAATCATATCTCTGCCCAATCGCTACGGTCTACGCCGTTTCATTCAAGATAGACGAAATCAAACGACCAGAAAAGAGATTCTATAACGATTACATTTAATTCCGCGTGAATGGTGCAACAACTTCGACATGTGGTGACCAGCGGAATTGATCCACCACCTGCACCCAAGGCATCTGGAAACCTGCATCAACCAAAGTTCTGGCATCCCGCGCAAAGGTGACAGGGTTGCAAGACACCATCGCGATTGTCTTCACTTCAGATTCTGCAAGCGTTGCGATCTGTGCCTCGGCCCCCGCACGCGGTGGGTCAATGACTGCCGCATCAAAATGGCGCAGCTCATCCGCCTCAAGCGGACGGCGGAACAAATCGCGTGTTTCCGTGGTCACACGACGCAACTGATGGCCCGTCCGCCAGCCCCGATCAAGCGCAGCCAGCATCGCCGCTTCGCTTTCCACCGCATGAAGTTCGGCCCGTTTTGACAGCGGCAGCGTGAATGTCCCGCAGCCTGCAAAAAGATCGACGATTCGGCCCGCACGGGCTGTGATTTCCTCGACCGCCGCCAGCAAGGTGGCTTCGCCATGTTTCGTGGCCTGCAAAAACGCGCCTGGCGGCGGCACAACACCAGTACCGCCAAAATCCTGCACAGGCGGATTGATCGTGACGACCGGTTCGTCATTCCACACCAGCCGCGACAGGCCAAACTGATTGGCAAGCGCCGCCAGTTCAACGCGCAACTGCGGTGTCAGCTCCTTATCGGTGCCGATCAACACATCGGGGCCAAGCGGCGCATCGGTCACTGTCAGATCAATCTCGCCTTTGCGCGAACAGGCCAGCACGGTCAGCGCCTCAAGCGCGGGGAAACTCCCCAGCAGGGCAGGTGTCACCAACTGGCAATCAGGTACCTCGACAAGCGTATCGGACGCGCGGGTATGAAAGCCGACCATCGCACCTTTCTTGGTACGCCTGCCCGAGAATTTTGCCCGCCTGCGTGATTGCGCTGGCGAGGTAGAGATATCGCGAAACTCTGGTGTCAGGCCACGCGCATGGACGGCCTTGATCACAATGTCCTGCTTCCAATCAGCGACAAACGCATCATTGGCATGTTGCATCGCGCAACCACCGCAGGTTTTGAAATGCCTGCAAGGTGCCGCAACCCGATCAACCGACGGCGTGACAATCCGCAGCGTCCCGTCTTGGGCGACGTCCACCTCTTCCCCCGGTAAAACACGCGGCAGCAAGGATTGCCCGTCAGAGGCGCGCCCCATCCCCAGATGGGTCAAACTTTCGATCGTCAGCATTTATTCCGCCGCATCTTTCACATTGATGAACCCACCGGATTGGCGGTTCCAATAGCGCGCATATAGCCCGCCTTGGGCAAGCAGCGCGTCATGGGTTCCTTGTTCGACAATGCGCCCTGCGTCAAGCACGACGATACGGTCCATGCGCGCCAAAGTGGACAGGCGATGCGCGATGGCGATGACGGTCTTACCGTCCATAATAGACTCTAATGCTGACTGAATCGACGCTTCCACCTCGGAATCCAGCGCGCTTGTCGCCTCATCCAGTATCAGAATTGGCGCGTCTTTCAGAATGGCGCGCGCAATCGCGATGCGCTGGCGTTGACCGCCCGAAAGCTTGACGCCCCGTTCGCCCAGATGCGCATCATACCCGGTGCGCCCTTTGTGATCTTTCAGCGTCAGGATAAAGTCATGCGCTTCGGCCTGCCGTGCCGCAGCTTCGATTTCATCCTGCGTCGCGTCCGGTTTGCCATATTTGATATTGTCGCGGGCCGAACGGTTAAACATCGCGGTTTCTTGCGTGACCATCGCGATCTGGCGGCGCAGGCTTTCCTGCGTCACGTCGCGCAGATCGGCACCATCAATTTCAATCTTGCCAGCCTCGGCATCATAAAGCCGCAGCAAAAGCGCCACCAAAGTCGATTTTCCTGCACCAGAAGCACCGACCAACCCAAGTTTCTCACCGGGCGACACATGCAGCGACACATCATCCAGACCACCGGGCCCGCCGCCATAGTTAAACGACACATGATCCAGCGTAATTGCACCATGTTTAGCGGACAGCACGGCGGCATCATGCGCATCCGTCAACGTATGCGCGGGGCTGAGCGTGATCATCGCATCCTCAACCTCGCCGACATTGGCGTACATGCCCATCAACGTGAAACTAACCCAACCGGTCATCTGCGACAGCCGCAGCGAAATTGCACCAGCGGCGGCAATATCACCGGCAGAGGCGGCACCTGTGCTCCAGAAATAAAGGGTCATGCCCACCAAAAGCACCGGCAACAGCCCGCCCAGAGCCATCAGCCAAAACCGGAACGACGCGGACATCCAGCCATAGCGCACTGCGGTGCCCCAATAGTTTTCCATCGCATCAATCGCGGCGCGGTCTTCGTGATCGTCATGGGCGAAAAGCTTGACCGTTTTGATGTTGGTGATCGTATCCACCACTTGCCCCGTGACCATCGCCCGCGTCGCCGCCCGTGCCTTGGACCGTTCGCGGATACGCGGCATGAAGAACCGGATCAGCCAGATATAGGACAGCGCCCAAACCGCCAAAAGAAGTGCGGAACGCGCGTCAATCGTGAAGAGCAGGATCACAGAGCCCAGCAACGACGCCAACGCAAAGGCGACGGTATGAATCATATCGACAATCAGATCGGTTGTGGCCCGCGCCGCCTGCATCTGTTTCTGCGCGATCCGTCCGGCGAAATCATCGTCAAAGAACGTCACCGATTGCCCCAGCGAGTGGCGGTGCAAACGGGACAGGATCAGGTTGCCCAAAGACGGGCCAACGACCACGGCCTGCATGACGCCGGAAATACCAAGAATGATGGGGCGTAGCACGACAAAAAAGGCCGTCACCCCAAGCAGCAGGATCACGTTTTCCGTAAAATACCCTTCGCCCGATGAATTGAGCGCCGCATCAATCACCCAGCCCAGCATAAGGGCGGTTGCGACCTCAAGGGTGCCTGCCAAAGCAGACACTAATCCAGCCCAAAGCGTGATTTTTGTGCTGCCTTTCAGGCACCAGCGCAAGAACGCCATCAGTGTCTGTGGCGGCGGGCCATCGGCGGGTTCAAAGGGGTCGATCCAGCGTTCTGGGGTCATTGTGTTTCCTGTCCGCCCTGCCCCAGAAAGCCCCCTGATTGGCGCGCCCAGAACCGTGCGTATTGTCCATTTGCCGCCAGCAACGCGTCATGCGTGCCGTCTTCGATGATGCGCCCCTGATCCATCACGATGATCCGGTCCATCTGGGCAATCGTCGACAAACGGTGTGCGATGGCGATGACGGTTTTGCCCTCCATCATACCATAGAGTGTCTGCTGAATTGCGGCTTCGACCTCACTATCTAGCGCGCTCGTCGCTTCGTCCAAGAGCAGGATGGGCGCATCTTTCAAAATGACCCGCGCAAGGCTGATCCGCTGCCGCTGACCACCCGAGAGTTTGACCCCGCGTTCACCGACACGGGCATCATATCCGGTGTTGCCCTCGTTATCCTCAAGCCCAAGGATAAACTCATGCGCTTCGGCCTTGCGCGCCGCGGCGATCATTGCGTCCTCACTCGCGGCGGGATTGCCGTAAAGGATATTTTCCCGCACCGACCGATGCAAAAGCGCGCTATCCTGTTGCACCATACCAATGGCACTGCGCAGGCTGTCTTGGGTGGCGAATTTGATGTCCTGCCCGTCAATCAGGATCTGGCCCTGTTCCACATCATAAAACCGCAACAGCAGCTTCACGAGCGTGGATTTTCCGGCGCCGGATTGCCCGACAAGGCCGACCTTTTCACCGGCAGCGATGGACAGGTTCACATGATCCAAACCGCCGGTTTTCTTGCCATAGTGATGCGACAGATCGCGCACCTCGACCGCACCGGATTTGATATCCAACGGCGTGGCATCCGGTTGATCCACCAAAGTCACAGGCTGCGCGATGGTCAGCATCCCTTCCTTCACCACACCCAATTCGCGGAAGAAATCAGTCATCGCCCACATGATCCAACCCGACATCGCATTCAAACGCAGCGCAAGCGAGGTCGCGACAGCAACCACACCAACAGACGCCATGCCCTGCATCCAAAGCCAGATGGACCAACCAACGACACCCACAACCAAGACGCCGTTCAGCAGCATCAGGCCCGCGTCCATTGTCGTATAAAGCCGCATCTCGATCTGGAAGGTACGGCGCGCTTCCTCAATCGCTTCTTTGGCGTAATCAATTTCGCGGTCATGATGCGCGAACATCTTGACGGCGTGAATGTTGGTATAGCTGTCGACGACGCGGCCGGTCACAGCGCTGCGCGCATTCGAGGCCGCCTCGGACGCAGGCGTGATACGGCGGATGACCCAGCGTAGCAGCACAAGATACGGGACCAGCCAGAGCATCAGCGGCACCAATAGCCGCAAATCCGCCTGCCCCAACAACACGGCAGCGGCGATGATATAGGCCACGGCAAACGCCAGCGCATCAAACAGCTGAAACACAACCGATCCGGCAGCGGGGGGTGTTTGCATGATGCGGTTTGCGATCCGGCCTGCGAAATCATCCTCAAACCAACCCACTGACTGGCGCAGCACATGACGATGCGCGCGCCAGCGCACCAGTGTCCCGAAATTCGGCAAGATCGTGTTGTTCAGCAGTAAAATCTGCAACATGTGAAAGGCGGGGCGGATCGTGAGGATCAGGAAGGCGACCAATAGAAATTCGCCGCCACTTTCGGCCCAAACCTGCGCCGGCGTACCGCCTGTCAGGATATCAACAAGACGGCCCAGATAGCTCAGCAACCAGATTTCGATGATCGCGATGATGACAGCAGAGATACCCGTGACCCAGAACACCTTTTTGAACGGCTCTGCGTAGGCGCGCAGAAACGGGTAAAGCCGCTTGGGCGGCGTGTCGCTCTCCTTGTAGGGCACATAGGGATCGACAAGACCTTCGAACCAACGAAACACGGGGTCTGCCTTTCGGAATTAGACCCCCGCTATAGCAAAGCTTATCTCAGAGAAAAAGCAGGGCCGAGAAACCAACCAAAGCCAGCGCCATTATGCGCATGAAGACGCGCCACGCCGTGGCATTCATCAGCAGATAGGACAGCAGACTGCCCGCCGTGGCCCAGAAGGTGCATACGCCAAGATTGAGGGTTGAAAAGGTCGTGGCCAAAGTCATCGCTTGCTGCACAGGGGCCAACGTTGCGACATATGCGGTCGCACTCAGGGCCACGGCCCAGACCTTGGGGTTTACCCATTGAAACAGAACGGCCTGAATAAATGTGAAGGGTTTATCCGTTTCTTTCTTCTTCGCCGGATCAGCGCGCCACAGATTGTAGGCCATCCATAGAATCCAAAGGCCCGCGATCACCTTGAGCACCCCGCCCAGCGCCGGTTGCGCGGTGATCAGTGCCCCGATGCCGATGCCTGTGACAGCGGCAATGATGCCAACGCCAAGGGCCACACCAATGATATGCGGCAGGGTGCGCTGAAATCCGAACCGCGCACCGGAGGTTGTGATCAAAATCACATTCGGCCCGGGCGAGAAAAGGCCAAAGAAGACAAAACCGATGAGAGGCAGAAACTCAGCCAAGCAGGTCTGCTTTCGTGAGGGTAAAACCCGAGGCGATCCATCGCGCCTCGGCCTCTTGCAGGGCTTTGCCCAGCGCAGGGCCCGAAAGCGCAGGCATCAGATCGGCGGCTTTGAGCGGAAAAACCTGGCCTGCTGCATCGGCAATCGGCGCAAGGGCGGTTTCATCAACGGGCTGTCCCAGCGCTGCGGATTGTATCAGCAAAACATCGCGGCCTGCGTCTTCACCGTAGCGATAGGCGGTCTCGATCGGGGAAAGGCCGGCGGTGATATGGCCCAGCGCGCGCGTTTGCACATTGGACAGGCGCAGCGCCTGCGCAGGGTCCCCACCGATGACCGCCAAACGGCGCAAGGGATCGGGTGCAATACCAAGCGACTGTTCCAGATGCACAAGCACAGCAAGGCTGCCACTCTCTGCACCCGGCAAAACCTGCGCCAAAGCCCCGGTTGAGGCCATCGCAGCCAAGGCAGGCGCTGGATCAGGTGCGCCCAGCAGTTTGAGCATTTCAGCGGTGATGCGTTCCACGGAAAGCGATTGCAGGCCTTCGATATTATCCGCACAGGCAGCCAGCCCATCACGGTCAGGGCCTTCATTTACATCGCCGTACCATGCGTAAAACCGGAAAAACCGCAGAATGCGCAGATAATCTTCTTTGATGCGCAGGTCGGCGTCTTCGATAAACCGTATGCGGCGCGCGGTCAGGTCCGGCAAACCGCCCAAAGGGTCGGTGATCTGGCCATCCGGGGCCGCATAAAGCGCGTTCATGGTGAAATCGCGGCGGCGAGCGTCATCAAGCATGTTGTCAGAAAATGCGACAGTCGCGCGGCGACCATCGGTGCCGACATCGCGCCGGAATGTCGTGATTTCAAACGGTGTGTCATTCACAACCAACGTCACAGTGCCGTGGTCGATACCTGTGGGGACGGCTTTGATGCCCGCCTCTTTGGCCAAATCCATCACGGTTTGCGGCAAAGCATCAGTAGACAGGTCAAGATCGGCCACCGGTGCGCGCAAAAGTTCATTTCGTACACACCCCCCCACAAACCATGCCTGATAGCCCGCGTCCGTCAGCAATTTGCACACCCTTTGCGCAGCATCATCGTGCAACCATGGCGCGGAGATTTGGGTCATGTCATCCGCTCGGCAAAGGCGCGCAGAATACGCGCAGTCGCGCCCCAGATGTAATACGGACCGAAAGGCACAGTATAATAGAGCCGACGGCGGCCCTGCCAGCGGCGGCCCTCAATCAGATAATTTGTGGAATCGAGCAGATGCGCCAAAGGCACTTCGAAGACCTCACTGACTTCACCCGCTTCTGGAACAACATCATAATGGCCATGGATCAGGCCAAGGATCGGCGTCACCTGATACCCCGTCACGGTTTGGTGGGGCGGCAGTTCGCCCAGCACGTCAACAATTGCAGGCGGCAGACCGATTTCCTCGTGCGCTTCACGCAGTGCGGCGTCAACAAGCGTGGCATCGGTTGGGTCTTGCTTGCCACCGGGAAAGGCAATCTGGCCGGGGTGGTGTTTGAGGCGCGCGGACCGTTTTGTCAGAATAACAGTCTCTGTTTCAGCGCGAATGCCGATTAATACGGCTGCAGGCGTAAGCATACCTTCAGGTTTTTTCACATCTGCATTCAGGTCAAAATCAGAGGACGCGCTGCCCTGTTGGGCCAGCGCGCCTTCCAGTTTTTTGCGCAGGTCAGGCACTGGTATCCTTGGCCTCAAACCCGAGTGTTGCGGGATCAAAGATATAATGCGCGCCGCAGAACTGGCAGTCTGCGGTGACGGTGCCTTCTTGAGTTGTCATCGTGCCGATATCCTTCGCCGAATAGATCGACAGGCTTTGACGGACCGCGTCCTCAGAACAGCTACAGCCGAATTTGACGGGCTGGGCATCATAGACACGCGGCTGTTCCTCATGGAACAAACGCACAAGAAGGTCCGTGGGCGCAACACTTGGGCCGATCAGCTCAATCTCGTCCACCGTATCCAAGAGCGCATTGGCGCGGGTCCAGTTTTCGCCCTCTTCGGCATCCAAGATATCAGTTGCGTCCAGCAGGCCGTCCTCGCCTGATCCGCCCTCACCGGTCACATGAGGCGACGCTTTTGGCATATGCTGCAACATCACGCCACCAGCGCGCCAATGGGTGCCTTCACCGGGCAGTTGCGACAGACCGTGGGTCAGTTGAAACCGCGTCGGCAGCTGTTCGGATTGCGCAAAATAGGTTTCTGCACAGGCAGAAAGAGACCCGCCGGCAATCGGCGTGATCCCCTGATAGGGGGCCATATCTTTGCCCTGATCAATCAGGATCGCAAAATACCCTTTGCCAATCTGGCTAAACGGATCAGCCGTCTGATCCAGTGTTTCAGCATCATAGGACGCATAAGCACGGATGCGCGCAGGCGCGCCGTCCTCGGTCGGGCCATAGTAATCGGTCGCGATCAAACGGGCGGGGCCATCACCGCGCACTTGCAACGACAGCTTCCACCGCAGTTTCATGGTTTGACCGATCAACGCGGTCAGCAACGCCATCTCGGCCACCAACCCTTCGATCATGGCGGGATAGTTGTGTTGTTTAAGAACCTGTTCCAACACACCATCAAGCCGCGCCACCCGTCCACGGATGTCGGAGGCGTCAAGTTGGAATGGCAGGACGGTATCGTCCCAGGCGATTTTGGTGCCGAGGCTCATGGTCTTTCCTAACAGGTTTCTGGATGGCATACCGCGCCTATATAGGTGGGGCAAGGCGGCGTCCAAGGGTGAAGCTATGATCAGACGGTATGGCGAGGTGCCACAAAACGGGCAGCGGTATCAACATCGACCGGGTGTTTATGCGATTTTGCCGCGTGCGGGCAAGCTGCTGTGTACCTATCAGGGCGATCCGCACTTTGAGGTCCAACTGCCTGGCGGCGGCATTGATCCGGGGGAACATCCGCTAAATGCGCTGCACCGCGAGGTGTTTGAGGAGACCGGTTGGCGGATTGCAGCGCCACGCAAACTGGGCACGTTCCGGCGGTTCACCTTTATGCCGGATTACGACATGTGGGCCGAAAAACTGTGTCATATCTATCTGGCCCGCCCCGTGCGGCCCCACGGCCCGCCAAGCGAGCCGGGACATATGGCACTTTGGTTATCGGTCGAGGAGGCGCTGGCCGAGCTGTATAATGATGGTGATGCGGATTTTGTGGCGCGTTTGATGCTTTAGGGGCTTTGCCCCCGGCGCTGCGCGCCTCCCCCAGGATATTTTTGGGCCAATAATAGACGGTCTTGTGGCTGTTCTTGCCCCTGTCGGGAAAAACCTTTATCGCGCGAGACAACTTATATTGACGTAAAGGCGCTTGCTTATGACCGCTCCGAAAAAAGTTGTTCTGGCCTATTCCGGTGGGCTTGATACCTCGATCATCCTGAAATGGTTGCAGACCGAGTATGGCTGCGAGGTTGTGACCTTTACCGCTGATCTGGGTCAGGGTGAAGAATTGGAGCCAGCGCGCGCCAAGGCCGAGATGATGGGGGCCTCTGCCATCTATATCGAGGACCTGCGCGAAGAGTTTGTGCGCGACTTTGTTTTCCCGATGTTCCGCGCCAATGCGCTTTACGAAGGGCTTTATCTGCTGGGCACGTCGATCGCACGTCCATTGATTTCCAAGCGTCTGGTTGAGATTGCGGCCGCTGAAGGTGCCGATGCCGTAGCCCATGGCGCGACTGGCAAAGGCAACGACCAAGTGCGGTTTGAGCTGGCGGCCTATGCGCTGAACCCTGAAATCAAGGTCATTGCGCCTTGGCGGGAATGGGATCTGACCAGCCGGACCCGTCTTTTGGAATTTGCCGAGATGAACCAGATCCCGGTCGCCAAGGACAAGCGCGGTGAGGCGCCGTTTAGTGTGGATGCCAACCTGCTGCACACGTCGTCCGAGGGTAAAGTACTTGAGGATCCCGGTGTTGAGGCGCCTGATTATGTTTACCAGCGGACTGTGGCCCCCGAGGATGCGCCTGATGTGCCCGAAATGGTCGAGATTGAGTTCGAGCGCGGCGATGCCGTGGGGATTAACGGCGAACGCATGTCGCCTGCCACGATCCTGACCAAGCTGAATGAATTGGGCGGCAAGCATGGGGTGGGCCGTCTTGATCTGGTGGAAAACCGCTTTGTCGGGATGAAGTCACGCGGGATCTATGAAACGCCGGGCGGCACTGTGTTGCTGGAAGCGCACCGTGGCATTGAACAGATCACGCTGGATAGTGGTGCTGGCCATCTGAAAGACAGCATCATGCCGCGCTATGCGGAGCTGATCTATAACGGTTTCTGGTTCTCGCCTGAGCGGGAAATGCTGCAGGCGCTGATTGACAAAAGCCAGGAGCATGTGTCGGGAACGGTACGTGTGAAGCTTTATAAAGGCTCTGCCACGACTGTTGCACGCTGGTCGGATCAATCGCTTTATTCCGAGGCGCATGTAACGTTTGAGGATGATGCGGGCGCTTATGACCAGACCGACGCACAGGGCTTTATTCAGTTGAATGCGTTGCGGTTGAAGTTGTTGGCTGCGCGTAATCGGCGGGGATAAAGGGGCTTTGCCCCCGGCCCTTGCGGGCCTCCCCCAGGATATTTTTGGGCCGATAATAGGCTAGGACAGTTTTTGGGACGCGAGCTTTTCGTAGAGCGGCAGGGCCTTTGTGAGGATGTCTTGGTGCTGTGCCTCAACTGTTGGTAACGGGCCTTCGGCGGCGGCGAAACCACTGCTTTCATGTACGGCGTTATACCAATGGGCGGCCCAGATACCGTCGGCCCCTTTGGGTCCCGCGCGCCAGTGCAGCATCGCGGGATCGAAATTTAATCCTATGTTTTCACACAGTTTTCGCAGCATTTTTTCAGGGGCTGCGCGGATGTCAGCGCTGTCGATGACGAGGCCGCCGATTTTGTCGTAGAGGGCGGCTTGTTGGGTGAAACCGATGTCTTCGAGGGTCATTTCATCGCGTTTTGCGCCGTAGCTGGCGATCACACGGGCGGGATGGCGGATGAGGTGGATGTTGATGCAGTCCTCCGCCCAGCCCAAAGGAAAGCCCGCGATCATGTGATGCGGCATGTGTTTCATGTAGAAATGTGGCTTTTGGGCAGGAATAGTGTCTAAACAGAGCTGTGCGACGACCTGCGGGTCGGTTTCGTGGGCTGCGATTATTTCATCGCGCATCGGATGGTCTGCGCCGGTTGCTGCGAGATAAGGCGCGTAGAAAGGTTCGTCCCACACGGCGAAATCCGCGCGGTTGCCGAAGGCATACATCATCGCAGTCGAGAGGTTGCGCGGCCCGGACCACATGGCGATTCTCATCGGCAACATCCCGTACACAAGCTGTACACAACCTGTACATACAGCTGATACATCATGACCGGTCCACCAGATCCTTGTAGAGCGCGCGCAACCGTTTGGTCATTGGTCCCAATTCACCCGTTCCGATGGTGCGCCCGTCAATGCTGCTGACGGGGGTTTGTGCGCCGAAGGTACCGGTCAAAAACGCCTCATCGGCGGAGTAGGTATCAACGAGACTGAAGTTACGCTCGAAAACCGGGATGTCGTTGGCGCGGCACAGGTCGATCACCTTTTGGCGGGTGATGCCGTTCATGCAGTAGTCGCCCGTGCTGGTCCAAACCGCCCCATTTTTCACGATAAAGAAGTTGCAGGCGTTCGTGGTGTTCACAAAACCATGCACATCAAGCATCAGCGCCTCATCCGCCCCTGCCTTTTGTGCGGCGATGCAGGCGAGGATGCAGTTGAGTTTGGAATGGCTATTCAGTTTCGGGTCCTGCGTCATCGGCAATCCGCGTTGGTGCGGGACCGTGGCGAGCGTGATGGGCCGCGGGATTTTGGGGCGGGAGTGTTCCATGATAATCACAAAGGTCGGGCCAGATTGCGACAGACTTGGATGTTGGAAAGGCCGCACTTTGATGCCCCGCGTGACCATCAGCCGCGCATGGGCGTCTGTGGTCATACCGTTCGCCTTTTGTGTCTCTAACAAGGCGGAAATGACGCCTTTTCGATCCATGCCAATGTCAAGATCGATGGCCTTCGCCGCCTCAAACAGCCGGTCGATATGCTCGTTCATAAAGGCCCATTTGCCGTCATAAAGCCGCATCCCTTCCCAGACGCCATCACCCAGCATGAAACCACTGTCATAGACGCTGACGGTGGCTTGCGCTTTAGGGACGATTTTGCCGTCAACGTAGATCAGGATGGCTTCATTACGGGCATCATCCTCGGCTTGGTGGGTGGTGACTTCGGTCATCTGCGTTCTCCTTATCTGGGACGCTAGGCCAGCAAACAGGTTGTTCCAAGAGGTAAAGAGCGTGTGAGATTGCATGTCAGTGATTGTGCTGGTGGCCTTGGGGCTGCCAAGTTCTGTTCAAAGGAGAATTTCATGCTCAAGTCCCTCGCTCTTGCTCTTGCGCTTTTACAGGTCGCAAATATGGCTACTGCCGATACACAGACCGCTTATTTCGCAGGTGGCTGTTTCTGGTGCATTGAAGCCGACTTTGAGAAGGTGGAGGGCGTGGAGGGCGTGGTTTCTGGCTATACCGGCGGGAACACGGATAATCCGACCTACGACACGTTGAAAGGGTCCGGCCATTTTGAGGCAGTTGCAATCTCCTATGACGCCGATGTTGTCAGCTATGCGCAGCTTTTGCATGCCTTCTTTCGCTCTGTTGATCCGACAGATGCGGGCGGTCAGTTTTGTGATCGTGGTGAGAGCTATCGCACAGCCGTTTTCGTGTCTAATCCAGCGGAACGCGCCCTTGCAGAGGCCGCAAAGGACAGCGCCCAGCGCGCGCTTGGTGAGCGGATTGTGACACCAATCCTGGATGCGGCCCCGTTTTATGACGCCGAAGACTATCATCAGGATTACTATAAGGGCGAAAACCGCGTCATTACCCGCCGGGGTATCAAAACACAGTCAGAGGCTTATGCATTTTATCGCGAGGCCTGTGGGCGGGATGCACGAGTTTTGGCATTATGGGGCGATGCAGCACCCTTTGCGCATCATGACTGAAACGCCTGCACCTCTGACAAATCAGGGATCACATCAGCCGTCCCGTGGCGCATGACCATCAATGCGCCTGCTTTGGTGGCTTGCCCGATCGCCTGCGCCATCGGCAGGCCGCGATCAAGACCGGCAAGGACGTAACCGGTGAAAGTATCCCCTGCGCCGGTTGTATCGACGGGATCGACTTTGATGGCCGGGAAGTGCTGTTTTCCTTCGTCCCCGTACCAATCGGCACCGTCTGCGCCAAGTGTGACAATCACATCGCGCACAGGAAGATCGCCGGGTGCTTGGCCTGTGGCCTGTTCCAGCTGTGCAGCCTCAACCGCGTTCAGGATCAGGAAATCCAGCGACGGCAGCACGGCCTGTACCCTGTCTGCATCAAAGGGAGCGGCGGCATAGGCGATCTGCAGCCCCAGCTTCTTACCCATTTCGGCGGCTGTCCGTTGGAGGTTCGTTTCGTTCTGGATGATCAGCCAATCACCCGTTTGTGCCTCGGCCATTGCCGCCTGCAAAGTGACTTGGGGGATCTCGGCGTTGGCACCGGGATGCAGGATAATCGCGTTTTCGCCCTGCGGGTCCACCATGATGATCGCTTGGGCGGTTTCAGTCTCTAACACGGCGATATTGCGGGTATCGACGCCGTATTCCAGCAACCGCTCGATCGCCCAGCGCCCGTCTTCGCCGACCGCACCGATGTGGTGGACATGTGCCGCAGCGCGGGCAGCGGCGACCGACATATTGGTGCCTTTGCCGCCCAGAAACATATGGCGCGCGGTTGACGACAGCGTTTCACCCGGCGCGGGAATGTGCGGCACGCGATAGACGAAATCCGCGTTGATTGAACCGAGGTTCCAGATCGCCATCAATCGACCTTGCAGGCCGCGATCACGGCCATGTTCAGGATGTCGTTCACTGTTGAGACCGTCGAGCAGATCTGGATCGGCTTGCCGATGCCAGACAGGATTGGCCCGATCACGGTGGCACCTGCCATTTCCTGCATCAGTTTCACCGAAATTGACGCAGAATGCCGCGCCGGCACGACCAGGACGTTGGCGGGGCCGGTCAACCTTTGGAAGGGATAGTTTTCCTGTGCTGCGGCGTTCAGCGCCACATCGACGGTCATTTCACCTTCATATTCAAAATCAGCTTTGCGATCATCGAGGACTTTGGGCGCTTTGTGCATTTTTTCGGCGCGTTCCGAGACAGGATAGCCAAAGGTCGAGAAGGACAAGAAGGCGACGCGCGGTTCTAGTCCAAGCTCGCGCGCGACGGCGGCGCCGCGTTCGGCGATATCGGCAAGGTCGTTTTCATCGGGCCATTCATGCACCAATGTATCCGTGATCAGCACGATCCGCCCTTTGTGCAGAACGGCGGTGACACCGACCGCGCCATCATGGGGTTCGGCGTTAAAGACGTGGTTGATGAGCTCAAGGATATGCGCCGATTTACGCGTGGCCCCGGTGACCATGCCGTCGGCATGCCCGTGCGCCAGCATGAGCGCTGCGAAAACATGGCGGTCACGGGCGGCTAGGCGGTGCACGTCTTGGGCGTCAAACCCTTTGCGTTGCAGGCGCTTATAAAGGAAATCCTTGTAGGTTTCCAAATGCGGCGTCGTGGCGGCGTTGACGATTTCGAGTTCTTCAAAGGCCTCGGCCAGACCTTCGGCTGTCAGCTTTTGTTTCACATCATCTTTGCGCCCGACAATCAGCGCCTTGCCCATGCCAGACCGCTGATACATGACGGCGGCGCGCAACACGCGGGGATCATCGCCCTCGGCGAACACAACGGTGGATTGGTTGGCGCGGGCGCGGGCATTCAGGCTGCGCAGGATGGATTGCGTGGGGTCCATGCGGGATTTGAGCGACAGTTCGTAGGCGTCCATATCGACGATAGGCCGCCGCGCGACGCCGGTTTTCATACCGGCCCGCGCCACCGCCGTAGGGATGCGGTGGATCAGGCGGGGATCGAAGGGCGTGGGGATGATATAATCGCGCCCGAATGTCAGCTTTTTGCCGTATGCCAAGGCGACTTCATCCGGCACGTCTTCACGGGCGAGCGCGGCAAGGGCCTCGGCGCAGGCGATTTTCATCTCGTCGTTGATTGCACGGGCGTGGATGTCGAGTGCACCGCGGAAGAGATAGGGAAATCCGAGGACGTTATTGACCTGATTGGGGTAATCACTGCGGCCTGTGGCGACGATAGCGTCTTCGCGGACGGCATGGGCGTCTTCGGGTGTGATTTCAGGATCGGGGTTGGCCATGGCGAAAATAACGGGGTTTGGTGCCATGCTACGCACCATGTCTTGGGTCACGGCCCCTTTGGCGCTGACACCGAGGAAGACGTCGCAATCTTTCATCGCGTCCTCAAGACTGCGGGCGGTGGTGTTAGCGGCGTGGGCGGATTTCCATTGGTTCATCCCCTCGGTCCGGCCTTGGTAAATGACACCTTTGGTGTCGGCCATGATGCAATTGTCGTGCTTGGCGCCCATCGCCTTAAGCAGTTCAAGACAGGCGATCCCGGCGGCACCGGCACCGTTCAGCACGATTTTGACATCTTCGATCTTTTTGCCCGAGATATGCAGCGCGTTCAGCAGACCTGCGGCGCAAATCACCGCTGTACCGTGCTGGTCATCATGGAACACGGGGATATCCATCTGCTCTTTCAGCGTCTGTTCGATGATAAAGCACTCGGGTGCTTTGATATCTTCTAGGTTGATGCCACCAAAGGTGGGGCCCATCAGGCGGACGGCCTTGATAAATTCCTCGGGGTCTTCGGTATCCAGTTCGATGTCGATGGAGTTGACGTCGGCAAAACGTTTGAACAGAACAGATTTGCCTTCCATCACCGGTTTACTGCCCAGCGCGCCCAGATTGCCAAGGCCAAGGACCGCTGTACCGTTGGAAATAACGGCGACCAGATTGCCTTTGTTGGTGTAATCATAGGCCAATGCGGGGTTGGCGGCGATTTCCTCGCACGGGATCGCAACGCCGGGGGAATAGGCCAGCGACAAATCGCGCTGCGTCGTCATTGGGACAGTTGCCTGAATTTCCCATTTGCCCGGCGTTGGATGCATGTGAAATTGCAGCGCATCTTCGCGGGTTAGTTTATTCTTTGGCATAGTATCCCCCCATTTCAGTCCACAAGACATAACGGTTTCTGCTAGCGGGCTGCAACGGTTTCATTTCAGGCTTTCGCAGCGAATCTAGGCTGTTAATGTGCGCGAGATGATCCGGGGGGATGCATGACCAGCACCAAAGCCACCACAACGCCCATGATGGCGCAATATCTGGAGATTAAGGCAGCGCATCCCGATGCGATCCTGTTTTACCGGATGGGCGATTTTTACGAGATGTTTTTTGATGATGCCGTCGCCGCGGCAGAAGCGCTGGATATCGCGCTGACCAAACGTGGCAAGCATGATGATCAGGACATTCCGATGTGTGGCGTGCCCCATCACGCCGCAGAAGGGTATTTCCTGACGCTGATCCGCAAAGGGTTTCGCGTGGCGGTTTGCGAACAGATGGAAAGCCCCGCCGAGGCGAAAAAGCGCGGGTACAAGGCGGTGGTGAAGCGTGAGGTCGTGCGGCTGGTCACGCCAGGCACGTTGACCGAGGATTCTTTGCTGGATGCGCGGCGGCATAATTTTCTGGCGGCTTATCATAGTGTGCGGGATCAGGGCGCTTTGGCTTGGGTCGATATCTCGACCGGGGCGTTTCATGTGATGCCGTGCAGTGGCGCGCAATTGGGGCCCGAGCTGGCACGATTGACCCCGCGCGAGGTGATTGTCGCGGATGGCGCGCAGGCGGATTGGGCTGGAATAGTGTCTGATTCAGGTGCGACGCTCACAACCTTGGGTGCTGCGGCATTTGACAGTGTTTCGGGCGAAAAACGCCTGTGTAGTGTCTATAAAGTCGGATCGCTGGATGCGTTTGGGAGCTTTGGCCGCGCCGAAGTTGGCGCGATGTCGGCTGTGGCCGAATATCTGGATATTACGCAGCGCGGAAACCTGCCTTTGCTGCGCCCACCGGTCCAGGAAGGCCAATCTGCGGCGATGCAGATTGATGCCGCGACGCGCAGATCGCTGGAATTGACCCACGCGATGAACGGCGGCAGGCAGGGATCGCTTTTGCATTGCATTGATCGCACCGTAACCGCAGGTGGCGCGCGTTTGCTGGAACGGCGGTTGGCGTCGCCGTCTTGCAACGTGGGTATGATCGCGGGGCGGCTGGATGCGGTGGCCTTTTTGACGGATCAGGCGCGGCTGACCGAGGATATCCGCGATACTTTGCGCGGCGTGCATGATCTGGATCGTGCGCTGTCACGGCTTGCGCTGGAGCGTGGCGGGCCGCGGGATATGGCGGCCATTCGCAACACGATTGGGCAGGCGATTGTGCTGTCACAGCGTTTGCCGGATGATTTGCCCCCGAATTTGGCCACTGCGACACAGGATTTGACAGGACATGAGGCGCTACTGGATCTGCTGGATGAAGCGCTGATCGCGGAACCGCCGCTTTTGTCGCGCGATGGCGGGTTTATTGCGCCGGGATACGATGCCGAGCTGGATGAAGTGCGCACGCTGCGCGACGAGGGGCGGTCCGTGATTGCGCGGATGCAGGCGGACTATATCGAACAATCCGGCGTGTCCTCGCTGAAGATCAAGCATAACAATGTGCTGGGCTATTTCATTGAAACGACGGCGACACATGCCAGCAAAATGATGGCCCCGCCGCTGAATGAAACCTTTATCCATCGCCAAACGACCGCCAATCAGGTGCGTTTCACGACCGTTGCCCTGTCCGAGATTGAAACACGGATTTTGAATGCTGGTGGTCGGGCGCTAGAGATCGAAAAAAGACTCTATTCCAGCCTAACCGAGGCGATAGTTGCGCAAGCAGGACCACTGGGCGCCTTGGCCCGCGCACTATCTGAAATTGATTTGAACGCCGGATTAGCGCAGTTGGCCGTGACCGAAGGATGGGTGCGCCCGCAGGTCGATGACAGCCGCGCCTTCGAGATCACAGGCGGGCGGCATCCGGTGGTTGAGGCCGCCCTGCAGAAAGATGGCGCACCCTTTATTGCCAATGATTGCGGGCTGACACAGACCCCGATTTGGTTGCTGACTGGTCCGAACATGGCGGGTAAATCGACGTTCCTGCGGCAGAACGCATTGCTGGCAATTTTGGCGCAGATGGGCAGTTTTGTACCTGCATCCGCCGCCCATATCGGGATTGTGAGCCAGTTGTTCAGCCGTGTTGGCGCATCTGATGATCTGGCGCGAGGGCGGTCGACCTTTATGGTCGAGATGGTGGAAACGGCCGCCATTCTGAACCAGGCCGATGACCGTGCCTTGGTAATTTTGGATGAAATCGGGCGCGGCACGGCGACTTATGACGGTTTGTCGATTGCATGGGCAACGTTAGAGCATTTGCATGATGTGAACCGCTGTCGTGCTTTGTTTGCAACGCATTACCATGAGATGTCGGCGCTCTCCGCAAAGCTGGATGGTGTGGATAACGCGACGGTCACCGTGAAAGAGTGGGAAGGTGACGTGATTTTCCTGCATGAGGTGAAGCGCGGCACGGCGGATCGCAGTTACGGTGTGCAGGTTGCGCGTTTGGCAGGCTTACCGTCGGTGGTCGTGGAACGTGCCAAGGTGGTTTTAGAGGCTTTGGAAAAAGGCGAGCGTGAAGGCGGCGGGACGCAAAAGGCGATTATTGATGATCTGCCGCTGTTTTCGGCAACGCCCGCGCCTGTCAAAAGTGCGCCAAAACCGTCCGAGATTGAAGAGCGGTTGCGGGCGGTGCACCCCGATGAGCTGAGCCCCCGGGATGCGCTGGATCTGATTTATGAGTTGCGGTCGAAACTGTAAGGTGGGTTTTACCCACCCTACGACGCGGGCATTGATGACACGCCGACCTGCGCGGGACGCAAGAGGCGGTCGTGCAACATGAAACCTTCGGCGGCGACTTGGATAATTTCGCCTGCTTTGGTGCCGGGAACGGGTGCTTCAAACATCGCCTGATGCAGTTGCGGATCGAATTTATCGCCCACTTCCGGTGTAATAGGGTCGATTCCATGCTTTTTGAACACGCTAATCAATTCGCGCATTGTCAGCTCAACGCCTTCAAGAAGGGCTTTGTTCGCCTCTTGCTCGGCCTCGGCTGAGGACTGCAACGCGCGGCGCAGGTTGTCGTAGACCGGCAGGATATCGCGGGCCAGTTTTGAGCCGGCATAGTTTTCGGCTTCACGGCGGTCACGATCGGCGCGTTTGCGGGTGTTTTCCGCGTCTGCCAATGCGCGCATAAATTTGTCGCGGTAATCATCCCGCTCGGCGCGCAAGGCTTCGATTTCATCAAAGCTTGCTTCGGCCGCGTTAAAATCAACCTCGTCGCCTTCTGCTGCGAGTTCATCAAGGCTTTGTAGTTCTTCGTCTTTGTCAGACATCGGTCTTCCCTTTACGAGCGGTCAACAATCATTTTGCCGACCAGCTTTGCAGTGTAATTCACGATTGGCACGATGCGCCCATAGTTCAGCCGTGTTGGACCAATCACCCCAACGGCGCCAATGATCTTTTTGTCGGCGTTCATATAAGGGGAAACGACCAGAGATGAACCCGAAAGTGAGAACAATTTGTTCTCTGAGCCAATAAAAATGCGCACCCCTTCGCCTTCTTCTGCCAGATCAAGGAATTGTGCAATGTCGCGCTTGCGCTCCAAGTCATCGAAAAGGGTACGGATGCGGGCAAGATCAGCCTCATCCCCGCCTTCGCCCAACAGATTGCCGCGGCCACGCACGATCAACCGCTCGGTCGATTCGCCTTCGTTTTCCCAAAGCACAACACCGTTTTCAACAAGTTCGGCGGCAAGGGCGTTAATTTCCTGACGCCGTGTTTTGATTTCACGCGAAATCACGGCGCTGAGGTCCGACAGTGTATGACCGGCCGCGATGGCGTTGAGGAAATTCGCGGCCTCGCGCATCGAGGACGGAGTTTGACCGGGGGGCGGCGTAAAGACGCGGTTTTCCACGTGCCCGTCACCAAAGACCAGCACAACAAGGGCGCGGTCGGCAGACAAGGACACGAATTCGATATGTTTGATCGGCGCTTCATGTTTGGGCGTCAGCACAAGGCTTGCACCATGGGTCACACCCGAGAGCGCTTGGCCAACCTGATCAAGCACGGAGGTGACATCCTGGTTATTCGTCGTCAGTGTGCGGTCGATCTTTTCGCGGTCTTGGCCATCAAGATCGCCGACTTCGAGCAAGCCGTCGACGAAGAGGCGCAAACCCAGCTGCGTCGGAATCCGGCCAGCGCTGACATGGGGGCTCCCCAACAAACCCAGATATTCAAGGTCTTGCATGACGTTGCGGATAGTCGCGGCGCTGACCTGTTCGGAAAAATCGCGCGTGAGTGTGCGCGATCCGACAGGCGAACCACTTTCGAGGTACCCTTCGACCACGCGGCGAAACACCTCGCGCGAGCGCGTGTTCATTTCGTCAAGATTTGGCGATTGTTCTGTCATTGGGTCCACTGGCAAGGCGTGCCAATTAAAACGAAGTTTGCGGTAGCGTCAATCGGGGTTGGATTTCATATGTGGGCAGCGTATCCCCCCTATGCAACCGATAGGAGGAAACCCGATGCGTCCATCTGGCCGTCAAACGAACGAAATGCGCGAAATCTCAATCGAGACAGGCGTTACGATGCATGCGGAAGGCTCTTGTCTGATAAAGTGCGGAAACACCCATGTGTTGTGCACTGCAACCATTGATGAGCGTGTACCCCCCTTTCTAAAGAATTCAGGCCTTGGTTGGGTGACAGCGGAATACGGGATGCTGCCACGTGCGACAAACACGCGGATGCGCCGTGAGGCCAAGAATGGTCAATCGGGGCGGACACAGGAAATTCAGCGCCTTATTGGCCGTTCCTTACGGGCAGGTGTGGATCGTGTGGCGCTGGGTGAACGCCAGATCGTGGTGGATTGTGATGTTATTCAGGCCGATGGCGGCACGCGCTGCGCGTCGATCACTGGTGGCTGGGTCGCGTTGAAGCTGGCAGTGCAGAAACTGATGAAAACCGGTGATGTAATCAGCGATCCGTTGATTGATCCGGTCGCTGCAATTTCTTGCGGTATTTATGCGGGTCAGGAAGTGCTTGATCTGGATTATCCCGAGGATAGCGAGGCCGGTGTTGACGGGAATTTTGTCATGACCGCTGGCAAACTGATCGAGGTGCAAATGTCTGCGGAAGGATCAACCTATACCCGCGCACAAATGGACGCATTGCTTGATCTGGCGGAAAAAGGCGTCGCCGAATTGACCGCGGCACAATTGGCGGCAGTGGCCTGATGCGGCGGTTTGACGGAAAAGAGTTGGTGATTGCCACCCACAACCAAGGGAAACTGGAAGAGATCGCCGATCTTTTGCGCCCCTATGGCGTGTCTTTGACGTCAAATGCCGATCACGGGTTGCCCGAGCCTGAGGAAACGGAAACTACTTTTGTGGGCAACGCACGGATCAAGGCGCATGCGGCGGCAAAGGCGACCGGCCTGCCCGCCCTTTCCGATGATAGCGGGATTGAGATTGATGGGCTGGGTGGTGCGCCCGGTGTTTATACGGCCGATTGGGCGGAAACGCCGCAGGGTCGCGATTTCAAAATGGCAATGGAGCGGAGTTGGGCCGAGTTAGAGTCTGTTTCTGCCCCTTTCCCGCGCACGGCGCGGTTTTGCTGTACCCTGGTTCTGGCGTGGCCTGATGGCCATGATGAGGTGTTTCCCGGTGTTATGCCCGGCCAGATTGTTTGGCCTATGCGCGGCGATCAGGGGCATGGGTATGATCCGATTTTCCAGCCGGATGGTTATGACATCACGTTTGGCGAAATGGACCGCTGGGAAAAGAACAAGATCAGCCACCGTGCTGATGCCTTTGCCAAGCTGATTAAGGGTTGTTTTGCCTGAGATGGAAGATTGGGAGCATGGGGGCTTTGGCCTTTATATCCATTGGCCGTTTTGTCAGGCGAAATGTCCCTATTGCGATTTCAACAGCCATGTTGTCGCACAGATTGATCAAAATGCTTGGGCAGAGGCCTATTTAAGCGAGATCGCGCGTGTGGGTGCCGAAACCGAAGGGCGCGTTTTGCGGTCCGTTTTCTTTGGGGGCGGCACGCCCAGTTTGATGGATCCGGCGGTCGTTGATGCGATCCTGACGAAAGTGCGTGCAACTTGGCCGATTGCCAATGATATCGAGGTGACTTTGGAGGCCAATCCGACGTCAGTCGAGGCTGGTCGGTTTGCGGGGTATCGTGATGCGGGTGTGAACCGTGTTTCGATGGGCATTCAGGCGCTGAATGATGCGGATTTGAAGGCGCTGGGCCGTTTGCATAGTGCCGATGAAGCGATGCGGGCGTTTGAGATTGCGCGTGGTGTCTTTGATCGGGTCAGTTTTGATCTGATTTATGCGCGGCAAGGTCAATCTGTGGCCGATTGGACGGCGGAATTGAAGCAAGCGCTGGATTTGGCGGTCGATCATTTGTCGCTTTACCAACTCACCATTGAAGAGGGCACCGCGTTTGGCGATCGTTATGCCGCAGGCAAGCTGCGGGGGTTGCCAGATGATGATGTGGCGGCGGACATGTTTGCGGCGACACAAGACATTTGCGGTGATGCAGGGTTTTCGGGGTATGAGGTTTCAAATCATGCACGGACGGGCTGTGAGAGCATCCATAACAAGATTTATTGGCGTTATGGCGATTATGCGGGGATTGGTCCGGGGGCGCATGGGCGGCTGACGTTGGGTGGACAGCGCTTTGCGACCGAGGCGCCGCGTGCGCCGGCGGGGTGGTTGGCACAGGTGCGCAAGACTGCGAACGGGGATTTGTCGCGTGAACCGCTATCTAGTGATGAACAGTTGGCAGAATTCCTGTTGATGGGGATGCGGTTGCGGGAAGGTGTGGATGTTTCACGGTTTGCGCAGTTACAAAGTGATAAATATATTCATAAAATCAATGGTTTAGTTGATTTGGGGATGATTGAGTATGATGCAGAAATCCTGCGACTCACGCCGCAGGGTGCCCCGGTTTTGAATGCTGTTTTGCGGGCCTTATTGGACGATTAACCGCCAGACAGGGCGCGGAGTAAATCGTCAAGCTGATCAAGCGATTTATAACCGATCGTCATTTTACCGCCTTCACTGCCTGCCGGATGATCAATCGTGACTTTCATGCCAAGCGTTGCGGAAAGCTCATCCTCGATCTGGATCGTGTCGGCATCTTTGGGAACGGGTGCGCCGGGGACCGAGCGCTTTTTGATCGCAGGCCCTTTTTTCGCCAGCTTTTCTGTTTCGCGGACTGAGAGTTTGCGTTGGATGATTTCACGAGCCAATGCGACGGCCTGATCATGTCCCACAAGGGCGCGCGCGTGGCCTGCGGAAAGCTGACCGCTGACAAGGTAGGTCTGCACTTCATCCGGCAGCGTTAAAAGGCGAAGCAAGTTGGCGATGTGGCTACGGCTTTTGCCCAGGGCGGATGCGAGCTTATCTTGTGTATGACCGAAGCGATCCATCAACTGCTTGTAGCCAGCAGCCTCATCCACGGGGTTCAGATCGGCGCGTTGGATGTTTTCGATGATCGCGATTTCAAGGACTTCGGTGTCATCATAATCGCGCAAGAGCACCGGAATTTCGTGCAGTTTCGCACGCTGGGCGGCGCGCCAGCGGCGTTCACCGGCCACAATCTCAAACATTTCAGGATCGTTGGGGGATTGCCGGACGATCAGCGGCTGAATGATCCCTTTTTCCGCAATAGAATTCGCAAGTTCATCGAGCGCGTCTTCTGCAAATGTGCGGCGCGGCTGATCCGGGTTAGGTTGGACCCGTTCAATCGGTACGACAAGATCAGGCCGCTTTACTGGTGCTTCGGCGCCATCTTCTGTGGTCACATCCGACATTAAAGCAGAGAGACCGCGACCCAAGCCGCGGGATTTCTTTGGTGTGCGTGCCATCTATGCGGCCCTCTTGTTTTTCTTTGTTCTTTCAATCAACTCTGCTGCAAGAGCACGATATGCGGCGCTGCCTTTTGATGCGCTGTCATAGGAGAGCACGGGCATCGCAAAAGATGGCGCTTCGCTAAGCCGGACGTTGCGAGGGATGACAGTCTTGAACACCATGTCGCCCATGTTTTCGCGGGCGTCATCTTCAACCTGCAAGGAAAGGTTATTGCGGCTGTCGTACATGGTAAGCGCGATGCCTTCGATACGCAGATCGGGGTTGGCGGTTTGGCGGACGTCACGGACAGTCAGGATGAGTTGTGACAGGCCTTCCAGCGCGAAAAACTCACTTTGCAGCGGGACAATGATGGAATGGGCCGCAACCATTGCATTTACGGTCAATATGTTGAGCGACGGCGGACAATCTATCAAGATGTAGTCAAAGACAAAGAGCGCCGGATCGGTGCCACGCAGGACATCGCGCAACAGAAAGCTTCGTTTTGCGTTATCGACAAGCTCAAGGTCCGCAGAGCTCAGGTCCGTTGTCGCTGGAATGATGCAAAGGCGATTGACGGATGTTTTTTGAATGGCCTTGGTCAGCGTGACATCGCCAGCGAGCAGGTCGTATGTGGTGGCCTCTCTTTTGTCGTGATCAATGCCTAGGCCGGTGGACGCGTTCCCCTGCGGATCCAGATCGATCAGCAGGACGTTCTTCTTTTTTTCCGCCAAAGCTGCGCCAAGGTTAATCGTTGTGGTCGTTTTGCCAACGCCACCTTTTTGGTTCGCAACCGCGATAATTATTGGATCATGAGCCAAGTGAATCTATCCTTCGGATGGCGAGTATTCGTGCGTCAGGATCAGTGATACTGGCGTAATCTTCAAGCTCAAACGTCCAGTTCTTTTGCGCATCGGCAACTTCCTGTCCGGATTGTCGGCCCTTGTGAAATAAGGCTAGTCCATCGGGCTTAAGGTGCCGTTGAGACAGGGAAAGCAACCCAGATAATGCGGTAAGTGCACGCGCAGATACCACATCTGCATTCTGTTCTGGGGCTAATTCGATTCGTTCGGCGATGACAACGACAGAAAGCCCGAGTTCGCGTGCCGCTGTTCGCAGGAACGCCGCTTTGCGTTGGTCGCTTTCAATCAGGATAAATTGCGCCTGGGGATTCATTTCTTTACCCAGAATCGCCATCACGATGCCTGGAAAGCCGCCCCCGCTTCCGATATCCACCCATTTTTTATAGGTTTTGGGGGCAAATTTGTAGAGCTGCACCGAATCGACGACATGACGATCCCAGATCGAATCGACCGTCCCTCGCGCGATGAGATTGATCTTTGCGGTCCATTTCGCAACGAGGGCGGCAAAGGCCTCTAGATCTGCCATTGTTTCACGTGAAACATTCACACCAGCGACGTTCGTGCCCATAAATTATGTTCCGGTCGCTTGCTGTTGCTTTTTTGTAGCCCCGATAATCAACATAAGCGCCGCTGGCGTCATGCCCTCAATGCGGCCCGCATGTGCGATTGTTGTTGGCCGCGTTGCCGTAAGCTTGGCGACGATCTCGTTCGAGAGGCCTTTGATTTGCGTATAGTCCGTCCCGTCAGGAATAATGTGGTTTTCGTCACGCTCCATCGCAGCGATATCCCGCTCTTGCCGCGCGATGTAATGCGCGTATAGAGCGTCTTTCTTTACCTGATCTTGTATGTCGTCAGGAATGCTTCCTACATCTAGCTGTAACTCAACAAGATGTTCAAAATTGAAATCCGTCAAGGCAAGCGCATCCAGCGCAGATCGACGCGGGCCATCCGCGTTCAGTTTAACGCCCAGGCCTGCGATCTCTCGCGAAGATATCGTCATATCAGCGAGCGCCACCTTGGCCTTTCCGATCTGATCCATTTTCCTGCTGAAGTGCGCCCAGCGGTTTTCACCAACACAGCCAATTGCATGGCCGCGTTCGGTCAGCCGCTGGTCAGCGTTGTCCGCACGAAGAGACAGCCGGAACTCTGCGCGCGAGGTAAACATCCGGTAGGGCTCTGATACGCCGCGCGTAATCAGATCATCGATCATAACGCCGATATAGGATTCCCGACGGCTAAAGATGACAGGGGCCTGCCCCTTTGCCTGTGCCGCCGCGTTCAAACCCGCAACCATCCCTTGCGCCGCTGCTTCCTCATAACCGGTCGTGCCATTGATCTGACCTGCCAAAAACAGCCCTGGAACATCGCGTAATTCCAACGTCACCCGCAAAGCACGGGGGTCAACATAGTCGTATTCAATCGCATAACCGGGCTGCAAAATCGTTGTGTTTTCAAGGCCATAGATAGAATTCACGTAGGCCTTTTGTACATCCTCTGGCAATGACGTCGAAATGCCATTGGGATAGACCGTGTGATCATTCACACCTTCGGGCTCTAGAAATATCTGATGCGATGTCTTGTCGGCAAACCGAACGATCTTATCCTCGATCGACGGGCAATAGCGTGGACCAACGCCATCAATCTTTCCGCCATACATGGCCGAACGGCCCAAGTTTTCGCGGATGATATCATGGGTCTTTTCGTTCGTATGTGTGATCCCACAATCAATCTGGCGCGCATATGGGCCTTTCGACAGGAAGGAAAACATCACGGGGTCTGCATCGCTTGGCTGTGCTTCCAGCTTATCCCAAGCGATTGTGCGGCCATCCAAGCGCGGCGGTGTACCTGTTTTCAAACGGCCCAACGGCAATCCAAAGCTATCAAGACGTTCTGCCATCTTCACTGAGGGATCATCGCCCATGCGGCCGCCGGGACGCGAGACATCACCAATATGGATCACGCCGCGCAGGAAAGTACCGGTGGTGAGAATGACGCTTTGCGCGGAAATAACCGCCCCGTCACGCATTTGAATGCCCGTCACCCGATCACCGGACATAAGAAGATCGACGGCCTCACCCTCAAGAATCGTCAGGTTTGCCAGTAACTCCAGCTCTGCCTGCATTTCCTTGCGATAGATTTGCCGGTCAGATTGTGCACGCGGTCCTTGGACAGCAGGGCCCTTTTTGCGGTTGAGCAGACGAAACTGGATACCCGCCTTATCAGCAACGCGCGCCATGACACCGTCCAGCGCATCAATTTCGCGCACCAGATGCCCTTTACCCAAGCCACCAATGGCAGGGTTGCAGGACATCACGCCAATAGATGCCTTCGTCAATGTCACCAAAGCTGTGCGCACACCCATGCGGGCCGCCGCATGCGCCGCCTCAGCGCCCGCATGACCACCACCTATTACGATTACGTCGTAGTCCTGATGTTTCACGTGAAACACTCCCTACTTGCCGATGCAAAAACTGCTAAAGATCTCATCCAGCACATGTTCTACATCAACACGCCCTACGATGCTATCCACTGCCCGAATAGCAGACCTCAGGTCCTCTGCCACCAGATCGGTCATTGCGTCAGGCGTCTCAAGCGCCTGCACCGCATCATCCAGATATCCGATTGCGCGCACCATCGCGACCCGATGCCGTTCGCGCATCGCGATCCCGATTTGTCCGACCTTTTCTTGCAGCCTCTGGCTTACACGATCGATCAATGCATCAATCCCGTCACCCGTCTTGCCCGAAATAGCGAGCCCACCTACCCGATGAAGATCAGACTTCGCCTGCACAACAAGATCATCCGATCCAAGATCAGCGTCCATTTCTGAAGGATCCATGACCAGATGAATGCGGAAATCGGCCCTCTCAGCACGTTCTTTCGCCCGCGCCACACCCAGCCCCTCAACGATGTCATCTGTGTCTCTGACCCCCGCTGTATCCAGCAGCGTGACAGGCAGACCATCCAGGTCCATCTGCACCTCGATCACGTCACGCGTCGTTCCCGCAACCTCCGAGGTGATCGCCACATCACGCCCTGCAAGCCGGTTCAACAGCGTGGACTTTCCCACGTTCGGTGCGCCAATAATCGCGACCTCGAAACCGTCACGCACCCGCTCTGCAACGCGCACACCCTCTGCTTCTCGCATCATCTCGGCACGGACCTGCCCCAGAAGATCGTTCACTTCCGGGCTGACGTCGACGGGCACTTCCTCATCCGCAAAATCAATCGTGGCTTCCAGCAAAGCCGCCGCCCGAATAAGCCGCGTCCGCCAGCTATCGGCCAATGCCCCCAAAGCACCCGAAAACACCCGCACAGCCTGCTTGCGCTGGCTCTCTGTCTCGGCATCAATCAGGTCTGCGAGACCCTCGACTTCAGCCAGATTCAGCCGTCCATTTTCAAGCGCCCGACGCGTGAATTCACCAGCCTCGGCCTGCCGCAACTGGGGGCTGTCGCCCAAGCACCGCAGCACCGCATTTACCACCGCCGGGCTGCCATGTAGCTGCAACTCGACAACGCTCTCGCCGGTAAAACTCTTACCCTCAGGGAACCGCAGGACCAACGCCTCATCCAGCAACTCACCATCTGCGTCGCGCAGTGCGCGCACACCGCGTGCCACGGGCACATCACCGCACAACACGGCCGCTTCTGGCACCGCCATTGGCCCGGATATCCGTACCACAGCAACACCAGCACGGCCCTGTGCCGTCGCTAAGGCAAAAATCGTTTCCATAGGTTAACCCATTGTTTTATAACAATAAGTTACGTGTTCATTGAATCAAAGAAGTCCGCATTCGTCTTGGTCTGCTTCAGCTTCCCGATCAGGAACTCAATCGCATCTGTGGTCCCCATCGGGTTCAGAATACGCCGCAGCACATAGGTCTTCGCCAGATCGGCCTTATCAACCAACAGCTCTTCCTTACGCGTACCGGATTTCAGGATATCCATCGCCGGGAAGACCCGCTTATCTGCAACCTTACGATCCAGAACAATCTCGCTGTTACCGGTCCCTTTGAATTCTTCAAAGATCACTTCGTCCATCCGCGATCCGGTATCGATCAACGCGGTCGCGATAATCGTCAGCGACCCACCCTCTTCGATATTTCGCGCCGCACCAAAGAACCGCTTCGGCCGTTGCAGCGCATTCGCATCCACACCACCTGTCAGCACTTTGCCTGACGATGGCACAGTCGTGTTAAACGCACGTCCCAATCGCGTGATCGAATCAAGCAAGATCACGACATCCCGCTTATGTTCCACCAAGCGTTTTGCCTTTTCGATCACCATCTCGGACACGGCCACGTGACGCGACGCAGGTTCATCAAAGGTCGACGACACAACTTCACCCTTCACAGACCGCTGCATGTCCGTCACCTCTTCGGGGCGTTCATCAATCAGCAGAACGATCAGATAACACTCCGGGTGGTTCTTCTCGATCGAGTTTGCGATATTTTGCAACAGTACCGTCTTACCTGTTCGCGGTGGCGCCACGATCAAAGACCGCTGCCCTTTCCCGATGGGTGCAACCAGGTCGATAATCCGCGCAGAGCGATCCTTGATCGTCGGATCCTCGACTTCCATCGTCAACCGCTCGTCCGGATAAAGCGGTGTCAGGTTATCAAATGCAACCTTGTGTTTCGCTTTCTCGGGGTCTTCAAAGTTGATCAACTCCACCGAGGTCAGCGCAAAATAACGCTCGTTGTCATTCGGCTCTTTCATCACCCCTTCGACTGTATCGCCAGTACGCAGCGAATGCTGGCGGATCATATCTGGTGACACATAAATATCATCAGGACCGGCCAGATAGTTTGCCTCGGGTGAGCGCAAGAAACCAAACCCGTCTTGCAACACTTCCAGAACGCCATCACCACCGATGACCCATTCCTCGTCTGCACGCTCTTTGAGGATGGCGAACATCATGTCGCCTTTGCGCATCGTCGAGGCGTTCTCGATCTCAAGCTCTTCTGCCAGCGACAACAAATCTTTCGGGCTTTGCGCTTTCAGATCAGCGAGGTTCAAACGGTGCTGTGACATGAATAAATCCTGCTGCCAGCATACATGCCAGCATTTCTACGGTTAGGAATGGAAAATCACTTTCCCGGACGGGAAGCGAGATCACACATAGGCAAGCAATGCGCGCGAGTCAATCAAGCTCAGAAAGGCCGCACAATAACTGCGATAACGATAAACAACATCAACACCGTCGGCACTTCGTTGAACATCCGATAGGTCCGCCCCGACCGCGTATTCGTTCCCGCAGCAAACTCTTTGCGTCGTGCGCTCATCCACCCATGCGCCCCTGTCATCAAGATCACCGACACCAGCTTGATCCAGGACCAAGCCGCCCCCCAATCAAAGGCACCCAAGCCGATCATGATCAAACCAGCAACCCAGGCCACAATCATTGCAGGGTTCATAATCACCCGCAGCAGCTTTTCTTCCATGATCTGAAACGTCTGATCGAGCTCTGATCCAACACTGGCTCTCTCGGCATGATAGACAAACAAGCGGGGCAGATAGAACAAACCTGCCATCCAAGCCAGCACTGCCATAATGTGCAGCGCTTTGATCCACGGATAGATACCACTCAAAAAGTCCATCATGTTTTCATGCCTTCTTTGCCCTGCTCTTCCTTAATAAATATAAAGAGAAAGAAAAGATGATGTTGTTGTTTGTCACCCGATTTTCTGTGGGTTGTTTTTTCATCCTCAGATTTATCCCAAGGCGTGACTTCTCGGGGTTACGCATTCAAGACAAGGGATTACTGAATAAATCATTTTAAAACAGTAGGTTATGGATGGTATTTTTCTGCGTGTCGTGACCAGACAGATCATTGACTCCCAAATCAGCCCGATTCCTCCACAGGCTCGACTTATTCATACCCACCGTGGAAAAAACCCGGTGTGACCACCTGGCGCAGGTCGGTTCTACACAAAACCTCTCAAGCTGCTAGTTATGCCAGTAACGATCCGCAACATGACACAAGACTTGTCCAAAAGGTTATCCACATGAGTGACCAGATCATCCTCGCATCAGGTTCAGAGATCCGCGCGCAACTGCTCAAAAACGCAGGGCTCGATTTCGATGTTTCCGTGGCCCGTGTCGATGAAGATGCCGTGCGCGCGTCCCTCTTGGCGGAACAAGCCTCACCACGTGATATTGCCGATACATTGGCTGAATTGAAAGCCCAGCGCGTTGCCGCGCGCCACCCTGATGCGCTGGTGATCGGCTGTGATCAAGTTCTGGCATTAGGCCCGCAAATCTTCAACAAACCCGAAACACCCGCCGAAGCCCTGTCACAACTTCAAACACTCCGCGGTCAAAAACATCAGCTGCTATCCGCAGCTGTGATCTATGGCGAGGGTAAACCGCTCTGGCGCCACGTTGGAGTCGTCCGCCTTCATATGCGCGACGCCTCTGACGCTTACCTCACTGATTATGTCGACCGGAACTGGGATAGCATTCGTCATTCCGTTGGGGCCTATAAGCTTGAAGAGGAAGGAGTGCGACTTTTTACACGCATTGAAGGAGATTATTTCACTGTCCTTGGTTTGCCCCTCTTAGAACTCTTGTCATATCTCACACTTCGCGGAACATTACCTTCATGACCAGTATTCCTCGCGCCGGCGTCATCGGCAATCCGATCAGTCACTCGCTTTCGCCAAAGCTCCATAGCTATTGGCTCCAACGTTATGGCATCGTGGGTGAATATACTGCGCTAAAAGTGACCGAAGATGCGCTTGAAAGCACCTTACGGGATCTTCCAAAGCAAGGGTTTATCGGGGCGAATGTCACCTTGCCGCATAAAGTCAGCGTGATGCAGTTTGCCGACCAGATTACGGACCGCGCCACACTGATTGGTGCGGCAAATACCCTTATTTTCAAAGAAGATGGACGGATTTTCGCGGATAACACCGATGGGTACGGTTTCATGGCCAACGTCCGGCAAGGCGCGCCGGATTGGGACCCAAAGGCAGGCCCCGCCGCCATTTTCGGGGCAGGTGGTGCCGCCCGCGCGATCATTGTGGCCCTTGCTGATGCTGGCGTTCCAGAAATCATCATCTCGAACCGCACCCGTCCCAAGGCAGAGGCCCTGCGCGCTGATTTCGGTGCGCGCGTGACAGTGGTGGATTGGGTGCAGGCCGATCAGATGCTGGATGGCGCAAATACCGTGATCAATACGACGTCGCTCGGCATGGTCGGCGCGCAGGACTTCAAAGTGCCGCTTGATGCGCTACCGAAAGACGCAGTTGTCACCGATATTGTCTATAATCCCTTGCGCACGCCATTTCTGAAGGCCGCAGAGGCGAGAGGATGCCGCACGATTGACGGTCTTGGTATGCTGTTACACCAAGGTGTGCCCGGCTTTGAACGATGGTTCGGTCATAGACCAGAGGTTGATGACGCCACCCGCGCGGCGGTGCTCGCATGACACATCTGTTGGGATTAACCGGTTCGATTGGAATGGGAAAATCTACGACAGCCCAGATGTTTCGTGACGAAGGCATCCCTGTTTGGGACGCAGACGAAGCGGTTCATGCGCTCTATGCAGAAGGCGGCGCTGCGGTTGGTCCGATCAGTGCCGCACTCCCCGAGGCGATTGAGGATAACCATGTCAGTCGGGACCGGCTCAAAGAAATGATCGCTGAAGACCTCAGCGTGATGGGAAAGCTCGAAGAGATCGTGCATCCGCTGGTTTCAGAGCACCGCGCGGCGTTTCTAGCGTCACATAGCGGGCCCCTGATCGTTTTGGATATCCCGCTGCTTTTTGAAACCAGCGCCCAAAACTGGTTGTCGTCGGTTTTGGTCGTCACCGCCCCTGCAGATGTGCAAAAAGAGCGGGTGTTGGCCCGCCCGGGTATGACCGAGGGCCAGTTCCAACGGATTTTGGACCGACAAATGCCGGATGCTGAAAAACGCGCCTGTGCGGACCACATTATTGAAACCCTGACACTGGACGACACCCGACAGGCCGTGCGACACCTGATTGCGAAACTGACAGGGCAGACAGATGCGTGAAATCGTACTTGATACGGAAACCACAGGTTTTGAACCCCATGAGGGCGACCGTATTGTCGAAATCGGTGCGATTGAACTGATGGGTCACGTCCCGACGGGCCGCACCTATCATCAATATATCAACCCCCAGCGCTCTATGCCGATTGAGGCTTTTGGCGTGCACGGGATTGGCCCTGATCTGTTGGAGCCGCCGCAAGAACCCAAGCCCGGTCAGGAAACGTTGCGCGACAAGCCACTTTTTAAGGATATTGCGCAGGATTTCGTGGATTTCATTGGCGATGCGAAACTTGTGATCCATAACGCGGCGTTCGATATGAAGTTCCTCAACGCAGAACTGGGCTGGTTGAACCGTCCGCTTTTGCCGATGGATCAGGCGCTCGATACACTCGCCATTGCGCGGCGCAAATTCCCCGGTTCGCCCGCGTCTTTGGATGCCCTGTGCCGCCGCTTTGCGATCGACAACAGCTCGCGCACCTTGCACGGCGCGCTTTTGGACAGTGAAATTCTGGCAGAAGTGTATCTGGAACTGATCGGGGGCCGTCAGCCTGATTTTGCGCTGGCAGCGGATACACGGACCCGCAATGCGGATGGTGGTGCAGACGATTGGCGCCCGATGCCACGGCAAGAACCGCTCGCACCGCGCATCACAAAAGAAGAAGCCGCCGCCCATGCTGCTTTCATTGAAAAGCTGGGCGACGGCGCTGTCTGGAAAAACTAGGCCTTAGTTGGCTTTTGCTTTTTCGGCTTCTGTCCGGCGTGCCAGCTCAGAGCGGTAAAGTGCCAGAAAATCAATCGTATCGAGGTTCAGCGGCGGGAAGCCCCCGTCACGTGTGACGTCGCTGACGATCCGGCGCACGAACGGGAATGTCAGGCGTGGGCATTCGATCAGCAGGAACGGGTGCATCTGCTCTTCCGGCACGCCTTCGACAAGGAAAACGCCAGCATACTCAAGCTCAAGCACAAAAAGCGGATCGCCTTTTTCTTTGGTTTTGCTGGTGATGTTCAGCTTGGTGATCACTTCATACTGGTTTTCCGTGCCGCGCTTGCGCGCATCAAGGTTCACCTGCACTTGGATTTCTGGCTGCGCATCACCTGTGACGCCTTTTTGCGCCAGAATGTTCTCGAACGACATATCGCGGATGTACTGCGCGAGGATACGGTTGGTGACTTGTGCTGTGGCGGGTTGGGCGGCGGCACCGTTTTCTGGTGTATCGGACATTGGAAACTGCTCCAGTTGAATAAGGTTCGCGCGTTCCTATCAGCCTAACTGCGCAGGCTCAATCCCGCGTCCAGTCTGAGGGGCCGTCGGGCCGGTTCTTCTTCGGTGTAACGTCTTCAAAATCGGCATCAATCACACGATCATTTGGTCGCTGCGGGTGATGATGGGGGTTCTCGCCCATCTCAAAGCGCTGCACGTTCACGCGGGATTTGGCCCAGACGAAAGCGGCGCGCCTTATCCCCGGCACCAAAAGCGAAAGACCTACGACATCGGTGAAAAAACCGGGTGTCAAAAGAAGCGCACCGGCAAAAAGGATCATTGCACCATGAGCCAGCGGTTCGGTGGGGTCGTTCAGTTCTGAAAACGACTTTTGCAGGTTTCCAAGTTCGCGAAGACCCTGATTGCGGACCAGATAAGATCCCGTGATCGCCGTGAGCAGGACGATCAACAGCGTCCACCAGACGCCAATCAGCCCGCCGACCTGTATAAACAGCGCGATTTCGATCATCGGGACTGCGATAAACGCAATTAACAGCCACATTATCCGTGCCTTTCATAACATGTGCGGGCCTAAGGTGGACTTGGGCCGACCTGCGACCTACATAGGGAAGGAAAGGGCGTGTTTCCATGCCTTCCCCTGAACGAGGTCCCAATGAACTCTCCAATTATTCAGCTCTTGGTGCTTGCCGGCATCGCTGTTTTCTTGATTTTGCGCCTGCGTGGCGTTCTTGGCACGCGCGAAGGTTTTGAAAAACCCCCCGTCGCCCGCCCCGAACCATCAAGCCGTGTCGGTAAGCCCGAATTCGATGTGATCGAAGGCGGGCCTGATCTGGATATCACCGATCATGTTGCAGAAGATTCCGCATCTGCCAAAGCACTGGCCAGCATGAAGCGCGTTGATCCGTCGTTCAACGTCAGCGAATTTCTTGGTGGGGCGCGTGGCGCCTATGAGATGATCCTGATGGCCTTTGAAAAGGGTGATTTGGATGAAATCGTGCCGTTCATTTCCGAAGACGTCTATGAGGCGTTCGCGTCGGTGGTTGACGAACGTCAGCGCCAAGGCCTGACCGTTGAAGCCAAGTTTATTGGTATCAGTGATATGGCTCTGACCGAGGCTGTTTTTGATGATGCGACAAGCGAAGCTGAAGTGTCTGTACGCTTCAAGAGCGAGATGACCTCTGTCGTGCGTGACAGCGCGGGCGATATCATCGAAGGCAGCGAAAAAGAGATCAAGCGCCAGAAAGATACCTGGACCTTTGCCCGCAAAATGGACGCTGGCGATCCAAACTGGCGGCTGGTTGCCACGGGCGAATAACCCTTGGCGGGGTTTGGCGGTTTTGCCTGACCCTGCAAGCCGATTGGCGGTGCGATGGCGGAACCAACATATACCGCGCTGACGTTCGATCAGCTGAAAGGGTGGCGTGATGATAATCATCAGGCCGCCTTTGATGTTTTCAAGACGACCTGCGCCGATATGGATGGTCCGAATTGGGCAGCGCTGGCTGATGTTGCCCGTACCAATCCCGCGCCCCGCGAATTTTTCGAAGAGTTCTTCTGCCCTGTGTTGATAACGGATGGCGCAAAGATGCTGTTCACCGGCTACTTTGAACCGGAATTGGCCGGATCGCGGACAGGTGGCGGACCATATATTTATCCGATCTATGCTGTGCCGGACATGGCCGACTTTTCCCGCCGCGAAATCGAAGACGGTCAGGCTTTGGCGGGTCGCGGTCTTGAGTTGGCGTGGCTGACCGACCCTGTTGATGTGTTCTTTCTCCAAGTCCAAGGGTCCGGTCGTATTCGCCTACCGGATGGCAGCATGATGCGTGTCGGGTTTGGCGGTAAAAACGGGCGGCCCTACACGTCGATTGGCAAGGTCTTGGTGGCGCGTGGGGTGTTTGGACCGGATGATGTTTCTGCCAGTGCGATCCGCAATTGGGTGCATCAAAACGGCGACGCGGGCCGCGCGCTTTTGTGGGAAAATGAAAGCTATGTGTTTTTCCGCGAAGTCAGCGAAGTGCCTGCCGATCAGGGGCCTTTGGGTGCGATGAACAGGTCCATCACCGCTGGCCGTTCTATTGCGGTTGATCCCGCGTTTGTTCCGCTTGGTGCACCGGTTTGGATCGAAAAAGAGGGTACAGAACCGATGCACCGTCTGATGATCGCCCAAGATACCGGCGGAGCGATCAAAGGGGCGCAGCGCGCGGATATCTTTTTTGGCACCGGTGCGGCAGCAGGAGAGAAAGCAGGTCAAATCAAAGATAGCGGGCGCATTGTGGTTTTGATGCCAATCCCCCTCGCTCAGCAATTGGTGACGTGTTGATGCGCAGGCCTCGTCATCTTTCTGCAGAGGAGCGCGATCTTTGGGATCGCGTGGCCGAACGTGCGACGCCGCTGCATCCAACGCGGAAAGAGCGTGCGCCGGAATTGATGCCAAAGCCCAAACCGAAGCCCGCAGTGATGCGGGATCCCCTGCCGGACTTTCGTGTTGGTCAAAAGACCAACGCTGCGCGTTCGCATGATATTATGCGCCCGCTTGTTGACCGGCTGGCTGGCGCGCCAGTGAATATGGATAACAAATCCTTTGGCAAGATGAAGCGCGGCAAGCTGAAACCAGAGGGGCGGATTGACCTGCATGGCATGACGATGGCGCAGGCACATCCGGCGTTGGTGTCATTTATCCTTGGGTCGCAATCGCAGGGGCGTCGGTTGGTTCTGGTCATCACCGGCAAGGGCAAAGACCGCGATGACGGCGGCCCGATCCCCACGCGCTATGGCGTCTTGCGGCATCAGGTGCCGCAATGGCTCGCGCTGCCGCCATTGTCGCAGGCGATTTTGCAGGTCACACCGGCGCACATTAAACATGGCGGTCATGGCGCGTACTACGTGTATTTAAGGCGAAACCGCTAAGGCTTGCCGCGCTTTACGGGTGGGTCCTATGAGGATAAGCGCGGCAAAGGCAAAGGTGGCGGCATAGCCCAGTTGCTGCTGTTCAAATCCGACACCTTGATCGATCAACCACCCGCTAAGCCCTGGCCCAATGGCAGAGCCCAGTACCATCAACGCCGCCGCTGCCGCTTTGATCGCACCGATATGGCGTGTGCCATAAAATTCGGCCCAGCAGGCGTTCAGCAAGGTTGATTGCCCGCCACCTGCGATCCCCATCAGAACGACGGCAAGGGCGGTCCAGCCCAGCGATGGCGCGTACCAATGCAGGACGAAGGCGACGACCAGCGGGATCAGGTAAATTGGCAAAAGCCGCGTCGCGCCAAACCGGTCAACCGCCCAGCCGTAGCCGATGGTTGAAATCAACAGCGCAACGGTGCCCAAGGGAAAGACGGAAACAAGTGCCAGATGCGACCAGCCTTTGATTTCGGCGAAATGCACCTGATGAAACCAAAAGGCGGTACCGAAACCGGAAAAGGACATGACCGCAGGGACCATTGCCCAGAATAACGGATGACGTAGTGCTTCTGCCCGTGTCCAATGGTGCCCACCCATGCCGGTGGATTGGGATGTTTTCGCCATGGATTGCGGTGTGCGTTCAAGGCGCAAAAGGCGGTAAAGGACAAAGCAGGCCAGCACACAGAAAACGGCGAAGCAAACCCACAGGGTGCGCCAGTCAATCATGGATTTCAGCCAGACCATTGTGAGGGGCAGTGCCGCCTCGCCCAGCATGAAACCAAAGGCTGCGACCGCCAATGCGCGCCCTCGCGTGGCGATAAACCAGCGCGACATGGCCACCGTTGCCACATGGGTTGTCATGCCTTGGCCGGTGAAACGCAGCGCGAAAATCACAAAAGGCAGCAAGGCCGCGACCGCGTTGAACGCCATGAAAAGACAGGCCGAAGCCAGCAATAGGATGACGACGATCCCAAGGGTGCGTACCCGAAACCTGTCTGCCAATCCGCCTGCAAAGACCATCAGAATGGCAGAGGCCCCCGTGCCGACCATATAGATCAGGCCCCAATCACCGTTGGTCAGGCCGTAAGCCTCGCGGATTTCACCGCCAAAGATCGAGATGAAAAAGGTTTGGCCAAAGCTGGACAGGAACGACAACAAAAATCCCGTTGCAAGGAACGGGAAATTGTCGCGGATGAAGCGGAAGTATCCGGGCGGTCGGCTCATCCGTCTTTGATGATCCGACTACGGCAAAGTTGGAAGCAAAATTTGCGATCCGTAGTGATGGTTTACAGGGCCTAGTCAGTCCGGATCAGACCAATTGGCTGCAAACCAGCAATTTCTCTTATAAAGTTACAGGAAAATTTCGCTATGATGCAGTTGCAGGACAGACCTCCAAGGACCGCGTCTGGTCTTTTGCGACCGCGGCCAACGACAACAGTAATTAGAGAAACAAATAATGACCGATCTTGAGTATTTCCTGGCGTTGCCAACTGTTGTGATTTTAGGCGGGATAGTAGGCCATGTCTTCAGGGGTCTGTGGCGACCCTTCGCACCACGGGGGAACCCCGGCGCCGGTTTGAATCGTTATGAAAGGTACAAGGCGCGATCCACATGGGATTTCTTCATGCGCGACAGCTTCTCGATTGATGACATCTGGTTCAGGGTCGACCTTGATGCAGAGGGTTTTTACGAACTTGCCAGTTTGCGCAACATGATCATTTCGATCATCAACTGGGCCATCGCCGCCTTCGTGATCTGGCTGTTGCTTTGGGACCAGTTTGAGCCGGTTTATGCCAATTTGGTCGAAGATTACATGACCTGGAAACGGGGCGGATGAACCGCACCCGTTTTTTCCGGCATCAAAGCACGTAGCGGCTGACGTCGAGCGAGCGTGATAGCTCGCCCAGATGCTTTTCGACAAAGGCGGCATCGATTGCGATTTCATCGCCTGCGCGGTCGGGTGCATTGAAGGACAGGTCCTCGAACACACGCTCGATCACGGTGTAAAGGCGGCGCGCGCCGATGTTTTCGACGGCTTCGTTCACTTCGGCGGCGATCTTGGCCAGTGCTTTGATGCCGTCTTCGGTGAAGGTCACTGTGACCTCTTCGGTCTTCATGAGTGCTGCATATTGCAGGGTCAGCGCATTGTCTGTTTCGGTCAGGATGCGCACGAAATCGTCCTCGGTCAGTGCGCGCAGTTCAACGCGGATTGGCAGGCGGCCTTGCAGTTCGGGCAACAGATCAGAGGGTTTCGCCACATGGAACGCACCAGAGGCGATGAACAGGATATGGTCGGTTTTGATCGGCCCGTGTTTGGTCGATACGGTTGTACCTTCGATCAACGGCAGCAGGTCACGTTGCACACCTTCGCGGGAAACGTCGGCCCCGCGTGCGTCGGCGCGGGCGCAGACCTTGTCGATCTCGTCCAGAAACACGATGCCGTTTTGTTCAACCGCCTCAAGTGCTGCTTTCGTGACGATTTCATCGTCGAGCAGTTTGTCCGCCTCATCCGCGATCAGGGCGTCATAGCTATCGGCGACGGTCATTTGTTTTTTGACGGTCCGGCCGCCCATCGCTTTTCCGAACAGATCGCCAAGGTTCATCATGCCACCCATGCCCCCGGGCTGCCCCGGGATTTCGAAACCGCCCATGGGGTTGGATGTGTCGGTCAGTTCAAGCTCGATGATCGTGTCATCCAGATCGCCTGACTTCAGCTTCTTGCGGAACATCTCGCGGGTGCCTTCGCGGGCATCGGTGCCGGCAACGGCGGTGACCACGCGTTCTTCGGCGGCGGCGCGGGCTTTGGCTTTGACGTCTTCGCGCATGTGTTCGCGGGTGTCGATGATCGCGGTATCGACCAAGTCGCGGATGATTTGTTCGACATCACGGCCGACATAGCCGACTTCGGTGAACTTCGTTGCCTCGACCTTCAGGAACGGTGCGCGCGCCAGTTTCGCCAAACGGCGCGAGATTTCGGTTTTGCCTACGCCTGTGGGTCCAATCATCAGGATGTTCTTGGGGTAAACCTCATCGCGCAGATCATCGCCCAACTGTTTGCGCCGCCAACGGTTGCGCAATGCCACAGCAACGGCGCGTTTTGCATCGTTTTGCCCGATGATGAACCGGTCGAGTTCAGAGACGATTTCGCGAGGCGTGAGGTCAGTCATGATGAGCCTTAAACTTGAGAAGGAGGAAGACGGTGCAGTGGGATAAATCCGGGCATCAGGCGTAGAATACGTGCCCTGATCCGTTCCCAAAATGCACCAAGAAGGAGAAGCACGATGCCGAGGATCAGGATGGTCGGCGCCGTTCCGTCACCGTCAAAGACAGCGGCACCAAGCGCTACGATATAACCGATCGCCGCGATCAGGAACGACCGGCGGTCGATGACGATGGCGACGATTGCGAACATCGCGAGGACGGCGAGGAGGAGAAGGTTTGATTGGTCCAACAGTGAAAGCGCCATGGTGTTCACCAGCGCGGGGGCGGCGACCATGTGCAGCCAAAATCCATTGGCCGAACGGCGTGTCACGCGGTGTGGGTCGCTCATGTCGAACATCATTGCGACGGCAAAGACCAAGATGCCCAAGGCCAGTGTGATCCATGCAAATGGTCCGCCTGCCGAGAGCAGGAAAAATTCGCTCAGGTCCGCGATGCGGCCTTCGCGGCTGGCGGCAAAGACGATGGCCACCGCGAAAAGCCCAAGTGCGATCATCGCCATGGCGAAGGGCACGCGAAAGCGCCACCAGTAAACTGCGAGCGTGAGCGTGGCGAGAAATAGCGGGAAGGGAATGCTGGAATAGTCGTTTTGCGCGATCATAAAGGGTTCGGACAGCACAGCGACAAAGCCAAAGGCGGCATTGGCGGCAAACATGACGGAGAGCGCAATCGCAGGCGCGACCATCCGTCTTTTGCGCACGAAATATTCCGACAACAGCCATAAGAGGCCGCCACCCAATAGCGTAGACCACATGGCAAAATCTTGTAGATTGACGACCCGATCGTTGAAAACGAGCGCGGACACGCCCCACCAGCCGGACGATAGTATCAAAAGCCCAACAACGATGAAAATCTCGTTAAAGCCTTTGAACAGTTCGAACGGTTCATCACCGGGGTTCAGGTTTTCGCGCGCACCACGACGGCTATCAGACAGGCTGATCAAATCGGCCGCTTGCTTTTCAGACAGCAGGCCGCTGCCAACAGCAGCGCGGAGATCGTCGCGTTCGATCATGCCTCGATGGTTTCCACCGTCAGGTTGCCGTTGGTGTAAACGCAGATATCAGCGGCAATCGCCATGGCTTCGCGCGCGATGGTTTCGGCGTCTTTGTCCGTGCCCATCAATGCCCGCCCGGCGGCCAGCGCAAAGTTTCCACCCGATCCGATGGCGGCGATATCATGTTCCGGTTCCAGCACGTCACCCGCGCCGGTGATCACGAAAAGTTCTGATCCGTCACTGACGATCAGCATCGCTTCAAGTTTTTGCAGGTATTTGTCGGTGCGCCAGTCTTTGGCCAATTCCACGCTTGCGCGCGCCAATTGGCCTGGTGTTGCTTCGAGTTTCTTTTCAAGACGCTCAAGCAGGGTAAAGGCATCTGCCGTCGATCCGGCAAAGCCGCAGATCACATCCTGCCCACCCGGCGACAAGCGCCGCACCTTGCGTGCGGTCCCTTTGATGACGGTCTGTCCAAGGCTGACTTGGCCATCGCCTGCAATCACAACTCGCCCGCCCTTGCGGACGCCGATGATTGTTGTTCCGTGCCAGCCGGGAAATTCTTCACTTGCCATCATCTGCTCCTTGTCGCTTTTGCATATATGGCGGGGCAAATGCGGGCAAACAACCCCGGACGGCTTGTTCATGCCAACAGGCGCGGATAGCGTCCGCCGTATGAGCGCCCGTGACACCGTGACCTTTTACCTTCCGCCGCAGTTGCGCAAACAGGCCGAGCGCGGCAATCACAATTTTATCAAAAAGGTGGGTGAGGTTCTGACCGCTGCGGGCCTTTCGATTGCGTTTGATGACGATGATGATTTTGCGCGCCTACGTGCCAAAGCGCGGCCGGGACGCGGGTTTTATTTGATGGACCCGCCAGCAAACGGGCGCGGCCTGACCTTTCGCAAGACGTATATCTATCCGTTCTGGCATATTGAGAAAGAGGCCGAGCGCTGGGACTGGCCAGTCGCCAAAGAGACCTTTGACCCAGATGCCGTTGATCCACGCAAGGCGGCAAATTTCTTTCGGTTCTGGCGACAGCGGCTGTTCGAGGACGCGCCGCTCAATGCCCGCCAAGACGGTTTTGTTTATGTGCCTTTGCAGGGTCAGCTTTTGCGGCAGCGGTCCTTTCAAACCTGTAGCCCGTTGGAGATGGTAAAGACCGTTTTGGAGGAAGAGCCGAACAAACACGTTGTCATGACGCTTCATCCGTCTGAGACCTATTCTGCCGAAGAGCGTCACGCGCTGGCAGCGCTTGTCGCAGAAGAGGACCGTTTGACGCTTGATGAACAAGGCTCTGGCCAGCATGTGAAGAACTGCGACTACATCGTGACGCAGAATTCGGCTGTCGGGTTTGAGGGGTATTTCTTTGGTAAACCGCTCATCCTGTTCGGGAAATCAGACTTTCACCATATCGCGCTGAATGTCGCGGATATTGGTGTCGAAGACGCGTTTGATCGGGTGCACGGTCACAGGCCGGATTTTGCGGCGTATCTTTTCTGGTTCCTGCAACAGCGCGCCATCAACGCAGGCAGGCCAGAAGCAACCAAGAAGATCCGCAACGTGTTGCGCAATCACGGTTGGCCCGTCTGAATGAAAAAGGGCGCCCGCTGGGGACGCCCTTTGAAATTAGATGCGCGTAGCGCTTAGATCGACTCTTCGATCCAGCCTTGCAGGGCTGCCTTTGGTGCCGCACCCGCTTTGTTCGATACGACTTCGCCGTTCTTGAAAACGAAGAGTGCGGGAATGCCCCGCACGCCCATTTGTGCCGGTGAATTCGGGTTTTCGTCCACGTTCACTTTGACGATTTTGACTTTGCCTTCCATCTCGACGGACAGCTCTTCCAGAGCCGGGCCGATCTGTTTGCAAGGGCCACACCATTCTGCCCAGAAATCGACGACGACGGGGATATCGGACTGGCGGACTTCTGCGTCAAAGGTTGCATCTGTTACTGCTACGGTTGCCATTGGGTTACTCCTTGGCGAAAATTCGTTGAAGTGCGAAACTAGGAACCCTGCCTCTGATGGTCAAGATGTAGAGAGCGCGTTCAGGGCTTCGTGAAGATGTTGTTGCGATAAAACGGTCAATGTTCCGGTGTGGGTCCAGAGAATTGCGGTCTTGATCGTATGGTCCGGATAGATTTGCTGCAACGCGTAGTCATAGGCGGCCAGCTGTCGCGCGAGACCGATGGGCGTGTCCTCGGGTTTGGTCGGCACCAGACGGTTTGATTTATAATCAATCGCGGTGATCGTATCGGGGCCGATCAGCAGGCGGTCGATGGTGCCGTGAATACGCCCAAGTCCCGGAATATCGGCGGTAATATCAACCTCGGTCAACGCGGTGGCATCCCAGAGCCAAGCGAGATCCGGTTTGTCGATCAGCGCCATGACCTCCTCGACCAGAGTGGCATCATCATTTTGCAAAAGTTGCAGGCCAAGGTCGCGCCGATCTGCGGGGTCGGCCATCGGCAGATGCTCTAGAAGCTGGTGAATTTGTGTACCCCGCTCCATGGCGTCTTCTTCATTGTCGCCAGCGGGATCGCCTTTGAGAATCTTGTCGCCGGGCAATTCAGAGGGTGAAATGGTCTTGGGCAGTGTCGGCATGGGCACATCGCCAAATTCGGGCGGTGAAACATGCGGCTTTTCTACGGGTTCAACGGTTCGCAGCGGGGGCGCATCCCAAGACAGTTCGGACACGCGGCGCAGTTCAAGATCGCCAAGTTTCGCGTCATAGTCGCCACAGGCGCGCATCCCGTCAGCCACGATATTGTGCCAGCTTGCATCGCCCTCGCCCACCTCACCGGCGGCCCCGATAATCAGCCATTTCTCGGCGCGCGTCATCGCGACGTAAAGCAACCGCAACCGCTCACGCTTTTGTTTGGCGATGACGGCATCACGCAGGGCAACGACCGCAGGTGCGGAGGATTTCGCGGGAGGTTTCCAGATGACATGGTCGTGCGCTGGCAGGATTTCCTGTTTTACCTGTACATCGCGCTTCGCGGTATCCGGCAGAATGACGATCGGCGCCTCTAGCCCCTTTGCGCCATGCACCGTCATCACGCGGATCTGGTCGCCTTGGCTGTCCATCTGGCGTTTGACTTCAAGATCGTCGGTTTCCATCCAAGACAGGAACCCCGTGAGGTTGGGAACGGCTGTGTTTTCATAGGCCAACGCCTGCGACAGCAGCGCGTCAATCCCGTCTTCCGCCTCTGGCCCCAACCGCGCCAGCAATTTGCGCCGCCCGTCGTGGCGGGTCAGGATGCGTTCGATCAGGTCGTAGGGGCGCAGGAAATCCGACTTGCCCCGCAGATCATTGAGGATCGCCAGCGTTTCGGGGTGGTCCGCGTTGCGCAGTGTTTCCCATAGAAAGCTTTTGTCGGGGCGGTGGTGTGCGAGGGTGAAAAGCTCTTGTTCGCTCCACCCGAAAAGCGGGGATCGCAACGCGGCGGCAAGCGATAAATCGTCTTCGGGCAGCGCCAGAAACCGCAGAACGGCGGCAAGGTCTTTCACCGCAAGTTCGGCACCCACTCGGAGCCTGTCGGCCCCTGCTATTTGTAGGCCAGCGGATTTACACGCACGGATGATTTCCGCGAAAAGGTCTGACCGTCGTTGCACGAGGATCAGGAAATCACCCGCAGTAATGTGCCTGCGCATAAAGTCGCCGCTGTTGCCGATCTCTTCGGGGATCGTTTCATGGGCGATCATATATTTGATCTTTTCGGCCACGCGCTGGGCCATCAGAACGGTGTGATCGGTGCTGCTGGGTTCATCGACGGGTTTGAACCATTCGCGGTCAGGGGGTGCATCGGATTTTTCAATCACAGGCCAAAGATCGACGCGGCCGGGCATATTTTCTTTGAACGCACGATGGCTCAGGCTGTCATCCATTCCTTCTGCGCGATCACCGGTAAAGGTTTTATCGACGACCGTCAGAATGGCCTGCGAAGAGCGGAAGGAATATTCGAGCGAGGTTTCACTAAAGGGTTTCGAAATCGCTTCATGGGTCGATTTAAAATAGGCCTTCATTTCGTCAAAAGCGGCGGGATCGGCGCCTTGGAACGAATAGATCGACTGTTTTTTGTCGCCGACGATGAACACCGTGCGCTCGCGGTCCATCCGCGCGCCCTCGCCCGTGGCGAATTCCTGGGTCAGTTGTTCGATGACGGCCCATTGGGTGGGGCTGGTGTCTTGGGCCTCATCCACAAGGATGTGGTCGATGCCGCCATCAAGCCGGAACAGCACCCATTGCGCCACATCGCGGTCTGTCAAAAGCGCTTTGGCTTTGCGGATCAGATCGTCGAAATCCAGCATCCCCATCGCCAGTTTGCGCGCCTCATAGGCAGGTACAAAAACGCGGGCGAAATCATAAAGCGCGATGGTGCGATCAAGCGCGATCAGCCCGAGGCGGTAGGGGCGCATGTCCTGAACCTGCGCCATGACGGGTTCGATGTGTTCCATCAGTTCGGCATTGGCTTCGCGGGTTTTCTTGGTGGGCAGGGTGCCGATTTTGGCGGTAAAGGGCTCTTTCGCGCCCTCGCCCGTCAGAAAGACGTTTTCCATGATCGCCAGCGCGTCATGGGGGGAAAGTGTCTCGGTCAGCAAAGCCCGCAAGCTGTTGGCGTTTTTCACGTCAGTGCTGGAGCCTTTTTCGCAGGCCGTAATAAAGTCTGCGATCAGGTCTTTGTCGAACAGATCGGCGTAGATTTTATCAACAGTCATCCCTTGCGGGATGTCGAGCGTGTCACATAGCGCGGCGATATCTGGTGCCTGCGCGAAATGATCGCCCTTCCCGGCAATCTCGGCCGTGAATTTCGCCAGATCATCACCCGTGAACAGCGTCAGCAGTTGATGCACGACCTCTGCCTTTGGCCCGAGAACCATCTCATCCACCACCTCGGCACGCAGGATTTCGGCGGCGCGGTCTTCCATTTCGCGAAACTGCGGGCTGACTTGGGCCTCAAGCGGGAAGCGCCGTAGCACGCCAGCACAGAATGAGTGGATCGTCTGGATTTTCAGACCACCGGGCGTTTCAATGGCGCGGGCAAAAAGCGTGCGGGCCTGCGCAAGCTGGGCCGCATCAATCGCACGATCAATGCCCAGCGTTTGCAGGGCGCGGCGCAGATCATCCTCGGGCATCATTGCCCATTCGCCCAAGCGCTGGAACAGGCGGTTCTGCATCTCGGCGGCGGCGGCTTTGGTGTAGGTCAGGCACAGGATATTCTGCGGCGACACCTTATCCAGCAACAGCCGCGCAACGCGGTCCGTAAGCACACGGGTTTTGCCTGATCCGGCGTTCGCGGACAGCCATGTCGAGGTGCCCGGATCGGCGGCATCGACCTGTCGTTGTGTGGCCTCATCGCGGATCATGTCAGCACCTTCGGGGTCGGTTTATCATGGGTGTCCCATTCGCCAAAGCGGGACAGGTGGTCGTAATCGCTGATGTCTGATTTTGAGAAAAGCGCGATGCGGGCGGTGTAGCCGCGGTCGATTTCGTGCCATGCGGCGAAGAGTTCTTCCAGTTCTCCCCAGACCTGTTCGGGCGGGTGTTTGTCGAGCGGGGCTTCGCTATTCTTCATCGTGGTGTTTACGCCAATGAATGTTGCCGCAAGGACTGGTTTTGTACCCACATCTTTGAATGCGCCACGTTCGACCATCGCGGCCTCAAGCAACAATTGTTTGTCGAATTTTTCCTGCATTGGGCCGGTGGGAACGGCACCTGTCTTGTAGTCATAAATCAGCGCTTCGTCTGAAGGGGTCAGGTCAATCCGGTCAGCTTTGCAGGTGAGTGTCACGCCGGATGGGGCCACGATGATTTCACCGAATTTTTCGAGCAGGCGTTCAGGGGCAAACGCCTGACGTGCCCCTTCATCCGCGAGGAATTGATCGGCAGAGCGCGCAAGCCGCGCCATCCATTGCGCACGGATGGTGGGCCAAGGGCAGTGTTCTACGAACACCTCTTGCGCGATTTGCATCAACGCCGCGCGGTCGTTCGGGCCGTGGCCTGCTTTGATAAAGAGTTCCAGGATTTTATGGATCAGCGTCCCGCGTAAGGGGGCGTCGGCGGTGGGCACCAGCGGGTCCAACGCGTTCAACCGCAGCGTTTTGCGCGCATAGATCGCAAAGGGATCGCGGATCAGGGTTTTGATTTCCGTGACCGAGAATTTCTTGGGTCGTGCTGCGATGGGCGGACAGGGTGAGGGACGCGGTTCTGAAGCGGTGCTATCCGTTGGCGCGGACAGGGTTTCGGCCATCGCGCACCAACGGTCGCCTTCTTGTTTCATGGCTTTGAGGGCGTCTTCCCCGCCTTGCGCTGGCAACCCCTTGAGCAGGTTGGTCAACCGGTTCACCCAGCGGGACGGTACGGTTTCGGCGTCTGCCGACCGTTTTGCCCGCGTGATCCAGACCTCGCGCCCCGCGATGGCCTGTTGGTAATCATGCGCGGACAACCCGATGCGCCGTTCGGGCAGCAGCAGCCCCGCTTTGGCGCGCATCACGCGGTTCAGCCATGGGTCGGGCGGCGGCGCCTCTGGCCAAACGCCATCGTTCATGCCGCCAAGGATGGTCAGATCAACGCCTTGCACCCGTGCTTCGAGCGTGCCCCAGATCAGGATATTGGGGTGGCCCGCGTCCCTGTCGCGCACCACGCCTTCGGCGATGACGGCCCCGAAAAGGGCGGTGTAATCGCGGGCGGTCATCGTGCCGCCTGCACTTGCGGCCTGTGTCAGGTTATCGCAAATCTTGCGGGCCTCGCGTCCGGCGGCTTCCAGCCAGAGACCGCCCGCGCCGGTGGTGTCCGGTCCGGCGGCAAGTTGGTCTGCAAGTGTCAGATGCGCCTGCAGATGATCTTCCAGCGGTTTTGCGCCCGTTGTTTCCAGACCGGTGACCAGATCGGCAAGCCACGCACCCCATGCCTCTCGCCCCGAGCCATCCTTGGCCCAAGTCTGAAGATCGGCGGCGGTGGGGAATGGTGGCCCATAGCGGCGCAGGTGCAGTTCCAGATCGCGGGTGTGGCGCAGGTGGTCGCCCCGATCGTCCCGCTCGGAATGGCACAGCGGATGTTTGAGCAGGCTCAGCAACGCCTCGCCGGTCAGCGGTTTGCCGAACAGGTCTGCAACATGGCGCAGAAACCGCCCCGGCGGGGACAGTGCAAGGGGGATGCCCGCGCTGTCATCGGGTTTGATGTTCCAGCGGTCCAAGGCCGCTGTGACCTGACGGGTCAGCATACGGTCAGGGGAAATCAGGGCGGCGGTGATGCCGTCTTCGGCAGCTTGGCGCAGACGAAGGGCGATGGTTTCGGCCTCGGCGCGGGGGGACGCGGCCTCGACCAGCGTCAGGCCTTCGGTTGCTTTGTGCAGATCGCCAAGGTCCGGCCCCTCGGCCAGCCATTGATCTGTCACTGGCGCTGGGCGCAGTGACAGGGAAACCAGTGCGTTGCGCTGGGGGTGAACCGGATCCTGGTGGGACCATGTTTTGACGTCATCCCGTGTGAAGCCGATCAAATTCATCAAGCGCCGGAAGCGGTATTGCGGATGATCCTCGGCGGTCATGTCATCATCCATCGCGTCCCAGACGTGGGGGGGCAGATCAAAATCGAACCCAGGCAGGATGATCGCGCCTTGCGGCAATGCTGTCACCGCTTGCATGAACAGCGCTGTGGCCCCGCGCGATCCGGTCGAGCCTGCGATGATGATCGGGTGGTTGGGTGGGGTGTCTTTCCAGCGCTGCGCGAGGGCCTCGATCACCATGCGCTGCCGCGCCTCTTTGTCAGGCGGTTCGTTTTGCTGGTCAAAGAACGGGGTGATGATTTTCAGAAATTCCAGCGCGCGTTCCCAATGGCCAGATTGATCGCCCACGTCCAGCTGGGCGATCGTTTCGGGGCTAACCCCTTCGCCCTGCATTTCGTCCATAAGTTTCGCAAGGCTGTCAGACAGATCATAAAGCGCCGCGCGCGGTGCAAGATCGGGCTGTTGTTCGAGCAGTTTGGCGACGAACTGGGAAAGTTCCAGCCGGCGATGCAAAGGCGACACAGCCGGCGGCAACGCGAGCGATACGGGGTCGTTTGCGAGATCGGTGATAAGTCTGATGCGCGGCAACAACCGTGCGGGCCCTGCGTCAAAGACCGCTCTGATCCGGCGCTGCATCCGTGTTGTATTCACGTATATTTCGACCTTTGCCAGATCGCTGGGCGCCATGTCTGCTGTGCGCGCCAACAGCCCCGCGACTAACCCGTCTGCGAAATCCACACCGGGGGGGCTGGCAAAGATATGGGGGTTTTTGCTGGCTTCAAACATGGAGCATTTCCTCGGCCAAAGGGATGCTTTCGGGCTGGCCGACATCGCACCATTTGCCATCGTAGCAGGTACCGAAAAGCCCGCCGCGCGCGGCGATTTTGTCCCAAGCCATGTTCATGGAAAAGGCGGTTTCGGTGATCTCATTCAGCACATCGGTGCGCATGATCTGAAGTCCGGTGTAGATGGACCCGGGCGCGCGATGCAGGCGCCCGTCCGGGTCCAGTTCAAAATCACCTTTACCCAGATGGCCAACGACATTTTGCTTTTCGACCACCAGCAACAGCGCCTCCATGTCCGGATGCCAAGCGTTCAGGATATGCCGGATCGGGTTTGGCCCGTGCCAGACCGCATCGGTGTTCATCGTCAGGACCGGATTGCCCTGCAACAAGGGCAGCGCCTGCCGGAGTCCTCCGCCTGTTTCTAAAAGCATCCCGCTTTCATCGGAAAAGGCGATGTTCCGGCCCTTCAGATGCTGTCGGATCATATCGCCATGGTAGTGCAGGTTCACGACTTTCTGGCCGACCCCGGCATCATCTGCGATATCCAACGCGTGGTCGATCAGCGCTTTGCCTGCGACGTTTATCAGAGGTTTTGGCCGGTCCTTGGTCAGCGCGCCCATGCGCGTGCCAAGCCCTGCGGCAAAAAAGAGGATGGGCAGTGTCATGAATCCTGCCCCGCAAGTTGGGTGGGTTCAGGTACCAAATCCATGACCGCTTGTCGCAGCGTCACCAGTGCGGGATCTTGTAGGTCTTCCATGATGTGTGCCCAAACGCGGGGCATGAATGCGCTGTAGCGTGGTTTGCCGAACTCAGACACAAGCCGGGCGAAAACCCCCAGAATACGCAGGTTGCGTTGCACCCCAAGGCAGGCAAGCGAGGTGCGGAACGGCCCCTTTGCTTTGGTGCGTGTGCTGAAATAGGTGATCGTTTCGTTAACGACGGCAGGGCTTACATCGCGTCGCGCGTCACGCAAAAGCGACGCCAGATCATAGCCGGGCGGTGCAACAAAGGCATCTTGGAAATCCAGCAGACCAACCTGATCTATCCCTGTTTTGTCTGTCCGCCAAATCAGATTTTCAGCGTGATAATCCCGCAGGGCCAAAACCGTCGGTTCCGGCGCGAACTCTTCAAGCGCTTTTTGGACTTGGGTGCAAAGGTCTTTGACGGGCGCGTGGCTGTAATGCGTACCGACGATCTCGACCATCTCTGCCCCAACTGAAGGTGTCATGTGTTTAAGGTGCGGCGGTGGTGTTACCTCTTCCAGCTTCAACAGCACAGTGGCGGCGGATTGATAAAGCGTGGTTTCGTCAGATGGGTGTTGGCGCAGCCATTGGGCATAGTCCGTTGTGCCAAGGTCGCTGAGCAACAGGAGGCCGTTCTTGGTGTCGTGCAGCAGAATGTCGGGGGCGGCAAAGCCAGCATCGCGCAACAGCATCGCGATTCGCATGAAAGGCACGGTGTCTTCGCCGTTCTCAGGCGGCGCGTCCATCAGGATCACTGAATGCCCGCCCGCAGTAAGCCGATGATAGCGTCTGGCCGAGGCATCACCGGCCAAGGGCGTGCGTGTCCAGTCCTGCCAAGCGCTACCTGCCAGAAAACCATCAATCAGGGACGTGCGATCAGACATCCAAGCCCCGCAAGCGTTCAGACCATGGGTCTGGTCCGCTTATTGTGACGTGATGTGCGTCTGTTTGTGCAACAAAGGACAGGGTAAGGGCCGATGTCGGGGTCGCGTCGCCCAATCTATCCGGCCATTCAATCAGGCAGATGGCGGTCTCGAACGCCTCGTCCAATCCCAATTCCAACGCCTCATCTGGGTGGGTCAGGCGGTAAAGATCGCAGTGCCAGATATCGCTGGCGGCGTCTTCATATGTCTGGACAAGGGTGAAGGTTGGCGATGGTACATCCTCCATCCGGCCAAGACGGGCGCGGATCAGGGCGCGCGCAAAGGCGGATTTTCCGGCACCAATTTCGCCTTCAAGCAAGAGCGTATCGCCAGGCCCAAGCCGTGCTGCAATTTGCGAGGCCAAAGCGCCGGTTGCGCCTTCGTCGGCGAGGGGAAACTCAAACAGGGTGCGGGCCATGCCCCGACATTATGAGGTTGCGCGGTGCCTGCAAGCAGAAATCAGCGCTTCATCAATTGTATCGCGGGATCGGCGACCATCAGCTTTGATAACTCGGGCCTTTTTGGACGGGCCACCGAAAACCGCAGCATTGTCATGCCGCCAGCGATGGGGTGCGCGTGGCAGTGCAATTGTCGGCCGTCATCCAACAGAACATCATCGTCCCAAGGCTGGCGCGCGCCCAGTTGTTGGATGAAATCGCGCAAATTGCTCCAAATGGGCGATGGAATACACTGGTTTTTCCAAATGCGCATTTCGGATTGGAGAACACGGTGTTCCAGAACATGGTCCGGGTTGTTGGACCAGAGATCGGAATAGGCCTGATTGGACATCACCAATGTGCCCGCAGAGGAAAACACAGCGATCGCATCGGTCAACGTATCAAGAACGGCCTGCCCTGTTTCGATATCCAGCCGGAACCGCCGCGTGAGCGAAACTTCGGCGCTGATGTCTTCGAACACCAGCGCAAAAGCGCCATCGGGATAAGGCCGTCCAGTCACGCGGTACGTCTGCCCTTCGGGCAGCGACCAGTTTTTACTATAAGTGCCGTCCTTTGCCGCTGTTTCAACGGCAGTGAATTGTTCGCGCCATGACACATAGTTTTTGGGTTCTGGCATCATGCGCATTTCGCGTAACCGGTCGAGCACCGTATCAATCGTTGGGCTGGCGCTGAGAAAGTCGACCGGAAGGTTGGTCATGTCCAGCAGCGCCGGATTGAACATGGTCAGCTGCCGGTTTCTGTCAAAGATGGCAATGCCGATGGACAGTTCAGCAAAGGTTTTGCCAAGGGTTTTGACGAATTCTGTTCTGGCTGTATCTGCCCGCACGACATCAGTCGCGTCATTGGCAAAGTGCAAATAGCCCTCACCGTGTTTTACGGTGGAAATATCGAACCACCGCTCTCTTCTGTCTCCTGCGAGTTTGACAGAAACTCTGCGATCTTGGGTTTCAACAGCGCCTTTTTCCTTTTGAAAAAGAGCCATCTTTTCATGGGTCTTCAAAAGCTTTGCATAGGCGTCATTCGCCCAAAGCAAATGGCCATTGTCGTCCTCCTGCCAGATCAGCTGCGGCGAGTTGGCCGCGATGCTTTGCATTAACGCCGCTTGCTTGTCGCGGGCCGCATGGCGGAGCCGGTTGGCGGCTTGCTGATACGCGGGGGTTTCGTCACCTTGCAGGGAAACACGCAGTTGTTGGTTGATGCGCTGGATATTCACAAAAACCGTTGGATCGCTTTGGCTGCGGATCTGGAATTGTACATCACTCGCGTCCGAGAGCCGTTCACGGAGTGTTGGAAACTCAATCGCCAGCGCGGAGAGCATGGCATCCATATCGGTGAGGTTCTGGGGGCTATTGTTGATGAGCGCCCAAGCCTGTGTTGTCGCATCAACGAGGTCATCGCCGCGAAAAAGAAAAATGGCCCCCTCATCAGGGTTGGGTGGGGTGTTTGCGGATTTCGCCGTGCTACCTGCCCTGCTTGACTGCAAGAGAGACATGATCGCCACGGCGCCAAGGATAGCCGCGACCAAGACGGCGCCAAATTCGGCCATGTTTATCGACATTGTGCATCCGTTCCTGTCTCCACTCGATCAAATAATCGGTCAGGAAAGTTAATGCCGTGTTAATTCTGGAAACAATGTCATGGCCAGCTGGGGATTGGTTGGTTTTTGCCCAAGGGCGCGTCGTTGGCTTGTCCGCGTAAAAGTAGCGCATCGCTGGGCCAGCTGACCTCAACCACAGCGCCGCCTGTCGGGTGACCTGTCCAGCTTGCATGACCTGGGCGGCGACTGTTGGAAAATGACAGCGTCGCACCCGACCGTTCCAGCAACGTCTTTGCGATAAAGAGCCCTAGTCCCATCCCCTCATACCCCGGCCTGCGTGCACCGTCTTCGGAGAAACGCCGCCGCCGCACGTAGGGGTCGCCGATGCGGCCAATGATCGACTGAGGGAAACCCTTTCCGTCGTCCGAGATCTTGATATTGATCAGCGTGTCGGACCACGTGACATCAATGGTGACACGCGATTCTGAAAAATCGACAGCGTTCTGGATCAGGTTGCGCAAGCCGTGAATGATTTCAGGCCGCCTTTGGATATTAGGCTGTGTGAGGCTCCCTCCGTCGAGGGGGGTCAGGTTGAAATCAACGTCTTTTCCACGGTTGCGGTGCGGTTCGGCGGCTTCTCTTACGACGATTTCAATGGGGGCGTTGCGCAGATGCAAATCATCTTTTCCGACGCGCCCCATTGACCGCAAAATATCGCGGCACCGGTCTGCCTGAGAGCTGATCAGCTCTGCATCGTCCAACAAATCAGGCCGGTCCGCCAATTCTTCCTTCAACTCACTGCTGACCAGTTTGATTGTTGCCAGCGGTGTCCCCAGTTCATGTGCGGCAGCCGCGACAACACCGCCAAGGTCCGTCAGTTTTTGTTCGCGGGACAGCGCCAGCTGTGTTGCAAGCAGCGCTTCGTTCATCGCGTTCATTTCGGATGTCACCTGACGTGCGTAAAACGCTAGAAAGACCAAGCTGATCAGGAGCGCGACCCAGAATCCAAACTGAAAAAGGACCGGCAGCACCAAAACGACGCCTTCTGATGTGATCAATGGCAGGTTGTACCGGCTGACGACTGTAATCATCGTGATCGCCGCCAGCCCCAGAAAGATGGTACTGCGCAGATGAAGAACGGTGGCGGAAATTGTCACCGGTGCCAGCATGAGCATGGCGAAAGGGTTGTTCAATCCGCCCGTCAGGTAGAGCAACAGGCTGAGCTGGACCAGATCGAAGACGAGCCAAAGCGTCGCTTCAAAATCGGAGAGGCGCTTGTTTGAGGGATAGGTGAACAACGAAACGAAGTTCGCAATCACCGCCGCAATGACGACAAGTGCCGCCTGTCCGACGGCAATTTCAATATTATAGATGCGGACGGCAACAAAAATTGCGATGGCCTGTCCCACAATTGCAAACCAGCGCAGGGTAACAAGGGTCCTCAGGCGCACCCAGTCGGTGCGCTCTTGTCCTCTGATCAGCAAATTTTCTGTGAACGACATAATCTGCGATCCAAATGCAATTTCGTTCTAAGGATAAGCCGAATGAGCGCAGGTTCAATGTGCGCGGGGTCCATGTCCCTGAATTGCCTGTGCACCCGTTTGCACAATTACATCACAGGATCATGAGTGGCGATTTGACGATGGCCTGAACCAGCCTATCTCCAAGCGAGTAACATGCATAGGGAAGCGAATGAACACCGTGGCCTTGGATTTGGGTGAAGATAAAAGCCTTCTGCTGGTGGATGATGACGAAGCGTTCTTGCGTCGGCTTGCCAAAGCAATGGAAAAGCGCGGCTTTGACGTTGAGATGGCGGGATCTGTTGCGGCTGGTAAAGCAATTTCAACAGCGCGTCCTCCGGCCTATGCCGTTGTTGATCTGCGCTTGGAAGATGGCAACGGTCTTGACGTGGTAGAGACGCTGCGCGCCCGTCGTCCCGATGCGCGGATTGTGGTTCTGACAGGGTATGGCGCGATTGCGACAGCGGTTGCTGCGGTCAAAATCGGTGCGACGGATTATCTGTCAAAACCTGCGGATGCCACTGATGTGACAAACGCATTGCTTGCGTTGCAGGACGAGCTTCCGCCGCCGCCAGAAAACCCGATGAGCGCAGATCGTGTGCGGTGGGAGCATATTCAGCGGGTGTATGAGCTTTGTGACCGCAACGTGTCTGAGACTGCGCGTCGGCTGTCGATGCACCGGCGCACGCTGCAACGCATCCTGGCCAAGCGTAGCCCGCGCTAGTCGTCGGCTTCGCCGTCGCGGCTGAGAAGGCCGAATTTGCGCAGTTTGACGTAAAGCGACTGCCGCGACAGGCCGAGCATTTCGGCGGCGGCAACGCGGTTGTTCATCGTCAGCTCAACCGCCGTTTCGATACACATCTTTTCAACGACATTGGTGGTTTCCGACACAATGTCTTTCAAAGTTGCACTCCCAACAAGTTCAGCAACCGAGCGCATGCTTTCGTCGCTGCTGGGGTGCGGGAGTGTTTGTCCTTTGTCGCTGCGGCTTGCATCGCGCAGGACGAAGGCAAAGACCGTCTGCTGACCGGCCATGATCCGTGTGACGGAGATATCGGTTGCGCGTGGGCTGCCATATTCACCAGCAAGCTTTGTTGCGTAGTTGCGCATCCGGCCTGCGCGCTGGGCGTTTTCGGCCATGACTTTGAAATCAACACTGCCCCGTTGCAGATAGTCGGCAAAACTACGTCCACGCACGTTAATGTCATGGGCGACATCAACAAGATCGAGGAAGGCATCATTGGCGGACAGCAAATCCCCATTTTCTGCGGTAAAGACGATGGCTTCTGGTCCGTCTGCGTAAAGGGCATGCAGACTGTGGTTCAGATCGTCAGCGAGCGTGCCGGCTTGACCCTCTGGCACAAGCCGACATAGCAAGATGCGTTCACCGGCTGCCCGAAAGAGCGTTGGGAAAAGCTGCACCGACAAACCGTTTCCACGCAGGTCTGCCATGACGGTCTTTTTCACGCCCGAAATGGCCTGTGACGCAAGTGCATCGACCATATCCCCGCGTTTACGCCCCTCAAAGCAACCTGAAAGCTGATTGCCGATAAGGCTCTCAATCGGGCGGTCAATCAATGTGACCGCTGCAGTGTTCGCTTCGGTGATTTCGCCGGTGGCAACAGAAACAAAAACGATCGCTTCCGAGGTGCTTTCCATCAGAACGCGAAAACGGGTGTCGTATTCGCGTTGGGTCTCATAATCGCGCTCTAGCGAAAGCTGGGCTTCGACCAGTTGCTGCTGCATTTCCGCGATGGGGCGCAGATCGTGGCCCAAAAGAAGGATCGCACCATCCGGCCCAATGCGGTGGAAGCTGTATTTTACGGGGGATTCGGAACCGATGACCCCATCGGTGTGGTTCAGCTCAACGGGCCGGACCCTTGGCTTACGGTCAAGAAACTCGGCCAACCGGCTCTCGAATTTCGAGACGCTCTCGATTGTGAGGGTTGTGCGGATATCTTTGTTTTCCCAATGCTCCAACTTCCGGAATGCATCATTGGCAGGATTCACAAGAACAGAAAGGATGATGCCGGTCTCAGAGATCACCACGCCAACATCAGCAACCTCTGCGATGATATCGCCAAGGATTTCGGGGGCAATCAACGGGATTGCACCACTGTTCCAATACTTTGTACCGCGGGAGGTCATTTTTGGCGCCTGTGTGTAAGGACCTTCTGCATGGTCTAGGTCCCGTCCTTGGCATGTATTTTGTTGTGTTTGATTTGTTGTAGGCCGCAAAGTCTTAGGGCCTCATCTGGTAGTTTTGTGGCATAGTCCGCCCCTGTAAGCGCCGTTGCATCATCCATTTCTACAGCGTCAAGAATGGACCCACCGACCACAATAGGACAAGGTTCCTCAGACGAAGTTTTAATAACATCAATGATATGGCGTAATGATTCAAGAGTGTCGCCAACGGAAGAAGATATAAAGACGGCGTCGAACCTGGTGCGTGATAGCCGATCTGCAATATCTTCCGGCTTGCCGCCCAAGATCAGTTTTACAGAGAAACCCTTGCGGCGTAGCTGGCTGCTGAGGACGATCGCACCAAGCGTGTGATACACCTCTTGCGGGACGATCAGCAGAATTGAGGCGTTTTCATTTGTCGTGGCGTTGTCGCTCGCCCAGTTTGGGCCCAAGGCACGCAACATCGCTTGCAAGCGCGACACGCCAATAGTGACCCCGGCAAAGCTGAGTTGATCAACGCACCAAAGGTCACCCATGTCGCGCGCCAACGCAGGAATGTAGAAGTCTGCTATGTCTTCAGGACGGGTGCCATCGGCAAGAGCGGCTTTGACCGCCCGCTTGCCTGCGTCGGGGTTTGTGCTCAACGCCGCATCTTTCAGGGCCGTAAAGAGGCTTGGATCAAGATTTCGAGAAATATCTTCGACGACCGCTACCGCAACACGACGCCCAACAGAACCCAGTGATGCCTGTGACACGACCGGTTCTTTCTTGACGCCCAACTTGAGATATTCGGCCATTCGCTTGTCCTTTAGCTGAAGCAATGCGCGCAAGCGTTCTATGCAGCAATGGCGTCATTGTCAGGTCTGACCATCAGAATGTCAAAGAAAATTGACATATAGGATATGCTCTCTGGCATCATATTCAAAAATAGCCATATAAAATTGGTGTTTAGGGGTAGAATCGACGTAGAGGTGGCTACCGCTGCAATTCGAGATCAATGTGTAAGTTAAAGTTGACACATGGGGCAAATGACACCTATCCTAGACACAATACGACGTCAGGGAGACTTTACATGGCCATTGCCGACACAAACACAGTAGGTGTGCACACGCTTGGCAAGCGGCTGTATTCAGATGCTGAAAGGGCGCGTCGCGACGCCACCAAATGGACCCTTGTTCAGGGCATCTTAGCTCCCCTTCAGTTTCTCGTTTTTCTCGCCTCACTCGCGCTTGTTGTGCGCTACCTGATCACAGGGGCGGGCTATGATGCCGCGACCCTTTCAATCGTGATCAAAACCGGTGTTTTGCTGTTGATCATGGTGACCGGCGCGATCTGGGAAAAAGTGGTCTTCGGCCAGTACCTGTTCGCACCTGCTTTCTTTTGGGAAGATGTGTTCAGCTTTGCGGTTATCGCATTGCATTTGCTCTATATTTTCGCCCTCTACTCTGGTGCTCTATCGCCAAACGGCCTGATGTATCTGGCGCTGGCGGCCTATACCGCCTACGTCATAAACGCCGCCCAATTCGTGTGGAAACTGCGCCTTGCGCGGTTGGATGCGGAGGCACGGACATGAACGTACCAATGCCCCCCACCAACGGCGGTTGCCGCACTGCACCCGTTCTCAAAGAACGTGGCCAACGCGAGGTGTTTTGCGGCCTGACCGGGATCATCTGGTTGCACCGCAAAATGCAGGATGCATTCTTCCTTGTTGTCGGGTCACGGACCTGCGCACACCTGCTGCAATCTGCGGCTGGCGTGATGATTTTTGCCGAACCACGATTCGGCACAGCGATTCTCGAAGAGCAGGATTTGGCCGGTATGGCCGACGCGCACAAAGAGCTAGATCGCGAAGTTGCCCGCCTTTTGGCGCGCCGTCCTGACATCCGTCAGCTGTTTTTGGTGGGGTCTTGCCCCTCTGAAGTGATCAAAATCGATCTTGCCCGTGCGGCAGAACGTCTCAGCCAGGTACACGCCCCGCATGTCCGTGTTCTGAATTATTCGGGCTCTGGCATCGAGACGACCTTTACCGAAGGCGAAGACGCCTGCCTTGCTTCCATGGTGCCGGTCCTGAAAGACACCAAAGAACGCGAGCTGCTTGTTGTCGGTGCGCTGCCTGATGTTGTCGAAGATCAGATGGTGTCACTTCTTACTGATATGGGTATCGGCCCGATCCGCCTGCTCCCAGCGCGCCGGATTGATGACACGACTGCGGTCGGCGAAAACACCGTGTTTGCGCTGACCCAGCCGTTCCTTGGCGATACCCATGCCGCACTTGAACGTCGCGGTGCACGCCATCTGTCAGCGCCCTTCCCCTTTGGTGATGAAGGCACGACCGCTTGGTTGCGCACGATTGCCACGGAATTTGGTGTGAGCGCTGAAACCTTTGAAGCCGTGACCGCCGCCCCCCGCGCCCGTGCGCGCAAAGCGATTGCGCAAGCAGCCGAAGCACTGCGCGGCAAATCGGTGTTCTTCTTCCCCGATAGCCAGCTTGAAATCCCGCTCGCACGGTTCCTGACCCGCGAATGCGGCATGACCGCGATCGAAGTTGGCAGCCCCTATATCCACGATGCACTGCATGGCCCCGATCTTGATCTGCTGCCAGCAGGCCCGCAGATTTCCGAAGGCCAGGATGTGGACAAACAACTGGCCCGCGCCCGTGCCGCCCGCCCTGACCTGACGGTCTGTGGTCTTGGTCTTGCCAATCCGCTTGAGGCGGAGGGGCTTTCGACCAAATGGGCCATCGAGTTGGTCTTTACGCCGGTGCATTTCTACGAACAGGCCGGCGATCTGGCTGGTCTCTTCTCGCGTCCGCTACGGCGCAAGGCAGTGCTGAATTTGGAGGCTGCCGAATGAAGCTGACCGTCTGGACATACGAAGGCCCGCCCCATGTTGGTGCGATGCGCGTCGCGACTGCGATGAAGGGTTTGCACTATGTGCTGCACGCCCCGCAGGGCGATACATACGCGGATCTGCTTTTCACGATGATCGAGCGGCGCAACCATCGTCCGCCTGTCAGCTATACGACATTCCAGGCACGTGATCTGGGTGCGGATACGGCGACCCTTTTCAAAGCGTCCTGTCAGGATGCCGTTGACCGGTTCCAGCCCGAGGCGATTATCGTGGGCGCGTCTTGCACCGCCGAGCTGATCCAGGATGATCCTGCTGGTCTGGCCGAAACAATGGGCCTTACGATCCCCGTCATTCCGCTTGAATTGCCAAGCTACAGCCGCAAGGAAAACTTTGGTGCGGATGAGACGTTCTATCAGATCGTCAAACATCTGGCGCAACCGCAGGAACGCACGGCCCGTGTGACCTGCAATATTCTTGGGCCAACCGCTTTGGGCTTTCGTGCCCGCGATGATGTTGAAGAATTGACCGGGCTTTTGTCCGAAATGGGCATCGACGTGAATGTCGTGGCCCCTTTGAATGCGACACCGACTGATATCAAGCGCCTCCCAGCGGCGCATTTCAATGTGTTGTTGTCGCCTGAAACCGGTGAAGCGGCGGCGCGGTTCCTCGAAAAGAACCATGGTCAGCCTTTCACGAAAATCGTGCCGATTGGTGTCGGTGCAACCCGCGACTTTATCAAAGAAGTGGCGGCAATGACCGGTGTTTCCGGCAATGTTGATGAAAGCCGCCTGCGCATGCCGTGGTGGTCACGTTCTGTGGACAGCACCTATCTGACCGGCAAGCGCGTGTTCATCTTTGGCGACGGCACCCATGTTGCCGCCCATGCGCGGATCGCCCGCGACGAGATGGGTTTCGAAGTGGTCGGCATCGGCTGTTACAACCGCGAAATGGCCCGCCCGATCCGTGCGCTTGCCAAAGAATATGGCGTCGAAGCCTTCATCACCGATGATTATCTTGAGGTTGAGGCCGCGATTGAGGCGCTCAGCCCTGAAATGATCCTTGGCACCCAGATGGAGCGCCATATCGGCAAACGCCTTGGAATCCCTTGCGCGGTCATTTCAGCACCAGTCCACGTGCAGGATTTCCCTGCGCGCTATTCCCCACAAGTGGGTTTCGAGGGTGCGAATGTCATCTTTGATACGCTGATCCATCCGCTGGTGATGGGTCTGGAAGAGCATCTTCTGACGATGTTCCGCGATGATTTTGAATTCCACGATGACGCCGGTGCAAGCCACCATGGCGGCAAAGCCAAAGCGCGTGTCGCCGTCGAAGAGGTGGCCGAAGAGGCACCCGCACCGCAAGCCGACAATATTATCTGGCTCGGCGATGCCGAGAAAGAACTGAAGAAAATCCCATTCTTTGTACGCGGGAAAGCACGAAGAAACACTGAAAACTATGCGGCGCAAATGGGTCTTAGCCAGATCACGCTTGATACGCTTTATGAGGCAAAAGCCCATTATGCGCGATAACGCAGACATAAATACCTTCCGGTTCGTCATCCTGACGCTTGATTCGCATTCAGCGGGTCCAGCAATGCGGATGCGCCACAAGCTGGCGGCGGATTTCCCCGGGCTTGAGATTTCGATCCATGCGGCGGCGGAATGGGGTGAAAACCCTGCGGCCCTGAACGATGCCAAGCAATCGGTGGCCAATGCCAATATCATCGTCACCAATCTGTTGTTCCTTGAAGAACACACCTCGGCGATCCTGCCTGATCTGATTGCGCGCCGTGCTGATTGCGACGCGATGATCAACGTGATTGCAGACAGCGAAATCGTAAAACTGACCAAGATGGGCGATCTGGACATGTCCAAGCCCACGAGCGGCCTGATGGCCTTGCTCAAGCGGCTGCGTCCGGGCGCGAAAGCCAGCAAATCAGGCGAAAGCCAGATGAAAACGCTGCGCCGTCTGCCCAAAATCCTGCGTCTTATCCCCGGCAAAAGTCAGGATCTGCGTAACTGGTTCTTGTCGATGCAATATTGGCTGGGCGGATCTGACGACAATATCGAACAGATGGTCCGGATGCTGGTTTCGCGCTACGCCAAAGGCCAGGATTGGAAGCCGGTCAAGGTATTGGCACCTATCGAATATCCCGAGGTTGGCGTTTATCACCCTGACCTTCCCGGCCACCACATCAGCACAGATATCGCCGACCTGCCCGCACCGCAGGGGGCCGTGGCTACGATCGGTATCTTGATGTTGCGGTCCTATATCCTGTCGTCTGATTGCGCGCACTATGACGCGGTGATCCGGGCATTCGAAGAAAAAGGGATGCGCGTTATTCCTGCCTTTGCGGGCGGTCTGGATGGGCGTCCTGCAATCGAGGGATATTTTCAGGGGCGCGTGGATGCGATGGTATCGCTGACAGGTTTCTCGCTGATCGGTGGCCCGGCCTATAACGACAGCGACGCCGCCGTCGAGATGCTGAAAAAGCTGGATGTGCCGTATATCGCCGCCCAACCGCTGGAATTTCAGACGCTTGGCCAATGGGCCAGCGATGCGCAGGGCCTTGGGCCTATTGAAACGACGATGCTTGTGGCATTGCCCGAAATTGATGGCGCAACGAACCCCACTGTTTTTGCTGGCCGTCACGGTGCAAACGGCTGTAGCGGCTGCTCACACGCGTGCAAGATGCAATCAGATTGCAAGGCGATGGCACCCTGCCCAGAACGCATTACCAGCCTTGCAGAAAAGACCCTGCGTCTGGCGGTCCTGCGCCGTAAGCAGAACGCCGATAAAAAGATCGGGATCGTCCTTTTCGGTTTTCCACCGAATGCCGGTGCTGTTGGCACCGCCGCTTATCTGAGCGTGTTTGAAAGCCTGTTCAACACGTTGAACAAAATGAAATCTGACGGCTACCGCGTTGATGTCCCTGAAACGGTTGACGATCTGCGTGCTGCAATTTTGCTGGGCAACAGCGCCCAATACGGCCAACAAGCCAATGTTGCCGCCCATGTTGATGCGGACACAATCGTACGCACCACCCCGCCACTTGCCGAGATCGAGGCGGTTTGGGGTCCTGCGCCGGGGAAAATTCAATCCGATGGCCGCGGTGTGTTTGTGCTGGGTCATCATTTCGGCAACGTCTTTGTCGGTGTCCAGCCTGCCTTTGGTTATGAGGGCGATCCGATGCGGTTGCTCTTCGAGAAGGGCTTTGCCCCGACCCATGCTTTCGTCACGTTCTATTCGTGGCTGCGCAATACGTTCAACGCCGATGCGCTTTTGCATTTTGGCATGCACGGCGCGCTGGAATTCATGCCTGGTAAACAAGCAGGTCTTGGTGCGCGCGACTGGCCAGATCGTCTGATCGGCGAGATGCCGAATATCTATCTGTACGCGGCCAACAACCCGTCCGAGGCGTCACTGGCCAAGCGCCGGTCCAATGCGATCATCGTGACGCATTTGACTCCGCCTTTGACGACCGCTGGCTTGTATCGGGGTCTGGCTGATCTGAAAGACAGTTTGACCCGCTGGCGTGAAATGCCCGCCGAGGATAATCAGCGCACGGACCTAGAGTTGTTGATCCGTGATCAGGCGAATGCGGTCGATATGAACGCAAACGATATCGACAAGCTTTGGCTGAAGCTTCTGGAGACCGAAGGATCGCTGATCACCGAAGGTTTGCATGTTGTGGGCAAGCCGCTGTCCGATACCGCCCGCGCCGAGATGGTTGCGATGATGCCGGACGGCGACGCTGCCAAGCGGGCCGCCGAGCTTCTCAAGGAAGATCATGAACTGCCTGCATTGATGCGCGCCCTGTCCGGGCATTTTATCGCGCCTGTGCCGGGTGGCGACTTGATCCGCTCACCGCAGATTGTACCCACGGGCCGGAATATCCACGCCTTTGACCCGTTCCGCATGCCAACCGCTTTTGCGATGGCCGAAGGCGCCAAGCAAGCTGACCTTTTGCTCGAAACACATCAAAGCATACCCAAGACCGTGGCTTTGGTGCTTTGGGGCTCTGACAACATCAAATCTGATGGTGGACCGATTGCGCAGGCGTTGTCCTTGATGGGGGCCAAGCCACGGTTTGACAATTATGGCCGCCTTTCCGGTGCCGATCTGATCCCGCTTGCTACATTGGGCCGTCCGCGGATTGATGTGGTGATGACGCTGTCGGGTATCTTCCGCGATCTGCTGCCTTTGCAAACGCGGATGCTGGCCGAGGCTGCGTTGAAATGCGCCATGGCGGATGAGCCGCTTGAGCAGAATTTCATTCGTGCCCATGCCCTTGCTTATGCGGCAGAAATGGACTGCGATCTGGAAACCGCTGCGCTGCGCGTCTTTAGCAACGCCGAGGGCGCTTATGGGTCCAATGTGAACCAATTGGTTGATAGCTCCGCCTTTGGTGATGAAGACGAATTGGCCGATGCCTATGAGGCGCGCAAGTCTTTCTCTTATGGTGTGAACGGCAAGGCGACACAGAACCCCGTGTTGCTACAAAAGGCGTTGAAAGACGTCGATCTTGCCTATCAGAACCTTGAATCTGTTGAACTGGGTGTCACCACGGTTGACCATTATTTCGATACGCTGGGCGGTATTTCCCGCGCGGTGAAACGTGCAAAGGGCGGTCAAAGCGCCCCTGTTTATATCGGTGACCAGACCAAAGGTGCCGCCAAGGTGCGCACCTTGCAGGATCAGGTCGCGCTGGAAACACGCAGCCGCAGTTTGAACCCGAAATTCTATGAGGCCCTGCTGAACCATGGCCACGAAGGTGTCCGCCAGATCGAGGCGCATGTCACCAACACGATGGGCTGGTCCGCGACCACAGGTGAAGTCGAACCTTGGGTGTATCAGCGCCTGTCCGAAACCTTCGTGCTGGACGAAGCCATGCGCAACCGTTTGGCGGCGCTGAACCCACAAGCCTCGATGCGGATGGCAAACCGTCTGCTTGAAGCATCCGACCGTCAGTATTGGACGCCGGATGCAGACACGCTCGCAGCGCTGCAAGACGCAGCGGATGCACTTGAAGATCGCATGGAAGGGATCGCAGCAGAATGATCCCTTTCACAATGAATATAACAGGAAGGACTCTGATATGAGCCCGAGAGATGAAGTACCAAACCTACGCGGCCAGGACGGCGAAGGTTCCGTTCAGGTACATCAACCCGAAGACGCCAAGATCGAAGGCGCAAAGGTTTTTGCAGTTTACGGCAAGGGCGGGATTGGTAAATCAACCACCTCATCCAACCTGTCGGCTGCGTTTTCCATGCATGGTAAGCGCGTGTTGCAGATTGGCTGTGATCCCAAGCATGACAGCACATTTACCCTGACGGGTACCCTTGTGCCGACAGTGATTGATATCCTGAAGGACGTTGATTTCCATTCTGAGGAACTGCGCCCCGAAGATTTCATCTTTGAAGGCTTCAATGGCGTGAAATGTGTCGAGGCCGGTGGCCCCCCTGCCGGGACCGGCTGTGGTGGTTATGTTGTTGGCCAGACGGTGAAACTGCTCAAGCAGCACCACCTGCTGGAAGACACCGATGTTGTGATCTTTGACGTGCTGGGCGACGTGGTTTGCGGTGGCTTTGCCGCCCCGCTGCAACACGCCGATCGCGCGTTGATCGTGACCGCGAACGACTTTGACAGCATCTATGCGATGAACCGGATTATTGCCGCCGTGCAGGCGAAATCGTCCAACTACAAGGTCCGTCTGGCGGGCTGTGTTGCCAACCGCAGCAAGGACACCGACGAGGTGGATCGGTATTGCAAGACCGTTGGTTTCAACCGCCTCGCGCATATGCCTGATCTCGATGCGATCCGTCGCAGCCGTTTGAAGAAGAAGACCCTCTTTGAAATGCCCGACGACGAAGACGTCGTGCAGGTGCGCAAGGAATACATGCGTCTTGCCGAAACGCTCTGGAACGGGACGTTGCCTATGGCGCCTGAATGCCTGCCGGACCGTGAAATCTTTGAATTGTTGGGTTTTGATTAATGGCCAATTACGCCACCACACGTGACAGGGTCGAACACTATTTCGACCGTACCGCCACCAAGGTCTGGGAGCAGCTGACATCAGATGCGCCGGTCTCTGGTGTGCGGGCCACCGTGCGTGCGGGGCGTGATCAGATGCGCGCTTTGATGCTGGCGCAGTTGCCCGAAGACCTGCGCGGTGCGCGGGTTCTGGATGCGGGTTGCGGCACAGGCACGATGGCGGTTGAGCTGGCCCAGCGCGGTGCCGATGTGGTTGCCGTTGATATCTCGCCTGCTTTGGTGGGGATCGCGGAACAGCGGATGCCGGCCAATCTGGCGGGCAATATCACCTGGGTGGCGGGCGATATGCTCGACAGTACGACGGGCGTGTTTGACTACATTCTGGCGATGGATTCGATGATTTACTACAGCGCGGCCGACATTGCCGGGCTGCTTGCCAAAGCCAGCCCGCGGCTTGAGGGCAAGTTTATCTTTACCATTGCCCCACGCACCCCGGCCCTGATGGCCATGTGGCGTGTCGGCAAAATGTTCCCGCGCAAGGATCGCAGCCCTGTGATGGTGCCGCAAACCGTGAGCGGCGTTGCAGATGCATTGCGCTCATCGGGTACGAAGGGTCGCTTGAAGGAAATCGAGCGGGTCAAATCAGGCTTTTACATTTCAACAGCATTGGCATTCGAGGGTCCAAAATCATGATCTTCAAGGCGTCTTCTCTCAAAAAGATATCGGTAAATCTGCTGCCATTCAGCGATGCGGTCAGTGATGACCTGCCGCTGAGCCAGCTTCTGCGTTTATCCTTGTTTCAGGTATCGGTTGGCATGGCGGCTGTCATGCTGTTGGGCACGTTGAACCGTGTCATGATTGTAGAGTTGAACATTGGCGCGATGCTGGTCGCTGCAATGATTGCGCTGCCGGTTCTGGTCGCACCACTGCGTGCGCTGGTTGGTCACAAATCAGACAACTACAAATCCGCCATTGGCTGGAAGCGTATTCCCTACCTTTGGCTGGGCACGATGTGGCAGTTCGGCGGATTGGCGATCATGCCCATGGCGCTTTTGGTTTTGTCGGGTGACCGGACGCTGGATATCGATTGGGCAGGTTACGTCGGTGCGGCTCTCGCATTCTTGATGACCGGCTTTGGTATGCACATGACACAAACGGCGGGTCTGGCACTGGCTGCTGATCGCGCAACCGAGGAAACACGTCCCAAGGTCGTGGCGCTGCTTTATGTCATGAACCTTGTAGGGATGGCTGTTGCGGCCATTCTCATTGGTGCGTTGCTGCGTGACTATTCCGCGTTGCGTCTGGTGCAGGTCGTGCAAGGCACGGCTGTCGTCACATTGCTGTTGAACCTGATCGCCCTGTGGAAGCAGGAAAAGGTCAAGCCGATGACAAAGGCGCAGCGCGAAGAGGCAAGCCCGACTTTCCGCGATGCATGGAACGATCTGGCCGCAGGTGGAGATGCTGGCCGTCTCTTGGCGGTCGTCTTTATCGGAACCATGGCCTTCAACATGCAAGACGTATTGTTGGAGCCTTACGGCGGCGAAATATTGGGCCTCTCGGTATCCGCCACGACTTTGCTGACCGCTATGTGGGCCACGGGCGCCGTGATCGCGTTTGGATTTGCCGCCCGTTGGTTGGCCGTCGGCATGGACCCTTACCGGATGTGCGCACGCGGGCTACTTGCCGGCGTTCTGGCATTTTGCGCCGTGATTTTTTCGGCTCCTGTGGGGTCACCACTTTTGTTTTACATCGGAGCCGGATTGATCGGCTTTGGTGGTGGTCTGTTCGGTGTTTCGACCCTGACAGCCGCCATGACAATGCCCACGCTTGGCAATGCCGGACGTGGTTTGGCCCTTGGCGCCTGGGGGGCTGCACAAGCCACCGGTGCCGGGCTGTCCATCTTTATCGGGGGCACCGTGCGTGACCTCGTGAACCATGCCGCTGGGAACGGCACCTTGGGAGAGGCGCTCGCCACGCCTGCCACTGGCTATTCGGTCGTTTATCACACCGAAATTGGCCTTCTATTCCTCACCCTCATTGTGCTGGGGCCGCTTGTGCGGCTGCGGCCCATAACCGACGGGAGGTCTGCCAAGCTGGGATTGGCAGATTTCCCGACCTAACCACCGAAAGGACAACAAAATGGTTGGTGTTAACTTCTTTGGAAACTTTGATCTGGCGAGCGCAGCAATTTGGCTCTTCTGGATCTTCTTTGCGGGGCTCGTCTATTACCTGCAAACCGAAAACATGCGTGAAGGCTATCCTTTGCGTGATGACGATGATGGCGTGCCTGCAAACGAAAGTCTTTTTCCTTTGCCAAAGGAAAAGACGTTCAAACTGCGCGATGGCCGCGGTGAACTGACAGTGCCTTCACGCGCATTCGAAGACAGCAAAATGCGGACTGATCTGGCATTGGCGCAAACGTCTGCCTCGACTGGTTCGCCCTGGATCCCCACTGGTGATCCGATGGTCGATGGTGTTGGTCCTGCTGCTTGGGCGCCGCGCCGCGACGCCCCTGAACTGGACGCGCATGGCCACGTCAAGATCAAGCCAATGTCGATGCTGGCGGACTTTAAGGTCTCTGCCGGGCGTGATCCGCGCGGCAAGGTTGTCGTCGGTGGCGATGGTGAAGTCGTTGGGCGTGTCACGGACATGTGGGTCGACGTACCCGAGCAGATGGTCCGCTTCCTGACGGTTGATCTGAACCCAGAAGGTACGGGCAAAACACGTCTGATCCCAATGAACCTTGCCAAGATCGGTACGGACCGCGTGAAGGTCAAATCGCTCTACGCAAGCAACTGGGACAACGTGCCAACGACCAAAAGCATGGAGCAGGTCACCCTGCTCGAGGAAGACAAGATCATGGCGTATTACGCCGGTGGCACGATGTACGCCTCCTGATCTGGTCTGATGAAAACACGTTGCGTTCCCGGTTCGCCACCGGGGCCGCCCTGGCTACGAAAGGGAACATACCATGAGCCACGACGACTTTAACTTTGAACCTATCAAGGGCCTGCCCGAGCAGTTGCCCGAAGGTGAACACATCTTGTGGCAGGGTGCTCCTGATCCACGGCTTCTGGCGCGCGAAGCGCTGGGCGTACGCTGGGTTGCGGCCTATTTTGCGTTACTTGCTTTCTGGCGCGTTGGCGTTTCGGCGGCGGATGCACCGTTCGGGATCGCCATCATGCACGGTCTGCCCTTTGTGATTTCGGGTCTGGTTGCCTGCGGCATCCTTTATGCGATCGCCTACGTGCAGGCACGTTCCACCGTATACACGCTGACAAACAAGCGTGTGGCGATGCGGATTGGTGCAGCGCTGACGATGACACTAAACCTGCCTTATACTTGGATCGGCACTGCGAAGCTCGATCTGAAGCCATCCGGCCACGGCACATTGGCGTTTGAGCTGATTGGCGAAACCCGCATTTCCTATCTGATGTCATGGCCACATGTGCGCCCTTGGCGGATGGCACGCACGCAACCTGCGCTGCGCTGCATCCCTGATGCCCAGAATGTCGCCCAGATCTTTGCCGAAGCGGCCGAGACCCGGATTTCCGAGCCACGCATCGAACGCGTGCAGCAACAAGACGGCAACGCCGTCGCAGCGGAGTAGATCATATGTCACAACTTGAACAACAAATGCGCCACCGCGACCGGGACATGGTCCCCCGTTTTCTGGTTCAGGCCATGTTTGGTTTGATGGCGGCGGCCCTTGCTTTGGTGGCCTATGCCCAATGGTTTGACGTGCCAAACCGTGGTGTGCTGGTCGAGGCACCTATCGTCCAATCGCTTGAGATTGTGATGGAGGGCAACCGCAATGGTGTCTACGACGTCAGAACGCCTGAGGGTGAGTTGCTTGCCTCTTCTGCCGACTACAAAGGCGGCTTTCTTGGCGTCATTGGTCGCGTCGTTGAACGCGCGCGCTTTGTGAACAACGCGCCGCTGACCGCACCGGTGACTGTTGTGCGCCGCGAGAACGGAAATATTGCCATCATTGATGACAGCACCGACCTGCGGGTCGAGTTGATTGGCTATGGCAAAGATAATGTGGCAGCCTTCGCAAGACTGCTGGACTGAAACTGTGCGCGGGTTAGCCGCCCTGCACTGAATGTGAAAGGGAACTCACATGGGACTATTTACAAGAGAGAAAGAGACCGCGCCTTGCACGGTCACCATCTCGCACCGGTTCGAGGAACTGTCGGCGCATGTGCGTCTGGATAATGGCGCTGTCATTAATCCGGGCGACACAGTGCAGGTGCAGGGACCGGAAATCATGGCTGCCTTTGGCGAGCTGATCGAAGAAAAGCGCACCGCCGTTATTACGCGCGCCAGCAAGCTGGAACAGCTTTGGACCCGCGCCACCGGCGATTTTGAGTTCATGGAACTCTGCGAATTTTCCTTTAGCGAAGAGGTGATGTCATGAACATGCACTCATCAACAGCCGCAACAGCCGAAGAGGCGATTGCCGCACAAGAAGCCCTGCCGCCGCTGACCAATGAAGAAGCGACAAAAGTGGCGATGTCCAACACGCTGCTGACGCCGCGTTTCTACACCACCGATTTCGAAGAGATGGACGCGATTGATGTGTCCTCTGTCCGCGAAGATTGGGACGTGTTGATCGCCCAGATGAAAGCCGACCCCAACAAAGGCCACTTCAAGAAAAACGAAGACTGGGACCATGTGGATTGGGACGGCATGGAGCCGAAACTGAAGGCCGAGTTCATCGACTTCCTGATTTCCAGCTGTACCGCTGAATTCTCGGGCTGCGTGCTTTATAAAGAAATGAAGCGTCGCGGGTCCAACAAGGATATCACCGAACTGTTCCAACTGATGGCCCGTGATGAGGCCCGCCATGCCGGTTTCATCAACGACGCCCTGCGCGAAGCTGGTATCGCGGTGAACCTTGGGTTCCTGACGCAGGCCAAGAAGTACACGTACTTCCGCCCCAAGTTCATCTACTACGCGACATATCTGTCTGAAAAGATCGGCTATGCCCGCTACATCACGATCTATCGTCATCTGGAAAAGCACCCAGAAATGCGGTTCCACCCGATTTTCAAATGGTTTCGTGAATGGTGCAATGACGAGTTTTCGCATGGTGAGGCCTTTGCCCTGCTGCTGAAAACAGATCCGCAACTGACCGAAGGTCGGATGAACAAGTTGTGGATCAAGTTCTTCCTGACGGCTGTGTTTTCCACCATGTGGGTACGTGACCACCAGCGCCCTGAATTCCACAAAGCGCTGGGCGTTGATCCAAAATGGTACGGCCAAGAGGTGTTCCGCGTCACATCAGAGATCACCACGCAGGTGTTCCCGATGACTTTGGACATCAACCACCCGCGTTGGGAACCAACCCTGAACCGGATGCAGGATGCCAACGTGCAGATCGCCCAAGGCCGCAAGCAAGGCGGTATCGGTGGTTGGGCCAAGCGCATGATCGGATCGGCCAAGGCGGGTTTTGCCTTTGTATCCTTGCTGACAATTCCAGTTCACAAAAATGCTGTTCCTGACAGCCCCCGACTGGAGCCAGCCTACTAATGACGTCACCCTGGATTGCATCGCTGCTTGCTATTTTCGCCTGGTGGTTTGCCACCGGCGCGATTTTGGTGGCGGTGCGCCGGGCGGACCGTCTGGGCAGACATGGCATGACCACCTTTATGGGCCTGCCCTTGTTGGCGTTCGGTATCTGGGCTGTGGCGGCGTCTTTGCATGATGCCAGCGTTTTTGGCGTCTATGTCGGGTTCGCTGGTGCCTTGGCGATTTGGGGCTGGATCGAGCTTGCGTTTCTGGCAGGCGTGATCACCGGCCCTATGCGCGATGATTGTCCGCCGGGCCTTGCGGGACGGGACCGGTTTTTCCGAGCGTTTTCGACCGTAGCTTACCATGAACTTGCGCTGACCGTTGGCCTTTGGGGTCTTGTCATCGCCTCGGATGGTGCCGAAAACCGGATGGCGCTTGCGATATATCTGGTGCTCTTCATTGCGCGTATTCTGGCGAAACTGAATCTTTATTATGGTGTTCCACGGATCAATACCGAATTCGTGCCGCTGCGCCTGAACCACCTGAAATCATACTTCCGGCGCGGTCCGGTGACACTCGCCTTCCCGGCGGCGATCACCATTTTGACCACCCTGCTGGCTATCTGCGCCGAGCGGTTATGGACCGCTGGGTCTGACGCGACAGTTGCGGGCTACGCCTTGCTGACTGCGATGGCGGGGCTTGCCCTGCTTGAACACTGGCTGATGGTGGTCCCGCTGCCTGATGCGAAACTCTGGCGCTGGATGCTTCCACCGCAAAAAACGATGTCCAAAGAAGAAAGATAAGACCGATGGATTTTGATGCACTATTTAACGCTCAGCTGAACCAGCTGAAAGACGAGGGCAACTATCGGTACTTTGCCGAGCTTGAGCGCCAATGCGGGAAATTCCCGCGTGCCGCCAACCACGATGAAGACGGCGTGCGTGACGTCACGGTCTGGTGTTCAAATGACTATCTGGGGATGGGACAACACCCCAAGGTGATTGGTGCGATGTGCGAAGCGGTTGAACGGACCGGCACCGGCGCAGGCGGGACGCGCAATATCTCGGGTACGAACCACGATCACCTGTTGTTGGAACGTGAACTGGCCGATCTGCACGGCAAAGAAGCCGCGTTGCTGTTCACGTCCGGCTATGTGTCCAACTGGGCGGCGCTCAGCACACTGGGCAGCCGGTTGAAAGACTGCGTGATCCTGTCGGACGCGGGCAACCATGCGTCCATGATCGAAGGCATCCGCCATTCCCGCGCCAATAAGGTGATCTGGAAACACAATGACGTGCATGATCTGGAAATGAAGCTGCGCTGTTTGCCGGCCGATGTGCCCAAGATTGTGGCCTTTGAGAGCGTCTATTCCATGGACGGTGATATCGCCCCGATCAAAGAGATCGTCGAAGTCGCCGAGAAATATGGCGCGATGACCTACCTTGATGAGGTCCACGCCGTTGGCATGTATGGCCCGCGCGGTGGTGGTGTCAGTGAACGCGAAGGGCTTTCGGACCGGATTACCTTGATCGAGGGCACACTGGGCAAGGCGTTTGGCGTTGTCGGCGGCTATATTACCGGATCGGCAGCTTTGTGTGATTTCATCCGCAGCTTTGCATCTGGTTTTATCTTTACCACAGCATTGCCGCCTGCGGTCGCTGCAGCGGCGCGGACCTCTATCGCATACCTGAAAGAATCAGAGATCGAGCGCGCCCAACAACGCCGCCAGGTGGCCCGTTTGCGCGCAGCCCTTGATCGCGAGGGGATTCCCCATATGCCAAACGACAGTCACATCGTGCCTGTGATGATTGGTGATCCGGTGAAAACACGGATGCTCGCCGATTATTTGATGCGCGAATGGGATATTTATGTGCAGCCCATCAACTATCCGACCGTTCCCAAGGGAACCGAGCGGCTTCGATTCACGCCATCACCGCTTCATACAGACTCGGATATTGATCATCTTATCAATGCGTTAAAGGTTTTGTGGAGACAATGTGCGCTCGCACATGCGGTCGCATAACGCCTATCACGCATTCTTTTGTATGCCGGGGGTGGACCCTTCCGTTTCGCGCGTTACATTACGCCGTGACTGGGGCGAACGGTCACAGAACTAGATCGAAGAGGAATACGATCATGAAACGTTTTACAATTGCAGCAGTATTTGCTGTCCTTTCCGCACCCGCTTTTGCTGACGGCCATGCCGCAACCACCGGCGACGCCGCCGCTGGCGAAGAGCAGTTCAACCGTCAGTGCGTCGCATGCCACGTGGTAGCAGACGCATCTGGTGAGGTTCTTGCAGGTCGCAACGCACGCACTGGCCCAAACCTTTACGGTGTTGCTGGTCGTACAATGGGATCGGTCGAAGATTTCCGTTACAGCGATGGTCTGATCGAGCTTGGTGAGGCTGGTACGCCTTGGACGGAAGAAGCCTTTGTTGGCTACGTTCAGGACCCAACAGGCTGGCTGCGCGAAACGCTCGACAACCGTCGTGCACGCGGCAAGATGGCCTATCAGGTTCGCGAAGAAGCACAGGCATATGACTTGTATGCGTACCTCGCGACATTTGGCGCTGAAGAATAAAGCTCGCAACGGGCAACCGTTGTTCTGAAAAGAAAGGCCGTCGGGGGAAACCTCGGCGGCCTTTTACATTGCACTGATCAAGGCAGCGATCGCTGCGGGATCTTCTTCATGTGCAAGGTGCCCCAGCCCGGGAAGTTCGGTCAGTTTGGCCTGTGGAAGGCGCTTCACCGCATCACGGCTGACTTCGGGCGGCACTGCCTTATCGGCAAGCCCGCTGATCAGATGGACCGGCACGTCAATTTTGCCAAGCCGCGCCATCAGCCCGTCCAGTGACCATTGCGCCATCATCGAAAGCGTTGCATCGACGTGGCCCTTGTCGGTGGCCAGCCGATAATAAAGATCAATGCCCCGATCATCGAGCGTCGAACCCGTACCTTCAATCAAGTTGCGCACGCTGCTGCGTGTCGTCGTTTTGCTAAAAAGGCTTGCGGTAAATGGCGTGACAGCCAAGGCCTTGGCCATCATCGGAAAGAGCCAACCGGCGACCCCCTTGAAATTCCCCAAGGCGGCGTTGATTCCCACAATCCCCGTGCCAGGCTGCATGCCCAATTCCCACATGCGCAATGCAATCGCCGCCCCGGCCGAGTGTCCGACAACAATATCGGGCGACCAGCCTTGGTTACGCACCAGCGACAACAGATCCGTCGCCATATGATCCAGCCCGCAGCGTTGTTGCGCGCCCAATTGGGTAAAGCCCTGTCCGGGCAGATCGACCGCCACAACGTGATGGGTTTTTGCCAGAATAGGAAAGAGGCCACGGAAACTTTGCGTTGCGCCACCAGCCCCATGGATCAGCAGGATCGTCGGACCTTTCCCGTGTTCCTGAATGTGCCACCGGTGCGGACGGTGCAACACCCGCCGCGAATATGCTGTCAGAGGCCAGTCCTTGGCGTCTTCGGGCCAGCGCATTAATCGCCCAACGCGGTAGCGACGGATTTCGAAAGGCGTTCGGCGTCGGCGCGGGGCAAGGGCAGATAGGCGGCGTTCAGCGTTTGCGCAAGGTTGCGCAGCGCAGGTTCCGGCCGGTTTCCTGTATCAATGACAATCGCATCGGTCCCATGTGCCCGCAGCACGCGGGCAATTTGTTGCGCGTCGAGTGCCGCTTGTTTGCGGTCAGCGCGGCCATCAAGCGCGATATTTGCGCGGCCATCGGTGAGAATGGCGATGGTCGGCGTCATGCCACGACGGGTCGCTTGGACGGCTTGCTCAAATGCGGTGACCATCCCTGCGGCAAGTGGTGTGCCGCCCCCACCGGGTAGGGCGGCCAGACGCCGCTTGGTTTGCACCAGTGAGCGGGTGGGCGGCAGCAACAGCTCGGCTTCGGTCCCGCGAAACGCCACGAGGGCGACGTGATCGCGCCGCGCATAGGCTTGAGCGAGCAGCAATTCGACCGCCCCTTTGGCCTCGGCCAGTCGGGTCAGCGCGGAAGAGCCAGAGGCATCGACCGTAAAGATCAAAAGGCGGTCCGATTTTTCTTCAAACCGCTTGATCCGGATATCGTCGGGCCGGATATGCAGACCCTCGCGCCCCGTCGCGTTCCGGCGGATCGTTTGCCACGGGGCCGCCGCGCGCAAAGTGCCGATAATATCGATCCGTGCGCCATCGCTGATGCGCCCTGCCCGCGATGGCAGGGGCCGCCCGCGCCTGTTGCCTTTGCGCGCAGCCCCTGTGCCATTGCCCCGCCCAGCGCGCGCCTTTTGCGCGGCAAGCTGTTCCAGCAGATTATCCGGCAGCATGGCGCGAACGGCCTCAAGCAAGAGCTCATCTGGAAGATCAAGGCTATCTTCGGGGCCGTTGCTGTCTTCGCTTTGATCTGGTGGCGGCGCTGGGGGCTCTTCGTCTTGCGTTTCAGGTTCGGGCAGCCGCGTGGCGCGATGAGCAAAGGTGAGCGTACATGCGATTTCCACATCTTCCGCCGTGATCTGTGTTCGGCCCATAAGGGCCGCATTGGCGCGGGCTGCGCGCAGGGCAAAAAGCGGTGCGCGCATGCTGTCGATGCCAAGTTCATGGGCGATGCGGGTCAGTTGTTCGATCAGATCTGCCGGAACAATGACGCGGCCTGGGTCTATCGCGGTCGTGGGCGGTGTTTCTGTGATGTCCTGTAGTGCGCAATCCGAAAGATCGACGCGAAAGGCCAAGCGTTCAGCCAGTTTGGGGTTCAGGCATTCGTCGGGTTCGGCGCCTTCATCAAGGGCAATCAGGGTGTGGTCGGGTCCACGGTCCAAAGCCACAGCAAGCCGTGCTGCCAATCCGGTGGTGGCGCGTTCGGCCATGGCAAGCACCAAGGTGCCGGGGGTTTCCAAAAGCCCCTTTTCGCGGATCATATGTCCGCTGGCCAAGGTCGCCGACAGATCAAGCCCGCCAAAGAGTGCTTCGTCCGAAATTGCGGGATGCAGGCGGCGCGCATCAGAGGTGATCATCGTCGTCAGGCGCGCGCGCACCGGACCGGACCGCGCACGAATGCATATCCCACCGAGTGCCGGATCAAGCCCAAGCAATTGCAACGCGCGCGTTGCGTGGTGCCAGACTTCATTAGCCAAGGACTTCTTCCACGGTGCGGGCGACGCGGGTGCCGCTGCCTGCTTCGTCCAGCGGATCACGGCGCAGACGGTGACGCAGCGCCATGGGGGCGACGGCCTTAACATGAGCGCGGGTCAGCGCGGTATCATCACGCCATGCCGCATAGGCGCGGGCGGCTTTGAGCAACGTCAGTTCGCCGCGCAGACCGTCAGAACCAAGGGCGAGGCAAAGTTCAGCCACATCTATCAGCGTTTTGTCAGAAGTTTTAAGTTTCGTAAGTGCGGCGCGCGCGGTCAAGATACGGTCGCGGATCGCGGCATCTTCGGCCTGCCAGCGCAGCATGAAGGCAGCATTGTCGTTCTCAAAGGCATCGCGCCGCTTGATCACGTCAACGCGGGTGGCCACGTCTTTGGGCGACGCGACCTCAACCGACAGACCGAAACGGTCCAGAAGTTGTGGGCGCAATTCACCTTCTTCGGGGTTGCCGGACCCTACCAGAACAAAGCGGGCAGGGTGGCGGATGGAAAGACCCTCGCGCTCGACCACGTTTTCGCCCGATTGGGCGACGTCGAGCAGCAAATCAACGATGTGATCCTCAAGCAGGTTCACCTCGTCGATATAAAGATAGCCGCGGTTGGCGCGGGCCAGCAGACCGGGTTGAAACGCTTTTTCGCCTTTGGTCAGGGCCTTTTCGATATCCAGCGCACCGGTGACGCGGTCCTCGGTCGCGCCCAGCGGCAGGTCAACAACGGGTGTCGGCATCTCATGGGTCTGTTTTGTGTCAAGCCCTGCCCAGTCGGGCACGTCTTGGGCCGAGGCGCTATTTATTGGGCAGCCTTTGATCGCTGTAATCGGGGGTAGCAATGCCGCCAAGGCCCGTACGGCGGTGGATTTCCCCGTGCCGCGATCACCAAAGACCAAGACCCCGCCGATGCTGGCATCAATCGCGGTCAGGATCATCGCCTGTTTCATTTCTTCTTGGCCGACAATGGCTGAAAAGGGGAATGGTTGCATTATGCGGCCTCAAGTTTGGCTAAAGGGGATGTGCCGTTCCATGTGCCGCGATCCGAGTGGACGGCAAAACGGGCGTAGAGTTCTTCGCGGAACCAACCCTCATCGCGCACGGCGCGGATGGCGTCGGCGTGTGGTCCGGTACGCGCAAAGCCGGCCATCGCTTTTTCCGATGGCCAGATAGAAAAGGTAACCTGATGCAGCATGGGCACTTCGCCGATGCCGATCTTGAAGGCGACGTTGGGGTCTTTGCCGATCATTTCGGAAATGTTCGGCACACGCCCCCAAAACCGGGTCAGGATGCTGGGTTTGATTGTCGCGCGGGTCAGCGCGGCCAGAGGGCCGCCGGTTTGGGTGTTCGTCGGTATGAAGGGCGATTGGCCTGACCATGCGCCGCGTGATGTTTGCGTTTGCAAAAACACGGTCCAGTCTTCGGTCGCGCGTTTTTGGTAGGTCGCGAAAATGCCGGACTGGGTGCGTGCCCGTGCGGTTTCCGCATCGGGCCAAGTCGCGAGGATCGCATAGACGGCGGTATTGGGAACGGGGGTAAATCCTTCGCCGCTGCCTGATCCGCAAAGTTTCCAGAACCCGATGTCGGCTGTACGCGCCAGTGGCAATCTTGCCCCGCCCATCATCGTCAACGCCCAAGCACGGGCCAAGGGCCCACTGAAGCGGAAAAAGGATAGACTAACGGTTTGCGTCACAGCGAAGACCTCTGGTCGTGTCAACTAATCCTGACATATTGCATGAGATTTGGGAAGATGTTGACATAAGAATTGTCAACTTGTGTTTACACTATTAGTGTTGGCACATGATTACAGATATTCAAAGCGATTCAAACGCAGCAATTGTGATCGGTGCGGGGCTTGGCGGCCTTGCAGCGGCCATGCGCCTTGGGGCCAAAGGCTATGCCGTCACCGTCTTGGACCGGCTGGATAAGCCGGGTGGTCGGGGGTCGTCTGTCACGCAAGATGGACACCGATTCGATCTGGGACCGACGATTATTACCGTCCCGCAGGTCTATGAGAATCTGTGGGCGGCTTGCGGCAGGGATTTTCACAAAGATATCGATCTGCGCCCGATGGACCCGTTCTACGAGGTGCGTTGGCAGGATGGCTCAACCTTTACCGCGCGCCAAGACACCGACGCGATGCTGGCCGAAGTTGCACGCCTAAGCCCGCGTGACGTGAAAGGTTACAAGCGATTTTTGAAGGACAGTGAGGCCTGTTACAAAGTGGGTTTCGAAGGGATGGTTGCCAAGCCGATGCACCGGCTTTGGGAAACCATCAAGGTGCTGCCGCAATTTGCGATGCTGCGTGCGGATCGGTCGATCCTTGGGTTGGCCAAGGCGCGTGTGAAAGACCCGCGTTTACGCATGGCCCTGTCGTTTCATCCGCTCTTTATCGGCGGTGACCCGCGCCATGTGACGTCGATGTATGCGCTTGTTGCGTATCTCGAAAAGGAATTTGGCGTGCATTATGCCATGGGCGGCGTGCAGGCGATTGCGCAGGCGATGACGGGCGTGATCCGGTCACAAGGCGGACAGGTGCGCCAAGGTGCAGAAGTTGATGAAATCCTGATTGAAAACGGCGCTGCCAAAGGTGTGCGCCTGACCAATGACGAGGTAATTTCTGCCGATCTTGTGATCAGCAACGCGGATGCAGGCCACACCTACCAGCACCTGATGCGCAATGCGCCGCGCAAACGCTGGACCGATCAAAAGCTGAAATCGCGGCGTTGGTCGATGGGGCTTTTTGTTTGGTATTTCGGCACCAAAGGCACCGCCAAGATGTGGCCGGATGTTGGCCACCATACGATTACCAATGCGCCCCGCTATGAGGGGCTGCTGAAGGATATCTTTATCAACGGCAAACTGTCCGATGACATGAGCCTTTATATCCACCGCCCTTCCAAGACTGACCCTAGCGTTGCCCCTGCGGGCGATGACACCTTCTATGTGCTTTCACCTGTGCCGCATCTGGGGTTTGACGATCCCGTCGCGTGGCAAAAAGAGGCCGAGATTTACAAAGCCAAGGTGCAGGCCGAGGTTGAAAAGACGATGCCCGGTTTTGCGGAACATATCAGCACCGAAATGGTTCTGACGCCCGAGGATTTCCGCGACAGGTATCTTTCACCCAACGGCTCGGGCTTTTCGATTGAGCCGCGCATTCTGCAATCCGCGTGGTTCCGGCCTCATAACATCAGCGAAGAGGCCAAGGGCCTTTATCTGGTCGGCGCTGGCACCCACCCCGGTGCCGGTGTGCCAGGTGTGATTTCCAGTGCCGAGGTGCTGGCGAAACTTGTCCCAGACGCGCCGATTGTGCCTGAATTAAAGGTCGCTGCCGAATGATCCGCCCTGACGATCTTGAACATTGCCGCGAGGCGATCCGCCATGGATCGCTGTCCTTTCATGCGGCAAGCAAGCTGTTGCCAGCCAAGGTGCGTGATCCTGCACTGGCGCTCTATGCCTTTTGCCGTCTGGCCGATGATGAGGTGGACGAGGGCGATTATCAGGCGGGTGCCGTCTTTCGCCTGCAAGAGCGGTTGGACGCGGCCTATGCCGGCAAACCCAAGAACGCCCCCGAGGATCGCGCTTTTGCCGCGATTATCGAAGATTTCGAAATGCCCCGCGCTCTGCCTGAAGCCCTGCTCGAAGGGCTTGCGTGGGACGCAGCCGAGCATCGCTATGACACGCTGAGCGGTGTGCGCGATTATTCGGCCCGCGTGGCCAGCGCCGTGGGTGCGATGATGTGCGTGCTGATGCGCGTGCGCGATCCCGATGCGCTGGCGCGGGCCTGTGATCTTGGCGTTGCGATGCAACTGACGAATATCGCCCGCGATGTGGGTGAAGATGCCCGCATGGGGCGGATTTATCTGCCGCTGGATTGGTTGGCCGAGGCTGGCATTGATCCTGCGAATTTCACCCGCGAAACCCTGCCGACGGATGACGTGCGGCGCATGGTCAAACGGCTCTTGGCCGAGGCGGACAGGCTTTACCTGCGGTCTGAGGCGGGGATTGACGTGCTGCCATTGCAGGCGCGCACGGGTATCTGGGCGGCGCGGCTGATTTATGCAGGTATCGGCAAACAACTGCGCAGGCAGGGGTTTGATAGTATTTCGATGCGCGCCCGCACCAATGGGCGGCAAAAACTGGGCTGGCTGATGCAGGCCGGTGCACGCACCGGTGTGTCGCTGATCATGCCGAAATCCGCCGTGGTTTACGCCAAACCCTTGCCCGAAGTGGCTTTTCTGGTCGATGCCGCCAGCCGTGCACATCCCGATCAACGGCGCGCCTCCTCTGTCTTGGATATATTGGCCGAATTGAAAGCGCGCGAAGCAGGCATTGGAACCGACCGCCCGATGGCCTAAGTGTATCAGGTACCTTGAAAGGGACCTGCGATGGATATTCTGCTATTTTGCATCTTTTTGGCGGCGACGTTTGGCGCAGGGGCGACCGGCGCTCTCTTTCCTACGGGTGAATGGTACAAAAGCCTGAACAAGCCGTCATGGACACCGCCGAACTGGTTATTCCCTGTCATGTGGACCTCGATCTATTTGTTGATCGCTTTCGCTGGTGCCCGTGTCGCTGTGCTGGATGGCAATGCCTACGCGATGGGATTTTGGGCGATGCAGATAGCGTTCAATGCGCTTTGGACGCCGGTTTTCTTTGGATTGCGCAATCTCAAAGGCTCGGTGCCGATCATGGTCTGTCTTTGGATTGCTGTTCTGGGTGCCACGATCACCCATATGCAACTTGATTTCTGGGCCGGGCTGGCCTTTGTACCTTATTTGGCGTGGGTCACTGTGGCCGCTGCATTGAACCTTGCAATGGTGCGTCTGAATCCTGACCAAAAGGCGCTTCAGCTGCAGAACCTCTGATCCCTCTTGAACGTCCCCGAAAACGGTGAAACCATTGGGGATGGAAACGCATTTCAAATCATGGGCCGAAGTGGCCCCCCGACTGGTGGCCGTTGCAGCGGGCCGCGAAAAGGCCGATCTGGTCATTCGCGGCGGCAAGCTGGTTAATGTACAAACCCGCGAAATTCTGGATGGCTGGCAGGTTGCGGTGGCCGAGGGGCGCTTTGCCTATGTCGGCCCTGATGCCTCGCACTGTATTGGTCCCGACACCCGCGTGATTGAGGCCGAGGGCCGTTATCTGATCCCCGGCCTGTGTGACGGCCATATGCATATCGAAAGCGGGATGCTGACCCCTGCCGAATTTGCCGCCGCCGTCATCCCCCATGGCACGACGACCATGTTCACCGATCCGCACGAGATCGCCAATGTGCTGGGTCTGCGCGGTGTGCGGATGATGCATGATGAGGCGTTGATGCAGCCCGTGAATATCTACACCCAGATGCCATCCTGTGCGCCCTCTGCACCGGGGCTTGAGACAACAGGGTTCGAGATTTCCGCCGCTGATGTGGCCGAAGCGATGGCGTGGCCCGGCATCATCGGCCTTGGCGAGATGATGAATTTTCCCGGAGTGATCAACGGCGATCCGCAGATGTTGGCGGAAATGGCTGCGACGATGAATGCAGGCAAAACCGTGGGCGGACACTATGCGAGCCCTGATAAAGGGATCGCTTTTTCGGCCTATGTTGCTGGCGGCGCTGCAGACGATCACGAAGGCACGGCCGAGGCCGACGCGATTGCGCGTGTCCGTAACGGGATGCGGTCGATGATGCGCCTTGGATCGGCGTGGTATGATGTCGAAAGCCAGATTACGGCGGTCACCGAAAAGGGCCTTGATCCGCGCAATTTCATTCTGTGCACAGATGATTGCCATTCTGGCACGCTGGTGAACGAAGGGCACATGAACCGCGTTGTGCGTCATGCGATTGCCTGTGGCTGTGATCCGGTGATTGCGCTGCAAATGGCGACGATCAACACGGCCACCCATTTCGGGCTAGAGCGCGAACTCGGGTCTATCGCGCCCGGACGACGCGCCGATATGATCCTGACCTCTGATCTGGTGACCCTGCCGATTGAAGAGGTGATCGCCCGGGGTCAGACCGTGGCGAAGGGCGGTAAGATCACCGTTGATTGTCCGCATTACGCTTGGCCCGATGATGCGCGCAAGACCGTGCACATGGGCAAGGTGCTGGATGACGCAGATTTTGCCATTCATGCACCTGAGGGCAAGAACAAGGTCAAAGCCAAAGTCATCGGCGTGGTCGAAAACCAGGCACCGACCGAGGCGCTGACGGCGGAGCTGCCTGTCGTTGACGGTTTGGTTGAGGGTGAAGGCGATACCTATCAGATCGCTTTGGTCGAACGTCATCAAGGCACCGGAAAGGTCGTGAACGGCTTTGTGTCGGGGTTCGGGTATCAGGGCAAAATGGCCATGGCCTCGACCGTGGCGCATGACAGCCACCACATGATTGTTGTGGGCACGGATCGGGCGATGATGGCTGCGGCTGCGAACCGTCTGGGCGAGGTGGGTGGCGGTGTGACCGTTTGGAAAGACGGTGAGGAACTCGCACTTGTTGAACTGCCTATTGCTGGGCTCATGTCCGATAGCCCTGCTGCCGAAGTGGCCGCCAAAGCCGATCAGATGGTTGCCGCCATGGCCGCCTGTGGATGCACATTGAACAACGCCTATATGCAGCATTCGCTGCTGGCGCTTGTTGTCATCCCCTCGTTACGGATCTCTGATCTGGGGCTGGTGGATGTCGATAAGTTTGAAATTACAGATATATTTGAGGAAAACGCATGAACGTTGCACAAGAGGTGTCAATCCGGACACCTGAAGTCCCCGCGCCAGAGGCGTTTACAGACGCCAAGCGAGCGGTTCTCAGGCTTCAAGAACTCTATGACACAGCCGTAAAGTTTCTGTCCGAGAATTTTTCAACAGCTTTGCTGCATGGCCAGCCCGATACGCGGGTGCGGGCCTTTTACCCTGAAATCCGCCTGACCACGACGACACACGCCAAGATGGATTCGCGGCTCTCTTTCGGCCATGTCGCCGAGCCGGGGGTTTATGCCACGACAGTAACGCGCCCTGATCTGTTTGCATCCTATCTGGAACAACAAATCGGGCTTTTGCTGGCCAGCCACGGTGTGCCTGTGATCATCGGCGCATCCAGCACCGAAATGCCGGTGCATTTTGCGGCGGCGAATGATCCGGGGCTGACGGTGCCGCATGACGGGTCGATGGAGTTCAATCTGCGCGATGCGTTTGATGTGCCGGACCTGAGCACGACACATGACAGCATCGTCAACGGATCGGGGTTTCAGTACCCTGACGGGGCGCATCCTTTGGCGCCCTTCACGGCGCAGCGCGTTGATTATTCGCTGGCGCGTCTGGCGCATTATACCGCCACCGCGCCCGAGCATTTCCAGAACCATGTGCTTTTCACCAACTACCAGTTCTATGTCGAGGAATTCGAGTCCTACGCCCGCCAAATGCTGGCCGATCCTGATAGCGGCTACACCAGCTTTGTGAGCACCGGAAATGTCGAAATCACTGATGCCGATGCGCCGGTACCCACACCTGCAAAGCTGCCGCAGATGCCGACCTATCACCTGAAGCGCAAGAATGGTGGCGGGATCACGTTGGTCAATATCGGCGTGGGTCCGTCAAATGCGAAAACTGCGACGGATCATATCGCCGTGCTACGCCCCCATGCGTGGTTGATGGTCGGGCATTGCGCGGGCTTGCGCAATTCGCAGCGGCTGGGTGATTTTGTGCTGGCCCATGCGTATCTGCGCGAAGATCACGTGCTGGATGATGACCTGCCGGTTTGGGTGCCGATCCCTGCCTTGGCGGAAATCCAGATCGCGCTGGAAACGGCTGTTGCCGATGTGACCAAGTTGGAAGGGTACGAGCTGAAACGCATCATGCGCACGGGGACCGTCGCGACCATCGACAACCGCAACTGGGAACTGCGCGAACAGGCGGGGCCTGTGCAGCGTCTGTCCCAATCGCGCGCGATTGCGCTGGATATGGAAAGTGCCACGATCGCGGCGAACGGTTTCCGGTTCCGGGTGCCCTATGGCACGCTGCTTTGTGTGAGCGATAAGCCCCTGCATGGAGAGCTGAAACTGCCCGGCATGGCGTCGGAATTCTATAAAACGCAGGTCGCGGCGCATCTGATGATTGGTATTCGCGCCATGGAAAGGCTGCGCGAAATGCCGCTGGAACGCATCCACAGCCGGAAATTGCGCAGTTTTGAAGAGACAGCTTTCCTTTAAAGCGGCAAAAAGTGCGAAAACCTGCTCTTTTTCACTTGTAATAGGACACTAATCATTGTGGTGTCCCACAACATACCGTTAAATACGCGGGTTATAGGCCCTACTGCTGGGGCGAATGAGGGAGACCAGTAAAATGGCGACAAAACCAATGACAAAGGCGCAGCTGGTTGCTGCACTAGCCGACGAAACAGGCATGGACAAAAAAGCAGCAGGTGCTGCACTTGATGCCGTGACTGGCATCATCACCAAAGAAGTATCCGGCGGCGGCGCTGTGACACTTCCAGGTGTTGGCAAGATCTATTGCCGTGAGCGCCCAGAGCGCATGGTCCGCAACCCAGCCACGGGTGAGCAGATCAAGAAAGAAGCCGACAAGGTTGTCAAAATGACAATCGCAAAAGCGCTGAAAGACAGCGTGAACGGCTAAGTCGTCAGGCCCATGGGCCAGATGTTGAGTTTGGAAAAGGTCGCCAGTGATGGCGGCCTTTTTCTTTTGCAGGGATCAGGATGCGTCCGCTGCGCGTTCGGCAATCCGCAGGCAGAGGGCAGTCGCCTGTTCCATGTCCTGCACCGATACCCATTCCAGCGGGCCATGAATATTCTGCATGCCGGTAAAGAGGTTCGGACAAGGCACACCCATTTCAGTGAGCCGCGATCCATCGGTTCCACCGCGGATCGGGACGGACAGTTCCGGTATCTTCAGATCGGCAAGTGCGGCCCGCGCAAGATCGACCGGTGTCATGTCGTTTTCAAGCCAGTAGCGCATGTTGCGATATTGCGGCGTTATGGTGCAGTCGATCTGTGCGCGCGGTTCGGTGGCGGCGATGGTGTCGCAGACCTGACGCAGCAGCGCACCCTTTGCTTCCAGCCCCGCCAATTCGAAATCGCGCAGGATAAAGCGCACGGTCATTTCTGCCGCGCTGCCTCTCATGTCGACGGCGTGGATAAACCCCTGATGGCCATCTGTCGTTTCAGGGGTCAGCGTTACCTGTGGCAGGGTGTCGACAATCTTTGATGCAAGGTGAATGGCATTCACCAGCTTGTCTTTGGCGGTGCCCGGATGGATGGACACGCCTTTGACCGTCACAACCGCAAAATCAGCCGAGAAAGTTTCATAGACGATTTCGCCCAGATCTTCGCCGTCGAAAGTATAGGCAAAGTCCACATTCAGATCTTTGGGCAGTTGCGCATCGACGCCGCGCCCAATCTCTTCATCGGGGGTAAATGCCACACGGATCGTCGGTCTTTTGATTTGCGGGTTTTCCAGAAGATGCTTTGCCGCTGCCATGATAATGGCGATGCCCGCCTTGTCGTCGGCTCCAAGCAGAGTGAGACCCGAGGCCGTCACGATGTCATCGCCGACCTTCTGCGCGAGATAGGGAAATGTCGCAGGCGACAAAACAAGGTCCGGGTTGTCAGGGTAGGTAATATCGCCACCATTATAGCCCTCAATCAAGCGCGGTTTCACGCCTGTTGCATTGAACTGTGGTGCCGTATCGACGTGCGCCAGAAATCCGACGGTCGGTCCCGGGGCAGTGCCAGGGATAGTTGCGATGACAGTGCCATAGGGCGTTTTGGTGATGTCGGTCGCGCCAATCTCGTTCAGCTCTTCGACCATCAGGTCCAGCATGGCATGCTGACATGTGGTTGACGGGGCCGCGTGGCTGTCCATATCGGATTGGCTGTCCACGGCGCAATACCGCATCAGACGGGATTTCAGTTCGGCGTTGAAGGTGGTCATGGAGGCTCCTAGCGCGGTTTTGGTGAGCAGGCCTGAGCTCTGGTACAGTGTCAAGATTGGATCGGATTGCATTGCTGCCTTGCATTCCGGCAAGCCCTTTGCGTAACTCCCCATCAAAGGGGATCACATGGACATCAAAGCAATTGCGATGGGGCTGGCGTTTGCCCTCATGTGGTCGTCGGCTTTTACGTCCGCGCGTGTCATTGTGGAATACGCACCACCGCTGAGCGCGCTCGCGCTGCGGTTTCTCATCTCGGGTCTGATTGGTGTGGGCATCGCATGGGCGCTGGGCCAGTCGGCGCGCCTCACCCGGCGGCAATGGCGGGGCGTGGTGATCTTTGGGGTTTGCCAGAACGCGCTTTATCTGGGTCTGAATTTCGTCGCGATGCAGACGATCCCAGCGTCTCTGGCTGCAATTATTGCGTCCACTATGCCGCTTTTGGTGGCTTTGTCGGGGTGGCTGGTGTTCGGCAATACCGTGCGTCCTTTGGGCATTGTGGGCCTGATCGCAGGGGTGGTTGGTGTCGTGCTTATCATGGGTGCGCGGTTGCAAGGCGGCGTTGATGTCTTCGGGATCGTGCTTTGCGTGATCGGGGTGGTGTCTTTGACAGTTGCCACTTTGGCTGTCGTTGGCGCGTCGTCAGGGGGCAATGTGTTGATGATCGTGGGTCTGCAGATGCTTGTGGGCAGCGCGATGCTTTGGATCCCTGCGCTGACGATTGAGGTTTGGGATGTCACGTGGAACTGGCAACTGGGCGTGGCCTTTGCCTATACCACCATCGTGCCGGGGTTGTTGGCCACTGTGGTTTGGTTCCTGCTGGTGGGGCGGATCGGGGCGGTAAAGGCCTCGACCTTTCACTTTCTGAACCCGTTTTTAGGGGTCGCGACCGCTGCGATCATCTTGGGCGAGACGATCGGCGTATTGGATGTCGTGGGCGTTGCGATTATCGCGGGCGGGATTTTGGCGGTGCAACTGTCGAAACAGACCTAGCCGATCTGCCCGCGCACGCCCCCCGTTTGCCCGCGATCCAGCAGCAGGTGATCAAGGATCACGCAGGCCATCATCGCCTCACCCACCGGCACCGCACGGATGCCGACACAAGGGTCATGCCGCCCTTTGGTGATCACCTCGGTAGGCGTGCCGTCCATGCGGATGGATTTGCGTGGTGACAGGATCGAGGACGTTGGTTTCACCGCGAAGCGCACGACAATATCCTGCCCGGTGCTGATCCCGCCAAGGATACCGCCGGCATGGTTAGAGGAGTATTCCGGTCCGTTCGGCCCCATGAAAATCTCGTCTGCGTTATCGCGTCCGGTCAAAGCCGCCGCCGCCATGCCTTCGCCAATTTCGACGCCCTTGACGGCGTTGATTGACATCATCGCGGCCGCCAAATCAGTGTCTAACTTGGCATAAACCGGTGCGCCGATACCTGCGGGTACGCCCCGCGCGACAACCTCAATAATCGCGCCGACCGAGTTGTGATCGTCCTTGCGCAGCCACGCCAGATAGTCGTTCCATTCCGCTGCCGCCTCGGCATCGGGGCAGAAGAAATCGTTTTGGTCGATCTGGTCCCAATCCACCTTGGCGCGGTCAATTTGCTTGGTCCCCATCTGGGTCATATAGCCCTTGATCTGGACATTCGGTGCTATCGCCTTGATCGCCTCGCGTGCGACACCGCCTGCCGCCACACGCGACGCGGTTTCGCGCGCCGATGACCGCCCGCCGCCGCGTGGATCGCGCAGACCGTATTTCTGGTGGTAGGTGATATCCGCATGACCGGGGCGGAAGGTGTTGAGGATATCGCCATAGTCTTTGGAGCGTTGATCGGTGTTTTCGATCATCAACTGGATCGGCGTACCGGTTGTTTTGCCCTCATAGACGCCCGACAAAATCTTGACCGCATCGGGTTCATTCCGCTGGGTTGTGTTCTTGTTCAGACCGGGGCGGCGCTTGTCCATCCACTGCTGGATCATCGGTGCTTCCAACGGCACACCGGGGGGGCAGCCGTCAACTGTGGCGCCCAAGGCAGGCCCATGGCTTTCACCCCAAGTGGTGAAGCGAAACAAATGACCGAAGCTGTTGATCGACATGGGCATCTCCCTTTGCCTGTCGGGTCTAGCGGGGGTGACAATCAGGCTCAAGAGGTTTCCCTTGTCCTTGGGGCTATTCCGCAATACCTAAGATGTACCTCGGGGGGCCAATCATGGCTGAGATGCGCAAGCGGACCCGTTGAACCTGAACCGGTTAAGACCGGCGGAGGGAAGGTTTAGCAATACCGCTATCCCCCAATCCGCCCGTCGCATTTGGAGGATACGATGAAAAAGACCACCTATCTGCCAGCTGTCGCGGGACTTGCCCTTTGTGCCACGGGCGCAATGGCCGAGACCCCGGTGCTGCAAGTCATGACCTATGACAGCTTTACCAGCGAATGGGGCCCCGGCCCTGCGATTGAGGCAGCGTTTGAAGCGGAATGTGCCTGTGATCTGCAATTTGTGGGGGCCGGTGACGGTGCCGCCCTGCTTGCGCGTTTGCAACTGGAAGGGCCGCGCACCGATGCGGATATCGTGCTGGGGCTGGATACGAACCTGACTGCAGCGGCACGTGAAACGGGGCTTTTTGCGCCGCATGGCGTGACGGCTGATCTTGATCTGCCAGTGGCATGGGATGACGCGGATTTTCTGCCGTTCGACTGGGGCTATTTTGCCTTTGTCGGGAATGCGGGTGCTGATGCGCCGACATCTTTGCGTGCTCTGGCCGAGAGTGACATCCAGATTGTTATTCAGGACCCTCGCTCATCTACGCCCGGTCTGGGCCTATTGATGTGGGTGAAGGCCGCTTATGGCGATGAAGCTGCGTCGCTCTGGGCCGATTTGGCGGATAATATCGTGACCGTCACACCCGGCTGGTCCGAAGCTTACGGCATGTTCCTCGAAGGCGAAGCGGACGCGGTTTTGTCCTACACCACCTCGCCCGCTTATCACCTGATCGCCGAAGAAGACGACAGCAAGGTCGCGTGGGCCTTTGACGAAGGCCACTACATGCAGGTCGAGGTCGCAGGCAAAGTTGCAGCCACCGATCAGCCGGAGTTGGCGGATCAATTCATGGCCTTTATGGTGTCGGATGCGTTCCAAAGCGTCATTCCAACAACAAACTGGATGTATCCGGCGGTGATCCCGGCGGCAGGTCTGCCTGAAGGGTTTGAGACTTTGATGACGCCTGAAACATCTCTGCTGCTGTCGCCAGAAGAGGCAGCGGGCATCCGTGATGCGGCCTTGGACGAATGGCGCACAGCCTTGTCCCAATAACACCGCGCTGGCCCGGCGTCGCATCTGCGGCGCTGGTGCTGGTGCTGACCCTTGGTACGCTGGGCGCTGTCGCCTGGCGTGCTGAGTGGGCGGGTGGGCTTGCCCCTGCCGACTGGGCCGCGATCCGGTTTACCGTGGTGCAGGCGCTGCTGTCTGCGCTTCTGAGTGTCCTGCTTGCCATTCCGGTGGCGCGGGCCTTGGCGCGGCGTCGTTTTTACGGGCGGCAATTGCTGATTACCCTGCTCGGGGCACCGTTTCTCTTGCCTGTGATCGTGGCGGTTCTTGGCCTTTTGGCGATCTTTGGCCGTGGCGGTCTTTTGAATGATGGCTTGGTCTGGCTGGGGTTTGAACCTGTGTCCATCTTTGGGATGCATGGCGTTGTCCTTGCGCATGTGTTTTTCAACATGCCCTTGGCGGTGCGGTTTATCTTGCAAGGGTGGCTGTCGATCCCGGCCGAGCGGTTCCGGCTGGCGGCATCGCTGAACGCACCTGTGGGCCGGTTGTTGGAATGGCCGATGTTGCGCGCTGTGGTGCCGAGCACCTTCCTTGTGATTTTTTTGATTTGCCTGACCAGTTTTGCTGTTGCACTCACCATGGGTGGCGGGCCGCGTGCAACGACGGTTGAGTTGGCGATCTATCAGGCGGTGCGTTTTGATTTTGATCTGGGGCGGGCGGCGTTGCTGGCTTGCATCCAGTTTGGCCTGTGTGTGGTCGCCGCCGTTTTGGCGTGGCGTGTGACGGGCAATGATCCCATGGGCGCAGGTATGGACCGTGTCGTGCAGCGCTGGGATCTGGCGCGGCCTGTGGTGGATTATGCCGTGATTGTTTTGGCGGCGCTGTTTCTGCTGTTGCCGCTGGCAATGATTGTTTTGCGCGGTCTGCCCGGATTTTCCGATATGCCCCCCACGGTTTGGGCCGCTGCAGTGCGGTCTCTTCTTGTCGCGCTGGGCTCTGCCCTGCTCTGCGTGACGATGGCCCTCACGCTGGCTCTACGTGGCGGGGCGATGGTGTCTGTGGTTGGGGTCATGCCATTGGCGGCGTCAGGTTTGGTTGTTGGCACGGGCGCGTTTTTGATGGTGTTCCCGTTTACCCGCCCTGCAGATGTGGCGCTGCCGGTGACGATGCTGGTGAACGCGACACTGGCGTTGCCTTTTGCCTTGCGCTCCATCGCACCTGCGGTGGCGCAAGTTCACGAAAGCTACGGTCGGTTGGCCCTATCCTTGAACATGACCGGCTCGTCTTGGTTGCGGTTGGTTGTATTGCCCCGCCTGCGCCGTCCGCTGGGGTTTGCGGCTGGCTTGGCTGCGGCTTTGTCGATGGGCGATCTGGGGGTGATTGCCTTGTTTGCGGGACAGGGACAAGAAACCTTGCCGCTGGCAATGTATCGCTTGATGGGCGCATATCGGATGGAAACGGCGGCAAGTGCGGCGCTCTTGCTGGTTGCGCTGAGCTTTGCGCTGTTTTGGCTTTGCGACCGATGGGGGCGGGGTCATGCTGATATGTGAAAATCTGGTCTTGCGGCAGGGCGCATTTTCGTTGCGCGCGGATGTTGTTTTTGAGCGCGGTAAAGCAGTCGCGTTGATCGGGCCATCGGGTGCGGGCAAGTCGACGCTTTTGGCGGGGATTGCGGGGTTTTTGGCGCCCGCGTCTGGTCGGTTGATCTGGGCGGATGCCGAAATCACAGACACACCGCCCGGGGACCGTCCTGTCAGTATGCTGTTTCAGGACAACAACCTTTTTCCGCATTTGTCTGCGGCGCAGAATGTGGGCTTGGGCCTGCGGCCAGATTTGCGGTTGAATGCAAAGGAGCAGGCCCAAGTTGCTGCGGCATTGGCTGATGTCGGATTAGAGGGTTTGGGTGATCGCAAGCCGGGTGCCTTGTCGGGCGGGCAGCAAAGCCGTGTTGCACTGGCACGTGTGCTTGTGGCGGACAGGCCTGTGGTCTTGCTGGATGAGCCTTTCTCGGCGCTTGGTCCTGCGCTCAAGGATGAAATGCTGGATTTGGTAAAGACCAAGCTGGTGGCGGCAGGAAAGACGGTGATTATGGTCACCCATGATCCGGCTGATGCGCGGCGGATTGCGGATATGGTGGCGTTGGTGGATGCCGGCGAGGTGCAGGCCCCGGTCGTGACCGAGGTATTGTTTGATAACCCTCCTGCTGCGCTGAAGGCTTATTTGGGGTAAGGTGGATCAAGATCCACCTTACTGAATGCAAAAGGCCCGCCTTATTGGCGGGCCTTTGTGTTTGTTATGTTGTTTGACTTAGTCTTTGTGCTTGTGAGGTGCCCAAAGACGCTTGTTTGTCAGGTACAGCAGCACAGACAGAACAGTCAGGAACAAAACGCCGGTCAGACCAGCCTGCTTGCGCGCAACCAGTTTTGGTTCGGCTGTCCACATCAGAAATGCTGAAACATCTTGTGCGACCGCTTCGAGTTCGGTGGAAGAACCGTCTTCATAGTCAACATCATCGCCGTATAGCGGCGGTGCCATGGCAATCCAGCTGCCTGGAACCATGTGGTGGCCGTGTTCGTCGATGCAGCTTTCAGGGAAGCCACCAGCAGCGAATGCTGCGTTGTAGTAGCCATCCATCGGCTCGCCTTCCAGCGCGCACTCTGGCTCTTCGTGGTAGCCGCTTAGCAGCGATGCGATGTATTCGGCGCCACCCATGCCATTTACGAACTGGCTGATACCGGTGCCGTAAGGGCCGTGGAAACCAGCGCGGGCCTTTGCCATCAGGCTCAGGTCAGGTGCGTTGGACAGGCTGGACCCGGGGAAGTGATCAGCCGGCGTTGCTGTGCGGAAGTCACCTTCGCCGTCAAAGAGAGTCTCGTCAAAGACCTCGTAGAACTCTGCGTAGGCCCGCATCTGATCCTCTGGCAGGGCTGGCCCGCCTTCATCATGCAGGTTGCGGAACGCGAGAAGTTCCAGCCCGTGACAGGCAGCGCAGATCTCGGTGTAGACCTGAAGGCCACGCTGAAGCTGCATTTGGTCATAGCTGCCGAATGGGCCCTCGAAAGGAAAAGCGAAATCGGTGATTTCGACCTCCACTTCGGCTGCAGTGGCTGGCGCTGTCCCCAGCGCCAGTGCCGCAACGGCAGTGAGTGTGAATTTACGGAACATCAGTCTTGGTCCTTTCTCACTCGGCCGGGCTGGCGACAGGCTTGGCGCCGTCAGCTTTCGGCGCGTAGTGCGCATTGAAGTCTTCTTCGATCGTGGCCGGTGGTGTGTTTGGCTTCTCGATCACGCCCAAGAGCGGCAGGATCACGAGGAAGTAAGCAAACCAGTAGGTCGCGCCAATCAAAGCGATGTAGGGATAGATCCCCTCTGCCGGGCGGGCACCAACCCACATCAGCAGCATAAAGTTCACGGCAAAGAGCCAGAACCACCACTTGAACATGGGACGATAGCGACCGGACCGGACCGATGACGTATCCAGCCAAGGGGCCAGTGCCATCACAACGATCGCACCGAACATCGCGATCACACCAAAGAACTTGGCGTCGATAATGCCGAAGGTGATCCAGTTGACCGCGATGACCAGCCATACTTCACCGTCAAAGGCACGCAGGATGGCGTAGAACGGCAGGAAGTACCATTCAGGCACGATGTGCGATGGGGTGACCAGCGGGTTGGCCGGGATGTAGTTATCGGGGTGACCCAGATAGTTTGGCATAAAGCCAACGACTGCGACAAAGACCGCCAGAATGATCGCCAGCGCAAACAGGTCCTTGATCACGAAGTATGGCCAGAAGGGCAGCGTATCTTTCTCTGCATCTTCCTTCGAGGTCCGACGCACTTCAACACCGGTTGGGTTGTTGTTGCCAGTCGTGTGGAATGCCCAGACGTGCACGATTGTCAGGCCCAGCAGGATGAAAGGCAGCAGATAGTGCAGCGAGAAGAAGCGGTTCAGCGCAGGCTGGCCGATTGACCCGTTTGGTGTACCCAGCAGCCAAACCTGTACCGATTCGCCGATGAACGGGATCGCACCGAACAGGCCAGTGATAACGGCTGTACCGTGGAACGACATCTGGCCCCATGGCAGAACGTAACCCATAAAGGCCGTACCCATCATCAGAACATACATCAGCATGCCGACGATCCATGTCACCTCGCGTGGTGATTTGTATGAACCATAGTACAGCGAACGGAAGATATGCGCGTAAACAGCCACAAAGAACAGCGACGCGCCGTTCATGTGGAAGTAGCGGATCATATGGCCGCCATTGACGTTGCGCATGATATGTTCGACCGACTGGAAAGCCATATCGACGTGCGGCACGTAATGCATCACCAGGACGATACCTGTGATGATCTGCAGTACCAGTGTGAAAACAAGAACGATGCCCCAGATCCACATCCAGTTCAGGTTCTTGGGTGTGGGAAGCATCAAGGTGTCATAAATCAAGCCAACAATCGGCAGGCGCGTGTGCAGCCACTTTTCGCCTTTTGTACCTGGCTCGTAATGGTCGTGGGGAATTCCGCTCATCGCTTACTTTCCTTAACCGAGTTGAATTGTTGTTTCGTCCACGAAGGACGCGACAGGGATATCGAGATTGCGCGGTGCTGGACCTCTGCGGATCCGACCGGCTGTGTCATAGTGCGATCCGTGGCAAGGGCAGAACCAACCGCCAAAATCACCCTGTTCGCCCAGCGGGACACAGCCAAGGTGCGTGCAGACACCCATCTGGACAAGCCAGACACCGTCTTCGGACAACGCGCGGTTTTCGTCGGTTGCAAGGGCGTCGTCCCCAAGGTTCGCGTTTTCGGCGTTCTGATCGACCAGATCGTCCAGCGCGACCGCGCGGCTCGCTGCAATTTCCTCTTCGGTCCGGGCCCGGATAAACACCGGCTTGCCTTGCCAAAGCACGGTCAACTGCGTGCCGGGGTCAACGGCGCTAACATCGACACGGATCGAGGCCAGCGCAAGAACGTCGGCGGAAGGGTTCATCTGGTTAACCAGTGGCCAGACCGCGGCGCCTGTGACCACAACACCCGCACCGGCGGTTGCGTAGTAGAGGAAGTCGCGGCGTGTGCCCTGATGATCATCTGCATGTGTCACGGGATACATCTCCGATTCTTTTGATGGGCTCTCTGCCCGCACGAGAAAATAGTCCGATAGAAAGATCGGTCAATTTGCGGGCTGTTTAACTATCAAACCTTTCAAGGTCCAGCGGACAATCGGGCGCAGGCCCATAAGAACGTTCTGCTACGGGCCAACAAAGAAGACTTCGTTAAGTGCGAACAAAGAATCAGCGGTGTCCGGTTCCGGCCAAGTTGCCGCGATTTCTTGGCGCAAAAGTTGGATTTTGCCCAATTGTGGCAATTGTTTGGCGGGATTTTCCTATAAAACAAGGGTAGTTGTGTCAGCTACGACACATGATGCCAGCAACTCGTCTCTGCGTCTTAGTGTTTTGTTGTCAGCTTTGTGGCAGGTCTCTACCCCAGATAGTTGCCACTCATCTCGGACAAGCTGCTATGTACCGTGCCGCCACTTTTTGCCTTTGTGCTATGATTGCACCTGCCTTCGCGACAGCGGATGTGCAGTTGAGCTTCTATGGTGGCACGCAAACGGCGCCAGCGTCCGATATTTCGATTCGTGATCCGCTGATCGGCGCGGAAAACTTCTCTCAGGATTGGGAAGGGCGCTCTTTCGAGGCGCCAATTTACTACGGTGTCCGTGCGACCCGCTGGCGGTCACCGACATTCGGCTATGGCTTGGATTTCGCGCATAACAAAGTCTATCCCGCCGATGGCATCGCTGCGTCCGGATACGAAGTGCTCGAATTTAGAGACGGTCTGAATACGCTGACGATCAACGCCTATCGCCGTTGGAATGAGGTGATCGGTGATGTGACGCCCTATGTTGGCGGTGGCATCGGTTTGGCTGTGCCGCACGTCGAGGTGGTCAACGGCAGTTCCGAAACAATCGGCTACCAACTGACCGGCCCTGCTGCAACGCTGGTTGCCGGTGCTGCCATGCCGATCAACGACCAATGGTCCGTTTTTGGCGAGTATAAAGGCACGTTTTCGTCCAACCGCGCTGACCTTGATAGCGGCGGCACGCTTGAAACAGACATTTTCACAAATGCCGTCAATTTCGGTGTCAGCTTCGATTTTTAGCGCCGTTACTCGGGTTTTGTCGCAACCATGCTGTCGCGGGCACAGAACGCGGCGTGCCAGTGCGCCAGTGCTTCGTTGCCGTTGCGCCAGCCGCGCGCATCATGTCGCAGATCAACGTAGGATAATGCACAGGCGACAGCGATTTGCCCGATGTTAAGCGGACCGGTCAGGTGGCTCATCCAGCGGCTGTTGATCGCGGCGATACCGCGGGCGGCCTTGGCCCATTGTGCTTCGATCCAGTCGGGCGATTGTTGGTCCGCAGGGCGCAGCCGTGTTTCATAGGCCATGGAAACAGTCGCATCCATGATTGCATCGGCGGTGGCCTCTAGCGTCAGAATTTCCCAGATGCTGCTTTGCGGATAAAGGTTTGCGCCCGCCAGATCATCCAAGAACCGTGTAATCACGCGGCTATCATAGATGGCCGGGCCATCGGCGCGGATCAGCGCGGGGATTTTGCCCATCGGATTAGCGGCAACCACTTCTGCGGCTGTATTAAAGGCATTGGTCGAAACAACCACCTCTTCCACCGTATCCATAAGGCCCGCTTCGCGGATCAAGACCCGCGCTTTGCGCACAAAGGGGGATGCGGGAGAGATTAGCAACTGCATGGCGCTGGTCCTTATCTGGGTCAGGGAAACAAGACCTGATCCTGCCCCTCTTGCCAAGGCGGATATTTCGTCATGATCGCGCGAAACCGCTCTGACGCCAGAAAATCATCAAGCCAAGCGGTCAGAGGCCCAAGCCCCTGCGCATCAAACCACGTGCGGTCTGTATTTGCGAACTGGCGCACGAACGGCAGGATCGCCATGTCGGCCAATGTGCGTCTGTTGCCCATCAGGAACGCGGATTGCGCAAGCCGGTCGTTCAACGCGTTCAGGAATTCCATCGCCTTGGCGCGCTCATCTTCCTCGCTGCGATCTGGAAAACGCACGGCGTATTTGGTGTGATCCAAGGCCCGTTTGAACGGACCATCGTTTTGGTCGATCAGGGCGTGGCCTTCGGCAGGCATATCAAGCCAGCCTTCAGGATCATTGCGGCCCAGCGCCCACAGCATGACGTCGCGGCTTTCTTCGATCACGCGGTCGCCGTCTTGGACAACAGGCACGGTGCCCTTGGGTGAGGCGGCCAGAAACGGGGCTGGTTTATCCTTCAGCAGGATTTCCCGCAGCGCCACCTGACACCCGCTGGAGTGTATCGCAAGGCGTGCGCGCATTGCGTAGGGGCAGCGCCGGAAGGTCCAGAGGATCGGAAGCGTGTTCATGCCGTCAGTTGATTGCCAGCATATCCGGTAATCTGCGCCTGCACGATCTGGCTTTCGGGTTGGTCGGACGCGAAAAGGACTTCTGTAAATTGCTCGGTCCGGCCCATGCGCGCATTTTCCATCAAAATCTGATGGGTCTTGCCCGCTTGTGCCGCCAAATGCAGATCAACCTGCGCCGCCCCCGCCGCGCGCAAAGCTGCGGCGCGTTCTTTAATCAGCTTGCCATTGACCTGCGGCATCTTCGCTGCAGGCGTGCCGGGGCGCGGGGAATAGGGAAAGACATGCAGCCATGTCAGATCGCATTCTTCGACCAAGGCCAGCGAATTGGCGAACATCGCGTCTGTTTCGGTTGGGAAGCCGGCGATGATATCGGCGCCATAGGTCATATCGGGGCGCAGTTTGCGCGCCTCTTGGCAAAAAGCGATGGCATCGTCGCGCAGGTGGCGGCGCTTCATCCGTTTCAGGATCATATCGTCGCCGTGCTGCAAGGACAGATGCAAATGCGGCATCAGGCGGGGTTCTGTCGCGATGGCCTGCATCAGGTTTTCATCAACCTCGATGCTATCAATCGAACTGATCCGCAGGCGCGGCAGATCGGGGACCAGTTTGAGGATGCGCATCACCAAATCACCGAGCTTTGGCGCGGCAGGTAGATCAGCGCCCCAGCTGGTCAGGTCCACGCCGGTCAGCACGACCTCATTATATCCGGTATCCACCAGCCGCTTGATCTGTTCCACCACGACACCCGCAGGCACCGAGCGCGAATTGCCGCGACCAAACGGAATAATGCAGAAGGTGCAGCGATGATCGCACCCGTTCTGGACCTGCACATAGGCGCGGCTGCGCGTGCCGAACCCGTCGATCAAATGTCCCGCGGTTTCCGTGACGGACATGATATCATCAACCTGCACAGGTTCGGTCTGGCCAATCAGATCGGGGGCCATGTTTGCCCAGGTTGCAGGGTTCATTTTTTCGGTATTGCCGATCACCACATCCACCTCGGCCATTCTGGCAAAGGTTTCGGGTTCTGTTTGGGCGGCGCACCCTGTGACGATCAGTTTTGCACCCGGATGATCGCGGCGCAGTTTGCGGATATCCTGACGGGCCTTGCGCACAGCCTCGGATGTGACGGCGCAGGTGTTCACGACAATCGCGTTATCTACGCCCGCCGCTGTCGCGAGCTCTTTCATCGCCTCGGTTTCATAGGCGTTCAGCCTGCAACCGTGGTTGGAAAATATGGGTGCTGTTTTCGCCATCAAAGCCGCCAGACCCCGTCAAAGACATGCGCTGTTGGGCCGGTCATCCAGACACCATCATCGCGCCAGCTGATGTGCAGCGTGCCGCCATCAAGGTCGATCTGCACATCCCTGCCAGTTAGGCCGCGTCGTGCCGCCGCCACAGCGGTTGCACACGATGACGAGCCAGAAGCCAAAGTAATCCCCACGCCGCGTTCCCAGACCCGCATGCGCAAATGGTCGGGTCCAATGAGGCTGGCAAACTGCACGTTCGTGCGTTGCGGATAAAGCGGGTGGTGTTCGATTGCGGCACCTTCAGTGGCCAGATCAACGGCCTCGGCATCGGGAACAAAAAATGTGCAATGGGGATTGCCCATGCCAGTCGCGGTCGGTGCGCCCTCGATGGGCAATGCGAGCGTGTCCACTTCATACGCCAAGGGCACATCCTGCCAATCGAGTTGAGGCTGCCCCATATTCACCGAAGTCAGGCCGTCGCCCGCATCCTGCGCCTGCAAAATGCCGCGCTCGGTTTGCAGTGTCAGCGCGGTGGTGCTGCCTTGATTCATCAAGTACCGCGCAATGCAGCGTGTGGCATTCCCGCACGCCCCGGCCAGCGATCCGTCGCTGTTCCAGAAGGTCAGCCGCACGTCGGCGTCAGGCGTGTGGGACAAGACCGCAAGCTGATCAAACCCAACCCCGCGATGCCGGTCTGCGATTGCCACAGCGATAGCCGCATCCACGCGCGGGGTGATTCCCCGTTCGTCCACGACAACAAAGTCGTTTCCCAGCCCGTGCATCTTCATAAAGGGCAAAAATGATGAGTCGCTTGCAGTCATGGCGGCGATATATGCCAAGGCTGACAAGTTATCCAGCAGTCAGGGGAATTTGGGGGTTGACCATACCCCCATGGCTTTCTAGATACCGCCCTCAGTGGGCCGTTAGCTCAGTTGGTAGAGCAACTGACTTTTAATCAGTAGGTCGTTGGTTCGAACCCAACACGGCTCACCACTTTTTCCAATGTAAACTGATCCGATAGGTCACGCCTGAGAATCGCACGCCTTTGACGGTCTATCTTTACTGCACAAGAAAACGGTGGCTGAGCGGGAGGCTCGCTGCGCCGAGCACGCGGGCATCGGGGCCGCGCGTTCCTGCTGCGATATCAGGTAAATTCATTCCGGTCATATCCAAAGTTGCAAGATGTGCTTTCGTTTGCGCGGTCAATTCCGCGCAAAGCGCGCGGGGCATCCAGCCATCAATAAGTACGCGTTCCAGATCCACGATAGCCTGTGTCGACTGGATCGCACGTGCGAGTGCTTGTGCGCATTGCGCTGTCCACTCGGCGACGATCTCTTCAGGGAAATCCCAGTTTTCAGGGTCGATCCACATTTGCTGTGCATTGACGCCGTTATGGACAAGCGCCTCTTCCAATGTTGCCAACGAGGCCAGCTCGATCATCGGGCGTGAAACGCCGTTGCGGTCCGGAATGTTCAGTGGCCCGAAACTCGCCGCATTCCCGTTTGAGCCTGTGTAGAGCGTGTTGCGTAGCACCAGACCGCCACCAATGAAGAACGCAATAAAGAAGCATAGCGTATTTGCGGGCAGTGCATTTTCACCAAAGACCATCTCGGCGCTACAGGCCGCAGTGCCATCGTTCTGTAAGAAAACGGGCATCTCGAGCGCTTCGGCAACCTCTGTCTGCAAATCGCGATGTTCCCAGTTTGCCATGCGCGCGGCATCGACCCCGATATGCTCGGCCCAACTCCAAAGAAAAAAGGGCATGGCAATGCCAAGGCCTGCGATCCTCGGTTTCAGGTTTGCCGGAAGCCGTGCGCGCAGGGCCTCTGAGGATGTTTTGGCAAACTGCAAGACTTTGTCGAAATCAGGGTAGTCATAAATTTGCTTTTCGCGGTCGATGATTTGGCCGACGAAATCGATCGCGATCATCTCAACAGACCGCCGTCCAACCTTCATCCCCAGAAAAACAACGCCTGAGGGGTTGAGCGAAAGTGGCACGGATGGCTGCCCGATACGCCCGCGCGAAGGCGTGCCGCGCAGAATAAGGCCATCGGCCTCAAGCGATCCGATCAGGCGGGCAACGGTTTGGGCTGATAAACCTGTGCGGCGTGCGATATCGGCCTTCGCCATGTCGGAATTTCGACGCAAGAGGCTGAGGACAACACGCTCGTTTCGTTCACGCATGCCGCCTTGATTGGTGCCGCGCTCAAATGTCGCGTCGTCCGATTCGTCCCTGTCCGGTTCCTGAATTCTGTCCATCGCACCCAACTATTCCTTGGTTTCGCCAAGCAATAGCATATTAAATAACTCTCTGGAAGTTAGTTATTGACAGTCTGCCGGAAAAGCCTCAGTTTCCGGTCTCACGGGAACGACTACAAAGGTCATGGGAGGACCATTATGTTTAAATCTACAAAGACAGCCCTTTTGGGCGGTGCAATCGCGATTGCGAGCAGTGGCGCAGCTTTTGCTGACGCGCACGGCCCATCCGCTTGCTTGATCACAAAAACAGACACCAACCCCTTCTTCGTGAAGATGCGCGAAGGTGCCGAGGCTGCTGCCGAAGCTGCGGGCATGACACTCAGCTCTTTTGCAGGGCGTGTTGACGGTGACCACGAAACACAGGTTGCTGCGATTGAGACCTGCATCGCAAACGGCGCATCCGGTATTCTGCTGACGGCGTCCGACACATCATCCATCGTTGGTGCGGTCACTCAGGCACGCGAAGCAGGCCTGTTGGTTATCGCGCTTGATACACCGCTTGATCCGATTGATGCCGCCGACGCGACATTCGCGACCGACAACTTCCTTGCGGGTGAGTTGATCGGCCAGTGGGCTGCAGCGACACTTGGTGATGAAGCCGCAAACGCGAAAATCGCGATGCTTGACCTTGCTGTCAGCCAGCCAACTGTTGGCGTTCTGCGCGACCAAGGCTTCTTGCAGGGTTTCGGTATTGATCTTGGCGACCCGAACAGATGGGGTGACGAAACAGATCCGCGCATCGTTGGCAACGACGTGACCGCAGGGAATGAAGAAGGCGGCCGTCGTGCGATGGAAAACCTTCTTGCCGTCGATCCGATGATCAACGTGGTCTACACGATCAACGAACCAGCCGCGGCTGGTGCCTATGAAGCGCTGCGTTCTATCGGTCGTGAAAACGACGTGCTGATCGTGTCTGTCGACGGTGGCTGCCCGGGTGTACAGAACATCGCTGACGGCGTGATCGGTGCGACATCGCAGCAGTACCCGCTGTTGATGGCATCCAAAGGGATCGAAGCGATTGCAGCATACGCAGCCGATGGCACATTGCCTGAAAACACACCGGGCAAGAACTTCTTTGACACCGGTGTTGCTCTGGTTACCGACCAGCCAGCAGAAGGCGTTGACAGCATCTCTGTCGCTGAAGGCATGGAGCTTTGCTGGGGTTAAATCCTGACACATCTTTGTTAAACTTTGAAAAGGGCAACGTGTTTGCCCTTTTCTCTACGAGCCTGGATTTGCCGTTCACGCCGTTAAAACGTTGGGGAGCATGATGCCAAACGATTCCGATAACTATGAATCTGTTGTCAAAACGGAGCGCACTGAAACAGTTGCCGCTTTCGTGGATAACCGCAAAGGGTTCATGCACAATTTACAGCACTTGCTGCACGTCAATCCCGCGCTTGTGCCGTTGTTTGTGCTTGTCGCTTCAATTGCGGTGTTCGGGTTGCTCTTGGGCTCAACATTCTTTTCGCCCTTCGCACTGACGCTGATTTTGCAACAGGTGCAGATCGTGGGCATCGTCGCGGCTGCGCAATCTCTGATCATCCTCACGGCAGGTATCGACCTGAGCGTCGGCGCAATCGCTGTTTTGTCGAGCGTGATCATGGGGCAGTTCACCTTTCGCTACGGCATTCCGGTTGAGGCTGCGATTGTCATCGGCCTTGCGTTCGGCACATTGATCGGCACGATCAACGGATGGCTTGTCGCGGTGATGAAATTGCCGCCCTTCATTGTAACGTTGGGGATGTGGCAGATCGTTTTGGCGGCCAACTTCCTTTATTCCGCGAACGAAACCATCCGCAGTCAGGATATCGAGGCCGAGGCACCCTTGCTTCAGTTCCTTGGCACGACTTTCAAGGTCGGCGCAGATGCGAATGGCAGCGGCGGCGCCACCTTTACCTATGGTGTGATCGCCATGATCCTTATTTTCGCTGTGCTGACTTATGTGCTCAGCCAAACGGCTTGGGGCCGCCACGTCTATGCCGTGGGCGATGATCCCGAGGCAGCACAGCTATCTGGTGTGAACGTCCGCTATACGCTGATTTCGGTCTATGCCGTCACCGGTTTCATCTGCGCGATTGCAGGCTGGGCCCTGATTGGCCGGATCGGGTCTGTCAGCCCGACATCGGGACAGCTTTTGAATATTGAAAGCATCACGGCCGTTGTGATCGGTGGCATCTCGCTCTTCGGGGGGCGCGGATCGATCCTTGGGCCGCTTTTTGGTGCGCTGATTGTGGGTGTCTTTACGCTAGGCTTGCGCCTTGCGGGGGCGGACGCGCAGTGGACTTATCTTCTTATCGGCGCGCTGATCATCGGCGCTGTCACCGTGGACCAATGGATCAGAAGGGTATCGGCATAATGGAACCGGTTTTAAAAGGACGCGGGCTTGTCAAACGCTATGGCAAGGTCACCGCATTGGACCATTGCGATTTCGATCTCTACCCGGGTGAAATCCTTGCGGTGATTGGCGATAACGGTGCGGGGAAATCATCGTTGATCAAATCCGTATCGGGCGCGGTGGTCCCTGATGAGGGCGAAGTGTTCTTGGATGGCCGCAAAGTGCAGTTCAATTCACCCACCGAAGCCCGCGAAGAAGGTGTTGAGACCGTCTATCAGACGCTCGCGATGTCACCCGCCCTGTCCATTGCGGACAATATGTTCATGGGGCGCGAACTGCGCAAACCGGGGTTCATGGGCAAATGGCTGCGCCAGCTTGACCGCCCCCGCATGGAGAAAATCGCCCGCGAAAAGCTTTCGGAACTGGGCCTGATGACGATCCAGAATATCAATCAGGCGGTTGAAACACTGTCAGGCGGCCAGCGTCAGGGTGTTGCCGTGGCCCGTGCCGCTGCGTTTGGATCAAAGGTGATCATTCTGGATGAACCGACGGCTGCCTTGGGCGTGAAAGAAAGCCGCAAGGTGCTTGAGCTGATCAAGGACGTGAAAGCGCGTGGCATTCCGATCATCCTGATCAGCCACAACATGCCGCATGTGTTCGAGGTCGCGGATCGCATCCATATCCATCGTCTTGGCAAACGCCTGTGCGTGGTCAATCCGTCCGAGATTTCGATGTCCGATGCCGTTGCCCTGATGACCGGAGCCATGACGCCCGATGACATTGCCGCCTGAGACACTTGCCCGGCAGGCGCTGGACCATGTTCTGCACCTGCCGGATCAGCGTAAGCTGATCGCGATTGCGGGACCACCGGGGTCGGGGAAATCTACCGTCGCCGAAGTTCTGAACCGTTTGCTGCGCGAGGCCGGCAAGACATCGGCAGTGGTGCCGATGGACGGGTTCCATCTGGATAACGCGGTCTTGGATGCGCGCGGCCTGAGACCGCGCAAAGGCGCGCCTGACACGTTTGACGGCGCGGGCTTTTGCAATTTGGTGAAACGGATCGCGACCGAGGGCGCGGACATCGTTTACCCCGTCTTTGACCGTTCCCGCGATATTGCCATTGCTGGGGCTGCGGTCCTCTCAAAAGACGTTGAATATGTGCTTTTTGAGGGCAATTACCTTGCGCTTGATGGCGATCCTTGGGGTCAATTGGCGCAATATTGGACCAGCGCGATCTGGATTGATGCCCCCATCGACGAGCTTGAGCGCCGTTTGATGCAGCGCTGGTTCGATGAAGGCCTCTCCGAGGCGGACGCGCGCATCAAGGTCGGTGAAAACGATCTGCCCAATGCGAAATACGTACAAGCCAACAGCCGGACATGCGATTTGGTGCTTTAGGGGTGGCTGAGCGGATTGGACGCAGGGTTATATGCCCATAAGCCACCGCTTTCGCTTCACAAAACGGTAAGACCGGATAATCTCTCCCGAATGCTTTTGGGAGGAAGCCAGTGACAGACCAGACACGCCCATGGACAGCCTTTTACGGCCCGTCCGTTCGCAAGACGATCGACGCGCCCGAATTCCGCACAATCGGTGATTTCATCAGCGCGACCGCCGCTATCTATGGCGACCGACCTGCGTTTACGACCTGCCTGCCCAACGGCATGAATGGCACGCTCAGCTACGCGCAAGCGGATGAAATGTCCGATGCGCTGGCCGTCTACTTACGTGAAATCGCGGGTCTGGTGACGGGGGATCGCGTCGCCATTCAGGTGCCCAACTGCCTTGCTTATCCGGTTGCCGCCATGGCGGTGTTCAAGGCCGGTTGCATTTTGGTCAACGTGAACCCCCTTTATACGCCCGAGGAAATGGCCAAGCAGTTCGCCGATGCCGAACCCGCCGCCATCATCATCGTTGATATGTTCGCCGATAAGCTGGTTGAGGCCATGCAGGGCCATCCCATCCCGAATGTCATTGTGACCCGCGTGGCCGAATATCTGCCCGCCATGCCGAGGGGCATTGTTGGTCTGGTTCAGAAATATTGGGACAAGACGATCAAACCGATCACCTTGCCGCATATCCGCCTGCCCGACGCGGTCAATGCGGGCCGCGCGAAACATGCGCAGACGCATAATGCCTTGGAAAGCTATCGCCAGACGATCGACCCTGATGATGTGGCCTGCCTGCAGTATACGGGCGGCACTACGGGTGTGTCCAAGGGCGCGATGCTGACCCACCGGAATATTCTGATGAATATGGAACAGACGATGGCGCTGATCGAGAATTTCGAGAAAGGCCGCGAAGTGGCGCTGACCGCGCTGCCGCTTTATCACGTCTTTGCCTTTACGGTGAACTTTCTGGGCATGTATTCCCAAGGTGCGCACAATATCCTGATCCCGAACCCCCGCCCTCTGAGCAACCTCAAGCGCGCGTTCGAGAATTACAAAATTACATGGATGAGCGGTGTAAATACGCTCTTTAACGGCCTGAACGGCGAAATCTGGTTTCAGGATACGCCGCCCAAGCACCTGAAATTCGCCTCTGCCGGTGGCATGGCGTTGCAAGGTGTTGTCGCCGAACGCTGGGAACAGGTGACAGGTAAACCTGTTTTGGAAGGCTACGGTTTGACGGAATCCTCGCCTGTTCTGACGTTCAACCCTTTTGGCAAAACACGCCTGAATTCGATTGGTGTGCCTGTGCCGTCGACCGAGTTGAAATGCGTGGATGAGGATGGCGTTGACGTGCCGCAGGGCGAACCGGGCGAATTGATCGCGCGTGGTCCGCAGATCATGAAAGGCTATTGGAACAAGCCCGAGGAGACCGCCAAAACCATCCAGAACGGCTGGCTTTTGACCGGTGATATCGGGGTGATGGACGACGACGGCTATTTCCGCATCGTTGATCGTAAGAAGGACATGATCCTTGTGTCCGGTTTCAACGTCTATCCCAACGAGATTGAAGAGATCATCGCCGCCCATCCCGGTGTTGAAGAGGTGGCTGTGATTGGCGTGCCGGACGGCGCGTCAGGCGAGGCGGTGAAGGCCTTTATCGTCAAGCGCGACGAGACCCTGAACAAAGATGCCGTGCGCGCTTACTGCAAAGAACATCTGACGGCTTACAAAGTGCCCAAAGCGGTCGAATTCCGCGACGAATTACCGAAATCGAACGTCGGGAAAATCCTGCGCAAAGACCTGCGCGCGCAAGAGCAAGCGAAAGTGGAGAGTGCATAATGGTCGGACCACTTGAACAAGCCATTCTGGCGCTGATGATTTTTGTGATCATGTTGGGGATGGGTGCATCCCTGACTCCGCGTGACTTTACGCTGGCATTGAAGCGACCCTACGGATTGATGATCGGTGTTGTGTCGCAATACGGCTTCATGCCGTTGATCGGCTTTATTCTCGCGACAACCTTGCCCGTCTCAGACACGATCAAGATCGGTATCCTGATCATGGCTTGTATGCCGGGCGGGACAACATCGAACATCTTTACCTACTTCTCCAAGGGCAACCTCGCGCTGTCGGTCCTCATGACTGTGACCTCCACGGTCTTTGGTGTCCTTCTGATCCCGCTTGTGCTGGTGCTTTATGCAGGTGCGCTTGATCTGGATATTCCGCGCGAAAACATCATTGCGACGCTTGTGTTGCTGTTGGTGCCCGTGGCGATTGGGATGGTCCTGCGCAAACTGAACGCCAATGTGGGGGCGGTGACCGAGTTCATGGGCTCGATGCTCGCGATCTTCTTTATCCTGTTCCTGATTGTGTCATGGATCCCCCGGAACTGGGAATTCCTGCTCACGACCACATGGGCCACATATTTCGGGTCGATCGTGCTGGGCCTGTTTGGTTTCGCGCTGGGTTACGGGTTCTCGATCCTGCTGCGCTTGCACCCACGCAATGCGCGCACCGTGGCGCTTGAAACAGGTATCCAGAACGGTCCGCTGGCGATTGCGATCATCGCCTTCACTTTTCCTGCTACAGAGCAGCAGGCAATCATGGCCGTGCCGGTGCTCTATTCACTGTTCATCGTCATCACCTCGACGATGGTGACGCTGTGGTTCCGCCGCGTGAACACGGCGAATGAGCAACCTTTGCCGAACGGTTTGCTCTAGCTGCATTGACCTGACCCGCGCATTGCATGAAAACGGCGCAACGCCGTCGTTTTCATCAAGGTTCTGTTCATGCGCACTGTCTTTATCACGGGAACGGCCGGATTTATCGGGTTTCACCTTGCGCAGCTTCTGCTGGACGAAGGGTTTCGCGTGGTCGGCTATGACGGCATGACCGATTACTACGATGTGCAGCTCAAACGCCGCCGTCATCAGATATTGCTACAAAACCCGCATTTCAGTTGTGTTGAGGGGTTGCTGGAAGACTATGATCTTCTGGCGAAAACCTGTGACGAGGCACAGCCCGATATCATCGTCCACCTCGCAGGGCAGGCCGGTGTGCGCTATTCGCTGGAAAACCCGCGCTCCTATATGGAAACCAACGTGATGGGCACGTTCAACGTGACCGAATGTGCGCGTATTCATCAGGTGGATCACCTGCTGATGGCCTCGACCTCATCGGTTTATGGTGCCAACACGGACATGCCGTTTAGCGAATTGCAGCGCGCCGATACGCCCCTGACGATCTATGCCGCCAGCAAACGCGCGAATGAACACATGGGCCACGCCTATGCGCATCTGTGGAAAATCCCGACCACGATGTTCCGGTTTTTCACCGTCTATGGTCCGTGGGGGCGGCCTGATCTGGCGCTTTTCAAGTTCGTGAAAGCAGGATTGGATGGCGAGAAAATCGACGTCTATAACAACGGCGAAATGGCGCGGGATTTCACCTATGTGACCGACCTTGTGCGCGGTATCCGGCTCTTGATTGATACGCCACCTGTGGAACCTGACACGCCCGACGACATCGCCGAAGGCGATAGCCTTAGCCCCGCCGCCCCGTTCCGTGTGGTCAATATCGGGAATGGGACCAAAGTACCTTTGATGGACTTTATTGCCGCGATTGAAGATGCGCTGGGCATGCCGCTGGAAAAGAATTTCATGGAAATGCAAAAGGGTGACGTGCACGAAACCTTTGCGGACAATGCTTTGCTGCAACACCTAACCGGATATGCGCCGCAAACAGATGTTGCAGAGGGTGTCAGGGCGTTTGTTGCATGGTATCGCGACTATTACGGTAAGTGATATGGCGGGATAGGTTCTGCTGTTAAGGAAGAGAGAAGACGATGAAAATTGCAATGATTGGCACTGGGTACGTTGGTCTGGTGTCTGGCGTCTGCTTCTCCGACTTTGGGCATGAAGTGATCTGTGTCGACAAAAACCTCGATAAGCTCGCACTTTTGCGCGCTGGAAAAACGCCTATTTTCGAACCCGGCCTTGATCGGCTGATGGCCCGCAACATGGCGGCGAACCGGCTGTCGTTCACGGATAACCTGAAAGAAGCGACGCAAGACGCCGACACGGTTTTCATCGCCGTTGGTACCCCCAGCAGGCGCGGTGATGGCCACGCTGACCTCAGCTTTGTGTTTGGCGCTGTGAAAGAAGTGGCTGAGGTTTTGACCAAACCTGCGGTCATCGTGATTAAATCAACCGTGCCTGTCGGAACCAACCGCAAGGTGGCAGAGCTGTTGAAAGAGGTCCGTCCTGATCTGGCGTGCGATGTCGTCTCGAACCCGGAATTCCTGCGCGAAGGGGCTGCGATTGATGACTTCATGCACCCTGATCGCGTCGTGGTTGGCGTTGAATCTCCTCATGCCGCCGAGGTGATGACCGAGGTCTACCGCCCGCTTGCGTTGCGCGATTACCCGCTGCTGACCACCGATCTTGAGACAGCCGAGATGATCAAATACGCCGCTAACGCGTTCTTGGCCACAAAAGTGACCTTCATCAACGAAATCGCCATGCTCTGTGAAAGAACCGGCGCTGATGTGAAGGACGTGGCTAATGGGATGGGCTTTGACAGCCGCATCGGGCCAAAGTTTTTGCAGGCGGGTCCGGGCTATGGCGGGTCTTGTTTCCCCAAGGATACGATGGCGCTGGCGCGGATCGGGCAGGACAATTCCTCGCCTTTGCAGATCGTTGAAACGGTCATCAAAGTGAACGAAGAGGTCAAACGCCTGATGATCGAAAAGATCATCGACCTGTGTGATGGCAAGCTTCAGAACAAGACGATTGCCGTGCTGGGCCTGACGTTCAAACCCGACACGGATGATATGCGCGATGCGCCCGCGCTGACGATCGTGCCAGTGCTTGTCGGGCGCGGTGCGAATGTGCGCGTTGTTGATCCGCAAGCGTTCCGTGAGGCTGAATCGCTGCTGCCGAACGTGGCATGGTTTGATGATCCCTATGCGGCCACTGATGGCGCCGATGCCGTGGTCATGCTGACAGAATGGAACGAATTCCGCGCCCTTGATCTGCGCGATATGGCGGGTCGGATGGCGCAGCCCCGCATGGCGGACCTGCGCAATATTTATTCCTGCGACCTCGCGCTTGATGCAGGTTTTGAGGCCTACACCGGCATGGGCCGCAAGTCTCACCTGCCTTTTGACGGTTAAGATACCACGTTGAAATCGGGGCCATAGGGATAGCCCGTGATGTCTTCATTACCGTCTTCAGTAATGATCAGGATATCATGCTCGCGATACCCGCCTGCACCGGGCGTGCCTTCGGGGACGGTCAGCATTGGTTCCATTGAAATCACCATGCCGGGTTCCAGTACCGTGTCGATATCCTCGCGCAGCTCAAGCCCCGCTTCGCGGCCATAGTAATGCGACAGGATGCCGAATGAGTGCCCATAGCCAAAGGTCCGGTATTGCAGCAGGTCGCGTTCAGCGAAGAAGATGTTGATCTTCTCGGTCACCTCCGCACAGCTCGCACCTGGTTTCAGCAGACTCATCCCGTATTCATGCGCCGCGACATTGGCTTCCCAGATTTTGAGGCTGGCGGAATCGACAGTGTCCACGAACATCGTGCGTTCAAGTGCTGTGTAATAGCCGCTGACCATGGGGAAGGTATTGAGGCTGAGGATATCGCCGCTTTCTAACTTACGCGATGTCACAGGGTTATGTGCGCCGTCGGTGTTCATGCCCGACTGAAACCAGACCCAAGTGTCGCGGTATTCGGCATCGGGAAAGACTTTGGCGATCTCAAGCTCCATCGCGTCGCGCCCTGCCATGGCGACATCAATCTCGCGCGTACCTGCTTTCACTGCATCCTTGATCGCATAACCGCCCACATCGGCGATTTTCGCGCATTGACGGATCAGGGCGATTTCGGCGGCGGATTTATGCATCCGCTGGCGCATGGTCATGGGCGCGATATCGGTGGTGGTGGCGGGCGCAAGGAAGGATTTTAGCAGATCAAATTGTGCCAGCGACATGTGATCGCCCTCATAGCCAATCGTCTTGCCGCTGCCCGTCACTGACAGCACAGCACGCCAATAGTTGTTCCGCTGCCAATCGGTATAGGTGATGTTGTCGGCGTGGCTGCGCCGCCAAGGTTGGGCCGCGTCAATGCCGGCGCTGATCGTCACGGATTCGCTTGGGGTAACAACCAGCGCATATTGGCGCCCAAACGAACAATAAAGAAATCCCGAGTAGTAGGCGATGTTATGCATCGAGCTAAAGACGCAAGCTTCAACACCGGCCTTGGCCATGTCGGCGCGCAGCAGGGCAAGGCGGTTGTCATACTCGGATGGGGCGAAGGGAAGGGTCTTTTCCCCCTGATGGAAACGGTAGAATTCTGGACGATCCATTGCATTGGCTCCTTGATTGGCCGCCGATGCGTAAGGAAAGAACGAGGCTCCTTCTGACGCGCCAGCGGCAAAGTGAAGTCCCGGCGTTCAGGAAGAGAGAGTGACAAAGAAAAAGGGTCGGCGACGCCATCGCCGACCCTTAAGGTCATTTGCCCGTAAAACACGGGCTATGGCAAGCCCCATTAGGCGGGGGTCAGGCCGCGCAACCGCTCGGACCGGCGGCGCAAGAGTTCGACCGTCGTCAAAAGCATGATCGAGACAATCACCAGAATCGTCGCCGCAGCAAGGATCGTTGGCGAAATCTGCTCGCGCAGGCCGGTGAACATCTGCCATGGCAGTGTCTGCTGCTGGGCAGAGCCCACGAAGAGCACGACAACCACCTCGTCAAACGATGTGATAAAGGCAAACAGACCGCCCGAGATCACACCGGGCAGGATCAGTGGCATTTGCACCCTGAAAAAGGTGCGCACAGGGTCAGCCCCCATAGATGCCGCGGCCCGTGTCAGCGAACGGTCAAAGCCGACCAAGGTCGCCGTCACCGTGATGATGACGAAAGGAATACCCAATACTGCGTGTGCCAAGATCACTTTGACAAAGCCTACAAAGGATTGTGACAAACCAAGGTTTGCTTCCAACCAGTTGCCCAAAGGCGCATAGAAGAAGAACATACCGGTCGCTGAAATGATCAGCGGCACGATCATCGGCGAGATCATGATCGCCATGATGACCTGACGTCCAGGGACGTGGCTTTGGGATAGGCCGATCGCGGCCAATGTGCCCAATGTCACCGCGATGATCGTCGCGATCGGCGCGATGATCAAAGAGTTCTTCAGCGGCACCATCCATTCGTCCGTGCCAAGGAAGTCCCGGTAATGCTTGAGACTATAGCCCTCGGCCTGGAAGTTCAGCATTTCAGGCGTGAAGGTAAAGAAGTTCTCGGCGTTGAAGCTAAGCCACATCACAGGGATCAACGGCGCGATCAGGAAGAAGAAGATCAGACCGCAGATGAACTTGAACGAATTGTGCCAGAGCGTTTGCGCGGGGGTGTAGTAGATCGGCACGGTCATGCCGTAAGCCCCGGTTGCGAGCCAATAGGCGGCCCAGCTGAGAACGGCACCAATGATCGCCCCTGATACAGCTGTGCCAACGTTGCCAAAGACAAGGCCAGCAAGTGCGAGAACGCCAATGGTGGCCCAACGCACCGCAGTGCGCCGGTGCAGGTTGGTGTCGGCCACAAAAGCGATGGCCGCGCCGAGCACAGCACCAATGAGCACACCCACTATAGGCTGTGCTACCATATTGCCGCCGACGAAGCCGAACATCGCCGCCAGAAGTGCCGTGAGGGGCATGGTGAACCGGAACAGGTCCGGACGGTTTTCTGCTATACGCATCTTCTTTGCCATAGTCTTAGCCCCCCAGCTTTACGTTATCGATGCCGACGATCCGGTCGTAGACCCAGTAGAGCGCCATCACGAGCACAAGAAGGATCGTGCCCAAGGCGGCCGCAAGGCCCCAGTTCAACGAGCTTGAGATGTGATAGGCGATCCGGTTGGAGATAAAGACACCATCGGTACCACCCACGATTTCAGGCGTGATGTAGTAACCAATCGCCAGAATGAACACGAGGATCGAACCCGCGCCAATGCCCGGAACAGACTGGGGGAAATACACCCTCCAGAAGGCTGTCCAGTTGGTGGCACCCAGTGATTTCGCAGCCCGCAGATAGGTGGGCGGGATCGTTTTCATCACCGAGTAGAGCGGCAAGATCATGAACGGCAGCAAGATATGCGTCATCGCAATGATTGTACCGGTTGAGTTGTTCATCAAGACCAGGCGGTTTGCGTCATCCACAAAGCCGAGCCAGACAAGGATTTCGTTAATCACACCTTGTGTTTGCAACAGAACCTTCCAAGCGGATGTCCGCACCAGAAGCGAAGTCCAGAAGGGCAGCAACACGAGGATCATCAGCACGTTGGCTGTCCGAACCGGCAGGTTGGCCAGAAGCCACGCAATCGGATAGCCCAGCAAGATACAGCTACCTGTGATGATCAGCGACATCTGCAATGTGCGGATGAAGAGCTGGATATAAAGCTGCTCGTTTTCAGGGCGCATCTGCACACCGTCCGGTGTCAGCTGTGCGTCGACCGCGTTCAGGAAGTAACCCGGCGTGACGGCTGGGCTATAAACAGCGATGGTTTCCCAGACGTCTTTGTCGCCCCAGTCCTCATCCAGATCAAGGAAGGCCTGTGTCATCGTCAAATCAGGCAGACTAGCAGCCGCAAGAGTTTGCAGCGCATCAGCGCCGGGGCCTTGATAGCTTGCCAGCGCCGTGCCGGTCGCAGGGTCGCGCAGGTCAATGGCGAGGGCGGCATAGACGCTCTCCCATGGGTCTTCCTCTGCGACGACATCTTCGTCGTCAATGGCGGTCCAGATTGCCCAATCGGTATAGGCCGCTGCTGTTGTTGGCAGGATCTCGATGATTGCTTGCGATGGTGTGAACCCGATGTCACCGGACATGTCGTCCTCGGTCAGGTTTTCCCAACGCGCGCGGCGCTGATCCAGCAAAGCCTCACCGCCGGTGCCGTTCATCATTTCGTACCAGAAGGCACCTTCCTCGAAGCGAGGATCAACCTCTTCGATAGCATCCTGAAAAACCTCGCCCACGGAATCCATGTTCCGTCCGGACGTCCGGAAAAGCGAAGCAAGGCCTGTGGTCTCGTAGTTCAGGCGGCTGCCCAGTTTGGTATGTTCACGGGCTTCGGCGGCGTTGAACACGTCAAAGAACATGTTTTGAAAGACATCCTCGGAGGGCATGTCGCTTTGGCTGCTGTCCCATGCAGCCAGTGCAGGAACGGTGCCAGGTAGTGTTGTTTCGACAATCTCGTTATCGACCGATCGTATCAGCATGGACACAATCGGGATCACAAAGGTCAAAACGACAAAAAATAATAGCGGGGCGATCAGTGCCAGCGCCCGAAGTTTTTGGCGGCGAAGTGCGCGTCCCAGACTTTCCTTGAGAGGTCTGCCATCAGCAGCAAGCATTGGTCCCGAGCCGGTTGTATCACTCATGTCGTCCCCAATCGTATGTCGCGTGTTTCGATATTAGCATTCATAAAAGTGGAAAGGGGCGAAACCGCCCCTTTCCTATTCCGTTTACTGTGCAAGCCAGGCTTGGAACTTCGCGTCGATATCGTCGCGGTAGTCAGCCCAGAACTCATAGTTGTACAGGAACGTGTTTGCAGCGTTCGCTGGGTCTGTTGGCATGTGCTGTGCCATGTCGATGCCCAGTGTTGCGTGCTGGCCAACCAGTGGCGCAGAAGACAAACGTGCAGGACCGTACGAGATGTACTTGGCCTGATCTGCAAGGCGCTGTGTGTCTGTCGCGAAGTAGATGAAGTCTTTCGCACGTGCGAGACGCTCATCGGACAGGCCTTCTGGGATGATCCAGCCGTCAAGGTCGAACACTTGCGCGTCCCACATCATGCCGATTGGCTGATCCTGCTCTTCGATCGCTGCGAACAGACGACCGTTGTATGTGGAGCCCATGAAGACTTCGCCATCAGCCAGCAGCTGTGGAGTGTCTGCACCAGCGGACCACCAGATCACGCTGTCACGGATGGTGTCGAGCTTGGCAAGCGCCTGCTCTTGGCCTTCTTCGGTTGCCAGAACGTCATAGACATCTTCTTTTGCAACGCCGTCACACAGCAGAGCCCACTCAACGTTGTTGATCGGACGCTGTTCCAGCGCGCGCATGCCAGGATATGTTTCAAGGTCGAACACGTCACAGATCTGGCTTGGTGGTGCTACACCTTCGGGCACCATATCTGTGCGGTAGCCGAATGTTGTCGAATATACGATCTGCGGGATAAAGCAGTCGCCCACAAGCAGGTCGCCGAAGTCGTCAGACGCAGATGTGCCATCTGGTGCTGGTGCAAGCATCTCGTCAGGGTCGATTTCCATGGCAAGGCCTTCGTCGCACAGACGCAGCGCGTCAGCAGCAACAACGTCAACCACATCCCATGTGATCGAACCGGCTTCGTTCATGGCGCGCAGCTTGGCTACGGCTTCGTTCGAGCTTTCGTCCCATGTGATGGTCACACCTGGGTTCATCGCAACATATGGGTCAGCATATGCGTTGATCTGGGACGACTGGTATGCACCACCCCAGCTAACAAGCGTCATGTCAGATGCCATGTGGCCATCTGCAAGCGATGTCGTTGCCGACAGGCCCAGCGCCATTGTTGTCAGAATTGGTTTCGTAAACTTCATTCTATTCTCCCGTTAATCCTGGTTTTTCGATGATGACCGCGCGCACCAGGACTAGCGCGGCCACTTTGACAGTGCTCAAGGTCGCGTCTTACGCGTCCAAAGCACGACAATCTTCGGGCAACCAACCGATTTCAATCTGCTCGCCGGGGCGCAGCTTGACTGTATCGGGTGCGTTGCGTGTCTTCATGATAAATTCGTTCGAACCCGCCACACGCAGACGTGTGCGGAAGATGTCACCCATATAGATGAACTCCAGCACTTCGGCTTTCAGCGTGTGCGCGTCCTCGGACAAACGCTCTTTGTTGGTTTCAACGCGTTCGGGGCGGATGGACAGAGTTGTCCGCTCACCCACTGCGTTGACGTTCACTGGCACAGCGTCGATTTCTTCGCCGCTATCAAGTTTCACAACGCAGGTATTCTTTTCGTTGTTAATCTTGGTGACAACGCCGCTGAGCGTGTTGTTTTCACCGATGAACTGGGCCACGAAGCTGTTCTTCGGCTGCTCATAAAGCTCATCTGGCGGAGCGAGCTGCTGAATACGGCCATCATCGAACACGGCAACACGGTCTGACATGGTCAGCGCTTCGGTTTGGTCGTGTGTCACATAGACCGTTGTGATCCCAAGGTTGTGGGCAAGGTCGGTAATCTCGAATTGCATCTTCTCGCGCAGCTGCTTGTCCAGCGCGCCAAGTGGTTCGTCCATCAGCACCAGCTCGGGTTCAAACACGAGCGCACGCGCAAGGGCGACGCGCTGTTGTTGACCACCTGAGAGCTGTGCAGGGCGGCGATTTCCGAAATCACCCATTTCCACCATATCCAAAGCGCGTTTGACTTTCTCTTCACGCTCGGACTTGCCCATTTTGCGGACTTCCAACGGAAAGGCGAGGTTTTCGCCAATCGTCATATGCGGGAACAGTGCATAGTTCTGGAACACCATGCCGATGCCGCGCTTGTGCGGTGGGATATCGTTGATGGATTTACCATCAAGCCGGATATCGCCATGTGTCGCTGTTTCAAAGCCAGCGAGCATCATCAGGCAGGTCGTCTTGCCCGACCCCGATGGCCCCAGCATTGTCAGGAATTCACCCTTTGGCATTTGAAGGTTGAGGTCTTTAACGACGAGCACTTCGCCATCATAACTCTTCTGCACTCTTTCGAATTCAACGAAAGAATCGTTTTGTTGTGTATCGGCCAAAACTGGCTCCCTCTTGTCGCATCATTTTATTAGCTCTGCGTCGGGCACATACTAACGTAAAAGCACAACCGGTTTGCAAGCAGATTTCCTGAGCAGACCTGTGAGGCGCTCCAGAGCCCTGTTTTGTATCACTATCAGCGCTGTAAATGAGGCAATCCGCCCCACGCCGTGCTGAGAATCATCGCGTTTTGTAAACCCCCGTTTTGCTGGGATTATCTTTTACTCCGATCGCGTGACGCTCTCGTACCATGTGATGTCGCGAAAGGCTAGGCGGGTCCCCGCAGCCCCTGTAGCCTTAAGTCCAGTTGCACCCCGCATTTGGCGAGAGGACCACAGCACATGACACACCCGGATCCTGCGTTCAGCGCCAAAGAATACGCCCGACGCCTGACCAAAACCCGCACAGCGATGGCTGCTGCCGGACTGGATGTTTTGTTCATCGAGGACCCTTCGAACATGGCGTGGATCACTGGCTATGACGGCTGGTCCTTCTATGTCCACCAAGGTGTCATCGTCTTCCATGACGCCGATCCAATCTGGTGGGGGCGCAGACAGGATGCCAATGGCGCGCTGCGCACGGTCTGGATGTCTGACGACCGGATTTTTGGCTATGCCGACCACTTTGTGCAATCCACGGTCCGCCACCCTATGCAGGACCTCGCGCGCATTTTGACCGATATGGGCCATGCCAAGGCGCGTATCGGTGTCGAGATGGACAACTACTATTTCTCGGCCAAAGCCTACACCACCCTTTGTGCAGACCTGCCCAACGCGCAAATTCTGGACGCGACTGCGTTGGTGAACTGGCAGCGTGCGGTCAAATCCGACGAAGAGATCGCCTTTATGCGCAAGGCTGCACGGATTGCCGAGAACGTCATGGACGGCGTGATCGAACGCATTGAGCCGGGGATGCGCAAGAACGATCTGGTGGCGGAAATCTATGGCGATGTGATCCGCGGTGTTGGCGACGATTGGGGCGATTACCCTGCGATTGTGCCGCTTTTGCCCTCTGGTTCCGATGCCGCCGCGCCGCATCTGACGTGGAACGGTGCGCCTTTTAAACGCGGTGAAGGCACGTTCTTTGAGCTGGCGGGATGCTATCGCCGCTATCATATCCCGTTTTGCAGGTCTGTTTTCCTTGGCACGCCGCCCGATTTCCTCAAACGCGCCGAGGCCGCGCTTGTCGAAGGGCTTGAAGCGGGCCTTGATGCGGCCCGCGCTGGCAATCGCGCCCAAGATATCGCTTTCGCGCTTGCGGCGCCGATGGAACGCGCAGGCATCGAACGTGGCGCACGTTGTGGCTATCCTATCGGGCTTAGCTATCCGCCCGATTGGGGCGAAAGGACAATATCCTTGCGCGAAGAGGATGAGACGATCCTGGAACCTGGCATGACCTTTCACTTTATGCCGGGTCTGTGGATGGAGGATTGGGGGTTGGAGATCACAGAATCCATTCTGATTACCGAGGACGGACCGGCGGCCTGTTTCTGCGACCGGCCCCGCAAGATGTACCTCAAGGACTAGGGCACGTGGTCGTCCCCCTCTCCTCGCCCCGCGTGTCGGACGTCACGCAGCGCGCCCAGAGCATTTTGCAGCATCTTATCGGCTTTCCCACGGTCTCTGCGGACAGCAACCTTGCGATGATCACATGGCTGGCGGGGCATCTGGAGCATCAAGGCGCGCGGGTCTTTCTGGATCACGATGAAACCGGCACCAAAGCCAACCTCTTTGCATCGCTGGGACCAGACGCGCGCGGTGGTATCCTTTTGTCAGGGCATTCTGATGTCGTGCCTGTCGCAGATCAGGATTGGGCCACAGACCCTTTCGTGTTGCACGAAGGTGAAGGGCGGCTTTACGGGCGCGGCACCTGCGACATGAAGGGGTTTATCGCGGCGACGCTGGCCATTGCGGAAACGGTTGATGCAGCCAAGCTGACGCGCCCTCTTCATTTCGCCTTTACCTATGACGAAGAAACCGGATGTTTGGGGGCGCGATCGCTTGTCGGTGTGATGCGCGATCTTGGGTTGGTCCCCGATATCACGATCATCGGTGAACCCACCGAAATGCGGGTGATCGAGGGGCATAAAGGCTGCTGTGAATACACCGCGCATTTTTCTGGGGTTGAGGGGCATGGATCGGCCCCTGATCTGGGTGTGAATGCCGCCGAATATGCTGTGCGCTATGTCACGCGGCTGATGGAACTGCGCCAGGACCTGATTGCGCGCGCGCCAGCGGACAGCAAGTTTGAGCCCCCTTGGACAACCATCAACATTGGCCGCATTTCTGGCGGCGTGGCCCATAACGTGATCGCGGGCAAAGCCGAGGTTGATTGGGAAATGCGGCCCGTGCAAAGCGGTGACGCTGATTTCGTCAAATCCACCATGGCCCGCTATTGTGCCGATACCTTGCTGCCCGCGATGCAGGCGGTCAGCCCTGACGCCAGCATCACAATAACCACGGTGGGCGAGATCGCGGGGCTTGAGCCGATGCCCATGAACGCCGCCCGCGAATTGGTTTCGGAACTCACCGGCGCGAATGGTGCCGATCTCGTGGCCTTTGGTACCGAGGCAGGGTTGTTTCAGGCGCTGGGCAGCCATGTGGTGGTCTGCGGTCCCGGGTCAATCCAGCAGGCGCATAAGCCTGATGAGTACCTCGAGATTGATCAGTTGGACGCCTGTATCACCATGTTATCGCGACTGGTGCGCTACATCTCTTAACGTCCATGACTGCGGTCATAGGCGTTGGGTGCGGGTGATGTGAACGGTTCAGCGCTTTCGAAGACATCAATCACCAGCGGATAGCAGGCGGCCTTGTCCGACGTATGCTCATCCCCGCAATCCCCGCCGGGGCAGGCCGACAAGCCGACGATCAGGTCGATCTCTGCAAAGAACTCCAGATAGTCGCCTGCGCGCACCGGACTGGCCTTCATAAAGTATTGATGGGTGTCGGCGGTGAAACCGGTGCACATAAAGACGTTCAGGACGTCATGCACAAAGGGCTCGGCCTCGGCCAAAGACATGCCGGTGTGATCCGCCAGAGCGCGGGTCAGGTTGGAATGGCAGCAATAGTGATAATCGGCACCCGACAAAAGCCGCCCCGTATAGGGATCGCAGCGTGTGCCGATCACGTCGTGAACCGATCCGCCGTCAGCATCCCAACCGTACCAATCCAGCGTATCCTCAACAATCGTCGCCATCGGGCGCATATTCGGAAAGCGCGACCATAGCCTGTCCCCCGTGGATAGATGCGTGCCATGCAATGCCCGCGTTTTGCCGGAATAGAAATGCTCGGTCAGGTCGGTGGCGGACCAGAGGTTCAGATCGCCGACCTGCGCCCCCTCGGGGCAGGTAATCCGAAAGAACCCGCCAGCAGGGACGGTCGTGCAGCGCGCATCGCGGGGCGGGATCACGCAGGTGTCGCGATGGGTGGCACTGGCGCGGCGGCCCTGCATCGCCTGATGATCAGGCGGGGCCAGCGCGTCGGTCGGATAGCAGATCACGGCAGGTTTGGCGCGGCGCGCGTCAGCATCGCTTGGGGGCGCAAAGGCAGGCTGATCAGGTTTCATGGGCGCTCGCTCGTATCATGGGGTGGATGGGTGGAAGCCTAACTTTGAATGGTGGTCGAAGACCAGACCTCGGATTTTTGGGTCAGGTTTGCTAAAGACAAGCGTGGCGGCGAAAGTTAGCGTCACGTGCAATTCTGAACAAAAGGTGTCCCATGGCTGAAATCTACAAAAATACGGTGCGCGGACATGGTTTGGCCGATCCTGCGCCGGGGGATGCTTTTGACACCGATGCCGTTTCCCGCTTGCTCGATCAATGCCCCGCACATCATGCGACGCCTCTGGTGGATTGCGAGGGTCTTGCCCGTACCATCGGCGCTGCCCGCCTTGTGCTGAAGGATGAGCGCAGCCGTATGGGCCTTGGAAGTTTCAAGGCGCTGGGCGCGGCCCATGTCATCGCCCGCGATGCCGCCGATGTGGTGCGTGAAACGGGGGTTGATTGGTCCAAGGCGCTGAACGGGCGCAGCTATGTCGCGGCCAGTGCAGGCAATCACGGGCTTTCGCTTGCCGCAGGGGCTGCCGTTTTCGGCGCGCGCGCGGTGATCTATCTTGCGGATACAGTCCCCGAAGGCTTTGCCGCGCGATTGCGGGCGAAAGGTGCCGAGGTTGTACGCGCTGGTGCCAATTACGAGGAAAGCATGGCGGCCGCATCAGTCGCGGCTGAGGACAGTGATTTGCAACTGCTCTCGGACGGGTCATGGCCGGGATACACCAAACTGCCGTTCCATGTGATGGAAGGCTACACGCAGATGGGGCGCGAAATTGCGCAAGCCTATGACGGCAAGCCGACACATGTGTTCTTGCAGGCCGGTGTTGGCGGTTTGGCGGCGGCACTGGCGGAAAGCCTGCGCGCCTATTGGGGCGATCGCCCGCGCATGATTGTGGTTGAGCCTGAGGCAGCGCCCGCGCTGATCGCAAGCATGAAGGCGGGGGCCTTGGTCACGACCGAAGGGCCTGTGTCGAACATGGGGCGGTTGGACTGTAAAACGCCATCCATGCTCGCGCTGGGTATTCTGGCACGTGATGCGGATGATTTTGTGACCATAACCGAGGATGAGGCAGCGGCGGCTGTTGCGGCTTTGGCGGAACATGGCATTGCCACCACCCCGTCGGGTGCCGCAGGCGTTGCGGCGGCTTTGGCCGGTGTCGGTGGTATTGATGCCGGTTCCGAGGTGCTTTGCATTATCAGCGAAGGCCCGGAAGACGGCTGATCCGCGATGCTTGGTTGCTGCTAGTCACATTTGCCGCAAAGGCATTTGTTCGGAGACGGGAAAACGTCTTTGATCCAGCATTTCGCGGCTTTGATCGCAGGGTCATTCTTGCGGGTTTCATAGAAGAGAAACCAGAGCTCGCGGTCCACATGGGTTTGCATGGCATCAAAACGGACCTGGCGTAGATCGGGATACGCGCGCGCCATACACGTGGGGATAGCGCAAGACAGGCCACTCGCTTGGGATGCATTTGCAATCGCACGATAGGAATCCATGCGAATAATTGGAAATGTCCCGAAATGTTGCCGGGCCAACTGCATCTCGGGCAGGTCTTCAAGGCTTTGAGGTAATCCGACCCATGCGTCTTGATCGCCGCCTTCGGGGGTGTAGAGCGCAACTTTGCAATTTGCCACTTTGAACCGCGCAACGCTTGGCGTGTCGGGGCGGGATAGTCTCAGCGCCACATCGGCCTCGCCCCGCTCGATCGCGGTGGTCTCATCATTCGCTTCAATGACAATCTGCGCCTGCGGAAACTTCTCGCGCCAAAGGTTCATTGCAGGGGCAAGAAAATCACTGTTGATGAATGACAGCGTATTGATCTGTAACGCGCCAAAGAAATCATCGCTATTCTCGATGTCCTTCAGCATGAAGCCGAGACTGGATTGGGTTGCCTCCGCAATCGCAACCAGCTCTTTGCCGATCTCGGTGAGTTCCCAGCGATTTCCCGCAGGCAAGAAGATTGGGTGCCCAAGCTCTTGCGAGATTGTATCGACATGGCGTGCAACCGTGCTGCTGGTCACGCCAAGGATATGTGCCGCCGCACGGTAAGAGCCGACCTCAGCCACCGTTAGCACGGTCTGCAACTGGCCCCATGACTTGAACTTCTTTATATTCATCATCTCACTCCGATCGCTTTGATCAGGTTCGGAACGAAACATTTTGCACCGTTCAGGAGATGGGTCGCTTGCTAACGGGCAAACTGCAAACGCTATGGATCCTATCCTTTGCGTTACGTGGGGCTGTGTCAATCTTGCCTTATGTAAGCCCCCAATCAATTGGTGGGGGGTATCGCTATTTTTGAGAGGGGGTTGTGGAAATTTCGCTATATTCGAATTCTGCGCATTCGTTGTACGCACTCTTCTGCCACTCACGGCAATTTGTCGGTGAAGTTTCGACCACTGGGCCCGCACAGCGCACCCAATCGCCGGAGAGACTTCGCCGACAAATTAAATTCTTTGGTCAGGCCGCTATGCGGCCGTGACCATGACCGGCTTCGGTTTCAACTCAAGCGTTCCAGGTGTCCACTTCCGCACGTCTGTTTTCTGGACCGCGGCGCGCAGGTTTTTCATGCGCATCTGACGCTCGGGTTCCGGCATTGCCAATGCGCTGATAATCGTCAGATCCATGGCCCGGTTTGAGAACGGGTTGGTGATCACAGCATCCGCCAGCTCTACGGCGGCACCGGCAAATTCAGACAGCACAAGGACACCATCGTTATCGACGCGCGACGCAATGAATTCCTTCGCCACAAGGTTCATGCCATCCGCCAGCGGCGTGATCCACGCGACATCAGCGGCCTGATAGTAAGAGATCAGCTTGGTGAACGGCACCGCCCTTGAGATCAGCGTGACCGGTTGCCATTCCAATGTGCCAAAACGCCCGTTGATCCGGCCCGCGATCTGTTCAATCTCGCTCTGGATTTCCTCATAGGCCTGCATATTACGGTTCGCGGCCACGGAGACATGCATCAGGCGGATTTTGCCGCGTAGGTCGGGGTTGAATTCCAACACCCGCTCAAAGCTGGCCAGTTGTTCGATGCCGCCTTTGGTATAATCGGTGCGCCCGACCGAGAGGATCAGCTTTTCGTCGCCGATTTCCTCTTTGATCTTGGCGGTTTGAGCAGAGGTTTCAGGGGTGTGTGCGATCTCGTCAATATAGCCGATGTCGACGCCCACTGGCGTGACGCTGACAGCCACATCGTGGCCATCGTAATTCAGCTTGCTGGCCCATGCGCGTTCAGCCAGCGCTGTGCCCTCGAAAATCCACTTGTCGGGTACCTGCGTCCGTTCTGTCACGTCCACATCGAAAAGGCTGCTGGCGACCGAGACAAAGTTGCTGGCATAGCGCGGGATGTGAAAGCCGATATCGTCACAGGCCAGAAGGCTGTTCACGATCTCTTTGCGCCAAGGCAGCATGTTAAAAATATCTGCTGACGGGAACGGCGTGTGGTGGAAGAACGCGATCCGCACGTCGGGTCGCATGGTGCGCAGATATCCGGGCACCAGCCACAGGTTATAGTCATGCACCCAAACCAAAGCGCCCTCTGCCGCCTCTTCTGCGGCGGCTTCGGCAAAGCGGCGGTTCACGTCCTGAAAATTTGCCCAATCGACTGGGTCGTAATTATAGCGTTCCTTGAAGCCGTGCAGGATTGGCCAAAACGCCTCTTTCGAGGTGACGTGATAGAATTCGCGCACCTGTTCTTCGGATAGCGCCAGCCGTGACACCGCATATTTGCCATAGGCATCGTCAATCTCGATCCGTTGTTCGAAATCGGGGTTGGCGGGGTCCTCGGCCAGTTTCCACGCGATCCAAGCGCCGTGATCGACCTCGCCAAAGAAGCTTTTGAGGGTTGGGACGATCCCGTTGGGGCTTTTGTTTTCGCGCAGCACGATCTGGCCGTTCTCTTCGACCTCTTCATAGGGCTGGCGGTGGTAGACGATGACCATATCAGATGACATTGGAAATTCCTTTCGCTACGCGGCAAACAGTTTGTGGTGCAAGATCGCCTCGGCGATGCCTGCGGCACCAATCGCGTCCGCCGCATGGACATGTTCAAGGTCCGCGACCTCGGCGATCAAGGAGGGCTCTGATCCGCCGACAGCAACCGCTGGCAGGCCCATTTTCAGCATTGACAGATCATTCATCGTATCGCCCGCCACCAGAACGCGGCGATTGTCGATGTTCAGATGCGTCAGCAAGCGCAAAAGCGAAGGGCCTTTGCTTACGCCTTTGGGCAGTACGTCAAAGAAACGGTTGTCTGACACGATGGTATCAAGGCCAAGCTCGGCAATCGCATCAATCGCACCTTCATCGAATTTGGCAGGGTCCATGTCATAGCTGAGCCGGTAGCGGAACAGCGTTGACTGGAGCCTGAGACCACGCGTGCCATTCAGTACAAACCGCGCTTTGGTTCCCGCATCGCCCCACGCGGCGGCGATCTCGGCTTCCAGTTCGGCAATCGGGGACACAAGGTTGTTGTGATCCATCGTCGCAATCGTGGTGCCCACATCAGCAATCACATAATCAGGGCGCGGTACGTCACCTTTGCGGGTAATGTCGTGGATAAAGCCCGGATCGCGCCCGGTCACAAAGATCAATCCAACGTGGTCCCGATTGGCCGCGATCCAGTTATAAAGCCCTGCGCGCTGGTCGTCAGACCCGCCAAGGAAGGTTCCATCCAGATCGGTGGCGAGGACAAATTTCTTGTCGGCGATGTCGGTTGTGTTGAATGTCTCGTGACGGGTCATGAGATCCTTTCTGCAAGCGTTGCAATATCTTTGTCAGTTGCGGGGTGGCTAAAAGAGAGGTCCATCGTGCGCGGCTCTGCCTCGATCGGGCGGGCCCACAGATTGGCGAACGCGGTGCCAAGGTCTGCGCCCTCGTGCAGGATGTCCCGCACAGTTTCGCAGATTGGCATTGCCACATTCACGCTGCGCGCAAGGTCAGTGACCGACTTTGCGTTCAGCTCTCCTTCGACGACGACAGGCCTGCCTTCAAAGCAGTCAGCGCGCGGCGTGCCTTGGCCCAATTGCAGGCCAAGCGCCATGTTGCGCGATGTGGGGCTGGAACAGGTCAGCGACAAATCCCCGATCCCCGATAATCCTGTCACGGTTTCACGGCGTCCGCCCAAGGCTTCGGCCAATGCTTTCATTTCATCCAAGTCCACGGGTGATCAGCGCAGCACGGGTGTTTTCGGCAAACCCCGCGCCTGTCATCAGCCCGCAGGCAATGGCGATGATGTTTTTGACAGCACCACCGATTTCCACGCCGACAAGATCGTCCGATACATAGGCGCGAAAGCTCTCGGTTGACAGCGACAGCGCAAGGCGCACAGCAGGGCTTTCATGGGGGCGGAGCCTGTCACCATAGGTAAATGGAAAGGCGACCGTGGCGGCGGTGGGATGGCCAAGGGCGGTTTCCAGCGCGAAGGTCGGGCCAGAGACACAGCCAACCGGATGGCCGTTCAATTCCTCTTCGGCGACTTGTGTCATCAACAGGCCGGTTTCCGGCTCGATCCCTTTGGCACAGACCGCAACGGGAATACCCTTTGGTGCGTGTTCCGCCACTTGGCGCGCCACATTGCGCACGCTGCGTGATGGGACAACGATGAGGACAGCTTCGGCCTGCGCCAACGCGACTGGGACATCGGTGACGCCGCGCAGTGTTTTGGGCAGCGTCACGCCCGGCAGGAAGCGCTCTGTTGTGGACTGCGTATTGATTTCGTCAATCACCGCATGGTCGCGGCCACAGATCGTCGTTGTGCACCCTGCGCGGGCCAGCGTCACCGCCAGTGCGGTGCCCCACGATCCTGCACCAATCACGGATACCTTTTTGTAAGGGAGCGCACTCGGCTGAAATGGCTCTCCTGTTATGGCGTGATCTTTCATCGGTGACCTCAGAATTACAAAGCGAATTACGGAACTTGGCCGGCCGGCCAACGGTTCTTGCCCGGCTTTAACCGGCGAAATATGTCGCTTACGTTACATTCATGTCGTTTATGGTGGTGTTCATGGGGCAGAAGTCAATGCTGCAGGTGCAATGTCGACAAAACACGCGATATTTCTGAGGAAAACACGCCTTTCCTGCCCATGAAACACCCAAACAATAGGCAGAGGCGCTAAATTTTCAGCACAATAATGATTTAATAACGACATTTCAGAGTCGTTTTTTGACATTTTATGCAATTGCAGCATGTATGTAGGTCAACTGTATTTGTGAAAGGATACCTGCGACATGACCAAGTCACCCGTTCGTACAGCCATCTTTCCTGTTGCCGGTTTGGGAACGCGTTTCCTGCCCGCCACCAAGGCCACGCCCAAGGAATTGCTGCCTGTCTTGGACACACCGCTGATCCAATACGCAATTGATGAGGCACGTGACGCAGGCATCGAGCGGATGATCTTTGTCAGCCACCCCACCAAATCGGCCATTGAACGGCACGTGATGGATGATGTTCGCTTGCGCACTGAGTTGAAGGCGCGTGGCAAGGCAGAGCTAGCGACTGAGTTGCGCGAAGCGGCGTTTTGCGACGTGGAAGACGACGTGGTGTTCACGATGCAGGACGAACCACTAGGGCTTGGCCACGCTGTGCTCTGCGCGCGCGATCATATCCTGCCCGGTCCGGTTGCTGTGATCCTGCCCGATGATTTGATCCTCGGCACAGGCTGCATCGGCGAAATGATTGCGGCCTATGCGCAGGCAGGCAGCGGTCATTTGGTTGCGACAATGCCTGTCGCACCGGAAGAGACAAACAAATACGGCATTCTTTCGGTCACGGGACAAGACAGCAATGTATTGAAAGCGGATGGCATGGTGGAAAAACCAGCGCCCGAAGATGCCCCGTCACTTGATGCTGTGGTGGGCCGTTACGTGCTGGATCCATCGATCTTTGAGGTTCTGGCGACACAGCCCCCCGGCGCGGGCAATGAAATTCAGCTGACCGATGCCATCAACACTGGCGCAGGCACGGTTGGTCTGGCGGGCTTGCGTTTCTCGGGCGAGCGGTTTGATTGCGGGGCCAAGGCAGGGATGCTGCGCGCCGTGCTGCACATCGCGTCACAGGACCCCGAGTATGACGCGGTGCTGAACGAATATCTGGCAGCCGCCAATCCGTCGCTGGCAGCCTAGAAAGTGATAGGGCGGGACGTGGGGTTTCCCCTCATCCGCCCATCAGGGCAAGCCTGCGGGCGAGCCTGTCGCGTTCCTCGATCAGGTCCAGCACAAGCGCCACACCCGCCATATTCAGCCCCAGATCGCGCATCAGACGCGCGGCCTTGCGGGCGCGGGCGATGTGTTTGGGCGCAAATTCCCATTCTGGCGTCGACTCTGCGACGGGCGCGACAACGCCATGCTCGACGAGCTTGACCACCCAATCCGCATTGGTGTCGCAAAACATCGTCAGTTCTGACATTGAAAGCGTTTCAACAACTTCAACGCGCGTGCCGCGAGGACTAGCTTTTTTCATTGCACTATACTCCTAATTTCGACCGAGGATTGTAGGGCTGGGCCTCGGCTAATTGCTTATAAAGGTCACGGGCCTTTGGTGACACTTTGGTTGGATTCACGATTTGCAGGATCGCATAAAGATCGCCTTTCTGCGCGGCGGGTATCCCGCGGCCTTTCAATCGTAGCTTCTGACCCTGACGGGCATCAGGCGGTATCGTAAGGTCAACCGTTCCTGTCGGGGTTGGCATCGGCACTTTACCACCCAGCGCCGCCTCCCACGGGGTGACCGGCAAGGTCACGTAAAGATCACGGCCTTCAATAGTGTAGATGGGATGGGGCCGAAAACTGACTTCGATCAACAGATCAGCGCCATCAGCGCCCTTGCCTTTCAGGCGAAGGTTTTGGCCGGGCAACACGCCTTTGGGGATCGTCAGATCAATCCGGCGCGTTTGCATCGTCACATGGCCGGTTCTGTCGATCTGCGGTGATTGCAGCGTCAGGGCCTTTTTTGCACCGGCGATGGCATCTTCGAGCGAGATTTCGATCGCTGCGTGCTGGTCGCGCGGCATGGCACCGCGTCCAAACCGGTCGCCAAAGAAATCGCGGAACATTTCAGGGTTCACGTCGCGTTCGTCAAAGCCATAACCACCCTGCCAGCGGTCATCCTGTCGGGTGTCTTGTCGGGCGCCCTGTTCCGGACGCGGCTGATCCCACGATGCGCCAAACCGGTCGTAAGCTGCCCGCTTTTCCGGATCGCTCAGCACATCATTGGCAGCGGCGGCCGCTTTGAATTTTGCATCTGCCTCAGGTGCTGGGTTCACGTCCGGATGATATTTGCGCGCCATCTTGCGATAGGCGCGTTTGATCTCATCCGCCGAGGCGTCGGGGGCGACGCCAAGCGCCTTATAAAGTTCTGTATCAGCCATTTCACCGTCTCATCTGTGTTGCTGCACTTATGCACAGGGTCGGCCCGTTCCGGATTGACTAATCTCAATCCTGCTTTGTAGGCTTGGCCTAGAGTGAGGCAGCTTTAACAAGAGGTCCGTTATGAAAAACGCCACATTCTTTGTCCTGCAGGGGCCCGAAGGGACGCCTGCCGATCTTTCGCCAATCGTTGATGCCGCCGAAGCGAATAGCGGACGCCTCAGCGTGCTGCATGTTGGTGCGGTGCCTATTATGACCTATGCGGTGGCCGCGACCCCCTATGCGGCCCCCATCATTCCCGAAGGGTGGCTGGATCAGCGCAATGAAATGTCCAAACTTCTGACGCGCAAGCAAGAAGAGATGCGCGCCTATCTGACCAGAGAAAGTCTGACAGGCGAGGTTGCAACGCTTTGCGCTGAACCCACGGCGTTGCACGATTTTGTTGGGGTCAGGTCGCTCTTTGCCGATTTCAGTATCGTGCAGAATTCCTTGCGAGACGATGAAACGGCCTTCAATGACATCGTCTATGGCGTGCTGTTCAAAGGGCCCGGACCGCTGATGTTGAATGTCGAAAAAGGCAGTAAGGCGCTGGCCCCTGAAAATGTGCTGATCGCGTGGGACAACAGCCTTCCGGCCGCGCAGGCGGTCCGTGCAGCCTTGCCGCTTTTGAAAGCCGCCAAAGAGGTGACGATTGCAAGCTTTGATGCCGATCCATCGCGCTGGGGTGACGGGGAAAATCCCGGTGCTGATCTGGCCACTTGGCTCAGCCACCATGGGTGCACTGTCACCGTGCAGGAATACGTCACTGGCAGCAAAAGCGTTGCAGACGCAATCCTGTTCCGCGCGAAGGAAACGACAGCTGATCTTGTCGTGATGGGCGCATATGGCCGCAGCCGTTGGAACGAACGGCTCTTTGGCGGCACCACGGAATCGATGATTGAACAGCAAGAGTGCGCGGTTCTGATGTCCCATTAGGGATGAAAAGCTGAATTGGGGGCACTGCGCGTCATCGCGTCGTGCCCTTTATTCCAGATCGCTGCGGCTGACGATCTCTGCCCCCGTCATCAGTTGATCATTCGGATGGGTCACCACCGTCGCTCCCGGTTCCAGCCCGTCGCGCACTTCTGCAAATTGTGTATTCTGTCGCCCAATGGTGATGATCTGTTCTGTGACAACATCGTCATTGGCACGAAACACAGCCCAGTCGCCGCGCCGCTTGAAAAGCGCGCTCAAGGGAACCTGCACAGCATTGTCTGTCTCCCATTCGGTGATGCGCAAAAACACAGCAAAACCATCACCCAGTCCCGCCCTTTCCGCAGCAGGCGTTGTGATGTCGAAAACCACATCAAGGCGTTGTTCATCGATGCCCAGTGCCGAAATCTTGGTCTCTGCCGCCGGTGAAATACGGGTCAGGGTTGCCGCAAGGGCCGCATCACCGCCCCAGCGTTCCACAGTGGCATGTGCGCCGGTTTGCAGGCGAACCGCATCCGAGGACAACAGATCGGCGACGATCTCAAGCTTGGCAGGATCACCGATCCGCAAGAGCGGGGCACCAGTGGTCACGGGATGTTCGCTGATGCTCTCAACGCTCAGGACGACGCCATCGGCAGGGGCATAGATATCAAGACAGCAACTTGCATCCACCTCTGCCGCTGATTGCGGGCTTTGCAGCATCGTGGCCGCACGGGCCAGTGTGCTATTGGCCATATCAATGCGCGCTTCGGCGGCTTCGACCGTGGTTTGTGCAACGGTCAGTTTTTGCAGCGCATCCTCCAATCGCGTGAGCGAGGCCACCCCGCGTTCGACCAGTGTTTGTGTGCGATCATACTGTGTCTGTGCAAGCGTGCGGTCCTCTTGCGCGCGCGCCAGATCCGCTTCTGCAACGTGCAGCGCTGCCTCTGCCTCTTGCACCGTGGCTTGCGCCTGAAGAAGGCTGCGGCTGTCCAGCAATCCGGGTGCCGCAGGGCGCACGACGGCGACGACTGTCTGGCCGCCAATCACCGGATCACCCACATCGACCGGCGATCGCAACGCTGTTCCCGTGATGGGGCTGGCCACATCATAGATATCCTTGATCCGCGTGACGCCATCCGCGCTGATGGTTACGGCAAGGGGACCGCTGGTGATGGTGTGCAGATCGACTGGTATAGGGTCTTCCTGCAGGGCAACATAGCCCATCCCAAGCATGAGTGCGGTGCCAAGACCGACCAATCCGATGGTACGTGGTTTCCAGGTCATCGGTTACTCCCTTACTTTCATTGCAGACACGAGGTTTTGCTTATCCAGCCTGCGACGTACCAGCATCACAGAGCCGAAACTGGCCAGCAACACGACAAAACTGGCCTTGGCATAGATCGCCGGGTGCACGACAAGCGGCATATTATAAAGGTCGCTGGAAAAGCTGCTGAACATGCTGGCCGCGATCAGCGTGCCGATCCACCAGCCCAAAGGCTGGGCCAGAACCGACAGTACCATGGTTTCACCGATCAGGATGTAGGACACCTCGGCGCGGGTGAAACCAAGGATGCGCAGGCTGGCCAGTTCGCGGGACCGCTCGGATAGCTGAATCCGCGCCCCGTTATAGGTGACGCCAATGGTGATCAGCAGGGCAATCACGATGTAGATCGTATTCACGACGCCGATGTTCTGCTCAATCGTTTCGGAAAACGAGCGCCTTGTGTTCGTCATCATCACGATCCCAGCAAGGCTTGGAATATCCTTCAGCCTGCTGTGCAGGTCCGCCACCTCGCTATCGTCCAGTGACACATTGATCAGGGAAATGCGGGGCGATTGCCGCAAAAGTCCGTTGACGTATTCTAGGTCCATATAGGCGCCCAGCCCAAAGTACTGCGCAATGATATCGCTCACCCGAAGCGGGTGGGTTTCCTGTCGTCCCCCAAGGAATTTGGCATCAATCGTATCCCCGATCCTGACATCCAGCTGCGCGGCAAGCCGTTCGGTCAAGACCACGCCGCCCGGCGGCACCGCGATCTGCTTGCCATCCTTGTCGATCACGCGGCTGAGGTCGGCGTTGGGGCGGCTGGCTTGAATAACGGTGCGCTTTTCGTGGTTGCCGTTGCTTAAGGTGACAGGATGGTATTGCTGCCCTTCCGCTTGAAAGACGGCAGGTAGGGCGGCGGCGGTGGCCAGCACGTTTTCGGGCATGTCATGGGACAGGATCAGCATCCCATCCTGCCGCGCGCTTTCATAGAACGCACTGTCGATGATCTTGTTCAACGAATAGCTAAAGAACGAGGGCGACACGATGGTCGAGACCGCCAGCGCCAGCCCCAGCAATGTCAGCCCGCTGCGCACCGGCCACCGGATCAAAGAACGCAGGATCATGATTGTCGGCTGCGACAGGTGCATGGCCGCCATCGCGCGGTCGATCCACGAGCGTTTGAACTGCGGCGGTGCGGGGGGCTGCATGGCTATGGCGGGGGCAAGACGTGCGGCCTTGATTGCGGCCTGTGTCGCGCCCAGTGTTGTGGTCAGCATCGCGGCGATGCCAGAGGCCGCATAGACCCAAAGCGATGTGCTGAAGATCAGAAACGGAAAGTCGAAGTATTCCGCATATTGCAGGGCCATCTGGCGTGCCAGCCATGCGCCAACAAGCCAGCCAATGCCAATGCCCACCAAAGCAATCAGGACCGCCAGCATCAGATAGTGCAAACAAATCTCAAGGTTGGAATAGCCCACCGCTTTGAGCAGGCCGATCTGGCTGCGTTCAAGCGCGATGATCCGTCCCATGACCATGCTGACCAGAAACGCCGATATCCCGAAAAAGATCGGCGGCAGGACGGTCGCCATATTGCGCAGCTGCTGGATTTCACTGTCGATAAAGCTGTGCGAGGCCTGCAAATCACGCCCGTAAGCGCCCAAAGAGCCATAGGGGTCGAGCAGCCGGTCAACGGCGTCGATGACATTTGCCTCACGCGCACCATTGCTGAGTTTGAGTGCGACATCGTTAAACGCGCCCGTCATATCAAAGGCGGCGGCCACCGCCGCTTGTGGCATCCACAAAATCCCGAAAGTGGCGTTGTCGGGCATCAAGGCACCGGGGCCGATGGTATAGATAAATTCGGGCGATTGCGCGGTGCCGGTGATGGTCAGTTGCCGTTTTTGGCCGTTGAGATTGGCATAGAAGAAATCGCCAAGCTGAAACCCGTTCGCTTGGGCAAAATTGTCGTTTACCATGACCTCATCGGTGGCAGATGGATCAGGCAACCGCCCTGATTTCAGCAACGGCACATTCAGCCGTGGCGCGCCATCTGCGGGCAGTGACAGGATTTGCCCCGTCACGCTGACCGTGCTGCCGGGGACATCCAGAACGGCGCTGCCAACGGTCCGCGTTTCAACCGCCCAGACCCCGTCAATCGCGGCAAGTTCCGCCGCCAGCCTTTCGGGTGCGCGTTGCACGGCGCTAAACACATCGGCAAAGCGGTTACGCTCATAATAGGTGTCGCGGGTATCGCTGAGTGATTTATACATGCCCAAAGCCGTAAGCAGGATCGCCACGCCGCAAGCCAGTACCAAAGCGATGGCGAGCGCCTGTTTCCAAAGGCGCGCAAAGTCACGAAGCAGTTTGCGGTCAATGGCGTGCATCACCAGACGATCTCGGACGGGGCGAGGCGCGTTTCATTGGTGTGGACACTGCTGATTTTGCCGTCCGCAAACTGAATGACGCGGTGCGCCATGCGCTGAATTTCGGCGTTATGGGTGATGATGACTGTGGTGGTGCCAAAACGGGCGTTGATGTCTTGCAACACCTCCAGGACCTGCACGCCAGTTGTACTGTCCAGCGCCCCTGTGGGTTCATCGCAGAGCAAAATTTCGGGGCGTTTGGCGATCGCGCGGGCGATGGCGACACGCTGTTGTTCACCGCCTGACATCTCGGAGGGGAAGTGATCCATCCGAGAGGCAAGTCCCACAAGCGCCAGCGCCTCTTCGGCGGGCATCGGGTGGGGCGAGACATCAGTGACCAGTTGCACGTTTTCGCGCGCGGTCAGGCTGGGCACCAGATTATAGAACTGGAACACAAATCCCACATGATCGCGCCGATAAAGGGTAAGCGCGCGGTCAGGCATGTTTGTCAGTTCCGTTTCACGAAACCAGACACGGCCCGTTGTCGCGTGATCCAGACCGCCAAGAATGTTGAGCAAGGTTGATTTACCACTGCCGGACGGCCCTAACAGCACAGCCATTTCACCCGTGTAAAGTTCAAGATCAACGCCCGCGAGGGCAAATACCTTCACGTCGCCGGTCTGATAGACCTTCGTGACACCTTCGGTCCGAAAGACGATTTCTGGCGCTGACTGGCCCATATGGTTTGATCCTGACTTGGGGGATACTGCCAAGAGTTGCCGCAACAAACATTGATCAAAATCAATCAACACCATCCGTGCTGGCGTAGCATGGCCGCAGAAAGCGGCGGGCTGTTCCGGCGCGCCCTACAAGCAAAGGAACGTCACATGTTTTCTAATGTAGGTATGATCGACCGTCTGGTTCGTCTTGTCATTGGCGCGGCTCTGATTACGGCGCCACTGATCAATTTCATGGGTTTGGGCGCGAGCGCCGCCGTCACTTATCTGATGATCGCAATCGGCGTGATTTTGGGTGTCACTGCCGTGTTCGGCATCTGCCCGCTTTACAAGCTGATGGGCGTCTCTACCAAATCCTAGTTTCGCTTGACGCCAATCGTGCCGTTTACCGGGTATCGCCATCTGTCTGCTCGATATTTTATCGCTGACACCGATGATTTGACATTGCTCAATCATGTCCTGCCAAGGGCGCGATACCCTGACGACGAAGGCGAGGTTTTAGAATGTTCACATCCGCTATCAGGTTATTCAATGTGGGCGGCTTTGAAATAAAGCTGGATCCAAGCTGGTTTCTCATCGCTGGTCTGATCACCTGGACACTTGCGACCCAGTATTTCCCCGTCACGATTCCCGATTTGTCTGATACGACCTATGTGGCACTCGCCGTTGTTGCGATGCTGGGTTTCTTTACTTCGCTCTTGCTGCATGAACTGGCACATTCGGTTGTCGCCCGGAGTTACGGCGTGCGGATCAAGGGGATCACCCTGTTTCTCTTCGGCGGCGTGGCCGAGCTTGAGAGTGAAGTGCCATCAGCGAAGGTTGAGTTCCGCGTGGCCGTTGCTGGCCCCGCGATGAGCATTGTTCTGGGCGTTTTCTTTTGGCTTTTGGCGGGGGTGTCGCAGGCGGTCATGAGTTCGCCTGCCTTGCCAAGCGTTTTGACATATCTGGCTACGGTGAACATCGTGATTGCCGTGTTCAACATGCTGCCTGCTTTTCCGATGGATGGTGGCCGTGTGCTACGTGCCTATCTTTGGGCGCGGCGCGGTGATCTGCTCAGCGCGACCCGGACTGCTGCGACATCGGGTAAAATTCTGGCGTATGGTTTGATCACTCTGGGGACCTATACGGTGTTTCTGGGTGCTGCACCGTCGGGCCTTTGGTATATTCTCATCGGGTTTTTTGTGTTGTCTGCGGCGCGGTCAGCGTTTCAAAACCAACTGATGCAAAGCGCGTTTGCCGGCAAGACAGTGTCGACGGTGATGATTAAAGACCCGGTTGTCGTGTCGCCGGACCTGACCCTTGCAGAATTCGTCAATCAGGTGATGCTGAAATACCGTGTCAGCTTTGTTCCGGTTGTTGCCGATGGCGTGTTGATCGGCCAGATCGACAAGGATGTCCTGTCAGCGATTGACCGCGATCATTGGACCAATACGCGTGTTGGTGATGTCTTTGCAGGCTTGGATGTTGCAGTCACAATTCCCCCGGAGATGCCAATTCAGACCTTGCTGGAATTGATTGCCACGACCGGCACACGCAAGTTTCTGGTCGTCGATGATCACAAGCTGAAGGGAGTGATCACCTTGGCCAACCTGATCGGGTATTTGCATAGCGCGGACGATACCAATCGGCGCAAATCCTGGTAAGTTCAGTCGCCTTTGCTTTGCCGGGTCGCCAGATTGAAGATAACGGCACCAAGAAAGACAAGGCTCAACGCCTCAATCTGGAACGGTTCGCCGTCACGCCTCGGCGATAAGCCCATTGAGGCACAATGCGCCAAGCGTGACGAGCATTTCTGGCTACAACGGTCTAACCTGCGATTGGGCTGGTACAATCCGCTGCATCAAGGGTCAGGACCGGGTCATTTGGCCCGCATTCCTCGCCCGAGAGAGGGTAAGTTCCGTCCTGTGCGCAACTGGCCAGAAACAAGATCATCAGGATTGGTATAAGTTTCATTATAGGCCTCTTTTCCATGTTTATTTGCAAGGCGCACACTAGCCGTGGATGCATGTGTGTGATTGATGTTTATCAACAGGGTGTGATTGCGGTCATTGACCTTGATCAACACACCCAAACCTGCGCCACCTTAGAAGATGGATATGAATACGCGCGTCTCGCTCCCAGCCGACAGGACCACCGCACCGCAAATGACTTTTGCGGATGGTATCCTCGTGCTGCAGGGGGATTTGCTGATCGGCGTGGTAGAGGAGTTGATTGCGCAGCAGGGTCAGGCGGAAAAGATTGATCTGAGCGGTGTGACACAGCTTGATACGGCGGGTGCTTGGGCTGTGGTGACGCTGGAACGCCGCATGAAGGCGGCTGGTGTGACGCCAGAGATCACGGGGGCCACACCCCTACAAAGTGATTTGCTCGAGACGTTACGCCAGAACATGCCCGAGACGGACATACCAGTCGCGCCGTATTTGACGGTCGCCGACAGGCTTGAACGCGTGGGGCGCTATGCTGTCAGCTCGTTCCAGAAGACGATTGAGATTGTCGGTTTTCTAGGGCGCGTTGTCGCCACGATAGCGGGCCTCATGATCCGGCCCACGCGGATCAGATGGACCGCCATTGTCCACCACATGCAGCAGGTCGGGCTAAACGCTGTCCCGATCGTGTCGTTGATGGCTTTTTTGATCGGCGTGGTCCTCGCATTTCAGGGGGCTGCGCAATTGCGCCAGTTCGGGGCCGAGGTATTTGTCGTCGATCTGATCGCGATTTCGATCCTGCGCGAACTGGGCATCCTATTGACAGCGATTATCGTCGCAGGGCGATCCGGGTCGGCTTTTACTGCGGCAATTGGCTCAATGAAGATGCGCGAAGAGATCGACGCGATGCGTACCCTTGGTCTTGATCCGGTTGAGGTGTTGGTGGTCCCGCGCGTGATCGCCCTGATCATTATGTTGCCGGTTCTGGGAATCATCGCCAACTTTGCGGGGCTGATCGGCGGTGCGTTGATGTCGTGGATTGAACTGGGTGTCTCGCCGGGCGTTTTCCAATCCAGATTGGTCAGCAATACCGGCGTTGAGCATTTGTTCGTGGGGCTGATCAAAGCGCCTTTCTTTGCGCTAATCATCGCGATTGTGGGCTGTTTCGAAGGGCTGCAGGTGAAGGGCAATGCGGAATCCTTGGGGCATCTGACCTCGACCTCTGTGGTGCTGGCGATCTTTCTGGTCATCGCCGCAGACGCCCTGTTTTCCATATTCTTTGCTGTGTTGGGGGTCTGATGGACGAAGATCCGATCATCAGCGTGCGTGGCCTCGTCACCCGTTTTGGCAAGAATACAGTGCATGATGGCCTCGATCTTGATGTGCGTCGGGGCGAGATCATCGGGATCGTTGGCGGATCGGGCACGGGTAAATCGGTGCTGCTTCATGCGGTCGTGGGGCTGCTTAAGCCTGTGGCGGGGCAGATCACCGTATTTGGCGAAAACGTCCGCGATACCAGCGCCGAGGACTACCGCCGTCTGCGCCGCCGCTGGGGTGTGATGTTTCAGGATGGCGCACTTTTTTCATCGCTGAACGTACAACAAAACGTTGAGGCGCCGATGCGCGAACAGCTTGAACTGTCCTCCGAAACCCGCGCCGCACTGGCCGCGATCAAGGTGCGGATGGTGGGTTTGAACGACGCCGCCTTGCAACAGATGCCCTCAGAGCTTTCTGGCGGGATGCGCAAGCGGGCGGGTTTTGCACGGGCCATCGCACTTGATCCCGAGATTGTGTTTCTGGATGAACCCACCGCTGGATTGGACCCTATTGGCGCCGCAGCCTTTGATACACTGATTGCGCAATTGCGTCGCGCCTTGGGGCTCACCGTGTTTATGGTCACACATGACCTTGATAGCCTGCATGCAATCTGTGACCGTATTGCTGTGCTGGCCGAGGGCCGTGTGCTTGCCACGGGCACAATGGCGGAAATGCTTGAAGTTGATCACCCGTGGGTGCAAGCCTATTTCAAAGGTCCGCGTGCGCGCGCCGCTTTGGCACAAAAGGAAACCATCTGATGGAAACCCGTGCGAACTTTATCATCATCGGCCTGTTTACGCTGTTCGGGATCTTGGGCGGTCTGGGTTTCTTCCTTTGGCTTGCCAGCGTCCAGATCGACCGCCAGTACGCGCAATATGGCGTGCTTTTTGAGAACGTTTCCGGTCTCGATCAATCGGCGGAGGTGCTGTTCAACGGTGTCTCTGTCGGCAGAGTGACAGGTATCCGCATCTGGGAAAACGACCCGAGCAAGGCCTATGTCGCGCTGGAAATTGACTCCACCACCCCGGTAGCCGTCGATACCGTTGCGCGGCTGGAATCCCAAGGTGTGACAGGCGTGGCCTATATCGCGCTGTCAGGCGGTGCGCCCGGTGCGCCCGTATTCACGCCAGATGCAAATGAGGTACCGATTATCCCCTCGCGGCAGTCTACATTTCAGTCGCTTGTGAGTAGCGCGCCTGATCTGATTGCGGATGCGGCCAAGATTATCACGCAGCTGGAGCAGTTGACGGGCGCGGAAAATCAGGAACATGTGCGCAGCATTTTGGAGAACGTCGACAATGCCACCGACGGGTTGGAGAAGGCGCTGACAGATTTCTCAGATATTTCCGAAACCTTGCGGGCAGCCACCGCACAGGTCACAGGTTTTGTTGCAGAATTCGAGGGCATGGGTGACAGCGCAAAGGCGACGCTGGACGCCGCTGACAGTTCTTTTGCGGTCATCACCGAGACCTTTGAAAACGCCAATACAGCCATTGCGAATCTTGGCCCGGCCATTGATCAGGCGAGCGACGCGATTGCAGCGATCAATACATTGGTCGCAGAGGATTTTGCCCCGCTAGCCGACGATTTGCGCACGACTCTGGGCAATGCGGATACGGCCCTCGCCAGCGCCGATCAGGCCTTTGTCCGTGCCGATGGTTTGATGGCGGATGACCTTGGCCCTGCCCTTTCAGATACCCGCGCGGCGCTGACCGATCTGGCGGAAACTGTGGCCACAGTGACCGATGATGTGCCCGCAATCATGGCCGATCTGCGCGCTGGCGTCGCCGAAGCGCGCGGCGCAATTGCCGCGATCAGCCCCGGCATGCGCGACTTTGGCGCGTTGGGCGGCGAAGCACGCGCCGCTGTCCGCGCCCTTAACGACCTCATACGCCGTATCAACCAAGACCCGGCGGGCTTTGTGCTCGATAACCGCGTTCCCGAATACCGGAGGTAAGACCGATGACCCTGACAAGACGGACCTTTACGTTGGCGATACTGGGTTTGCCCGGATGCACGGCACTCGGGGCGCTGAATGACGCGGCCACCCCGCAAGATACCTATGCCTTGCAGCCCGTCAGCATCGCCAGCCAAGCAAGGCGGTCGTCGCGGACGTTGCTGGTGCTTGAGCCGACCGCCCCCGCCGCAATCGCTATCGACCGGATGTTGATCCAGCAGGATGCGCTGTCAGTCACCTATCTGCCCGATGCGCGCTGGGCCGATACGGTGCCGAAAATGCTGCAAACGATCCTGATCCAGTCAATCGCGTCTACTGGGCAGATCGGATTTGTGGGGGCGCAAGGGGCGGGGCCTGTGCCTGATGCGGTGTTGCTGACGCGGATTGATGCGTTCGGTGTCGATCAGCAAGCGGATCGCAGCTTTGTGGCGCGTGTGTCGTTTGAGTTGACGGTGCTGCGCGACCGCGACCAACGGGTCTTGGGCACGCAGCGGTTTGCAACCACTTTGCCGGTCGCCAATGATCAGGCCGATACGATTGCGGCCACGTTCCAGCAGGCGCTTGAGACGCTCTTGCCGCAGGCGCTGCCGTGGGTTTTGGCCCGCGTGGGCTGATCTGCAAAGGGACGTTGGTGGCGCGGGGTAGCCCTAAGGCACGGGCCACAAATCACGCAACTCTTGTGGCAGGCACGCGCGGATATCCTCAACCTCGCCTCGTGAAATCCGGGCGTTGATGACATTGAAAACGGCTTTGATGTCGCTTGGCCCTTGATAGCCGATCACATCGCCAACCTGTGCATCAATCGCAGCAATGAAATCGGCCGCATGCCGTTCCTGGACAGGGGTCAGCTTGGGCTGCCAGCCCTCAAAGAACATCCCGCGCAGGATGATCGGCAGCTGGGACGAAAACTGCGCCATTTCGTTGACCGGTAGATGGTCGCGGATTTGCGTCATAACGGTGCGCAGCAGGTGCAGCACCTCGCGTTCATTGGTCCAGCCGGTGCGCCCGGCCAAATCATTGACCCATTCATGCGCCTCATGGGTCGTGCGTTCAAAGACATGGATTGTCCGGCTCATCACAGGTTCCTTTCCATCAGGGTTGAAAATCAGTGGTAGCGGATCGCGCTGATCGAACATTGATCAAAATCAAAGCACCGTTGGGGCGAACCTGACATAGCTGAGACCTCTCGATTGCGGGCGGAATCATTGCGCCCCAAACCAACGATATGGAAGGACACGCAAGTGGATCTTGAACAACGCAAAGCAGAGATCGAAGAACGGATCGCTGAGCTGACCGCTCACATGCAGAAGATTTCTGACGATCTTGACCAACCACTTCCTGCCGACCTTGAAGATCAGGCGATTGATCTTGAGGACGACGAGGTCCTGAGTGGTCTTGGGCTGAGTAATCAGAAAGAGCTGTGGCTGTTGAACGATGCGCTGAAGCGGATCGCCAATGGCACCTATGGCATTTGCGCCAAATGCGGCGACGACATTTCGCCAGAACGTCTTGATGCCGTGCCCTATGCCGTCACCTGCCGCAAATGCATGGGATAAGATTGATCTCGATCAATGAAAGAACTCAGAGCTTTATATATTCCAAAAGTGTAATATGTTTTTCGAGGAGAAACTGATGACTTATCCTATCGATATGACGATCAAACCCCATGTTTCGCCTTTCTTTGATGAGGCGACAAATACGATCAGCTATGTCGTGTCGGAACCCGATGGTGATCATTGTGCGATCATTGATAGCGTGCTCGATATTGACTATGCCGCTGGCCGTCTGACCTATGACAGCGCTGATGCGCTGATTGCTGAGGTTGAGCGCCGGAGCCTGAAGTTGGACTGGATCATCGAGACCCATGTTCACGCCGATCACCTGAGCGCGGCCCCCTATATTCAGGGCAAGCTGGGCGGCAAGATTGGTGTCGGTGACCAGATCACAGTGGTGCAGGACACCTTTGGCAAAGTCTTTAACGCAGGCACCGAATTCCAGCGCGACGGATCGCAGTTCGATGCCTTGTTCAAGGACGGTGACACCTATCAGATCGGCAATATGCAAGCCTTTACCATGGCAACGCCCGGCCATACGCCCGCCTGCATGGTGCATGTGATCGGTGATGCCTGTTTCGTCGGCGATACGCTGTTTATGCCCGATGGTGGATCGGCACGCGCTGATTTCCCGGGCGGCGATGCGGGCACTCTTTATGACAGTATCCAAAAGGTGCTGGCCCTGCCCGACGATATGCGTTTGTTCATGTGCCATGACTACGGCCCCAACGGACGCGATATTAAGTGGGAAACCACTGTGGCCGAAGAAAAAGCTCATAATATCCATGTGGGTCACGGCAAGACGCGCGATGAGTTTATCAAGTTCCGTACAGAACGTGATGCGACCTTGGGTATGCCCAAGCTGATTATCCCGTCGCTGCAGGTGAACATGCGCGCAGGCGAAGTACCGAGAGATGAAGATGGTAACGAGATGCTCAAGGTGCCGTTGAACATGCTCTAACCGAGGATACGGCTTTCCAACGCCGTCTCCCGCGCTGCCTTGATCATTAAAAGAAAAGACCCCGTTCAGTCAGACTGAACGGGGTCTTTTTCGAACTGCTGGCTACGAATATCGTCTAAACGGGGGTGTGCTTGGTTTGGCCCTCGGTGGTGGGCATCATATCCATGCCCATCTTGACCAGCTTGCCTGTCTCAAGGGTGTATTGGGCATAGGTTTTTTCCAGAAACGTCATCTGCACTTTTTGCAATTCTTCGGCAGACTTGCACTTCAGAAGCTCGCTCTGGGTTTTGGCATCTTCGCGGATCCGGTCTGCGACAAAATTCGCGATCTCGTTGTTGATATCCGCAACTTTTTCAAACCATCCGGTGTGCATCAATCCCATGGGATCAAAGCCCGAATCCTCGAATTGTTTCATCAGGGCTTTCCCAATGGCGAAAGGGCCATTGTCGGCGTCAGTCTCGTTCTTTGGCTTGGACATAGTCTTTTCCCTTCTGTTCACTCAGCACGATCCTAACCCGCAACCATCAGGCCGGCATTGATATGTATCAACGGCGATGTTGCGGCGCAGTCGTGATTAGATGCCTAGACCAGCATGATGTCACTCAGGTGGTCCGGCAGTTCATTCAGCGGAATATGCGTCAGGTCTTTGGGCACCTCTGCGCGCAATGCAGATTTGAGCGCCGGAGACAGCGTTTTGCGCAGGATCCCGAGCATGGCGGGAGAGGCCACAAGAACGAGGCGCTCGAATTCGCCATGATCGCGCGCACTCTCAAGATAGGCGACAATGTCTTCGGCAAAAGCCGCAGCTGCGAGCGCCTTCAGATCAGGTTCAGAGATGCTGCCACGGTTTGGCCCGACGGCTGCATTTTGCATCCCGGGCGCATCGGATAATTCGGTGATGGCCGGGGCTTCCAGCCCTTTGGTGCTGTGGCCGTAGATCCCCTTTCCGGGGCCATCATTGACGGCGATGCGTATGATCCTGCTATCCGCCAATACGATCCATGTCTTATGTGGTTTCATCGCCATTTCTCCCGTGAGTTTCGGACAATCTAGGGGCATGGTGCGGGGTGCAGTTGATTTTTCTCAATAATCAAGGTCACTGTCCCTAAAGCAACAGGCGGAAAGAGGCGGAACTTGATGAGCGATTTCAAACACGACGCGCTTTTGTTCATGGCCCTGCTTGATGCGATGCCTGATGCCGTTCTTGTCAGTGATGCCGAAGGGGTGATTGCACGGGCCAATCCCGCTGTCGGGCGCCTGTTCGGCCACGACCCCGCGCAATTGGTCGGGCAAAGAGTAAATATTCTGATGCCGCAGGCGCTGGCGGATCGACATGACGGGTTCATGCAAAGCTATCTGGATACTGGCCAAGCGCGGATTATCGGGCTGGGGCGTACAGTAGAAGGGCTCCGGCAAGATGGCACGACCTTTCCGTTGCATTTATCCATCGGAAAGGCCGAGCAAAGTGGGCAAACCTACTTTATCGCGATCCTGCACGACCTCAGCAAACGCAAGGCCGCTGAAGATGCGTTGGCACGTTCCGCAAGGGTCGATGCAATCGGGCAGATGACCAGCGGGATCAGCCACGATTTCAGCAATATTCTGACCGTGATTATCGGGAACCTTGAACTGCTCGAGGCAAGGATTGATGGTGAGGACAACAAAGCGATCCTCTCTGACGCGGTTGAAGCGGCGCAACTGGGTGCAGAACTGACATCCGGGATCAGCGCATTTGCGCGGACCACAATCACCCATTGCGACCCCACTGATGTGAACGAGGCCTGTGATGCGGCCACAGCGTTGATCCAGCGCACCTTTGATCCGCAGCACGAGGTGATCTTAGAGCGCACCGATCCTTTGCCGGTTGTTCTGGCTGACACCACACAACTGCAATCGGCGTTGATCAACATCGCGCTGAACGCCCGCGACGCCATGCCTGACGGCGGCAAGCTGATCATTCGGACAGAGACCGTTCTGATTGACGATAGTTATATCGCGCAGGAACTTGATGTGGCGCAGGGGCATTATGTCCGTATCTCGATGACAGATACCGGGATTGGCATGGGGCCGGACACGCAACAAAAAGCGTTCGAGCCATTCTTTACAACCAAACCTGTCGGGCGCGGAACGGGACTTGGGCTTGCGATGGTCTATGGCTTTGTGCGGCAATGCGGTGGTCATGTCGCGATCTACAGCGAAATCGGGCTTGGGACGACGATCGCGCTTTATTTTCCGATCTTGGGTGAAGCGCCGCCCATGCGCCAGACCGCCGGGCAAAGCATCGCCCGCCATGATGCGCGTGGCCAATCCGTTTTGGTGGTTGAGGATAACCCTCAGGTACGCCGGTTGACGACAGCGCGACTCAAGGAGCTGGGTTATACTGTCCACGAAAGCGGGTCAGGTGATGATGCTGCCGAAATCCTGCGTCGGGAACATAACATTGATGCTGTCTTTACCGATCTTGTGATGCCCGGAGAGCTGGATGGCCTAGCGCTCGCGCGTCACATCGTGGCGACCTATCCCCATATCCGTATTTTGCTGACGTCGGGCTATGGTGAAGACATCCTGAAAGCCAAGAACACCGAGACAAATCTACAAATCCTGCGCAAGCCCTACCGTCAGTCAGAACTGGCCAATGCGCTTTCTGCACTGTTCAACGGGGAATGATCGTGGCAATCCCGAACGTCGCAAGTGAACGAATAGCCAATCCCGCGGATGGTTGAGATCAATCGGGGTGACGCAGGGTTGCGTTCGATCTTCTTGCGCAGGCGGGCAATCTGGTTGTCGATGGTGCGATCGAGCGGCGCATAGCTTTGCCCGCCCGTCAGATCCATCAACTGCTCGCGTGATAGCACGCGCTTGGGGCGGTGTAAGAAAGCCTCCAACAAAGTGAACTCACCACTCGTCAGTTCAACCAATTCATGGTTGCGGTCCAGCAGTTTCATCTCTGCAGGAATGGCGACCATGTCGTCAAATACCCAACACGGACTATCGGGCGAAGTCATCTTGGGTTGCGCGGGGCGGTGTGACCGACGCAGGATTGATTTGACGCGCGCGACCACCTCGCGCAGATGAAACGGCTTTGAAATATAGTCGTCTGCACCAATCTCGAGCCCGACCACGCGGTCAATCACATCACTTTTTGCAGTCACCATAATGATCGGGACAGAGGACGTCTGGCGGATAGCCCTGGCGACGTCCAAACCATCATCGGGGCCCAGATCAAGATCCAATGTCACCAGATCAATCTGACCAGCGGCAATCGCCTCCAGCGTGGAAGCCTTATCGCCAGCCTCGCGCACCTCGCTGCCCTCGCCCTCAAAGCAACGGCGCAGCAAAGTTCTGATCTTCGGATCGTCGTCGACGACCAAGATGACAGCGTTTTTCATGAACGGCCTCCGTTCCTTTCTAAATTGGAAAGTAAGGATTCGGCTTGAAACAGCATAGCGAATTTATGGCGCTGATACAAATTGATACAATTTGATACGACCACGCCGGTATGGACGATACGAAAGGGTCATAGGTTGCCTGCTTAGCACAGAAGGAAGCTGCCATGTACGTGACTGCCTCGCAAAGCATTAATGACGATTCCCTTGTCCTACCCGCCCCTGAACGATCCATCGCCAGACAAGCGACAGTGACCATCAAACCGGGCAAGCATTTGTTTCTTGAAGATGATCCTGCTGACCTGATTTATGAAGTCGCGAGTGGCATTTTGCGTCTGACGCGGATCATGGAAGACGGACGCCGACAGGTGATCGCGTTTGGCTATCCCGGGGACACCGTCGGTTTCCCAAGCAATGGGCGTTATCACACAGATTGCGATGCGCTTGTGCCGACGACACTGATCGTGCACCGGCGGTCGGACCTTGAAAGCGCCAAGGGTGATCCCGATCTGCATCTGCGCCTTCTGCGGGCTGCTTTGCGTGAAATCAGCGGGATGCAGGACCATTTCATGATGCTGGGTCGCAAATCCTCGGTTGAGAAGCTGGCCTCTTTCCTGTCGGTGCTTTCCGCCCGCGTGGGTGAGCCGCTTGGGGAGTTCACGCAAATTGCCCTGCCCATGACCCGCGCGGATATCGCGGATTTTCTGGGGCTGACCACGGAAACCATCAGCCGGACGTTCACACAGCTACGCAAGTCGCAGATCATCGCGATCGACCATGTGAATACCGTGATTATCCTCAAACCTGTTGCTTTGCGCGCCATCGCGCAAGGAGACAGCGACTAATCCAAAGACCCCCCTGAGACTGCCGAGGCCGCGCTAATGCACGCGGGCCTCGGTTTTTTCTGTGGTATGGAACACGGGTCACCTGAACCGCCCCCCCAATTGAGCAATGTCAAAACTGCCACGGACGCTCCCCGTTAAAAGGGTTGTGACGCATCAACGCGTTGCAAAGTCGAGAGTAGCCTGTCGCACCGGTGTTCCGGATGCCGCAGCTGAATTGGAGGATATCTTATGACACTGCGCACCATCCTAGTTTGCCTGACCAGCACAGTTTCGGCGGCAGAGCTCTTGCATTCTGCGGCCGTACTTGCGCGGCGGGACAATGCCCATGTCATCGGGCTTTATGTCACCGAATCGCTGGTGGTTTACCCCGGTATCGCGATGCATATCCCTGAAGTGAGCTTTCAAAGCTTTGTAGATAGCCAAAAGGCCCATGCCAAAGAAGTCAAAGCCATCTTTGACACCTTTGCAAAATCTGAAGATTTCCCGACCGAATGGCGGCAAGTCAGCAGCGAGAGCGGCTTTCTGGCCGACAGCATTATTGCCAACGCCCGTTTTGTCGATCTGGTCGTGATGGCGCAAGAGGACGATGGCGAAGACCGCCCCTTGATCAACAACCTGCAAGAGCGTGTCATCAAAGAGGGTGGACGCCCTGTCCTTGTCATTCCACGCGGCTACACGGCTGAAAAGCTGGGCGAGAAGGTATTGCTGGGGTGGAGCGAGACGCGCGAAGCGACGCGTGCGGTGCATGACATGATGGAAGTCGTCAGCGCAGATGCCAGCGTCAGGATTTTGCGGGTTGGGAAGCCACCCAGCAACACGCTGGCAGATCATGCTGCCAATGATCTTGCCGTCGCACTTAGCCGCCATGGCCCAAGTGTTGAGATTGTGCACCGGGAAAAAGATGGTGACAAAGTGCCTGATGTTCTAGCGCACGAAGCCTTTGAGATGGGCGCGGATATGATCGCGACGGGCGCCTTTGGCCATTCGCGGGCCTATGATTTCGTGATTGGTGCAGCAACGCGGGACCTGCTCAGCGATGCCAAGCTGCCGGTCATGTTCTCAAAATAGCCTAAACGATGTCGGCCCAGATCGGCAGATGATCCGAGGCCAGCCGCGCAAGCGGGCGCTGATCGACCCCTGCATCGGTCAGCGTTACACCATGGGAAAGCGCCAGCCTGTCCAATGCCGCAATCGGGCGGGCGGCGTGAAAGCTTCGACCGGGGCTATAAAGTGTGAAGCCTTCTTGAAGGGCCTCAAACCCGCGTGTCACAGCCCATTCGTTCATATCCCCAATGATCGCTACCTTTTGGGTCTGACCGAGGTCTGCAACAAGAGATCGCAATTGGCGGCGGCGCGAATGGCGCAGTAACCCTAAATGCACGCCAATAATGGTTAAACCGTTTTCAAGCGTGACAGAGACAGCGCCGCGTGGTTCCGCACCGGGCAGATCAATCTGGCGGGCGCTGCTGACCGCAATACCGCGCCTGACAAGAACCGCATTGCCGTGCCATCCAAGGCTGACGTCATTGGAAGCCAGCGGGACAACGTCAAAATCGGTCGCCTGCGCGATCAATTCTTTCGGCAGCGCTGTTGGTCGATCGCCCAAACGGCGGTCCGCCTCTTGCAGCGTGATCACATCCGCGTCGAGCGCGTTAATCACGTCCAGCACACGCCCCGGATCACGACGGCCATCAAGACCGCGCGCCTTGCGGATATTGTAACTGGCGAGCCGGAGGGGGCGGTCCTTGCGAGTGTGTGACATGAAAGGCATATATGCATGAAGCGCCGTAAAAACAGAGGCCAGACCTGTGAGATTGCAACTTCGTCAACAAGGCTATCTGGTACGCGGCCTGTGGGCGCTCTTGGTTTTGGCAGCCGCGGGGGCCGCGTTCGAGGGGCGCTGGGCGCTGACTTTTGTGGCGCTCGCCACGCTCGCTTTGGCCTTGGCGCCGCTGTTTCTGGCCAGCCGGCTGAACATTACCCTGCCGCTGCCTTTTGTGGCCGCCGTCACCATTTTCGTGATCGCCTCGGTCTTCATGGGCGAAGCCTTTGATTTTTATGAACGGTTCTGGTGGTGGGATATCGCGTTGCACGGATCATCCGCGATTGGCTTTGGCTTGGTCGGGTTCATCTTTGTGCTGATGATGTTCGAAGGCGACCGCTTTGCCGCGCCACCTTGGGCGTTATGTCTGATGGCATTCGGGCTGGCGGTGACCGTCGGCGCGTGTTGGGAAATCTTTGAATTCGCAATGGACCAGTGGTTCGGGCTGAACATGCAGAAATCAGGGCTACAAGACACGATGGGCGACCTGATCGTCGATGTCATGGGCGCTGCATTGGCCAGCTGGCTGGGCTATGTGTACCTCAGGGCCAACGACAAATCCTTCTGGACATGGCCAATTGACCGGTTTGTGGCTTTGAACAAAAAGCTCTTCCGCAAGCACCGATAGTCAATAAACGCGGACAATATCAGCCAAGTGGATGATGGTGACCCCGACTGGATTCGAACCAGTAACCTGCCCCTTAGGAGGGGGCTGCTCTATCCAGTTGAGCCACGGGGCCTTTAGGCCCTTTCGTGAATGCAACGCTTTGCGGAATTGGTCAACTGTGATGCGGTTCTGGCTTTTGTCACAAAGCCCCGCTAACAATGGAGGAAACCACGGACGGGACCTTTCACTTGACGAATAAACCAAGACGCCCACTGACCTTGCGCGATGTTTCCGAAGCATCCGGGGTGAGTGAAATGACCGTGAGCCGCGTGCTGCGTAACAAAGGGGACGTCAGCGCCGCGACACGTCAAAAAGTACAGGATGCGGCCAAATTGTTGGGTTATGTGCCCAACAAAATCGCCGGTGCGCTTGCGTCGCAACGGGTTAATCTGGTTGCGGTCATTATCCCCTCATTGGGCAATATGGTTTTTCCAGAGGTGCTCTCGGGGATTTCCGAGACGCTCGAAAATACCGGCTTGCAGCCTGTTGTTGGTGTCACTGATTACCTTCCTGAAAAGGAAGAGAAGGTTCTGTTCGAAATGCTCTCGTGGCGGCCTTCGGGTGTGATCATCGCGGGGCTTGAGCATTCCGAGGCGTCGCAAGCCATGCTGCGGCAGGCCGGTATTCCCGTGGTTGAGATTATGGATACCGATGGCGAGCCGATTGACCATTGTGTTGGTATTTCCCATCGCCGTGCGGGGCGCAAAATGGCCGAAGAAATTATCGCCGCCGGTTACAAACGCATCGGGTTTATGGGCACGAAAATGCCGCTCGATCACCGTGCGCGCAAACGGTTCGAGGGGTTCACGCGGACGCTTGCCAAGGCAGGCATCGAGATCGCGGATCAGGAGTTCTATTCCGGTGGCTCGGCCCTTGCCAAAGGCCGCGAGATGACGGCGAAAATGATCGAACGCACGCCTGATCTGGATTTCCTGTATTACTCGAACGACATGATCGGGGCCGGTGGTCTGCTTTATCTGCTGGAACAGGGCATTGATGTGCCCGGCAAGGTGGGATTGGCCGGTTTCAACGGGGTCGAGCTTTTGGAAGGCTTGCCGCGCCGGTTGGCCACGATGGATGCCTGCCGCCGTGAGATTGGCCAGAAAGCCGCGCAGATTATCGCGGCTCTCAATGCCGGAGAGGATGTGCCGGACGGCCCCATTATTGCGCTGGAACCGATCCTTGCGGCGGGTGATACCCTGCGCCGCTAGATCATGCGAATGACGTCTTTGTCGATTGCCAGAACATAGCCTTTGCGCGCGATGTTCTTGACCAAAAGTTCGCTCATCATCTGATTGCCCAGCGTGTCACGCAGGCGTTTGATGCGCGTGGCCCCTGCGGCCTCATCACAGTCGGCGGCGTCACGCCCCGAAATCACGCCTTCGATCTCGGCGCCGGTCAGCACCTCATCGTCCATGCGCGCTTCGGCCAGTACCGATAGCGTTTCAATCGCGGCATCGGTCAGTTTGAATTCAAAGTCATTCAGATAAACCGCTTTTTCATCGCGGCTGATGGTGAGGGAATTGACCTCGATCCCCTGCCGTTCAATGCGCCCCATCCGGCGGTTCAGGGCGATCAGCATGACAAGGAAGGCGACCGCAGCAATCAAAAGGGCCGTTGCAAAGATCAGCAGCACGAAGATGACGAAGCGATATGAGGCGAGCGTATCGGAGAACGCCGTGCCGGACCCTGCGAGGATTTCAAGCAGCTTGATCTCGGCATTGCTGGTCAGGTTGTCGTTTTCGATGAAAAGCCGTTCAACGCGCATGTTGAATGCGTTGGCATCCGGCAGGTTGATAAACAGCAGCACGGCAGCAATCGCCAAAATCAGAACAATTGCCGCGATCCCAGCGACAACGATCTTATTGCCGATCTCGCGCGCTTCAGTAGCGGAGGAAGAATTCACCTGCGCTGTCCTTTCTTTCATCAAGGCCTGCGTCATCAAAGACGCCCAGCACATTCAAAAGCTGCCAGCCGTTACCGGCCAACCGATCACGCAGTTGGCTTTCGGCCGATCCGACCGAGCAGTCGCCCCGCACTTCGGCAACACCATAGTGTAGCCGCAAAGGATCGTCCTGCTTGGCCTTGTAATCGGCATAGCAGGCGGCCTGCGCGAGTGACGTGCTCAGTATGAGCGCCATGAATGAGAAAGAAAGTTGTTTCATGTCCCCACCTGATCCAAAGCAGTTGTGATATTCAATAACGCCCAATGTTATCGCGATGGCAATCCTATAACCATCCCCCGTTATTGTTTGGCAAGCGACTGCTGCCGCACTTTCGGTTCACAGCCCACACAGGCATTTGAACCGAAAGGAACCACCATGTTGAAATCAATGACTGCTGCAATCACAGCGCTGTCGCTGACCTTTGCCACCATGACACCCGCCTATGCCCAAGGGCTGGACCGCGAAGATGTCGGCAAATTGATCATTGGCTTGGCCGCCGCAGCGGTGATCGGCTCTGCGATTGAGCAAAACCGCAATCGCGCAGAGCCCGCCACCCCTGCGCGCAATAACCAGCAGTGGAATGGCATCAACCGCAACAATGGCTGGTCTGATCTGAACCGTCAGGAGGAGCGCAGCCGCGACAACCGTCGCACCCTGCCTTCTTCTTGCTTGCGCCATGTTGAAACGCGCTTTGGCACCCAGCGCATGTTCGGCAAACGGTGTCTTGAGAACAACTATCGTCATGCAAGCCGTCTGCCCGACCGTTGCGCCGTCCGCGTTTGGACCAACAACGGCCCCGCAAACGGCTTTGATCCCCTTTGCCTGCGCGAGCAAGGCTACCGGACTGACCGACGTAACTAAGTCGGACAGGTGCGCGGCTGCTCGCCCCAGTTGCCGCGCCACCTTGGGCGCTTTGCCCCGTAACAAGTACGCCGCTTAGTGCGTGATAAGGCAACGCCCAGTATGGGGCAGAGAGGTTGGACATGGCTCTCTGCCCCTTTTTCCTTGAAGTGACCGACATGTTCTGGTCACTGACCCTATGACCAAACCTGATTTTAGTTTTGAGCAAGCCGCCGGGCAGCGTGGCTTCCTGCGGGTCGCCGGCGTCGATGAAGTCGGGCGCGGCCCGTTGGCAGGGCCTGTCGTGGCTGCTGCTGTGATTCTTGATCCTGCGAATATCCCCGCTGGATTGAATGACAGCAAAAAGCTGACCGCGAAAAAGCGTGATGCGCTCTATGATGAATTGCTGGCAGTGGCTGATGTGTCCATCGCCGAGGCGACGGTGGCCGAGATCGACACGCATAACATCCTGCGCGCTTCCCATATCGCCATGGTTCGCGCAATTGCCGGTTTGTCCCAAGCCGCCGACTATGCGCTGATCGACGGCAACATGGTGCCGCGTGATTTGGCGATCCAATCCGAGACAATTATCAAAGGCGACGGACGCAGTTTGAGCATCGCGGCCGCCTCCATCGTCGCCAAAGTGTGGCGGGACAGACACATGGTGGCATTGGCGCAACAGCACCCCCACTACGGCTGGGAGAAGAACGCTGGATACCCCACAGCCCAACATAAATTGGGGCTTGAGCAGTTTGGCGTCACTGAACACCATAGGCGGTCGTTCAAGCCGATACACAATATCTTGTATCAAGATAAAAACGTAAGTGACTGAATCAATAAAGATTTTGACTTGGAATCACCTCTGACTCACATTGGGCTCAACCAAAGAGCGGGAACACCCGCCGGGGCTTAGAGGCAAGTTATGACGATCAAAACGAAAACGAAGGGTGCGCAAGCGCTCCCGCTCAATACGATTATTGATGGTGATTGCATCGAGGTGATGAACAGCCTGCCTGCAGGGTCTGTTGATCTGATTTTTGCGGATCCCCCATATAACCTTCAGCTGAAGGGCGATCTGCACCGCCCCGACAATTCCAAGGTCGATGCCGTCGATGACGCATGGGACCAGTTCGATAGCTTCAAGGTCTATGACCAGTTCACCAAAGCATGGTTGGCCGCGGCCCGTCGTCTGCTGAAACCGAATGGTGCGATCTGGGTCATCGGCAGCTATCACAACGTTTTCCGCATGGGCGCCGAGTTGCAGAACCAAGGGTTCTGGATTCTCAACGATGTCGTGTGGCGCAAATCCAACCCGATGCCGAATTTTCGGGGCAAGCGCCTGACCAACGCCCATGAGACACTGATTTGGGCTTCGAAAGAAGAAGCCAGCAAGTACACCTTCAATTACGAAGCGCTCAAGGCCCTCAACGAGGGCGTTCAGATGCGGTCTGACTGGGTTCTGCCCATCTGCACCGGTCACGAGCGGCTGAAGAATGACGAAGGCGAAAAGGCGCATCCCACGCAAAAACCGCAGTCCCTATTGCACCGCGTCCTTGTTGCCACCACTAACCCCGGCGATGTGGTCCTTGACCCCTTCTTCGGGACTGGCACCACGGGCGCGGTCGCAAAAATGCTGGGCCGCGATTTCATCGGGATCGAGCGCGAAGAGGCCTACCGCAAGGTGGCACAGAAGCGCATCAACAACACCCGCAAGTTCGATAACGAGGCCTTGCAGGTTTCCACATCCAAACGCGCCGAACCGCGTGTTGCCTTCGGCGTCTTGGTCGAACGCGGCATGCTGCGCCCCGGCGAGGAATTGTGGAGCATGAATGGCCGTCACAAAGCCAAGGTCCGTGCCGATGGCACGCTGATCGGTGACGACATCAAAGGATCAATCCATCAGGTCGGTGCCTTCCTTGAAGGCGCGCCAAGCTGCAACGGCTGGACCTATTGGCAATTTAAACGCGACGGGCAGAAAGTGCCTATTGATCTGCTGCGCCAGCAGATCCGCTCCGAGATGGCGAAGCACTAACACTTCACCAAAGTTGATACCGCCGGTGCCTGCGGCAAGCCTGTCCAATATTGGACAGGCACGCGAGCACTAACTTTTCCCCCGCCATCCTATGTGATGGCGGGGTTTTTTCTTTGCGCGCGTGCGTCAAAAGCAATCGTTGCTCCGCCGCGCCTGCTCGGCTAGCGTGACGCCATGAAACATGTCCCTAAAGAAACCACTGACGATGCCCTGATTCAGGAATTCCTGAAGAAAGGCGGCAAGGTCAATGTCGGCAAAACCAAACCTTTGGCGGCCGAGCTTGGTCTGAGCAACAATGTCTGGAACAACAAGCTGACCAAAGAAGAGAAAGCCGCCCGCGACAAAAAATAGTCTTGCGGCAAAACGTTGAGGCTTGCGCCAGATCAAGGCCGGCCTTGCGTTCATCTTTCATGGTCCGAGCAAAGGAGACCTGTTCATGTTACCAATCACGGCAGATAAAATTGCAGAAGTCATCATTCTTGCCCGCGAGCTTGATCGCGCCGAGAATGAATTCGACGGGTTTGTCGATCAGCTTAACGATGACGAAAAAGCCGGGATCGTGGCGGTCTTTTGGATCGGGCGCGGCAGCTTTGAACCGGAAGATCTCGCAGAGGCTTTGACCACAGCCAGACAAGAGGCCACAACACCCACGGCGGATTATCTCAAAGGGTCGCCGCATCTGGCCGATCACCTTGAGGCAGGCATGGCGGCCCTTGGTGTGGACCCGTCAGAAGCCGAGGACGATCTGTACCGGCCCGCCTAACTCAGCGCACAGCCCTTTCAAACCAGGTGTGCGCTCTGCCCCAGACGCCGTGTTCGATGTCCGACAACGTCATCAAATGCGGCAAAAGCTGTTCGGCAAAATCCGCGCTGCTTTCCGCAGGTAACATCGAAGGCAGATTATCAATCGCGGTGACATCCAGCACCGGATGATCATGTACGCGCAATGCCGGTGCATCCCATGTTGTCGTCCGGTCATAGACTTTGATCGGAGAGAAATCGCTGTCCGGATCGCAAGCCACATCGCCAATGACGGACAGGGTGCGGGGGGCTGTCTTCGCACTTGCGGGCACAAAGACCGGCGTGCCGGGCCGTGCCAGAATACAATTGAGAAAGATGTCGTGGTTCAGCACCTCAGGAAACGGCCCGCCCGAGGCGGTTTCCGCCATATCCCATTTTGTCGTTGCCACACCCATTGCGGTGCAAAGATCGGCGGCTCCGCTGCCGACGCGGCCCAAGGCCCCGATGATCAGCGCCGTCGGGCGATCCGTGCCCAAGGCCATCAAAGCCTCTTGCAGGTCGATCAGCAGATGGTTGGCGCTGGGGTAGGCTTTCACCGGTCCCGCAATGCCGCCGTCCTGTTGCGCAATCCAGCACATCAGCGATACCGCAGCGCCCGCATATCCGGCCCAATAGCCGAAAGCCGCAACGCGCCGTCCATCCTCATGCGTGAGGTATTCCAGATCATAGAGCATGCCACCGCCCGCCTTGAAGCGATCGAGCAGGACTTGGCCAGCAGGCTGCCCTTTATAGGCATGGCCGAACATGATGTGGCGATGGCGCAAAGGCGTACCATCATCGGGAAGCTCTTTCAGCCCAAAGATGATCGCGTCATCGGGCGCGTTTACCCATGAAAATTCCGGTGCAACCGCGCACCCCACCGCGACATAATCGGCCAGCGGCAGGATACGTTGCGTGCTTTCCTCCACCGTGACCCGAAACCCCGCAGCGATCAGCTTGGCGGCCCCTTGCGGTGTCAGCCCGACACGTTCCTCGTTGTCGCGGCTTTCCGCGCGTACCCAGAGATGGGTCATTACAGTAGTCCCTTTTCAAAGACGGCCTGCACGGAGGCATGCGTATTCATTTCATGCTGAAAGTCTGCGAGCCGTGGAAAATGCGCGATATCTACGCCGTCACCCGGTAGCCAGCTGAGGACAACATAAAGGTAGGCGTCGGACAGAACGGTCAGTTTGCCGATCTCAAATGGCAGGCTTGGCAGGTATTCTTCCAAATGGGCGGCGCATTCGGCCATGCGTATGGGCATCTTGCGCTTCATATCCGCAAGAGAGCTTGGCTCATCCGCCCAACGCTCACCCCTTAGGCCGTGGGCGTGATGGGGATGCATGGTGGCGTTCAGATAGGACATCAATTCGCGCATTTTGGCCGCAGCGAAGGCATCCTCCGGCACCAGTTGCGGGGCGATATACTCAAGAATGGCCGGTGTCTCGGTCAAGATGCCGTCGGGCGTTTCCAACGCAGGCACGCGGCCTTTTGGATTGATTTGCCGATAATCATGCTTGGTCTGTTCAGCGGTCGCAAAATCAACGCGGATCTTTTCATGTGGGATGCCGCATTCTTCCAGAATAATGGCAACCGCCACTGAAATGGTCCTTGGGGCGTAGTGGAGTTTCAACATGGGGCGGTCCTTTAGTAATGTGTGCGGGCGTGCAGGCGGTCATCCCGGTCCAGATGGGGGATGGCGTTGAAGCTGGCCAAAATCGGCCCCTGCGGAATGACGTGAATGCGATGCACAGAGCTGTTCATGATCGGCAAAAGCACATGCGCCATGCGTGTCGGGTTCAGATCAAGCAAATGCCGGATGATCATGCCGATCACGCCACCCGAAGTCACACAAAGCACACGCACGCCGGGTTGTGCGGCCTCTTGCAGCACAGACGTCACGCGGTTCTCGAAAGAGGTGAAGGTCTCGTTCCCCATGATTTCCGCCTTGTGCCATGCTTCCATGACCTGCGGGACGTGGCTTGCAAACTCGGCCGGTCCGGGAAAGGGCACGCCATGCACATCTTCCAGCGCCTGACCCAGATTAAAGTAATCCATTTCATTCAGGCGCGGATCAATCTGCGGGGTGTGATAGCCGATGCCCGCTGCGGTTTCCTGATGGCGGCGCAGACTGCCGGAAATCACCTTGTCAAAAGTCGCTTCGCGCTCTGACAGGTATTCGCCCAGCCACTTGGCCTGTTGATGTCCCAAAGGAGAGAGCCGGTCATAGCTTTCTTCGTCGGTTGCCCCTGAATTCGCCTGCCCGTGCCGAACTAATATGATTTCGCCCATCAAGTCTCTCCTGCAGGCACAGGGTTACGGGGTGTCAAAGCGGTTGGCAACGATTCAAACCCTCGGATTCGGTTGCTGTTTGGCCCCGTGGGGTGGCCGCAGAACGCGAGAAACGGTGTCATTTCAATCACGTACCCGAGAGAACGCTGAAATAATCGTCGATCACGTAAACGCGCCTGACTGAAATCTGTGAACGGGGGAAATAAAACTGATCCAGTTTTGCTGTGCGAGGTGGAAATTGCCGCACAGACTTGGATTCCAAATCGTGCGTTGATGCACATAAGTACGCTAGTAGGGCGGCTTTTCTATTTTCAAGAACAAAACCTGATCACATTGATCACCATTTTCGTGAACGGGGGCGGCCTTTCCAAATCGCCGAACTCACCCAATCTTCAACTCATCGAAACGCCGCACTGAGGCGGCACGAAATGAAACGCGGCACTCCCGCCGCAACCGAAACCGAAAGGATTTATATTATGTCCATCAAGAAAATCGCACTGATCGCTGCAACAATCGCCGGTACTGCTTCAATCGCGTCTGCTGACAGCTATTTCCAGCTGAACGAGCGTCTCCAGAGCTCATCTATCCTTGATCTGGGTACCGTACGTTCCGAAGCGGCAGGCGTTGTAGAAATTTATAACTACTCCGGCGGCCAGGTTGGCGCACTGCTCGGCACCGAAGCGGTAAACATGGGTGCAAACTCTGATGTGCGTGTCAACGCACCGCTGCGCACCGCTGAAAACGTCATCGCCCTGTTGAAGGTCGACGGCCAGACAGTCGCCGAGCGCGAGTACAAAATCATCGACTAATTGATGATGGCTCCTCCCAGCCAGAGGCCGGTACCGTAAAGGTGCCGGCCTTTTGCGTTTTGCCGCATGCTCACCTCTTGTTAACCGATTCTTAGCGTGGGATTGTGACCCTCAAGAGCAGCAGAAATTGCACAAGCAGGGTTTTCAGTGTCCACCACAGCGCTTCTGAGTGACATCTTTGGCTTTGATGCCTTCCGGCCGGGCCAACAAGAGATTGTCGAAGCGGTTGTCGCTGGTCAAAACACGCTGGCAATTATGCCGACAGGTGGTGGTAAATCCCTTTGCTTTCAATTGCCTGCCTTGGTGCGTGGCGGTGTCACTGTCGTCATCTCGCCTTTGATTGCGTTGATGCGCGATCAGGTGCGCGGGTTGCGCGAAGCAGGGGTCGAGGCGGGCGCGCTGACCTCTGGCAATACTCCCGAAGAAACCGATGCCGTCTGGGAAGCCTTGGAGGCAGGTACGCTCAAACTGCTCTATATGGCGCCTGAGCGTTTGGCCGCTGGTGGCACGATGAACATGCTGCGCCGTGTGGGTGTCAGCCTGATCGCGGTGGATGAGGCGCATTGCGTCAGCCAATGGGGCCATGATTTCCGCCCTGATTACCTGCGGATCGGCGAGCTGAAGCGGATGTTGGACGTGCCGCTTGCCGCATTTACCGCAACGGCAGACGCGGAAACCCGCGAAGAGATCGTCGAAAAGCTTTTTGACGGCCAGCAACCTGCCACTTTCCTGCGCGGATTTGATCGCCCCAACATCCACCTTGCCTTTGCCGTCAAGGACGGGCCGCGCAATCAAATCCTGAACTTTGCTGGCGCGCGCAAAGGCCAGTCCGGTATCGTTTATTGCGGCACGCGTGCGAAAACCGAAACGCTATCCAAGGCGCTGGCCGATGCAGGCCACAGCACCTGCCATTATCACGGCGGGATGGAGGCCGAAGACCGCCGCATCGTCGAGCGCCGCTTTCAGCAAGAGGACGGCTTGATTGTTTGCGCAACCGTTGCCTTTGGCATGGGGATCGACAAACCCGATATCCGTTGGGTCGCCCACGCCGATCTGCCCAAATCCATTGAAGCCTACTATCAGGAAATCGGGCGTGCGGGGCGCGATGGCGACCCTGCCGAAACGCTCACACTGTTTGGTCCTGACGATATCCGCTATCGCCGCCAACAGATCGACGAGGGGCTTGCCCCGCCCGAACGCCGTGCCGCCGATCATGGGCGTTTGAACGCGCTTTTGGGTCTGGCCGAGGCGCTGCGCTGCCGCCGTCAGAACCTGTTGGAGTATTTCGGCGAAAACCCCGGCCCCTGCGGGAATTGTGATCTTTGCGATAAACCGGCCGAGGTCTTTGACGGCACCACCGCCGTGCGCATGGCGCTTTCGGCGGCTTTGCGCACCGAAGAGTGGTTTGGCGCGGGGCATCTGATCGACATTCTGTTGGGCACCCCCACAGATAAGATCATGCAGCGCGGCCATGATAGCTTGCCAACGTATGGCGTTGGCAAAGACTATGACAAACGCCAATGGCAGGCGATTTTCCGGCAGATGATGGGTCACGATTTACTGCGTCCTGATCGCGACCGGCATGGCGCGTTGCGTATGACCGACCACGCCCGCCCTATCCTGCGCGGCGAGGCCACGATTGAGCTGCGCCGCGACACGATCAAGGCCGCGCGTGGATCAGGGCCGAAAGTGCGGATGCTGGTGAGTGAAGAAGACGCGCCACTTCTGTCAGCGCTGAAGGCCAAACGCCGGTACCTTGCCGAACAGGCCAATGCGCCCGCCTATATCATTTTCAATGATCGCACCTTGATCGAAATGGCCGAGAAGCGGCCCATGACCCTTGATGAAATGGCCCATATCGGCGGTGTAGGGGCCAAGAAACTGGCGACATACGGGCAGGATTTCCTGACAGTGATCGTCGGTGCCACCGAAGAGGTGCACCCGATGCGCCGCAAACTTGCAGGGCGCGATGAGGGTGCGGTCTATGACCGTCTGATGCAGGCGCAGGCCGCGCTGACCCGTGGCCCCCATGGCGCGGATAAACCAATGAGCTGCTCTGCCTCGATGCTCGCCAAAGTCGCACAGATGCGCAGCGCCGATATGGATCACCTGACCCGTGTGATTGGCGATAAATACGCCGAAAGGTTTGGCGAGGCGTTTTTAGAGGTGCTAGAAGCCGGTTAAACGCAAAGAGGAATAATCATCATGCGCGCGATCACCTACACCGCCTTTGGACCCGCCGCCGACGTCCTGACCCTAGAGAACCTGCCCACGCCAGACCCCGCAGCGGGCGAAGTTCTGGTCCGCTTGCAGACCTCCGGCGTGAACCCATCCGACATTCGCGCCCGTGCAGGTGGCCGCCCCGGTGTGCCCAAGCCTCCCTTTCCCAAGATCATCCCCCATAGCGATGGCGCTGGCGTGATCGAAGCCGTTGGCGAAGGCGTCTCGCCTGACCGCATCGGTCAACGTGTCTGGATTTGGAACGGACAGTGGCAGCGCGCCTTTGGCACGGCTGCGGATTATATCGCCCTGCCCGCTGCGCAGGCGGTGCCATTGCCCCAGAACGTGTCGTTCGCCGAAGGGGCAACACTCGGCATTCCGGGTCTGACGGCGGTCCATGCCGTTCTGGGGCAAGGCCCTGTTGCGGGGAAAACCGTTCTCGTGAGTGGTGGGGCTGGTACCGTGGGTCATTTGGCGGTGCAGGTCGCTGCTGCCTCTGGCGCAGAGGTGATCGCGACAGCACGCGGCGAAGACGCGATGAAATCGGTCCGCGATGCTGGTGCGAGCCACGTCTTTGATTATTCGGACGCTGATCTTGGTGCGCAGATATTGGACGCCACAGGTGGCCGCCCGATCGACCATGTTGCCGAAGTTGAGTTCGGCAAAAACGCCGCGACAATTGCGGAAGTGATCGCCGAAAACGGCACGGTGGCGACCTATGGGTCCGCCAAAGATATGACGCCGACGATCCCGTTTTATCCGCTGATGTTTAAGGCTGTGAAAATCAACCTCGTGTTGGTTTACCTGCTGACACCTGAAGAGCGGGAAAAGACGACCGGCCAGCTGAACGATCTGCTCTCCCGCGATGCGTTGAACATCCGTATCTCGGACACCTTTGATCTGGCCGAATGTGCCACTGCACACGACATGATCGCACGCGGTGATCGCGCAGGCTCTGTCATTCTGACACTCTAGATTGACCCGCCGCTGGCTTCGCTCTAGCAAGCGCACATTCTGACAAGAGGCAAAGACATGGCACGCAGACGCAAGGGTCGCGATATTTCGGGTTGGCTGGTGGTGGATAAACCTGCCGGCATCACCTCAACCGCGGTCGTCAATAAGGTGCGCTGGGCGCTTGACGCCAAAAAGGCCGGTCACGCGGGCACGCTTGACCCCGAAGCGACCGGTGTTCTGGCGGTCGCATTGGGCGAGGCGACCAAGACGGTGCCCTACATCACCGATGCGCTCAAGGCTTATACGTTCACCGTGCGGCTTGGTCAGGCAACCAACACTGACGACGCCGAAGGTGAGGTGATCGCGACCTCTGATCTGCGCCCCGATGATGCGGCGATCAAAGATGCGCTGGGTGCCTTTGTCGGTGACATCATGCAGGTCCCGCCGCAGTTCTCTGCCGTGAAGGTGGATGGCGAACGCGCCTATAAAAAGGCCCGTGACGGTGAAGAAATGGACCTTGCCGCGCGCCCTTTGTGGGTGGAAGAGCTTTTGCTGATCGACCGCCCCGATGCCGATCATGTCGTGCTGGAAATGACCTGCGGCAAGGGCGGTTATGTGCGGTCCATCGCCCGCGATCTGGGCGAGGCGTTGGGCTGCAAGGCGCATGTCAAATCGCTGCGGCGCACTTGGTCTGGTCCGTTTCAGGCCACGGATGGGGTGACTTTGGAACAGGTTGATGCGCTGGCCAAAACACCCGAACTCGATGCCTTTGTGCAGCCCTTGGAAGTGGGGTTGAGCGACCTGCAAGAAGTGCGCTGTTTGGCCGAAAGCGTGGCGAAGCTGCGCAATGGCAATCCGGCGTCTGTGATCGCAACGGGCGTCGAATTCGGCGACGAAGTCTGGGCCTCATATGAGGGCAAGGCGATTGCCGTGGGCACCTATCGCGGTGGCGAAATCCAGCCATCGCGCGTGTTTGTCACCTGATCCGGTGATCACCCGCACGCATATCAAAGACGACGCGCCCTCGACCGCCACTTATTCTGATTGCGAGCGTTACCGCTATGCGTTGACCCGCACGTGGGATGCAGCAGGTAAGCGGGTCTTGTTTGTGATGCTGAACCCTTCCAAGGCGACCGAGGTCCAGAATGACCCGACCGTGGAGCGTTGCGAAAGACGCGCCCGTGCGTTGGGCTTTGGCGCGTTTCAGGTGACCAATATCTTTGCATGGCGCGACACTGACCCGTTTCAGATGCGCAAGGCAATCGATCCGGTCGGCCCTGAAAATGATACAGCGATCCGCGAAGGTGCGGCTTGGGCCGATCAAATTATCGCCGCTTGGGGCACCCATGGTACGCACTTGGATCGTGGCCCACAGACCGAGGCGCTTTTGCGCGACGTGGGGAAGCCGCTCTATACACTGGGGCTTAGCAAACACGGGCATCCCAAGCACCCGCTTTACATCAGTTATGCTCAACAACCGATCCTTTGGGATGCTGGTTAAGACAGCGTGCGCGTTAACCATTTAGGTAGAATTTGCAGGTTTCAGCATGTGCCGCATGGTATCACGTCGCCCTGAGGGTCGGGGGCGACTCGTGGATGACAGGTTTTTGAAATGCTTGCTCTGTTTGGATTGATGGGGGTCGCGATGACGGCCATCGTGATGTTGGATACGGATGAGTCCGCCGAGCCGACGGAGGAGGGTATGTCTGATGAGGATGATCCCAGTGTCGAGATTGAGCCGATTGATGAGCTGATTGATCCGAGCGACGACGACACCGTCATATTTTCGGGCCCACTGGATGACATCGTGCTGACCGGTGCCGGCCATGACTATCTGGATGGCGAAGACGGAGACGATTATTTGTCCAGCGGCGCCGGTGATGACACCTTGCAGGGCGGACGCGGTGACGATGTGCTTGTTGGCGGTGCCGGTGATGATCTGCTCAACGGTCACGTTGGCGATGATGTGCTGAGCGGTGATGCGGGTGACGATGCGCTGAATGGCGGTAGCGGTGATGACGTCCTGATGGGGGGTGCCGGTGATGATGCGCTATTGGGGTCTTTGGGCGATGATCGCTTGGTTGGGGGTACTGGCGCGGACACACTGCATGGCGGGTCAGGCAATGACATTCTGTATGATCGGGGCGATGAAGATGCCGATTACCTGAATGGTGGCGCGGGTGATGACATCTTGATGGGCGATGCGGGCGACAATCTGCATGGTGGAACAGGGGCCGATACCTTTGCCCTCTTGCATGGAAACGATGTGATCGTCGAAGATTTTGATGCGGCAGAGGACGTGATCGAGATCACCTATGAGGGTGCGCTGCCACAGCTTCGGACCGCGGATACAGAAGATGGGCTGGTCCTCTTCGCTGATGATGTGATCGTCGCGACTTTCCCTCATCTCTCGGATCTGGATATGACACGGATCGCACTGATTGCGGCGTAACAAATCCCTTTCCTTTTGTGCAGAATCCCCCTAAACGCACGCATCTGCGCGGGGTTTGCCCGCACGGACCCTCCACGGGCCTTTCTGGACGACATCCCGGATCGCGCCATCAACCCTTAAATATAAGGAGACCCCGATGTCGATTACTGCTGAAGAAAAAGCACGGATCATGAAGGAATTTGCAACCAAAGAGGGCGACACTGGTTCCCCCGAGGTGCAAGTCGCTATCCTGTCCAGCCGCATCGCGACACTGACAGAGCACTTCAAGACCCACAAAAAAGACAACCACGGTCGCCGTGGTCTGCTGAAAATGGTTGCGCTGCGTCGTAAGCTTTTGGACTACACCAAGTCCAAAGACGAAGCCCGTTACCAGAGCCTGATCGAGCGTCTGGGCCTGCGTCGCTAAGACGATACGGTCAAGAAAAGATTACAGAAAACGCCCACCTTTTGGTGGGCGTTTTTTGTTTGGGGTTCAGGGCGGCTATGCGGGACGAAACTGCCGGTCGATCTAGCATGGCGAAGGTCTTCCGTTGCCACACGAGATGCTTTGGAACGCAGATTGCCGAGCCTTCAATCCGACCACCTGCTAAACCGTAAGATCGCAACCCAGCAACTTTATCAGGAAAAATTTGCTAGTTAGCACAAGGCAGCGGCGTTAAGCGGCCGACTACCGCATTGGAGCGAAACCCGGGTCAGTCTCGCTTGCCTTTGCCGAGGTGTCGGGCGAGAACAAATGCCGCAGTGAAGGCAATCTGTGAGGCAACATCGGCGCTGTCGTTTGCAGGTGCCTTGGGCTGCGTCACCGACGGGTCCGCCAGTTCATGTTTCGAAAGGCGATTTCTGGCCAGAGCCAGAAGGCCCACCGACAGTACCGTTAATCCGAGGCCAGTCAGGAGTGCAGCCGGCCCATATCCCACGGCCACACTGAGTGTGAGATAGGCCCAGGCCGTCAGAAACCCCACACCAGCCGCACCGGTCAGGCCACCGGCCAAAACCAGCAGAGCCGGCACCAGCATTTTCCGAGCGTCCATTCGGACGTCTTGGCCAATGCGGTGTACTATGTCATCGACAATACCCATCAACGCCGAGACAGGGTGCCGACCAGGAAGCCCGCGACCGCTGCGAGGCCAATTGTCATAAGAGGGTGCGCTGCGACGGATTCCTCCAGTTGCGCCTCTGCGGATCGGCCCCTGCTCTCGGCGTATTGCTTTGCCTCGTCAAAGCCTTCTGCGATGTCCGTGGCCATGCGGCTACTGCGCCGTCCCGCGATCCCGCTGACGGTCTCTGCGAGCCGCGACATGTCTTCGCGCAGGGCGGCCAGTTGTTGGCTGACTGCCTCGAAATCGCTGGCAGCGGCTGCGTCTTTGGTGGTCTTGCTGTCGTTTGACATATTTTACTCCATGTGTTGCGCGTGGTTGTGACTGCAAAGGATGGTCATCGTGTCGTCAGAACTGGCGACAGGTCCTTGCGTGACACAGATAGACTTACGCCGCACTGATCGGCGTTAGCGGCACCCCAGTTATCAAGACAGGGCGGGTCGCTTGGCCAAGCGGAGACGTTTGGTATGGCGTCACCCTGCTAAATGCCATGTGCAGACGTTGATGCTTCGCGGAGTATCGGTCACTTTGGGCTCATAGCCGTCCTTCGCTACGGCTCTCATGCGAGCGACTCTTCTGTGCGCCCCTTTCCTGCGACTTTTCACGCCCCCTTCCCAAACACCCCAATCTGCGCTAAGCCCCACAAATCTTGAGAGACTGGCGCCCGCATTCCAGCGCCTGACCAAAGAAGATACCGGGATGAGGGGGAATACGCCCCCTACGCAAAAGGCCAAACAGGCCAACTAGGAAGACATCATGTTTAATGAAGTGAAGAAATCAATTCAGTGGGGCGAAGAAACGCTGACACTGGAAACGGGCAAGGTTGCCCGCCAAGCCGATGGCTCTGTCATCGCAACACTGGGTGAAACCAGCGTTATGGCGAACGTGACATTTGCACGTAAGCAAAAGCCGGGGCAGGACTTTTTCCCGCTGACCGTCCACTACCAAGAGAAATACTATGCTGCCGGCAAAGTGCCAGGCGGCTTTTTCAAGCGCGAAGCGCGTCCAACTGAAAAAGAGACGCTGACATCCCGCCTGATCGACCGTCCTATTCGCCCGCTGTTCGTCCCCGGCTTCAAAAACGAAGTTCTGGTGATGTGCACTGTGCTGTCGCACGACATGGTCAACGACCCTGACATGGTTGCGATGATCGCGGCCTCTGCAGCGCTGACCATCTCTGGCGCGCCGTTCCGTGGCCCGATTGCTGCTTGTCGCGTAGGCTTTGAGGATGGTGAATACATCCTGAACCCGGAAATCGACGACATGCACAACCTGCGCATGAACCCCGATCAGCGTCTGGACCTTGTTGTTGCCGGTACAAAAGACGCCGTGATGATGGTGGAATCCGAAGCCTATGAGCTGTCCGAGGACGAAATGCTGGGTGCGGTCACATTCGCACACGAGCAGATCCAGCCGGTCATCGACCTGATCATTGATCTGGCCGAAGCTTCCGCAAAAGAGCCGTTTGACTTCCAGCCTGAGGATTACTCAGAGCTGTCAGCCGCTGTCAAAGCTGTTGGTGAAGACAAAATGCGTGCCGCTTATGCGATCACCGACAAGCAAGAGCGCACTGCCGCTGTTGCTAATGCCAAGCAAGAGATCATCGACGCGCTGACCGAAGAGCAGCAGGAAGATGGCAACCTTGGTGCGGCGCTGAAAAAGCTGGAATCCAGCGTTCTGCGCGGCGATGTCGTCAAAAACGGCAAGCGGATTGATGGCCGTGCCCTTGATACGATCCGTCCGATTGTGTCCGAGACCGGCATCCTGCCACGGACCCACGGGTCTGCCCTGTTCACACGTGGCGAAACCCAAGGTCTGGTTGTGACCACATTGGGCACCGGCGACGACGAGCAGATGATCGATGCGCTGACCGGCATGTATAAATCCAACTTCATGCTGCACTATAACTTCCCACCCTATTCGGTTGGTGAAGTTGGTCGTGTCTCTGGCCCTGGCCGTCGCGAGATCGGTCACGGCAAGCTGGCATGGCGTGCGCTTCAGGCGGTTCTGCCTGCGCCAACCGATTTCCCATACACAATCCGTCTGGTGTCCGAGATCACTGAATCAAACGGCTCGTCCTCAATGGCGTCTGTTTGCGGTGGCTCTTTGTCCATGATGGACGCGGGCGTGCCTTTGAAAGCACCGGTTGCCGGTGTGGCCATGGGTCTGGTGATGGAAGAAGACGGCTCTTACGCCATTCTGTCCGACATCCTTGGTGACGAAGACCACCTTGGCGACATGGACTTTAAGGTTGCGGGTACCGAGAACGGCATCACATCCTTGCAGATGGACATCAAGATCGCAGGCATCACGCCAGAGATCATGAAAAAGGCGCTCGCGCAGGCGAAAGCTGGCCGTTTGCACATCCTTGGTGAGATGGCGAAAGCGATCACTGGCGCACAGGAATTCTCTGTGCACGCACCAAAGATCGAAACGATGCAGATCCCAACTGACAAGATCCGTGAAGTGATCGGGTCCGGCGGTAAGGTCATCCGCGAAATCGTGGAAACATCCGGTGCCAAAGTCGACATCAACGATGATGGTGTGATCAAGCTGGCATCCAACGATGCCGCGGCGATCAAGAAAGCCTACGACATGATCCACTCGATCGTGGCAGAGCCGGAAGAGGGCGTGATCTACAAAGGCACAGTTGTGAAACTGGTCGATTTCGGCGCTTTCGTGAACTTCTTTGGCAAGCGCGACGGTCTGGTGCACGTGTCCCAGATCGAAAACAAGCGCCTGAACCATCCTTCCGATGTCCTCAAAGAAGGTCAGGAAGTCTGGGTCAAACTGCTTGGCTTTGATGATCGCGGCAAGGTCCGTTTGGCCATGAAGATGGTTGATCAGGAAACTGGCAAAGAGATCACGAAAGAAGAAGGCGAAGAGTAAACCCTTCGCTGCACGGCCTGAGGGCCGGCTTCGCAGAGCATTGGCCCCAGCAGAAATGCTGGGGCCTTTTCTTATCGCGCACGAAAACCTATGCGTTTTGGTTGACGATATAAAAATAGGGTTTGCCCATGCTCTCGTTTTTCAAACGCACCCTTGCTGCAGTAGTTCTTGCTATCGTCGGGTATTTATTGCTTTGGCCCGTCACTGTGGATCCCGTCGCCTGGGATGCGCCGCGTGATGCGGGTTATATCGGTGCCTACGCCCCCAATCAGGCCCTCGCGGGTTTAGAGCGTCATGATATTCTGGGGCGGCACGGACCAGAAGACGCCACCATCGGGAGCGATGGAGCGCTTTATATTTCTACAGGCGAAGGCGATATTTTGCGCCGAACCGCAAATGGTGAAACGCAGGTTTTCGTAGACAGCCTTGGCCGTCCCCTCGGGATTGGGGCCGCACCTGACGGCACGCTTTGGGTCGCAGATGCATTTCATGGCTTGATGCGGATCAGAGACGGTGTCGCCGAACTTGTCCTGACGCAAACTGATGACGGGGTGCCTATCCTCTATGCCAATAGCCTCGATATTGCCCCTGATGGGATGATCTATCTTTCCGATTCCTCAACGCGTTTTGGGGCCTTGGCAGTGGGTAGTACGCTTGATGCTTCTTACCTTGAAATCCTCGAACACCGCAGCAGCGGGCGGATCATCCGCTTTGATCCCGCAACGGGTGAAGCTGTCACCGTCTTGGACGGGATCAGTTTTGCGAATGGGCTTGCCGTTGGTGGGGATGGTGCGTGGTTGTTGTTTGTTGAAACGGGCACTTATGCCTTGCGCAAACTGTGGATCGCGGCGCCGCGTGAAGGTGACGTCGAGGATGTCCTCACCAATCTTCCGGGGTTTCCCGATAACCTGAAACGGGACGCCGCAGGTGGTTTTCTGCTTGGGCTGGTATCAAAACGTGCGCCTTTGGCAGATATGGCCGCCCCCTATCCATTTTTGCGCAAAATGCTGCAAAGACTGCCTGCCGCGTGGCGACCCAAAGCGGTCAGCTATGGGTTTATCCTGCGTCTGGACGAGGATGGCGCCGTCACACAAACATGGCAGGATCCGGCTGCTGGCTATCCGCTGACAACAGGGGCCGTACGTGACGCGGATGGGGCGCTTTGGATTACATCGCTGAGTGCTGATTGGATTGGCCGTTTGCCGTAAAAAAAGCCCCGCCAGAGAAGCGGGGCTTTCTTATTGCCACAAGGGCGAGACTAGTCTTTCAGCTTTGTCGTCCGCAGATATGGGAACACAGTGGTGAAATCACCGTACTTCGCCTTGGCGTCCGCATCACTGACCGATGTCGGGATGATCACATCATCACCCACGGTCCAGTTCGCTGGCATCGCAACGCCCTCTCCCGCAGCGGTCTGCAACGCGTCAAGCGCACGCAGAACTTCGGCAAAGTTACGGCCCACGTTCATCGGGTAGGTCATCGACAGTTTCAGTTGTTTGTCTGGACCAATGATAAACACGACGCGCACTGTCGCGCTGTCCGCAGGTGTGCGGCCATCGGGCAGATAGGCATCGGCTGGCAGCATATCAAAGGCTTTGGCAACCATTAGGTCCTCATCCGCGATGATCGGGAAGCCCGCCTTGGCGTGCGCGAATGTTTCGATATCGCTTTTCCATTTCTTGTGGTCCTCAACGCCATCGACGCTGATCCCCATCACCTTGGTGCCGCGCTTGGCCCATTCATCGGCCAGCTGTGCAACAGCGCCAAATTCTGTGGTGCAAACGGGGGTGAAATCTTTGGGGTGCGAAAACAGGATCGCCCAGCTATCGCCAATCCATTCATGCAGCGAAATGGTGCCTTGATCTGTTTCGACGGTCAAATTCGGGATGGTGTCATTGATGCGGAGACTCATTGTAATAGTTCCTCTGTTGAAGTGCATTACTGGGTATATAGGTATCCTTAGCGCTGACTGCTACCGCCGCTTGCGCCCATTCCGCGCCAGTGTCACAAGTTTCAAGAACATTTGTCAGGGAGAGATCCGATGATCGAGAACCGCAACTTTTATATCAATGGTGCATGGGTGCCGCCGGTACAGGCCCGCGATTACAACGTGATTGATCCATCAACGGAGGACCCCTGCGCGGTTATTTCGCTGGGCGATCAGGCCGATACCGATGCCGCTGTTGCAGCGGCCAAAGCGGCGTTTCCCGCATGGGCTGCAACAGACCCTGAAAAGCGCGCCGGTTTTGTCAAAGCGATCCTGGACCAATATGAGGCGCGGGTCGAAGAGATGGCCCAAGCAATCAGCATGGAAATGGGTGCACCCATTGATATGGCCCGCAGCAGTCAGGCCCCTTGTCTGCCGTGGCATCTGAAAAACGCGCTTGAGGCGGTCAAGGAAATTGAGTGGATCCGCCCCCTTGGGCCGCACGCCCCCAATGACCGCATCGCAATGGAACCGATCGGCGTGGTTGGCCTGATTACGCCTTGGAACTGGCCGATGAATCAGGTCACGCTCAAGGTGATCCCCGCCCTTCTGGCCGGTTGTACCATGGTTTTGAAGCCGTCCGAGGAATCACCGCTCTCGTCGCTGCTTTTCGCCGAATTCGTGCACGACGCGGGCGTGCCTGCCGGTGTGTTCAATCTGGTCAACGGCGATGGCCCCGGCGTGGGCAGCCAGCTTTCACGCCATGAAGATGTTGCGATGATCAGCTTCACGGGCTCCACCCGTGCGGGTCGGGCGATTTCCGTTGCCGCCGCCGAGACGCTGAAACGTGTGACGCTGGAACTGGGCGGTAAAGGGGCCAACGTGATCTTTGCCGATGCTGACGATAAGGCGGTCAAACGCGGCGTGATCCATTGCATGAACAACTCGGGCCAATCCTGCAACGCGCCGACCCGCATGTTGGTTGAACGGTCGATCTATGACAAAGCGGTTGAAGCTGCGGCAGAGGTTGCTGGCAAGATCACCGTCGGCCCCGCGTCTGAACCGGGCCGGCATATTGGCCCTGTGGTGAACAAATCCCAATGGACCAAAATTCAGGAAATGATTGAGGTCGGCATGAATGAAGGCGCGCGCCTTGTCGCTGGTGGCCCCGGTCTGCCTGAGGGAATGAACCGTGGGTTTTATGTGCGGCCGACGGTCTTTGCCGATGTGACCAATGATATGCGCATCGCGCAGGAAGAAATCTTTGGCCCTGTCCTGTCGATCATTCCGTTCGAGGATGAGGCGGACGCTGTGCGCATCGCCAATGATACGCCTTACGGTCTGACCAACTATGTCCAATCCCAGGATGGCGCCAAGCGCAACCGTATGGCGCGCGCCTTGCGCTCGGGCATGGTTGAGATGAACGGCCAGTCCCGTGCGGCGGGATCGCCTTTTGGCGGTGTCAAAATGTCGGGTCGTGCCCGTGAGGGTGGCGTCTGGGGTATCGAAGAGTTTCTGGAGGTCAAAGCGATCTCTGGCTGGGCTGCCGAATAGTGTCATGTGCACAGACGCACCAAATAGGTGCGTCTGTGGCTATTTAGTGCGCAGGCGAATCCGCTATGTACCCTATCAACAAGATAGGAGAGCGAGATGATCAACCAGATTAAAGGCCTGCACCACGTTACCTCATTGGCCAGTGACGCCCGCGAGAATAATGCCTTCTTTACCAACGTGCTTGGTTTGCGCCGCGTGAAGAAGACAGTGAACTTCGACGCGCCTGATGTTTATCACCTCTATTACGGCGACGAAGCAGGTTCGCCCGGCACTGTCATGACGTATTTCCCGTTCCCCAATGCCGGTCGCGGTCGCAAAGGCGTGGGCGAAGTCGGACGCACAGCGTTCAGCATTCCAACAGGTTCCTCGCAAGCATGGCTTGACCGTTTCGCGACCTTTGAAGTGGCAGGCGTTAGCCAAGACACCCGTTTCGGTGAAAAGCGTGTGTTGTTCGACGGCCCTGATGGTGATCAGTTCGCCTTGGTCGAAAGCGATGATGAGCGCGCACCTTGGACCGGCAATGGCGTTGGTGCGGAAATGGGGATCCACGGGTTCCACTCCGCAGATATGCGTTTGAAAGACTCTGCAGTCAGCGGTGAGTTGTTGCAGTTCATGGGCTACGAAAAGCTGGACAGCCAAGACAACGTGACCCGCTTCATCGTGCCAGGTGGCAACGATGCAAACATCATCGACATCGAAGAGATGCCGAGTGTGGGGCACGCTGCACAAGGCGCAGGCTCGGTTCACCACCTTGCCTTTGCCGTGGAAAACCGCGCGCGCCAGATCGAAGTGCGCGAAGCCCTGCTTGATACCGGCTACCAAGTGACGCCGGTTATTGATCGTGACTACTTCTATGCGATCTATTTCCGCACACCCGGTGGTGTCCTGTTCGAAGTCGCCACCAACGAGCCCGGTTTTGACCGCGACGAAGATACCGCGCACTTGGGTGAAGCGCTTAAGCTGCCAAGCCAGCACGAACATTTGCGTGCCCGTCTGGAAGGCCTGCTGCAGCCATTGGGCGACTGATATGAGCTATGTTGCACAACGCACGAAAGGGACAGCGGGCGCACCGCTGTTCCTGACATTCCACGGCACGGGCGGGAACGAAGGCCAGTTTCACGGCTTTGCCGAACAGTTGAAACCGGGTGCGCATGTCTGCTCGCCGCGCGGTGATGTGTCCGAACATGGCGCATTGCGCTATTTCCGGCGCACTGGCGAAGGTGTCTATGACATGGATGATCTGGCCACGCGCACCGCTGCGATGGCGGATTTCATCAGGTCCGAAAAGCAAGCCACGGGTGCCGCAGATACGATCGGTCTGGGCTATTCCAACGGTGCCAATATTCTGGCCGCTGTCGCACTCGAGCAACCGGATTTGGTCGATACGCTGGTGCTGATGCATCCGTTGATCCCTTGGTCGCCCAAACCTCAACCGGGCCTAAAGGGCCGCCGCATACTGATCACCGCAGGTGAGCGTGATCCGATTTGCCCCGCCCCTCTGACGCAGGCGCTTGTGGATTATCTGGAAGTGCAAGGCGCCGATGTGACGGTCCACTGGCACCCCGGCGGACATGAGATTGCACAGTCAGAGGTCGATGCCATCGCGCAGTTTATCGCAGGCTAGAACGGGCACTTTGCAGTAATCCGCATGCCCTGCCCGCCATCAGGGTGGCGAAATTGCAAAGTCTCGGAATGCAACATCAGGCGTGGGTACTCCCGCGCCTCGCCCGTTGCATAAAACGGATCACCCAAAATCGGATGCCCCAGCGCCAGCATATGCACCCGCAACTGATGTGACCGTCCTGTGCGCGGCATCAGCTTGACCCGCGTTTCGTTATCTTTGGCGCGCATGACACGCCAATCGGTGACCGCTTGCTTGCCTGTTTCATGGTCCACCATCTGCTTGGGGCGGTTCGGCCAATCCACGATCAGGGGCAAATCCACGGTTCCCGTCTTTTCCGTCATCTCGCCCCAGACCCGCGCGACATAGGTTTTCTTGGTCTGCCGCTTTTCAAACTGCAGCCCAAGATGGCGCTGGGCGTGGGGGGTCAGCGCAAAGATCATCACGCCTGATGTGTCGCGGTCCAGACGATGCACCAGCAAAGCCATCGGAAACGCCGCCTGCACACGCGCCAAAAGGCAATCGGCCAGATGCGGGCCTTTGCCGGGGACCGACAAAAGACCGCTTGGCTTATCGACCAAAAGAACCTGATGGTCGTCATGCAGGATCGTCAAAGGGTCTTGGGGTGGGGCGTAATCGTCGCTCACCCGTAGACACGCTCGCCAAAGATAGCCGAGCCGACGCGGATATGTGTCGCGCCCAAGGCAATGGCGGTTTCAAAATCGCTGCTCATCCCCATCGACAGACCGCTGATTCCGTTACGCGCCGCGATCTTGCCCAGCAGGGCAAAGTGCAAAGATGGCTCTTCCTCAACCGGTGGAATGCACATCAAACCTTTCAGCGGCAGATCAAGCGCACGCACTTCTGCGATAAAGGCATCTGCCTCGCTTGGTAGAACGCCTGCCTTTTGCGGCTCTTCGCCGGTGTTGACCTGCACAAAGAGATCGGGACAGGTGCCAAGCTCTTGGGCATGGCGCGCGATTGTATTCGCAAGCTTGGCGCGGTCGACCGTATGGATCGCATCGGCCAGCTGCATGGCTTGTTTAACCTTGTTGGTCTGCAACGGGCCAATCAGGTGAAGCTCGATCCCGTCATATTGTGTACGGAACGCGGGCCACTTGCTTGCCGCCTCCTGAACCTTGTTTTCCCCAAAGATTCGATGGCCCTGATCCAGAACAGCCGCGACTCGTTCGTTGGGCTGTACCTTGGAAACGGCAATCAGCCGCACATCAGCGGGATTTCGGCCTGCGGCCTCACACGCGCTCGCGACACGGGCCTGAATTTCAGCAAGAGGCATGGAAGACTCCCAAAAATAAGGTTCACGATAGATTTCGGCCTGAAATAGGGCGTATTTCATCCGATGTCATGGCTGAAAAAATTGTGTGTCATTGATGCATCATTTTCTTCAAAGCGCCGTAAATGCGCCCCATTTCTCTTGAGTGTCACGGCATCAGGGCGCAGTTAGACGCCAATGCTAGTACAACTGGCATTCTTGGGAATGCATAACACGAGGGAAAATATCCATGAAAAGCATCCTTCTTACAACAACAGCTATCGTCGCATTTGCTGGCGCAGCCGTTGCAGACGGACACACCGGCGTATCGTTCAGCGGTGACTTCACACTGGGCTTCAACGACGACAATGATGACGCAGATGACGCTTCGGTTCTGGACTACGCTGCACCTTCAACAGACCGCATCGGCGACAACGACGGCTTCTACTGGGAAGGTGACCTGAACGTCACTGGTACAGCAGCGCTCGACAACGGCGTCACAGCATCTGCAACTTGGGAATTCGACATTGTCGACGAATCCAACAGCCAGATGATCCAGTCCGACCTTGCTCTGCTGTCTTTGACAACAGACAACGCTGGTCTGTACCTGGGTGAAACAGAATTCGCAGCCCTGACACAGTGGAAATCCGCTGGTGACATGGAATCTGACGGCTTCTCCGAAAACGACGGTGAAAACGTTCTGCGTGGCGACGTAACAGTTGCTGGCATCAGCGCATCGGTCTCGCTTGCAATTGGCAACGCGAATGGCGATCTCGTTTCGGTCACAACACAACTGAAGACTACGACCAGCTGTCCTTCGGTGCATCCGGCGACTTCGGCATGTTCAGCTTCGCTGCTGCATATCAGGAAGAAGCGAGCGCCTGTTCTTCAGCGCTACTGGACTCCTAACAACGGTGACTTCACCGAAAACGAGATCTTCGGTATTTCTGCTGGCGTAAGCGTTGCTGGTGCTGATGTGACTGTGGCTTATGCTCAGATCACAAACGGTAGCGGCACAACGAACGATGAGACATCAACTGGTATCAAAGTTGCATATCCGTTCGGCCCAGTCACAGTTACAGGTTACTACGTAGCTGAAGATGACGCTGCCGACGAAGATAACTTCGGTGTAGCAGTCGCATACGCAGACGGTCCAATCGCAGTCAAACTTGACTATCAGGACGACCAGACTGTTCAGAAGGTTGCCCTCGACGGTACTTATGAAGTGGGTAACGGCTTCACAATCGGTGCCGGTGTATACGACCAGTCTGACAGCGCTACAGCTCCAGAAGATGGTACAGACTACTACGTTGCTGGTATGTATGACCTCGGTGGCGGTGCAGAACTGCTCGTTACTTACACTGACGCAGAAACAGCTGACGCTCTGGCAGACGACGAAGTTGGTGGTCCAGACTACCAGGTTGGTACAACTGTTGAAGTGTCCTTCTCCTTCTAATCGAAGCAGAACGACCTGAAATAGCGAGAGCGGCCCCTTTGGGGTCGCTCTTTCTTTTTGTGCAGTGATAACTGCTTGTGACCGCGCCCCCCCTTCGCTACATATTTTGGCAATGTGGTTGTCCCGATCAAAGGGGAGAGTGGTTTGACTTTGTTTTCCAGCATGTGGCGCAAAGCGCTTGCGATATTGGCCCTTGGTGCCCTTGTGGCCTGTAGCAGTGGCCCGCCGCCAACACCGCGCGGCGCGGAAAACGTGGCCGTGAACCGCTATCTCTGGGCCGCATCGCTTGATGTGCTCAGCTTCCTGCCCGTCGAATCCGCTGATCCTTTCACTGGTGTGATCACCACAGGGTTCGGCACCCCGCCCGGCAGCGGACAGGCCTACCGCGCGACTGTTCAGGTGAGTGATCCCGCGATGGATGCCCGTTCTTTGAATCTGAGCCTGCTGACCCGCAACGGCCCTGTCGCCGCTGAAACCCAGCGCGCGGTTGAAGATGCGATCCTGTCACGTGCCCGCCAGTTACGGATTGCTGACGGCGCGCTATAGCCATCGGCGACCAGCCCGATTATGAATAGCGCCGGGCCCACACGCCCGGCGTTTCGCTTTAAGAAAGACCGACCAGATGACCACTTACGCACCCGCCGAGATCGAGGCGAAATGGCAGGACACATGGGCCGCCGCCGAGACCTTCAAGGCCGAGCGCAGCGCCGACAAGCCCAAGTATTACGTGCTTGAGATGTTCCCCTATCCGTCGGGTCGTATCCACATGGGCCACGTGCGCAACTACACCATGGGCGACGTGATCGCGCGGTATAAGCTGGCGACGGGCCACAACATTCTGCACCCGATGGGCTGGGATGCGTTTGGGATGCCCGCCGAGAACGCGGCCATGGCATCCGGCGGGCATCCGAAGGATTGGACCTACGGCAATATCGCCGACATGAAAGCGCAGATGAAACCGCTGGGCCTGTCGATTGACTGGTCGCGCGAGTTCGCGACCTGTGATCCCGAATATTATGGCCAGCAGCAGGCCTTGTTCATTGATTTCCTGTCCAAGGGCCTGATTTACCGCAAGAAAGCCGTGGTGAACTGGGATCCGGTCGATATGACCGTTCTGGCCAACGAACAGGTGATCGACGGCAAAGGCTGGCGCTCGGGCGCCGAGGTCGAACGCCGCGAATTGGTGCAATGGTTCTTCAAGATCAGCGACTATTCCGAGGAACTGCTTGAGGCGCTGGATACGCTGGATAACTGGCCCGCGAAGGTCAAACTGATGCAGGCCAACTGGATCGGCAAATCGCGTGGCTTGCAGTTTGCCTTCACCCGCACCGATGGCGGCGGCGAGATTGAGGTTTATACAACCCGTCCCGATACGCTGATGGGCGCGTCTTTTGTCGGCATTTCGCCCGATCACCCGCTGGCCAAAGAGCTGGAAGCGAAAGACGACAAGATCGCCGCATTCTGTGCCGAATGCCGCAAGGGTGGCACCACCGCCGAGGCGATCGAGAAGGCCGAAAAGCTGGGCTATGACACCGGTCTGCGGGTCAAGCACCCGCTGGAAGGCCATGATGATCTGCCCGTCTATATCGCGAACTTTATCCTGATGGATTACGGCACGGGCGCGATCTTTGGCTGCCCTGCCCACGACCAGCGCGACCTTGATTTCGCCCGCAAATACGGCCTGCCCGTAATCAGCACATACGCCCCGATCAAAGACGAAGGCATCACATTGCCCGAAGACGGTGGCGACGCCTATGTGCCGCCCAAGTCCGAACCTGTGGTCTATATTCGCGGCTTTGCAGGCGAGACCGAGCAGACCGGCGATGCCGGTATCGCTGCTGCGATTGCCTTTTGCGAAGCGAACGGAATCGGCGAAGGTGTCACCAAATTCCGCCTGCGCGATTGGGGCCTGTCCCGCCAGCGCTATTGGGGCTGTCCGATCCCTGTGGTCCATTGTGATGACTGCGGCGTGGTGCCCGAGGCGAAAGAAAACCTGCCTGTTGAGTTGCCTTATGACGTCACCTTCGATGTCCCCGGCAACCCGCTTGACCGTCACCCGACATGGCGCGATTGCGCCTGCCCGTCTTGTGGCAAGCCTGCACAGCGCGAAACCGACACGATGGATACGTTTGTTGATTCCTCTTGGTATTTCGCGCGCTTCACCGCCCCCCATGCCGACACGCCGACCAATATGGAAGACGCGTCCTATTGGATGAACGTCGACCAGTATATCGGCGGGATCGAACACGCGATTTTGCACCTGCTTTACAGCCGCTTCTTTGCACGTGCGATGCATATGACCGGCCATTTGCCTGAAAGCGCGAAGGAACCCTTTGATGCGCTCTTTACGCAAGGCATGGTGACGCATGAGATTTATCAGACGCGCGACGACAAAGGCCGGCCTGTCTATCACCTGCCCGAGGATGTGACCGACGGGAAACTGGCCGATGGCACAGAGGTTGAAATCATCCCTTCAGCGAAAATGTCGAAGTCGAAAAAGAACGTGGTCGACCCCGATGATATCTTGGCCAAATACGGCGCGGATACCGCGCGTTGGTTTGTCCTGTCCGACAGCCCGCCAGAGCGGGACGTGGAATGGACGGCGTCCGGCGCCGAGGCGACCTATAAGCATTTGGGCCGCGTTTACCGTGTGACGTCCGAAATTGCGGGCATGGACACTGCGGCCGGTGAGGGCGACGCGGATCTGCTGCGTGCCATGCACAAGGCGATCCATGATGTCACCATGGGCGTCGAAACATTCGGATTTAACGCAGCGATTGCAAAGCTTTACGCCTTTACCAATGTGCTTGCGAAATCCAAGGCAGGCGGTGCTGCAAAACGTGAAGCGGCCCTTGTTCTGGCGCAACTGATGTCGCCCATGACCCCGCATTTGTCCGAAGAAATCTGGTCCATGCTGGGTGGTGAGGGCCTGATCGCCAACGCCCCTTGGCCTGTCGCAGATGAGGCGATGCTGGTTGAGGACACAGTGACCATGCCGATCCAGATCAACGGCAAACGCCGCGCTGAAATTCAGGTGGCGGCCGATGCAAGTAAAGAGGCGGTCGAGGCACAAGCGCTGGCGCTTGAGATCGTGCAAAATGCGCTTGGCGGTGCTGCCCCCAAGAAGTTGATCGTCGTGCCCGGAAGGATCGTGAACATTGTCATCTAGCCTCACACCCCGCCGCACTGTTCTGCTTGGCCTATTGGGGCTGGCGGGCTGCGGTTTTGCGCCGATCTATGGCGCGGATACAGGGTTGCGAGGGCGGGTCGCCTTTGAAACGGACGAGAGCGTCGCGGGCTTTCGCCTGCGTGAACAGCTTGAAAAACGGCTCGGGCGCAGTGCAGCACCGGAATATGTGCTGAAGACAACGGTGCAATCCAGCCAACGGGCAGCGGCGATTACATCCGAGGGTGATACATCACGCTTCAATATCGTTGGCACTGCCACATGGTCACTGATCGCGCTGGATGATGGCCGCCAGATCGACGGGGGCGAGGTCGAAGCCTTCACCAGCTATTCCGCCACAGGATCGACGAACGCCACCCAAGCCACGCGCGACGATGCCAGGGCGCGGGTTTCGGTGATTCTTGCTGATCTTATTGTCAGCCGTGTTCTGATCCTCGCTGCTGGGCAAAGCTGATGAAGCTGACGGGGGCCGCAGCAAATAATTACTTCCGGCAACCGGACCCGACCCACATGGCGCTTTTGATCTTTGGTGCCGACCCGATGCGCGTGGCCGACAAACGCCAGCAGGTGATCCACGCACTTGTGGGGCCGCAGGGCGAAGAGGAAATGCGCCTGACGCGGATCAGTGCGTCTGATCTGCGTAAAGACCCTGCGATGCTGGATGATGCGATCAAGGCGCAGGGGTTCTTTCCGGGGCACAGAGTGGCCTTTGTCGAGGATGCGACGGACGGGTTGTCCAAGGTGATCGCGGGGGCGCTGGCCGACTGGCAGCCCGGTGATGCACAGGTGGTGATCACCGCCGCCCAGCTGACCGCGAAATCTGCGCTGCGCAAGGTGGTCGAAGGGTACAACAACGCGGTCTCCATCGGGCTTTATGATGATCCGCCGACGATGGCGGATGTAGAGCTCGCACTTAAAGATGCTGGTGTCACGCAGCCCGAGCGGGACGTGATGGATGCGCTGCTGGCCCTCGCCAACAGTCTGGAACCGGGTGATTTTCGGCAAACGATCGAGAAGGTGAGCCTTTATAAGCGCGGTGATGATAGCCCGCTGAGCATCGCCGATATCATGGCCAACGCGCCCCAATCAGCCGAGGTTGACGTCGATGATGTGCTTGAGGTCGTCGCGACCGGTCAGGCCGATCAACTGGGCCCGCTTTTGCGCAATCTCTATGCCCAAGGTGTAACGCCTGTGACGCTTTGCATCGGGGCGATGCGGCATTTTCGCAGGCTGCATGTGGTGGCCTCTGATCCGGGTGGGCCTGCGGCGGGTGTCGGGCGGCTGAGGCCCCCTGTCTTTGGCCCACGGCGCGACAAGGTGGTCCGTCAAGCGAGCGGGTGGGGCCGTGACCGTTTGGAAAAGGCACTGACGGCGCTGACAGATGTGGATCTGCAATTGCGCTCGGCCAGTACCGCGCCGCAGAATGCGCTGATGGAACGGACATTGATCCGGCTGGCGATGATGGCGCGGCGCTGAAAAGAAAAAAGGCAGGCCAAAGGCCTGCCCTAAATACAAGATCAAAAATCTTGTCGATGGTATAGCTTAGTTGTTTTCGTCAACTGCTGCAGCGATCAGAAGTGCTGCAAGCACACCGAGCACAACGTAAGTTGGGCTGATGGAAGAAGCAGCTGGTGCTGGTGCTGGCTCAGCCATTACGACTGGTGCTTCCATGACTTCGTCAGCCATACCACCAGCTGTGGCGGCGACGCCGGATACTGCAAGTGCTGCTGCAGCGGCAAGTGTTGTTGTAATGCGCATAGTGTTACTCCATTTGTGCACGGGGTCTTCCGGTCAAAGCGTGACCGACCCACATCGTCGCACTGAATCAGGGATTTCGTGCGAATCCTAGGTGTAAAAGTAGATGAGGTGATATGTGTTTGTGCAGCTCAGTACCACGTCTCTCGTGTGCTCATGTCAACGAGTAGGTTAAGTACATGATTATAAATAATAAATTTCTCAAGTGATCGAAAATCTCTGGTGGACTGTGCTCATCATCACCGATGCTCGCTGCGTTGCTGATTGCAGAAATCATGCGTTTTAGATGCATAAATACAACGGTTTTCGCTCAGCGCAGCGTCTAATGTTCATACATCTGGCAGCTCAGATCATCGTATTGAGAATGATGGCCGCCTTGAATCGCCCTGAATATAACCTGCGCTTGGGTGTCGTTCGCAGGATTCACATCAATTGCGCTGAGGCAATGCAAATCCGGCATGACGTCAGGCAGAAGGACGGGCCACTGTTGATGTGCTCGCCGATGATCACTTGATCCGGAAGCGAAAAAAGGCAGGCCATTGGCCTGCCTTTGATAGAAGGTTAAAGGAGGTTTCCAGCCTACGGGCGGCGGCAACGTTTCCTCCATTGTTGGCGCGTCATCGTCATCGTCTTCAGCAACGGCTGCAGCGATCAGAAGTGCGGCAAGCACACCGAGCACAACGTAAGTTGGGCTGATGGAAGAAGTTGCTGGCGCTACTGGCTCAGCAACGACGACTGGTGCTTCCATGATTTCGTCGGCAAGACCGCCAGCTGTGGCAGCGGCGCCGGTGACTGCAAGAGCTGCTGCAGCGGCAAGTGTTGTGGTAAAGCGCATAATATTACTCCAATTGTGTGTGGGTGGTGTTGTCAAAAACTTACATCCCGTTGGTATCATATCGGACCAGTGACTTGCTGCAAATGCCCGGTCAAAATTTTCCTGAACTCCGTTGCTCCCGTGCACTACATCAAGGGAATTTCGCATCGTTGTCCCCAGAGTATTTCAACGCGACAAAGTGTAATTGCCGGCTTCACCCAAGGCAGTACTTGGCAGCTGCAATCCCGGCACGCCGTCCGGTCGCAAGGCAACCGGTGATAAGGTACCCCCCTGTTGGCGCTTCCCAATCCAGCATCTCACCTGCGCAGAAAACGCCGGGGTGGCGTTTGAGCATCAGATCATCGGTCAGCGCGCTAAATTGCACACCGCCAGCGGTCGAAATCGCCTCATCCATTGGCCGGGGGCCTTGGTGGACGATGGGCAGGGCTTTGACGAGCGGGGCGAGATCGTCTGGCAGAGGCCGCCCGCATTCCATCAGCAAGGCAGTTTGGACAGGCGAGAACCGCAGCACTTTGCGCAGATGGTTTGAAAGGCTCGCTTTGCCGCGTGGTTTTTGTAGTGCCGCGCGGACCTTATCCTCGGGCCAGTCCGGCAGCAGATCAACGGTCAGTGGCGCACCTTCCCGCATGGCTTTGGATAGCATGTAGATCCCGCCGCCTTCGATGCCGCGCTTTGAGATGACGAACTCTCCGCGTGTGGTCTGGTTGCCTGCCGTCAAACCCACCGATTTGATCGGTGTCCCAAAGAAGGGCGCCATGTGGGGCGACCAATCCATGACGAAACCCATATTCGCAGGGGCAAAGGGAGCAACCTCATCCCGTAGATGTTCGGCCCAAGCCCCGTTTGCACCAAGGCGCGCCCAACTGGCCCCGCCTGTGGCAAGCACGGTGACCTTTGGCTTAGCCGTGATCGCACCGTCCGGCGTGTCAAAGTGCAGGGCATCGCCTTGCCAGCCGTCCCAGCGCCACCGCGTTTCAATCCGCACGTCATACGCCCGCAGCCGCGCTAGCCATGCACGCAGCAGGGGCGAGGCTTTCATGACCGTGGGAAAGACGCGCCCCGTTGATCCTCTAAAGACAGTTTGCCCCAAGCCTTCCGCCCAGCCGATCACCTGATCGGGGCCGAAATCATCCAGCGCCTTGGCAAGCGCTGGTGGAAGACCAGCGCCATAGGCTGCAAGAAAAGCGGCGCTTGGCTCTGCTTTGGTAATGTTCAGCCCCGATTTCCCTGCCATCAGGAACTTCCGGCCCACCGACGGCATCGCCTCTGCCACTGTCACGGACACACCAGCCTTACCCAGTTGCTCGGCGGCCATCAGGCCAGCGGGCCCCGCGCCAATGACGATTGCATCGGTCACGTTGGCATGGTGCCCTTTATCTCGACCACGCGGTGTGGGTAGGGGATTTCGATGCCGTTCTCTTTCAGGGCATTCCAGATCAGGAACAACACGTCCGAGGCGTATTTGTTCTTGCCGTCGTCAATGCCTTCGACCCAGAATTCCACCCCGAAATCCACGCCACTATCACCAAAGCCGCGCAATTCGCAGTCGGGGCCTTCCGGGTCTTGCAGCACACCTTGATGCTTTGAAACGGCGGCCTCGATGATGGCGGGGACACGGTTGATGTCGGTGTCATAGCTGACGGAAAACGCCACTTCGAGCCGGTTTGCCGAACCGGAATCGGAATAATTGACCACGCGTGTGGTGATGAAATCCTCGTTCGGAACAACAATCCAGCGGCCATCGAATGTCTCAAGGATTGTCGCCCGCGCGCCCATTTTGATAATGGTTCCGGCCTCGCCGCCATCAAGCGCGACATAGTCGCCGACGGTGGCCTGGCCTTCGACCATCAGGATCACGCCAGAGATAAAGTTCGACGCGATCTTTTGCAGACCAAAACCAAGGCCCACACCCACCGCACCGCCGATAATCGCCAGTGAACTGAGGTTGATCCCCATCACATTCATCAGGATCAGGAAGGCGACCGCGAAGATCGTAAATTCGGAGGCTTTGATGGCCAGTTGCCGGATCGCGGGCCGCATCGGCTGTTGTTCGATATAGGACGAGGACTGCGAATTTGACCATTGGCCCAGCCAGAACAGAAGGCTGCCAACAATAAGCCCGCGTACGATGGAAAGCGCAGAGAAGCTGATATTGCCAAGTGTCACCCGCGCCGCATCAAGGGCCACAGTAACGTCATCAAGAAAACCCAACGCATAAAGCGCCGCAATAGGGACGAGGATGTAGCGCGCCAGAACGCGCAGGAAGCTGTCGGAGATGATATCTTTGGCCAGCGCGCGGGCGGCAAGGAAAAGGAAGACGCGTTTGCCGAACGCGATGACTTCGCCGGACCCGAAGAGCGACCGCGTCACGCTTTCGCCCATCGCTGTAAAGCCATACGCCAACAGAGGCAAAGTGAGCGGGAGGAAGATCAGTAAGAACCGGCGCGCTTTGGAGAGAATGGACCGATTGGCCGCGTCCGGTGTGAGCAGGGCGCGCAGGCGCGGTGCGATAAGCCTGTTGACGATCCGTGCCAGAAGATAGGCGCCGATCAGAAGCGCAAATTGCGACCAAGCTGCCGGAGAAAGAAGCCAGCCTTGCGCCAAGACCAACGCCTGATCGAAGGCGTTCTGCGCTTGCGCCATCAATGCGTTTGTTTCCATCAGGGCGCGACCTTTATTGCTTCAACTCTTTTACCGTCATGCCTTTGATCGCCGCAATATGTTCAGGCGCGGCAGAGAGCGCATCCATCCCAAGGTCGTGCGCGGTTTCCAGCAACGCTTCAGGGGCAGTGATCTGGTCCACCAATCCCCATTGAAGCGCCTGTTCCGCCTCGATCTTTTGGCCAGCCATCAGGATCATCTTGGCACGCGCCGGTCCGACCAGCGTTGCAAGGCGCGCAGGATCAGAAGGTTGCGGCAGAAAGCCCAGCTTCATCACGGGATAAAAGAACTTTGCCTTGGCAACCGCGATCCGCAGATCGCAAGCGAGGACCATGCCAAATGCGCCACCCGCCACCGTGCCGTTCAGCGCCGCGATGCTCAGGCCCGGCAGGGACGCGATCGCCCCTGAAAGCCGCTCCCATACGGGGTCGGTCGCTAGTCCCGCACGCGCGGCCTCCAAATCTGCGCCGGCGCTAAAGACGGCCCCTGTGCCCGTCAGAATAAAGAGTTTGGCCTCTTGCGCCGCTTCGGCAATCTCGGCCAATTCCACAAGCATTTCGCGTGTCAACGCGCCTGCTTTGTCAGGCCGGTCAATGGTGACGGTCCATGTGTCACCGTCCTTGTCACAGCGGATCATATAAGCCCGACCTTTTTGCGGATGTCATCGTCACGCAGGCTGACATCATCGCCCAAGAACGCGTCAGCCTCTGGCGTGCACATCCACAAAAGCGCCTGTGCGGGCCATTCGGGGGGAATATGCACCGACCAGTCAAGCTGGCTGACGGGATTGATCCCCGATTCCTTGATTTCGCGTTGCATCTGCGTGGCGACCGTTCCGGGCGAAAGGCCCATAATTCGCAGTCCCTTATCCCGGGATTCTTTGTCAGCGGCCCGCGTGAGCATATACACGGCTGCCTTCGAGCTGCAGTAGGCCGACCAGCCCTCGACCGGGCCATGGGCGGCACCGGACGAGATGTTGATGATCGTCCCATGCCCTTGCGCGATCATGCCGGGCATCGCCGCATGAAGACCGTGCATCACGCCTTTGAGGTTGATGTCGATGGTGCGTGACCAAACCTCTGGATCGGTGTCTTGCAGGTGGCCAATCGGTTCAACCACGCCCGCGTTATTGATCAGTATATCAAGGCCCCCAAAGGTGCGTGCTGTGGCCGCAACAGCGGATGCAACATCGGAATAGCGGGACACATCGCAAGGGATCGCGAGCGCTTTTTCACCGATTTTTCCGGCAATTTCCGCAATCTCATCGGTACTGCGGGCAATCAGTGCGACGTTCGCACCTGCCTCGGCAAACGCATAGGCGGCAGCTGCGCCAATGCCACGGCTGGCCCCGGTGATAAGTACGGTTTTCCCGACTAAATTGACGTTTTTCACACAAGTCCCTTTCCGATTGCTTTTGGGATAGCTAGTTATTGTCTGAATAGTAAAGCCCATTACCGCTATATTTGAAAGCTGGGGTCGGTGGGACAAAGATATATCGAAAGGGATCATCCATGACATATCCGACAGGAATGCGTAGCGCTGTTTGCATCGCCGCGTTGATCGCTGGCAGCGCAGCGCAAGCCGACGTCACCGCCGCACAAGTCTGGGAAGACTGGAAGGCGCAGTTGAGCCTTTACGGCGAAGACAACCTGACAATCGGCGCAGAAGAGACATCAAGCGGCGTCGTGACGATCCGCGATCTGTCTTTGCGGACCTCCGATGATGACGTCACCGCCGAACTGTCGATGGGAACGATCACCTTCAACGAACAGTCCGATGGCACTGTGCGCGTCACGATGGACGACAGCTATCCTATGGTCATCACCGGCGAGGACGGCGTGGTCGTAACCTTGGCCGTGACCCAGCAGAACATGAATATGATCGTCAGCGGCGACCCAGACGCCATGAATTATGCGATCACCGCCGATCAGTACGGCATTGCCCTACAGGATGTCGTAGATGGCGATGTCACCTTTACCGGTGATGCCGAGGTGACGTTGAATGACATCGACATGGCCTATCAGACCGAGATCGGCGATCTGCGCAATATCTCTTATGACGGCACAATCGGGTCAGTTGACCTTCTGGTTGATTTCGAGATTCCCGGCGGGAATGGGGAATATGTCACCGCTGGCGGCAAAATGCTGAACATTGCGGCGCAGGCTGAAATGTCGGTCCCTGAGGGGGCTGATTTGGAGGATCCTGATACGCTGATGGTCGACGGTTTCGCCGTTGCAGGGGGCTATACGATTGATCGCTCGGACTTTGTTTTCGATATCAATGCAGAGGGCGATCAGGCCTCAGGTTCAATCACTGTGGGGTCTTCAACGCTGACGGGTGATTTGAACAACAGCACTGTCGGCTACACGTCCTCAACCAATGATGTTGCGGTGAATATCGTATCAGGTGACTTCCCGCTGCCGATTGAGCTGAGCTTGGCACAATATGGGGTCAACGTTTTGTTCCCGACCGCCGCTTCTGAAGAAGCCTCGGACTTTGCCTTTGGTTTTGATCTTGTCGATCTGTCGATCAGCGATGCGCTCTGGGATCTTTTCGATGCGGGCAACGTTTTGCCGCGCGATCCTGCGACGATCCAGCTGGCACTGAGCGGTCGTGGCAAGGCGTTGTTTGATATGTTCGATCCCGAACAACAGGACGCGATGAACAACGCGGAAATGCCGTATGAGCTTGAATCGGTGACGCTTGATCGTCTGAACGTCAACGCCGCCGGTGCCGCTTTGGTGGGTGATGGCGCGTTTACCTTTGATAACAGCGATATGGAAACCTTTGCACCGCTGCCGCGTCCCGAAGGCGCAGCAACGATCGAGATTACCGGCTTCAACGCGCTGCTCGACAATCTTGTCGCGATGGGTCTTGTCCCCGAGCAGGATGTCATGGGTGCGCGCATGATGGTGGGTATGTTTGCCCGCTCGACCGGTGACGACCAGATGGAAACATCCCTCGAGGTGCTGCCGAACGGTCAGGTCAACGTGAACGGCAATCGCGTCCGTTAACCCATCCTTTTGACAAAGGGGGCGTAGGTGGTGACATCTGCGCCCCTTTTCTTTTGCGCGCCCCTTGGCCTTGCGGGTCAGACCTTGGCGCACTAGGTCTTTGGGCAAGCAAAGGACACACGATGACCCAATCTCTTTCAGACCTTTCCGATCAGATTTTGCAAGCCGCCAAGCGCGCTGGCGCAGATGCCGCCGATGCGATTGCCGTGGATGGCACGTCGATCTCGATTACCGTGCGTGAAGGTGCCTTGGAACAGGCCGAAAGGTCCGAGGGCATCGACATTGGTCTGCGCGTCTTTGTTGGCAACCGCCAGGCCTGTGTGTCGTCATCCGATACCAAGCCAGAGACGCTGATCCAGATGGCTGAACGCGCTGTTGCGATGGCCAAGGAAGCGCCTGAAGATCCCCATGCCGGCCTTGCTGATCCGTCACAACTGGCAAGCAATACCGCAACCGAAGCGCTGGAACTCTATGATCCCAGCGACGAACCTGATCCTGCCGCCCTGCAAGAGGACGCAACCCGCGCAGAGGCCGCCGCCCTGCGCAATCCGGGCGTTTCGCAAGTGCAATCCGCGTCGGCAGGTTACGGGCGTCGGCGCATCCATTTGGCCGCAACCAACGGGTTTTCTGCCGGTTATGCGCGCAGTGATCGTGGTCTGTCCTGTGTGGCGATCAGCGGCACAGGCACGGGGATGGAGCGCGATTATGACTACGATAGCCGCGTGTTTCAGGCCGATCTGCGCGACGCCGAAGAGATCGGGCGCATCGCGGCGGAACGTGCGGTAGAACGGGCAGGCGCAAAACGGCCACGCACGGGGGCCTATCCGGTCCTTTTTGATGAACGCGTCGCCAGCACCCTGATCGGGAGCCTTCTGCAAGCCAGCAACGGATCCATGATTGCCCGCGGCTCAAGCTGGTTGCGCGATGCCATTGGCCAACAGGTTCTGCCCAAGGGCTTGTCGATTATTGAAGACCCGCACCGCGTGCGCGTCACTGGATCAAAGCTGTTTGATGCCGAAGGTTTGGCGACCACGCAGCGTGCGATTGTCGATGATGGGGTCCTGACGGGCTGGACGCTTGATCTTGCGACAGGGCGCAAACTCGGGATGCCCAGCACAGCAAATGCCGCGCGCGGCACGGGATCGCCCCCATCGCCAAGCCTGACCAATGTGGCACTGACCATGGGTGAAAAATCTCGCGATGATCTGATCCGCGACATGGGCACAGGGCTTTTGGTGACCTCGATGATCGGCTCTACGATCAATCCCAACACTGGTGATTATTCACGCGGGGCGGCTGGTTTTTGGGTCGAGAACGGCGAAATCGCCTATCCCGTCAACGAATGCACCGTCGCAGGCAATCTGCGCGAGATGTTGATGACCATCGTGCCCGCGAATGACGGGCGTACCCATCTGTCGCGCGTCGTGCCCTCTTTGCTGGTTGAAGGATTGACGCTTGCAGGCGCCTGATCTTGCGCTGCTTGTGCAAGCGGCGCGTCAGTCCGGCGACATTGCCAAGCACTATTTTCAGCAAAACCCCGATGTGACGCATAAACCGCATGGCGCGGGGCCGGTTACGGCGGCCGATCTGGCCGTCAACGCAATGCTGGAAAACTTCCTACAGGCCGAGCGGCCTGACTATGGTTGGCTGTCGGAAGAGACCGAGGACAATGCAGCCCGCCTTGAGACGGAGCGCCAGTTTATCATTGATCCCATCGACGGCACCCGCGCCTTTATCGATGGCAGCAAGGATTGGGCACATTCGCTTGCTGTGACCGAGAACGGCAAACCCGTTGCCGCCGCCATCTATCTGCCGATGCGCGATATGATGTTCGCTGCCGAAATTGGCGGTGGTGCGACGCTGAACGATGCGCCAATCAGCGCCTCTGACCCGCAGATTGATGACGCGACGATCCTTGGCGCAAAGCCAAACTTTGATGCGCGGTTTTGGGCCAACGGGGCCTTGCCGCCGATCAAGCGCGCGTTCCGGTCATCCTTGGCGTACAGGCTTTGCCTTGCCGCAGACGGCAGTTTCGACGGGATGATCACGCTGCGCCCCAGTTGGGAATGGGATATCGCGGCGGGCGCGCTGATCGTCCAAGAGGCAGGTGCAACGATTTCGGACCAATACGGTGCGCCCTTGCTGTTCAACAATGCGCACCCCCAAGTCCCCGGTGTTCTTGCCGCCGGTCCACGGCTGCATGGTGATCTGCTCGCGCGGCTTGAGCCATCGGGGCCAAAGGCCTAGACTGCCCAAAACACACATATTCACAAAGGTTACCCCATGACACAACGCCTGCACCTCGTTTTTGGCGGTGAGCTGATTGATCCGAGCAAGAACGCATTCAAGGATGTCGATGCCATTGATATCGTTGGCATGTATCCCAATTATGAAGCGGCCTATAACGCGTGGAAAGGGGCCGCGCAGCGCACAGTTGATAATGCGCATATGCGGTATTTCATTGCGCATATCCACCGTTTGCGTGACGAAGAGACAGCGGCGTCGCCGACTGAAGAACTTGATAACTAAGGCAAGGCCCTAGGTCGGAAAATGGCAAGATCCCTCGCAATTGCAGCCTATCTGGCAGGCTTGGGGTCACATGACCGCAAAAAGCCGCTGGCAGAACAGCCGCCGCGCCCTGCGGGAACGATCATTTGGGCGCGGTGTAGCCGTCCCGACCAGCTGATGGCGATCGAAACGCTAGACCGGAAACTGGCCGAAGATGGTGATCCTATTCATGTCGTGGCGACCTTGATGCATTGGACGCCGGAATATGCCCAACGCGCCCTGCCAGAGCCGCAGGGCAACAAGGATATTCGTAAATTCATCGCCCATTGGCGGCCAGCCATGAGTATATGGGTGAAGGGCGATCTTGACCCGATCCTCCTTTCTGAAATGGAGAACGCCAAGGTCCCGTCCATTTTTGTTGATGCAACGGCCGAAGGGCTTGATGACATGGCAGGCAAATGGGTGCCTGGCGCCCGGCGCTCGATGTTGTCGCAATTCGAAGCTGTTCTCGCGCTTGATCAGACCGCCGCGGACCGATTGATTTATGCGGGCACGCCTGCGGATAGCGTCTTGGTCACCGGAGCGATGGAAGACTGCGCACCAACGTTGCCATGTAGCGAAACCGAGCGGAACGAGATCGCCAAAGCCATCGGGACACGTCCTGTCTGGCTTGCGGCGGCTGCGCCTGTTGGTGAATGCAGCTACATCGCGCAGGCCCATCACGCCGCCAGCAGGCGCGCCCATCGTCTTTTGCTGATCATCGTCCCGAAAGAGGCGACAGCGGCCCAACGTATTGCCGAAGAAATGCGCGCGCAGGGGTTTAACGTCGCTTTGCGGTCGGACGAGCCGGAACCATCCGAGATCACGCAGGTCTATGTCGTGGACACCGAAGAAGAGCTTGGCCTGTGGTACCGCATCGCGCCCATCACCTATCTGGGCGGTACGTTGGACGGTGACGGATGCCGCGATCCGTTTGAGGCGGCGGCCTTGGGCTCTGCGGTGCTTTACGGCCCTCAGGTGGCCCCTTTTCAGCGTCATGCGGGGCGGTTGAATGCGGCCGGTGCCTCGCGGTTGCTGCGCTCTGGTGCCGATCTTGGACTGGCCGTCGAGACACTTTTGGCGGCTGATAAAACAGCGGAACTGGCGCATGCCGCTTGGGATGTGACTTCGCGGGGTGCAACTGTGACGAACCGGATTGCCGCACTTATTCAACTGCGTCTGGAAGAGTTGGTTTCATAGATGCGCGCACCGTATTTCTGGTTCACCCCACCTGACCAACCAACGCTGACCGCCCGTGTGCTGGCCCCTTTGGCCGCACTTTACGGCGCTGGCACCGCCCGCCGCCTGCGCCGCCCGGCCAAGGTAAAGGCAGAGGTGCCGGTCATTTGCATTGGCAATATCAATGCTGGCGGGACGGGCAAGACACCGACGACCATCGCCCTGATAGAGCGCCTGATGGCCCGTGGCCGCACCCCGCATGTTGTGTCACGCGGATATGGCGGCAGTTTGGATGGCCCCGTCCGTGTGAACGAGCGTGAGCATAAGGCGGATCAGACCGGGGATGAGCCGCTGCTTCTGGCCGCCTTTGCGCCCACATGGGTAGCCAAAGACCGCGCCGCTGGCGTCAGGGCTGCGCAAGAGGCAGGTGCCGATGTGATCCTGCTGGATGACGGGTTCCAGAACCCTGATGTGGCCAAGGACCTGTCGATTGTTGTCGTTGATGCAATGCGTGGGTTTGGCAATGGCCGCGTCATTCCTGCGGGGCCTTTGCGTGAAACTGTTGAGATTGGCCTAAAACGTGCTGATCTGGTGCTGTCGATTGGCCCACCTGCTGCACAAGACCGCTTTAACGCACAGTGGGATTTCGATGTACCGCATCTGGTGGGCCATCTTGCACCTCTTCCCACCGGAATGCCTTGGCGCGACCTGAAACTCTTGGCCTTTGCTGGCATTGGCCACCCCGAGAAATTCTTTGTGACGCTCCGCGACATGGGCGCGACTTTGGTCCGCGCCGAGGCGCTGGGCGATCATCAGCCGCTGACTGACGCTTTGATGAAACGCTTAGAGATCGAGGCCGAGGCGCGAAAGGCCCAGCTTGTCACGACAGAAAAGGATGCCGTGCGCCTGCCCGACAGTTTTCGCATGAAAGTGCTGACCTTGCCGGTGCGCCTGCAACTGGTGGATTGGAACCCGATTGATGCAGCGTTTGATCGGCTGGGGCTTTAATCCAGCAGGTCTTGATCGGCGCCGAGTTTCGGTGACGCAGTCCGCGGTGCGACATCAGCATCCGAGAATGTGATGGGCAGACGCACAGAGGGCACGCCCTCCAGATCAACGCGCATACCGCGATGGATGACCTGAGGGTCGGCAAATGTTTCTTCCAGATTATTGATTGGCCCTGCAGGGACACCGTGCTTTTCACAAGCGGCCAGCAGATCGGCCTTGGTCCAAGTCTGCGTTTTCGCGGTCAGCGCCTCTGTTAGCGCATCGCGGTTTTTCAGCCGCGCTGCGTTGGTCGCATAATCGGGGTGTGCCGCCAATTCCGGTAGCCCCAGAAGCACACAGAAATGCTGGTACTGCCCGTCGTTCCCGCTCGCCACGATGATATGCCCATCGGCGCAGTCAAAGACCTGATAGGGCACGATATTGGGGTGTGCGTTGCCCATCCGCTGGGGTGCGTTCCCTGTTGCCAGATAGTTCATCGCCTGATTGGTCATCACAGCAGTCGCGACATCCATCAAAGCCATATCAATATGCTGGCCCTTTCCTGTCGTGTGCCGCTGGTTCACGGCAGCAAGGATGCCAGTACAAGCGTAGATACCCGTAAAGATATCCGTCACCGCCACACCCACCTTTTGGGGTTGCCCGTCAGGGGGGCCGGTGACCGACATCAGGCCGGACATGCCCTGGATGATGTAATCATAGCCCGCGCGTTTGGCGTAGGGGCCGGTCTGGCCAAAGCCTGTGATAGAGCAATAGATCAAACGAGGGTTGAGCGCTGCAAGGCTATCGTAGTCGAGCCCGTATTTGGCAAGCCCACCCACCTTGAAGTTCTCGATCAGGATATCGGCATCGGCCACAAGGCGGCGCACTTGCGCTTGGCCTTCGGGGGTGCGGAAATCAATCACCACCGATTTCTTGCCACGATTGCAGCAATGGAAATAGGCCGCAGCTTGTTCGCCATCGTGGTCCACAAAGGGCGGACCCCATTGGCGCGTGTCATCCCCTTGGGGGCTTTCGACCTTGATGACTTCAGCACCAAGATCGGCAAGCGTTTGACCGGCAAGCGGGCCCGCAAGGACCCGCGCCAGTTCCACAACTTTCAGGCCTGCAAGAGGCTGCATTGCAATTCTTTCAGTTCATGCAAAGGCTGATTTAGCCCAGCTTCTCGTCCAGAATAGCAGCGAATTCATCGTAGGCCATGTTTGAATATTTCTGACCGTCGATCAGGAAGCTTGGGGTCCCGGTGATCCCGTCGCGATCTGCATTTTCCTGATACCATGTGAACAAGGCCTCAGCTTTTGGTCCGTTGCTGAGGCAGGCATCGAGGGTAGCATCATCCATACCCGCGGTTTTGGCCAACCGGCGCAACTCTTCGATGATTGTGGTCGGATCACCCGAGGCCAGCCAGTTGCGCTGCTCTGCGTAAATCAGTTCGGAGAATGCAAAGAAGAACTCAGGCGTGTCGTTGCACCGCGCAATCATGGAGGCCCAAAGACCCGGACGATCAAAATAGACTTCGCGGTAGATAAACTTGATCCGGCCGGTGTTGATATAGTTCTCTTTCAGTGCCTGATACTGGTTGGCATGGAAAGTCGCACAATGCGGGCAAGTGAAAGAGGCATATTCGATCACTTCAACGGCAGCATCAGGATCACCCAGAACCATTTCGATCACTTCGGGCAGTTCGCCATCCGTGCTTTGCGCGAACGCGGCCCCTGGCAAAAGCCCCGTTGCTGGATCGGGGCGTGTCAACGTCCAGCCTGCGCCCAAAGCCACCAATGCACTGCCACCTGCGGCCAAAAGAGTTCTACGTTTCATATCTACCTCTGATGCGAGTTTTGTTTTGTTAAGACATTCGCGCCCAGCGCCGTCAGCGCCGCACGCAGTTTTTCGTTTTCTATTGTTTCAGATAGGGCCTTTGCCGCCGATTGCACGGCAGGGTCAGGTGTTTTCTTGACCTTTGGTGCATGCCCAAAGGCCACGCGCCCTTCGGCAAAGCCCGTGGGCGCTGTCTGCGTGATCCGGACCCGCGAAATAGCGCGGTAGCCGTAGCAGGCATTTACCTTTTCGCGAATCTGCTCTTTTTGCATTTCCAACATCGGGGCCTGCGCGCCGGTTGTCAGCAATGTCAGCGTCGCGCCCATGCCGCCTTTGCCGTAGCTGACGTTCACAGGTGTGGCGATTTGTGCCGTCGCTTGGCCCACCACCTCGGCCCAATGCGTCAAAAGGCGCGTCACGGCAAAACCGCGATCCTCGCTGGCTTTGCGCACTTTGCCTTGCATCAACGTCGCCGCACGGGAAAATCCGCGCGTGGTGCTGGTGTGACGTGGTTCTTTCATGTCTAAGCCCTACTCTAAGATGAAAGACGCGCCAAGTCTGCGGCGCGGTTTGAAACGGGTAATAAACATTGCGTGACCTTAGTTCAGAGCTTTTGGCGTGGTATGACGCCCATGCGCGCGAAATGCCGTGGCGGGTGGCCCCTGCGCATCGCAAGGCGGGTGTGTTGCCGGATCCCTATGCTGTGTGGATGTCCGAGGTCATGTTGCAGCAGACAACCGTGGCTGCGGTGCGGGATTATCACCGCAAATTCCTGCAAATCTGGCCCACGGTGCGTGATCTGGCGGCGGCGGATGATGCCGATGTCATGGCCGCTTGGGCGGGGCTGGGGTACTATGCCCGCGCGCGCAACTTGCTGAAATGTGCCCGTGCCGTTGTCGCTGACTATGATGGTGTTTTCCCCGATACCTATGCGGAATTGCTGAAATTGCCCGGCATTGGCCCCTATACAGCAGCGGCTGTTGCGGCGATTGCCTTTGATCGGCCTGAGACCGTGGTCGATGGCAATGTTGAGCGGGTGATGGCCCGTTTGCATGATATCCATGCACCCTTGCCCGGATCAAAGGCGGAGCTGACGGCGCGGGCCGAAGAATTGACGCCCACAAGCCGCCCCGGTGACTATGCGCAGGCCGTCATGGACCTTGGTGCAACAATCTGCACGCCGCGCAGTCCGGCGTGCGGGATCTGTCCGTGGCGTGAACCATGTGCGGCAAGGGTTGCAGGAACAGCAGCAGAGCTGCCAAAGAAAACACCCAAGAAAAAGACACCTACACGGTTGGGTATCGTTTATGTTGCACGCCGCGAAGACGGTGCGTGGCTTTTAGAGACACGCCCGGAGAACGGATTGCTGGGTGGCATGTTGGGCTGGCCGGGGTCCGCGTGGACCGATGATCCGGAACCAGAACCGCCGTTTGAGGCCGATTGGACAGAACTCAGCGAAGAGGCGCGCCATACGTTCACGCATTTTCATTTGCGGTTAAAGATTATGACGGCGCGGGTGGATTTAGAGACGCAACCTTCGCGCGGGGAGTTCCTATCGCAAGGTAAATTTAACCCTACTGCGCTACCGACGGCGATGCGCAAAGTGTTTGATCTTGCCCATCTGACGCTACGCGATGATTGAGAAACGAAACCGCACCTCATAGTATTTTTCCACGCACAGCTTTGGACATCACATGACAAGCAGCCCTGAAACACCGAAGATCGGACGCCTTTCAAGCGCGCTTCCTTTCTGGCTGTCGCTCGGCTTGGTGCCCATTGCTATTTTTGCAGCCATGCAGGGCGGATGGGCGATTGCGCTTTTGCCTTTGTCGACCTGGTATTTATTTACTTTTCTGGATTTTTTCACAGGTTTGAACACACAGAATGCGGATGTGGAAACGCCCGAAAAGCATCTTTTTTGGTACCGCTTGATCACGCTCATCTGGACGCCGCTCCAACTGATCACGATCTTCGGGATCATGTTTTATGTCACGCAATCCGGCCACCTAAGCCGCGTTGAAGAGTGGCTGTTGTTTGTGGGTCTTGGTATTTTGTCAGGTGCAATCGGGATCAACTATGCCCATGAATTGATGCACCAAAAGCCTAAAGTCGAACGTGTGATGGCCGATGTTTTGCTGGGGTCGGTGCTCTATGCGCATTTCCGGTCCGAGCATCTGCTGGTGCATCACCGCTATGTCGGCACACCGCGTGATCCGGTGACAGCGCGCTATGGTGAAAGCTTTTACCATTTCTTCCCGCGCGTCGTGTATCAATCGCTGGTATCCTCGTTCAAAGCTGAAAAAGCGATGTTGGCGCGCAAAAACCTGCCTTGGTATCATCGCTCTAACCCGTTCTGGTTCTTCTGGGCGCTTGAGGGTGGCTTCCTAATTTTGTCTGCCGCGATCGGCGGTTGGTGGGGCGTTTTCTTGTTTGCGACGCAGGCCTTTTGGGCGATTTTTCAGCTTGAAGCGGTCAATTATGTTGAACACTACGGTCTGACCCGCAAACATTTAGGCGATGGCAAATATGAACACGTGCTACCGCGTCATTCCTGGAATGCAGCGCATAAAGCCTCGAACTGGATCCTGATCAACCTGCAGCGGCATTCTGATCATCATTACAAACCCAACAGACGGTTCCCGTTGCTCCAGACCTACGATGCAGATGAGGCCCCGCAGTTGCCCTATGGCTATCCGCTGATGACAATGATCGCATTGGTCCCGCCAGCATGGCGCAAAACGATGAACCCGCGCGTCAAAGAATGGCGCAACCGCTATTATCCAGAGATCAAGAACTGGAAACCCTATAAGAACGCCACTAATCCGATGCCGCGATAGCAGGCGCTATTTCGCGCCAAACAAACGGTAATACATCCAGTCAGGCATGAACTGCGACAAACGGAAAACCCATGAGAAAACCATGGGAAAGCTTTTCTTGAAGGTGTCGGTGTTCATATGCTCGAACACCTCTTTTGCAGCGTCCGGTGCCGACATGATAAACGGCATGGTAAAGTCGTTCTTGTCAGTCAGGCGGGTTTTTATGAAGCCGGGGTTGATGAGCTGCACCTCAATCGGGGAGGTGCGCAGATCAGCCTGCATCGATTCGGCCAATGACATCAGGCCAGCCTTGGAAGCTGAATAGCCGATGGCGCCGGGCAGACCACGGAAGCCGGAAAGTGAGCCAACGAGCACGATATGTCCGGCCTCTTTCGCGACCATATCCTTGATCACGGACCCTACGACGCGCGATGCGCCAAGGAAATTCACCTCGCCCATCATGTCGGCTTTTTCGTTGTCCCACTCTTGCGCTTTCATGGGCCAGTACACGCCAGCGAGATAAACAACGCCATCAATATCGCCGGCCTCTTTTGCAGCGGCCTCGACTGCGGCGCGGTCGGCCACATCAACAGCGATATAGGATGCTTTGCCGGGAAGCGCCGCGACCAGTTCCTTCAACCGATCCTCTGATCTGGCGGAAACGATCACTTCAGCCCCTGCGCGGCTTAGGCAGAACGCCACTTCGCGTCCCAGCCCCTCGCTTGCGCCTACAAGCCAGTATCGTTTTCCTTGCCAGTCTTTCACGGTTATTCTCCTGCGTAGGCTTTGTCTTTGGGGCGCATCGTAGCGACCAATTCGGCCACTTTGATCCCGAATTTCCGGAACTGGCTGCGGTTTATGATGGACCCGTTGGACATCAGATACATCCAGTCGGTCACATCAAGCGCATGGCCGCCGGCCTCTTCTGTCAACTTGATACGGTAGTTCAACGACACTGCCGAGCCTTGCTGCTGGCCGGACCCCGAACCTACCAGATCGGGTGCGTCTGCTTTGATCCGGCCATCGTTGCCAAGGGTCAGCGTCCATTCACGGTGCTGCACTTGCCCGCTGTCATAATGAAAGACCTCTTTCATCGTGCCGACATTGCCGTTCCATGACGCTTCAAAATCGGCGACGAAACGCGATGACACGCGGCCGGTCGGTCCGTAAATCACGCCTTCGCAGATGATCGGTCCATTGAACCGTTCGCGAATGTCAAAGATCGGGCCGTTGGCGTAATCATCAGATTTTTGCGCCCAGAAGGACACGTAACGCCCTTTCAGGAACATGGCGATCGCCATCAAAGCCGCGCCGATCAGGATGTAGGTCATAAACGACATCGTTTAGTCCTCAAGTCTTGTGGCAACCAGCAACCCGATTGCCAAAATTTTCAAAAGTGACGGCACAAGTGCGTAAAGCACCGTCAGCATTGTAATGGCTTCAGCAGGCAAATCGGTTGCCCCGGCCTGAAAGCCAGATTTTTCAAGTAACGGCAGCAAAACCACCGCAGCGAAGGCAAGAGTGAACTTGTTCACCAAATTCCATAGCCCGAAGCCCTGTCCGCCATTAGGCGAGATGGCGGCCATACGTTTGGCGAACATCGCGGGCAGCAACGTCAGGTCTGCTCCGATACTTGCACCACTTAGTACGCAGATAACCGCAAAGGGGATCACATCTCCGGGCGATAAAGTGAGCGTGTAGCCAAATGAAGCGACAGCAAGCACCATGGCGGCCAGCAAAACAGGCTTGGGCGAGAAGCGCCGTGCGAGCGCCGACCAGAGCGGCGATGAAATCGCTGCAGCCAGAAAAAACAGGACCAAGAGAGGGCCTTCCCAACCGACTGCCCCCAATTTGCTTTCCACATAAAAGAGGAAGAGCGTCGATGAGACAGCCAAAGGCGTGGCATTGACCAAGGCCAGAATAAGCAGCTTGCGTGCGGTATTGTCGCGGATGATTTCACCAATCTGCGACGGCTCTTGGCTGACACGGTCTTTCCATTCCGGCCACATAAAGATCGCGGCGATCACGGTGAGCACAGTAAAGCCGTAGGCAAAGGCAGCAAAGGGGTCAGCCACCACGCCAATCAGGACGGTAGGCACGACAGCGGCGATACAAACCCCGATCAACGCGCCGCTTTCCCGCCATGCCGCCAGACGCACATGCCCCTGAGGGCCATTGCCTGCCTTGCTGACGCCTTGGGCATAAAAGTTGATGGTCAGAAAACTGAAGGCCGTAAAAAGGCCCGTAACGGTAATACCGAACCACCAAAGCGGATCAATCGGCGGGGCCACCGCAAAAAGCCCGATCATCGAGACCGCCATGACACCTGCCGTCAGCGTGATCACCAGCTTTTTGGACCGTGTCAGCCGTTCGCTGATCCACCCCAGGACGGGGTCCTGGATCATGTCGAACAGGCGCATGGCAAAGAGAAGGGCACCCAAAGCCGCTAGGCTGACGCCAAATGTGTCCGCGTAGTATTTGGGTGCATAGATATAAATCGGCAATCCCGCTCCAGCCAGCACAGCGGCGAAGAGAGAGTAAGCGGGCAGCCGCTCGGACAGGGCTGTCATCTGCTGACCTCATCTGCCGGCGGTTCCGGTTGTGACCGGAACGTTGCACCTTTCCACCACAGTTTGATCGCTTGCCAATGGATCAACGCCAGAACGCGCCGAGACCCGAAGGGTCGCCGAAGCGCGGCCTTGATGATGGATGCATTGGTGATCGGTTTGCGCGGGCCTGTGAGCGTCGCGATCAGTCCACCGTTGCCGCGCGAATAATCAATCCAGATACCGATTTGATCAGGCTGGATATCAAACCGAAACGTGTACCCGCCCTCGATCGGTTGAAACGGGGACACATGCATCAGCTTTTGCGCCGACAGTGTTTCGTCCTTGGTGATTGCGCGCCCGTCGTCATGACGACACAGATAGGAATGTCGGTCGCCAAAGGTGTTCGTGACCTCTGCAATCACAGTCGTCAGCGCATCATCGGCATTATAACAAAGCCAGAATGAAACCGGATTGAACACATGGCCCAGCACACGCGGTTGCGCCAAAAGCTCAATGCGCGCCGCATCTGTCACATCATAGGTGGCCAACACCTCGCGCACCCATGCGGCCCCTTTGCCTTTCTTGGGTGCGCCGCCATGATCGCTGTCTTGCAGCGACATCAGGTTGCCCGCGTTGCGCGAGAAAAGGGCAGGGGTTTGCACCTCGGCGTCTGCGTCGATCAGCACATAGTCGATGGAATAGCGAAAGGCGTTCTTCGTCGCCCCCCGCCGCCCATGATAGGTTTCCGCTGCGATATGTTGAACGCTGGATGTCACTCGGCTGCGACGTTCATCCGCGCGCGCGCGTTAAGCGAATGGACAACGTCCAATCCACTGGACAGGCCGTCTTCGTGGAACCCGTTTTTCATCCATGCGCCACAGAACCAGGTGCGGTTTGCACCGTTCATCGAGGCCGCAGCTTCTTGGGCGGCAATCGCTTCAAGATCATAGACCGGGTGGCGCAGGGTGACTTCGTCCCAGATCAGCTCTTCTTTGATCGGGCGGTTGCTGTTCAACGTGACCATCATGTCCTCGGCTTTCAGCCAAGGCTGCAGCGAATTCATCCAATAGGTCAAGTTGATCTCGGTGTCGGTGCGCTGGGCGTCCTCGGAATAGATCCACGACGACCAGACCTGACGGCGTTTGGGCATGATGGACGTATCAGAATGCAGGACCACCTTGTTGGGCTGGTAACGCACGGCGCCGAGTACGGATTTTTCAACGGCTGTGGCGTCTGACAGCATGGCAAGCGTATCGTCCGAATGGGTCGCAAAGATCACTTCGTCAAAGTTTTCCCAATCAGCACCATGTGTCTTCACCTCGGCGCCTGTCTGCGTGCGGCGCACCGCATCAATCGGCGCACCAAGACGCACATCGACGCCACGCTGGATCATATCCGCCCCAAGGCGCGTGACGTATTCACGCGAGCCGCCATCAACGGTGTACCACTGATGCTGACCTGTCGCGCCCAGAAGCGCATGATTGTCGAAAAACCGCATCATCGCATAGGCGGGAAAGTCGAGAATTTTCTCTTTCGGCGTCGACCAGATCGCACCGGAAAATGGCAGCAGATAGTGATCGCGGAAATAATTGCTCAGGTTCAGCTTTTCGAGCAGTTGCCGGATCGTCAGCGTCTCATCTTGGCTTGCCTCAAGCCCTTTGGCGTTGAATTTCAGAATATCGCGGACCATGCGCAAGAAACGCGGACTGGCGATATTGCTGCGCTGGGCGAAAAGCGCATTCAGGCTGGCCAGCCCGTATTCCATGCGACCACCACTGAAGGACGCGCCAAAGCTCATGTTGCTTTTTGTGACCGGTACATCGAGGTCGTCAAACAGCTTTGTCAGATGTGGATAGTTGGCATAGTTGAAAACGATAAAGCCGGTATCAACCGCCTGATCCTTGTTCTTGCCTGCCATCCGTGTGCGGGCATGGCCGCCCAGACGGTCTTCTGCCTCAAACAATACAACGCGGTGGTCTGTTGCGAGCGCATGTGCTGCACCCATTCCTGAAATACCGGCACCAATGACCGCAATTTTCTTGGGCGCGATCGTCCCGGTTTCGAAAGGCATGTGAGGGGAGGCTCCAGCTTGTCTTCAACGTTTCTTGTTCTTGTTACGGCAACATTACTTACATGGATCAAAACAAAAAGCATTTATGTTGTGATCCGATCTGAAACTCCGTCCGTAGTACTTATATGTTGACGGAAACCACCACCCTTAGAAAAGCGGATGCGCTGCCCGTTCCGAGCACCTATGATGGTGCGAAGGCGCAGTTGGCGCGCGAAGCGGGGAAATCAAAGGTGAACACCGAAGCAACGGCGAAACGTATGGCCTGGGTTGTCCAGGTTTATGCGGTGCGCGATAACAAGGACCGCGCGGCGTTTGCCGAGCTGTTTGGTTATTTTGCGCCGCGCGTGAAGTCGTTTTTGATGAAATCGGGGGCCAGCCCGGATCTGGCAGAAGAATGTACACAGGAGGTCATGGCGACCCTTTGGAACAAGGCCCACATGTTCGATCCGACGAAGGCGAGTGTATCCACCTGGATCTTTACAATCGCCCGAAACCGCAAGATCGACATTCTGCGCAAACAGCGCAGGCCGGAACCCGAAGATCTGCCATGGGGTCCTGAAGCAGAACCTGATCAGGCCGATGCAATCGGCCTGCAGCAAGAAACGGAACAACTCGGGCAGGCCTTGGCCACATTGCCGGAAGAACAAAGAAAACTGATCGAACGCGCCTACTTTGGCGAGTTGAGCCACAGCCAAATTGCCGCAGAGACGGGACTACCGCTGGGCACGATCAAATCGCGGATTAGGTTGGCGTTGGATAGGCTACGCCACGCAATGAAATGATGAACGACATGACACAGATAAAACACCACCTGACCGAGCCTCTTTTGATGGGGTATGCTGCGGGAACGCTGCCGGAGGCCTTTAATCTGGTCGTGGCGACACACATCACCATGTGCGACGAATGTCGTGCGGCCTTGGCCGAGTATGACGCCGTCGGTGGTGCCGTTATGATGGATAGCGCCCCGGTTGACGTGGCCGAGGATGCGTTGGCCGCTACACTTGCCATGATTGACGGTGGAAAGTTTGCTGAACAGCCAGCGCCGGTACGCACCAAAGACAGCATTTTTCCCGGTCCTTTGCAGGACTACATCACCGGCGACATTGATAGCTTGAAATGGCGTAAAGTCGGTGGTGGTGTCAGCCAGTTGGTTCTGGAAACCTCCAAAGATGCCAGTGTGCGTCTGCTGCGCATTCCCGCAGGGACCGCCGTTCCCGATCACGGACACCGTGGGATGGAGCTGACGCTTGTGCTCCAAGGCGCATTTACAGATGAAGAAGACCGCTTCGGCGCAGGTGACCTCGAAGTTGCCAACGAAGATTTGCACCACACACCGGTTGCAGAAGAGGGCGTGGATTGCATCTGCCTTGCGGCGACAGACGCGCCACTGCGGTTTAATGGCTTGGTGCCACGCATCGCACAGCGTTTTATCGGAATCTAATCGACCATCCCACTCCCTATACTCACTAAAAAAGGCGTCCCATGCAAAGCTGGGACGCCTTTTTTGTTAGCCGTGGCTGTAGTTAGCCCCAGAGCGTGTTAAGCGCCAAGAAGAAGCAGGCAGACAATATCGCGGCCGCTGGCACAGTAATGATCCACGCCGCGATGATCGTCATGAAATGTGACCTGCGGACCAACTTGCGGCGTCGCCGTTCTTCGGGGGCATACATTACGCGATTCGGCATCGTCATACGTGCGTTTTTAATGCGACGTTCCGCATCCCATTCACGGAAGAAACCCACACCAAAAACACCGCCAACGGCGATATGTGTCGAGCTGACCGGCAGGCCGAGCCAACTTGCGACAATGACGGTGATCGCAGCCGAGAGTGCCACACAGTAGGCGCGCATCGGGTTCAGTTTTGTGATCTGGCTGCCCACCACCCGGATCAGTTTCGGGCCGAACAGGAACAGGCCAAAGGAAATACCAAGCGCGCCGATGAACATGACCCAAAGCGGGATCGTGAATGCTGTAAGAAAGTCACCGGATTGCGCGGCCTGAACAATCGCTGCAAGCGGGCCCACTGCGTTTGCCACGTCATTGGCACCATGTGCAAAGCTGAGCAGCGCTGCCGACACAACAAGAGGGATACCAAATAGAACCTTGAGTGATTTGTTACGGTTCTCCAGCCCCTCGGATTGCTTTTTGATGACAGGGATCATCACCGCCCAGATGATCAAACCGATGACCGCACCGATCAACAGCGCGGTGGAAAGATCGATCTTCATGAGCGATTTTAGGCCCTTGAGCGCCAGATAAGAGGCAAAGGTGCCGCCCATGATCCCGACAAGCAGAGGCACCCATTTCCGTGCGGCTGCGATCTTGTCATCCTGATAGATGATCCGCGACTTGATGAGCCAAAGGAAACCGGCCGCAATCAGACCGCCTAGCAAGGGTGAAATCACCCAACTGGCCGCAATCGCCCCCATCGTCGGCCAATTTACAGCAGCAAAACCCGCCGCCGCGATCCCGGCCCCCATGACTCCCCCGACAACCGAATGGGTCGTTGAAACAGGCGCACCAACCCAAGTGGCCAAGTTGACCCAGAACGCCGCCGCCAGAAGCGCAGACATCATCGCCCAGATAAATGTCGTTGCGGTGCCCATGCTTTCGGGTGCGATAATGCCCTTGGCGATGGTTGAAACCACGTCGCCCCCTGCGATCAACGCGCCGGCACTTTCAAAAACAACGGCAATCGCAATCGCACCGCCCATCGTCAGTGCGTTGGCACCCACCGCAGGCCCCATGTTGTTTGCAACATCGTTGGCCCCGATATTCAGCGCCATATAGGCACCCAGACAGGCGGCCATGATCACGATGAAAGAATTATTCGCCTCACCAAAGAAAAGGGCAGCCGCCAAGCCCGCGACCACCACAAACAAAAACGCGATGCCTGTTCCGATCAAGGGTCGCGACACATAGTTTGTTGCGAGTTCAAGGTTGGAATAGCGCGCGAGGTCGCGATCCAGCGTATCGAGGTGGCGCGGATCGCCCTCGTTCAAATTGGCCATTTTTGCTCTCCCCAAGGAATTTCGAACAGCACTAGCGGCCTAGGGGCGCAGAAATCAACCTTGTTGCGCGTTTTGAGGGAAGAGATTTGTCATCTGGCGCAAAATAACCTTAAGCTCGCCTTCTCTGACAAGATCGGCGGCCGCTTCGGGCGATACCCATTTCCGTGTGCGCTCATGTGCTTCGGGGAAATCGTAAGACGTCTCTTTCACCTTGACCGGATAGACCAGTGTTTCAACCGGCACCGGCAGGCCCGCCCGCATTACTTTGTCATAGGTGTATGTGCCGATAGGCTCTGACGGCGCGTTACTATTGCGCACACCGGCCTCTTCCCAGGCCTCTTGAAGTGCGGCTTCCGAGGTTTGCAACCCATTGATTGGCCAGCCTTTTGGGATGATCCAACGGCCTGTACCACGGCTTGTGACAAGCAGAACTTCCATCTCGGGGCCAGCACCACGATAGCACAGCGCCGCCACTTGCAGGCGTTTTGGGCGCTGGAAAAAAAGGCGCAAGAAATCTCGCCAAAGCGAGGTAAAGGGGGCAATCATTCTGAAACCGCTCAAGTCTTTATTATATTTTTCAGGGGTTTATACAGGCTGCAATCGCAAGATGCAAATCCTGATGTCAGATACCCCGTTAGACCGAGTGATATGTTTCGGTGTTCCCGTCGACTGCGATTGCCTGACCTGAGACGAATTTCGCCGCATCGGATGACAGGTAAAGACAAAGCTGCGCGATTTCGTCTGGCTCGGCAAAGCGACGTAGCGAACTGCCAGAGGCGTATTCCGCATAGACATCTTGCGGGGTCACGCCGCGCGCCTGCGCTTCGGCGGCAAGAACCCGGTCCATCCGATCACCGCTGACGGCCCCGGGGCAGATTGCGTTGCACCGGATCCCATAGGGGCCCAATTCGGTTGCGATTGTTTTGGTAAAGCCGATCACAGCCCATTTTGCAGCGGCATAGGGCGCGCGAAATGGCGCGCCAAAAAGGCCCGAGGTCGATGAAAGATTGATAATCGCGCCAGACTTCTGCTGTTTCATCACAGGTGCGATCGCCCGGCAGGTGATCATCTGCGCATCCAGATTAACTGCGAGGCATTTTTTCCACTGTGCAAGGTCAAGCGCCTCAACCGGGTCTGCTTGCCCTGCAATGCCCGCGTTATTGATCAAGACATCGCAGCCGCCCAATTGGGCAAGCCCCGCTTGCAACCAGCCATCCAATGCCGCTTCGTCGGTCACATCGACGCAAGACCCGCTGATCCCGTGGGGCAGGCTTTCAAGCGCTGTGTGGTCCTGATCGCAAACGAAAACTTGGGCACCTTGCGCCGCGTATGCCTCGGCGATGACCTTGCCAATGCCGCCTGCGCCGGCGGTGATAAAGACACGTTGCGCCATGTGATTAGACCTTTGGTGGCATGATGGGGACGACCTTTGTTTCTGGGTCTGGCGCGATCTCTTCAAAATCGAAATGATCCAGACGATGCGCGCGTTTGCCCGCCTTTTCGGCCGAAATTTTGATATCTTCGATGTCTTTCGCCGCTTGGCCAAAATGACGGTCAAGGTTGCCGACTCGCGTCACCAGACGGTCCACATCGCCCCCCAGTAGCGCCAGTTCCTTGCGGATTGCACCGGTCTGTTCGCGCATCCGCGCGTCTTTCAGGATCGCGCGCATCGTGTTCAGTGTCGCCATGCAGGTTGTGGGCGACACAATCCAGACGCGCGCGGTAAAACCTTCGCGCACAACATGGGGCAGGCGGCTGTGCAGCTCTGCGTAGACAGCCTCGGAGGGGAGGAACATCAAAGCGCCGTCAGCGGTTTCGCCTTCAATCAGGTAGCTGTCAGAAATCTTCTTGATGTGTGTTCTGATCGCCTGCCCGAAGGTGGTCAACGCGCGTTCGCGTTCCGGCTTTGTCTCGGCACGCATCAGCGCCTCATAGGCCTCAAGCGGGAATTTCGCGTCGACGACGATCGGGCCGGGGGGATTGGGCAGATGGATCAGGCAATCAGGCCTACTGCCGTTGGAAAGGGTCGCTTGCCATGTGTAGCTGTCCGAGGGCAGCGCCTTTGACACGATATCCTGCAGCTGGATTTCGCCAAACGCACCGCGCGTCTGTTTGTTTGACAAGATATCCTGCAACGAGAGCACATCGCCCGAGAGCTTTTCGATATTCGTCTGCGCCTTGTCGATGGTCGCCAGCCGTTCCTGCAATTCGGTCAGGCTCTTGGTCGTCTTCTCGGATGATCCGGTCAGCGTGTCCTTCATGCGTTCCTGCATCTCGGTCAACGACCGTGCCGATTTCATCGCGTTATCAGCCAGCCGTTCGGCCATCTGTGCCTGCACCTCGGCCAGACGCGCCTCCATCGTTTGCACGACATGGACCTGCGCATTGGCCTGCGCATCGCTGACGGTACGGATATTGCCCGCCAGTTGCTGCTGGCCTTGACCAAGCGAATGCACGTCCTGCGACAGCCGCCCGACTTGCGAGGCCACAAATTGCACCGCTTCGGTCGATTTGCCTGCGCGGCGGACCATCATCATCAGCAGGATCAGGACCAGTAGCAAGCATTGCCGCCCCAAGGATCGTGCCAAGCACCATGGGATCGCCAAGGTCGTAAGTCTGTTCACCAATCTGGATCATGTGCGTCCGAACAGCCGTTCGATATCGGCAAGTTTGAGTTCAACGTAAGTGGGCCGCCCGTGGTTGCATTGGCCCGACAGAGGCGTCGCCTCCATTTCGCGCAAAAGCGCGTTCATTTCGGCCGCTTGCATCCGCCTGCCCGAACGGATGGAGCCGTGACAGGCCACGCGGCTCAGGATCGCCTCGATCCGCGCCTGCACCGACGCGCTATCGCCTTGGTCGGCCAACTCATCCAAAATATCACGGATCATCGCGGTGGCGTTGACCTCGCCCAAGATCGCGGGCGTTTCGCGCACAGCGATGGCGCCGCCGCCAAAGGGTTCGATGGTGAGGCCCAGCTTGGACAGATCATCTGCGATCTCAAGCAAATGCGCCGCTTCATTGGCGGAAAGCTCCACCACCTCGGGGATCAGCAAGGCCTGTGCTGCGACCCCGTTCTCGGCCATCTGCGCTTTGAGCTTTTCATAGACCAACCGCTCGTGCGCGGCATGTTGATCCACAATGACGATGCCTTTTTCGGTCTGCGCGATGATATAATTTTCGTGCACCTGCGCGCGGGCGGCCCCGAGAGGCAGGTGATCGGGTTCATCCTCGACCATTGGCTCAAATCGCGCAGAGGGGGCCTCACCAAATCCCGGCGCCTGTGCTTGGAAGGTCATGGACCGCGCGCTGAAACTGGGCCGGTCCATTTGATAGACGCGTGGGGTGGTATGTTGCGGTGTCATCGCGCCCAGCGTCGCATCGGCCACGGTCGACGACGCGCGATGCCCTGCCTCAGCCAGCGCATGACGCAGGCCCGAGACGATCAAACCACGCACCGTCCCCGGATCGCGGAAACGCACCTCGGATTTGGCAGGGTGCACGTTCACGTCCACCAGCGTTGGATCGCAATCGACAAAAAGCGCCGCCACCGGATGCCTGTCACGCGACAGCACGTCCATATAGGCGGCACGCAGCGCGCCGAGCAGCATTTTGTCGCGCACAGGGCGGCCGTTCACAAAAAGGAATTGCGCCACCGCAGCCCCGCGCGAATAGGTCGGCAGGGCGGCATAACCCGTCAGATGAAACCCTTCGCGCTGGGTGTCAATCCGCAGGGCATTATCCGCAAAGTCTTTGCCCAAAACCGCCCGTAGCCGCCCATGCAGTGCATCAAACAGATCACCTGTCTCGGCATCGGCGCGGAACACAGTGCGGTTATCGCCGTTTGAGGCATCGCGCAGAATGAAGGTCACGAAAGGTTCGGCCATGGCCAGCCGTTTCACCACATCGGTGACCGCTTGCGCCTCGGCCCTATCGGTGCGCAGGAACTTGAGCCGTGCGGGGGTCGCATAAAACAGATCACGCAATTCGATCACTGTGCCAGCAGAGAGAGCGGCAGGTTTCACGCCCTCGGTCTTGCCACCTGCGACGGCGATCATGGCGGCGTCTGCACCTTTGGCGCGCGATGTGATTGTCAGCCGTCCTGTAGCGCCCAGCGAAGGCAATGCCTCGCCCCGAAAGCCGAAAGAGCGGATATTCAGCAGATCAGAGCCGTCAATCTTTGATGTGGCATGGCGCGACAAGGCCAGGGGCAGGTCCGCCCCTGTCATCCCGCAGCCATTATCCGTGACGCGGATCAGGGTCTTGCCGCCATCGGCGATCACCACCTCGATACGGGTCGCGCCCGCATCGACGCTGTTTTCAACCAGTTCTTTCACGGCAGAGGCGGGCCGTTCCAAAACCTCGCCCGCGGCAATCCGGTTGATTGCAGCGTCGTCAAGTTGCCGGATTACGGGGCGCGGCTGTATCTGGGGGTCTGCGGTGGCCATGCCACAAGGTGTAGCATGGCCCGCTGCGATTCTGCGAGTGGAAAACGAGACGGCAGTGGCCGCCCTACTGCGTGGATTCCAGCCCCTCGGGCTGCCCGACCACGACGAAGTGCAGCGCTTCAGGTTGCAGCAATTCGGCGGCAACACGGTTCACGTCTTCCAGCGTGACCGCCTCAACAAAATTGTTGCGATCCACCACATAATCCGGTGTCAGGCCGATCATCTGCATGCCTGCCATAATGCTCGCGATGTCCGCGTTGCCATCAAAACGCAGCGGGTATTCGCCCGTCAGATAAGTCTTGGCAACCGCCAGCTCTTCCGGCGTCACACCTTCGCGCGCCATCCGTTCCCATTCGTTGCGGGTCACCTCGATGGCTTCGGCAATCGTCTGGTTCGATGAGGCAACAGAGCCAAGGATCATCTCGGCATGGTATTTCGGAACGAGAGAGGTGCGGATGCCATAGGTCAGGCCGCGCTTTTCGCGTACTTCCGTCATCAGCCGCGATTCAAAACCGCCTGCACCCAGAATGTGGTTCAGCACGAATGCGGCGAAGAAATCTTCGTCATCGCGTTTCAGCCCGGCTTGCCCGAAGAAGGCCACTGATTGCGGCGTTTCAAAATTGACGACCGTGATGCCACCGTCCAGACCAAAGGCCACGTCATCAGGCAGGGGCGGTCCCTCTGCAGGCAAATCGCCCAAGAGGTCATCCAACATCGCACCTACGGTTTCCGCCGTCGTGTCGCCCACAACAGAAACATAAAGCCGGTCCAGCACCAGCGCGTTGCGGTGCGCCTCAAACATATCGTCGCGGGTGAGGGCGGTCACGGAGTCGACCGTGCCATCGGGGCTTGAGCCGTAAGGGTGATCACCGAATGCGTCAGCATAGAACGTTGAACTTGCGATCGCGTTTGGGCTCTTGGCATCGCTGTTGATGCCGGAAATCACCTGCGCGCGCACACGGTCCAGCGCGTCTTGGTCAAAGCGTGGCGACACCAGCGCCTGACGCAGCAGGGCGATGACCTCTTCTTTGTTTTCGGTCAGAAACCGCGCCGAGATTGACATGCTGTCGTCATAGGCGCGGAAACTGAAACTTGCGGCAAGGTCTTCAAGCGCAGTTTGGAATTCCTGCGCGGTCATATCGCCAGAACCTTCTTCCAAAAGCGCGGCCATCAGGTTCGTCGCACCGCGTTTTCCGGGCTGATCAAGCGTGCCGCCACCCTGAATACGGATTTCCAAGGCAACAAAGGGAATTGCAGGTTCTTCGACGACCCATGCATTGATGCCGCCGGGCGACGTGACTTGTTTAATGTCCAGTTCCGCCCGTGCGGTTGTGGCGACGATGGTCAGGCACAAGGCAATCAGAATACGCAGCATCAGCGTGCCTCCTCTTGGTTCGCCACGACCCAGCCGGTCACGGATTGATCGCGGTTCAACACTTTGGCGGCGACGGCTTTGATGTCTTCTGCGGTCACAGATTGCAGCACCTCGGGCCATTCTTGCACATCGGCGACTGTCAGGCTCTGTGACAGGGCCGCGCCATAGCGTTGCGCCAGGCCTTGCACGTTATCCAGCGCGTAAATCTCGGAGGCGCGTAGCTGTGTGCGGATACTTTCCATGCGTGCGGGGTCGATCTCGGCCTCCAAGAAGGCGTTGACCACTTCGTCCATCGCGGCTTCAGCCTCGGACAGGCTTACGCCATCGGCAGGGGCGATGGAGAAGGAGAAGACACCATCATCCAAAGCCTGCCCGTTATATGAGGCATTGGTGTAAATCGCGGTCTGCGTGTCGAATTGCAGCGCTTGCCCCAGGGCCGAAGTGAAGGGTGAGCCACCCAAAAGCTCGGCCAGATAGACCAAGGCAGCGGCTTCGCGTTGCGCGCCGGGGTCGCGTTCGGGGGCCAGATACATCCGCACCAGATATGGCTGGCTGACGCGCGCATCGACGTAGGTGATCCGGCGTTCGGCACGTTGCGGCGGTTCTTGGGGGCGTTCACGGACGGGCAGTTGTTCTTCGGCAGGGATGGCGCCGTAGTATGTTTGCGCCAGCGCGAAAACATCCTGAGGTTCAACATCGCCTGCGACCACAAGGATCGCGTTGTTGGGTGAATAATAGAGGTCATAGAAACCAAGCGCGTCTTGCAGATCAAGCTCTTCCATCTCGTGTTTCCAGCCGATGACCGGCACGCCGTAGCGGTGGTTCTGGAACAGAGCGGCGCGGAATTGTTCACTTGCGAGGGCATTTGGACTGTTCTCGGTGCGCTGGTTGCGTTCTTCGAGAATGACCTGACGCTCTGTTTCGACATCCTCTGCGGTGATCCGCAGGTTGTTCATCCGGTTGCTTTCCATTTGCATCATCAGCTCAAGCCGGTCGGCGGCGACGCGTTGGAAATAGGCGGTGTAATCATAGCTGGTGAAGGCGTTGTCGCGGCCACCGTTGGCCGCCACGGTTGCCGAGAATTCTCCAGATTCCAGCACATCGGTCGCTTTGAAAAGCAAATGCTCAAGGAAGTGCGCGACACCGGAGGCGCCAACGGGCTCATCCGCGGATCCGACTTTGTACCACAGCATATGCACAACGACAGGCGCGCGGTTGTCTTCGATCACGACCACGTCCATGCCATTGTCGAGCGTATAGGTCGTGACTTCTTCGGCTTGCGCGGCCGTGGCCGACAGCATGATTGCCAGAGCGGCGAACAAACGTGTCATGGGCATCCCTTCAAAGTTGAACTGCAAGATACCTACGCCGCTTTGCGCTTGGTTCAAGTCACCATACGCAGATGTGAGGTCCGTTTATTCTTCTTCTGCGTCATCTGCGCAGACGCGGCGCAAGCGACCGTCCGGTGACCCGATAGTTGTGAAAACGCAGTCTTCACGAAGCCCGAAGCGTTCGAGCAATCTACCGGAAGCACGCTCTCTTGCCTCAACCGCTTCTGCAGGAACCTGCGGGACAGCAACGCCCAGCGCGTCGAGGCGCGCCAATTCGGCAGGCGCGTCAAGGGCCTGTCGCCTGTATGCGGGAAAATACCTGTCCCGCCCAAGCGGGTTGAAAAGGTTGGTGCGGCGTGCGCGACGCAGCGTTGCATCATCTTCTGCTGCAAGCTGGGCGCGGATCGCGGGGTCTACACCATATCGGTTCGTCTGCGCCACAAGGGCCGCATCACCGGAAGGGATTCCACCGGCAACCAGTGCTGCGGGTGACCCGCCCAATGCACGGATCGCATCAGCGTTCGGTGTGGGATCGGCGCGGTTTGCGCCACCGGGTGTGGGGTTGGGCAACGCGCGCGTTTCAGGGATTTCCAGCGGATCAAACGGGATCACGGCGAATTCGTCAGGCCCACCGCTGGCAGAGCGCAGATCGCGCAAGGGGCGCTCTGTGTCGCCACAGGCGGAGACCAAAATCAGGGCCAGAACAGAGAAAGAAAGCGCACGCATCAAAAATCCCTCAGGGTTTGTCCGGTTTGTTTAGCCCAAGCCAAGCGCAAGGTCACGCCGATTTCTTTTTGTCGTCGGCAAGAAAGGCAAGCCCGATCGCACCAAGGAAGATGCAGATATCCGCGACATTGAACGCATAAGGATTGTTGAACCCGCAGCAGGACATGTTCAAAAAGTCCGCCACTGCGCCATAGAAGAATCGGTCAATCACATTGCCCATCGCACCGCCAATCAGCAACCCGCCCGAGATATAGACCCACTTTGTCCCGCCGACCTTGTTCAGCCACCAGATCACGCCTGCCGTAATCGCAAAGGCGACCCCGATCAGGACCCAGCGCATGTCATGTTCGGCGAAAAGGCCGAAATTCACGCCACGGTTCCACGCCATCCGCAACACAAGGAAGGGCGGGAAGACATCGACCGCCTGCGGATAGGGCAGTTGATCAGAAGGCACGGTGACTTGTGACCACCGCAGCCCGAAGACGCCAAAGAGCACGTAAAATTTGATCACCTGATCGAGCAGGAAAATCCAAAGAGCCGTGAAGAACATCAGGCGCATGGCGCTCTCCTAGTGGCGGAAGTGCCGCATACCCGTAAAGACCATCGCAATGCCGGCCTCATCCGCAGCAGCAATCACTTCGTCGTCCCGCATGGATCCGCCGGGTTGGATGACGCAGGTCGCGCCAGCGGCAGCGGCCTCCATTAATCCATCAGCGAAGGGGAAGAACGCATCGGACGCCACAGCAGACCCTTTGGTCAAGGGTGTGTCCAGGCCCATCGCCTCGGCCATACGTTCAGCCTTTTTGGCGGCGATCAGGGCGCTGTCCAGACGTGACATCTGGCCTGCGCCGACGCCGACGGTGGCTTTGTCTTTGACATAAACGATGGCGTTGGATTTGACGTGTTTGGCGACTTTCCACGCAAACAGCAGATCCGCCATTTGTTCCTCGGTTGGTGCAACCTTGGTCACGACTTTCAGATCATCCATGCCCACATATCCGGTGTCTTTGTCCTGCACCAACATGCCGCCGGCGACCTGACGGTAGGTGGTGATTGGCGCTTTGACATCGGGCAGACCATCGGTGGTCAGCAGGCGCAGGTTCTTTTTGCTGGCGAACACGGCTTTCGCCGCGTCAGAGGCACCCGGTGCGATGACGACTTCGGTGAAAATCTCGACGATGGCCTTGGCCGTGGCCTCGTCCAGCGGTTGGTTCAGCGCGACAATGCCGCCAAACGCGCTGGTGCGGTCACAATCAAAGGCGTTCTGATAGGCCTCAACCAGCGTGGCACCACGCGCCACGCCGCAGGGGTTGGCGTGTTTGATGATGGCGACGGCAGGGCCCTCGGCAGGGTCAAATTCCGCGACCAGTTCAAAGGCGGCGTCGGTGTCGTTGATGTTGTTGTAGGACAGTTCTTTGCCCTGATGCTGCACGGCGGTCGCGACGCCGGGGCGGCCTGTGCCATCGGTATAAAACGCCGCCGACTGGTGGCTGTTTTCGCCATAGCGCATGGTTTGTTTGAATGTCCCGCTGAACGACCGGCGGCGCGGTGTATCTGCGCCAATCGCGCCCGCCATCCATGTGCTCACGGCGGTGTCATAGGCCGCTGTGCGGGCGTAGGCGGTCTGTGCCAGACGCTGGCGCAGGGTCAGCGTGGTCTGGCCCTCGTTGGCGTCCAGTTCGGTCAACAGTGCGGCGTAATCTTCCACATCGGTCACCACGGTCACAAAGGCATGGTTCTTGGCCGCAGAGCGGATCATCGCGGGGCCGCCAATGTCGATGTTCTCGATGCAGGTGTCAAAATCGGCACCTTTGGCGACGGTTTCCTCAAACGGATAAAGGTTCACCACCAGCAGGTCGATTGGCCCGATGTTATGTTCCACCATCGCATCGCGGTGCGCCTCAAGATCGCGGCGCGCAAGCAGGCCACCGTGGACGACAGGGTGCAAGGTCTTGACCCGCCCGTCCATCATCTCGGGGAATCCCGTAACATCGGCGACATCGCGCACCTCAAGGCCTGCATCGCGCAGCGCCTTGGCGGATCCGCCTGTAGACAACAATTCAACGCCGCGCGCGGCAAGCGCTTGGCCAAGGTCAATTAGCCCCGTTTTGTCAGAGACAGACAGAAGGGCGCGGCGCAGTGGGACAAGATCGGTCATGTGGGTCCTTTGAAGGCTAATCAACGGCGTCCAGTGGATCGGCCTGAGCAAAATCGCGCACAGCAGCGGGCGTATCTTGCGTTTTGGCCAAGGACCAACGGACACGCGTCGCATAGGCCATTGCGTGACCAGATAAAACCACCTGTTGCGTGGCAATGGGCTTTAATTGGTGATTTTGCAGATAAACTGACGCGGTCAGGCCAAGTTTCGCCGTTCCGTCATGGCGCAGCACCCAAACTTCGCCGGATTTCAGCGTAAGGGAAACGGCTGTGGCCGTCGTATCAATCGCAGCTTCGACATCAGGATGCAGGTGGAACCGTAGAATATAAGGCAGGGTGCCGCGTGTCTTCGCATCGTCAAAGATGGCTTCATCGTCGGGGCCAAGCGTTGTGAGCATATCTTCCCCCTCAACCGTTCGCCCGTCTAGGGAAAGTTTCAGCGTCCGCGCATGGGTAAGCCCGTGCGATGGCCCGTAGCCGTTATGTGAAAGCTCAAGTTTGCGGCTTTGCGCCGTTTCCGAGAGGATGCAATCAACCCGCGTGGGCAGTTCCGTTAGTAGTTCGGCACCGGCAACGCCGCTTCCTCTCAGCCCGAGGTGCGAGGATGATACACCTTCGATCATCATGGTGGAATGGCTGGGTGTGGCGCGGCTTGCCCTGCGCCATTCTTCTCCAAAACGGGCACCGGAGCCGCAGTTGACGATCAACGGCCTGCGCCCTGATGTGAGTTCAAACGCCAAGGTGCTGGCGTGCCCGTCGGCGGATGCAGCGCCATGTGGGGGCGGGGCTGCGTCCGCGATCAGGGTGGTCCGGCCTGCGGCAAGCCGCGCGTACCCCATATGCCGGTCGCCTGAGGGTGGCGTTTTGACACCGGACGCGACCAAGGCTTCGTCCAGCCGCCCGTCCACGCTATTTCCGCCGCCATGAAAGCGGGCCAAGCCACCGTCGGCATGGCGCAGGGCGCGCAACGTGGGCGTGATGCGCGCAATGGCTTTGGTCAGCGCAGGCGGGCAGGGATGGTTTGCGTCCTGCAATGACTGGGCTGTCCAGTTCAAAAGGCTCAGAATATCCAGCAAGTCTTGGGGTTTGCGGGTTGTGATTGTGCCGTCTGCGCCGATCTGGCTGTCGCAATCCTTGGCCAACGCATTCAATGCTGTAGCGGTATAATGCTCCATGTTCTTCAAGGACAGGCTGGCATAGATGATGCCCGCCAAGGCTTCAAAACGGCGCACGCCGGGTTCGGTGGCGTTCCAGCGACGTGATAAAAACAGCGCCTGACGGGCAAGGCTTTGGAAGAACATATAGGATGTTGTCTTGTCCTGCCCGCGTAGCACGAATGTGCCGTGGTTGATCAGGCGCATCAGCCGGCGTCCCGTCACTCCGGGTGTCCAACCGTCACTGCCGCCGTCACCGTAGCGGTCGATCCATGCCAGCACCCAAGTCCGCGCGAGCGTGCGTGCGGCCTCATCCCCGACCGCCGCAAGATCGTCTAACCAGCCGCACCCTTGGATCTCATCCGCGACTTCAGGGTAGGCGTCGGCGATATCCCATATGCTGTGTTCCGTGCCTTCGACAAGGAGACCCGAGAAGAGAAACTTGCCCCCGACGAGTTGCCGACCGCGTTCCACCACGCCAATCGTATGCGGTTCCGGAATTGAGACGAAAGCCGTTGCAACGGCGGCACGCGCAGCGCGGCGTGCATGAAACCGATGCATCATGCGCCTGCGGCGTTGCTGCCATTTTGTTAATTCGGCCAATTCCTGCAGCCTCGGTTTGCGCTCTTGCGGGACTATTTTGTCCAAACCATAGGAAATGGTTGCCGCTAAGTCACGCAGGCTTTCGCAGCACGGCCATATAGAACCCGTCCATCCCGCCGCGTTCGGCCCAGAAATCGGGGCGCAGGCGCAGGCCGCCTTCTGCCGTGATCCAATCAGGGTCGATCCCGTCAATGCGCAGTGCGTCTGCATCGATGGACAGGCCTTCGTGCCGTGCCAGCGCCTCTTCGGCCTGCACTTCGCCCTCATCGGGCAGCAGCGAGCAGGTGCAAAACACCAGCCGCCCGCCGGGTTTTAAAAGCGTGAGCGCGTGATCAATGAGTGTTTCTTGCTGGTCAATCAGTGCGCCAAATTCAGAGCCATCTTTCGCATAAGGCAGATCTGGGTGCCGCCTGATCGTGCCGGTCGCCGAGCAGGGGGCATCTAGCAGGACCGCATCAAAACCGCCTTCATCAAATGCAAAGGCATCGCTGACCACGCAAGTGGCGGTCAGTCCCACGCGGTTCAGGTTTTCGCTGACCCGTTCCATGCGTTTGTCCGAAATATCGACGGCCGTCACATCTGCGCCCAAAGCGGCCAGTTGCATGGTCTTGCCGCCCGGCGCTGCGCAAAGATCGAGCACTTTAAGCCCTTTGACGTCGCCCAGCAGCTTCACAGGAATGGCCGCTGCCGCATCTTGCACCCACCAATCGCCGCTTGCATATCCTGCGAGGGTCGAGACCTGTCCGGCGTTTGCGACACGGACAGACCCTGTCGGCAAAACGGTTCCGCCTACAGCCGCAGCAACCGCTTCCGCGTCGCCTTTAGCGGTCAGATCAAGCGGTGCGCCTGCGAAATGCGCGGCCTCCATGCCTGTCACCGCGTCGCGGCCCCACGCGGCGACCAGCGGTTGCCGTAGCCAACCGGGGGTCAGCGGCACGGCGCGCTTGGCCCAGCCGTCAGGGCCTTCCTCGGCGATTTTGCGCAGCACGGCGTTTGTCAGACCCTTCATCGCCTGCGTACGTTTGTTGCGGGCGACGATTTCGACATAGGCGTTGACGACGCCGTGTGCGGCCTCGCCGCTGCACAGTTCAATGACGCCAAGACGCAGCGCGTTCATCACATGATCGGGGGGCGTTTTCTTCAGGTAAGGCTTCAGCATCCGGTCCGCGCGATCAAGGCCGCGTAGGGCTTCGGTCGCAAGGCGCTGGGCGCGGGCGCGATCATCGTTTTCCAGACGCGCCAAGGCCCCACCGGCGATCAATTCCGCCATCAGACGGCCTTCGGTTGTGATCTGCATCAGCAGATGATGGGCGGTGCGGCGGGCAGGCAGGCCGGTCTGGTTCATCTCTTGTCTCACTTGAAGCTTGCTGCGCTGCGCGTATATCAATCATAGCATATCGACAAGGAGGCGCCCGCCATGACCGAAGACACCAAAGAGTTGCCACCAGCGGCACAACGTGCGCTGGCCGAAGCGGAAGAGCGCCGCAAGAAGGCCGATGCGCTGGCGTTACCCACTGAATTGGGCGGTCGCGATGGGCCGGAACCGGTCCGCTATGGCGATTGGGAGAAAAAGGGATTGGCAATTGATTTCTGATCCCTTTTTCGGGCCCGTGCATTATCTGACATTTTGATGTCTTAGATGCTGTTCCATATGGTTCTGGCAGTGTAAGTTATACGGGCTGCCCGAAAGGATTTAGGTTTGATCGTTCACAAATTCGCTGCCCTTGTTGCCTGTTGCGCCCTTGCCAGTTGCGGTCTGCCCCGCGGTGCTGGTTTTCAGTCAGAAGTACTTGCCGCCTCGAAAGCCAATACTGCCGCTGAAGGCGAAGAGCCTGTTTATGATTTTGCCGTCTATGAAGTGAACCGTGAAACCCTGCCTGTCTTGCAGGGCTGGCCGGTGACGGGCCCTGCGGCATTGCCGTGGCTTGTCGCGCAAGAGCAGCCTGCCTCGATGATGATTGCACCCGGTGATACCGTTCAGGTGACGATCTGGGATGCCGAGGAAAACTCGATTTTTGGCGGGGGTGGTGTGACGCCCCTCCAGCCGACAACCGTCAGCGAGGATGGCCGCATCTTTGTGCCCTACATCGGTTATCTGCGTGTGACCGGAATGGCACCGAACACCGCGCGCGAACGGATCGAAGAAGAGCTGATCCGCACTGTTCCATCGGCGCAGGTGCAGATGACTGTTGAGCCGGGTCAGACCAACACCGCAAACCTTGCCGCAGGCGTCGCGGCACCAGGTCTTTATCCTTTGCCGAACCGCAACGTGAAGATCCTCGATCTGTTTTCGCAGGCTGGTGGCCCGCGTCCTGATCTGAATTCACCGCAGGTGCGTTTGGTGCGCGGGAACCGGACCTATGGGATCCCGTTTGAGCGGCTGCTGAATGACCCAACCACCAATATCTCGGTGCGTGGTGGGGACCGTATCTTTGTCGAAGATGACAAGCGTCAGTTCATCGCCCTTGGCGCAACCGGGTCCCAGTCGATCTTTGATTTCCCCGAGATCGAGTTTTCTGCACTTGAGGCGCTGGCCTTCATTGGCGGCGTGAATGCAGGCAGCGCGAACCCTGAGGGGATTTTGATCCTGCGGGAATACGCCCAAAGTGCCGTAAAAGACGGCATCGCGGGCCCGCCGAAAGATCGTGTCGTGTTCACGATTGATCTGACCTCGGCTGATGGCCTGTTCTCGGCGGGCAACTTCATGCTTGAGGGCGATGATCTGGTCTACGGCACCGAAAGCGCGCTTGGCCCTGCGCTGACGCTCTTTGGCCTGACAAATAACATTGCATCTGTTGTCAGTTCAAACTGACCACGGTTAAAATAACGCGATGTCATCGGCGAATATGTCGGGGTCGATGATCCCGTCGATATGCAGGATATTGCCGTCCTCAAAATCGATCGTCATGCGCCCGTCTTCAAAGGTGCCGTAGAAAAAGATAAGGTCTGCCGCAGAGGTCAGGCCGGTCCACAGGCTGGGGTCCAGAATAATCTGGTCGATACCCTGTTCGAAATCGGCGATCACATCGACGCCGTGATTGAATATAAAGGTGTCGGCACCTGCGCCCCCGTTCAGCATATCCTGCCCGTTTCCACCGTCGAGCCAGTCGTCGCCTGCGCCTCCCAAGAGTGTGTCTGCGCCATCATCGCCATTGAGGCGATCATTCCCGGCACGGCCAAAAACAGTGTCATCGCCTGACCCGCCATAAACAGTATCGTCGCCGCCACCCGCAAAGATCAGATCAAACCAATCGCTGCCAAACAGAGTTTCGGCAGTGTCGGCACCATCAATGGTAAGCCCATTTGGACCTGCGCCACCTGCGTCGCTCATGGTGTCGCGCAGTTGATCCAGATTGCCCGCACCGATGATCTGAAGCGCAGTGAGGGCACTATTCTCGCCGCCCTGATCGGCAGGGGGATCTTGCGGCGGGTTGCCCAAGTCTGGCACCGGTGTTGCCGGTCCGGGATAGCCGGGCGTGATGCCAACAGGCAGACGCGTCGCCCCGATAAGATCAGCGGTCGTCAGGGCGCGGTAATCAATGGGGCCCCCGTCAGAGCTTTGTACGATCAGCACTTCGTCGCCGTAGCTGATGACCATGCCATCGCTGCGGACGCTGATGAAAAGTTGGCTGATATCGCGCAACATGGGCCACAGCGACAGATCGATGCTGTCTTCGCCCAACGTGAAGTCCGTGATCGTATCGGTGGTGCCATCTGCGCTGAGAATAAACACATCTGCACCACTGCCACCTGACAGGACATCCGCGCCCGCACCATCGCGCAGAATGTCATCGCCTTGCCCCGCAGTGATGACATCATCCCCACTATGGCCTTGCAGGATATCATCGCCTGCGGTGCCGGCCAGCAGACCTCCGGCCAGTGTCGCTGTCAGATCGACCCCCGCGAGGCCGGTATTAAATTCCAGTTGCGTGACGCCGGGTTCGCTGCTGCTTGCGACAAATATATCAATCCCGCCGACGCGGTCCCATGCCGCCAGTGCACTGACATTATCAAGCCCGAAATCAACGGTGTCTTCGATCGTCGCACGATGCACCAGCAAACCGCCTGCCAGCAACAGGAACACCGAGACCCCATCATCGGCCCCGCCCGCAATCACATAGGTTTTTCCGGCGGATTGGATGACCTCAAGGGATGTCACCCCGCCAAAGCGTGTGTCGCGTGCATCAAGCAGGTGGTCACGCACGGTCATGCGGCCATCTGCGCCAATTTCAACTACGCTCAGGCTGCTTGATCCGGCTGCGGCAAGGATGGCAAATGTCGCGTCACCGACGGTGGCGGTTTCAAGAGCGGCGGGTGCGCTGATCCAAAGCCCGTCATCTGCGCCTATGGTGGTTTCATTCACGATGTCGCCAGCCGAATCAACGGCCCGTGCTGTCAGGCCATTTTGGGTCTCGCTTGTCGTCAGAACAAATCGCTGCCCCTCAACCGTAGCCATGGCCACAGCCGCGATGCGTGCAGTTGTGGACGCGTCCGCGTCATAGAGGATGCTATGGTCGCGCAGAGTGCCGTCGGCTTCAAACCGGATACGGGCAAGGCCGGTCTGGCCTGCAAGCGCGCCGTAAACAGCCTGTGTTCCATCAGACAGCGTGAGCGTGACGCCGTGCTGAAAGCCATTGAATGTCGCTGGCAGGCTGGCCAGCGGGGTGACGGTTGCAAACCCGCCATCAGAAGCAATCTCGATCGTCTGGAGCGCGCCACTTACCCCGCCACCGACCAAAAGGCTGGCGTTCGCACCTTCTGCAATCAGGCTGATGCTGGCCGCACCTCCAAGAACCACCCCGCCAAAGTAGGGCTGCGTGTCGCCGATGGATAAGACACCGCTGTCGATGTTCCATTGCCGCAGGACGCCATCATAGCGTGTTGTGCTATAAAGCTGTGCTGTCCCGCCGATATCCATGACAAAGAGGTCAGTAATATGCGAGTGGTTCACGTCACCGGGATCGGTAACGTGACCAGAAAAGGATAATAGAGACATGAAAGGTACCCCCCGGAACCACGTGTCATCTCAATGTTTTGTGAGGGTGTTTTTTTTTGGCGGTTCGGTTGCGGCGGAATTACGGCGCAGGCATGAACTTTAACGCGCAATTTTCTCAATAACGCAGAAGATTTGAGGTTTTTCCTCACGCGGATGTGTGTCGCGATGTTCTAAATTCGTAATGGCAAGCGGCACTCTGTGTGACAAAACGCACAGAACAAAATCTGCTGCCGCGTTAGTTTGTCTGTGGGGAATTTTTCCAGTGGTGAGGGTTTAACGGTTCGTCTTCAGTGTGCCTTGCGCTTGTAGCGCAGGGCACATTTCATTTAAGAGCCTTCGTAGCCTTCCGGATTGGCAGATTGCCACGCCCATGTGCTGCTGGTCATCGCATCCAGATCATGCGTTGCTTTCCAACCCAGTTCTGCATTGGCACGACTTGCATCGGCTTGCATCGCAGCGATATCACCTTCACGGCGGCCGACCTGTTCGGTCTTGATCGGTGCGCCGCAGGCCCGCTCAAAGGCGGCGACCATATCGCGCACGCTATAGCTTTGGCCGGTGCCGATATTGAACGGCCGCGCACCCGTCGCCTTTTCCGCATAGCGAATTGCCGCGACATGGGCGCGCGCAAGATCAACCACATGGATATAGTCGCGCAGGCCAGTGCCATCAGGTGTGTCGTAATCATCCCCGAAAACTTGCAGCGCCTTGCGCTTTCCGACCGCGACCTGCGCGATAAAGGGCATGAGGTTATTGGGAATATCCTTGGGGTCCTCGCCGATTTGCGCAGAGGCGTGGGCCCCGACCGGATTGAAATAGCGCAGCAGAACAGCCGCACGCGCAGGATCGGCGGCAGCCCAATCCGTCAAAATCTGTTCGGCCATCAATTTGGTCTTGCCGTAGACCGAGGTGGGGTTGGTTGGATGCGCCTCGTCATAGGGCAGATAAACGGGTTCACCATAAACCGTCGCCGAGGATGAAAAGATCAGGCGCTTGCAATTCGCCCGCTCCATCGCACGCAGCAAGGTCAGCGTGCCAGAGACGTTGACATCATAATAAAGCAGCGGTTTTTCCTGACTTTCGCCAACTGCCTTGAGGCCAGCGAAATGGATCACGGCCTCGGGCTGAAAATCCTGCATGATTTCATCAAGTTTGCCCGCATCGCGCACATCGCCGACATAATCATGGACCAAACCGTTCGAGAGCGCACGGACACGGTTCAGAACCTCGGGCGTCGCATTGCTATAGTTGTCCAGCACGCAGACTTCGTGGCCTTGCGCCATCAGTTCCAACAATGTGTGGCTGCCGATATATCCCGCGCCACCGGTCACCAATACGCGCATGCCTGCCTCCAATTTATACCTTTCCGTTCTAGGGGCTCGCAGAGACAGGTTCAACGGCGCTGTAAAACCGTAGTTTCAGCATCGCACGGTCCTGTAAGGGTCTTGTGAGACCTCATCGGAAATACTGCGCGTCAATTCATTCTCAGCGGAAGGCGCAGACCACATGCCAGATTATACCCCGAACCTCGAATTACCCTTCATCATGCCCGCGCAGGCACAAAAACACGTGACACATAACGAAGCGATCGAGTTGCTGGATATGATTGTCCAACTGACGATCGAAAGCACCGGTGCCGCAACGCCGCCAACTTCGGCCATGGAAGGGCAAGCATGGGCACTGGGCGCGTCCCCCTTGGGCGGCTGGGCAGGGCAGGCCGGCAAGATTGCTGCGTGGCGCGGTGGTGGCTGGCTGTTTGTCACCCCGCGCGAAGGGTGGATGGCATGGGTGAAAGATGACGCCGAACTTCAGGTCTATACCGGTAGCGCTTGGATGACTTTGGCCGGAACGGGCGCATAGGCGCGCAGCGGCGAATCCCAAGCGGCGCACGATAAGGCGCACAACATAAAAAAGCATAAAGCGCGGCATCCGAAAAGGGCCGCGCTTTTTTGCGTTTTGGCTTTGAAGGAACGAAAAAAGTGCAAGTTTTGCACCGAAATCCCTGTTCGCCACAGATAAGCGTACCATATGCACCCTAAGTAGCGGATTCTTGTCGCAGGGTGCTTGCGACGCCATAGGGGCTCTGCTACATCGCGCAGGATTTTGCTGCTCTCTCGTTTTCGTGAGGGCTAAGGAAGTTGCTCATTCGCGTCCTGTCACCGACAGGGCCCGCGGGTCTGGGCCCAAGATATCGGAAGGCTCCACGTGTCCGAAACTGCTGGTATTTCGACAGGCATCGCCAAGCGCTATGCGACCGCTGTGTTTGACCTCGCCAAAGAAGGCAAGGCAATCAAGGCACTCGAATCAGATGTTGCTTCTTTGGAAGCGGCGATGGCCGAAAGCGCCGATCTGCGTACATTGCTGACCTCACCGCTTTACAGCCGCGAACAACAGTCTGGCGCAATCGTTGCTATTGCCAACAAAATGAAACTCTCTGACACCACAAGCAATGTGCTTGCTCTTCTTGCGGGCAAACGTCGCTTGTTTGTGCTACCACAGCTTATTGCCGTTCTGCAGGGCATGCTGTCGGAAGAGCGCGGTGAAGTGACGGCAGAAGTCACGACAGCCAAGGCGCTGACCAAGGCGCAGGCTGAGAAGCTGGCCAAAACACTTAAAGCCCAAGTGGGCAAATCTATCATCATCAAAGAAACCGTCGATGAATCCATCATCGGCGGTCTTATTGTCAAAGTGGGCTCCAAGATGATCGACACGTCGATCGCCTCCAAGCTCAACGCACTCCAGAGTAAAATGAAAGAGGTCGGATAAATGGCGATCCAAGCGTCTGAAATTTCTGCGATCCTGAAGGACCAGATCAAAAACTTCGGTCAAGAGGCCGAAGTTGCCGAAGTCGGTCGTGTGCTTAGCGTAGGCGACGGTATCGCCCGTGTTTATGGCCTCGACAACGTACAGGCCGGTGAAATGGTTGAATTCCCCGGTGGTATCCGCGGGATGGCCCTGAACCTCGAATCCGACAACGTCGGTGTGGTTATCTTCGGTTCCGACCGCGACATTAAAGAAGGTGACGTTGTTAAGCGCACCAAATCCATCGTGGACGTGCCTGTTGGTGACGAACTCTTGGGTCGTGTTGTTGACGGTCTGGGTAACCCGCTGGACGGCAAGGGCCCGATCAAGACAAAGAACCGCGCTGTTGCTGACTCTAAGGCACCGGGCATCATCCCACGTAAATCGGTTCACGAGCCGATGGCGACCGGTCTGAAATCCGTTGACGCGATGATCCCGATTGGCCGTGGCCAGCGCGAATTGATCATTGGCGACCGTCAGACAGGTAAAACTGCTGTGGCGCTTGATACGATCCTGAACCAGAAATCCTATAACGACGCCGCTGAAAAAGAGTACGACAAGCTGTACTGCGTGTACGTTGCGATTGGTCAGAAGCGTTCGACAGTTGCGCAGCTGGTGAAGAAGCTCGAAGAATCCGGCGCGATTGAGTATTCGATCGTTGTTGCTGCGACAGCATCCGATCCTGCACCAATGCAGTTCCTTGCACCATATGCAGCGACTGCGATGGCTGAACACTTCCGCGACAACGGCCGCCACGCGCTGATCATCTATGATGACCTGTCCAAGCAGGCTGTGTCCTATCGTCAGATGTCCCTGCTGCTGCGCCGCCCACCAGGGCGTGAAGCCTACCCAGGTGACGTTTTCTACCTCCACTCCCGCCTGCTCGAGCGTTCTGCAAAGCTGAACGAAGACAACGGCGCTGGTTCTTTGACCGCTCTGCCGATCATCGAAACCCAAGGTGGTGACGTTTCCGCATTTATTCCAACAAACGTGATTTCGATCACCGACGGTCAGATCTTCTTGGAAACCGAACTCTTCTACCAAGGTATCCGTCCTGCGGTGAACACCGGTCTGTCTGTATCTCGTGTTGGTTCGTCCGCGCAGACAAACTCGATGAAATCGGTTGCCGGTCCTGTTAAGCTTGAGCTTGCACAGTATCGCGAAATGGCCGCCTTTGCGCAGTTCGGTTCCGATCTGGACGCCGCGACACAGCAGTTGCTGAACCGTGGTGCCCGCCTGACCGAGCTGATGAAGCAGCCACAGTACGCGCCGCTGACCAACGCCGAGATCGTTTGTGTCATCTACGCAGGCACCAAAGGCTACCTCGACAAGATCGGCGTCAAGGACGTTGGCCGTTTCGAAGCAGGCCTGCTGAAGCACCTGCGCACAAACGCATCTGACGTGCTCGACATGATCACGAAGGAAGACCCAAAGATCAAAGGCGACGCCGAAGAGAAAATCAAAGCGGCAATCGACGCTTTTGCAAAAGACTTCGCGTAATCTTTGAGACAAAGGAGGCTTTGCTTTGCCAAGTCTTAAGGACCTGAAAAACAGGATCGAGTCGGTCAAATCGACCCGCAAGATCACAAAGGCCATGCAGATGGTCGCGGCTGCAAAACTGCGCCGCGCCCAAGATGCAGCCGAGGCGTCGCGCCCTTACACAGAACGGTTTAACGCCGTGATGGCTGGGCTTGCCGCATCGGTTGGTGGATCAGATACGGCGCCAAAATTGTTGACCGGTACGGGCAGCGATCAGGTGCAGTTGTTGATCGTTATGACAGCAGAACGCGGGCTGTGTGGTGGCTTTAACGGCAACATCGCAAAGCTGGCGAAAACCCATGCGCAAAAGCTGCTGGCCGAGGGCAAGACGGTGAAAATCGTAACTGTCGGCAAAAAAGGCCGCGATGCGATGAAGCGTGATTTCGGCAGCCTCTTTGTCGGTCACGTTGACCTGACAGATGTCAAACGTGTTGGTTACGCCGACGCGCAGGGTATCGCCAAAGACGTACTTGGCCGTTTCGACGCCGAGGAATTCGATGTTGCGACGATCTTCTTTGCGCGCTTTGAAAACGTTGTGACGCAGCACCCGACAGCACAGCAAATCATTCCTGCGAAGTTCGAGCAGGTCGAAGACGCTGATGCGACACTCTATGACTATGAGCCCGGTGAGGAAGAAATTCTTGCCGACCTGCTGCCACGTGGTGTGGCGACGGCGATCTTCAGCGCTCTGCTGGAAAATGCCGCGTCCGAGCAGGGCGCACGTATGTCTGCGATGGACAATGCGACACGCAACGCTGGTGAGATGATCGACAAGCTGACCATCGAGTATAACCGCTCGCGTCAGGCTGTGATCACCAACGAGCTGATTGAAATTATTTCGGGCGCGGAAGCGCTCTAGACCCCGGAGAAGACGAAAATGGCAAATGCAAAAGGCAAGATCACGCAGGTCATCGGCGCTGTCGTCGACGTGCAGTTCGACGACCACCTGCCCGAGATTTTGAACGCACTGATCACAGACAACAACGGCAAAGCGCTGGTGTTGGAAGTGGCGCAGCACCTTGGTGAAAACACTGTGCGGACCATCGCGATGGACTCGACCGAGGGTCTGGTGCGTGGTCAGGAAGTGATTGACCAGGACAACACAATCACTGTGCCCGTGGGTGACGCAACTTTGGGTCGCATCATGAACGTGATCGGCGAGCCGATCGACGAAAAAGGCCCGATTGGCGAGAAAGAGCGCCGCTCGATCCACGCTGATGCGCCAACGTTTGAGCAGCAGTCCACAGCCTCCGAGGTTCTGGTCACAGGTATCAAAGTCATCGACCTTCTCGCACCTTACGCAAAGGGTGGTAAAATTGGTCTCTTCGGTGGTGCCGGTGTTGGTAAAACCGTTCTGATCCAAGAGCTGATCAACAACATCGCCAAAGTGCACTCCGGCTACTCTGTTTTCGCAGGTGTGGGCGAGCGTACACGTGAAGGCAACGACCTTTACTACGAATTCATCGACTCCAAGGTTATCGACATCGATGACCTGACCAAGTCCAAAGTGGCGCTGGTGTACGGTCAGATGAACGAGCCTCCAGGTGCACGTATGCGTGTGGCCCTGTCCGGTCTGACAATGGCAGAGGCGTTCCGCGACCAGTCCGGTACAGACGTTCTGTTCTTCGTGGACAACATCTTCCGCTTCACACAGGCTGGTTCCGAGGTGTCCGCGCTTTTGGGTCGTATCCCATCCGCTGTGGGCTACCAGCCAACACTGGCGACCGACATGGGCCAGATGCAGGAACGCATTACATCGACAAAGAACGGTTCGATTACATCCGTTCAGGCGATTTACGTCCCTGCGGACGACTTGACCGACCCTGCGCCAGCGACATCCTTTGCGCACCTTGATGCGACAACGGTTCTGAACCGTGCGATTTCGGAAAAGGGTATCTACCCTGCGGTTGACCCGCTCGATTCCACATCGCGCCTGCTGGACCCAGCGATCGTTGGTGAAGAGCACTATGCAGTGGCGGCCGACGTGCAGCAGATGCTGCAGCGTTACAAATCCCTGCAGGATATCATCGCCATTCTGGGCATGGACGAACTGTCGGAAGAAGACAAACTGACCGTTGCCCGCGCCCGTAAGATCGAGCGTTTCTTGTCGCAGCCTTTCGACGTGGCACAGGTCTTTACAGGCTCGCCAGGTGTTCAGGTGCCGCTGGAAGACACAATCGCATCGTTCAAAGCTGTTGTGGCTGGCGAATATGACCACTTCCCAGAGGGCGCCTTCTACATGGTTGGCGGCATCGAAGAAGTGAAAGCCAAAGCCGAGAAAATGGCCGCAGACGCCGCTTAATTCTGGGCTGAAGGAGAAGCCAACATGGCAAACCTACAATTCGATCTGGTCTCGCCCGAACGCCGCTTGGCGTCGGTCGAGGCGACCGAGGTCCGCATCCCCGGTGCAGACGGTGATCTGACAGCCATGGCAAACCATGCGCCCACGATCACAACGCTGCGCCCCGGTGTTCTGACTGTGGTTCACGGCGGTGGGTCTGACGCCTATGTAGTGTCCGGCGGTTTCGCCGAGATCACAGCAACCGGTGTATCGGTTCTGGCCGAGCAGGCCCTGCCGCAGGCAGAGGTCACGCAGGAGGTCTTTGACAAAATGGTCGAAGACGCCAAAGCGGCGCACCGCAAAGCGCAAGACAACTTCAAGAACGAACCTGGCCCTGTTGACGACGCAGCCAAGCTGTTGTCCGACATGGTCGCGATTGGCGGCCACATCGGTCTGACCGCCAAGAACTAAAAATACTGGCATAAGCTCATCCGAGCTTATGCCAACTCCCTCCCCCGACAGCCTATTCCCCGACAGCCCAAAGCGTGGCTGTCCCATATACCGGCACGCCATCAGCGGTGAGCGCGATATCCTGCCCGATCCCAAAATAGCTTCCTGATGCAAAGATGCCGCTGGCCTCTGTGCCGTAGACCGGCCCGTCAATATTGCCGTTGATCGTAAATTGCTGCACGCCGTTATCGAACGCGCCATCAATTTCAATATCGATGTTGGCATTGCCACTGCTCGCGGCTGTCAGGGTTGCGCCAAGGAAAGTGACACCGCCGTCATAAAGCGCCAGTTCCGTCGTGTCAGTCTCGCTGTTGTAAACGTAGCCCATGAACTCGGTCGCACTGCCAGACGTGATGCCTGTTTGCATGTCGACGGTGAGTGTTGCGGCGCCTGTAATGTTGGCGTTGGGGGTGCTGGTGAACAGAACCTCCATAAAACCGCTATAGGCCACCGCGCCCCCCATGGGCAGATCGGCAAAGGGTGTCTGGCCGCCATCATTGTACGTGTCTTTCACAACGGTCAATTCGCCCGGCATATCATCGCGAAAGTAGAGCGCCTGTTGTTCCGTCGGGGCGAAGAAGGGGCTAGGGGGCGAGCCACCACCACCACCGCTGTCGCCGCCATCACCACCGTCGCCATCACTGTCACCACCCCCGCCATCGCCAGTGTCAGGTACGGGCCCCGACCCTCCGCAGGCTGCAAGCAGAACGACCAAAGCGCAGCATCCCAAATTCGCAGCCCAACGATGTAACATGGTATGACCTCAACTAAAGTTTCCAAAACCTTAAGGTTGAGTTATCAATGAATGATTAACCAAGTGTTAGTATCGGTTTGGCAATCGCAGGAATAGCAATGCGGCGCTTTGAGGGTGGTAAAGTAGGCATAGACCACGGCGATGTGGTCCTGTTCTCGGATTTTGAGGATGACGGTCAGATGTGGCGCGGCGAAGGCCCGCGACAGTCCCGCGCTGCTGTAAAGTTTTCAAACGCCTACGCCACGCCGCCGCATGTGCAGGTCTCTATGTCCATGTGGGACATTTCCAACAACACCAATATCCGCGCTGACGTGCAGGCCGAGGACATTGCCGAAACGGGCTTTACCATCGTTTTTCGGACGTGGTCTGACACGCAGGTCGCCCGTGTGCGCGTGGCCTGGACATCATTCGGAGAGCTTCCGAATGATGAAGATTGGGAGCTCTACTAGCGGTTATTCCGCCGCATAAAGCCCTTCGTAGATCGGCCCGAGTGTTTTGTGATCGAACAGCGACGATACAGATGTGCCGTTCCAAGTGTTCAGGATCGCTTGGGCGAACATGGGTGCGGTCGGGACGATGCGGATATTCGGGCAGGCTTTTACAGCATCAGTCGCGCGGATCGTGTCGGTAATCACCAGCGATTTCATCACGGATTTTGACACGCGGTCCACCGCAGGGCCGGACAAGACACCGTGGGTGATGTAGGAATGGACCTCTTTCGCGCCATTTTCCATCAACACCTCGGCAGCTTTGCAAAGCGTACCTGCCGTATCAACGATGTCGTCCACGATCACGCAGACCTTGTCTTTGACTTCACCGATCACTGTCATCTCGGCCACTTCACCGGGCTTGCCACGGCGTTTGTCCACGATCGACAAGGGCGCGCCAATCCGCTGCGCCAGATCACGCGCGCGGGCCACGCCACCCACATCGGGCGACACCACCATCACGTCATCCATCCGCCCACGGAAATGGTGCATCGCATCCAGCGCATAAATCGGCGAGGCATAGAGGTTATCAACCGGAATATCGAAAAAACCCTGAATCTGCGTTGCGTGCAAATCCAGGGTCAAAACGCGTTCAATGCCTGCTTCAACAATCATATTCGACACAAGCTTGGCCGTAATCGGGGTGCGGGCCTTTGACCGGCGATCCTGACGGGCATAGCCAAAATAAGGGATCACAGCGGTAATCCGGGCCGCAGAGGACCGACGCAGCGCATCAGCGATGATCAACAGTTCCATCAGGTTGTCGTTGGCGGGGTTTGATGTGGGCTGGACGATGAACATATCCTCGCCGCGCACGTTCTCGTAGACCTCTACGAAAATCTCGCCGTCGTTGAACCGTTCGACCCGTGCATCACACAGGCTGACATCCATCCCCCGGTGCATCGACATGCGGCGTGCAATCGCAGTGGCCAGTGGCTGATTGGCGTTGCCGGCAATCAGCTTCGGTTCGATCATAGTAGGCATGGGCGTGGTCCTTTGGCAGAAGGCAGTTACAGGGATGTAACAGATTCGTGGCGTTGACACCGCGTAGCACAAGCTTACCGTCCCGCAAAGAATTCACACGCGATAGGAGCCCCAAAATGCCACATATCGACTATTACTTCGCCACCCTGTCGCCCTTCACCTACCTCAGCGGCACGCGCCCGCGCGAAATCGCGGCCAAGCATGGTGCGACAATCACCTACAAACCGCTCGATATCATGGCGCTGTTTGCGCGTACCGGCGGTGTGCCGCCAAAGGACCGCCATCCCAACCGTCAGGAATACCGCCTGCAGGATATGGCGCGCCGGTCCAAACTTTTGGGCAAGCCGCTGAACCTTAAACCGATGTTCTGGCCCACCAACGGCGCACCTTCGGCCTATGCGATCATCGCTGCGCAGAATGCAGGGCATGATGTGGCAGAGTTGGTCACCGCCTTTGGCGCGGCCTGTTGGGCAGAGGACCGCGATATCAGCCAAGACGATGTCGTGCGCGACTGTCTGGAAAAATGCGGGCTTGATCCGGCCTTGGCCGACAAGGATATGCTGACCAGCGCCGACACCTTTGCCAAGAACCTTGAGGATGCCGTCCTGGCTGGTGCCTTTGGTGCGCCGTTCTTTATTACCGACACAGGCGAGCGGTTCTGGGGCGAAGACCGGCTCGACGATCTGGACGCGCATTTGTCCGGCAAATTCTAATGCCGGATGCCTTTGGGCATAACATCCACAGTGTCACTGTGGGTGCGGGCGACCCCACCGTCATGATCCACTGCATGTTGGGCCGCCATCAGGCGATGCTGCCTTTGGCAAAAGCGCTAGGAACTCGTGCCACGTTGCTTGATCTGCCCGGTCATGGGCGCAGTGATGCGTGGGACGGCAAGACGGAATATCAGTCACTGGTTGCTGAGGCAGCAAGGCAGTGTTGCGCGGGCCCTACCCATGTCATTGGCCATTCCTTTGGCGCGACCGCGGCCTTGCGACTGGCCGTTGAAAGCCCCGCGCTTGTCTCACGGCTCACGCTGATTGAGCCTGTGTTCTTCGCCGCCGCAAAAGGCACCGCTGAATTCACCGCGCATATGAAAGCGTTTCGCCCGTTCATCGCCGCCATGTTGATGGGGGATGAACCGCGCGCGGCAGAGATTTTCAACGCGCAGTGGTCTGATAGCGACTGGGCCGACTTATCAGACCGCCAGAAAGCCTATCTCACCGAGCGCATTCATCTGGTTGTCGCAGGTGGTGCTGCGATTGAAGAAGACGCGGATGGGATCACCTCTGAGGACCGGTTGGGGGCTTTGAATATCCCCGTCACGCTGATCCGTGGCGCGCAAACGCAACCGGTTATCAAGGCCGTTCACGACACACTTGTCGCGCGGATCCCGCATGCGACAGACCATGAGGTCGCGAACGCGGGGCATATGATTGCCCTGACCCATGTCGCGGAAATTGTGGAAATTATACGCGCAGCAGATCAAGAAACTGGCTGACGCCCGCTTCGGTCATGGACCAGTCGCAGACCAAGCGCCCGATCAGCGGCTCTTCAGGATCGCCTGTTTCGGGATCACCGTTCATCACATAGTAAACGGCGCCACCGTCGAGCACGCGCTTGTGTTCGCGCCGGGGCATCTGGAAGAAGATCATATTGGCTTGCGGCTCAAACAGGATCTTGGCCGCGTTGTGTTTGCGCAACCCTGTCGCAAGCTGGGCGCAGCGGGCGTTGGCGGAACGGGCCATATCAAGCCAGAGGTCATCTTCCAGATAGGCCTGCATTTGCGCGGACAAATAGCGATGCTTTGACAAAAGATGCCCACCGCGCTTGCGCCGCAACTCGAACTCCCACGCGATTTTGGGGTCGAAAATCACACAAGCCTCAACACCCATCGCGCCGTTCTTTGTGCCGCCAAAGCTGACAGTATCGACGCCAGCCTTCCACGTCATTTCAGCGGGCGAGCAATCAAGTGCGGTTAGCGCATTGGCAAAGCGCGCGCCGTCCAGATGGGTCTGCAGCCCGAATTCGCGGGCGGTGGCGGTCAGCGCCTGAATTTCTTCAAGCGTATATATCGTCCCTTTTTCCGTCACCTGCGTGATCGAAAGCGGGCCGCGTTGGGGGCCGTGCACGCCACGGTTTTCTTCGCCAAGAATTTTGGTCCGCAAGGCGTCTGGCGTCATCTTGCCGTTCACAGTGGGCACCAACGTCAGCTTGGCTTGCGTGTAAAATTCAGGCGCGTTGCATTCGTCTTCATGGATATGCGCACATTCCGTGCAGAACAGCGTCTGCCAAGGCTGTGTCATTGAGGCGAGCAGCACGGAATTTGCCGCCGTTCCGTTAATGATCAGATAAACAGCGGCCTCGGGCGCTTCAAACACCTCGCGGATTTGCGCGCGCACGGTGTCCATGATCGGGTCCGCGCCATAGCCCATTGCATAGCCGGTGTTGGCAGCGACCAGCGCCTCCATCACCTTTGGATGTGCGGGGCCTGCGTTGTCTGAAGCAAAAAACATCTAGAGTGGCTCCTCGATTATGTAGTCTTCCCAGTCGTCTTCATCGACCTGAAACTCGGGAATGGTCATGCCTCTGACCGATACGCCGGCCTCGTGCACCGACGCCGGATCGCCCGAGATTAGCGGGTGCCAATCGTAAAGCGGCCGACGTTCATGGACCAAGCGGTAACCGCAGGTCATGGGCAGCCAGTAGAGGTTATCGACGATGGTTTTCGGGGTCAGCACAATGCATTCAGGGACGAACTTGTGCCGGTTGGCGTAATTGCTGCACAAGCAGTTTTCACCATCCAAAAGGCGGCAGGCAACACGGGTCAGCGCCACGGTGCCTTCGTCATCCTCAAGCTTGTTCAGGCAGCATTTGCCGCAACCGTCGCAAAGCGCTTCCCATTCCTGTTTGTTCAATTTCGACATCGGTTTGGTTTCCCAAAACCGGGGCGTCAGGCCCTCGCGGGGGATTTCAGCGGACATTGGCAAGGATCTTTCGCGCAGTGACGCAATCGGCGTCCATCTGCGCTATAAGCGCATCAAGACCGTCGAATTTCAATTCGGGCCGCAGGAAATCAACCAAGGCGACCGACAGGGTGGAGCCGTAAAGATCACCTTTGAAATCAAAGATGAAGGTTTCGCAATTGGGGACATTTTCGCCAAACATCGGGCGCACGCCAATCGAGGCCGCGCCGTCGTAGGTGCCTTTATGCGGGCCGTCCAGCACATCAACTTTCACCGCATAAACACCGAATTTTGGCGGATGCAGTCCGGTGATCGACATGTTGGCGGTGGGGTATCCCAGATCGCGCCCGCGCTGATCGCCACGGATGACCTCGCCCTCGATCCGGTGCCAGTGGCCCAGCATCGCGGCGGCCTCGCGCGGTTTGCCGTCGGTCAGCGCCTGCCGGATTGCTGTGGACGAAACATTGGCCTGATTGATCGCAACGATAGGCGCGACGGTCACGCCAAAGCCCATTTCAGCGCCAAAACGCTGGAGGTCGGCGACGGTGCCTGCGCGGTCTTTGCCAAAGCAGAAATCGGCCCCAACGACCACGTGTTTCAGGCCCAGTTGATCGGCGATGACTGTTTGCGCAAAGGCGCGGGGCGTGAGGGCGGCGAGGGCTGCGTTGAAGGGCACTTCATAGAGTTTTTCAACGCCGAGTTTGGCCAGCCGATTGGCGCGCGCTTCGGCGTTCATCAGGCGGAAGGGCATGGGATCGCGGGAGAAATAGCTGCGGGGGTGCGGCTCGAACGTCATGATCCCGAGGGGGGCGTTTGCCTCTTGTGCTGCTTTGCGCGTGAGGTCGATGACGGCTTGGTGGCCAATATGCACCCCGTCAAAATTGCCAATGGCCGCCGCGGCACCACGGTCGGCAGGATCAATGAAAACGGTGTCACGAATGATGCGCATGGCTTTGGGTAACGGACAGCGCAAGGCCGTGCAAGCGCCGCTTGTCAGCCCTTGCGGGCTTCCTCGCGCAGAAATCTATCGTTAGTCGAATTTCCGCGATGGCGCGAGGACAGTTGCATCGCCCACCAGCACCTTTTTATCATTCACAATGCAGCGCGTGTTCATCGTCACGCGCCGTTTGGAATGGTCGATGTCGGTCACTTCGACCTCGGCCAGCACCATGTCGCCGGGGCGGACGGGGGCCAGAAATTTCAGGCTCTGCCCCAGATAAACCGTGCCATGCCCGGGCAGTTGTTCGCCAATCACCGCGCTAACCAATCCCGCCGTCAACATCCCATGCGCGATGCGCCCGCCAAAGATGGTATCCTGGGCGTAATCCTCATCCAGATGCACAGGGTTCCTGTCGGTCGAAACCTCGGCAAACATTTCGATATCGCGATCGGTGATCACCTTGCGAAGCGAGCGGATCATGCCGATTTCAATATCTTCGATGCAGATCGTTCCGCGGGGTGCGTTATCCAGCATGTCAGGCTCCATTAGGTAACAAAAAATCCATTATCATATCGATATTGAAATTTTATTACTTCGCGGATGCAGAAAGATCAAGTGATTCCTGCTACCGTAACTGCCCGATGGTATAGGTCGTGCTCATCTGCGCCTCATTCAAATAGGCCTCCAACGCCTCTGGATCAGGCTGGCGGTCCGTCTTGGTTTCCGCAGCGGCCAATCCGCCCGAAATAAAGAGCGTATCAAGATCTTCTTGGAGGCCCCCCAGAATATCGGTGCCGATGCCATCACCGATCCCGATAATACGCGGGTCAGATGGCGCATTGGTTAACGCAGCGAGCCTGCGGCGCGCGAGGTCATAAATCGGCGGGTGCGGTTTGCCGAAATAAAGGCTCTCGCCGCCCATTTCGGTATAAAGCGCGGCAAGCGCGCCCGCGCACCATTCGCGCACCTCGCCCCGATCCACGATGATATCGGGATTGGCGCAAAGCAGTTTGAGCCCCTTGGTTTTCGCATAGAGGAATTCAGGCCGGTTCACGTCAACATCGGCCAGCGGATCAAAGGGACCACAGCAGACGATGCCTTCGGCCTGATCCAGTGGAACCCTTTGGATATTCACAGGGTTTTCAATGATTTGCAGCGGCTGAAAGAAATCATCATCACGGGGGCTTTCGCCCATGAACCAGATCTTTTCACCAACAATCCCACGGAACATCGCGGCGCGCGCGCTGTCACCAGAGGTGGCAATTGCGTCCCACGCGTCATCCGGCACGCCCAGCCCGTTGATCTGGCGCGCGACTGAATCCCAAGGGCGGGGCGAGTTGGTGACAAGCACCACGATCCCGCCCGCAGCACGGTATTTTTGCATGGCAACCACCGCTTCGGGCAGTGCGGTAACCCCGTTGTGCATACACCCCCACAGGTCCACAAAGGCGGCGTCGTACTGCCCCGAGATGTCGGCGAATTGGTCGATAATCTGGGTCATGCGTTAACCTTTGTGAACCGTATGGAATGCGTACACAACCTGTACACAGCCTGTGCATACAAGCGTGCGGATCGTTTAAACCTTCAGCGCAGGGATGATCTGCTTTTTCCGGCTCATGATCCCGGGCAGGACCACGCTGTCGCCTTCGACTTTCGCGTCAAAGGATTTCTCGGCCACTGTCTTGGTCAGATCGTTGGGGATCAGCATCGTGGCTTCTTCGTTGATGATATCCACGACGAACAGCAGCACTTCGTCCACGCCGTCCTCTTTCGCGACCTTCGGCATGGTTTCCATCAGCGATGCTTTGCGATCCAGCACGATTTTTGGCGATGTGGTTTCCAGCACGGAGACGCGGAATTTCTTGCCGTCTACGGCGTATTCCTTGCTATCCATGCGCAGCAGTTCGGCATCCGAGAATGCAGAGACATCGGATTTGGCAGCGAACATTTCGCTCGCATAGGTTTCGATATCCACGCCAAGGTCTTTGGCGAGCTTTTCGGCCAAATCCTTGTCCACTGCGGTTGTCGTTGGTGACCGGAAGGCCAGCGTGTCAGAGAGGATGCAGGACAGCATCAGGCCCTTGACGCCTTGGGGCATGTGGCTGGCGTGATCGCCCATCATCTGGTGCATGATCGTCGCGGTGCAGGCCAAGGGGCGGACGGTGATGTTGATCGGGTTCTTGGTTTCCAGCCCGCCGGCCAGTTTGTGGTGGTCGATGATTGCCAGAACGTCCGCGTTATTGATGTTCGCGGGCAATTCGGCGGGGTTGTTGGTGTCCACGATCACGCAGGACTGGTCGTCTGCGACGTCCGCGATGATTTCCGGCAACTCGAACCCCCAACGCTCGGCCACGAATTTGGCTTCGGTGTTCGGATCCCCCAGCAGGGCCGCTTTCGCGTCGATATCGGTGTGGTTCAGGAACCATTCCCAGATCAGGGGAGAGCCTGTGCTGTCGGTGTCGGGGGATTTGTGGCCAAATACGAGGGTTGTCATGTGCGTCACTTTCTATCGGAGCAAAGGTTGGCCCGTATATAAGAGTGTGCGCTGGGGCTGTCACCCCATGGCGTCGGTTGGCGGGGCTTGTCATCGCGGGAAATTTCCCATTGTTTGACCTGAAAGGAGACCCGATGCCACGCGAGGCCGATTTATACCCCCCCATCAAGGCCTATCTGCAACGCCAAGGCTATGAGGTGAAAGGCGAGGTCGGTCCTGCCGACGTTGTCGGTCGGCGCGGTGATGATCTGGTGGTGGTCGAGCTAAAGCTGGGGTTTTCGCTGGCGTTGTTTCATCAGGGGGTTGAGCGTCTTTTGACCACGGATCACGTCTATCTGGCGGTGCCTGCGGGTGGGAAAGACAAAGCGCTGAAGGCCAATGTGAAACTGGCGCGGCGTGCGGGTTTGGGTGTGCTGACCGTGCGGTTGCGCGACGGGCATGTCGAGGTGCTGGCAGACCCCGGCCCTTATGCCGCGCGGCAGTCGAAAAAGAAGAAAACCCGTCTGTTGCGCGCCTTTGAGCGGTTGCAGGGCGATCCCAATGACGGGGGCGCAACACGGCATGGTATTATCACGGGCTATCGGCAGGATGCGCTGCGCTGCGCGCGGTTTTTGGCCGTTCATGGGCCATCAAAGGGCGCAAAGGTCAAAGAATGGGCCGAGGTGCCGCAGGCCACACAGATCATGGCGGCGGACCATTACGGCTGGTTCACCCGCGTGTCGCGTGGCGTCTATGATTTGACCGATCTGGGGCGTAAAGGGCTCACTGATTATGGGGATGTTTGAGGCTGCGTCTTGGGTCGCATACCTTTACGTGTCTCATTCCACCCGTGTAATCACCCAGCCTTCGTTTTCCAAAAGCTGCAGCACGCCCTGTTCACCGATCAGATGGCCTGCGCCGACGGCCACAACAATATCGTCGCGGCCTTCGGCGGCCTCGGTGATGACCGGAATCCAGTTTCTGTTGCGGGTGTTCAGCATCGATTCTTCCATGTCGTCGAACATGGCGTTCCCCTCGGCGGGGTCGATGCCGGGCACGTCGGACAAAGCGATCCGTGACATTTCCCACAGCTGGCCAATGTTCTGGGCAAAATAGCTGTCCAGCATCGACACGAACATTTGCTGTTGCAGTTCGGGCACCAGCATACTGATCCGCAGCATATTGACCTGTTCGTCTATGCTATCGTCACCGAACAGATCAAACAGCGTTGTATAGGGTTCGACCGCTTGCAATGGCACGCCCGCGGCCTGTGCATCTTCGATGATCATCTGGTCGAGGCCGCGTACACCCGCCATCATATCGGTCATGGCACAGGATGGGACCGCAAGGGTCATCGACAGGTACCAAGGTTGCATTTTGGCGGCCATGAAGGACGGGATGCCGCGTTCGCTGGCGGCGTTCAAAATCATTTGCCATGTGTCTTCGTCCACCAGCTCTGGCAAGGTCGGGCCATCAACAAGGAACAGGCGGCCCGGTTCCCGCGCGATCATGTCCTGAAGTTGCGCCTCTTCCTGCGGTGTTGCCTCTAGCATCACAAGATCGGCCGTTGCGACCCGTTCGGCCAGTTGTGTGCGCAGCTCTTCCAGACGCGGATCATAGATGTGCATCGTGCCGACGACGGTGATTTCGGTGGTGTCCTTTGTCGCGTTCCAGATCAGCCCTTGGGAATAGGGCATATCGGCCACGGCGGCCGACAATTGCTCTTCTTGTTGCGGGGTCAATTGGTCCAGATAGCTGTCACCAACACAGACTGCCGCTGCGGGCAAAGCGATGCATGACATAAGAAGCGTTGCTGCAGAGCGAAAGAACATGGGCGATCCTTAGACTGGTTGTGTCAATCTACAGGTAAGCGCTCCGCGCCGGGGGTCAATTCCCTCAGGTGCGGTTTATTCCAAGGGTTGTATTTCCCTAAGAGAAATTCTGGATATGGGGCGCGCGAAGATGCAGCATGGCGGCACCTTCGCGCGATGAAAGGTCTGTGAAACTGGGAAAAATCAGCTGAAGATCAGAAATGTCAAACCAGCGATGCCGCCAGCCAACATCAGCGTCACTTCACCGCCTAGGATACCAAAAATACGTGTCAAACCGCTCACCTTTGTCTTCTTGTTGCCTGATCACTACTGAATGATCATGTCCTACTTTTGGCGCGAATTGGTGAAATTTGGATTAAAATTAGGCGAGCTCATGCGAGAGCGCTTCGGGATCGAGGATCTCGATCTTTTGCCGTGCTGATTTGATCACACCGCCTTTGACCAGCTTGCTGATCGAGCGGCTGACCATTTCACGGTTGGCCCCGACCGACCCCGCTATCTCGGCATGTGTCGGCGCGTTTTCGATGACGGCCCCCTTGGTAAGCTTGCCTTCCTCTACGGCCAGCCGCAGCAGGTATTTTCTGACCCGCTGTTCAACCGAGAGTGTTGTCATTTCCATGTTGCGCTCTGTCAAACTACGGATCCGGTCGACCAGGCTCTTGGTGATCCGTTCCCGTAGCAGGGGCACTTCGTTGAAAAGCTGCAAAAAGCTGCTGCGCGTCATCGTCAGGACAGTGGCGTCGGTTTTCGCGACAACCGCAAGTGAGCGCGGAACGCCGTCAAAGGCCGCCAATTCACCGAAATAGGACCCGATGGGAAAGCGCGAAAAGACGATTTCACGCCCTTGCGTCGTCCAGAAAACAGCCAGAAGCGAGCCTGACAGCAAGAAGTAGAGATCATAGGACGCGTCGTCCTGATCAATAATTGTTTGCCATGGCACAAGGTGCTGTTCGCTGACGCCCAACGGTATGCCGTCTAAGTCAGCGGGTTTCAGCCCCGCAAAAAGAGGGAGATTATAACTCAGTAATTTCTCTGGGGTCATCTGCGTGACAACAGCGCAAGTGCTGCCTGCTTTTCGGGTGGTGCAGCGCGACGGTGAAGCAGGTTAACCGCCTCTGCCAAAGATGCAGCATCTATTTCGTCTGCGCTGAACTGGTCAATCCGCGTGCGCAGCAACCAAAGTGCTGCATTCTGTTGCGTGGCAATGGCTGCGGCCTCTTGGCGAAAACGTGCAGCGCCTGCTGCACAGCCCTCGATATCGCAGACGAGGGCATGAAGCCTAAGGACCTCTGGATACCAGCTGTGCAGACCGTCATGTTCGTTTTCACGCACAGCCTGCAATGAGCTTTTGTAGGCGGCAGCGATATCACCATGCTCTGCTTGCGCCAGCGCATAATGCGCCCGAAAATACGGAAGCCCGATATGTGCGCCCATCATTTCGTAGGTCTTGATCGCTTCCGCAAACTGCGCAAGCCCCTCTTCGCTGGCGCTTTCCGAGGGCTGTATGATGTGTAGCCATGCGATCCCCGTTACCTCCCAGAAGGTCGTGCCCTGTTTGATGGCGATTGCGATCCCGCGCCGCGCGCGGTCAATCGCGGCGTCCTGATGGCCTGCGTAAAACAACGCTACGGCCCCCCAGACATGGACCCAGGGTTGCATGACAGGGATATTCAGCTGCCGTTGGTGCGCATCCGTTTCCATGATCATTTCCGAAACGAGATGCGTCTCGCCGCAGATGGCACGTGTGATACAATCAATCATCTGCGCCGCAGCGAATGTATCTGCGCCGTAGCTTGTGATCATCGCGCCATGGGTGGTGATATCGTAGTGCCGGCGCAGCGTCTTGAACGTCGCCGACGCTTTCGCAAAATGACCTGTATTAAAATGCAGGGCGGTGTCTGCGTTCAAGGACGCAAGCCGTAGTTCGCTATCTACGCCGTCGGATTGCGCTTTGTCCGCCGCATTGCGCAGCATATCGGCAAACCGCGTGGCGCCCTTTTTGTCGCCCGAAACGACTGCATGGGTGAAGCTGCCGTAGAAGGCGGGTCCGTTTGCCGAGGAATGCGACCCCTTCCTGCTCGCCAGCTTTGCAACGGTCTCAAAAGCCTTTTTCGCCGAAGCGGCAGTAAAGCCCTGTGTCTGCATCAGGATTGAGCCTAGCGCAGAGTAACAGGCGATTTCGTGCGACCTGACATCGACGTCTGCAGGTGCTTTTTCGCAGAGCGCTATGGCGGCCAGTACATGGGCTTCTGCATCGTCAAACGCCCCTTGTGACAGGGCCCAGCGGCTGACCGAGAGATAATTCTCGATGGCGGGAATATGTTGCTCCGCGCGGCTCAGGTGGGTCGTGAGCAGGGCGGGATGGCGCATCACTGCGTCAACGTGGTCTTGCTTGAGATGTGCTGCAATCTTGGCGTGATAGGCGATACGTTTGTTCCGCAGCAGGCTGTCATAGGCCGCTTGGTGCAATAGCGCATGCGCAAACCCCCATTTGGCATCATCCAGCTGTTTCAGCACACCTTTCTGGCAGGCGAGCTCTAGATGCATCGTGAGTGGCGCATGATCCGAAGCGATGGCTTCAAGCATATCAAAGGTAAAGGTTTGCCCGATGACAGCGGCACATTGCAGCACGGCTTTGGTTGGGCCTGTCGCATCAATCTGGTCCGCCAACAGGTCTTTGAGAGAGCCCGGGACATCTGCGGACGCATTGTCCCCAAAGGCGTTACGCTTCAACAAATGCTCGATGAACAGCGGGATTCCGGCGGACTGGGAAATCACAAAGGCCTTTTTGTCGGGCGGGGTTGGCCCATCTGCAACCGCGTCGAGCATTTCGGCGGCCTCTGTGTCGGACAGCGGTGCGAGGGGTATGACCGTAAGACGGCACTGGCCGAGGTGCTTGTCGATTTTGATATCTTCGCGGCTTGTCATCAGGATCTGATGCGTATGGTTGTAGGCGTTTTGCAGGATATGCCGCAGGACGCCGAAACTGGCGTTGTCCAACCAATGCAGGTCTTCAAATATCAGCAGGCCCTTGGGCTGTGTTGCGTAGATCGCCTGCCAGAGGCTGTCTTCGATCAGTCCCTTGAGCGCGACATTGCTGCGGTCAATCAAGAGGCTTTGCCCTTCGGGCAGCCCCAACACCAGCGCAAGTGCCCTTTGGGCATCGTCGTCCAGTGTCGGGAATGTCGCCGCGATATCCGTGAAATCCGGCAAGGTGCTACCGGTTTGTTGCAAGAGCCATTGCGTGAATGGCTGATAGCTGCTGGGCGTTTTAACGCCATCCGCCGCAAAGGTGGTCACCGCATCTGCGGTATGTGCCAAATGGCGCGCCAAGGCGGATTTTCCGATCCCTGCCTGCCCGATCAACAGCGTCGGATAGCTACTGGACTCAATCTGCCTCAGCACGTCTTTGCGCCCGACAAAGGGCGATGAAGATGAAGAGGTGACGGTCTGGGTTTGGTGTGCAAGCGGGCGAAACAGGGTCTGGGCCTCGGCGAACCCTTTGAGGTTCTGGTTGCCGAATTCTTCGGTTGCGATGCCACCACGCAGCAGGGCCTGTGTGCTGGCCGAGATCATCACGGTGCCCGGGGCCGCCTGTTGCTGGATGCGCCGTGCAAGTGTGGTGACCATGCCGGTGGCGCGGGGCAGGTTTTCGCGCCCTCGGTCGATGCGTACGGCGGCGTCACCCGTCGCCACGCCGATGCGCAGTTGGGTCGTGATGCCTTGGCTCGCACCGGCATTGACCTCTTTGAGCGCGGTCATTGCCGCGCTGACTGCCTTTGACGCCGCGAGTTCATCCGCGCGGGCGAGACCAAAGAGCGCGACAACACCGTCGCCCAAATATTCGGTGACTTCGCCGCCTTGGGCCTCGATGATGCTGCGCGCCTGGCCGTAAAATTCTTCGAGCCAGTGTTCGAGATCTTCGGGATCAGCTTTGCTCGCGATGGTGCTGAAGCCGACAATATCCATAAAAACAGCAGTAATCTGCCTGCGCTCGCCCTGTGCGAGGCCAGTAGTTTCTGACGTGGGATCGCTGATCGCGTTACCTGTACTCATGCGGCTGACACTATATGCGTGTTTTCAGCGCTTCCAAGCGCCGAATGCGCGCAATCAGTGATCGGCGCGCTGGGCGGTCGCCGGAGGTGTGGTTTTACTTCCCTTGCCAGACCGGCGCACGTTTTTCGATGAACGCACGCGCGCCCTCGGCGGCGTCTGCGGTTTGTCCGATTTCGTGGATGATTTTGTCATTCGCGGGCCAGTGGGCGGCATCATTTTCTGCCAGCGCTCTGTTGGCGATAGCCAGCGTTTGCCGCACGGCAAGCGGGGCGTTTGCAGCGATCTGCGCGGCGATGCTTTGGGCGGTTTGCAGAGCGGTGCCATCGGGGGTGACGCGGTTGATCAGGCCCCAGTCAGCAGCCTCTTGCGCGCTGAAGGCTTTGCCTGTCAGCAAGATTTCATTGGCGCGCACACGCGGGATCGACACGGGCAGGCGTACCGCACCACCCGCACCGGGGATCAGGCCGATGCGGACTTCCGGCAGGGCAAATTGGGCAGAGGCCCCGGCGACCGCCAGATCGCAGGCCAGCATCATTTCAAACCCACCTGCCAAGGCGGCCCCTTCCACAGCGGCGATGACGGGTTTTGTGCGGGGTCGTTTGACGAAGCCACCAAAGCCGTATTCGCCGAACAAGATCGCATCACCTGCGCCGCCTGCAAAGGCCTTCAGGTCCATGCCCGCGCAAAAAAGCGTACCTGCACCGGTGAGGATTGCGACACGCACATCGGGGTCCGCCTCGACCTGATCAAAAGCGGCACGGATGGCGTCGCACACCGCAGGATTGATCGCATTGCGTTGGTCGGGGCGGTTCAGCGTGACCGTCGCGATGCCATTTTCGGCGTGATAGAGAACGACATCATTGCTCATTTTCGGCTTCCTTTGTGGCCCGCGCCCGCAGGTCGGCGCGGATGATTTTGCCCGTCGTGGTCATCGGCATATCGTCAATAAAACGCACAACGCGGGGAAATTCATAGGCGGCAAGTTTGGTTTTGACGTGGGCTGCGATATCCGCCGCCAGATCATCCGACCCCTCAAAGCCTGCGGCAAGCTGTATATAGGCCGCCACGACCGACCCCCGAATTGGATCGGGTTTGCCGACCACGCCCGCCAATTGCACGGCGGGGTGCGTTAGCAGGCAATCCTCGATTTCGGCAGGGCCGATGCGGTAGCCGCCGGAACTGATGATATCATCGTCGCGGCCAATGAATTGCAGGCGACCGGTGGGCGTTTTGCAGCCCTTGTCGCCAGTCAGAAGCCAGTTTTCGCCTGCGATGTCGATGAATTTCTGGGCCGTGGCGTCGGGGTTGTTCCAGTACCGCAGGAACATGACCGGATCGGGGGTGCGTACGGCGATGCTGCCTTCTTGGCCTATGTCGCAGAGCGTGCGGGTCTCTTCGTTGACGACATCAACACGGTGACCAGGTACCGCGAAACCCATGACACCGGGTTCGGCGGGTTCCAGTGCGGCGCAGGACGACACGATCATATTGCACTCGGTCTGGCCGTAAAATTCGTTGATCGTCGTGCCGAACACCTGCTGGCCCCACGCGATCAGTTCCTTGCCCAAGGTTTCGCCACCCGACGCGACCGAGCGCATGGGCACGGGTTCGGCGGGTGTGTCGAGGCGCATGAGTTTGAGTGCGGTGGGCGGCAGAAATGCGTTCTGGATGCCGTGGTCGCGGATCAGATCAAAGGCGGCTTTGGCGGTGAATTTCCGGAAACGGCAGGCCACGACAGGTACGCCGTGGTGAAGTGCTGGCATCAGCACATCAAGCAAGCCGCCGATCCACGCCCAATCGGCGGGCGTCCAGATTTTATCGCCGGGTTGGGGAAAGAAATCATGGCTCATTTCCACGCCAGGCAGATGGCCGAGCAAAACACGGTGCGCGTGCAAGGCCCCTTTTGGCGCGCCGGTTGTGCCGGAGGTGTAGATCAGGATCGCGGGATCGTCTGCTTTGGTCGGATGTGGGGCGAAATCGGTGGATTGGGCATCGCAGAGCGTGTGAAAATCGATGGCTTGTCCTTGCGTGCCGTCGATGCTGATCACTTGTCGCAGGTCGGGTAATTTGGCCCGCAGCTCTGCGATCACCTGCGCATTCGCGCCATTGGTGATGAGCGTGCTGGTGCCTGAATCCCGCAGCCGGTGGAGGAGTGCCTCAGGCCCGAAAAGGGTAAAGAGCGGCAGGGCAATACAGCCCATTTTAGTGATCGCCACATGGGCCACTGCCGTTTCAAAACATTGCGGCAGCAGGACCGCGATCCGGTCACCCGCTTTTGCAGTTTGAGACAAAGCATTGGCAAGCTGGTTGGACCGGTCGCGCAGCGCCCCAAAGCTGTATTCCGTGGCGTTCCCGTCGGCATCAATATCAATTATCGCACAACGCTCAGGTGTCTGGTTGGCATGCCTGTCGCAAATATCGACGCCGATGTTGTAATCCTCAGGGATAAGCCACCTGAAGTGATCTCGTGTCTCGGCGATGGATGCATGTTTCTTCAGCATTATAAGCGATAAATTGAACGTTTGTTCAATTGCTGTCAAATGGAGAACACAATCCGTTCATCTGTTCTGGGCACTTGGGTGGCCAGATCTGCATTTTGCGCCTCGAAATCCGTGCCTTAGATTGCCACAAAAGACTTTGTTTGGTGACGCATATTCGCCTAAATTTTGCCATCTGGCAGGACTACGGAAGGTACATGCGTATTTTGATTGCCGAAGACGAGCCTGTGCTCGCGAGCCAACTAAAGAAAACACTGGTGTCCGAGGGGCTTACCGTTGACGTTGCTGTCGACGGTGCCGAAGCGCAGTATCTTGGCGAAACAGAACCCTATGATGTGATCATTCTGGACCTTGGCCTGCCCATTCGGGATGGCCTGACGGTGCTGAAAAATCTGCGCAGCGGGGGTAATGATACCTCGATTCTGATTCTCACGGCCCGCAACGACTGGACGGACCGCGTGGACGGTCTTGATGCCGGTGCAGATGATTATCTGACAAAGCCGTTTCATATGGCTGAACTGTCCGCGCGGGTGCGTGCCCTGATCCGCCGCAAGGCCGGTAAGGCGACGCCTGTGTTCTCGAAAGATGAGGTGACGTTTGATACGCGCACCAATCAGGTGATGGTCCAGGGTATTCCGACCAATCTGACCTCGCAGGAAATTGCTGTGCTGTCTTACCTGTTCCACAACTCGGGGCGGCTTGTGTCGCGGACGGAACTGTCCGATCACATCTATCAGCATGAGGGTGACCGCGATTCCAACACGATCGCTGTCTTTGTGAACCGGTTGCGCAAGAAACTGGGCAGTGACCTGATCGAGACCGTGCGCGGCAGAGGCTACGTCATCAAAGCGACCGCATGACCTCGTTACGCGCCCGCGCAGTGACGGGCGGCATCCTTTGGGCTGTCGCAATCATTGTTTTGGGTTTGGCGGGCCTGTCGTCCTACATGACATCACAATCGCAGGCCCGTTTTCTCGAGGTCTTGGAAACGCGCCATTCGCAGGCCGTTGTTGCCGTTTCAAACAATAGCGATACCACCGTCGGTCTTGAACGCGCCATCGGCGATCTGGTCTATCAGGTGCCGCTCTCGGGGCAGTACTGGCAGGTGCAGACAGACGACGGCAGGGTCTATGCTTCACCATCTTTGGAAGAGGCGCGTCTGCCTGCCCCGAACGGACGCTCCGAGGCTGTACAGCGGCGCGAATTTGTAGGCCCCGGCAACGAACCCCTTTTTGCGATTGGTCAGTGGGTCCCGGTCCGTGATGGATCGCTGTGGCATGTTCAGGTGGCCTCGTCTCTGCAAAGCTTTGATGAAGAGCAGATGGACCTGCGGCGCACGCTACTGACGGCCTTTGCCTTTGTTGCTTTCATGGGCGTTTTGGGCGCGTTGACCCAAGTCGCGGTGGTGTTGCAGCCGCTGAACAAGCTCCGTCAGGATGTTTCGGGTCGATGGGAGCAGGATGGCGGGATGAAAGTGGCCGATTATCCCGTAGAGGTCGCCCCTTTGGTTCATGACATCAACACGCTGATGGAGCGTAACCGCGATATCATGCGCCGTTCGCGCAGGCAGGCCGCAGACCTTGCCCATGCGATCAAAACCCCGTCGGCAATCATGCGCAATGAACTGGATACGCTGATCATGAATGGTCATGATGTCCAAGAAGCCGTCGATGCGCTGGACCGGCTGGATGCCCAGCTCAAACGGTCCTTTGCCCGCATGCGCGCTGATGGCACCGACAGTACGATGGTTGTTGCCACGCCGCTGGATGTTGCCCTTGGCCGGATGCAGCGCGCCTTCAACGCCCTTGCGGAAAACGAGGGCAAAACCTTTACTGCCAATTTTGAGGCCGGAATGCGCGTGCGCATGGACCAAAGCGATTTTGAGGAGGTGATGGGCAATCTGCTGGATAATGCGTTGAAATGGGCTGCCTCTGAGGTGCGGTTGAAAGCGGAGCTGGCCAAGGACGGTCAGATCATGATCACCATCGCGGATGACGGCCCCGGCATTCCCAAGGAAGAGATTGCAAAGGCAACTCAAAGCGGACAGCGGCTTGATACATCAAAGCCTGGGACCGGCCTTGGCCTTGCGATTGCGCATGATCTTGTGCACGCCTACGGCGGAAAAATTCTGCTCTCCAAGGATGAGGCTCTTGGCGGGTTGGTCGTGCATCTGCGTCTGCCTGCGGCAGTGGCAAAACGTGCCGACTGATTAGCTGCGGTTGAAAAGCCCGCTCATTGCGCGTCCGACAAGGCCGCTCACCGATGGTTTTTTGGCGGCATGGAAGGGAAGCGGGCGGCATACCTCTATTGCGGCGACGCCGACGCGCGCGGTGAGTGCGCCATTGATCACGCCTTCGCCAAACCTGCGCGAGACTTTGGACAGCACCCCGCCACCTGCGACCGACCCGATCAGATCATCACCCACGGCGACCGCGCCAGTCGCGACCAGATGGGTGAGGACAGTCCGCGTCAGCCGCCAACTGCCCAAGGTGCCGGACCGCCCACCATATATTTCAGCGATCCGCCGGATCATCCGCAAGTTTGCGGTGAGTGCGGTAAAGAGGTCGGCAAGGGCAAGTGGCACGATGGCGGTCACGGTGGCCACTTGGCGTGCGGCGGCTTCGACCTCGCGCTGGGCGCGGGCGTCGAGGGGTACGAGCAGTGTGGTTTCCGCCAAACCCAAGAGACCGTCGGCGTCGAGTACCTCGCTTTGGCGCGATGTCAGCTCGGCCCGCCCCCATGCGGTATCGTCGCGGTTGCTGTAGAGTTTTTCCAGTGATGCGATCACGCCGCGTGCTTGTTTGAGGTCGTGTGACAGCAAGGCGCTTTGCGCCTGATGCTGGATTTGATCGAGTTTGCGCAAGCGGCCAAAGGCGGCCAGTTCGCGCAAGCCGATGATGGCAAGGACGAGGACCAAGAGAGCGACCAAAGCGGTTGCGATGCCGCCAAGGATCGGGGAGCGCGCCAAGAGGCCGTTCACATAGTCCCACGCGGCCAGTGATGCCACAAACCCGACGAGGGCTATGGTCACAGACCAGAACCACCGCGCCAGTCGTGAGGGACGCCGTGTTGCGAGCGCCGCCACTTGTTGCATGGCCACGCCCTGCGGCGCGTCGGCGTCGTCCTGAACAGCGGGGGCTGTGCTGGGTTGCGCCGCCTCGGCGCCTTCGAGGTCGATGAGTACGGGGCCGCGTGTCATAGCCGGTCTCCAAACAGGAACTGCGCGGCTTTATCCAGCCGGATATGGGGTGGGCCGTCGCCGGGCCTGCGGGTCAGAGGGGCGGGTGCGAAGTTCATGATGCTATAATCCGCGTCGAGCCATTTGTCGGACCCTTGACGCGCAGGTGTAAGCAAATGCGCGGGATCGTCAGGCAGCTTGCCGGGGTAGAACGCGGCCTGCTTGTTGGTGTCAAGCAAGCGACCCCTGACCACATCAAGAGGGCCGTCTTTGTGATCAATGGTTTCCTCTACCGTCGTGCGCAGAGCGGCGATTGACATGGCGGCGGTCTTTGCGCCTGCAAAATCGGCGCGGTCCTTGGCCTCGCGCAGCAGGGCCTGGGTAATCGCGGTCAGTTGCGGGTGCTGGCTGTGGTGTAAATGGTCGGCCTTGGTTGCGGCGAAGAGAATTTTTTCAACGCGGCGGCCTTGGAAAATGCGGGTCAGAAAGGCGTTGCGCCCGGGGCGGAAGGCCCCAAGGATACGTGCCATTGCGTTGCGCAGGTCATCAAGTGCGGCAGGGCCTGCGTGGATCGCGCCCAGCACGTCAACCAGCACGATCTGGCGGTCGATCTTGGCAAAATGGTCCTGAAAGAAAGGGCGCACGATATTGCGTTTGTAGCTTTCAAAGCGCCGCTCGAATTCGCGCCCCAGCGATCCGCGTGGATAGCGTGCATCAGGCAGCGGCGCAAAGGTCAGGACGGGAGATCCGGCAAGGTCACCGGGCAAAAGGAACCGCCCCGGCGAGCAATCGGAAAACCCTGCCTCGCGCGCCTCTCGCAGGTGTGCGGTAAACCGTTCGGCCAGAACCAACGCTTCGGGTTCATCCAGTTGCACTGTCGGATCGACGCCCGCCACAAGGGCCACGTAGTCATCGCCGCCCGGCCGACCTTTGGCGCGCGCCAAGGCGGCCTCGGACCATTGCGCATAGCTCTGGTCCAGCAGCCCAAGGTCCAGCAGCCATTCACCGGGGTAATCCATGATGTCGATATGCACCGTGCGTGGCCCCGACAGACCGGACAACAACCCGCTGGGCTGAACCCGCAGCGACAGGCGGAGTTCGCTGATCTGGCGGGTGCCTTGGGGCCAGCTGGGTTCGGGCGCTGTGAGCTGGGCAAGATAGGCTTCATAGGCAAAGCGCGGCACGGTGTCGTCGGGCTGGGGTTGCAGATAGGCGGTGCGGATCGCGCCATTTGCGGCGGCCTCAAGCTGGGGCATACGCCCGCGATCCATCAGGTTCGCCACCAGCGAGGTGATGAACACTGTTTTGCCTGCGCGCGACAGCCCTGTTACGCCAAGCCGGATCACCGGATCGCTGAAAGGCGCGGTGAGGGTATCGCTCACACCTTCGATGGTGCGTGTGATCTGATCTGCGATTGTCGAGATGACCAAAACGGGCCCTTTCAGTACTTTGTTTGAAGATAGGTATCACGCCACGGGATGTGTAGGGATTGATTTTGACTGTTGCTCCCCCTAATCGGGTCCAATGCCCCGTTATGCCCTTCTTGTTGAATATCACGGCGCACCCTTTGCGGGGTGGCAGCGGCAGAATGACCAGCCGTCTGTGCAGGGCGCGATTGAGGCGGCATTGGCCAAGTTAGAGCCGCGTGAACATACCATCGCAGCAGCTGGACGCACCGATGCGGGCGTCCATGCAACCGGTCAGGTGGCCCATTGCGACATGGAGCGCGATTGGGACCCGTTTCGTTTGTCGGAAGCGTTGAATTTCCACCTGAAACCGGCACCGGTTGCGATCTTGGCCTGTGCAAAGGTCGCTGACGATTGGCATGCGCGGTTTGATGCGTTGGAACGGCGGTATCTCTTTCGCCTGATGTCGCGCCGCGCGCCGTTGACCTCGGAAGCCGGACAGATGTGGCGGGTCAATCACCCTCTGGATGCGGACGCGATGCAGGCAGGGGCGGATCAGTTGTTGGGTCTACATGATTTTACCACCTTCCGGTCCTCGATCTGTCAGGCGAAAAGCCCTGTGAAAACGCTCGATGAATTGCGCGTTGAGGTGGTGCCGCGCGCGCATGGCACGGAATACCGCTTTCATGTGCGTGCCAGATCATTCCTTCACAATCAGGTGCGCAGCTTTGTTGGCACGCTTGAACGGGTCGGCGCGGGGGCTTGGACACCTGATGATGTGGGGGCGGCTTTGGCGGCGAAGGATCGCAGTGCCTGTGGGCCGGTTTGTCCGCCGCAGGGCTTGTATCTGGCGGGGGTGACGTACCCCGAAAATCCGTTTGCCTAAGGCATGCTTGCCAAGACTTCGCTCGACGCGGGCCGAAAACAACTTATCATAACGAAGTGATTGGTAAATTGGGCCTGACGCCGTTAGACCGCCCAAAACTTGCGAAATGAAGAGCCGACCCGACGTTGGAGGCGCGGTAAAGACATGTTGAAACGTTGCTGCGCAATTGCCCTTGTTTGTGCCACTGGTGCCTCGGCGCAAGAGGTCCGTTTGGTCTCTGATGCTGCCCGAAGTGCATTGAATGACGCCTCTTTGTTGCGCGCGCTCGAAGCAGGGTCTGCCCCGCAAGACTATATTGCCGCCGCCCGTGCCGATTATCGCCGCTTGCTGACGGCGCTTTACGCATCCGGATATTATGGCGGGACCATTTCGATTACCGTGGATGGGCGCGAGGCTGCAAATATTGCGCCGCTGGATGCGCCCAATACAATCCGAGAGGTTGTCATCACAGTCGCCCCCGGTGACCAGTTCACCTTTGGTGATGTGCAAATTTTCCCGCTTCCGCCGCAGACCACGCTGCTTGAAGACCTTGGCCCGCGTCGCACGGCGGAATCGGCAGAAATCGGGGCTGTGGTGCAGGACGGGATCAGCAGTTGGCGCGATCTGGGATATGCCAAAGCGCGCGTCGCTGATCAGCGGATCATTGCGCGCCATGCTGACGCCAAGCTGGATGTGAATGTCGCGCTTGATACTGGCCCACGTTTACGGTTTGGGCCGCTATCGGTTTCGGGCAACCGCAACGTCAGCGATGATCGTGTCCGCGAAATTGCGGGCCTGCCCGTGGGCGAGGTGTTTTCGCCACAAGAAATGGCCGCCGCCGCGCGCCGCTTGCGCCGGACCGGGACCTTTGCCAGCGTTGCGTTGGCCGAAGATGACCAGATTGGCCCCAATGATACCCTGCCGATCAGCGCGCAATTGTCCGAGGCCAACCCACGCAGGATTGGTTTCGGGATCGAGCTTGCGACGATTGAGGGGCTGACGCTGTCCTCGTTCTGGCTGCACCGGAATTTGCTGGGTGGCGCGGAACGCATTCGCGTGGATGCAGAGGTGTCCGGCATCAGTGGTGAGACGGGCGGCATTGACTACCGTTTGGGCGGCACGTTTACCCGCCCTGCAACCTTTGGCCCTGATACAGATTATTTTCTGAGCGCAGAGATTTCTCGTCAGGATGAGCCAGAGTTCCTGATTGATAAAATCGGTGTTGAAACCGGCTTTTCCCGTATCCTGAGTGATGATCTGACCGTCCGTGCCGCTGTCGGCGTGTTGCGTGCGCGTGAAGAAACCGAACTTGAGACGCGTGAATATACTTTGTTCACCCTGCCGTTGGATGCGACGCTGGATCGCCGCGATGATCCGTCGAATGCGTCGAACGGGTATTATCTTGATGTGAACACCACACCGTTCATCAGCACTGACGGGGAAATCAGCGGTGTGCGGCTTTATGGTGACGCCCGTGGGTATGTGACATTGGGCGAAGAAGAAAAGCTGACACTGGCCGGACGCCTGCAACTGGGCAGCCTTGCTGGTGCCGATCTCAATGAAGCGCCTGCAGATTTTCTTTTCTATTCGGGCGGTGGCGGTACGGTACGCGGGCAGGCCTATCAATCGCTGGGGATTGAAACGGTGCAGGGCCTTGAGACGGTGACCTCAGGTGGCGCATCCTTCTTGGGCACACAGCTTGAGGCGCGTTATGCGATCCGCGAGAATATATCGCTGGTCGGGTTTTATGATTTTGGGCAGGTGGGTGCGTCAGCCTCGCCTCTCGAAGATGCAGAATGGCATGCGGGCGCAGGGGTTGGTTTGCGGTACAACACCGGCATCGGGCCGATCCGTCTTGATCTGGCGACACAGGCCAATGGCGACACTGCAGGCCAGGATTTGCAAGTTTACATCGGTATCGGACAAGCGTTTTGAAACGGTTTCTCATCATATGCGCGCTTTGCGCCGCCCCTTTTGTTGCATCAGCACAAGAGGATGACGGCGAAGGCTATCTGGCAGGGCTGATCGAGGACAACCTGTCTGGGGTCAGCCGCCAAGTGAACATTCAGGGGTTTGAGGGCGCACTGAGCTCTGAGGCGTCCATTGACGTGCTGACGATTGCGGATGCTGATGGCGTCTGGCTGACGCTGGAAGACATCGTGCTGAACTGGAGCAGGACAGCGTTGCTGCGGGGCGTCATCGATGTGCGCGAGTTGAGTGCCGCGCGGATCATCGTGTCACGCCCGCCTTTGTCGGAAGACACAGGCCCCGCGCCCGAGGCGCAGCCGTTTTCCTTGCCGGAATTGCCGGTCAGCGTGTCCTTGGACCAGCTGCGCATTGACAGCGTCGAGCTGGGCGAGGCGTTTCTGGGCGAGCCGATCACGGTGGCGCTGAACGGGTCTGCGCAACTGGCGGATGGTGAAGGGACCGTCAGCCTGAACGCCGAGCGATTGGGTGACAAGTCCGGTGCCTTTGAAATTAACGGCAGTTTCGTCAATGAAACGCGTTTTCTTGATCTGTTCCTGAACCTTGATGAAGGGCCGGACGGCATTGTCGCGCGGCTGATTGATCTGCCGGGCAGACCGGCGGTCAAGCTTGAGGTGGCGGGTGCGGCCCCGCTGGACGACTTTGCTGCGACATTGTCGATTGCGACGGACGGTCAAGACCGTCTGACGGGCACCTTTGGTCTGACCAGTGCCGCGGACGAGCGGCGTATTTCCCTTGATATCGGCGGCGACATCAGCCCGTTGTTTGTGCCCGAATACCAAGGGTTCTTTGGGAATGATTCAAGCCTTTCCGCGCTGGTGGTGCAGGGCGCCGACGGGCGCATTGATGTGCAGCAACTCGCGCTGGATGCAGGGCGTGTGGCGCTGAATGGTGCGGTGCAGATTGATAGCGCGGGCTGGCCCTCTTTGATTGATCTGACGGGGGGCATCACCCCCTTGGGCGATGAGCCTGTTCTGTTGCCGCTAAGTGGTCCGCGGACCTTTGTGGACGGAATGGATTTGGCCATCTCTTATGATGCTGCGGTCGCAGACACATGGCGCGCCGATATCAGCGTGCAGGGGCTTGATCGCCCCGGCCTTGGTATTGAGACGCTGCGCCTGCAGGGTGGCGGATTGCTGCGCACGGGCGATGGCGTGCAGCAGGGTTTGATTACCGCCGATCTTGCTTACGGGGCGGCTGGCCTGCAGCTTGATGATGCCGGTGCGGCGCAGGCCTTTGGAGATGAGATTGGCGGCGACTTTAACGCGTCACGCATTGAGGGTGAGCCCACGGAAATTACGCGGTTTACCCTGAGCGGCGCCGGTCTGGAAGCGCAGGCGCAGGCCACGATTGAGGGACCCGATGCAGGGTTTCCGCACCAACGCCACGATGAATGTCGGTATCGCAGGGCTGGGCCGGTTTTCCACGATTGCGGGGCGCGATATCGGGGGCGGTGCCGAACTGGCGGTGCTGGCGAATATGACGCCGCTGGATGGTTTGTTTAATTTCGTATTGTCGGGGGAAACCAATAATCTGTCCGTAGGCATTCCCGAGGCGGATCGCATTCTGGCAGGCACAGGTACCTTTGCGGCGACTGCGGTGCGCGACAACGATGGCACACGGCTTGAAGGTGCGCGCGTGGATACCGATGCGGCCAACGTCCGCGCCAGTGCCGCGTTGACCAATGACGGGGCGGATGCGCGGATCAATGCAAGCCTGCGCGATGTGGCGTTGGTTCTGCCAGCGCTTTCGGGGCCTGCCGCCGTCGCGGGTGACGTGACACAGCGCGCGGATGGCACGATTGAATTTGCGCTCAACGGGACCGGTCCAGCCGCGACATTTGAAACCAGCGGAACCGTTAATCCCGCTGAAACAGGGCAGACGCTCAACGCAGCCCTCGCCGCCGAGATCAGTGATCTGACGCGCTATGCCGGTCTGGCGGGGCGGCCTTTGTCCGGCGCTTTGTCGGTTGAGGGCAATGGTGTGCTGCTTGCGGATGGGCAGCGGTTTGACGTGGATGTGCGCGGTGAAACACGCGATCTGGTGACGGGTGTCGCGCGCGTTGACCCTTTGCTGAGCGGCGACGGCAGTTTTACTGCCGCGCTTTCGCATGTGGGTGATGGCCGTTTCGGGATCGGTGATTTGCTGGTTCAGACACCTGCAATGTCGTTGCGCGGTGATGCAGATGTTTCGCTGGAGGGTGCCAACACAGCGAACCTCTCGTTCCGGATCAATGATGCCGCAGTGCTTGACCCAAGCCTGAGCGGGCCGATCACGGTTGATCTTGATGCGGTGCCAGCAGCGCTGGATGCGACGGACGTGACACTCCGCGCCTTTGGTCCCGGCACGAATGTTGGGTTGAACGCAACGGTGGCTTCACCACAGAACGCGCGCGAAGTAACCGGTGATCTGAACCTACAGGTCGAGAGCCTTGCGGCCTTTGCCACGCTGATCGGCCAACCTGTGGCGGGCAGTGTCGACCTGACGGCATCGGGAAGCCTGTTGCCCGACCTGACCCGCTTTGACACCCAAGTGAACCTGCGCAGCGAAGACCTTCGCATTGGCAATGCAACGGCTGACGCGCTTTTGGCGGGGACTGGCCGCATTAATGCGACGGTTGGTTTCGCAGATGAGGTTTTGGCAGTGCGCACCTTGGAGATTTCCACGCGCGAACTGTCGGTTGTGGGGGCGCTGAACGGGGCCGCAGGACTGGGCGAAGGCCGCTTTAATGCGAGTTTGCGTGATGTCGGTGTTCTGACCGATCAGATCAGCGGGCCTATCCGCGCGCGCGGTGCCGCGTCGCTGGATGAGAACGGCACATGGGGCATTGATGCCACCGGCACTGGCCCGGGCGGGCTTGCCGCGCAGATCGTGGGCGATGTGACCCAAGAGGGCAATCTTGCCATCAACGTTGAAGGCAGCGCGCCCTTGGCTTTGGCGAATACGGCGATTGATCCACGCCGTCTGAGCGGCCTTGCGAACTTTGATCTGAACGTGAACGGCCCGCCTGCGCTCTCGTCGCTGAGCGGGCAAGTGACCTTCTCGGATGGCCGTCTGGCCGCGCCAAATTTGGGCGAGGCGCTGACCGATATTGCAGGTGGTATCCGCTTGTCGAACGGCAACGCGCAGATTGATTTGAATACCCGTGTTGAAAGCGGTGGCAGTATCTCGATTAACGGGCCGGTGGCGCTGACAGGGGGCAATCAGGCGGATATCACCGTGGCCTTGAACGATGTGGTTTTGCAGGACCCCGAACTTTATTCGTCGAGTGTTGCAGGTGCGATCAATCTCAATGGGCCGCTGCAAGGTGGTGCGCGGATTTCGGGGCGCTTGGAGCTGGGCGAAACAAACGTGCAGGTGCCGTCGTCCTCGATCAGCTCGCTGGGCGATTTGCCAGCGGTCCAGCATGTTGGTGAAACAGCGGCAATCCGGCGGACGTTGCAGCGGGCGGGCGTGCTGAATACGAATGGTGCAAGTAGCGCCAGCGCAGGCAGCAGTGGGCCGGCGTTTCCGCTGGATATCGTCATCAATGCGCCGTCGCGCATCTTTATTCGCGGGCGCGGGCTTGATGCGGAATTGGGCGGCAGTTTGCGGATTGGCGGGACCAGCAACAACGTGATCCCTGTGGGCCGGTTTGAGCTGATCCGTGGCCGGATTGATATTCTACAACAGCGGTTCGAACTTGATGAAGGCACCGCCACGCTTCAGGGTGATTTTGCACCGTTCATCCGTCTGGTGGCGACGACGGAAACGGATACCGGCACGGTCATCAGTATCGTCGTAGAAGGCCCTGCAGGCGCCCCCGAAGTCAGCTTTTTATCGGTGCCGGAACTGCCGCAGGACGAGGTTTTGTCGCAGCTGATCTTTGGGCGTGATCTGGAAAGCATCAGCCCGTTACAAGCCGTGCAACTGGCCTCGGCCATCAGCACATTGGCTGGGCGCGGGGGTGGCGCGCTGGATAGTTTCCGCCAGCGGATCGGGTTGGATGACTTTGACGTGACCACAGACGATGAAGGCAATGCCGCCGTGCGCGCGGGCGCCTATGTCTCGGAAAACGTCTATACCGATGTCACCGTCACCAGCACGGGCGACACCGAGATCAACCTGAACCTTGATGTCACCTCTGAGATCACCGCCAAAGGCAGCGTTAATCAGGCCGGCGATACCAGCATCGGGCTGTTTTACGAGCGCGATTACTAGCGTCGCTTCGCTACGCGCCGATAGCCAATACTTGCTCTGCTTCGTGGAACGGGCAGGCGACAAGGTGGTTGTCGCCGATATCTACCAGTTTGGGTCGTGCGTCCGCGCAAGAGGCCTGCGCCTTGGGGCAGCGGGTGCGGAACACGCAGCCTGAGGGGGGTGACAGCGGCGATGGCAGCTCGCCTTCGAGGATCGGGCGGGGGCGTGCGCGTTCGAGTACCGGATCGGGGATTGGGACCGAGGCGATCAGAGCCTGCGTATAAGGGTGTTCCGGCAACGTGGTCAGCTTGCGACTGTCGGCCGTTTCCATCACGCGGCCCAGATAAAGCACCAGTGTGCGGTCGCTGATGTGTTTCACCACGCTCAGGTCATGGGCGATAAAGATCATCGACAGCCCCATGTCGCGCTGCAATTCCATCAGCAGATTGATGACCTGCGCCTGGACCGACACATCAAGCGCCGAGACGGGTTCGTCGCAGATAATCAGTTTCGGTTTCAGGATCAGCGCACGGGCGATCCCGATCCGCTGACACTGGCCGCCGGAAAATTCATGTGGATAGCGGTTGATCAGATTGGGCAGCAGGCCGACCCGTTCCATCAAGGCACCCACGCGTTTTTTGACCTCTGCGCGCGGTGTGTTGGGTTCGTGGGTAATCAGCGGTTCGGCAATGATTTCGCCCACGGTCATACGCGGGTTCAGCGCGGCAAGCGGGTCTTGAAAGATCATCTGCACATCGCGCCGGTGCACACGGCGTTCGCGCGTGCCCATATTGGCCAGATCCGCGCCTTCAAAGAAAATGTTCCCGCCAGAGGAGGGGATCGTGCCGACAATCGCGCGGGCCAGCGTGGATTTGCCCGAACCGGATTCGCCGACGATGCCGAGGCATTGGCCGGGTTTCAGATCAAATGACACTTCGGATACCGCGTGCAGTTTGCGCGGCGGGGTCCAAGGCCATGACCCCGGTTTGCGTACGTCGAATGTGACCGACAGGTTGCGGACTGAGAGGAGGGGTTCCATCAGGCGACCTCGCTGACTGGCAAGTGACAGGCGCGGCGGCGGTCACCGGTGGTTTCCAGAACGGGGCGTTCGGTCCGGCAGTTTTCAAGGCTGACCGCACAGCGCGGCGAAAAAGGGCAACCGGCGGGCAGGTTGGACATGTCGGGTGGCTCGCCTGCGATGGTCAAAAGCTCGCCATCGTCGCGGTCCAGACGCGGCACGGCCTTGAGCAGGCCGCTGGTGTAGGGGTGCGCGGGGGTGGCGAAGATATCGTCGGTGGTGCCTTCCTCCATGACCTGACCGCCGTACATGACCAGCGTGCGGTCACAGAACCCTGCGACGACACCAAGGTCATGGGTGATCAGGATCACGGCGGTGCCGAAATCCTTTCGGATATCGCCCAAAAGCTGCATGATTTGTGCTTGGACGGTCACATCAAGGGCCGTGGTCGGTTCGTCCGCGATCAAGAGGCGCGGCTGACACAGAAGCGACATCGCGATCATGATCCGCTGGCGCATGCCGCCTGAAAACTCATGCGGGTACATTGTGATCCGCGCGCGGGCATCGGGGATGCGGACAGCGTCGAGCATCTGCACCGCTTCGGTCACCGCTTGCGATTTGCTGATGCCTTTGTGCAGCATCAGAACCTCGGCCATTTGTTCGCTGACCCGCAGATAGGGGTTGAGCGATGTCATCGGATCCTGAAAGATCATCGCCATGTCTTTGCTGCGGATTTTGTTGAATTCGCGCTGCGACATTTTCAGCAAATCCTGCCCGTCAAACCGTGCCACACCCGAGGCGCGCCCGTTCTTGGCCAAAAGCCCCATGGCGGCAAAGGCGGTCTGGCTTTTTCCTGATCCGCTTTCGCCAACAATCGCGAGTGTTTCGCCCTTGTCGATGTTGAAGCTGACGCCATTGACCGCATGCACATCGCCATCGGCGGTGGTGAATGTGACCATCAGGTTTTCAATTTCCAGAAGGCTCATGTTCAGCGGTCCTTTGGGTCGAGTGCGTCACGCAAACCGTCGCCGACAAAGAAGAAGGCGAAAATGGTGACGACGAAGAAGAAAAGCGGGAAGGCGATTTGCCAGTAATAGCCGAATTGCATGGTGCGCGAGCCTTCGTTGATGAGCGCGCCAAGTGATGTGGCGGGTTCTTGAACGCCGAGGCCAAGGAAGCTGATGAAGCTTTCAAAGATGATCATATTGGGCACCAGAAGCGTGGCGTAGACGATCACGATGCCCAGAAGGTTAGGCACGATATGGCGCAGGATAATCTTGCTGGGCCGCACACCGGTGGCTACGGCCACTTCGACGAATTCCTTGTTCTTGATCGTCAGCGTCTGGCCCCGCGCAATCCGCGCCATATCAAGCCAGGAAATCAGACCGATCCCGAGGAACAGCATAAAGATCGACCGCCCGAAGATCACCAGCATCAGGATCAGGACGAACATGAAGGGAATGGACATCAGCACGTCAACGATCCGCATCATGATCCCGTCAACGCGCCCGCCATAGTAGCCCGCTGTCGCGCCATAGAGCGTACCGACGATCACGGCGACCAAGGCCCCCACGACACCGACCATCAGCGAAATGCCGGTTCCTTGCACAGTGCGTGCAAAGAGGTCACGACCGTTGCTGTCGGTGCCGAAATAGTGGCCTGTTTCGATGGAGGGCACGCCAAGATAGGCATTGCTGCCGATCAGGCTGAAATTGACAAAATCGCCCTCAAATTCCGCGAGAAGCCCGCCAAAAAGCGCAAAGCCTGCCACGCAACCCAACATAATCAGCGAAACGACAGCGGCGCGGTTGCGGAAAAACCGGGTGCGCGCGTCGGCCCAGAGGGAACGGCCTTTGACCTCGGCCAGCTGCATTGAATCGGCAACGCCTTCGACGGCAGCTTTATTCGGAAACATCTGTCAGGCCCCTCAGTAGCGGATTTTGGGGTCAATCCACGCGTAGAGGATATCGACCACAAGGTTGAACAGGATTGTCAGGGTGCCCACCAGAATGGTGATCCCCATGATGACGGAATAGTCGCGGTTGAAGGCCGAGTTCACAAAGAACTGCCCGATCCCGCCGGTGGAAAAGAACACGTCGATGATGACCGATCCGGTGATCATGCCGACAAAAGCAGGCCCCAGATAGGATAGCACCGGCAGCATTGTTGGCTTCATCGCGTGTTTCCAGATGACGCGGCGCATCGGCAGGCCTTTGGCGCGGGCGGTGCGGATAAAATTGGTGTTCAGCACTTCGAGCATCGAGGAGCGCGTGATCCGCGCAATCGACGCCATATAGGACGTGGACAGCGCGATCACCGGCATGATCAGGAATTGCCATTGGCCGCCGTTCCAGCCGCCGCCGGGCAACCAGCCCAGCCAGAGGGTGAAAACCAGCAAAAGGATCGGGGCCATCACAAAGTTGGGCAGCACCTGCGCGCCGATAGAAATGCCAACGGCAAAATAATCGACCCAAGAGTTTTGTTTCATCGCAGCCGCAACACCCAGCGACACGCCAACGGTGACAGCGACCACAAAGGACCAAAACCCGTAGGTCAGCGTGACGGGAAAGCCTTGGGCGATCACGTCGTTCACGCTGCGGTCTTTGTATTGAAAGGACGGCCCGAAATCGAAGGCCGTCACAACACCGGTGACATAGTTGACGATTTGTTTCCAGAATGGCTGATCCAGCCCGTATTTGGCCTCGATATTGGCGAGCACCTCGGGGGGCAGCGGGCGTTCGGAATTGAACGGGCCACCGGGGGCTGCGTACATCAGGACGAACGACAAAACGACCAATATCAAAAGGGTCGGAATAGCCACGGCAAGGCGGCGGAAAACAAAGCTCAGCATGTCAGGGGTCCTAACAGAATGGGAAAACCGCGCCCCTTTGCGGGGGGCGCGGCCTATCACAAGGTGTGATTACTCGGCGATCTTGTAGAGATCTTTGGAGTACCAGTTCTGTTCAAAGTTCTCGTAGGGCCAGCCTTCGAGGTTTTCCGCAAACATATCGACTGCGGCGTAGTGGTAGATCGGAATGATCGGCGTATCTTGCGCGATGAATTCCTCGACGCGGTCATAGTTTGCCTGTGGGTTATCTGCGGTTCTGGCTTCGGCCAGCAGCGCGTCAACCTCTGGGTTCACGTATTTGCTGTCGTTGTAGCCGGAGCCAGACTGCATCAGGTCAAGGAAGGTGGAGGCTTCGTTGTAGTCCGCACACCAGCCGCCACGGGCCACTTCAAAGTCGCCGTTTGAGCGGGCCTCGAGGAAGGTCTGCCATTCCTGGTTGGACAGTGAGGTGTCGACACCCAATGTCTGTTTCCACATCTGGCTGATCGCAATCGCAACCGAGCGGTGAGATTCGTCAGTGTTGTAGACCAGATCAATGCTGAGCGGGTTGTCTGAGCCGTAGCCCGCCTCTGCCAATAGTTCGACCGCCATAGCGTTGCGGTCGGCTTGGGTCATCGACGCCATTGGGATGTTTGGCGTTTCAAAACCAGCAGTTGCCCAGTGTGTGAACGTGTAGGCCGCTTTTTGACCACCGGCGAGCACGTTATTCACGATGATATCGCGGTCAATGGCAAGGCTGAGGGCTTTGCGGACGTTGGGGTCTTGGATGTCCTCAGGTGCCCCGTCACGCAGGTTGAACATGTAGTAGTAAGAACATGCCTGCGGGACCGAAACGGCCTGCTCTGGGTATTCGGCAGAAAGGCGCGGGAATTGGCCTGCGGGCACGTCTGTGCGGTCAAGCTCGCCTGCCAGATAGCGCGTCAGGGCCACGTTTTCGTCCGGGATGACCAGCTTTGTCACGCGTTCGATGATCGTGTTGTCGTTGTCCCAATACATCGGGTTGCGTTCGCGCACGAGACGCTCTTGTGGGACGAATTCGGTCAGCACATAGGCGCCGTTAGACACCATGTTTTCAGGCAAGACCCAATCGCTGCCGAATTCCTCGACCGTCGCCTGATGCACAGGGAATGTTGTGCCGTGCGTGACCATCTGCGGGAAGTAAGGCAGGGGCTGGGACAGGCGGACCTCAAGCGTGGTGTCGTCGATGGCGGTGACGCCCAGTTCGGAAGGCGCCATTTCGCCTGCGATCACGGCGCCGCCATTCTCGATCGACATCAGGTCGATGTACCAGCTGTAGGGCGATGCCAGTTCAGGTGATGCCGCGCGCTGCCAGGCATAGACAAAGTCACCGGCGGTGACGGTATCACCATTGGACCACATTGCATTGTCGCGCAGGGTGAATGTGTAGACGAGGCCATCGTCGCTCACCTCATGGCTGAGCGCCACGCCGGGGATCAGGTTGCCAGCGGCGTCTTGGTTGTACAGACCTTCAAACAGGTCGCGCACCACATCGGCGCCATCGACGTCTTCGACCAAGCCGGGGTCAATCGACGGGCTTTCGTCGCCAACGCGGTAGGTAAAGGTTTGGTCAGAAGCGAGCGCTTCGCCAGTGACAGGGTGTGTGGCGTGCGCGTCGGCGTAAACCGCGCCGGATGAGGCAATCAACACCGCTGCGGTGGTTGCCAGGAGTTTGGTTTTCAGTGTCATGAGATATCTCCCTATGGTTGCATCTTTGCGATGCAATCGTTGACGTGTGAACGCCTCTTGTGCGTTTCTGGCGTTTACTATTGGCCGTAAACGAAAAATGGCAAGGCCATTCGGCTGTTGACCCGACGATAGGCTAATCTATGTCTACCGAGAACTGTGAGCGCGAGGAAATGTGACGCAGGTCGTCACGCTCGACGATATCTTCCTTGGCGGCACAGCGCAATGATCCGTAGAAAGGCCCGGCCATGACAAAACTTTCACTTGCTGAACGTGAGGCGTTGCCGGATGCCTTGCGCGTGCTTTTGGCCGAGTACCCGCGTGAAGGCTGGGAGTTGGACCCCGGTTTTGATGGATTGATCCGGTTCTGGCTGGACCGCCATTTGATGTTTCGCAGGCTACTTGGCGAGTTGCGCAGCGGTACCGAGGCGCTCTTGGATCGCAAGATTGAGGCAGATCGCTTTGCCGGTCTGACCTCGCGTTATGGTGGTATGTTGGTGAACGGTTTGCACGAACACCACACGATTGAGGATACCTATTATTTTCCAAAACTGGTCAAGAAAGACGCGCGGATTGAAAAGGGCTTTGCCATTCTCGACAAGGACCACCACGACCTTGATGAATTTCTGGCCGATTTCGTGGGGCGCGCCAATGAGGTGCTGAGCCTGACCGCGAAACGCAACAAGCTGCAGACAGCGGCGGGGCATTTCCAGACCGAACTGGCCAAGCTGGAAGGCCTGCTGGATCGCCATCTGATCGATGAGGAAGAACTGATTGTGCCGGTGATCCTGCGCTTTGGGTCGCGTGATCTGGGGTAGATTACTTCAGTCGGAATGACGCTGAATCGCCCGCACCCTGATCGACGGTGAAACGCAGGCGGTCATCGCCGCGTGCTTCGACCAATTGGCAGTTATAGGGGATCGGATCGCCGCCCCAGCTGAGTTCACGGCAGAAATAGCCATTTTCCCATGTCCAGTTGCCGACGATGTCCCACCCGATCGCCGAGCCGTCGATTTGCCCGTCGGATGACACACTGAGGCTGACCCCGTAGAAGAAATTGCTGAGCTCACGTCCTTCGACCAGTGACAGGAACGTCGCTTGGTCTTTGACGGGCACATAGCTTTCAGCCACGGCAGGGGCCGCAGCGGTTACAAATAGCAAAGATAAGATCGCAGATTTCATCGGGCCCTCCACATTTTGTAGAACATTTTTTGTACGTGGCGCCGTGCGATTTGGTTCACTTTGGGATGTGAAATCGGCGGGAGGGCGACGGAACCTATGGGGAAAACGGACCTTTGTGCGGAGTGCGGCGCAAGGTTGGCTTTGAGTCCAAACAGACTAATGCTGACCTAGTCGGGAAGCAGCCATGTTGAGCCTCGGTTATTGTACGGAACTTGCTGCTCAAATTTCCATAGAGTTGGGCGTCAACAGTGCTAGGCTGTCATATCAGGTCATTTTGGCCGATGGAGGTGGCCCGAATGACGCGAGGTAGCTATGAGCAATTCTGCCCGGTTGCTATGGCATCAGAAGTGCTCTGTACGAGATGGACTATGGTCCTTGTCCGAGAATTGTTGTCGGGCTCCACAAGGTTTGGAGACCTTCGACGAGGCGTTCCCCGGATGTCTCCCACACTTCTGTCACAACGGCTGAAAGAACTCGAGGCTGCCGGGATCGTCACTCGCGAGCCAGTGGCTGATGAGGTGGGCATTCACGAATACCAACTTACTGCGGCTGGGAAAGACCTAAAACAAGTCGTAGAATCTTTCGGTATCTGGGGGCAGAAATGGGTCGAAACTCAGGCATCTCTTGAGAACCTCGATCCGTCACTTTTGATGTGGGACATGCGGCGCAATATCAATCCAGCGCCGCTACCATCTCAGAGAACTGTCATTCAGTTTCACTATCCAGAGCTTCCCGCTAATCGCTGCTATTGGTGGCTGATCATCGATCCGGAAGCAAAGGTCGAAGTTGATCTTTGTGCGAAGGATCCGGGTTTTGAGGTTGATCTTTGGGTAACCACGGACCTCAAAACCATGACAGCCATCTGGATGGGGTTGTCTTCGCTGCAAGAATCTCAATCGAAACTCCTTGTTGATGGTGACCCTGCATTGGCCCGATCCATGGCGCAATGGTTGGGCTTTAGTCATTTTGCCAGCCAGAAGAAAATTGTTGGCTAGATGTCGGTCTCTGAGAGAGTCCAGTTTCAGGACTATCGGTATCCTCTTGTATCGTTCACTGCTTGTCAGGAAACCCAAAGACAACGGAGAAAGCTATGACCGATACCCTTTACTCTCGCCTCGGAGGCGCGGAGGCAATCGCGCGCATTGCATCCGACTTAGTCGACAACCATATTGCCAACCCACTGATCGGCAAGCGATTCGCCGGCAGCGACGCGGTCGCTATGAAGAAGAAAGCAGCTGATTTCTTTTCGATGGGTTCGGGAGGCCCCAACAACTATGATGGGCTGGACATGCTCAGCGCCCACAAGCACATGAACATTTCCGACAACGAATATATGGCGGCCGTCGATGACCTGATGAAAGCGCTGACGAATGCTGAAGTAGGTGATCATGAGAAAGCTGAAGTCCTCTATATCTTCCACACCCTTCGCCCCGATGTAGTAGGTGTCTGAGTGTCCCGTAGCCCAGTTTGTCGGGCTTCATCGCTCTAGCTTCCCTAGATACTGTCGTCAGATTGAGTCTGCTACTAACTGATCGCTTTGTTCGCAAAGCCGACCTTGACGCATAATGTTACGAAGGTCGGCTGCCCCCCTCACCCCTCTTCAATCGCGGTAATCATATCCACGCGGGTGGCGTGGCGGCCGCCTTCGAAATCGGCGGATAGAAACGCGTCGACGATATCGAGTGCCAGTGCCTCGCCGATCACGCGTGCGCCGAGTGACAGCATGTTGGCGTCGTTGTGCTGCCGGATCATGCGGGCAGAGAACGCATCAGAGCACACACCGCAGCGCACGCCTTTGACCTTATTGGCAGCCATCATAATCCCTTGGCCCGTCCCGCACAGGATAATCCCCAGCGCGCAATCGCCAGAGGCCACGCGCCGTGCTGCGGCCTCGCCGTGCTGCGGGTAGGGGGTGCTTTCGGGGGTGGTCGGGCCGATATCGACGACCTCGTATCCCAAACCTGCGATGTGGTTAGCGATGGTCTGGCGCATGCCAATGGCCGCGTGATCAGAGGAAAGCACAATGCGTTTGTTGGTCATGGAAGATTTGCCTTTTGTTGTCGGTTAGATGCCCAGAACGTCCATCATATCGTATTCACCGGGCGCTTTGTCTTGGCCCCAGAGTGCTGCTTTCAGCGCGCCGCGTGCGAAAATCGCGCGGTCTGTCGCAAGGTGGCGCAGCACGATCCGTTCGCCAGCGGCAGCAAAGAGAACGTCATGTTCGCCCACGATATCGCCGCCGCGAATGGCGCTAAAGCCGATGTCGCCGCGTTTGCGTGCGCCGGTGATACCGTCGCGCCCGCTGTCGCTGACGTCTTTGAGGTCCACACCGCGTCCTTCGGCCGCCGCTTCCCCCAACATCAGGGCCGTGCCAGAGGGGGCGTCGACCTTTTGGTTGTGGTGCGCTTCGATGATTTCGATATCAAAGTCTTCGTCGAGAGCGGCTGCGACCTTTTTGGTCAGTTGCACCAAAAGGTTCACACCCAATGACATATTCCCCGCCCGCACAATGACCGCATGGCGGGCGGCGGCGTTGATGGCTTTGAGGTCGTCCTCGGACAGTCCTGTCGTCCCGATGACATGGACCGCGCGCGCCTGTGCGGCCAGACCGGCAAAGCCGACGGTGGCGGCGGGGGCCGTGAAATCAATGACGGCTTGCGCTTTGGCGAAGACTTCGACCGCATCGTCGGTGACCGCAACGCCGACTGGCTGACCGCCGGTGGCGGTGCCGATATCCTGACCGATCCAGTCATGCCCTGTCCGTTCCAACACGCCGACAAGGCGGCATTTGTCCGAGGCCAGCACGGTTTTGATGAGCATTTGGCCCATGCGGCCCGATCCGCCGGTGATCACGATGCCTGGAGTGTCTGTCATGGTGCGTTTCCTTTATCCGTGCCCCGTCTTAGCGGCGGATTGCTGTGGACGCAAAGGCTTGCTTGGCAATGGCGCGATCAAGGATTACATGAGGGCCATGGCAAAGAATGCAAACAGAGACGGCAAGGCCCCCACCCAGCGCATGTTGCGCGTGGGCGAGGTGATCCGCCGCACCCTATCCGAAGTCTTGCAACGCGGTGACGTGCATGACGATGAACTGGCGCGTATGTCCATTACGGTGGGCGAAGTGCGGATGACATCCGATCTGCGGATTGCGACCGCCTTTGTGTTGCCCCTTGGCGGGCAGGGCAAGGAAGAGGCGCTTGAGGCCCTGCGCCGCAATCGGCACGAAATCCGCCACCTTGTTGTCAAAGGGGGCACGATGAAGTTCGCGCCCGAGTTGCGCTTTGAGATTGACGGCACTTTTGACCAGATTGACGCGACGCGCGCACTTTTGGCGAAAGATCACGTACGTCAGGATCTGGACGACTGATGCGCTGGCTTGCTGTGGCGTTGCTCTTTTGGGCGCTGCCAGCAGCGGCGGTGACCTGCGAGGATGTCAGCTATGCCGGCAACAGTTATACGGTCTGCACCGTGGATGCGGCGCAAGAGGACCTGCGCTTGTTTCACAAGGATGCCGATGGTGCCGTGATCGGCAGTTTCGGCGCGATTGAGGCTTTGCCCGAGGTCGGCAGCCTTGCTTTTGCGATGAATGCGGGGATGTATCACGACGACCGCTCGCCTGTCGGGCACTATGTCGAAGGCGGTGTTGAGACGATGCGCGTGATCCCCAACGCGGGTCCGGGGAATTTCGGTCTGCTGCCCAATGGGGTGCTTTGCATCACGGATACTACGGCGCAGGTCTACGAAACCCTCGCCTATGTGGCGGAAGAGCCCGTTTGTCGTGACGCCACGCAATCAGGCCCGATGTTGGTGATTGATGGTGCGCTGCATCCGCGGTTTCTGCCGGATAGCACATCGCGGTTTATCCGGAACGGGGTGGGGACGTCTGCCGATGGCACAGAAGCGGTTTTCGTGATTTCCAACACGAGCGTCACGTTTCACGAATTTGGCAGTTTCTTCAAAGACTACCTTGAACTGCCCAACGCGCTTTATTTCGATGGTAAGGTGTCGCGGCTGTATTCGCGCGCCCAAGGGCGCAGCGATTTCGGGTTTCAATTGGGGCCGATGGTTGCCGTGATCGAGTAAGGTGGGTTTCAACCCACCTTACCTGTCGCACAGGTCCATGACATATTGCAGGTTCGGGCTTTGCGGCAATGATCTGGCCTCATCCGCCGTGAACCAGCCTGCATCAAGCGCATCATCCGCCGCCTGAGGTGTGCCATTTTCATAAGTGCAGACCACCACCGCCAGAAGATAATGAAACAGTACGGCACCCTCTGCATCACGTGTGATGACATCAAGGTTGGTCAGGTATCCCTGCGCTGTGGCCGCGACGCCGGTTTCTTCGGCCAATTCACGTACCGCCGCGTCGCGCGCTGTTTCCCCCAGTTCCACATGGCCTCCGGGAAACCCCCAGGTGTTGGCGTTGGGTTCTTTTTTGCGTTGGACCAAAAGGAACCGACCTTCATGTCGTACAACGGCGATCGCGCCAAGTTTGGGGTGCATCAAAGACCTGCGATTTTCGCAGCCACGGCACGGCCTAGCGTGATGTGGTCCTGCGCTTCAAAGTGTAGCCCATCAACAGGGCTTGGCTTGATATGCATGCCCGCATCCAGAAATGGCAGACCCCAGTGATCGGCCAGTTGTGCTATTGCAAAGGGCAAGTCGCGGGATTTCGTGTTCGCACCCAAAAGGCCGTCACGATACGTCCCTTGTTCCAGCACGAGCGCGGGGGCGATCAGCAGAATATCAAAGCCGTTGTGCCGCGTCTGATACGGCTCAGAGCGGGCAATTCCCAACAGCCCCGCAAGCCCGGCGACCACCTGATCCACGCTTGCGCCGTGATGCGTCTTAAGGTCATTGGTTCCCAGCATGATCACCAGCAGATCAATAGGGCCTTGGCTTTCGAGTGCGATCCGCAGACCGATCTGCCCATCCATATGGGGGCCCATCAGGGGGTCTGCCCTGCACGTCGTGCGCCCGGGCAGCCCGTCTTCGATCAGCGCCCACTCGGGGCCGAGTTCGGAATGCATCACCGTAGGCCAGCGGGTTTCAGGGCCAAACCGCCGGTATTCCCCGGGGGCGTGCGCAGGGGGCGTGCCATAGGTGTTGCTGTCGCCGAATGTGAGAACGGTTTTTGTCATGGATCTACGGTAAGTGCGGGACGTGCGTTGGTAAAGCGGCTTTGCCCCCTTGGACTTATGGCGCAGAGCGCACATATAGGGGGTAACATAATGTTGAAGGAGACAGGCCATGCTGGAATTGGACGCAAATGCAAATGCGAGTGCCCCCGCTGATCTGATCAAGGACGGAACCGACGCAAGCTTTGTTCAGGACGTGATTGAAGCATCGCAGACGGTGCCGGTGATTGTAGATTTCTGGGCGCCTTGGTGCGGCCCGTGCAAAACGCTTGGCCCTGCGATCGAAGCGGCGGTGACCAATGCGAAGGGCCGGGTAAAACTGGTCAAGATCGACGTGGATGCGAACCAGGCCTATGCGGGCCAGTTGCAGGTGCAGTCGATCCCGACGGTTTATGCTTTTTACCAAGGAAAGCCGATCGACGGGTTCCAAGGTGCTTTGCCGCCATCCGAAATCAATGCCTTTGTTGACAAGATCGCAGCCCTTGCCGGTGATCCTGAGGCCGAGGGCCTCAGCGCCGCGATTGAGGCCGCCGAGCAGATGTTGCAGGAAGGGGCGGCTGCGGACGCTGCCGAAACTTTTGCCGCGATCCTGCAAGAAGAGCCGAACAATGCGCCCGCCTACGCAGGGCTTGTGCGCTCTTATCTGGCGTTGGACGATATTGATCAGGCCGAGGCCGTCTTGAACGGTGCACCCGCCGAGATTTCCACCGATCCGCTGCTTGAGGCGGTCCATGCGCAGATCACGCTGGCACGCGAGGCAGCGAACGCTGGGCCTGTGGCCGAATTGCAGGCGGCTGTTGACGCGGATCCCGACAATCATCAGGCGCGGTTTGATCTGGCAACGGCACAGCATGCCAGTGGTCAGGTTGAAGAGGCCGTGAATACCTTGCTTGAGCTGTTCCGCCGTGACCGTGAGTGGAATGAAGGTGCGGCCAAGACCCAGCTTTTCAAGATATTTGACGCGCATGATGCGAAAGATCCCATTGTTCTGAACGGGCGGCGAAAACTTTCTTCGATGATATTTGCCTGACCACGGCTTCGGCCTAGGTTATCACGCATGACATCATCCTATGACCTACCAGAGACAATTCCGGTCTTTCCGCTGCCGGGGGCCCTGCTTTTGCCGCGCGCCCGTCTGCCGCTGCATTTGTTTGAGCCTCGCTATCTGGCGATGCTGGAAGATGTGCTTAAAACCCCTTCGCGGCTGATCGGCATGGTGCAGCCCTACGATGCGCCGGGCAAAGACGGCAAGCTGCACAGCATTGGCTGCTCTGGCCGTGTGACGGCGTTCTCGGAAACCGAGGACGGGCGGTATATGATCACCCTGTCTGGCATGTCGCGCTTTCGGATTACCCAGGAAGTCGAAGGGTTTACCCCATACCGCCGCTGCAACGTCAGCTGGCAGGGGTTTGACCGCGATCTTGGGCCGGTTGAAACTGATGACAGTTTTGACCGCGATGCCTTCATGGAGGCTTTGGGGCGCTATCTGGTGGATCAGGGGCTTTCAACCGATTGGGAAAGCCTTGGTGAGGCCGAGGATGAGTTGTTGATCAATTCATTGTCGATGCTCTGTCCCTTTGCGCCAGAAGATAAGCAAGCCCTGCTTGAAGCGCCCTCCTTGACCACACGGCGTGAAACGCTCATGACTTTGATTGAATACGCCTTGCGTGGCGGATCTGGTGACGAGGTGATGCAATGAGTGGAACAGCATTCGACCCCAAGATGCTTGAGGCATTGGTCTGTCCGTTGACGCAAGGGACGCTGCGCTATGATGCTGAAAAGCAAGAGCTTATCAGCAAAGCAGGCAAGGTTGCATTTCCGATCCGCAACGGGATTCCCGTGATGCTGGTCGATGAGGCGCGCCCGCTAGAGACCTAGCAGGATGGCCACTGCGCTGGGCGTAGTGGCTTGTGACCTAGGCCCAAATTCGTTCCGTCATTTGTGATTGATGGCCGTTTCAGGTGGGACAGCCTGCCCATGCTCAGAAGCCTGTGCTTCCATCTTCCAATCTGATTTGCGGAATCGCAATCCGATCAGGACAGTGCGTCTTAGCTGCGTTGCGCGGCTGTATGTTTTTCGGCCCTGTTCTGCTGCGGCGCAATTGACCAAAGCGCACCTGCGACAACGCCGACAATTCCACCGATGATATAGGCCAGGATTGCCAAAAAGACCCCTGCACCCGAGAGGAGCGCGACAGTCGCAGCGACAATTCCAGAGGCTATTCCGAGTATGATATACACAATGAACATCAGTGGCTCTTTCCTGCTTGGGCGATCTTTTGCCTCAGTATCCCACCAGCCTAGGCTGGCTTCGTGTCAAAACTTTGTTCCAATTCTGACCAGTTTGCACCGTAAATACTAAGATACCATTAACGTCATTTTGCCCGACCAGTTGGCCGATCGGTTAGGTGACGATATAGGGGGCAGATCGGTAAAGCCAAGCGCACCTGGCCTGTCGGCTGGGAAAGAGCAGAAATCAGCCGATTAAGGGCTTATGGCCTAAAGGAAAACTGCCGATCAAGTGACAGGAAGATTGACGTGCTATTGGTGCGCACACCCGCATCTTCGCGGAAATCGGCACTCGCGCCGACGTTAACCTGCCAGAGATCATTGATACTATAACCATAGCTTGCCGAGAGGCTGCCCGTAGCAAGGACATCGCTTCCGTCAGGATCGCTTGTTTGGCCAAAGTCAAAACCAACCTGCATGCTGCTGACGGGGCTTAGCTCTTGCAGATAGTTGGCGCTAAAGGTCGTTGCGGCGCGGTCATCACCCGGGTCGAGGCTGTGGTCCGCGCTCAGGGTGATCTCTGCCGCTGGAAGCGGATAGCTAAAGGCAATCCCACCGGTCAATCGCAGATCACCGATCTCATCTTCGACCAGTCCCAACTCACCGCTCAGGCTGCCATTGGGCAATGCATATTCGCGTGACACAGAGGCAGCCCAGAACACGTCATCCGTTTCATCACGAGACACGCTGATGCCGGTTGTCAGGGCCCCGAGGGGGCGTGCAAAGGTCAGCGCGCCGGACAGTGTTGTTGTGTCTGTTGTTGGGCCGCCGATGTCTTCTGATTCGGTATAAGAAAGCCCGATATTGCTGGTGGTGACCTCATTGATGTTCAGCCGCAGGCCAAGCGCGATCGTGGCGGTGTTATTATCGACCAATGCGGCGCTTGCATCTTCGTAGCGCAATGTTGTCTGACTGCCGCTCAGGCTATAGCCGATGGGCGCAGTGTCACCCCAAGTAAACGTTGCCGACAGCGTTGTTTCGTTGCGAATACCGGTACCGGTCAGATCATCAAAATCATCAGGCAGGACGATGACGCCCGAACCGTCGATAAAATCCGTGGCGTCGCGCAGGAACGCGATATCTTCGCGCCGCCGCTCGAGTGCGAAATCAAACGTGGAATCAACGCTTTCTCGGTTGTAGGCCAAACGGGCAACGATGCCTTCATCGGTAAATTCATCTTCGGTCAGGCTGTATGTCGTGTCCAGATTGAACGACAGGCGTTGTGTGCGTGTTTCTGTCACCGCGCCAAAGCCCAGGGTCGTTACGCTCTCAAACCCGTCTTCGGCCTCGGTTGTTTCGAGGTCACGATCGGTGCTGCCGATAAATGTCTGGCCTAAGTCAAAAGTGAAATAGACACCGCCAGGCTCTGCCTCTTGCGCGGAAGCGGCAAGAGAGCAAAGGCTGGTCGCGAGAACAAGGCTGATTACACGTTTCATATCAATCCGCCCCCGAGCGGAAGCTAGGGGTCTGGATTTTTACTCAAACAGCTTGCGCTGAGGAATGACGATCACATCGCCATCGCGCATCCGGACGGCACCGTTTTCGCTGCTGCCATCAAGAATGCTGTTGTAGTTGATGGTGTAGACATCGCTACCGCGGCGCAATTGGATGCGTTTCACGGCGGCAAAGTTTGTGAAGCCACCGAACTGGGCGATCGCCTGCATCAGGTTTGTTCCGGGCTCAATCTCGACCCGGCCCACAGTGGCACCTTCGCCAACGACAAAGATGCCGATTGTCCGTGGCTCGCGCTCAGGTGCGAGCCCTTCAATACCAACAAAGACGCTTGGAGGGCTGACAAAGCTTGCGGCAAGCCGGCTTGTCAAAGCAGATTGGATTTGCGCTGTTGTAAGCCCGCTTGCGCGAACGTTCCCCGTGCCGGGCAGTGCGATGCGTCCGTCAGGTGCGACAAGCACCACACGGTTCAAAGTCGCATCTTCAGCAACTTCGATACGCAGAGTATCACCGGGTTGCACCCTGTATTCCTGCGCGAGAGTAATCGTGGAAAATAGCATCAGGGTCAGGAGCGACCCCAGAAGGGTAACAATACGGGACATAACGCGGCCTCTTTTTACAGTACAATGATGCGGGTAACACCCTCCCGCTCTGTGAAAAATGCTAACCCAATTATTCCATTTTCCCAATGTAAAAACGCGCTGAAGCGAGGCGAAAACAACAAATGTTGCGCTACTGCCCCATTTCGAGCAGTTTTGCGCGGGCAATCTCGAATTGTGGAAGGGATTGATCACCTGCAAGCACCAATGCGTTTCTCAGTTGCGCGATCGCATTTTCGGTTTGGCCCAAGTCTGCGTAGGTCATACCGAGGTGGTATTGCACAAGCGGATCATCGGGCAAACCTGCGGCGGCGGGTGTGAGGTATGCTAGGGCCTCTTCCAGATTGCCCTGACGATAGGCAATCCAGCCGTAGGTGTCCTGAAAGGCCGGGACATCAAGATCGCGCAAACGTTTGGCAATCGCTGCGGCACGCGCGAGGCTGGCGTCATCGTCTTTGTGGGTCGCGATCAAAGATGCGAGGTTATTGGCGATCACCACAGCATCAGAATTCGCCGCGTACATCTCTTCATAGATCGCGATGGCACCGTCGATGTCGCCGCGCTCTTCATGCCGCGTGGCGCTGAGCCAGCGCAAATTGAGCGAGTTCGGCAGTGCATCCAAGCCGGCCTCAAGCACATCATCTGCTTTCGCGGGTTGATCCGTCGCGACCAGAAGATTGTAAAGGCGCAGAATAGGGGCCTCGGATTGTGGAAACTCTGCGATCATCCGGCGAAACGCGGCTTCGGATGTCTCGAAATCACCGGCCATGGCAAAAAGGCTGGCATTCAGCATCTGCAGGCTATTGTCGTCCGGAAAACTGGCCAGACCCTGATTGAGGGTACTACGCGCTGTTGCGAGGTCTCCTGCGAGGAGATGGATTTGCACCAGCTGTGTGACGGCTTCGATATCGCCGTTGCCTTGATCGATCTCGGCTTGGAGAAAGGCAAGGCTGTCTTCAATTCTGTTCTGGCCAAGTAAGAGTGCCGCTTGCAGCGATGTGGCGGCTTTCTGCGCCTGCGTGTTTTCAATGCCGCGCAAGGTATTGGCGACGCCCTGCGCTTCGATCCAGGCACCTTCGCTCAGCAGAATGCTTGCCAGATTGGTCATGACGGCAACGTTATTCGGGCTGGTCGCGCGTGCATCTGTCAGAACCGAGCGCGCGGCGGCTGTTCGTCCGTCCTCAATCAGGAAATTGGCGTAACGGATCGCTTCGTCTGGCGCGCTGTTTGTGACGTCGACCGCCAAGGCAAGCCGTTCGCCAGCAAGGGCGCGGTTGCCCTCGCGCTGATGCGCCTGCGCCATCAAAGTCAGTGTCTGTGCGTCCCGCGGCTGCTGGCTCAGCGCCTGACGCAGACTCTGGATGGCTTCACCAGCGCGATCATCTGAAATCAACCACGCAGCGCGCAGCTTAAGCGCATCGACGTTTGTTTCATCTTCCGAAAGGATCGTGTCCACCTGCATGCGGGCGGCTGCTTCATCGCCGGTGGCGATCAGAAGGCGGGCATAGGTATTGCGGATCTGCCGTGTCTGATCCGAGGGTTCGGCGGTTGAAAGCACGTCTTCAAAGGTGGCGATCGCAGCATCCTGTTCGCCCGCTTCAAAACGGATCGCCGCAGACAGGGTTTCGTAAACATCGGCATTCGGGGTGTCCGCATTGGCGGCGGCAAGGCGGTCAAGCTCTTGCTGCGCAGCATCTGACCCTTGCGTGCTTTGCAAAAACTGCACGACGGCAATGTGCCCTTCAATCGGGGCCGTATCCCCGCCCGCGAGTTCACGCAGGTATTGTTCCGCACCGGCCAGATCATCCTGCACAAAATACCAGCCAATCAGCGATTGGGTCAGATTGGCATCATTGGGAAACAGCGCAACCATCCGTCTGAGTTGCAGGCCAATATTCGGCATGTCCTCGATCCGGGTTAAAACCTGCAGGCGGGCCGTATGATAGGCATAGTTTTCAGGATCGTTGGCCAGTGCGCGGTCAATTTCCGGCAAGGCGTCGCGTGGCGTGTCGCTGCGCATCAAATCGTCGATTATGACACGGCGCGCGACTTCATCGTCAGGGTTTGCGTCCAGTAGGTCCTGCGCACGGGCAGCGGCCTGCGCTCGGGTTGCGCCATCATTGATTTGCGTGGCGTCGCGGTAGGCGAGTGCCACTGCAATTGACTGGGCCTGCGGATCATCCGGTGCAAGTGCAATGGCGGCTTGGCCATGCCGACGCGCCTCATCCCAGTTGCTGATATCGATAGCAATCTTGGCCAGCGTGATGCGGACGTCAGGCGTATCGGGGTATTGTTCGACCAGCCGAAGGTACTGGCTATAAGCAGCGCCAATATTCCCTTGTTCCAGTCGTACTTCTGCCAGCTTGCGCCGTGCATCTTCATGGAAGCCGTCATGCTGAAAAACATTCAGGAACTGGATTGCCGCGCGATCAAGGTCTCCGGCGGCAAGAAGGGTGAGCCCGGACTGGTAAAAGTCCTCGGCCTTTTCTTCGTTTGTTTTGCAGGCAGAAAGCACGGATATGCTGAGGCAAATCAGACAAACGCGCAGAAAATATTGCATTACTTACCCAGTGTGTTGCTCCGGGTTGAGAGACCTCGGATTAATATCCGGTCCCTCTTACCACAACACGGACTGTCGCCAACAGAAGCTTCAGGTCATTGGCAAACGACATATTGGCAATATAGGCGGTATCAAAGCGTGCGCGATCGGCGAAAGTGCACTCGTTACGCTCGGACACCTGCCAGCTGCCGGTGATGCCGGGGCGCTGTGAATAATAGGCAAGGCCGGGGTACATTGTCTGTTGCTCTGGCAGCATTGGGCGCGGGCCAACAAGGCTCATGTCGCCGATCAGCACGTTCCACAGCTGCGGCAGCTCATCAATCGAGCACTTGCGCAGAACCGCCCCGATCTTCGTGATGCGCGGATCGCGCTTGAGCTTCTGTGTCAGCGTCCACTCTGCTGCTGCCTCAGGGTTCTTTGACAAGTAATCCTGCAGCTTTGTATCGGCGTCTACGACCATGGTGCGCAGCTTCAAGATGCTGTAAATGCGGCCGTTCCGACCAACGCGATCCTGACGATAGAAGGCAGGGCCACCATCACGCGCCACCATCAGCGCCAGCACACCAATAAGTGGCAACACAAAGGGGATTGCTGCAAGCACGCAGAGGAAGTCAAATGCCCGCTTAAGGCCCAGTTCGTAGGGGCCCTTGATCGGGAGTGACGGCCCGATCGGACGTGATTTTGCATGTTTTCTTGCGTCAGAATATTCTGTCGACATCTAATTGCTCACTCGTTCACCAAATTCACTCGCCAGAAAATAAGACACATTCTGCAGCACCGAATTACCCAAAAAATCAACTGGCGGGCAGCCGGTGCGCTGGCCCAATCAATGTAGCAGGAATCAAACTAGACGTGAACCTATCCTTTATATTCTGGCCGCAAAAAAGAACGTTTTTTGCCATACTTCCCAATATTGTGTTCACATTTTGAGCGGTGATTTTGCAATTAATTTGTCATTGTTTCGCCTCGGGAACCAATGGGTTGCCAGAATCGCTTTACCTTGGGGCAGTTGCCCGTAGTTTGAGGGTTCTGGTGGCCTGAAAACAGCTTTTCCTTTAGACATCATCAGGTGCCGAATCGTATTTGTTTCGGGTGTAGTTGCAACAAGAGTGACTTTGTTTCGGGGTCTGAATGAACCAAGCCATCAGTATCTACCTTAACCATTTTGGGTTGAGCGAACGCCCCTTCAGTTTGGTGCCGGACCCTGACTTTATCTATTGGTCACCTGCGCATGAACGGGCCTATGCGATGTTCGAGTTCGGCTTGGTCACGCGGTCGCCGATCACGCTGATTACCGGCGAGGTAGGTGCTGGCAAAACCACGCTTCTGCATCACCTGCTGAAATCACTGGGCGATGATCTTGTGGTTGGTTTGATCTCGAACGCACATGGTACGCGGGATGAGTTGCTGCGCTGGGTCTTGCAATCGCTCGGTCAGCCGGTTCCGCAGGGCGCTGACTATGTTGCGCTCTTTGGCCAGTTTGAAGAATTCCTGATTGCGACCTATGCTAAAGGTCACCGCGTTGCGCTGATTTTTGATGAGGCACAGAACCTCAGCCGGGAATCGCTTGAAGAACTGCGGATGTTTACGAACATCAACGCCAACAAAGACGAGCTTTTGCAGCTAGTGCTGGTTGGCCAGCCGGAGCTGCGCGAAAATGTCCGCCACCCCAATCTGACGCAATTCGCGCAGCGGGTCGCGTCGAGCTTTCATTTGCCGACGCTCGATGCCGAAACTGTCGCGGAATACATACATCACAGGCTGAAAGTTGCGGGCGCCAAGGAAAAGATATTTAGTCCCGGCGCGTGTAGCCGGATCTACACAGAGACGCGTGGCGTCCCGCGGTTGATCAACCAGCTCTGTGACTTTTCGCTGCTCTATGCCTATACGGAAGACAAACATAAGGTAACCGAGGTTATCGTGAAACAAGTGCTCAACGATGGTGTCTTTTTTGGCGGTGGGGTGTCTGCGGTGTAGCGGCCATTGGCGGCTCCCTTGTCCTGATCTCGAATGTGAATGGTAAACGATGGATCTTAAATTTTATCTGGCAGTCTTTTGGAGGCGGTTTCCGTATTTCCTGATCTTGCTGGCTCTCGGGACAGCTGTCGGGCTGACGGTCGCGCTGACCCAGAAACCAATTTACGTGGCCGAAGCACGTTTGGTTGTCGAATCCCAACAGATCCCGGATGAACTTGCCGCGTCGACCGTTCGCACCGATGCCGCAGAACAGTTGCAGATCATCCAGCAGCGGATTTTTACCCGCGATAACCTGCTCGACATGGCGAACCGCCTTGGCATCTACAGCGAAACCGACGCCACTGAGGACCGTTTGCGCCCTGATGAAAAAGTGCAGGACATGGGTGAACGGATCAACGTTGATCTGGGGGGCAGATCAGCGGCGATTATTGTGACCGTCAGCTTCGACGATCCGTCGCCAAATCGCGCTGCCGCGGTTGCAAACGAAATTGTCACGTTGATTTTGCAAGAAAATATCGAGATGCGCACGACGGTCTCGGGGCAGACGCTGGACTTCTTTGCGCAAGAGACAGAGCAGTTAGAGCAAGAGCTATCCCAGATGCGCGGCCAGATTCTGGCCTTCCAGGAGGCCAATCTGGAGGCGCTGCCGGATAGCCTTGAATTCCGCAGATCACAGCAAGCGGCGGCGCAAGAGCGTATTCTGGAACTTGACCGCGAGCGGATCCAACTGCGTGAACGTCGCGACCGTTTGGTGCAGCTTTTTGAACAAACCGGAGAGGTCGGGTTGCTTGGCGTTGCCGCACGCACCCCTGAAGAAGCGGAATTGCAAGACTTGCTGGACGAGTTGACCAGAGCCTCGGCTCTGCTTTCGCCGGACAACCCCCGCATTGGTATCCTGCGAGCACAGGTCGCTGCACTTGAAAAAATTGTCGCCGCGCAACAGGCCGCTGCGAGCACGGGGTCAATTGACACCGAGGGTGCGCCGTTGACACCTTTTGCATTGCAGCTTGCAGACCTTGAGGGGCAGATCGCTTTTATTGACGAACAAAAGGCGCTTATTCAAGAGAATTTGGAAATGCTGTCGGCGTCAATTGCCGCAACACCTGGCAACGCCCTGACGCTGGCGACGCTTGAGCGGAACTTTGAGAATTTGCGGATGCAATATGACCGCGCGGTGCAAAACCGCGCCATTGCAGAAGTCGGTGATACGATCGAAGCTTTGTCCAAAGGTCAGCGTATCACGGTGATTGAACAAGCCATTCCGCCAACAAGTCCGACACGACCAAACAGACGGCTTATTGCCGCGACCGGTGTCGCAGCGGGGTTTGGCATGGGCTTTGGGTTGATTGTTCTGCTTGAGTTGTTGAACACAGCGGTGCGTCGCCCTGTTGATATTGTAGAGGGCCTGAAAATCACGCCATTCATGACGATGCCATACATCCGGACACGGGGCCAGATTTGGCGGCGACGTCTGATCATTCTGGCGGCTTTGGCTCTCGTCTTCGTCGGGGTTCCGGCTGCGATTTGGTACATTGACGAGAATATCCAGCCGCTGCAGCCAATCTTTGATGAAGCGCTGCGTCGCGTCGGTCTGGACTAGGGTAGGGCGAGAGAAGATGGACAAGATACAAGCCGCAATCGCAAAAGCACGCGCTGCCCGTGACGAAATTACAGGCGACGCGAAGGCGAGCCAACGTCAATCCTATATCGCCAGCAGGCGCCGGGCGCTGAACAAAGAACATGATGTCGCTTTGGCTGACCGCGCCGCAATTTGGCAACCGCTTGCCACCTTTGCGCCCCCCGCCAAGCAAATGGCAAAGCATCGCATTGTGACCTTCGAGACAGGACCGCAGATTGATCAGGGCGTTGTTGCGTTTGATAAACTCCGTACCAAAGTGCTGCAGGAGATGCGGGTCAATGGATGGCGACGCCTTGCGATTACCTCGCCAAGCGCGGATTGCGGGAAAACGACGGTCTCAATGAACCTCGCCTTCTCGCTCGCCAAGCAACCGGAGGTTTTCACGATCGTCGCAGAAATGGATATGCGGCGTCCGTCGATGGCGAATATCTTTGGCCTGTCTGGTGAGACGGGCTTTTCAACCGTGCTGGGTGGTGAGGCGGAATTTTCCGATATCGCGAAGCGCCCACGCCCCAACTTGGCGTTCGGTTTGAATTATGCGCGCACGCGCAATCCCGCAGAGCTGTTACAGAGTTCAACAGTGGGGCGCGCTTTGGCGGATATGGAAGAGCAGTTCGCACCGGATCTGACGATCTTTGATATGCCGCCGATGTTAAGCAGTGACGATACAATGGCCTTTATGAGTCAGGTTGATTGTGTGCTTTTGGTTGCCGCTGCTGAATCCACCTCGTTGGGTGAAATCGACGTGTGTGAGCGGGATCTGGCGTCGCAAACAAATGTGATGGGCGTGCTGCTGAACAAGTGCCGCTATCTGGACAAAGAATCTGGCAACGTGGGTGCCTATTACTAATTCTGCCGCTTTGGATCAGGACAACAAAAAAGCCGGCTCAGAGCCGGCTTTTCGTTTTCTGGTTGATGTCGCGTCCTTAGGCAGCGATGGCCTTGCGCCGGCGCAGAACCAACGCTCCGCCAAGTGCAGACAGCAACAGCAGGCTTCCTGCGGGCAGAGGGACCGCTGCCACATCGATGCGCATGACTATATCGTCAAAGTCCTTGTCGCCACGTGCAATGTCGTCGAAAAGCACGTAAAATGCGTTTGCGCTGATCGCTACAAAACCCATCGCATAATGGCGGGTCGCTTCATCTGCTACACCATTGTTATTGAACACACCGGTCGCCCAACGCGGAGCGTATGTTCCGAATGCAAAGTCCAGGAAGCCGCTCACAGACTGCATCACGGTAGTGGTCGCGTTTGTCGCGGTATAGGTCGGGCCGCGGTTATCGAACACTGGAGTTCCACCAACGGCAGCGTAGTTGCTGTTGCCAGCTTCGGCGCCCAGATAGGTGTAAGTGATTTTTGCTGCATCACCAATGATATCAAGGAACAACCCGTTCGACGCGGATTTCGCAGCGCCATCTATCATCGTTATTGAAGTGTTGTTCAGCCCACCCAATACATCGTTGTTTGTCACAGTGTGCGACTGATACCCTGCGCCTTGTAGGCTGAGCGTCGCTGCGCTTGCGGCTGATGCGGTGAGTGCAACTGCTGTGATGACGCCGACTAGAAACTTCTTGACCATTTGATCCACCATTTACCGTCTACAAAACGCGTGACGATACTTATTA
>CALNYU010000001.1:0-781318 GCA_942490805.1 uncultured Alphaproteobacteria bacterium | reverse complement strand
CCTTTGTGGCGTCGTGCATCGGCGGCCTGCTAACGACGTTGATCGCGCTCGCCACCATGCCACTCCTCGCGCGGGTCGGGTTTTATATGCATTCGGTCGAGATGATCGTCGTCATGCTGTTCGGCATTTCGCTGATCGCATCGATTGCGGCACAGGACATGGTCAAAGGATTGATTGCCGGTTTTCTGGGCCTGATGATCGGCTCCATCGGCACCGATGTCGTCTATGCCACGCCGCGCGCCACATTCGGCTTTCTCGAGCTGTATGACAGTGTTCCATTGATCCGGGCGCTGGTTGGCCTGTTGCCCGGTGTCGAAGCCTTTGTCATCATCGAAAAACGCGTGATCATTAACCACGATGGCGAGACAAAGAAGGCCATAGCTGGCACGACACGTTCGAAGGTGTGTCAATTGCCCTGAAACGGTGGTGGCACATTGTCTGGACATCAATCATCGGCTTGGTCATGGGGTCATTCTCGGCGCGGGCGCGTCAATCGCCAGCATTGTCGCTTATCAGCAATCACGCAGCTTTTCCAACCACCCGAGCTTTATGGAACAGGGCACCCGGAAGGTCTGATCGCGCCAGAATCCGCCAATAACGGCGTAACCTCCGGCACTTTGGTACCGCTGCTGGTGCTTGGCATACCGGGCGGTGCGACCGCAGCGATCATGCTGGTGGTGATGCAATTCCACGGTGTCAGCTTTGGCCCTTCCCTGTTCGAGGACGAACCAAAGGTCGGCTATGGCATGTTCATGGCCATGGCGGTCAGTTACGTCGTGATGGTCTTCACGATCCTGCCGCTGAGCCGTTACACGAGCCATGACCATGGTCCTCCCATCTATCTGGCGCCGATGATCATCAGCTTCACCCTCGTGGGGGGCTTCGTGCCGCGCGAATACATGTTCGACATGTACCTCGCGCTTGGTTTTGGGGTGCTGGGCTATATCGCCCGTCGCACCGGCTACCACGTGGCCGCCATTCTGATCGGGGTGATCCTTGGCCCGCTTTTTGGAGAGGTACTTCTTGTGGTCACTCAAGAAGTCCGACGGCGACATCATGGTGCTTTTCTCTTCAACGCTGGGCAACATCCTTTGGGTGGCCTTTGCCGCATCGATCATCTTGCCCATTGTCTTTGGCATGCGGCGCAAACGTCTAACGGAGGTACCGGCCGAATGAAACGCGAACTGGAGTGGGAACTGGAACGCAATATCCGCCGCCTCGGACATCTGGATATCGCCGGGGGCGGGCAGGTCGTGGTCCAGGAGGGTTACGCCTATGTCGGGCACATGGATCCGCCGATGGGCACCTCCATCATTGAGTGAGCGACCCGGCAAACCCGACCGTCGTGTCCCATATCGAGCCGCCCGACCACTGGTCCCATACCCACAAGGTGCGCGTCGCATGGGCGACATCATGATTACCAATGTCGAACAAGCCAAACGGCACTTCCTGCGCAAAGGCGACAAGATCGCGGGATTGCGGGCAGACGGCCTGTCAGATGAACAGATCGCCGAAAGCCTGAGCATCAAGCCGTCCCAAATCTCCGAACTGGAGGACGCTGTAAAGCGCGGCTACGATGATGGCGGTTTCCGTGTGTGGGATATCTCGGACAAGACCGCTCCCAGATTGCTGTCTTATGTCAGAACTCACGGGTTCGGCGTGCACCGTTTCGATATGGACGAGAACTACGCCTATATCTCCACCGAGATGGAGGGCTATGTCGGCAACATCCTCGTCATCTACGATCTTGCGGACCCCGCCAACCCCACCGAAGTATCGCGTTGGCACATGCCGGGCCAACATATCGCGGGTGGCGAAACTCCGACTTGGACCGGGTACGGCACACGCCTGCACCACGCTATGCGGTGCGGGGACGAACTGTGGGCTGCGGTCTGGAACGCGGGGTTTCGCGTGCTGGACGCCAGCGACATCACCAACCCGACCGTCAAGGGGAGTTACCGCTTTCCCGAAGCCATTCCCGAGCCGACCCACACGGTCATGCCTCTGCAACACACCGTCGACGGCAAACGCTTTGCCATCGCCATTGACGAGGAGCACGCCACCACAGCCTCGGTCGGCTGCACGGCAACATCTGGGTGATGGATGTGACCGACCTCAACAATATGGAGCCGATTGCGGCACAGGATCTGTCGGAACGCGCCTGCCCCAGGTTGGCGATCCGGAGTGGCGCGCTTTGGCAGGCATCAGTTTCGCGAAAAACTCGACAGCACATTGATTTATGCAGCCTGGTTCGCGGGCGGCTTCCGCGTGCTGGATGTGGCCGATCCCTACCTGCCGGTCGAGGTCGCGCATTACATGGTGCCCGGTGCAGATGGGACACCCCCCCAATCCAACGACGTAGACGTGGATGATGCAGGACGGATCTACCTGCTTGACCGCAACAATGGCCTCGAAATTCTGGAGATGACCCTATGAACGACCCTGACCTTCTCGCCCCCAGCGTGGATCCGAACAAGAAAGCCCTTGGCATCCGCCGGGTGAGCGCGCGCAACGAGGCATCGACCCGGTCCGTCATGATGGTGCGCGACCATGTGGTGATCACCGACGAGAAAGAGTCCAACACAGGGCCAACCCCGCTGGAGATGACGCTGTCGTCCTTGCTGGGCTGCGAAGGCGTGATTATCAACCGCTGCGCTGAGGCGATGCAGTTCTCCTATACGGCCGTGGATATGGAAGCCGATGGTGAAGTGGACCAGCGCGGCAGTCGCGGCGTTCAGGGCGTGCGGCCTTACTTCAACTGGGTCAAACTGAAGGTCCGCGTGCACACGGACGAGACGCAAGACCGCTTCGAGCGTCTGACCAGGAATGTCGAATATCGCTGCCCGGTGATGAACCTGTTCAAATCCGCAGATGTCGATGTCCACATAGACTGGGAACGCATCGCGCCGTGACCCTGTCACTGACCATCAACGGAAAGACACATGAGATCACGTCAGAGGCCGATACGCCGTTGATCTATGTGCTGCGGGACGAATTGGGGCTCAAGGGCACCAAGCTGGGCTGCGGATTGGAACAATGCGGGGCCTGCGCGGTGCTTGTGGATGGTCAGCCAGTTCTGTCTTGCGTGAGCGCTGCCGAGGCCTTCGAGGACAAAGAAATCACGACAATAGAAGGTATATCAGACAGCGAACTCGGTCGCCGCGTTCAAGAGGCGTTCATCGCAACATCCGCGGCGCAGTGCGGGTATTGCACGGCAGGTCTTGTGGTTGCCACGACCGCGCTTCTCTCTCGCGTCCCGACACCTGATACCGAGACAGTGACCCAAGCCCTGACCCCGCACCTGTGCCGCTGCGGGTCACATCCAAGAGTCTTGCGCGCCGTTCAGCAGGCATCGGCCCAATGAGCCTTGTCGCGCACCCGTTGATTGCCGACTGGATCACGGCGCAGGACGGCCAGCTTGTGATCCACACCGGCAAGGTCGATATCGGCCAACGGATATCCACCGCGTTGATCCAAATCGCCCATGAGGAACTGACAATCCCATGGTACCGGATCGACATCGCTCCCGTGCGCACCGGTCATGCTCCGGACGAGGGGATCACCTCGGGCAGCAATTCGATTGAGCAATCGGGACATGCCTTGCGCTGTGCGGCGATCACATTGCGCGAGCGTCTGCTGATGACAGCCTTAGCGCAGGTCGGCGGAGCCGCCGCTGACTGGCAGTTGCATGATGGCATCCTGTCGCTGAGCGGAACAAATCACCGGATAGACCTGATTGATCTGATCGACGGTGTTGCGCCGGACACGCCGGTTGAACTGAACCGGCCGCTGGCCCCCATGGTACAAAACACCCTGCCCAGACCCGCAATGCGCGGGATCAGAGATATGGTGCAAGGCGCGTTCACCTATGTCCAGGACCTCAATCGCCCCGGTATGGTGCACGCCCGCGTCATCCGACCGCCACACGCCCGCGCGACCCTTCGGGACATCAATGCGAAAACCTTCGAGGCGCTTGAAGCGGCGGGGTTCTCAATCGTCCGGGATGGAAGCTTCCTGTCGATTGCGGGGCCCAAGGAATGGCCTGTCGTCAAGGCCGCAACCAAACTGTCGGGCGCATGTGATTGGGACGATTGGGGACAGGCCTGTCTGAGGCGGACGTCTTTGATCAGCTTTGTGCCGCAAATGCCCAGAGATTTCTGGTTGTTGATGGCACCCCCACGTCGGCACAGATACCCGACATCGATCCAAATCCCGATCACAGCGCGCGCTTCGAGCGCCCCTATCAGATGCACGGCTCACTTGCGCCTTCGGCAGCCCTCGCGCAGTGGACAGATGGAAAACTTGAACTGCACACCCATAGCCAGGGCATCTATCCGCTGCGCGACAGCATTGCCGACAGTCTTGGGCTTCATCTGGAGCAGGTCGAGATCACGCATGTTCCCGGCTCAGGGTGCTACGGCCATAGCGGTGCCGATGATGCAGCCTTCGAGGCATGCCTGCTTGCAATGGCGCTGCCTAACACACCTGTCATGCTCAAATGGAGCCGCGAAGACGAACACGCGTGGGAGCCTCTTGCCCCGGCAATGGCGGTAGATCATGCGGCGCACGTGGAGGGCGGCAAGATCACAAAATATTCGGCCGACGTCTTTAGTGACACCCATCGCGGTCGCCCCCGCCCCGGACCCAACCGAAGCGGTCCTGCGCGCCTGCTTGCAAATCATTATCGGGAGGACCCGATCGGCCCTATCACGGCGGTGCCAAACCTCGGCAACCATGCAGGAATGCATCGCAATCTCGAACCTGCCTATACATTCTGCGACACCCGTCTGGTCAAAAACCTGGTGACTGACCTGCCGCACCGCACCTCGGCCATGCGGTGCCTTGGGGCCGCCGCAAACATCTTTGCGCTGGAAAGCTTCATGGATGAACTTGCGCGCCACAATTCCATACCAGCCATTGCATTTCGTCGCGCCCATCTTGAAGACCCACGTGCAGTGGCTGTTCCTGGATGAGCTGGAACGACAGTTGGACAGGCGTGCGCCTGTGGCGGACGGTTGCGGGCGCGGTATTGCTTATGCGCAATACAAAAACAAAATGACCCGCGTCGGTATCTCGATAGAGCTTGAAGTAAATGATCGTGCGGAGATACGTCTGTTGCACGCCCTTATCGTGGCTGACGCTGGCCGGATCGTTGATGCAGACGGGCTGACAGCCCAGCTTGAAGGCGGGTTGCTTCAGGCCGCGAGTTGGGCAATTTACGAGCAAGTCACGTGGGACCGCGACGGCATCCAATCGCGTGACTGGGACAGCTATCCGGTCATCCGGTTCGACAATGTGCCCAATATCGGTTGGCGCTGCTACCAGCCAGACGCACAGGTCAGTGCCGGAGAAGCCTCGCCCTCGCCAAGACCGACCGTAGCCGCAATCGCCAATGCGATCTGATATCAGCCTGAGAATCGGCATTAATGCCCTTCACCTCGACAATTATGCAAGCGGCAATGCGCGGCAAGGGCGTGACCTGGCCGATGTCGTAGCTGTGCTGTCTGATGATGCGGCCACGAGCGTTTACCGGAAATCGCGGCCCAGCAGAGCCGCGTTCTCCTGGTCGGTCAGCGATACAGCGAAACAACGTTTCCTGATCGCCATACGGCGAATCTGACGTCGCCGGTATGTTCTTTGCGTGCGGTGATGAAGTTGTTCTTGATCGCGAAATCAGCGCACCAACCAACTCCGAGAAATGCGGTCTGACGAAAGGCATCGTCTGGACCGAGCCATAATAAAGGCCTTGAACCAGTGTCACCATGAACAGCCCGGTTCGGAAAACAGGGCGGGTTCTTCGATGCCAATCGAGGTCTTGCCGCGCGATGTCGAAATATAGAGGCCCCATTTCCGTGCCTCTGCAAGTGGCAAATCATACGCAAACCGCAGGGTGTCGGCCCCGATTTTTTCGGCCATCGCGCGGGTCCGTTCTTCACCATCCGAGCTGATTGCGATGGTTGTCACGCCGCGTTCACTAAAGTCGGCGACCCGCTTTTGAAACTCGGTCAGATAGGTCGCTCAGATCGGACAGTGCAGCCCGCGATAAAAGCAGATTACGGTACCGCGCTTGGACTGCTCTGCGGACAAATCGAAAACACCATGATCGAGTGTTGGCAGCTTTAGGTCGGGGGTCTTTTGACGGGGAATAAGCATGAATTCTCTGTTTGATATTTCCCCTATGAGGTGATGATCTATCGCAGTTTTGGTTTGTGAAATCTTGAAACCAAACCATAACACCGATATGGACCGATTTGATAGATTAACCACACTGATGGACAGGTTTCGGCTGGTCGTGCAGCCGGCCCCGCTCAAGGACGCAACACTTATCGTCTTGCAAGACGCGGGTGGGGTGCCTCAAAGGATGTGTTTTCGAACGGGTGACGCCCGTTTCGATGTGTCAGAGGATCGTGTTCTGTTCTCTGCAAATGTCGATTGGAGCGGGCTGTCGAACCCCTTGCTGGCCGCGCTTCCGACGATGATGGAGATAGATCTGTCAGCAGATCCAGAGAGCATCGGCCTTGTAATGTTGATGCAGTCGGAACTATCGGGGCAGCGCTGCGGGGTCGATACTGTGCTCAGCCGGTTGGGCGAGGTCTTGGTCGTTCGCATGTTGCGCAGGCAAATCGAGACGGGGTCAACAGAACCTGGCCTTTTGGCGGGTTTGTCCGATCCGCGGCTCAGCCGCGCTAGCCGTAGCGATCCATGATCAGCCGTGCTGCAGATTAGGGCAAGGAGGACCTCGCGCAAGTCGCAGGTCTCTTCGCTCAGTCGCTTTGGCCGAGATGTTTCTGGCATCTGTCGGCGAACCGCCTGCGGCCTACTTGCGCCGGTGGCGGCTCATTCTCGCCCGACAAGATATCTCGAATGGCCACCGAGTGGATGCGGTTGCCCGTCGCTATGGCTATGCCTCGCCGGAAGGATTCACCGCGCCTTCAAAAAACACTTTGACGAGACGCCCATCAATCTACGTTCGAAAACATCGAACCACCGACACGAGGATTTTCAATCCACTGCTCTACCCTCTGAGCTACCTGGGCACCGGACGGAGGCGCAAGCGCCATCGTCGGGTAGCGCGGTTTTAGACGCGGGAAATGGGGGTGTCCAGAGGGAACTGTCTGAAAAACCGTCCGTTAATGCGGTTTCTGCCTTTCAACCTGTTCCAACTGCTGTTCAAGCTCTTCCAAGTCCTCCGGATTGTCCGCCGGAATGGCATAAGAGCCCGAAAACCACTTGGCCAAATCAATATCCGCGCAGCGTTTTGAACAGAACGGGCGGAAATCGGTCTCGGTGGGTTTGTCACAGATCGGGCAGGGCATCAGATGTCCTTGAACAGGTGTTTGGGAAAAGGCGGGCGTTCGCGTTTGCGCTGCAATTCAAACAGCCCCATCGGGGTCCAGCCCACCAGTGATGTCTCGATCGGGTCGGCCTTGAAAGACGCGCGCAGCGATTGTTCCACCTGTTTGCGGTGCGCCTTTGACATGGACACGAAATCCACCGAAATCTGCCCTGCCAATCCACGCAGACGCAAGGCACGTGGCAAAGCCCGCGCCGCCGCCAAATTCGCCTTCAGCGCCGCCGCAGGGGAGGTATCGTTGCCAGTATTCACATCCACCGCCACCAGCGCGCGGGTGGGTTCCACATACATAGAGCCTTCGCCCAAAGCGACCTCTGACTGGCCAAGTGCGACCACCTGATCCAGTACGCCCAAATCGGCGAATGATCCTGCACGGGTCACAACCTCGGCCGCACCGGTCCATTCGCGCCACGCTACCGTGTGCGGGCCGTCGCCTTCGGTCAGCGCCTCTGGGTCGCTCCCTTCGGCATCGGCCAGCACCGCATCGGCCAAAGCCACCATCGCTAGAATATCATCGCCAATCTCGGCCTCATCGGCCCCTTCACAGGACGAGCGCAGAATCAATCCATGCGGGCTGTCAAAGACCTCATGCGCGACCGCCAAAAGCGCATCGCGCACATCTTCATCCGTAATCTGGCGCGAGATATTCAACCCCGGTTTGCCCGGCGTGACAATCGCATAGCGGCTTTTGAACAATACACGGTCGGTGACAGGGATCGCCTTGCCGTCCTCTGGAATCCCCGTGACCTGCACCAACATCGCCTGACCGGGTTTGAGCCCCTTGCCTTGGCGCAAAAATGCAGTCTCACCCTCAGGCAGACGCAGCATCATGCCGCCTTGGCCTTTGATGGGTCGATCACAGATCGCACGGAAAATCGCACCGGGGCGCGGGGCGTCTTCGTGATCAATCAAGATATCATCCAGCTTGCCATCCACGAGGTAGGCCGCCGCCTCAATCTCGCCGATATGGTCCAGAACAATCATGCGGCCCTTCATGCGCCACCTCCATAAAGAACCACACCAGCCGCCGTCAGCAGACCTGCGGTTTCCGTCAGCGGCAGGCCGACAATGCCTGTATAAGATCCGTTGATCCAAGGAATAAACGCGCCCGCTGGCCCTTGGATGGCATAGCCACCCGCCTTGCCGCGCCAATCATCTGACGCCAGATAGGCGTTCACTTCGGTATCCGACAACTGCTTGAACGCCACCGTGCTTTGCACATCCTTGGTCCAGACCTGCGCACCGCGTTTCACAGCCAAGGCCGTAATCACCTTATGGCGACGGCCCGACAGCGCAAAAAGAAATTCTGCCGCCTCAGCCGCATCCGCAGGTTTGCCCATGATCCGCCGTCCCAGCGCCACCGTGGTATCGGCACAGAGCACGACCTCATCATCGGCGGCATCCACGGCCGCTACCTTCTCGGCAGCGATGCGGTTCACATAATCGCGGGGCAATTCGCCTTTGCGTACATCTTCATCAATGTCAGGCGCACGCACAGCACTGGGCGTCAGACCAAGCTGCGCCAATAGTTCCAGCCTCCGGGGTGAACCGGAGCCGAGAACAAGCTTCAATGCAGGGTTTGGGGGCAGGGTGGTCATTTATCAACATCCACCAGCGCGGCTGTGATTTGCCATTGGCAAATCCCTTCCCGCGCCGCGCGAAGCTGCGCTTCACGCTATTTAAAGCGATAGTTAATCCGACCTTTGGTCAGATCGTACGGTGTCATCTCGACCTGTACCTTGTCGCCAGCCAGAACACGGATGCGGTTTTTACGCATCTTTCCTGCCGTATGCGCGATAATCTCATGGCCGTTTTCCAGCTCGACCCGAAACGTCGCGTTTGGCAGAAGTTCTTTCACGACACCTGGGAATTCGAGCAGTTCTTCCTTGGCCATGTGATCTCCTATATCTGTCATCTGCTTGTTGCAGACGGCGCTTACATGCGCCCGAATGGGCGGTTTTTCAAGCGTTAATCGCGCAAGCGCCTCTGTCGCTGCACTTTTTGCCCGACTTAGTCGTCCTCTTGCGCAATCCCGGGGCCCCAACGGGCGATCAGGCGGTCCCTGATCTGGTCACGGGCCTGTCGGTAGAGGGCAAGGCGGGCCTCGCGGTTGTCCCCAAGACCTGTGGGATCAAGGATCGGCCAGTATTCTACATCCAGATGATAAAACCGCGTCAGGTCCAGCGCGCGCCGCTGGCTGGCAGGCGACAGGGCCAATACAAGATCAAAAGACGACAAATCGTCACCCCAGTCTTCCATTTCATCAAACGAACGCGACCGGTGGCGGGAAAGCTCAACGCCCATTTCCGCACAGACCGCGACCGCGAAACCATCTATTTCAAGATCATTCTTCACGCCAACCGATTGGATATAGCACTGCTTGCCATAAAGCTTCTTCATGATCCCTTCGGCCATGGGCGAGCGGACAGAATTGTGGTCACAGCAAAACAGCACCGACTGTGGTAGGGCCTCATATGTGCCGTCCTGCGCCATCACCTAGCCCCCAAAGTGCAGCACGCAAATCAGAGTGAACAGGCGGCGGGCGGTGTCGGTATCTACGTCGGCTTTTCCTTCCAGCCGTTCCTGCAACACCCGCGCGCCTTCATTGTGAATGCCGCGGCGGGCCATGTCGATCGTCTCGATCTGGCTGGGGGGCAGGGTTTTGACCGCGTCGAAATAGCTTTCGCAGATCTGGAAGTAATCCTTCACAACCTGCCGGAACGGACCAAGCGAGAGGTGGAATTCACCGGCGGGGGTGTCATCTTCTTGTGTGATATCAAAGACAAGCCGGCGTTCTTTGATGGAAAGCCCAAGCTTGTAGGGGCCGGGTGGCACCTCGCGTCCTTCACGGGCAGGCAGCGCGAAACTGTTGTCCTCCAACAGATCGAACATCGCCACTTTGCGTTCCTGATCAATCTCAGGCGTGGGGGGCGGCAGATTGTGGTCGTCAATCTCGATATGGGTGATCTTGCTCATGGCTTGCCCCTATTCAGGCGGTCAAGCCGCGCGCGCACGGATAGACCATGCGCCTCAAGGCTTTCCGATATAGCCAACCGTTCCGCCGCAGGGCCAATCGCGGCAAGCGCGTCTGGTGTCATGCGGGACAAGGTCGTGCGTTTGATAAAGTCCATAACCGATAATCCGCTTGAGAACCGTGCGGACCGGGCCGTCGGCAACACGTGATTGGGACCACCAATGTAGTCACCAATCGCCTCGGGTGTCCAACCCCCGATAAAGATCGCCCCCGCGTGGGTGATCTTTTCGCTGAGCGCATCGGCGTCGGCAGTACACAACTCAAGGTGCTCGGGTGCGATCCGGTCTGACAGGACGACAGCCTCATCAAAATCCTTCACGGTAATCACCGCACCAAAATCACGCCAGCTTGCGCCCGCAATCGCACGGCGCTCCAATGTCTCAAGCCGCTTATCGACCGCCGCTGCGACAGCCTGCCCAAAAGCCGCATCATCAGTGATGAGAATCGACTGCGCGCTTTCGTCGTGTTCGGCTTGGCTCAACAGATCAAGCGCGATCCAGTCAGGATCATTGTCCTTATCGGCAATCACCAAAATCTCGGAGGGGCCTGCGATCATATCAATGCCCACCTTGCCAAACACACGGCGCTTGGCGGCGGCAACAAAGGCATTGCCCGGCCCTGTGATCTTATCCACGGGCGCAATCGTGTCGGTTCCATAGGCAAGGGCGGCAATCGCTTGCGCGCCGCCAATGCGGTAAATCTCGTCCACACCGGCAATGCGGGCGGCCATCAGCACCAGCGGATTGGTGATACCATCCGGCGTTGGGACCACGATGGCAAGGCGCTCCACGCCCGCCACTTTGGCCGGAATCGCGTTCATCAAAACCGAGGACGGGTACGACGCCAATCCACCCGGCACATAAAGCCCCGCAGCAGAAACAGGGGTCCAACGCCAGCCAAGGGTCGCTCCGTCAGGGTCGGTCCACAGCGCATCATCAGGCATCTGGCGACTGTGATAGGCGCGGATGCGTTCTGCGGCGAGTTGCAGTGCCGCGCGATCCGCGTCATCCACCTTGGCACATTCCGCTTCAATCTCATCGGCACTAAAGCGCATCGTCTGCGCTGTCAGCTCCAGCCGGTCAAATTTCGCGGTCAGTTCCAGCACCGCCTGATCACCGCGCGCACGGACATCTGCGATAATTTCCGCCACGATATGATCGACATCCGGGCTATCCTCGCGCTTTGCCCCCAAAAGGGCGGTAAAGCGGGCTTCAAAATCGGTGTCGGTTGTGGATAGAAACTGTGGCATCACATCACTCCTTGCAGGGCCACGACATAGCGGGGCAGGCAAGGTGCTTCAATGGTCACTTGGGAGTGTTTTATTCAGGATGCGAGGGTGCTTTGTTGGATGGGGCCACATAGGGCCGCGTCACATCGCGTAACACAACCTCCAAGGCCTCGACCTCCAACGCGATCGCGCCATCGCCTGCAAGGGTCAATTCCACACGGCCTGTGCCATCCTCACCGGGCAAAAACGCAAGCGACAACAGCGAATAAACCATATCCGTATCGGCTTTATCGATGCCTTGGCTTTGCACCTTGACCACATCCTCGACCGCCAGAACCGTCTGCACCCGCTCATAGCTGCGCTTGCGCGCCTCGGCCTTGGGTGCATCCTCCCAGCGGAAACGATTGAGCAAAATCGCAAAGCGGCGGGCCTTGCGATCCCATTTCATTTCGGCCGCTGGAAAAACCGCATCCTGCACGAGGGCCGCGATCACAGCCAGATCCTCGGCATCCAGCGCCTTCAGGCGCAACGGCGCCTCGCGCCCATCCTCAAATGTTGCATCTTCGCTCATGCCGACACCCGTTCAATCTGTGCGCCTACACCGCGCAGCTTTTCTTCGATGTGCTCATACCCGCGATCAAGGTGGTAAATCCGGCTCACGGTCGTTTCGCCCTCTGCGGCCAGACCGGCGAGAATCAAGGACACCGAGGCGCGCAGATCGGTCGCCATCACAGGCGCACCTTTCAAGCGGTCCACACCGCGGACCGTCGCGACACCGCCATGCACCTCGATATCCGCACCCATGCGGATCAATTCCGGCGCATGCATAAAGCGGTTCTCGAAAATCTTTTCCTCCAGCACTGATGTCCCGTCAGCGGTGCAGAGCATCGCCATCATCTGGGCCTGTAAATCGGTTGGAAAACCGGGGAAAACTTCGGTGGTGACATCAACCGCCATCGCACGATCGGTGCGGCGCTTGACCTTCAAACCATCTTTCGTTTCGGTCACATCCACACCAGCGGCGTCCAGTTTTTCAACAAACGACCCTACCAGATCAAGACGCCCGCCCAGACACTCCACCTCACCACCGGCAAAGACTGGGGCCAGCATATAGGTGCCAAGTTCAATCCGGTCTGTCACAACGGGATGGGTCGCAGCACCGAGGCGATCAACACCTTCAATGGTAATCGTGCTGGTGCCTTCACCCTCAATATGCGCGCCCATGCTGCGCAAACATTTCGCCAAATCAACAATCTCAGGTTCACGCGCCGCATTCTCAATCACGGTCGTGCCTTTGGCCAAAGTCGCCGCCATCAGCACATTCTCTGTCGCCCCCACAGAGGCAAAGCGCAAAGGCACCCGCGCGCCCTTCAACCCGCCGGGGGCCTTGGCATGCAGATAGCCGTCTTTCAGTTCAATCTCCGCCCCCATCGCCTCAAGCGCTGTGACGTGAATATCCATCGGACGGGCCCCAATGGCGCAACCACCGGGCAGGGACACCACAGCCTGATGATGCCGCGCGAGAAGGGGGCCCAGCACAAGGTTCGAGGCGCGCATCTTGCGCACGATCTCATAATCCGCCGTGGTCGATGTCATGGCGTGGCTGGACAGCACCTGCACTTTGCCATCCTGCATCGACGTTACCTCAACGCCCAGCGATCGCAGCAGCGCGGTCATCGTCGCGATATCCGACAGGCGGGGTGCATTGGTCAGGGTCAAAGGCTCTTCCGACAACAACGTCGCAGGCATTAACGTCAGGGCCGCATTCTTGGCCCCCGCAATTGCGATTTTGCCATTGAGCGGCGTGCCGCCGGTGACAACGATGGAATCCATGCCTGCCTACTCTTTCTTTTCTGCGGGCGGGGCCACCGCCCGCGCGCGTGCTTGCGCCTTGCGCTTGGCCATATTGGCCTTCAACGCCGCCTTCAGCCGATCTTCACGGGTTTTGGCGGTCTTGTCCGCTTTGGGCTTGCTGTCTTTGTCGCTCATGAGGGCGGTCTTATCAATACACGCAAAAACCGTCCAGAGAGGGCTTGCACCAAAGGGCGATTGCGTCTAATTCCCCGATCCACGGATGCTGTGGTAGCTCAGTGGCAGAGCACACCCTTGGTAAGGGTGAGGTCGAGAGTTCAATCCTCTCTCACAGCACCATCCAACCCTTTGATATCGCTAGAAAGCCTTGACGGTAGGGGTTTCGCCCGTTCCTTCGCCATACGATAGGACGAGATTATTGTCGGCAAAGCGTGGTATTTGTTGAACAGCGACTGTTCAGAAATTCCAAAACCATGACCCGCGAAGGGCATCTTGCGTTCGATCATCAGTTACATCTCAAAATTGGCGGCAAGGAATAAAGCTTGCTTAGTTGCGCGTAACGGTCTAGGCGACAGGTGTTGCGTTACCTCTATCGTCTAACCTGCTCCTTGTGGTCCAGTGTTTCGATCTTGCACTGACCTAGCCAATCTGCCGCATTTCGCGGGCAGAACAAAAAAGGAACAATACGATGGCCAATGGCACCGTAAAATGGTTTAATTCTACTAAAGGTTTTGGATTTATCGCCCCTGAAGGCGGTAGCAAGGATGTGTTTGTGCATATCTCCGCACTTGAGCGCGCTGGCCTGACCAGCCTGAATGATGACCAAAAAGTCACTTTCGATATCGAGTCCGGCCGCGATGGTCGCGAAAGCGCAGCCAATATCGTCTTGGCATAAGACCGGTCCCTGAAAAGGGGCAAAACAAAAGTCTTTGACGGGCGGGTTGGAAACGATGCGCCCGTTTTGCTTGAAATACAGCGGTTACTGCGGTTCTTGCGTATTGCTCTCTTGATGGATCCGGCGAAACGCCCGGCCATCACAAACAGCGCGCAGTCGATCCACTTTGACAAATAATCATGTGAGTTTGTTGGCGATCCTTTCGGCGTGCCAGAAGAATGCACCAACAATCACCTTTCCATACGGCGTGAAATTCGCCGAGCCCTTGAACCACACAGATGTGAGCCAAAAAGAAATATGAAGAATTCCGATCGGGACCGCCTTGATGGGCGCATCAAGAGTGCGTCTGAAGCCAAACAGAGCAGGCTTGAACGTTTCAAAGCCGCAGCGGCTGATCCAGAGAGACTGGCAAAGCGCGCGAAAAGAGATGAAGCGGCTATTGCCCGCAAAGCCAAGCAAGAGGCCAAGGCGGCACAGCTGCTTGAGCAAAAAGAAGAGCTTGCGCGCCAGCAATCCGAAGACGCTGCGCATGCGCAAGAGCAAGCCGCAGTTCGCGCGGCGGAACGGGTCGAGACTGCCGAGCAAGTGATTGCAAAAACCGCAGCGCATGAAGCAGAGCGCAAGGCAGAGCGGGACCGCCGCTATGCTGCGCGGAAAAACCGCAAGGGCTGAATTGAAGGCAATTGCGAGAGGCACACTGCCTTCTCGCACGCTTTTCCCGCACCACATTTAGAATTCGCGCCGGTCTCGCCCGTCAGGGGCGTTTTCTCGGTGCGGCCAACGGTCATTATGTTATTTCAATAACATGGACATTGTTCTGATCACGACTGTCATCGCATCGCTGTTCCTCGTGATCGGGGTGGCGGAGCCGTTGGCAGCAAGACTGCGCCTGCCATACAGTGTGATCTTGGCGGCCATCGGTATTCTGATCGGTGTCGGCGCGATATTTTTCTTGCGGACTGAATTCACCGACGCGCTCAACCCGGTGGCCGAGGCGATCCTCGGCCTGCCAATCCGGTCCAATGTCTTTCTTTACATCTTCCTGCCGACACTGCTGTTTCAGGCAACACTGGGGATGAACCTGCGCCGGATGCTTGAAGACTGGGTGCCTATTCTTGTGCTCGCCGTCGTCGCCGTTGTCGTCGCCACACTCAGCGTCGGCTATGCCCTGTCATGGGCCAGCACGCTGCCGCTCGCAGCCTGCTTATTGATCGGCGCAATCGTGTCGACAACCGATCCTTCGGCCGTGGTCTCTATCTTCCGGTCGATCTCGGCGCCGCGTCGGCTTGCCCGGATCATCGAGGGCGAGAGTTTGCTCAACGACGCCGCAGCCATCGCTTTATTTGGTTTGTTTATGGGGTTCGTGATGCTGGGTGTGCCAGACCCAAGCCTCGCAGACGCGCTTGCCCGCTTTCCGCTTTTGATTGTCGGTGGTGCGCTGACGGGGTGGTTGGCCGCGCGGATTGCTTTGTGGTTCATGGCCATGTTCCGTCGGCACGAGCTTGCGCAGATCTCGATCTCGGTTGCACTGCCTTACCTTGCTTATATCGGCGCGGAACAAAGTGTCGGGGCTTCTGGCGTGATTGCGGTGGTGGCTGCTGGGCTGACGCTCAACCTGACTGGTCCCGGACGTCTGCAACCGCAGGCTTGGGCGAAACTGCGCGAGCTTTGGGACGTTCTGGCGCATTGGGCCGGGGCGCTCATCTTTATCCTTGCGGCATTGCTGATCCCGCGGCTTCTGGAGGAGGTGCGCGTCGCTGACTTCATGTTGGTCGGCGTGGTGATCCTTGCTGCTATTGCTGCGCGTGTTGCGATCCTTTTTGGGCTTTTGCCACTGCTGAGCGCGCTGAAGTTCTCGCCCTCTGTTGAACGACCTTATCGTGTTGCAATCCTCTGGGGCGGTTTGCGGGGCGCGGTCACTTTGGCTCTCGCTCTTGCGGTCACCGAAAGCTTCCGTGTGCCAGACGGGATTCAGCGCGTGGTCGGCATCCTCGCGACAGGTTTCACGCTTTTCACGCTGATCGTTCAGGGCACGACGCTGCGCTGGGTTATCGGGCGGTTGGGGCTCGACCGGCTGTCACCGATCGACGAGGCGCTCTCAAGGCAGGTGGTCGCCGTTGCGCTACAGACGGTGCGCGAGGACCTCGCACGCACCACCGAAAATTACGAGCTGAGCCATGATATCGTCCGGTCCGAAGCCAAGAATTTCGGAGAAAGACTGGAGGAGGCCGTGAAGACGGCAGAGGACAGTGCCGACATTCTGGATCGCGACCGGATCACATTGGGTCTTATCGCGCTTGCGGGCTACGAACGCGACACGATCCTTGCCCGATTGCGCGAGCGGACAATCTCGGCCCGCATGGCGGAACGAGTGCTGTCGGATGCAGATCGCCTGATCGAGGGCGCGCGCTCTGACGGGCGCAGTGGCTACAACCGCGCGGCGCGGCGCAGTGTCACCTACGGGCGGGCATTCCGTGCGGCGGGGCTGCTGCACAGCCGGTTACGCCTGTCACTCCCACTGGCACGGCTAACGGCGGACCGGTTCGAATTGCTCTTGTCGCAGCGGTTGATCCTGCGGGATCTGGGCGCCTTTATTGATGGGCGCATCCGCCGCATTCACGGACGGCGGGTGGCAGACCTGTTGCGCGAGTCTTTGTCACGCCGGATCGACGCGGTTGAAACCGCCCTCGAAGGTCTCAGGTTGCAATATCCCGGTTACGCCGAGGAGCTGGAACGACGGTTCATCCGCCGCACTGCATTGCGGCTGGAAGAACGCGAATATGCGACCATGCGCGAGGATGGCCTGATCGGGGCGGAAGTCTACACCAAGCTCATGGAAGATCTCGATTTGCGCCGTGCGGCAGCCGAGGAACGCCCCCAGCTGGATATAGCACTTCAACGCACCGAACTGGTACGTCAGTTTCCGCTTTTTGCGGCCTTGGAAGAGCCGGACTTGAAGCGGCTCAGTCGCGTGCTCAAAACACGCTATGTCAATGCAGGGGACATCATTATCGGCAAGGACAGCACTGCCAAAAGCGTGTTCTTTATCGCCTCGGGCGCAGCCGAGGTCGAAACAGCGGGCCAAACCTGGCGGCTTGGACGCGGTGAAATGTTTGGCCAGATGGCAATCCTGATGCGCAAAACACGTCGGACCGAAGTGCGGGTCATTACCCCCTCGACCCTGCTGGAGCTGGACGAAGCACGGTTCCGCCGTCTGCTGGGCCGGAGTGCGACGCTACAAGATGCGGTGCGCGAGAGCGCCGAAAAACGCGGGATCGCGCCGGATGATTTGGTCGCGGGATAAAAACGCAAAGCGCAGATGCTGCGAAGCGCATCAAAGGCAGCTTTCACAAATAGGGCTAGAGTTTCGAAACCTAACGTTTCGGCTCAGACCACTCGGATGGCGGGACATCGCGGCGCAACATCCGCAAGGCCAGACCCAAGGCCACACCGACCCCGATCGCGACGGTCAGATCGGCCAAAACCGTCAAAATCAGGGTTAACAGCAAAAGGAACACGTCGGATTTTCGCTCTGCCGCATAACTGCGCCACTTGTGCGGCTCGCTCATGTTCCAGGCGGTCAAGATCAGCAATCCCGCCAAAGCCGGCATAGCCATGTATCCAACAAGCTTTGATGCCAGCAGCATAACGAGCAGAATTGTCAGCGCATGGATCAATCCCGCCACCGGGGTCTTGCCACCGGCGCGGATGTTGGTCGCGGTGCGGGCAATCGCACCCGTTGCAGGCATCCCGCCGAACAAAGCTGATCCGATATTGGCGGCACCCTGCGCCAAGAGTTCGGCATTTGGGCGATGCCGACCTGCGATCATGCGGTCGGCGACCATGGCAGACAGCAGGGATTCGACGCCAGCCAGAAACGCGATGATCAGCGCGGAAGGCAGCAATTCGACGATCCTGTCGAACCCTATTTCAGGCATCTTGGGCCAAGGCAAAGTGCTGGGAAGATCGCCGAACCGCGATTGGATTGTCTCAACCGGCAGATCGGCCAATGCAACGATGGCTGACGTGGCCGCGACGGCCACAATTAGTCCCGGTAGTTTTGGCGCAGCGCGGCGGAACAGCACGATCAAGATCATTGTCGCAAGGCCGATCAGCGCTGACGCGGCCGATAAGGTCGGCCACGCGGCCCAAAGCACTTCAATTTTTGCAAGAAACGCCGCCGGGACTGCCTCAACCGAGAGCCCAAGAAGGTCCTTGAGCTGACTTGTCGCGATGATGACGGCGATCCCGATTGTGAAGCCGTTTATCACCGGCTCCGGTATCAGCCGGATAAGGTTTCCCGCCCGGAAATAGCCCGCGACCAGTAGAATAAGACCCGCCATGAAGGTGGCCAGAACCAAGCCATCGTATCCATGTTCCGCAACCACGCCGAACACAACGACAATAAAGGCCCCCGTCGGACCGCCGATCTGGACGCGACTGCCGCCCAGAAGTGAGATCAGGAAACCCGCAACAATAGCCGTTATCAACCCTTTTGATGGATCAGCCCCGGATGCGATGGCGATGGCAAGACTGAGCGGCAAAGCCACCATCGCCACGGTCACGCCTGCTAGTGCGTCCTGAACCAAGAGCGCCCGTGTGTAGCCGGGCAGGGTTGTGAGAATTTTAGGTTTCATTCACAGACGTTAGGACGATGTTGCTGCGTTGTCGTGCAAATTCAGGACGCCGCGTGGCCAGACCAAGGCTCTGCGCGCACCCGTTTCTATCACGTCAATCAACAATATCCTTCCCACACGCCGGTTATCGCGGGATAGTCGCTTTATCCAAAGGGAGGATACATCCATGAAAAATCTGATCACAGCGACTGCTCTTGCTCTTGTTGTCGCCACCGGCGCATTGGCAGAAGGCGTCACCCATTACCTTGCTATCCATGTCGACGAGAACGATCCGCAGGTCATGAACATGGCGTTGAACAACGCCCAGAATGTCACCAATCACTACGCCGCATTGGGTGACGAGGTCATGATCGAGCTGGTTGCATACGGTCCCGGCCTGCATATGTTCCGCGAAGACACCAGCCCGGTGCGCGAACGCATCGCTACGATGGAGCTTGCGATGGAGAACCTGTCGTTTGCGGCCTGCGGCAACACCCTCGCCAATATGACCGAACGGGCCGATGGCGCCGAGATCGCTTTGCTTGAAGGTGTCACGGTGACACCCTCGGGTGTTGTGCGTCTGATGGAGCTTCAGGAACAAGGATACGCGTATATCCGTCCGTAATTGCGATCAGCGAGGGGCGGTTGGCTGATCCGCGCCGCCCCCGCCTTCTTGTGTCTGGTCCGCGATGAAACGGGCCTTTCGTGCTTGACCATCCCGCATGGTCGAATGGGATTTGGGCAAGTCAATCTTCAAGGTCTGACAGAATTCAGCGCTGGTCACCCGACGCGGCTGTTAGTGGCACGCGGGCGAGTAACCATCATTCGGTGATCATATTTGCCGCGACCAGTTCCAGCAGGCTTTCCACTTCTTTGTCCCAGTCGATTTCCTTGCGACTGCGGTCAAATTGCAAACGGCATTGCCCGCAACTGGTGACAAAGTGCTCTGCGCCTGTGGCTTCGACTTCCTTGCGTTTGATTTCAAAGGCCTGAAGGCGCAACGGTGCGGCACGCGTATTGGCCAGAACCCCGCCACCTCCACCACAACAAAAAGATGTCTCTTGGGTATTTTCAAGCTCGCGCAATTCCATGCCCAGCGCCTTCAGAACAACGCGCGGTGCCCATCCCAGCCCACCACGCCGAATTTGCTGGCAGGGGTCGTGAAAGGTTGCGGTTTCACCGACAGGGCGCAGGCGGATATCGCCCATCTGGATACGTTCCGCCAAAAGTTCGAGCGTGTGCATGATCCGGATATCATCAATCGGCGCGCCGTACCAACGCGCGGCTTCCCACCGCAAGGCCCCCCAGGCATGTCCACATTCCGGCAGCAAAATGGTTGATGCGCCGATCTCGCGGGCTTTGTCGATCAGGCGGCAGGTCAGCTCTCCCTGCAGCTCCGTATCGCCAGAGAGGTAACCGAAATTGGTGGCTTCAAAGGCAACTGATGACAAGGTCCAGTCGATGTTGAGGCTATCCAGAATGCGGGCCAGTCCAACGACAGAATTGTGGTGCTCATCAAGATCGCCGGGTGCCAAAGTCAGCAGCAAATCAGCTTTGGGTTTGTCCAGCGGCAGCGTGATCGAGAACTCGGCTTCAATGGCATGGATCGCTTTTACAAAGTCTTCAGGCTCGCCAAAGGGACTGTGCTTGGTCTTCGCGTTTCCAGCGATCTGGGCCAGACGATCGGGCAGCAGCCCTGCCTGAAACATGCCATGGCGGGCCTCTTTGACAAGTTCGGCAATGTCGATCCCCATGGGGCAGGCCAATGTGCAGCGCCCGCACAATGTGCAGGAATCAAATATCAGTTCTTCCCAGTCCTGCAGTTCGGCAATGCTGACAACCGGTGCAACGCCCAATGTCCGCTTGAGCCAACTGAATGGGCCCTGCATTTGACTGTAGGCTTTTTCGAATGGTTTGATCTTGTGGATTGGCGTGTATTTCGCCTCGCCTGTCGCCAAATGGAAATGGCACGCCTCGGCGCATAGCCCACAGCGCACGCAGGCATTCATGTAGCTTGATGCACGCGGGCCGAATTCTGACAGGAACCCTTCCATCGCGCTGGCCACACGAACCGTATCAGGCACGTCGCCTTGTGCGTCGAACGGGGTCTGCATGGCTGGCTTGTCTGCGATACTCATTGTGGCTCTCCTACATGCGGGTTCCGCGACGACCGGCAAGCGCGCCGGTAAAGCCACGCGAAAGCGGCCACGTGAATGTGTGCATCAGGCTGCTGAACGGGAAGTAGATCAGCCACGCCTCGACGAAACCCAAATGAATGGCCCGCAGGGTGACGCTCTGCTCTCCCAAGGCCATGCAGCCGGTCAGCATCACAAAGAATGTCAGTCCCGCCGCGATGTGATCGTCAGGCCGCGAAATCAAGCGAACGACCGGATCAACAAACCGCCGGACCCAAAGAGCGATCAAACCGGCAAACGCAAACTGGGCTGCGACGATGAAACCCCATCGTGGTAGGGCGGGCCATTCGACCCCCAGAATATGGTCTCGTATAAAGGCCACATGTGGGGCTGCAAAAAACAGCAGCGCGAACAGGCCGAGGTGAAAGGCATAGCCTGCGATGGTCACGAACCAGACCCGTCCCTGACCTAGGAACGCGCGTCGTGGCAGGAAGTGGCCAAAGATTGCCCGGACCGCGCCTCTACCAGGGGAGCCAACGGGTTTCGCCTTTGCCGGAGAGCGCCCAGTCGTCACGATGACGAACAAGCGCCACACGCCAAACACCACAAAAACGCCAACCGAGACTTTCCACAGCGGACCTTCCAGAAGTTCAATCATGCTCATGCGTCCGCCTTACTGTCTTTGGCTTGCATATCTTTCAGCCAAAGATCGTGGTGCGTGCGCGCCCAGTTTTCATCGACGTCGCCCGTCACCATGCCGTCAATCGTGCCCTCGGTCCCGATGGTGCCCAGATAGATGTGCCCAATACCGAAACCGATAAAGATAAATGCAGCAATTGCATGCAGTAGCTCGGCCCGATGCAGCAGATCATAGGTGCCTAGCGTGTTGGGGAAGCTCATAATAATCCCAGAGACGGACAAGGCGATCCCCGCCAATGTTGCCGTCCAGAACCATGCTTTCTCACCTGCGTTGTAGCGGCCCGCGCTGGCGTGCGCACCAAACATGCCACCCCCTCTGACAACCCAGCCCAAGTCACTCAGTGACGGCAAGTTGCCACGGACAAATGTGAAAAACAGCGCCACAAGCGACACGGCGAAAAGAGGGCCGAACAAGTTGTGGGCTTGCATCGACGCGGTCGCAAAGATGCCGAATGCCGTTTTTCCGATCAACGGGATCAGAAACGGGCGGCCGAACAGCAACAAAAGACCGGTGACGCCCAGAAGCAAGAACAGACCGGCCATGACCCAATGCACAACACGCTGCGCGAGTGAAAAACGCGGAATGCTGCGTCCCGACAGGCCGCCCTCGATCCGCAACCTGCCTCGGATCACAAAGAACAAGAGCACCGCCGAAAGGATGGCCGACAGGCCCACCGCACCATACCAGATCAGTGGCCCCTCGGGGCGGCGCAGTTCGGACCACCATACGCCTTCTGCATTGATCAGGACGCCGTTTGTAACTTCACTACTGCTTGGAAGGCCTTCCGCCCCTTGGCGAATAGCCCGCCAGATATCACTGTCGCTTTGGTCACCGAGTGTGTTTTCAGGGCCGGCCTCATATGGCAACGGAAGTGCGGTTCCCTGCGCCTGTCCTTGTTGGGCATTTGCGGCCAGCATCACGACGGTGGCGAGAAGGAACACAGACGCAACTCTGACAAGACGCGCGGTCACGGCAAAGATCCCGATTGCGTTGGTTGCACCCGGCACAAAGCCATTGAGTTTTTTGAAACAGCCCAAAACACGATCCCGCAAAATGCTCTCACGCCCCATGGCACAAGTCGTCGCCCTAAATTCCTAGCCAATGGCTCGACCGGCGCATTGATACAGATCAATCCTCACCGGACGGCTACAACGCCTCTCGGATGTTTTGGACTGATTTACTTGAGAATGAGCTGCACCGAGATGCCCGCCGTAATCGGGCCCATTGCAAGAAGTTGCCCGTCATGCGCCCCGCTAGTTTTCCGAAACGCGCCGATGGACCAAAACCCGATGAAAATCTCAGCCCGATATTTTCTTCACAAATTCGGACTTCAGCCCCATCTGGCCTATGCCCGGAATTTTGCAGTCAATATCGTGATCTCCATCGACAAGCCGAATACTGCGTACCTTGGTGCCCACTTTGACGACGGAAGAGGAGCCCTTTACCTTCAGATCCTTGATCACCGTCACGGCGTCACCATCATGCAGCACATTGCCGACGCTATCGCGCACTTCTTTCGCGGTGTCAGATGGCCCACCCAGTTCCCATTCATGGCCACACGCGGGGCAGGTTAACAGGGCATCCATCTGATAGGTGAAAGGCGAAGCGCATTCGGGGCAGGGCGGCAATGTATCATTCATGGCAGGTCCATAGCCTCCCATGCGACAGCTGGCCACACATTTTCAAGACGGTGGCGCCCCGCGCGAACAGTTTGGGGCGCTGCAGGCGTTTTCGCACTGCAACCATCCATTAGCGTGTCGACGACAGATAGTCGGCCGAGACATAACCCGTGATCTGCGGCGCTGCGGTCAAAGAAACCCGGCACCACAGCTGACCGACTTCGGTCACGCACTCGCCGCGATTAAGCGATGTTCCGTCCGGCAGGCCCAAAATGACATTAAAGCCAAGCCCGGGGCCTGAGCGCAACTTCAACAACTCGTCCGGTCCAGCCCCCTTAACCAGCGTCCGGTCAGCGGCCAAGCCGCCACAGCTGGCGACGAGCATGAATGTTAGAAGAACGGGAAGGATGTTGCGCTGCATGGTCTGACCTTTTTTGTTTCCCGATCAATAGACCGCAATCGGACCAAATCCTAGCCTGCCATTCGCGACGACCAAAGATCCGAACAGCACTGCACTGCGGGGCCTTCGGGTGGAACCGGTGATTTTCGAATTGCTTGGCGGCAGACGGAAACATGCCGCAAAGGACGGGGCGGATCAGAACCGCGCACGCGTTGGCGGCCTTCGGGTTGAGGGCAAGCAATCGGTCTGGCGACAGTCATGGGGAACGTCGCGAGACTCACCGTGATTTAGTATTGGCCCTACGAAAATACACCATCCACCCCAATGCCTAAAACTGCGACGAAATCGTCAGCCCTGCTGAAAACGTGGTACGGTCAAACCGGCTCACGTTGCTGTTGGCACGGCTGACGTCGATCCGCAGGCCAGGTGTGAAGCCGGCATAAGAGACATCGGGAAAACCGATGTTGGCATTGGCAAAAACCGTACGGTCTTGGCGGCCGCCGGGGACGGCAAACAACAGGTTGTAGTCAGGATAATCGCTCCAGCGGAATCCCCCACCCAGGCCAAGGGTGATCGGGCCTATGGGTTCGGCCCAGCGGTAATTGCCGCTCAGTGTCAGATCCTGCGATGTATAGTTCACGCTGTCACCTTTGCTATCGACCACTGTGATGTTGCCACCGATACGATCGCGGCTTGCAAGCTGGTGCGCAAAGCCGGTACCAAACGTCACCCGGTTGACCTCACCAATGCCCACGTTCTGATATTCCTGCCATTCCCGGCCAACTGAAAACGATAACGCGGTCTGGGCATTCAGCGGCACCTGACGGTCGATGCCCAAACGCCAGATGTCATAGTATTCGTCATCGACAACCTGTGCACCTGAAGGCCCACGAAGGTTGCGATATTCATAAAGTCCGCGCGTGGCACGCAAGGAAAGCGTGCCGTTCTCGAGCGCACGCTCATGACGCAGAGAAACTTCGTAGTAATCGGTTGTGAAAGCTTCATCAGGGATGTCGACGTCATCAGTGATGCGCACACGTGTGCCGCGATATTGCGCGCCGACGGTCGTGCGGCTCTCGCGCGATTGGTGCAGGCGATAATTGGTGTTGAACGCAAGGACTGCGCGCCATCCCGCGATAGCCTGCGCATCCGCTGACAATGTGCCCGTCGGGTTGCCAGGCGCGGTCGAGGCTTCATCTTCGGCACCTCCATTAAGATTGCTGGAAGGAGCCAGCGAAAACGACAACTGCGTAGACCAAGGGTTCAGACGGGTCACACCCCGTGCATCGCGAAGGGTGCGGTTGCGCTCTTGGTCATTCGGGGCGACGGTCAGGGCGCGGCGCAACCAAAAGGTCGCAAGGGTGTAGCGTTGGTCATTCGCAGCGGCCAGCGCGGTCAGGCGGGCGGCCTCGTATTTCTGGGCATCGGTCTGGGACACAGCAAAGGCGCGGGCACCGGCGGCGCGGCCACGGTCTGGGTCACCCACTTGTGGCGCGGCGGCCGCGACGACAATCAGGGCGGTGCGATCATCCGGGATCTGCGTCAGGATTGCTTCGGCAATTTGCAAGGCAAGGGCAGGGTCACCTGCGACAAAAGCGCCTGGGTCGCGATAGAGCGCGCTTGGTCGATATTGAGATCAACTGTCGTTTGCGCCGCTGCGCCAGCCCCCCAAAGGGCCAGCGCAACAGCAAAGAGCATGCGGATCATGGAGGAGTGAGAGGCGGTGTAAAGCAGGCGCTTGGGTCACATCACGAAGAGACCATATTCCTGCAGATTGCTCGTATTGACATCCTCTGGAAAGATATCTGCATAGGCGCCTTCTCCAAGCGCGACAATTCCGCCTGCGAAGGCGGCTTCTTCTCCACCAAAGGCGCCGCTGTAGGTGCCAACGTTGCTCAGATCCAGCAGTTCGACAGTTCCGTTGAAGGTGCCGTCAGCCGCAATGCCGGTATTGATCAAGACAACATCGTCCAGTTCGACTGCGGCGCTACCTTCACCCAACATACGACCAAAAATAGTACCCTCGGTGGCATTGTCGGTGAAATCAGCAATCATGTAGACTGACCCTGTAACCACACTCACACGGTAGTACCCCGGGGTCAACAAGACCAGCATAGTCACCGTCGAAATAGGCAAAACCGCTGGCAGGCGCGGAAAAGTCACCCTGCTCAAGGACGGCACCACCAAAGAAGCGGTTGAACTGACCGCCATCCATCGTGACCACGGCGACAAGCTCATCATTGGCAGACGACGTGCCACCAATTGCGGTAAAGGCGCGGTTGATTGACGTTTCCTGCTGGTCGAAACGGGCATAGCCGTTGACATCGCCGGTCCGCGCGTATTCCTGAATGCTATCTTGGCCATCCAGTCGCACCACAACAGTGACTACATCATTTTCAGCGTCATACGTCGCTGTGTCCACGTCACCAAGCGTGGCCGCCGCACCTGAAGGTGTCACCGGTGTGACGCCACCATCCGGGGCATCCACGGTTTCCGCACTGCGGTCATTGCATGCCGCCAACAACGCCGCGACGGCCATCAATCCAAAAGCTTTTTTCATCTGCACCTTTCTATTTATCAAACGCATATCGCCGCACTTTTTCTGGCGTTCCCCGTCAAGTCAAGGCGCAACCTTAGATTTAAATCTGTCAGAACGTTAATGGTTTTGTCGCAGCCTGCCATTTCCTATAGTGCGCGCGACACCAATCGCGACTCATACCGCGTCAGCCCGGAGAAACACATGCCCATCACCCCAGACCAACAGGCCGAAATCGACGCACTGCGCAGCAATGCCAAACCCACGCTGCGGGCGGTGGCCGAAGGGATGGAAGGGCACCTCTACAAAGCCTACGACGTGCTCGACCACGGGTTCATCCGCGTCATCGACTATATGGGCGACGATGCGGCGATCTGTCAGGCGGCCCGCGTGTCCTACGGCAAAGGCACCAAATCGGTGCAGAACGACGAAGGGCTGATCCGCTACCTGATGCGCCACTGGCACTCGACCCCGTTCGAGATGTGCGAGATCAAGCTGCACGTCAAACTGCCCGTCTTTGTCGCCCGCCAATGGATCCGGCACCGCACCGCCAACGTCAACGAATACTCCGCGCGCTATTCGATCCTTGACCGCGAATTCTACATCCCCGAACCCGACAAACTCGCCGCGCAATCGGTGATCAACAATCAGGGCAGGGGCGAAGCGCTCACCGGCGAAGAAGCCGCCCGCGTGCTGGAATACCTCAAAGGCGACGCCGCGCGCTGCTATGACCACTACGCCGAGATGATCAGCGACGACGGCCAACAAGGCCTCGCCCGCGAACTCGCCCGCATGAACCTGCCCGCCAACATCTATACGCAATGGTACTGGAAGGTGGACCTGCACAACCTCTTCCACTTCCTGCGCCTGCGCGCCGACAGCCACGCCCAATACGAAATCCGCGTCTACGCCGAGGAAATCTGCAAAGTCGTCGCCGACTGGGTGCCCGCCGCCTACGGCGCCTTCGAGGACTACCGCATGGGCGGCGCCACACTCTCGTCAAAGGCGATTGACTGCGTGCGCCGTATGCTTAAGGGTGAAGAGGTCACGCAAGAGACCTCTGGGATGAGCAAAGGCGAATGGCGGGAGTTTGAGGGGATTATTGGGTGAGTGAAGATGCTGCGGAATGTTGTGGAGTTTCTGGAAGGCGAGCTGGCCGCGTCTTTGTGACGCGACTGGTTGACATTCGGAGCACGTGTCAAATGGTGTTTCTGCGGACGTTACCATCTACGCGAACTTTCGATAATGATAGATTGAAGCCTGCGAGTTTGAGTCTTCAAGAGTTTACAGATGCGCTAGAGAGTCAAGCGCGGATGATTGCAAGGAAGTCTCCATCCGGTTGTCGCATTGGTCAGTTGCTGCGCTCGTTCGACAACGGAATTGCTGGAGCCAAAACTGCAGATAGGGCTAACGCTTGCTAAGATGGGTTCGTGTGCGATTGGGCATGGACAATTTCTTCTGTCTGGCGACGACTTAGTTGGGCGACTGGTCATTTGCAAAGACTACGAGCTGATGTGATGAACTTGGTCGAGGCATTGGAAATTTCCGGCTTTGGAAAGCAATGTCCGCTTAAGGGACATCATCTTGAAACGACGCAGAGAAGGATATTGGGAGGGAGCAATAAGACTATGAACATGGCCAAATGAGATGGAAAGCGAAAATCACCAGAATGGGTCCGTGGAAACTAATCCAACGACAGAAAACTGCGAAGCGAGAAATCAGATGTCAGATTGTGGCTTCAAGAGAGAAACGTACCTAGTCTCCTGAGCTGAGTCAGTTGGATTCGTGAATCTTTGAACAAGGAGCGTGGCTATCCTCTGGCTGATCTTCAGGCAGATATTCATGAGACTCTGATCGGACGAATTGGCTCGAGGTGGTTCAAACGTGGTGCGTCTCTAAGCATCTTCCAGTTTGTTGGACAAACTCAAGGGCATTTGGGACCAAAGAATCCACCTGTAAGGCTGCGAACGCGTATCATATGTGTCAATTGAAGCAAGCGAGGTTGAAGTCGGTGGTTCTAGGGGTGGATGATCTTCAAAAGCGATTTCACCGATTTGATCTGGTCATGACGGGCAAGGGGAAAGTGCGAGCAATGATGAGGGAGTCTCGAGTGGTGTGAGAATATCAAGGAGCGAGATATCAGAGTTCATGATATCGATACACTGTGAAAACAGCCGCATGGACCTTAGCAAGTCATGGAAGTTATCACGAATGGCAGACTGAGCAATGATCAGCCATACGTCGATCTAAGTTGAAGACGGATTGTGGGAAGGCCGAGGCGTTCGTGCGTCAATCTTGTCAAACCGCCTCGGGAAAGAGTGAGGAAGCTTGGAAAGACCCGTTAGGTCGATATGAAGCCGTAGGTCGGGGTTCTCCCCGACACCCACCCCAACACCCCACATCACCCACCGGATTGTCGGGGAGAACCCCGACCTACGGATGATCCCGATGCCATGACGAATACGGCCAATCGCGCACATCCGCGACCAAACCGTGCTTGACCGGATTGATCCAACAATAATTCACATGCGCCGCATAATCGCGGTCATTGCGGATGTGGTGTTCCCAAAACCGCTTTTGCCAAATGGGCGCTTCGGCCCGTAGGTCGGGGTTCTCCCCGACTCTGGTCCTGCCACCCACAACACCGTGCCTGTTATTGATCGTGGGAGTCGGGGAGAACCCCGACCTACGGACCATCTGCGTAAAACGTCCTTTGATGGCACCCATACGCACCGCGTAATCCGCGTCCCCCGCGGGCAACGTCCACACACAATGCATATGATCCGGCAACACAACAAACGCATCAATCACAAACGGCCGCGCCGCCCGCGTCTGCGCCACGGCTTGCCGCAAAACGCCAATTTCGCGCACCAACAAACCTGACGCACGATCCGCCAAATTGACGGTAAAGAACACGGTGGCCCCCGCGTGTCTGGGGCGGCGATACTTGGACATGCCCCACCATCGCACGGGCTTGGTTAACGCCGCCTCAACACTTGCCCCGCACGGCGCGTTAACCCCGCGACCGGCGTACATTTGTATGTACAGGGTGTGTACAGCTTGTGTACGGGAAGCATACGCCGCCAAACCCCTTGTTTGCTGCGCTTTAACCCCTGCGCGCGCACCCTTGCGCCCCGCACCCCGCCGCCGCCCGCACGGCGCAGCAAAGCCACACATCGGGGCGGGCGGAAAACTTTATATTCCATGTCGCAAAAACTGCCGCCATAGTTGGGCGACATTGCTTTGCAGGAGCATTCTCTTGACCTTTTTACGCGCGATCCCGTTTTCCTTTAACATCCTGTGGCGGCTGGCCCTGGTGTTCCCGTTCATGATCATCGCCCTGATCATGGTGGGGATCCTCGCAGGCTTTCTGGTTCTCCTGACGGCTGCTGTCTCACCGGTGCTGTCGCTTGTAATCATTGGATTTTTCGGTGTGGGTGTCAGCGTCCTGCCGACGATGGTCGGCATACGTCTGGGGCTAAGGGCGCGCGGCGCCAGCGTGCGCAGTTCCGCGTTCGGGTTGGCACTTCCGGCCATCGGCTATGGCCTGTTCGAGGCGCTTTGCGCGCTGCTGATTATGGCGCTGGGCGTGGCCGCCTATATCTTTGCAACGCCACTGACATTGCAGGACTTCAGCCAGCTGACCCGGATGGACGAAGATGTTGTTATACAACAGCTTATGTCGGTCAGCCCCGCCATTACCCTGTCCATTTTCTGGGTGGGTGGGGTGCTTATTCTGGGCCTGCGCGCAGCCCTTCTGACACCCCTTGCCGGTGCCAGCATCGGTGCCGATCCCAGTGGTCGCCCCCACACCCCGTTCTACGGGTTTGGCAGTGAATTCCTGTCACTGCTGCCGCTGGTGTTGCTTTCTTATCTGCTGTGGGGGTTTGCGGTGCCGCTTGTGGTGGCGATTTGCTATCTGCTCGGGTTTGGCGACAGTCTGCTTGCCGCTGCAAACCAGATCGAGATGATGGACGGGACCGAGGTTCTTGGCCTGCTGGGATTGGAGACAGGCGTGTTTCTGGGCCTGGTGGTATTGATCTATCTCTGGGCCTTCAGCCTGCAATGCGCCGGTGGCGCGCTGGTCTACCTCAACCACGTCGCCCGCGAAGTTGACGCACAAAGTGCCTTCGATATGTCCATGGACGAACACCTAGAGGCCGCATCCCCTGCGGCCCCCCAACGAGAGATCCAGCCCTCGGACGTCATGGAATTGGTCCGCCGCCGGATGCAGCAAAACAAACGCGACTAGCAGGCCAAAGTGGCCTGCCTGCATACGATCGTGAAAGTGTGATTTACTCGGCTTTGGCGATATTGCCCGCCATCTTGCGCCCATCGCGCCCTTCGATCAGGTCAAAGGTCACTTTCTGGTCGTCGGCAAGTCCGGTCAGGCCGGATTGTTCCACGGCTGAAATATGCACGAAAATATCCACGCCGCCGTCGTCGGGCGCAATAAACCCGTAGCCTTTTGTCGTATTAAACCATTTTACGGTGCCATTAGGCATTGTCCGCTCTCCTTAATTAATCGCACCCCGAAGGGTTGGGCAGGTCTTGGGCCCCGCGATCAGCGGACTTCCCTTGGCCTTCACCTCGTTAGAATTATCTGTTTTATGCAAAAGGCAAATGACACGTCGTCGCATTGGCGTTATCCGGTCATTTATTGCTCAAAATGGAGGCGAAATGCGGTTTTTTGGTCTAAAATCATGCGATACGTGTCGAAAAGCGCTTAAGGCGTTGGCCGACGCTGGACATACCCCACAGGTGATTGACGTGCGCGCAGATGGTGTGTCCGAGGCGGACCGCACCACGATCATCGCGCAGTTCGGAGATGCGGCGATCAATCGGGCCTCGACCACATGGCGCGGGCTCAGCGATGCAGAAAAGGCCGCAGACCCCGCAGCCCTATTGGCGGCCCATCCCACGCTGATGAAGCGTCCCGTGATCGAGGCGGATGGCGCATGGACCATCGGCTGGAAAGCGGATGTTCAGGCAAAATACCTTGGCGACTGACGTCTGACTGCTTATGTGGATATCTGAGCAGTAAGGAGAAACCCAATGCGCAACGCCGCAAGCATACTTGGCCTCATCGGTGGTCTGATCGGTATTATTGTCGGTCTGTTCGGTTATGGATATGCCGAATTATCGGAACGTCATGCCGAAGTGGGCGAGCTTTTCGGCTTTCTGGAAAACCCCGGCTTCATTCGTTTCGCCAGCTTTATCGCGCCTCTGTTGGCGATTGCCGGTGGGGCGATGGCCAAGTCCCGTGCGCTTTGGGGTGGTATCCTGATGCTGGTCGGCGCCTTCTGCTTCTACGCAGCCTTCGGGTTCAATGTGGGCACGATGTTCCCGATCGGCTTTGTGGCACTTGGCGGGATCCTTGCCATCGCGGCAGGCAAACCGGACGAGCCTAAGGCGCATTTCTGAAGATCAGGCGATCCACCGAAAGCGCCCCAGCGCCTTTGAGCACCAAGATCATCAGGCAAAGCACCCAGAACGCCCGTTGATCAAGGATCAAGGCGTCTGACATCCGATCAAACCATGCGCCCAATGTGCCCTCATGCGCGATCCCGCCATGCCCGAAAAGATCGGTCAGTGATTGCATGACGATAAAACCGATCATTCCGATAGCCGCCAATCGCGTGAATAGACCGATCACGATCAGAAGCGGCAGGATAAACTCGGCAATCGTGCCGCCCGTCACCACAGCCCAGTGAAAGACTGTGAGTTGCGCGGTGTCATAACCCGCAGCTTCCATTGCCTTGGGAAAGATCTGAACATAAGCGCCCGCAGAGGGTTGTAGAAACCCGAAAAACCCGTCGCCCAGTTTGGTCAGGCCTGAATTCCAGTAATAGACCAGCAGAACACCGCCAAAGACGAGCCGCGCAAGGATTGGCAGCATGGCATCGCCAAGGCGGTTGATCGACTGCGCCATCTGGGCCAAGGGCATTGTGGTCATGGGAACGGGCCTTTCAGTAAATTTCGGTCACAGCGCCTTGCGCCAGAAGCAGGCCAAGGACAGCGCCCAGATCAAGTGTGTGATCGGCGACGGCGATGGTCTGGCCCAAGGTCTGTCCTGCTTTCAGGCCATCAATACAGGCCGCAGCAGCGGCGTTGATCAGGTGCAGGGTCGGGTCAAAACCGGCGCGCGCGATCAGCACGGCCTCGGACTGCATCATGGGTTTAGGCGCGTTGGGTTCAGTATTGGCACGGTAGATTGCATGGATCGGATAGTGTGAGGTGACAGTCCGTGTCGCAGGTGCGATCCGCAGCCGCACGCCCATGAGCGCATCTGGCGCAAGGGCAGTCAGCGCCTCGGCTGCAATCGGTGTTGCGTCAGCGGCATGATAGGCATGGCGCATGGCAAGTTCGATGCGGGCGATATCGGGCAGGTAGCTGAACGATTGCGTGGGCGTGAAGCGTGCCAGAAATTGGGGCATCTCGTCGCCGTAGAACATCATCAGTGGTGTCGTGGGGGGATGCTTGCGCAGGTAAACACCAGCCATGGCGCGGAAGAATTCATCGCCTACCAGTTTGCGGACCACCGGAAAGGCCGCTTCCAGCGCGTCAGATAGCCCGACCGCCACATTGTTGCGGTAGACGTCAAAGCGCTTGTTGGCAGTTTTCCCATCGGGGTTCACGATACCTGCAGGCACTGCGGCTTTGGGGTCGAGCATCGCCGCTTTGAAGGCGGCTTGCGTGACGGTCATGATGCCACCAAGGCAAGGGCACGATCAGCGCGCGTGATTTCCTCGGCCAAAACAGACCATTCCGGCACATCCGTGTCCCATTCAATCAAGAGCGGCTTGGGGCCAGATTTGGCCAGCGTGTAGTCCAGCAGAGCCCAAACCGGATCAACCACCGCTTTGCCGTGGCTGTCGATCAAGAGCGGCGCGCCGGTTTCGTCTTCATCCTCGTCATGGCCGCCAAGGTGGATTTCGCCCACAGCGTCGAGCGGGAAGGCGTCAATATAGGCTTGGGGTGAGGTCTTGAGGTTTGTTGCGCTGACAAAGACGTTGTTGACGTCCAGCAGCAGACCGCAGCCGGTGCGCTGGGTGAGTGCGCGCAGAAAATCGGTTTCCGACATCGTGCTTTCGGCGAATGCCAGATAGCTGGAGGGGTTTTCCAGCAACATGGGGCGCCCGACCGTGTCTTGGACTTGGTTGATGTGAGAGGCGACACGGTCGAGCGTCTGGGGGGTGTAGGGGAGCGGGAGCAGGTCGTTGTAGAAATGGCTATCGTGTGTGGACCATGCCAGATGTTCGGAAAAGCTGGCGGGGTTCAGCCATGAAATCAGATGTTTAAGGCGGGCAAGGTGGTCGGCGTCCAGATCGCCCTCGCCACCGATCGACAGGCCGACGCCGTGCACGGAAATCGGAAAGCGTTCGGCAAGGTGGCGCAGTTGCGCAATCGGGCGGCCGCCGTCGCCCATGTAGTTTTCGGCATGGATTTCCAACCAGCCAAGAGGGCCGGGGTTTTCCATGATGTCGCTGTAGTGCCGGGCCTTGTAGCCGACGCCGGGACGTGCGGGCAGGGTGGGGTTTTGCGTGGCGTCGAACATGGCAAGGCACCTTTGGGAAGAGGGGTGTAAGGTGGATCAAGATCCACCTTACGCGTTGGTCAGCTTATGCAGGCAGATCGCGCTCAAGCGCTTCCAGCGAGCCCATACGTGCCATGCCGTCATCAGCAGTTGGCAATTCCATTGTTTCGCACGTGCCGGCAGGGACCAGCGTCCATGCGTTGCCTTGGTAATCAACGGTGGATGTGCCCGCGCATGTTGTGCCGGGGCCAGCTGCGCAGTCGTTCTCACCAGCCAGCGAGACGCCGAAGCATTTCACGTTTTCCTGGGCGGTGGCTGTTGTCGATAGGCCTGCAACAGCGGTTGCAACGGCGCTTGCAAGGACGAGGGTTTTTGTAGCGTTGGACATGAAAAATTTCCTTTGTTTTGGGTCAGCAATAATGTGTCACCGTTGTCCGGCGATGCCCAAAGCCTAGCTGCCGATGCGGCCACCGCGCTATTCACAGGGCTGTGCATCGCGGTCCCGTGAGGTGACGTGAACCCGCTTTTGCCTGCGGCGGGCTGTCGCAGCCGGAGTTTTTGTTTGAAAACAAAGAACCCGCCGATGGGGGCATCGGCGGGTTTGTTACAGGTTCCAGCGCTGGAATGTTACAAAAGGTCGGGTGGCGTGGCCGCTTTGCCCAGCTCTGCAACAATCTCCGTCAGAGATGTTACAGAGGTTTTGTTCTCGCCCAGCCGCCGCGCGGTGACTGTGCGCTCTTCGACTTCGCGCGCACCAAGTGCGAGAATGACCGGCACCTTGCCGACGGAATGTTCGCGGACCTTGAAGTTGATCTTCTCGTTGCGCAGATCCGCCTCGGCGCGCACGCCAGCGGCCTTCAATGCGGCCACGACTTCGAGCGCATAGTCATCCGCATCCGATACAATCGTCGCCACAACCACCTGTCGCGGGGCCAGCCAGAACGGCAGTTTGCCTGCGTGTTCTTCGATCAGGATGCCGATAAAGCGCTCGAACGATCCCAGCGTCGCGCGGTGCAGCATGACAGGGCGGTGTTTGCCGCCGTCTTCGCCGATATAGGTCGCGTCAAGCCGTTCAGGCAGCACAAAGTCCACCTGATGGGTGCCGCACTGCCAGTCACGGCCAATCGCATCGGTCAGTACGAATTCCAGCTTGGGGCCATAGAAAGCACCCTCACCGGGGTTCAGTTCCGGCTCGATCCCCGCCGCGCGTGTGGCGGCCAGCAGGGCGGCTTCGGCCTTGTCCCAGACCTCATCCGATCCGGCACGTTTCTCGGGGCGGTCAGAGAACTTCACTTTGAAGTTCTCGAAACCAAGGTCCTTATAGATCCCGCTGAGGAAGTCGATGAATGCCGCTGTCTCTTCTTCAATCTGGCTTTCACGGCAGAAGATGTGGCCATCGTCCTGCGTAAACCCGCGTACCCGCATAATCCCGTGCAGCGCGCCGGAAGGTTCATACCGGTTGCACGATCCAAACTCGGCCATGCGCAAAGGCAGGTCGCGATAGGACTTCAGGCCCTGATTGAAAATCTGCACATGGCAGGGGCAGTTCATGGGTTTCAGCGCGTTGACCGATTTCTCGCGGGCGTGCTCTTCGTCAACCTCAACGATGAACATATGGTCCTGATACTTTTCCCAGTGACCCGAGGCTTCCCAAAGCTTGCGGTCCACGACCTGCGGTGTGTTCACCTCGACATAACCGCCTTTGCGTTGCTGACGGCGCATGTAGTCTTGCAGTTCGGTATAGATCGTCCAGCCGTTGGGGTGCCAGAACACCTGACCGGGGGCCTCTTCCTGCATGTGGAACAGGTCCATCTCGCGGCCCAGCTTGCGGTGGTCGCGCTTGGCGGCTTCTTCGAGCATATGCAGGTGGGCCTTCAGGCCTTCCTTGTTTGTGAAGGCCGTGCCGTAGATGCGTTGCAACATCGCGCGGTCACTGTCGCCGCGCCAGTAAGCACCCGCTATGGACATCAGCTTGAACCCGTCGGCAGGCACTTGGCCCGTGTTCTGCAAATGCGGACCACGGCACAGGTCCTGCCACTCGCCGTGCCAATACATACGCAGCGGCTCATCGCCGGGGATGCTTTCGATCAACTCGACCTTATAAGGCTCGCCACGGTCCTTGTAGTATTGGATCGCGACATCGCGTTCCCAAATCTCGGTGCGGACCTCATCGCGTTTGTTGATGATCTCTTTCATCTTCTTTTCGATAGTCGCGAGGTCTTCGGGCGTGAAGGGCTCTTTGCGGTCAAAATCGTAGTACCAGCCGTCCTTGATCACGGGTCCGATGGTGACCTGTGTTTCGGGCCAGATTTCCTGCACGGCGCGCGCCATGATGTGCGCGAGGTCGTGGCGGACCAGTTCCAGCGCGGGCTCTTCGTCTTTCATTGTGTTGATGGCGATGCTGCTGTCGGCCTCAATCGGCCACTGCAAATCCCAGTGCTGGCCACCCACCGTCGCACTGATTGCTTTCTTGCGCAGGCTGGACGAAATATCAGCGGCGACGTCAGCCGCAGTGATGCCGGCCTCGTACGAGCGGCTGTTACCATCGGGGAATGTTAGGGAAATCTGTGCCATCTCTGGGCAAGCTCCTCGTCTGTTTGGCGCCTACAAAACGCCCGGTTGCGGGTTATGTGTGAGTGCTACATGGCAATGCGGTGATAAGAGGTCAAGCGCTTTGCGGCTGCCTTATGATCAGTATACATAGATATACGTTGACTGCGACCCAAATGACGATAAATACGACACATGTTTCCGATGTGAAACCTAGATGTTGGGGGAAAGTCATGGCGAGCTACAATCGCACGTTTGATCTAAGCATTCGTGATGTTGATATGATCGAAGAGGCCCTGCGCGCCCGCGGACGCGAGCTTTCACGTATGCGCCTTGCCCTGACCGAAGAAAACCCTGCCCATCTGGAATCGATCCGTGTGATTGAACAGGACCAGCGCGAAAACGAAGAGCTGTTGGGCCGACTGCATGATCAGAAGATTTTCTATCGCCCGAAAAAAGCGGTCTACGTCGGCGGATAAATTGTCCTTCTGGGACAGCAAGCGTTTGAATTCTTGAACTTTACGCTATGCTCAAGGGCCGGAGAGCCCAATGACGCACACAGTATCACAAAAGCTATTCACCGCGCTGACCAAAGGGTCCAGCGCGGAAACCGACCTGCCTGATGCCGCCGCCAAGGCCGAGCCGGGCAGTTTTCTGCGCCATATCCTGTCGCTCAGTGCGACAAAGATCGCAGACGGGCTGATTGACCCCAAGTTGGTCCTCAGTTGGCTTTTGACCCATCTTGGCGCAGGCGCGTTCTGGATCGGGTTGTTGGTCCCTGTCCGCGAAGCAGGCGCACTTTTGCCGCAGCTCTGGACCGCGCCGATCATTGCGCGCCGCGAAATTCGGAAATGGTTTTGGGCGGGCGGTGCTTTTGTGCAAGGCATCGCGGCGGCAATGATCGCTGTCGCGGGGCTGACATTGCAAGGGCCGGTGGCGGGGGCGGTGATCGTGGGGCTTTTGGCGCTGCTGGCGCTGGCGCGGTCTGTTTGTTCGGCCAGTTACAAAGATGTGCTCGGCAAAACCGTGGCCAAATCGCGCCGTGGCACGGCGACTGGTTTTGCCAGTTCGGCGGCGGCGATTGGTGTCATCATATTTGCAGCCCTTTTGATGTCCGGCATCGGCGCGCGCTATGCCTTGGTGATCGGGGCGATCACGCTGGCGGCCTGCCTTTGGGTAGGGGCGGCGGTACTTTTCATGACGCTGAAAGAGGTGCCCTCGGAGGGCGAAGGCAAAGACACGGTGGCGCAGTTTTCGCTCTTGCGCGAGGACCCACAGTTGTTGCGCTTTATCATCGTGCGCAGCCTGCTTGTCGGAACAGCGCTTGCGCCGCCTTATCTGGTGATGCTGCAACCCGACAGCGCGCTGGGACAATTGGGCGTGCTGGTGCTTGCCTCGGCGGTTGCGTCATTTCTGTCATCCTACGTCTGGGGCCGCCTGTCTGATCGGTCGTCAGCACAGGTGTTGCGCCTTTCTGGGGCCGCAGGGGGGCTGATGCTGGCGCTTGTCGTGGGGCTTGATCTTGCGGGGCTGAGCACAGCGACAGGGGTGATCCCTGTGATGCTCTTCGGGATCATGATTGCCTATCATGGCGTGCGGCAGGGGCGGTCCACGCATCTTGTCGATATGGCGGACCCTGACCTGCGCGCCAGCTATACAGCGGTGTCCAACACTATTGTGGGGGTGGTTCTTCTAACGGCAGGCGCTCTTTTTGCGGCACTCGCGGCGCTCAGCGTGCCCTTGGTGATTGGCCTTTTCGCGCTGATGTGTTTTCTTGCGGCTCTGATCGCAACTGGCTTGGAAGAGGTTCAAAATGCCTGACGAACTGGTCACACCGCAGGGCCGCCGGATCGCCTATCATCTGACGGACGGGACCGGCCCCGCCGTTGTGTTTTTGGGTGGGTTCAAGTCTGATATGGGCGGGACCAAGGCCGTGTTTCTGGAAGAATGGGCCCGTGCACAGGGCCGCGCCTTTCTGCGGTTCGACTACTCGGGTCACGGCGAAAGCAGCGAAGCCTTTACCGACGGTGCGATTGGCGACTGGTTCGAAGATGCTTGCGCGGCCCTTGGGCTGCTGGCGGGGAAGGTCGTGCTGGTTGGGTCCAGCATGGGCGGGTGGATATCCCTGCTGGTCGCGCGGGCCATGCCCGAACGGGTGGCAGGTCTGGTGACCATCGCCGCCGCCCCCGATTTTACCGAAGACAGCATGTGGGCGGGGTTCTCGGACGCGCAAAAGGCCGAACTAATGGCGGGGCAGGTGGCACTGCCCTCGGAATACGGCGAGCCCTATATCATCACCCGGCGCCTGATCGAGGAAGGGCGGACGCGGTTGGTCTTGCGTGATCCGCTACCGCTGCCGTTTCCTGTGCGCTTCTTGCAAGGCACGGCCGATGCCGATGTGGATATGTCAGTGGCCTTACGCCTTTTGGATCATGCCACTGGCCCCGATATGCGGCTGACCCTTGTGAAAGGGGCGGATCACCGGTTTTCCGATGACACCTGTCTCGAACTTATAGGGGCTGCGGTTACAGATGTCCTGGAGCAAGCCCGCGCCATGGTATCGCGTTGATTTCCCGCCCGATGGAGGGCCGTGCCCTTGCGTGATCTCGCGACCATTGAAGCGACACTGGCCACAGCAGAAGCACAGGTGCCCAACCTGCGGCCGGGCTGCGAAAAGCGGATCATCTGGGCGGGCGCGTCCGCCACGCGCACGCAGGTGTCGGTCCTCTACATCCATGGGTTTTCTGCGACGGGGCAGGAACTGCGACCGCTGCCTGATCTGGTGGCCAAGGCGCTGGGCGCGAACCTGCATTTCACGCGGCTCACAGGCCACGGGCAGGATGGCGCTGCGATGGGGCAGGCCACGCTGGCCGATTGGCGGCGTGACGTGGCCGAGGCGATTGCGATTGCGCAGACCTTGGGGGAAGAGGTCATCATCATGGGGTGTTCCACCGGTTGCACCTTGGCGACACTTGCTTTGGCCGAGGGCGTGCAGGTGAAGGGTATGGTGCATATCTCTCCCAACTTTGGGCTGCGCCACCGCGTTGTGCAAACCTTGCTTGATCTGCCGGCATCGCAGCATTGGTCAAAATATATCGCAGGGGCCACGCGTCGCATGGACCCCATCAGCGCGGCCCATGCGGCCTATTGGACGTTGGATGTGCCCATTGCTGCGGTGCATGTCATGGCCGATGCCGTGCGGGCCGTGCGCAATGCGGATCTTTCGATCATCCGGACACCGGCGCTCTTTTGCTTTAACGAAACTGATCAGGTGGTTCACCCTGATGAGACACGCAAAGTCATGGCGCGCTGGGGTGCCCCGACGCAGAGTGTGGCATTGATCCAGACACCTCAGGACGATGCCATGGGTCATGTGATGGCCGGTGATATCTTCTCGCCCGGCCAGACGGCGCCACTGGTCCGGCAGATTGTCGCTTGGGTCGCGGCGCTGCCTGCTGACTGAAACACTTGCGGGACAGCGGTTTCCGCGCCAGAGTGTTAAAAAACCTATAAGGGTTGAGCAGTTTGTTAGGGCTTTTACACAATGCCGCGTGAAACGCTGGTGATGATCCCCCCGATGCTGTCTGATGCACGCGTTTTTGCGCCGCAAATGCAGGTGATGTCGCAGGCGCATGCGGTGATGGTTGCGCCACCCACCTGTGGGGAACGGATCGAGGAAATTGCAAGCCAGATCCTCAGCTGGTCACCGCCAAAGTTTGCCCTGTGCGGCATGGGCCTTGGCGGCATGGTGGCAATGGAAGTGATCCGCCGCGCCCCGGACCGCGTGACCCGGCTTGCCTTGATCAGCACAAGCCCGCAAGCCGACACGCCAGAGGCCGCCGCCGCACGCGAGCCCCATATCATCGCCGCCCGCGCAGGGCGTTGGAACGACGTCTTGCAGCATGAAATCAATTCGACATGGATGGCGCCGTCTACGGATAAGGTCGAACTGGTGCGCGAGCTGACCGCGATGGGCAATGCGCTGGGGCCAGAGATTTTTATCAAGCAAGCCCGCGCGTTGCAGCGCCGCAAGGACCAGCAGGGGACGTTGCGGCAGATTCTGCAACCAACGGCGGTGATTTGCGGGCGCCATGACGGGCAGTATCAGCTCAAGCGCCACGAATTTCTGGCCGAGTTGATCCCCTATGCGCAGTTGGAGATCATCGAAGGTGCGGGATACCTGCCGACGCTCGAAGCGCCGGATGCCACAACAGACGCGTTACAGCGCTGGATGAAGCAACCAATGATGCTGCGGCCGGCAACGCCGGCCACCTCACTTAATTGATCGAGACGACCTTGCCGGGTTTTGAGCGTGGTCCGTCAGAGTTGGCATCAATGAAATCCAGCACCAATGGCCGGATGTTGTTGCGCCAGCTGCTGCCCGCAAAGATACCGTAGTGGCCCGCGCCAGGTTCAAGATGCGCGGCTTTCTTGCTCTCGGGCAGGCCTGTCAGCAGACCCAATGCGGCAAGACACTGGCCCGGCGCTGAAATATCGTCATCTTCGCCTTCAACGATCTTCACGGCAACAGTTGTGATCTTGCTAAAGTCCACCTTATGACCGTCAACGATAAATTCGTTGCGCGCAATTTCGCGGCCTTTGAAGATCCGCTCGACTGTCGAAAGGTAGAACTCGGCGGTCATATCCATCACGGCAAGATATTCATCATAGAACGCGTTGTGGCGGTTGTACTCTGAGGCCTCGCCTTTGGCGACGCGGATGATCTCATCGCGGAATGCCGTGCTATGTGTCTCGGCGTTCATCGAAATGAATGACGCCAGTTGCAGCAGGCCAGGGTAAACCATGCGGCCAACGCCGGCATGTTTAAAGCCGACACGCTGGATCATGGTCTCTTCCAGCTGGCCCATGGTGACAGACCGTCCGAAATCGGTGACTTCGGTATGGTTTGCCTCTGGATCAACGGGGCCACCGATCAGGGTAAGCGAACGTGGCTGCGCGGCAGGATCAAGCTCGGCCAGATAGGCGGTTGCCGCCAAAGCAAGGGGAACGGGCTGGCACACGGCAAGCACATGGGTGTCAGGACCCATTTCGCGCATGAAATCCATCAGATAGAGGGTATAATCCTCAATATCGAATTTTCCGGCGCTGACGGGAATGTCGCGGGCATTGTGCCAGTCGGTGATATATACATCGGTGTCGGGCAGCAGGCTGATCACCGTTTTGCGCAGCAAGGTTGCATAGTGCCCCGACATGGGGGCCACGAGCAGGATCTTGCGGGACCGGTCAGGGCGGTTGCCGACACGGAAACGGATCAGATCGCCAAAAGGCTTTTCAACAACTTTCTCGGTTGTGACAACCATATCGGTGCCATCATACCCTGCTTGAACAGGGATATTCCAATCTGGCTTGGCAACCATGCGTGCAAAGGTACGCTCGGTCACTTCGCCCCATGCCTTGAGCCAATCCATCGCGGGGTTGGCGCCCCAGGACATCATCGGGTAGGATGCAAAAGCACGTGCCGTCGAACCTAACCACTGATTGGTGTTTCGCATGCTTTCCATCAGGTCGTAGGTCATCATATACTTCATGTATTCGAACTCCGATGGTACAGACAGCTCATGCTGCACCTGCAGCATATGCACAAGGAAGTTAAAATGACAACAAACGATTTAGAAGCGCAAGAGACTGTTGGCCAAAATGTCGCAAAATTAGAGGCCAATCTCGCGCGGGTTGAGGAGCTGACCCAGCGTTTGTTGAAGGTGATGGCGCAAGGCCGCTCTGTCGCACCTGCGTTGCAGGGGCCCAGTCAGGAACTCTACGTGAAGGCCGCCACCGCCTATATGACTGAAATGATGCATAATCCCGCCAAGTTGATCGAGCATCAGCTTGGGTTCTGGGGTAAATCGGTAAAGCATTATGTCGAAGCGCAGCACCTGTTGGCACAGGGCAAGTTGGAGCCGCCAACGGATGAAACCCCCAAGGATCGCCGGTTTTCGCATGAGCTTTGGGATACCAACCCCTATTTCAATTTCATCAAGCAACAGTACCTGATGAACGCTTCTGCAGTGCAGCAGGCGGTGGATGATATCGACACGCTTGATTCTGAAGAAAAGAAGCGGTTGCGCTATTTCAGCCAGCAATTGGTCGATTTGATCAGCCCGACCAATTTTCTGCCCACCAACCCCGAAGCCTTGGCGTTGGCCGCCGAAACCGAAGGCGAAAGCCTTGTTGCCGGGCTTGAAAACCTGATTGCCGATCTTGAGGCCAATGAGGGTGACCTTGTGGTGACTTTGGCCGACAAGAAGGCATTCAAGCTGGGTGAGAACCTTGCCACGACGCCGGGGTCGGTTGTCTATCGAAATCATATGTTCGAGTTGATCCAATACACACCGACGACGGAAAAAGTGTATGAGACCCCGCTGATCATCTTCCCGCCGTGGATCAACAAATTCTATATTCTCGACCTCAAACCGCAGAACAGCTTGATCAAATGGGCTGTGGCGCAGGGCTATACCGTCTTTGTCGTGTCATGGGTGAACCCCGATGCGGGATATCGCGATACCTCGATGACCGATTATGTCGAGCAGGGCTATCTGACCGCAATCAAAGAGGTCAAAGACATCTGTGATGTGAAAAAGGTCAACGCGGTGGGCTATTGCATCGCCGGCACGACCCTGTCGATGACGCTGGCGCTTATGAAAAAGCGCAAAGATACCTCGGTGAATGCCGCGACATTCTTTACCACACTCACCGATTTCTCGGATCGGGGTGAGGTCGGGGTCTTCCTTGATAATGATTTTGTCGACGGGATCGAGGATGAAGTCGAGAAAAACGGTGTGCTGGATTCCTTCTTTATGTCGCGCACGTTTTCTTATCTGCGCGCAAACGACCTGATCTATGGCCCCGCCATCAAAAGCTACATGATGGGCAAGGCGCCTCCCGCGTTCGATCTTCTTTACTGGAATGGTGACGGGACAAACCTGCCGGCCTGCATGTCGGTCGAGTATCTGCGCGGCCTTTGCCAGGACGATAAATTCGCGACAACAGGGTTCGAGATCGCGGGCGAGACGGTGCATCTCAAAGACGTCTCTGTTCCCCTCTGTGCGATCGCCTGTGAGACAGATCACATTGCCGCCTGGAAAAGCAGCTATGCCGGTGTGGCGCAGATGGGATCAAAGGACAAAACCTTTATCCTGTCTGAAAGCGGGCATATCGCGGGCATCATCAATCCGCCGACCAAGAATAAGTATGGCCACTACACCAACCCCGAACTTGGGCTGACGGCGGATGATTGGCTGGCCAGTGCGGAGAAGCACGAAGGGTCTTGGTGGCCGCGCTGGGATGCTTGGTTGTCCGAAAAGTCGGGCAAAAAAGTACCGAGTCGCACGCCGGGAGACGCCGATCACCCAGTGTTAGCGCCTGCGCCGGGCACTTACGTAATTAATAAGTAGTTCAAATTTCGAGAAAATTTGCAACTGCAGAAGAATTATGCTGCAGTGCAGAAAAAACACTTGAAATGCTGCGCTGCAGCATGCATATTGGTGTCATCGAATTAGCGCGGAATACACCGCACCGACAAACCGAAAGGCGACTACAATGGCTGCTAAAACACAAGACTTCACCGCGATCTTCAAAGACATGACAGGCGCGTTTCCTGTCGACACCAAAGCAATGGAAGAGCAGTTCAAGAACCAGACTGCCTTGGCTGAAAAAATGTCCGCCGTTGCAATCGACGCAGCTGGCAAATCTGCTGAGCTGTCCGCAAAGTGGACACAGGACACACTGGCAAAAATCGAAGCCATGTCCAAAGCAAAAGCCGAGCCTGCTGACTATGCAAAAGCAATGACAGACTTCGCATCTGCTTCTGCTGAATCCGCTGCCGAGCACATGTCTGCTTTCGCTGAAATCGCGAAAAAAGTTCAGACACAGACCATGGAACTGGTTCTTGCCGCTGGCAAAGACATGTCCGAGGAAATGACTGCTGCTGCGAAAAAAGCAACTAACGACGTGACAGCTGCTGCCAAGAAGGCAACTGCTGCTGCGAAGTAAGCAATAGCAAAATCGCCCTTGCCTCCCTGAGGGTTTGATTTTCCAAAAACGGTCCGCATACGCGGGCCGTTTTTTGTTTTGCGCTATTGTGCTTTCTTTTTGCGCAGACGCGGCATAGGCTTCTCTGCACTGCAACATGTCCGGGGAGGAACGTTTCTTGGCCGATACCAACAAACCGCTGCTGATCAAACGCTATGCAAGCCGCCGTCTCTATAACACCGAGACAAGCGACTACGTGACCCTTGAAGATATTGCCGTTTTCATCCGTGAAGGGCGTGAAGTCCAGATCGTTGATCTGAAATCTGGCGATGACCTGACCCGGCAATACCTGTTGCAAATTATCGCAGAGCACGAAAGCCGCGGCGAAAGCGTGTTGCCTGTTGATGTGCTGACGGATCTTGTGCGCAGCTATACCAGCCAAGCCGCGTCCGTTGTGCCGCAGTTCCTGCAAGCCAGCTTTGATATGCTGCGCGAAGGGCAGACGAAGGCGATGGAAAACATCGGCAAAGCCAGCCCTATCGCCAACATGCCCGGCTTTGAGGCGATGCGCGCCCAGCAGGAAGCCTTCTTCAAGGCGATGACTGGTGGCATGATCCCGGGGGCGGGGGCGGGAAAACCTGAGGGCGAAGACGCCAAAGACGGTGATGATCTGGGCGAGATCAAAGACCAGTTGGCTGCACTGCAAGAGAAGCTGTCGAAGCTGGGCAAATAGCCGAACCTCAGATCCCGAGGCGATCCCGCATCGAATACCACGTCATCGCCAGCCGCAGCAGCGGCGCGCGGAAGGCGGCCCCGCCGGGGTAGCTTGGCACGTTGAGATCAGCGAATGTATCGAACCGTCCCGCTTGCCCAGCGATGGCTTCGGCCATGACTTTGCCCGCAAGCCCCGACAGCGCCACGCCGTGGCCCGAGTAGCCGCCCGCTGACAGAATATTCGGTGCAACGCGGATCACCGCAGGCATACGCGGGATCGTGACGCCCAAAGTGCCGCCCCATGCATAATCGACCTTCACGCCGCTAAGTTGCGGGAAAATGTTTGCGATCCGTTTCTGCATCAGCGATGCGATGCCTTCGGGAAAGCCCAGCGAATAGCTCGGACGCCCCCCAAACAGCAGCCGTTTATCTTCGGATAAGCGAAAGTAATTCGCGACCCATTTGCTATCATGCACCGCAATATCTTGGCCAAGGATTTCATCCGCGCGGTCGCCCAGCGGTTCCGTCGCACCGATAAAGCTGTTCAGCGGCATGACCCGTGCCGCCACTTTGCGTTCCAGATTAGGCAGATAGCCGTTGCCTGCAAGCACCACAAAACGCGCCTTCACACGGCCCTTGTTCGTCGCAACGATAGCCGGATCACCCTTATCAATACGGTGCACCTCAGAGCGTTCGAATATTTGCGCGCCAGCCTCTTCTGCCAGCCGCGCCAACCCCAGCACATACCGCAGCGGGTGGATGTGTCCTGCACCCATATCAAGCAACCCACCGTGGTAATGGGGGGACTTGATCAATCCGCGCATTTCGTCAGGGCCACAAACCCGCGCCTGATCATAGCCGTAGGCGCTGGCAAGCAGATCAACCTCTGCCTGATCCTCGGCTGTTTCTTTGGCTGTGTAAGTGCCGTGCATCACGCCGGGGGTATAGCGTGCCTCGGGGATGTGGTCTGCGCAAAGGTCTCGCAAATCGGATTTGGCTTCTTCGGCAAGATCCCAAAGCGCCTTCGCCGGGCCTGCTCCCAGTTTTCTGGTGAGGGTCGTCTGATTGCCGTCATAGCCACTGCACACCTGCCCACCGTTACGCCCTGACGCGCCAAAGCCCGCGCGGTGCGCGTCCAGCACAACCACATCAAGACCTTTGGACGCCAAGTGCCGCGCCGCTGAAAGCCCAGTATAGCCCGCGCCAATGATGCAAACATCGGCCTGTATCTCGCCTTTGAGCGGGGGGCGTTCGGACGGGATGTCGGTGGACGCGACATACCAGCTATCAGGGTATTCTCCGGGGCGATCGTTGCGATAAAGCGGGTTCACAAGCCGGGCCTAAGCCACAGTGCGGTCTTTGAAGAACCGTGCGATCTGGTCGGCGATACGCGCATTGTCGACAGGTTTGTCAAGGTTTGCATGAGCTTGGGACAACAGATCGTCAGGGACAACGCCTTTGCCACGAAATTCGACAAGGCCACCCATGAACTGCGCCCCATATTCGGGGTGCGGTTGTGTGGTGAAAACGCGATTGCCGTAGACCAAAGCCGCGTTTTGGCAAAAGTCATTTGTGGCAAAGACAGTCGCATCGTCTGGCCGTTCGATGACTTGGTCCTGATGCCAGGCATTCAGCGCCATGGTTTCACCGTTCCAGTCATAGGTTGTCCGGCCTGCTGCCCAGCCACCTTTGAATTTCTCGACTTTTCCGCCAAGAGCCTGCGCAATGATTTGGTGGCCAAAGCAAATCCCCACCAGGGGAATATCGGCGGCATAAATATCGCGGATAAAGGCCTCAAGCGGGGGGATGAATGGGGAGATCCTCATAGGCGCCGTGTTTGGACCCCGTGATCAGCCAACCGTCACACTCTGTGAATGGACGCAGGAAAATCCATATCCACGACATCATATGTGACGAAGTCGAAACCATTGCCTTCAAGCATACGCTCGAACTGAACGGCAATGTCACCTGTCGTTGGCATGCAGCTCATCCGGCGCATGGCCCGTTTGCAAAATACCGATCTTCATGGGTGAACCTTCAATGTCTAGTTGGCTTGGGATTTAGACGAGATCAAGATAATGGTCGAGTTGTTCTTCGGGGGTCATTTCCGCAAAATACTGCATTTCCTGCCGTTTGGTGCGGACCAGATTGTCCACAAGCTGCGGATCAAAAATGCGGCGGGCCAGCGCGCTTTGTTCGAACCGATCAATCGCGTCTACCCAGGTGCTGGGCACCTGCGGCAGCTTTTGGTCATAGGCGTTGCCCGTGATCGGGGCAGGGGGTGTCATGCCGTCTTCGATGCCGACCAGGGCAGAGCCAAGAACGGCGGCGAGGAACAGATAGGGGTTCACGTCACCACCAGCAAGGCGGTGTTCAATCCGCCGCGCGCCAAAGCTGCCCCCCGGCACGCGCACGGTGGCGGTGCGATTGTCATAGGCCCAGCAGATGCTGGTGGGAGCGTGCGCGCCGGGCACCAGCCGTTCATAGCTGTTCCCATGCGGCGCAAAGATCAGCGCCAGATCGGGGATGCCTGCCAGACACCCCGCAATCGCGTTTTGCAAAAGCGGCGTGCCTTCAAAGGTATCATTGGCAAAGATGTTATTGCCGTCTTTGTCCTGGATCGAGAAATGCGTATGCAGCCCGTTGCCCGCATAGTCATCATAGGGCTTGGCCATAAAGCTCGCGGCCATGCCGTGGTTGCGGGCAAGGCCGCGCACCAGCATCTTGAAAAGCCACGCATCATCTGCCGCCTTCAGCGCATCGGGGACATGTTCGAGGTTCACCTCAAACTGACCGATGCCACCTTCGGAAATCGCGGCCTCTGCGGGAATATCCATCGCCTCACAGGCTTCGTAAAGCTCGTTGAAGAACTCATCGAAGGCGTCCAGCGCGCGCAGCGACAGGATCTCGGCGCCCGCACGGCGTTTGCCGGAACGGGGGGATTTGGGCTGCTGGATTTCCTTACCGCTGTCATCGACCAGATAGAATTCCATTTCGGTCGCGGCGACCGGTGTCAGGCCGTGTTCCTTGTAGCGGTCCAGAACGCGGGCCAGCGCATGGCGCGGATCACCTGAAAAGGGCGTGCCGTCATCATGAAACGCCCAAAGCGGCAAAATGGCGGACGGGGCGCGCAACCAAGGCATCGGCACATAGCCGCGTTCAGTCGGCAACAGCAGGCCGTCGGCGTCGCCGGTTTCAAACACCAGCGGGCTGTCGTCGATATCCTCGCCCCAGATATCCAGATTGATCGCCGAAAGCGGAAAGCGCGTACCGTCTTTTTCGAGTTTTTCAGCAAAACGGCGCGGCATGCGTTTACCGCGCGCCTGGCCATTAAGATCGGCGGCACCGCAGCGAAGGTTCAGAATTTCTGGGTGATCGTCGAGCCAGCTCATCGGATAATCTGCGGCCTCACTTTGATTTTCTTGCGCACATCCTGCGGCAGATGCCGGTTCAGCCGATTATTCACCAGACCGAAAATGCTGATGACGATGAGTGTCAGCACGATGAAATACCCCGCCAGGATCGGGTAAGGGATAAAGGGGTTGAAGGTCTTGTCGGCAAAATAGTTGGCGTAATAGAGCGCATCACCGCGCTGTTGTGTGGCCGGAAAGCCCGAGAAGAACACAAGCGTTGTGGCGTGGAACAAAAAGATCGCTTCATTGGTATAGGCGGGCCACGCCAGCCGCAGCATCGTGGGCCAGATCACGCGGCGAAAGCGGGTCCAGCCTGAAAGGCCGTAAGCGTCGGCCGCTTCGATATCGCCTTTGGGAATGGATTGTAGCGCGCCATAGAAAATCTCGCCCGAATAGGCGGCGGTGTTCAGGAAGAGAACCACCAGCGCGCCCGCCCAAGCCGAGGTGAGCGGATCAAAGAAGGGGCTGACGCCCTTGAGGCTGAGAAACACGAAATAGGCAAAGAAGAACTGGATAAAAAGTGGCGAGCCACGGAACAGGAAGATGAACCACTCCGCAGGCTTTCGGAACAACGGGTTCTCTGCGGCCTTGCCCATTGCCACGGCTGCCGCAAGAAAGAAGCCCATGAACAGGGCGACCACGCCAAAATAGATGTTCCAGATCATGCCTGATCCGATCAGCGTGAACTGTTGGCACAGCGTAAAGTCACTGCGCGGCAGCAAACGCTCGCCAATGCCTTGGCTGCGCAGGGCGTAATCGGCGATGGTTTCCCAGCAGCTCATGCGGCTGCCCTCCGCTGGCGTTCACCGGCGGCGGTGGCTTGTCCGTGGGTCAGTTTGGCCATGATCCGGTCCAGCACGACTTCGGAGACTTTGGTAAAACACAGATAAAAGATCAGCAGTGCCCCGAAATACCACATCCGCCAATCAGGGTGGGGATAGTCGGTGAATTGCGGTTGCTTGGCCCCGCCCAGTTCACGCGCCCAATAGACGATGTCTTCAACGCCCAGCAGAAACAAAAGCGGTGTGGCCTTGATCAGGACCATCCAGAGGTTCGACAGACCGGGCAGCGCATAGACCCACATCTGCGGGACCAGAACGCGCCAGAATGTCTGGCGGCGGTTCATGCCGTAGGCTTCGGCTGTTTCAAGTTGGCCTTTGGGCACCGCGTGCATCGCACCGAACAGGACGTTGGCGGCAAAAGCACCAAACACGATGGCAAAGGTCAAAACGGCAAGCATAAAGCCATAGGTTTCATGCACCCACTGGGGTGCGTTGCCCAAGGGCAGCTTGGCGGCGGTACAGACCACGAAATCGTTGCCTTGGCGCACAGGCTCGGTCCAGTCGGGGCATTTGATCTGGTGGCGGATATATTCAAACGCCTGATCAAGAGCGATGACGAAGAACAGGAAAAACGCGATGTCGGGGATGCCGCGCACAACCGCGATATAGGTTTTGCCGATCCAGCGGAACGGGGCCACATTGCTGCGCGCCGCAGAGGCCCCCGCAAAGCCGAAAGCCAGCGCCGTTGGGGCCGTGATCGCCAGCAAAAGCAGCACCGTGCCAAAGGCATAGTACATCGACATGTGCTTGCCTGTGGTCAGGTAGCAGCTAAGCCATTGGAAGCCTTCAAGCGTGGCCGGGTCTGTGCAGTAACTGAACATCAATCGTCTTATTGCGTTGGATTGCTAATCCGTCCAACAATTGCCGCTTCAAGTCAACGCGTGGCGGGCATTTTAGCAGCGCAATTGAGGCAGGTAGCAAGTGGAGATGCCAAAAATGGGACAGTCTGTCATTATTGTGGGCGCCGGTATCATCGGTGCAGCAACGGCGCTGCAACTGGCAAGAGCGGGGCATCGCGTTACGGTTGTCTCAGGCGGCGCGCCGGATGCGACAAGTGCCGCCTTTGGCTGGATCAACGCGAGCTTTTATCTGGACGACGACCACCATCATCTGCGGGCAGCGGGCATTCAGGCCTGGCACCGCGTCTTGAAGCACGTCGCGGCCCCTGTGACGTGGCAGGGATGTTTGTGCTGGGACATGCCCGACGCCGCAATGGAAGAGACATACGCACGGTTGCGCGGTTTTGACTACCCCGTCGCATTGCTAAGCGGGCCGGACGTCAGCGCACATGAACCAGCGCTGAAGACCGCCCCACAACAGGCGCTGTTCTTTCCCAAGCGAGGGGGCGGCATCCTCTGGCGATCTTGCGCGGGCGTTTCTGGCAGCGGCGCAACAGGCGGGCGCGCGCGTGATCAGCAATGTGGCGGTCACAGGCATCGAGATGCGCAATGGCCGGGGAGTGGGGGTTGTTACGGCGCAAGGCCCAATCGCTGCGGATCAGGTGATCATCGCTGCAGGCACCGGCACATCGGCGCTGGCGCAGGGGATTGATTGCACTGTCCCGCTGGTGTCGCGCCCAGCCTATATCCTGCGGACCAACCGGCAAGAGAAGCTGTTGCACCATATTCTGGCGACGCCGGACGGCGAGATCAGACAGGAGCCTTCGGGTCAGATTTTGATGCCCGTTTCTGTGGGGCACCAAGGGGATGATGCGGAAACCTTGGCGCAAACGCCGCATGATGCGGCCGACGAAGCGATCGTACGCTTGCGGGGCATCTGCCACGGCTTGCAGGACGCGCAATGGTCCGAGGTGATCCGCGCCGAACGGCCCGTGCCGCAGGATGGTCTACCTGTCGTTGGGGCGGTGGCCGAGGGTGTCTATGTCGCGGTGCTGCATTCAGGCATCACGCTGGGGCCGATTATTGCAGAGCTGATTGCCAAAGATATCGCAGGCCGTTTGGACAACGCGGATGCTGCGATGCTGGCCCCTTACCGCCCGCAACGGTTTGCCACGGCGTAAAAAAAGGGCCGCCGATCCGGCGACCCTTTCTGGTGTCTCGTGAGGCGGCTTAGAACTGCTCGCCGACACCCCATTCCGCGATCAGAGCGTTCAAAGACCCGTCTGCTTTCATCGACGCGATGGCTGCGTTGAACGTATCACGCAGTTCAGTGTCGCTTTCGCGCAGGCCGAGGCCAACACCACCACCGATCAGCTCTTCTTGCTCCAGAAGCACAACTTCCGCATCAGATTCTGCAATTGGCGCGAGGAATGCTTTGTCCGCAAGAACGGCATCTGCCTCACCGCTTTTCACGGCTGCGACTGTTTCATCCGGTGTTGCGAATTCCAGCAGGGTCGCGCCTGTGCTGGCAACGAAAGCGGCCTGAATTGTGCCGGTCTGTGCCGCGATCACGCCATTGGCCAGATCAACATCTGAGGATGTGGCAAGATAAGCGGATGGGTCGGGCTGTGTGTAGTTGTCGGAGAAGTCGATGACTTCATCGCGCTCGTCTGTGATCGACATGCCGGCGATGATCACATCATAGTTGCCGGACACAAGGTTGGGGATAATGCTGTCCCACTCGTTTGTGACCCACTCACAGGTCAGCTCGGCGCGTGCGCAAAGCTCGTCGCCCAAGGCGCGCTCAAACCCGTCAACTTCGCCATCATCGTTGAGAAAGTTGTATGGAGGGTAGGCGCCCTCGGTGCCCAGGCGCACGACGGAGTGGCCAGCGGCGAATGTCATTGAACCTGCGACGGCAAGTGCAGCCGTTGTTAGGATAAGGTTTTTCATCAATTTTCTCCCGATTTGATGCGTTTAAGAAACCGTGGCTGACAGAAATCCCTGCAGTCGTTCGGTTTTTGGGTTGCCGAAAAGCTCGGCAGGTGCGCCTTGCTCTTCGATTTTGCCTTGGTGCAGGAACACGACGTGATCGCTGACATCAGCGGCCAGTCGCATGTCATGGGTGACGATGATCATGGTGCGCCCTTCGGCGGCCAGATCCTTGATCACTTTGACAACTTCCTGCTCAAGTTCGGGGTCCAAGGCGCTTGTCGGCTCATCAAAGAGCAGCGCCTTGGGTTCCATGCACAGGGCGCGCGCGATCGCGGCCCGTTGTTGTTGTCCGCCGGATAGCATGGCGGGATAAGCATCGCATTTGTCACCGATGCCGACCTTGTCCAGATACTTGCGTGCAGCGGCCTCGACCTCGGCTTTGTCGCGCTTGAGCACGGTCAAAGGGGCCTCCATGACATTCTGCAAGATCGTCATATGTGCCCAGAGGTTGAACTGCTGAAACACCATCGACAGGTTGGTGCGAATGCGGATCATCTGGGCGTGATCACCCGGATGACGGCGCGCGCCGGTGCCTTTCCAGATCACGGGTTCACCGCAAAATATCACATCTCCCTGCTGGCTATCTTCCAACAGATTGGCACAGCGCAAAAGCGTTGATTTCCCGGAGCCGGACGATCCGATCAACGACACCACATGGCCTGCGGGCGCGACAATATCGACGCCTTTCAAAACCTCCAGATCGCCATAGGCTTTGTGCAGGTTGCGGATTTCGATGACTGGGGCAGTAGTGTTCACGGTGCAGGGCAGCTTTTCATTATTGTGGCACCGAGTTGTGCCCATTTCGGGGGCGTTTGCAACTCTTTGGCGCGCCCTGACCCTACGTCAGCGCAATTTGGGCGCGGTTTTCCCCGGTCGTGCCGCTATTTTGCGCTCACCTTGATCCTTGCGCTGTGGCTGTCCTGATCGGAGACACCCAGCAAAGAGGCGGTCATGCGCATCATGCTGTCTTCTTCATGCTCGCGTACGCCGTCGGCCATAACGACCGTCCAGAGTGCCTCGATCACGCTGAGTCGGTCTTCGTATGACACCGTCTCTTTAATTGCGCGGGTGAAGCGCACGGTGTCGGGGGCTTGGGATTCGAGCTCTTCGCATTCTGCGCGCAGCGCTGCGGCATCGGGGGCCGAGAGGCTGTAGCGTGTCATCAATGCCTGATCGATCTGCTGGATTTCGACCTGCGCATAATCGCCGTCGGTCCGGGCAATGCGCACCAGAAGCGCGCCAAGCGCCAGCCGGCTGTCAATTTCGTTGAGGGATTTGGGGGCGGGGGCGGTCAGACGCCTGAGGAAATCTTGAAACATGAGTGTTACATAGTGTCCTTGAGCTTATCTTCAAACAGGGCAGAAAGGCGCAGCCCTTCCTCGGCAAAGCCGTAAGGGGCGTTCACGACGAACAATCCTGATCCCACCATCCGGTGCCCTTCCCGTGCGGGCGGGAAGCGCACCTCATGTGTCAGGCCCTCGGGGATCGCGGCCTGTAGCGCACGGATCATCGGCTTATGGGGTGCATCCGTCAGGATCGGGTACCAGAGCATGATGACACCGACCCCCCATTTGCGATGCAGTTTGGCAATTGTCGCTGGAATGGTGTCGTAGTCGGTCTTCACCTCATATGACGGATCAATCAGCAAAAGCCCGCGTCTTGGGTCCGGTGGGCACACGGACATGGCCATTTCCCAGCCGTCTTGCTGGCGAAAAATCCCGCCATAGGGGGCCATGTTGTCCTTGAGTGCTGCAAACTCTTGCGGATGCAGTTCGGACAGGTGGATCGTATCAAGATGGCGCAGGCTTTCGGCGGCGATCAGGGGCGAGCCGGGATAGGCCTGCGCCCCGTATTTGGCGCGAATGCGCGCAAGCACCTGCGCATAGGGGTGATCGGGTGCAAACCAGTCTTGCGCAAGGGCAATTCCCTTGGCCGCTTCGCCCGTTTTCAGGGCGGCCGCATCCTGAAGATCGTAAAGACCGCGCCCAGCATGGGTTTCGAGATAAGACAGCGGTTTGTCTTTGCGGATCATATAGGCAAGCGCCCAAGCCAACATGCTGTGCTTATGGACATCGGCCAGATTACCGGCGTGATAGATGTGTTGATACGAAAGCATAGGGCGCGCGGCTGTCCTTTGATGGGTCACTTCGGCTTAGCGCAGCGGTGTGGGCCTGTCCATCGCTGCAGAGATCGCGCGTTTGTGGGTTGTTTGTGTGAGGGTGGGCGCTACCATGGTGGGAAGCTCGAAAGGAACAAAAATGTTGCAACGAATTATCCTCGCGGTTTTGGCGGCAGCAGCGCCAATGGCTGCAATGGCTCAAGACGATGCGAATGGTGTGTCCTTCCGGTTTGGACTGGGGCCATCGTTTGCGCCTGAGTATTTCGGCAGTGAAGATATTGCGCCCGGCGTGGGTGCGAAATTTCGATTGGAACGTTTGCAGTTTGGCAGTTTGTCGCTTGGCGGCAGCGATAACTACGGGCTGGGCATGACCGGCTCATTCCGGTTTGTTGGCGCGCGCAGTGCTGATGATTTTGATGAGCTTGCGGGCCTTGATGACATTGATGCATCTGTCGAAGTCGGCGGTGGATTGGCGTTCACGACCCCAGATTATGACGTCTTTGCTGTGTTGCGCTATGGCGTCGTGGGGCACGAATCTTTTGTGGCAGAGTTCGGCAGCGACGTTTATTACCGCCCGACGGATCAACTCACATTCAAAGCGGGGCCACGGCTTTTGCTTGGAGATGATGATTACGCACAAACCTATTTTGGCGTGGCGGGGGCAGTTAGCCTTCCAGATTATGCGGCTCAGGGCGGTTTGATCAGTGCAGGCGCTGTGGCAGAGGCAACCTATGCTATCAACGATGACTGGGAGGTGATCGGTACCTTGCAGTATGATCAGCTCCGGTCAGACGCAGCCAACAGCCCGATCACCCAGTCGGATGATCAGGTCAGCGGTAGCATCGTTCTGACGCGACGGATTACCTTGGGATTCTAAGCCCCGGATTTTTCGAGAAATCCGGGTTAAATCTCTGAGCGGGCTTTGCCGCCTAAACCAGACGTGACGTTTCAACCGCCGCCCGCACGAAATCAGCAAAAAGCGGATGCGGCGCGAAGGGCTTTGATTTCAGCTCTGGATGGAACTGCACGCCGATGAACCATGGGTGATCCTCCCATTCGACGATCTCGGGCAATTTGCCATCAGGTGACATGCCAGAGAACTTGAGCCCGACTTTTTCCAGAACGTCACGATATTTTACATCCACCTCATAGCGGTGACGGTGGCGTTCTTCGATGGATGTTGTGCCATAGATGCCGGCGACTTTCGATCCTTCGGTAAGGGTCGCGTCATAGGCGCCCAAGCGCATCGTGCCACCTTTGTCGTCATCGGTTTTGCGCGCCACGGTATGGTTGCCCTGCACCCATTCTTTAAGGTGATAGACGACCGGTTCAAACCGTTTGCCCCCCGCCTCATGGTCGAATTCCTCGGACCCGGCTTTCGCCAGTCCGGCCACATTGCGCGCCGCCTCGATCACCGCCATCTGCATGCCTAGGCAAATCCCGAGGTAGGGGATTTTCTTTTCGCGGGCGAATTGCGCTGCTTTGATTTTACCCTCGGTCCCGCGCTCACCAAATCCGCCCGGCACAAGGATCGCATGGAACCCTTCCAGATAGGGGGCGGCATCGTCTTTATCGAAAAGCTCGGCATCGACCCATTCGATCTGCACTTTGACACGGTTGGCCATGCCACCATGGGTCAGCGCCTCGGCGATGGATTTATAGGCATCCTCAAGCTGGGTGTATTTGCCGACGATGGCGACCTTCACCTTGCCTTCAGGGTTATGAATGCGGTCGTAGACATCGTGCCACATCTCCAGCTTCGGCTGGGGGGCCGGGGCAATGTCGAAGGCATCCAGAACCGCTTGGTCAAGGCCTTGTTCATGATAGGCCAGCGGGGCCTCATAGATGGATTTCAGATCATAGGCCGCGACCACAGATTGCTTGCGCACGTTACAGAACAGCGCGATTTTCTCGCGTTCTTTCTCGGGGATCGGCTGTTCGGAACGACAGACCAGAATATCGGGCGCGATGCCGATGGACTGCAATTCCTTGACCGAGTGTTGTGTGGGCTTTGTTTTCAGCTCACCGGACGCCGCCAGATAGGGCAGCAGTGTCAGATGCATGAAAATGCATTGGCCGCGCGGTTTGTCATGCGAGAATTGGCGGATTGCTTCAAAGAATGGCAGGCCTTCGATGTCGCCGACGGTCCCGCCGATTTCACACAGCATGAAATCAACTTCGTCTTCGCCGATGCTGATGAAATCCTTGATCTCGTTGGTCACATGGGGAACCACCTGAATGGTTTTGCCCAGATAATCGCCGCGCCGCTCTTTTTCGAGCACGTTGGAATAGATGCGCCCTGAGCTGACCGAGTCAGTCTTGCGCGCAGGCACGCCTGTAAAGCGTTCATAGTGGCCAAGATCCAGATCGGTTTCCGCGCCATCGTCGGTGACAAACACTTCGCCATGTTCGAAGGGCGACATCGTGCCAGGGTCGACGTTCAGGTAGGGGTCAAGCTTGCGCAGGCGCACCGAATAGCCGCGCGCTTGCAGCAATGCACCCAAAGCGGCGGATGCAAGACCTTTGCCAAGTGAGGAGACAACGCCGCCGGTAATGAAAATGAAACGCGCCATTGGCAGGAGACCCCCGTGAAAAATTCCAAAAACTGTGGGAAAGCGAACCCGAAAATTCGCATCATCACGGGATTTGATCTGTAGTGGATTCGGGTGCGATTGGCAACCGCTGACCCAATATCATGTTGCCCTACGTAGCAGCAGGGCAACGCCTAGTAGTTATTCGCCCGCTGGGACCAAAGGATCGTCACCGCTCAAAGAGGGTGGCAACAGGCTGTCGCCGAGATCCGGCAGGACAACGCCGTCTTGGACCGGATCAATGCCCAGACGATCGGCCACCGAAGACCCTGCTGTGTTGCTTGCTGCAATCAGCGTCAGCGCGATAGACGTGCAGATGAAAGCCGCGGCCAGTGCCCATGTGAATTTGCTCATCGCTGTGGGTGCGGGGCGCGATCCTGTCGCGCCGCCACCGCCGCCCATGCCAAGGCCACCACCCTCAGAGCGCTGCAAAAGCACAGTGCCGATCAGGCTGAGCGCAAGGATCAGGTGAATGATGAGGACGACATTTTCCATTTCAGGCCTTTCGGGGCGTTCAAGAACAAGCGGTATCTAAAAGTCTTGGGGCCGTCCCGCAACCCCTGAAAACCTGCTTATTCGTCGATGTCATCCACATCTGCCTGTCCGCTGAGCCTGCGGCGCACGATAGACCACGACAAACCCACCGCCAAAACGATTGATAAGGCGACAATGCCGATCCAGGTGTTTACCGACGGATTATCAAGGCTGATGATCTCTTGGTCGTAAAGCACCCAGAGAATCGTGCCGACAACAGCCAGGATCAGGATCATCCCGAATACCCCGATCGAGCGCAGGGTTGCGCGCAGGTAGATAATGTAGCCCACAAGCAAGATCAGTCCGAAAAGCACCGTAAGCGACAGGCTGGTTTCATAGTTCGCCATGCTCCAGCGCACATAATTCCACTCGGTCGGGTTGTAGGTGGCCACCAGCAACAAAAATGCAAAGACCCAGCGAATGACGAAACCCATGATATGCCTCACTTCTTTTACTTGCGCTGACAATGCCGAGGTCTGGTTGCCCTGTCTAGGGTCGCAAATTTGCTGTTTCCCATTGGCGGGGGCAGCGATATAGGGGGGACGCAATCTGCAAGGGAATGAATATTCATGGCAAACGTAGTGGTCGTCGGTGCGCAATGGGGCGATGAAGGCAAAGGCAAGATCGTGGATTGGCTCTCGGAACGGGCCGATGTGATCGCGCGCTTTCAAGGGGGCCATAACGCAGGCCACACGCTTGTCATTGATGGCGAGGTTTTCAAACTGAACGCGCTGCCTTCGGGTGTGGTGCGCGGTGGCAAGCTTTCGGTCATTGGCAATGGCGTGGTGCTGGACCCTTGGCATCTGGTCAATGAAATCGCCTCGATCCGCAAACAGGGTGTGGTGATTGATCCCAGTACGCTGATGATTGCCGAAAACACGCCCCTGATCCTGCCGATCCATGGTGAGCTTGATCGCGCCCGCGAAGAAGCATCTAGCAAAGGCACCAAGATTGGCACCACAGGCCGCGGCATTGGCCCGGCGTATGAAGATAAAGTCGGTCGCCGTTCTGTCCGCGTGGCTGATCTGGCGGATGCCGCCACCTTGGAAGCCCGCGTTGACCGCGCCTTGCAGCACCATGATCCGCTGCGCAAAGGTCTTGGGATTGAACCGGTGGACCGCGATGCACTGGTCGCGCAACTCAAAGAGATTGCTGCTGAAATCCTGCCTTATGCGGCCCCCGTCTGGAAAGTGCTGAACGAGCAGCGCAAAGCGGGCAAGCGTATTTTGTTTGAAGGCGCGCAAGGTGCGCTGCTGGATATCGACTTTGGCACCTATCCCTTTGTGACATCCTCTAACGTGATCGCAGGGCAGGCCGCCACTGGCGTGGGCGTTGGCCCCACCGCCATTGATTACGTCCTGGGGATTGTGAAAGCCTATACCACCCGTGTGGGTGAAGGGCCGTTCCCGACCGAACTCGACGATGCCGATGGCCAGCGTCTTGGTGAGCGGGGGCATGAGTTTGGCACCGTGACAGGGCGCAAGCGCCGTTGCGGCTGGTTTGACGCGGCTTTGGTGCGCCAGACCTGCGCCACCTCTGGCGTCACCGGCATTTCACTGACCAAGCTTGATGTGCTGGACGGGTTCGAGACGCTTAAAATCTGCGTTGGTTACGAGCTTGATGGCAAAAAGATGGATTACCTGCCAACAGCCGCCGATCAACAGGCCCGCTGCACGCCCGTCTATGAAGAGATCGAGGGTTGGTCGGAATCCACCGAAGGCGCGCGCTCTTGGGCGGACCTGCCTGCGCAGGCGATCAAATACGTGCGACGTATTGAAGAGTTGATCCAATGCCCCGTCGCCCTAGTTTCCACCTCACCTGAGAGAGAAGACACCATTCTGGTGACCGATCCATTCGCAGACTGAGGATAGATGACTTATAAAGCACGGAAAAAACTGGCCCTTTTGGTGCTGGTGGTTGGCTTGCCGATCTACATCATTCTGGCGGTGACCATCATGAGCTATATGATGACACAAGAGGTGCGGTTCCCGATCGTTGTCGAGCTCTTGGTCTATGTGGTTTTGGGCATCGGCTGGGCGTTCCCGTTGAAATGGGTTTTCAAAGGGATCGGACAACCCGACCCGGACGCACCGGAAAACACGCAGAAATAAAAAAGGCGGGGCAAAACCCCGCCTTTATTCATTTTCGCTGGCAGTGACCTAGCCGCGTGCGGCCTTATACCCGTCAGGGCGGTACTGCGTATTGTCCGCCACCTGGAAGCGGCCGTTTGGCAGTTTGATCAGGCGGGCCTGACGCAGAAGGCGGCCAAAGCTGCGCAGACCATCTTCGCGTGAAATCTCGCTGTCTGATGCAGACTGAACCATTTTCATAACCTGTGGGCGTGAAAAGTCAGCCTCACCCTCGATGAAGCAGATATAGGCACCAGCGGCTTCCAGTTGGTCCGTCAGATCAGACGCACCGTGGGACGCGGCAAAATCAGCGAAGTCGTTGGTTTCCGGCTGTGCCTCGCTCTCCTTCAAAGTCGCGATCTTGCGCAGGCGCTCGGAGGCGGCCTCCATTGAACTGGGGCTTGCTGGCGCAGGTGTTTCAGGCTTTTGCAAGGTCTGGCGATCGCCTGCGCCGGGCTTGACCTCTTGCGACTTCACCAACTTCAGGGGTGGCGCAGATTTGCCTTCACCTTTTTCTTTCGCGTCATGCGCACCAAGATCGTCTTTGTAGACTTCATCAGGATCGCGCTTGTCCGCGCCCTTGTCGCCCAGCTGCCGTGCAGCTTCTGTCGCTGCAACTGCGGCTTTCAGTTGGGCGAACGCGTCGCGGTGGCGGCGGTTCTCGGGCTGGTTCAGGTGCTGATCGGTCTGCGACATGATCCGGCTCATCGCGTCTTCGACATGGCGGGGCAGACCGGGGCGGGCGAATTCGTTGCCCTGACGTGCTGCGATCTCGGCCTCGACTTTGGCGACTTCTGCCTCAAGGTCGAATTCGTCGTCATCGTTATAATCGTCGTCTTCGACCTCTGCTGCCTGCTTTGCTGTCAGCACAAGCGGCTCTTCGTCCTGTTCGGCGTCAACATCGTCTTCGTCGTCAGAGGCGTATGCATCGTCGAAGTCTTCATCATCTTCGGCGTCGTCGAATGCGGTCTCTTCTTCGTCTTCTTCGTCGTCTGCTTCCGCAGCAACGATGTCGTCCTCGAACGTTTCGTCCTCGTCCGAGGTCTCTTCAGCAAGCGGCTCATCTGTCACTTCGGCAGCCAGATCATTTTCCGCATGGTCTGCGAGCATCAGCTCATCATCCGCGTCATCTTCCTCTGCGGCAAGGGCGGCGGCAATGTCTTCGTCAATCTCTGCGGTGTTGAACACATTCAGGTCATCTTCAAGATCGTCGTCCTCTACCACAGGTGCTTGCGCCTTTGGCGTGTCATCTTCCATTGGAACAGCGGCTGCCGCTGCAGTTGTCCGTTTGACCAGATCAGAAAGACGCTGTGACAGCGGGTTTGCCGCCCGTGCCGCAGGTGCTGGCTCGCTCAGGTCTTCGGAGAAATCATCTGCGCTGGGCGCGCTTTTGCGTTCAGCTGCTGCCGCACGCATCCGCTCAAGTTTGTCAGCGACGCTGGACAGGTTGCTTGCATAGGAATCGTCGTCATCCTCAGGCTCTGCATCTTCCGCTGGCGCGTCATACATCTCATCTTCGTCATCAAAGCCATCCGCATCATATGCGTCTGCGGCGTCATCGTCTTCTGATACGGCAGGGGCCATGTCCGCATCGTCCTGACGCACGCGCAGGCTGACGCGATTGCCTTCGCCTTCGACGTCAACTGCAACACCGGTCTGCTCTTCGGTCAGGCGGGCAAGCGTGGCCATGTCAGGTGCAAGAGGCTCAGTGTCCATAAAGCGATCGTGACCGGCAAGATCGTGAAAGAAAGACACAACCATCTTCATTGTCTCGACAGAATCTTCGAAACCTTCCAGGCGGCAAGAGAAGTTGCCGTAGGTCACATCAAGGACTTGAGTGTTTTCTTCCATCATTACATGCTTTCTTTCGTTAATCAGCGGCGGCCCGCTAGACACATATTCATTCTTAATTGAAAACAAGAACACGTTCCATTGAGGATCATATTGTGACCCTTTTGAGGAATGTTTGTGAATAGAGGTGCAATCATTGCCAAACAAACCCATTGTTGCAAGTAATAACCCAGTCTGTCTCGTCGGAGGAGCACCAATTGCAGAAAATGCAATTTCGGCGGTTTTTTCCTTAGTTGACGCCTTTGTAGGGGTGGATGGCGGCGCAGATCACCTTTTGGCGGCCGGTGTCACGCCGGCGGCGGTCATCGGCGATCTGGATAGCCTCTCGGATTTGGCGCGTGCCACATTTGCAGAGCGACTCAACCATATCGCCGAACAGACAACCACAGATTTTGAAAAGGCGCTCACGCGGACCGTGACCCCCGTTGTGCTGGGGGTGGGTTTTACCGGAGGACGATTGGATCACGCGCTATCGGTGCTCAACGTGCTGGCGCGGCATCCGGAACGGGCCGTTTTGCTGCTTGATGCGCATGACGTGAGCTTCGTGGCCCCGATGGGCCGGGTTGCGTTCGCGGTTGCACCGGAAACCCGCGTTTCGATCATGCCGTTGGGGCAGGCGACGGTCACAGTCAGCGGGCTGCGCTGGCCTTTTGCGCAGACCCGCATGACGCCAGACGGCTTTACCAGCCCGTCAAATGAAGCGACCGGCGACAAGGTAACGATTGAAACGGACGGGCCTGTTCTGGTTACCCTGCCGCGTGCGCATCTGGCGGCTGCAATGAAAGCTGCCGTTCGCGCAGAATAATATATAGTCCCGCACCAACGGTGATGCAGATGCCGATCGCCGCAAGCCCGTTGGGCAAATCAGAAAACACCAGCCAGCCAATCGCTGTCCCGAAAGGAATTTCCAGATATTGCATCGGGGCAAGGGTTGAGGCGGGGGCAAACCGCAGGCTCCATGTCATAAACAGATGCGCGAAGGTGCCGAGCACGCCCAAGGCGGCCAAGAGCCCCCAAGTCCCGGCGTCGTAGTCAAGTGACAGCGTGCCTGTTGCGGTTGGAAACGCCAGATGCAGGACAAGCAGAATGACGCTCGCCTGCACCCCGCTGATCGCCTGTAGTTTGATCGGATCAAGCGCGCGCGCCACCTTGCGGGTCGCCATCATGAAAAGCGCAAACACCACTGCAACGCCCAACGGCAAAAGTGCGGGATAACCCACCTCGACAAAGTTGGGCTGGATCACCAGAAGCGTCCCGAAAAACCCGATGGCACAGGCCACCATGCGGTGTAGGCCAACCTGTTCACCCATGGCAAAATGACCCAAAATCAACATGATAAAGGGCATTACGAAGGCAATCGCCAGCGCATCGGCCAATGGCAAATAGCGCAGTGCGCTGAACATCAGCCCGATCCCGAGGATATGCAGCACCGTGCGGATCAGCGTCCACACCCAAAGTTCGCGCGGCAAGCGGAGGCCTTGGCCGTTGAGCAGCACAACCGGCAAAAGCATCACAGCTTGCACAGCAAACCTTGTGAAGAGCAGCAACATCAGGATCACCGTGCCGCCCAAGACCTTTGCAATGCTGTCGCCCAGCGGGGCCAGCACGCAAAAACACAGCATCAGCATGACGCCAAGAAAAGGACGGTCGGTCGACATTATTTCACCCTAGGTAGAGAGCGTGCAGGCGTCAAAACCCGCCTCAGCAATTTGGCACATTCACCGCCAAACCACCCAGCGCCGTTTCCTTGTATTTCTCGCTCATATCCACGCCGGTCTGGCGCATGGTTTCAATCGCGACATCCAGCGACACCAAATGCACACCGTCGCCCCGAAGCGCAAGCGACGCGGCAGAGACCGCCTTGATCGCCCCCAAACCGTTGCGTTCAATACACGGCACCTGCACCAGACCTTTCACAGGATCACAAGTCATGCCCAGATGATGCTCCAGCGCGATTTCCGCTGCGTTTTCAATTTGTTCCGGTGTTCCGCCAAGAACGGCCGCAAGGCCGGCGGCGGCCATGGCGGCAGCACTGCCCACCTCGGCCTGACAGCCGCATTCCGCACCCGAGATCGAGGCGTTGTATTTGATAAGCCCCCCAATCGCCGCCGCCGTTAGCAGGAATTCCGGCACGCGGGTCGCCGTGGCGCCGGGCACGTGATCCAGCCAATAGCGGATCGTCGCGGGGATCACGCCCGCGGCCCCGTTGGTGGGCGCGGTCACGACTTGCCCTCCGGCGGCGTTTTCTTCGTTCACCGCCATCGCGTAGGTCGACATGAAATCGTTGATTGTATGCGGCGCGGTCAGGTTCATGCCCCGCTCGGCCTGCAAGGCATCATAAATGCCCTTGGCGCGCCTGCGCACCTGCAACCCGCCTGGCAAAATGCCCCCAGTCTCAAGCCCGCGATTGATGCACGTGTTCATCACCTCCCAAATCCGCGCAAGACCTTTGTCCAGATCGGCATCGGGCATCCGTGAGCGTTCATTGGCCCGCTTCATGGCGGCAATGGTTTTGCCGGATTTGGCGGCCATCTCCAGCATCTCTTGGGCGGTTTGGAACGGGAAGGGGACAGGGGCGCCTGTGTCGCTGTCTTTTCCGGCGTTCAGCTCGGCCTCGGTCAACACAAAGCCGCCGCCGATCGAATAATAGGTAACTTGGGTAATTACATCACCCTGCGCGTCCGTGCCGCGTAGGATCAAACCGTTGGCGTGGCCCGGCAGTGCGGGGCCATAGTCAAAGAGCAGATCGTCCTTGGGGTGAAATGCCAGCGTTCCGAGGCCATCCGGTGTCACGGTATGTTCTACCGCGATGCGGGTAAGTTCCGCGTCCGCTTTGCTGGCATCATAATCATCCGCCCGAAATCCCGCGAGACCAAGGATCACGGCACGGTCTGTGGCATGGCCGATGCCCGTGAAAGCCAGACTGCCGTGCAGCGACGCGCGCACGCCGGATACGCCGAAAGGCAGCGCGCGCAAATGATCCAGAAAGCGGGCCGCCGCCACCATCGGCCCGATAGTATGGGACGAGGAGGGGCCGACACCCACTTTGAACATATCGAAAACGGACAAGAACATGAAAATCGGGTTCCTTGCGGGGCTGTAGTCTGCTGGAACGACCCTATCCGTATTCATCCGGTGATGGGCGCCAAATACGACATATTGTCAACGAAAACGCAGCCCATGCTCGGCGGGCGTGACCTTTCGTCAATTGGGGCCTCGCACCCGGTGATGTTCTTGCTTATAAAGCGCCGGTAATGATTTCGGAGTGGATTTATGTCTGGTGAACTGTCCCCCATCGACAAAGCAAAATTCGTCGCAGCCAAGCAAGCGACCGAATTTGTTGAATCCGGCATGAAGGTTGGCCTTGGCACCGGATCCACCGCCGAGTGGCTGGTGCAATGTCTGGGCGAGATGGTCCGCGAAGAGGGGCTCAAGATCAAAGGCGTGCCCACGTCCAAGCGGACAGGGTTGCTGGCCAAGAAAGTCGGGATCGACGTCATTACACTGGATGAGGCCAAGTGGCTTGATCTGACGATTGACGGGACCGATGAATTTGACGCCGACCTGACCTTGATCAAAGGCGGCGGCGGCGCGCACTTACGTGAAAAGATCGTGGCCACCGCAAGCGACCGCATGATTGTGATCGCCGATGCCAGCAAGAAGGTAGACACATTGGGCGCATTCCCTCTGCCTGTCGAAGTCGTCCCTTTTGGTTTGCCGATCACCCAAGGCCTGATCGCCGAAACGCTGACCAGCATGGATGTCTTGGGGCGCGATGTGGTTCTGCGCATGAAGGGCGACCAGCCTTTTGTGACCGATGAGGGGAACTTTATCCTTGATCTGCATCTCAAACGGATCGGCAATCCCCGCCAGTTAAGCTTTGTGATCAACCAGATCCCGGGCGTCGTGGAAAACGGCCTTTTCATTGATATCTGCGATGTGGTGATTGTGGGGTATGGCGATGGCCGCGTGACGACCCGCGACATCACCAATAACGCGGCTAACGTGATCCGGTTCGATATACTGGATGACGACAATATCTTTGTCGATATCTCGGACTAGTCCCTGATCCATGGAATTCAAACGCACCCAGCGCCAGCATTTCTTTACCATCCTGTCGTTTTTGATGGTCAGCTGGCTGTGGTATGATCTTGTCAGATCAGGCACCACAATCGAGGTTGTCCTTGGTGTCTTATGCGGGGTCTGGGCTACGTTTATCGCCTATAGCTATCTGCGCACCCCAAGCCTTGGTCGGTTGGACCCTGATGGCCTGACCCTGCATCGCCCGTTGCGGACGGTGTCGTTCAAATGGGACGAACTGCAATGGGCCAGCCTAGGGGCTGATCGGCGCGCCTTGGTCTTTGCCTATCGCCATCAAGGTGACGTGAAAGATCGTTACATCGGTTGTAGCCGCAAGGTGCTGACCCCAGATGCATTGGACGCTATCACCGCTGCCGTGCAGGCCGCGCGCCCCAATCTACCATCAAGCCCACCCGAGGCAGAAAACGGAGCCAAAACATGACTTTCGACTATGATCTTTTTGTAATCGGTGGTGGCTCTGGCGGCGTCCGTGCGGCGCGTGTGGCCGCGGCGACAGGGGCGAAGGTGGGTCTGGCCGAAGAATACCGCATGGGCGGGACCTGTGTCATTCGCGGCTGTGTGCCCAAAAAGCTCATGGTTTTCGCCTCTGGCTATTCCGAGATGTTTGACGACGCCCGCGCCTATGGTTGGGACGTGCAGGAGGGGCCTTTTGACTGGTCCAAATTTAGCACCAAGCTGAACGCCGAGTTGGACCGGCTTGAGGGGATTTACCGCAAGCTGCTTGATGGCTCCGGCGTGGAAATCATCGACGCCCGCGCCAAGGTGAAAGACCCCCACACGGTGACGCTTTCAACGGGCAAGGATGTGACTGCCAAGCATATTCTTGTGGCAACAGGCGGACGCCCCGTGATTCCGGATATGTCGGGTGCCGAGTTGGGTATCACGTCGAATGAAATTTTCCTGCTCGATGAAATGCCCAAATCCATTCTGATCGTCGGCGGCGGCTATATCGCGTCCGAGTTTGCGGGCATCCTGAACGGGCTTGGCGTGAAAGTGACGCAGTTCTATCGCGGCGCACAAATTCTGCGCGGCTTTGATGATGAGGCCCGTGGTCTGGTGGCCGAAGGGATGCGCGCCAAAGGCGTTGACCTGCACCTTGGGACCAACATCGTCGAGATGCGTGCCGCCACGGCCGAGGATTTGGCGGGTATTCACAAGACTGTCCCAATGGAAGGTGGCAAACCCGCCACCTTGCCGCAGACTTCGGCGGGCCATGGGATCTGGGTCAAGGCCACGAATGGCACCGAGCATGTTTTTGATCAGGTTATGTTCGCCACCGGTCGTGCCCCAAATACAGACGACATGGGGCTACAGGACGCTGGCGTCGAAGTAGGGCGGCGCGGCGAGATTGTGGTGGATGAATATAGCCAGACCAGCGTGCCGTCGATCTATGCCATTGGTGATGTGACAAACCGTGTGCAGCTGACACCGGTTGCGATCCGCGAAGGCATGGCCTTTGTGGAAACGGTCTTTAAGGGCAACCCCACCGCCGTCGATCACGCATTGATCCCCTCTGCGGTCTTTACGCAGCCCGAACTGGGCACCGTAGGCCTGACCGAAGAGGAAGCCCGCGAGCAGGAACCTGTCGAGATCTATTGCACGTCCTTCAAGCCGATGAACCATTCGTTCGCCGGCCGGGACGACAGGGTCTTGATGAAACTTGTGGTCAGCAAAGAAACCCGTAAGGTTTTGGGCTGTCATATCGTCGCAGATCACGCAGGCGAGATGATCCAATTGGCGGGCATTGCCGTGAAAATGGGGGCGACGAAAGAAGATTTCGACCGCACTGTTGCGGTTCACCCCACAATGGCCGAAGAACTTGTGACAATGAAGGAACCCGTGCGCAGCGCTTGATTTCACGAAATCAAGCCACACATGGCACAATGACAGTCCACGCAAGTGGAAGACGCTGAAAGGAAGCATAGGAAGACAATGGCAGGCAATAACGGTGGCCCTTGGGGCGGCGGCGGAAACAACGGATCGGGCGGCGGCGATGACAATCGCGGCGGCGGCGGTCGTAAGCCCAACAATGATGGTCCGAATATTCCCGAAATTGACGAGCTGGTGAACAAAGGCCGCGAACAGTTGCGCGTCCTGATGGGCGGCGGCGGTGGCGGCAAGGGCGCAAACGGCGGCAGCGGCGGTGGTGGTCCTCAGATCACACGTGGCACGGTTGGTTTGGGTCTTCTGGCGGCCCTCGGTCTTTGGCTCTATGCGTCCTTCTATACAGTGCGCCCAGAAGAAAAATCGGTCGAGCTTTTCCTTGGCGAATTTCTGGCCGTGGGTGAACCCGGTCTGAACTTTGCGCCTTGGCCGATTGTCACACGCGAAGTGCTGGCAGTGACGACCGAGCGCAACATCGACATCGGCACAAGCCGGTCCGGTATGGACGCGGGCCTGATGCTGACAGGTGACGAAAACATCGTGGATATCGATTTCCAGGTTGTCTGGAACATCATTGATCCGCAGACTTATCTCTTTAGCCTCGCCAACCCGCCACAAACGATTGAGGCTGTTGCAGAATCTGCGATGCGCGAGATTATTTCGCAGTCCGAATTGGCCCCGATCCTCAACCGTGACCGTGGTGCGATTGCAGACCGTCTGGGCGATCTGATCCAGTCTACGCTTGATAGCTACGATTCAGGTGTGAACATCATCCGTGTGAACTTTGACAAGGCCGACCCGCCCGAGCCCGTAATCGCGTCATTCCGCGCGGTGCAGGACGCCGAGCAGGAACGCGACCGGGTGCAAAACGTGGCCGATGCCTATGCAAACCAGGTGGTTGCCGAAGCCCGTGGTCAAGCGGCTCAGATCCTTGAGCAAGCCGAAGGTTACCGCGCCCGCGTGGTGAACGAAGCCGAAGGTGAAGCAAGCCGTTTCAGCGCGGTTTTGACCGAGTACGAGCGCGCGCCGGAAGTGACACGCAAACGTCTCTATCTGGAAACCATGGAAGGCATCCTTGGAGGCGTTGACATCATCTTTCTCGACGAAGGCGCCGCTGGCGGACAGGGCGTCGTTCCCTACCTTCCGATCAACGAACTGCGTCGCACGACAACCGAGGGGTCAAACTAATGCGTAAGTCAGCACTCCTTCTGCCCGCTGTTGCGGTCATCGTGATCGGTGCATTGTCGTCGATCTTCATCGTGGACGAACGCCAAAAGGCGCTGGTCCTGCAATTTGGTCAAATCGTCAAGGTTCAGGAAGAGCCGGGTCTCGGGTTTAAAATCCCACTGATCCAAGAGGTCGTGCGCTATGACGACCGTACCCTCAGCCGTGATCTTGATCCTTTGGAAATCACCCCGTCCGATGACCGTCGTCTGGTCGTTGATGCCTTTGCACGCTACCGGATTGCCGATGTCGAGCAGTTCCGCCGCGCCGTTGGTGCCGGTGCTGAAGAGGCAGCAGCCCGTCGTCTGGACAGCATCTTGCGCGCGCAAACACGTGAGGTTCTGGGTTCGGTGTCATCCAATGACATCCTGTCGGTGGATCGTGCAGCGCTCATGCTGCGCATCCGGAACGGCGCAATTGCCGAAGCCGAAGCGCTGGGCCTGCAAGTGATCGACGTGCGTCTGAAGCGCACAGACTTGCCGCCGGAAAACCTTAACGCGACATACGAGCGTATGAAGGCCGAACGTGACAGGGAAGCCGCCGACGAACGCGCCCGTGGTAACGAAGCCGCGCAGCGTATTCGTGCGGGTGCCGACCGTACCGTGATCGAGCTGGTGTCCGAGGCTGAGCGCGAAAGCCAGATCATTCAGGGTGAGGCTGACGCCCGCCGGAACGAGATCTTCGCGAATGCCTTTGGTGCGGATCCTGAGTTCTTTGAATTCTACCGCTCTATGACGGCCTACCAGCGCTCGCTCACACCGGGCAATTCAACCATGGTTTTGTCGCCTGACAATGAGTTCTTCAACTATTTGAAGTCTGATCAAGGGCGCGCCGCGGGCGAGTAATCGCTTTGCAATGAACCACCGAAAGGGCCAGCCACCGCGCTGGCCCTTTTGTTTTGCGCACCCCGCATGGGACATGTTTCAGGGCTGGCATGAAAAATCACGCGGTATTGAGAATTGGAACGTGAAGTTTGCGTTGCACATTCTGCGCCCTACATAGAACATCAGATATTGAAAGGGGTCGCAGCAGTGCGCCCTACTGTCAGCAAAAGGAGATTTGCCGTGAAGCCCAAGGCAATCGCAATAACGCAAGATCAGCAGCACGCGCGCCGTCTGTTGATGGCTTTCGTAACAACATTGGCGGTCGCTTTCGCCATGGTGCTTGCGCAGGTGACACTGGCCAACGCGCAACAGCGCCCCGAAACATTTGCAGGTCTGGCCGAACAGATCAGCCCCGCCGTGGTCAACATCACGACCAGCACCACGGTTGCCGGCCGCACAGGACCACAAGGGCTGGTGCCTGACGGGTCCCCCTTTGAGGATTTCTTCAATGATCTTGAGCGCGGGCCGGGCCAAGGTACACGGCGCTCATCGGCGCTGGGATCCGGTTTTGTGATTTCCGAGGATGGTTTTATCGTCACCAACAACCACGTCATCGAAGGCGCGGATGAGATTCTGATCGAATTCTTCCCCGGTGGTGAACCTGGTGTTCCCGCCGAGTTGATCGGTACAGACCCCAACACCGATATCGCGGTTCTGAAGGTTGATCTGGATAACCTTCCCTTCGTGGAATTTGGCGACAGTAACGCCGAAGGCGCCCGCGTCGGTGACTGGGTGATGGCGATGGGCAACCCGTTGGGGCAGGGCTTTTCGGTATCTGCCGGTATCGTGTCCGCACGCAACCGTGCGCTTTCTGGCACCTATGACGACTACATCCAGACGGACGCTGCGATCAACCGTGGTAACTCGGGCGGTCCGCTGTTCAACATGGACGGTGAAGTGATCGGGGTGAACACTGCGATCCTTTCGCCCAACGGTGGTTCCATCGGTATCGGCTTTGCCATGTCCTCGGCCGTTGTGACCAACGTAGTTGACCAGCTGATCGAGTTCGGTGAAACCCGCCGTGGCTGGCTTGGCGTGCGTATTCAGGATGTGACACCGGATATGGTCGATGCGATCGAAGGCCTCGATATGGCCCGTGGCGCGTTGGTAACCGATGTACCGCCCGGACCTGCGGAAAACGCAGGGATGCTGGCCGGTGACGTGATCTTGAATTTCGACGGTGTCGAAATCGAAGACACCCGCGAATTGGTCCGGATTGTTGGCAACTCACCTGTTGGTACAGAGGTCCCTGTGGCCGTGCTGCGTGATGGTGATATGGAAGACTTGCTGGTTGTCTTGGGCCGTCGTGAAACCTCTGAGGCCGTTGCATTCCCTGCGTCCACAGAAGAGGCAGAGCCGCAGCAGTCCGAGATCCTTGGCCTGACACTCTCTGAGATCACGCCCGAACTGACGGATCAGTATTCACTGAGCGTCGACTCTGGTCTGGTCATTACGGCGATCAACCCAGACTCCGAGGCTGCATCCAAAGGCCTGCTGGAAGGTGACGTGATCACCGAAGCCGGACAAGAGGCCGTTGCGTCGATTTCGGATCTGGAAGACCGGATCGAAGCCGCCACGGACGCAGGGCGCAAATCGCTGCTGCTTCTGGTGCGTCGCGGCGGTGACCCACGCTTTGTGGCCCTCGTGCTGGAAGAGTAAGCAAACATACAAACGATCAAAGGCGGCCCTGCTGTGGCCGCCTTTTTTGTTGATTATCGCGCGCTGTCCATCATGCGCTTGCTGCGCACCCAACATCAGTCAATTTTGGGGTGGCGAGCGTGAATAACCTGCACTACTTAGCTTTGGAACAAACGTTTTCGGAAGGGACTGACAAGAATGGCCAAGATTACTTACGTGGAACATGGCGGCAAAGAACATGTTGTTGAGGTCGCCAACGGGCTCACCGTGATGGAAGGTGCGCGTGACAACGGTATTCCCGGCATCGAGGCCGATTGTGGTGGCGCTTGTGCATGCTCCACATGCCACGTTTATGTCGATGATGCATGGGTCGAAAAGCTGCCTGCCAAGGACGCGATGGAAGAGGATATGCTGGATTTCGCCTATGAGCCGGACCCCAAAAAATCCCGCCTGACCTGCCAGTTGAAGGTGACTGACGCTCTGGATGGTCTGCGCGTGCAGATGCCGGAAAAACAGATTTGATCAGGACCGTTGCATGGGTGGCCGTTATGGCCACCTCTGCCTGCGCCGAAACAATTGTCTCGGCAGACTATACCGCCCCGACAGATCGCTACGCCCACGGTATTTTGGGCGACGCGATTGAGTGGGGCGAACTTCAGATCACCACAGATATCGACACGCATCGCTTTGTGCTGTCTCAGGACCGCGTGTTCGAAGATACGGCCCCCCGTCTTGCCGATGTTGATGGCGATGGCCGTCCCGAAGTGATCGTTGTCGAAACCCTCGCGCGCGCTGGCGCGCAGCTTGCCGTCTATGACGCGACCGGCAAGATCGCAGCAACCCCGCATATCGGCCAGACAAATCGCTGGCTTGCCCCGATTGGCGTGGCCGATCTGGACGGGGATGGCATGATCGAGATTGCCTATATCGACCGTCCGCATCTGGCCAAGACCCTGCGTGTCTGGCGGTTCATGGACGGCGCGTTGGAACCTGTTGCAGACCTGCCCGGTCTGACCAATCACCGGATCGGTGAACGCGATATCGGTGGCGGCATCCGTGATTGCGGTAATGGGCCTGAGATGATCACCGCCAATGCGGACTGGACCCAAGTGATGGCGACAACGCTAACCGACGGCCAGCTGACGACCCGCGCGATTGGGGCGCATGTGGACAGGGGGTCTTTTGCGACGGCACTGGCCTGTGAGACACTGCCCTAGGTCATCAAAACCACAATCGTGATCAATGTGACCATTTCGGTCACCTGCTGGGTGGCCCCCAATATATCGCCCGTCTGACCGCCAATTTTGGCGCGTGCAATCAAGCCACAACAGAGGGCCGCAATTGCAGCGGGCAAGATTACCCAAGGATAGCCGCACAGCAGTGCAAACCCGATGGCGATGGCCACCGCCAGCCAAACCGTCGCAGTTGGCGGGCGACCGACGTTTTTGCTGAGACCGCTATCACGGGCATTTGGCAGAGTGGCCATCAGCACCACCATCGCCGCACGGCTCACCGCGCCTGCCGCAATGAACGCCACCCAATAGGCCCCCATCGACACGATCACCACCAGTGCAAGCCAGCGGATCAAGAGCGACAGGCCAATCGCGCAAACGCCGTAAACTCCGATATGGCTGTCTTTCATGATCTCCAAGCGACGCGTCTTGTCCCAGCCGCCCCAAAGACCATCGGCACTATCGGCCAATCCGTCTTCGTGCATGGCTCCCGTCAAGATAACCGCGCCTGCCAAAACCAACCCCGCAACAATCCCTGATGGAATGCCGATCCACACCATCAGGGCAGTCGCGGCAGCTAGAATCACACCCAGCACGACACCCACCAGCGGATAGGCCCAAGCCGACGCTGCTCCGCGTTCCATCGCGCGTGTGCCATCGACCGCGACAGGTAACCGCGTCAGCAATCCCAGCGCGGCAGGCAGATCAATCGCGGCGATCAAGCTCTTGTCGTGTTTGTACAAAATGCGTCCTTCCGTGGCCTTTTCATCAGCGCGCCATAGGTTAAACAAGAGCAAGAGTTGACCCGAGCGAGGACCTGATGCAAGCGCCATTTTCGACCATTTCCGGCTTCCGCGATCTGCTGGCCGCGGCACCCGGCCCTGACCAAGACGCCCGCCAAGGCGCGCAAGACCGCAATGGGCAACTGACAAAACCGCCCGGCGCGCTGGGACGGTTGGAGGATCTGGCAATCTGGTATGCCGGCTGGCGCGGCGATGCGCGGCCACAGATCACCGCACCGCAGGTCATCATCTTTGCAGGCAACCACGGGGTGTGCGCGCAGGGTGTCTCGGCCTTTCCGCCCGAGGTGACAGCACAGATGGTCGCCAACTTTGAACATGGCGGCGCGGCCATCAATCAACTGTCCAAGGCTTTCGGTGCCAAGATGGATGTCTATCCGCTGGCGCTGGACACGCCGACGGCCGATTTCACGACCGCGCCAGCGATGACCGAAAGCGAATTTATCGCGGCGCTGCAAACCGGCTGGACGGCCGTTGACCCCAACGCCGACCTTCTGGTGACCGGTGAAATGGGCATTGGTAATACCACCTCTGCTGCGGCAGTCGCGGCGGCTGTGCTCGGGGGGCTGGCCTCGGATTGGACGGGGCGGGGCACTGGCGTGGATGATGAAGGGCTGGCGCGCAAGACCGACGTGGTTGCACGCGGTGTCGCACTTCACGCCACGACCGACCCGCTGGAGGCGCTGCGCTGTCTGGGCGGGCGTGAATTGGTGGCTATGGCGGGGGCAATTGCCGCAGCCCGTCATCACCGCATTCCTGTGATCCTTGATGGGTTCATTTGCTGTGCGGCTGCGGCCAGTCTTGCAAAGGCCGTGGACGGTGCGCTGGATCACACCGTTGCGGGGCATCTGAGCGCCGAGGGCGCGCATCAGCAGTTGCTCACCGCTTTGGGCAAAGAGCCGTTGTTGCAACTGGGCTTGCGTCTGGGTGAAGGATCCGGGGCTGCACTGGCAATCGGGGTGCTCAAAGGTGCGGTCGCGTGTCATTCAGGCATGGCAACATTTGCAGAGGCTGGCGTCACTGACGGCTGACGCCCAGTTCATCTAAAATTCTGAGCGCTTACTCGCGCTTCTTTTCGCTGGCTTGCTGGCGGGCGGTCAGTTCCATCTCAAGCGAGCTGTTGAGTTCGCGCGCGCGCGCCACATACTCTGGTAGTTCTGTAATCGGAACGCCCGGTTTCCACAGTTCCGCCAATTCGCGCAGCGCTTTGCGATCGTGCCGGTAGAAGGCCTGTTCGACCTCTGCCGCCTCAAATTCTGATAGCCCGAGGTTTTCCAGCGCATAGCGTCCGGCCCGCAAAGAGCTGTCGAACATCTCGCGCACGATATCATCCGCACCTGCGTCATAAAGTTCGTGCACATGAACCCGGTCGCGGGCGCGCGCGATAATATGTAGATTGGGCCTGACCTTGCGCGCATAGCGCACCAGCTTGTTGCTTGCCTCGCGATCATCAACGGCCACCACAAGGACCCTGGCATCTTCCAGTCCCGCCGCATTCAGCAGATCAGGGCGGGTCGGATCGCCAAAGAAGCCGCGAAACCCGAATTTCCGCATCATCTGGACCGTGGCCAGATCATTGTCGACGACGACCGTTTCGAACCCTGCGCTGCGCACCAACCGGTTCACGATCTGGCCGAACCGTCCGATGCCTGCGATGATGACCGTCCCTCGTTCATCAACCTCGTCGTGCTCGGCTTCTTCCACGTCGCCCATGCGTTTGATGATAAGCTCATAGACGATGAAAAGCAGCGGCGTGATCAGCATGGAAAGTGCGATGACCAGCAAAAGTTGCCCTGCAAGCCCGTCTGTCAGCACCCCTTGTTGCAGTGAGAAAGAGATCAGGACAAAGCCAAATTCACCTGCCTGTGCAAGGCCGAGCGTGAAGAGCCAGCGGTCCTTTTTGTGCAATTTGAACAAGAGCGCCAAGCCATAAAGGATCAGACCCTTGATCACCATTACGGCCAAAGCCAGCGCCAAAATGCGCGCCGGATCGCCGAAAAGTAGCGTAAAGTCGATACCCGCGCCCACGGTGATAAAGAACAACCCCAACAGCAGCCCTTTGAACGGCGCAAGGTCACTTTCCAATTCGTGCCGGAACTCGGAGTTCGCCAGAACGACACCGGCAAGGAAGGTACCCAAGGCAGGCGACAGCCCTACCATGGTCATCAAAACGGCCGTGGCCACCACCATCAGCAGCGCAAGTGCTGTGTACATTTCGCGCAAACGGGCGTGGTGGATATAGCGGAAGACGGGGCGGGTCAGGAAGGTCCCCGCCAGAATAACCACGACCACCGCCCCTAGTGTCACCAGCGTCACGCCCCAACCGGGCAGGCCATCAACAAGGCTGACAACGGCATGATGTTCGTCGCCATGTTCGGTCGCAGCACGCAGCATTGATCCGTCGGGCGCAAGGCTCAGCACCGCTGGCACAGCGAGCAGGGGCAGCAGCGCCAGCATCGGGATCACGGCGATATCCTGCGCCAGAAGCACCGAAAACGTGGATCGCCCGCCGCTGGTTTGCATCAGGCCTTTTTCGGTCAGGGTCTGCAGCACGATCGCGGTGGACGACAGCGCAAAAATCATCCCTACCGCGACGGACGTGGACAGATCATAACCCATCGCCACAGCGCCGCCGCTGATCGCCAGCATGGTCAGGAGTATCTGCAATCCGCCCAAGCCCAGCAGGCGCTGGCGCATATTCCAAAGCGCGCGCGGATCGAGCTCTAGCCCGATCAGGAACAGCATCATCACAACGCCGAATTCCGCAAAATGCTGCAAATTCTGCGTCTCGCTGCCGACCAACCCTGCGACAGGTCCGATCACGATCCCCGCAAGCAGATAGCCCAGCACAGAGCCAAGCCCCAAACGCGCGGCAAGCGGCACCGCGATGACGGCCGCGCCCAGATAGATTGTCGCTTGAAACAGGAAGGTTTCCATGAGGCTCCGGCTCTTTGATGCCCTGCGCGGGGTGTGCGGGTCTGACGAATACAGCGTCTGTCATTGTAACGCCGCGTCCTCCATTGGAAAGGAGGAATGGGGGGATTATCCGCTCTGCTTTGCCTAAAGTGGCAAGGGTGCGTCAGGCTTGATCCGTTCCATGACAATCTGGCTTTGTACACGGCTGACGGCGGGGTGGGGCAGCAGGACCTGTTGCACCAGCAGGTTCAGCGCCGCCAGATCGCGGCAATAGACCCGCAACAGATAATCAGCCTCACCTGTCAATGTCCAAGCGCCGACGATTTCTGGCCGCGTCTTGGTCAGCTGCACAAAATCGCGCGCGTTCTTTTCAGTATGGGTGGCCATGACCACCTGAATGAAGCCCTGCACCGAGAGCCCCACTTTCTCAGGTGAAAGATAGGCGCGGTAGCCCGCAATATAGCCCTCTGCCTCAAGCCGCTGTTTGCGCCGGCCTGCCTGCGACGCAGACATGTTGAGCGCATCGCCCAGTTCTTGCGCCGTTTTGGCGGAATCGCGTTGCAACGTGGCGAGAAGTTCCAGATCGGCGGCATCAAGTGTCATGCGGTAATCCTGCGTAATAATAATGAATTATGCGGTAGCTGCGCAGTAATTGCAAATATGGCCATCTATATTGCGCACCTATTGCACATATTTCGCGGTATTATTTGAAAAATGCATAGGAGATCATCAATGGGACCTTTTCCGCACGACGCCCCGAAAGCCACAATTACCGCTGAGAACCCGGCAGGGACAGATGGTTTTGAATTCGTCGAATTCGCCCATCCTGAGCCGGAAACGCTGCGCACACTGTTCGCACAGATGGGTTATACCCACACAGCCACCCATAAAACCAAAGATATCCAGCTATGGCAGCAGGGCGATATTACCTATGTGCTCAACAATGAACCGGGCAGCCATGCGCGCGCGTTCGTGGAAGAACATGGCCCCTGCGCGCCCTCCATGGGCTGGCGTGTTGTCGATGCGCAGCATGCCTTTGATCACGCGGTCAGCAAAGGGGCGGTTCCTTACGAAGGGGACGGCAAAGCACTTGATGTGCCCGCGATTGTCGGGATCGGCGGTAGCTTGATCTACTTCATTGATCAGTATTACGAGGCGAACCCCTATAACGCCGAATTCAACTGGGTTTCAGATGCGCATCCTGTGGGGGTCGGTTTCCACTATCTCGATCACCTCACGCACAATGTGCACAAAGGGAATATGGACCTTTGGTTCAGGTTCTATGGCGATCTTTTCAATTTCCACGAAATCCGCTTTTTTGATATCGAGGGCAAATTCACGGGGCTCTTGTCCCGCGCGCTGACATCCCCTTGCGGGCGCATCCGGATCCCGATCAACGAAGACCGGGGCGAGACGGGGCAGATCGTGGAATACCTCAAGCGGTATAAGGGCGAGGGTATTCAGCATATCGCCGTTGGCGCGCATGATCTTTATGATGCCACTGATGAGATCGCATCGCGCGGCATCAAATTCATGCCTAAGCCGCCCGAGGCCTATTATGACCTCAGCTATACCCGCGTCGTGGGCCATGATGAGCCCAAAGAGCGGATGATGAAACACGGTATCCTGATTGATGGCGAAGGTGTTGTGGACGGCGGCGAGACCCGCATCCTTTTGCAGATATTCTCGAAAACCGTGATCGGCCCGATCTTTTTCGAGTTTATCCAGCGCAAAGGTGACGACGGCTTTGGCGAAGGGAATTTCAAAGCGCTCTTTGAAAGCATCGAAGCCGACCAGATCGACCGCGGTGTCCTGAAGGCAAGCTGACCTAGGGCAGCTCGATTGCGTAAGTGCGTCCGCGTTTGACGTAATTAAGCGCACGATCCCCGATGGCGGTGACTTGCCCGCCATCCAGCTCGCTCCCGACCTCAACCCGCACGTAGCGTCCGTTGCTCAGGCGGACCAAGGCGCGGCGGGCGTTGGGGCGGCCGTAAACACCGATCAGATTGATTTCACGCAGGCGGATGGCGTCCTCTTGCGTGGCGGCACGTGCCACGCCACCTGGTACAGGCTGAAAGTTCTGTGGCGCGACAGGCGCTGCGGCCACGACAGGGGCAGCACTGGCCGGAGCAGAGGGCGCGGGCGCTGCGGGCTGGGTTTGCGCACGGGCTGATGCGGCGGCCACGACATTGGCAAAGTTTGAAGGGCGCGCGTCAGGGCGGACCGAAAGCACAACGGCAAGTGCTGTACTGTTATCAAACCGCAGCGTTGCATCCTCGACCTCGATACTGGCCAGAATATCGGTGATATCCGGGGTGCCGGGATCAACCCCCGTGGCAAGCCCCTGCGGGCGCAGGCGGGGGCGCAGATCGACGATGGCACGTTCTTCCACCACGCCCGGATCAAGGCCAATTGTACCTGTATTCTGCAATTCGAGCCCGCCAAGCCCGACACCACCGGGTGTCGGCGCGGCCGGTTCAGAGGTGACGGCAGCAACGGCTGCATCAACATCGCTTTCGTCAACCGGGGTTTCTTCCGTTTGTGGCAATGCAGCATCCGCAGGCCGCAAAGGAGGCACGACCGCAGGAGTGCCGGAAATAATCACCACACCCTCGGGGGCCGGTGCCAAGAGCGCCATGCGGTCCAGATCAGACTGGCTGAGTTCAGGGCGCGGGGTGATCACAAGGTCAGGTAGCCCCGCAAAGACAAGCGCGCCCTCTGGCGTGACGGTGCCTTCCTCTGTCGCCAGAATGAAACCATCGGCGTCGCGCGCAAATGTGACATCGGGGGCGGGTGGATTGGCGGGTGCGATAAAGCTCAGATCGGTCGCAAACCCATCAAGCTGCGCCATTTCGGGTTGTGTGATCTGCTCTGGTGCAGTGGTGCCTGCAGGGCGATCGAATTCCAACGGGATCGCGCCGGATGGGACGTCAAAAAACCTTGGGGCGCGTTGCCAGACGCCGGTTGCCTCATAAATGCGGTCCGCCTCGTCGGGGCTCAGAACCTGTCCGCGCAGGACAGGCGCGCCGACAGCGGCTTGGGCGGTTTCCTCGGCGGGTGGGGCAGGCGGGGCCTGCACCGGTGTCAGCGGCGCATCAGCTTCGGCCACTGCAATTTCGGCGGGCGGGGTACTGCGTTCTGCAGGCGGTTCCGTTCCGATTGCCGCAAGATCATTGTCGCGCGTCTGAGGTGCGGCGAATTCCGGGATCACGATTTCTGCGATCTCTGGTCCGACCTCGGCAAGAGGGGCGGCTTGGGGTGCAGCTTGTGTCACGACCTGTGGTTCTGCGGGTGTTTGTTCAGCGGTAACCTGCGTTGTCGGAGGGATGGCGGCTGTCTCGACCGCACCCTGCTGCGACCAGATCACGCCACCCAGCACCAAGACTGCCGCAGCGAGGCCAGCGGCAATCAATGCGGGGCGTTTGTTTGTCTCAGGTGCCGCCGTCGGACGGCTTGCTTGCGGTGCTGTCGGTCGGTTCGCCTCAGGCGCTACCGGGGCGGCCTCTGCCTTTGGTGTGGGGATGCCAACCGAGACGGAAGGCGCCGCGACTTTCGGTCCGCCAAATACCGCGACAAGTGGCGATTTTGTTTTCTTTTTTGCTTTTCGGTGATGTTCCGGGATCACCAGATCGACAAGCACTGGCTTTGCCATAACGGTGTTTGCGGGCACCACTATATCTGTCGCTGTGTCAGGTGCCTCGGCTGCGGCGGGCGCGTGATATTCGGCGGGGATCCGGTCAACCCAGATCGCCTGCTTTGGCGTAGGGTCAGGCGTATCTTCAGTTATCTCAACCACCTCTGTGGTCACATCCGCTTCTGGCGTGTTCTGCGACGCCAACAATGCGGCGAGGTCATCTTTATAGGTGTCCTCTTCCACATCTTCAGGCTGGTCAAAAACCAGAAGGCGCGATTTGATCCGCGTCCCGACAGGCATGACAGGCAGGTCATCGCGGTCAATGATCGCGTCAGGCCCGACAATACTGCGGGCCATGTCGGTCGGGCCAAAGAACACTTCTTTTTGAAAGGTAAACGGCTCGGGAATTGCCACAAAAGCGACCGGTTGAAAGCCATGCGCTTCGGCAAAGGCTTCGGCCTCTTTCAGCGTGTCGCGCGCCACGGCTGCAACATGGGTCCGCCCGCCACTTTTTTCACTATCAATGATCAAATCACTCAACGCATAGGGCGTCGCGCCATCCAAAGCCGCGTCAATGTCGGCCTCGGAGGTCAGTGTGCCATCAAGTGCGATGTATTTGATTTGATCGAGCGGTATAACCAGTTTGGTCCGCAGGCCATCGGGTTCGATCAACAAGGCCTTTTCGCGCAAGGCGCTCAGGTCTTTCTCAAGCGTTTCGCTGGCGACATCCACGCGCCCGACAGGCCGCCACCCGCGTGGCACGCGATGAAGCAGCTCAATTCCGTCGAGCGAAAGCGATAGCGCAAAGTTGGTGATCATAGTCACGCTCTAGCATGTTGGTCCCACAGGCAAAACGCGTTTTGCCCCCATGGCCGAACCCTAAAGCAGAAACCCGCCCACGCCAAGGGCAGGGGCGGGTTTCTTATGGTTAAGCCGTGGCTTTTGCCAGGGCCTGATCAAGATCGGCAATCAGATCGTCGGCGTCTTCGATCCCGATGGACAAACGCACGATGCCGGGGCCAGCACCTGCGGCCTCTTGCTGCTCAGCCGTCAACTGACGGTGCGTGGTCGAGGCCGAGTGAATGATCAGGCTGCGGGTATCCCCAAGGTTAGCCACGTGGCTAAATATCTCGAGGTTATCAACCAGCTTGATGCAGGCGTCATACCCGCCCTTCACAGCGACCGTGAACAAAGCACCGGCCCCTTTCGGGCAGATCTTGGGGATCAGTTTGGCGTAAGGCGAACTCTCTAGCCCCGCATAGGTGACGTAATCGGTCCGCGGATCATCCTCGAGCCATTTGGCGATCTTCATGGCGTTCTCGACATGACGCTCCATGCGCAGCGACAGTGTTTCGATCCCCATCAGCGTGTAATGCGCCGCCTGCGGGTTCATTGTCATGCCCAGATCGCGCAGACCGATGGCAATACCGTGGAAGGTAAAGGCCAGCGGGCCGAAGGTCTCGGCGAATTTCAGGCCGTGGTAAGCGGGCTCTGGTTCGCTGAGCGAGGGGAATTTGTCGTTGGCGGACCAGTCGAATTTACCGCTATCGACCACACAGCCACCTGTGACGGTGCCGTTGCCCGTCAGGTATTTGGTGGTGGAATGGACGACCAATGTCGCCCCGTGTTCGATCGGGCGGCACAGGTACGGCGTCGCCGATGTGTTATCCACGATCAGCGGAATGCCTGCGGCGTCCGAGATTGCCGAGATCGCATCAAGGTCGGTGATATGCCCGCCGGGGTTGGCGATGGCCTCGCAGAACACCGCACGCGTGTCGTCGTCGATGGCGGCCGCGACCGCTGCGTGATCATCAAAGTCCACAAACTTCGCCGACCATCCAAAGCGTTTGATCGTCTGGCTGAACTGCGTGACGGTGCCACCGTACAAACGGCTGGACGCCACGATATTACGTCCCGGCTGCATCAGCGGGAAGAGCGCCATAAGCTGCGCTGCGTGACCGGATGAACAGCACACACCGCCAACACCGCCCTCAAGCGTTGCAATGCGTTCTTGCAAAGCGGCCACGGTCGGGTTGGTCAGGCGGGAATAGATATAGCCAACCTCTTGGAGGTTGAACAAAGCCGCCGCGTGGTCGGCATCGCGGAACACATAGGCGGTGGTCTGGTAGATCGGCACTTGGCGCGCACCTGTTGCCGGATCAGGGCGGGCGCCTGCGTGGACTTGCAGCGTATCAAAGCCGTAACTTGGGCCGTCGGTCATTTCTGGTCTCCCCTTTGAAATTTGTTGCCGCTAGGTGTAGGCGGAAACAGATACCACCTCAACGGCCCTTCTACGCAAAGGACAAGATCATGCCGCACCCTTTCCATTTTGCCTTTCATGTTTTGGATTTGGACGAATCCCGAGAATTCTATTCCGGTGCGCTGGGCGCCACCGAAGGGCGTTCCACCGAAACTTGGGTGGATTTCGATTTCTTCGGCCATCAACTGAGCCTGCATTTAGGCACGCCTTTTGCCAATGAGCCTACGGGGAAAGTCGGCGATCACATGGTGCCGATGCCCCATTTCGGGATTGTCTTGCCGCTTGAGGAGTGGACCGCACTGGCCGGGCGTCTTGAAGAGCGTCAGACCGATTTCATCATCGCGCCGTCCGTGCGGTTCAAAGGCGAACCGGGCGAGCAATGGACGATGTTCTTCCGCGACCCGTCGGGCAACCCGATCGAAGTGAAGGGCTATGCCAGCATGGACGGTGTATTCGCGACCTAAAAATAAGATCGCCCGCAACCCGGGGACGGCGTTGCGGGCGATCCGTTTCTTTGGCCCGTCACAAGGAACGCGAAACTCGGAACCTTGGGCCAAGGATATCTTGGGTTTATTCGGCGGTGATCACAGCCATCACAAGCGCGCCATCAACGCGGATCGGGCCGTCTTCGACCGCACCGAGTGTGTACTCGAAACCACCTGTGACCATGCCGCCGGCTTCGGAGTGGACCATCAGCATCAGCATATCGCCAGCGGCGACGTCTTCGGTCAGGATCGCGGCGACATCAACGTTGTCACCCATGCGCAAAGGCGCGTAACCCACGACGGGGCCGGGTGTCATCTCTGCATCAGTGCGGTGCACGACCATCCACCCGTTTTCCGCAGCAACAACCATGTCCGCGCTGACGACGCCATTTGCGACGGATTGGTTGGCGGCTTCTACTGATGGGGTCACAGCATGTGCTGCGGCGAAAGCACCAGTGGCGGCGATGGTCAGGGCGAAAGCTGAAATAAGTGTCTTCATGTGTCTCTCCATTTTCATTCTGCAGGACGTCATGTCCGGCAGATCGGGGAAGTCACGCAAGGACACGGGGTAAAGTTTCACGCGGTCGCTTATTTTTTTCCCCGCACGAGAAAGAGATTGGCCAACCTGTTGTTTTATCCGTAGTCTTGCAGCGGAATATGCACCCGAGGCTTGGCTTTCTAGTATTGAAAACATGATGACACCTGATGGCCGAGACGAAATAGAAGCGCTGATTGCGCAAACCGCCTTGGGCAACCAAACGGCGTTCTCGCAGCTTTATGATGCCACCTCGGGGAAACTATTTGCTGTGTGCCTGCGTGTGTTGACTGAACGCGCAGCGGCCGAGGATGCAATGCAAGAGACATATGTCAAAGTCTGGAAGAATGCCGGTCGCTATCAGGTGACCGGCCATTCGCCGATGACATGGCTGATTACCATTGCGCGGAATACCGCGATTGATCGCCTGCGTGCGCGCAATGTGGATCACGACGTGGCTGATTATAGTGAACGCCTTGCGGCACCTGGCCTGTCACCGGAACAGTCCGCAATTGCGAATTCTGAAGCAAAACGGATTACGCAATGTCTTGACGAATTGGACACAGATCGTCGGGCCGCGATTTCAGGCGCATATCTTCAAGGCAAAAGCTATCAAGATCTGTCGGATCAGTTTGACGTGCCGTTGAACACCATGCGGACATGGTTGCGTCGCAGCCTGATAGCCCTGCGGGAGTGTATGGCACGATGACCACAGACCAAACACCAGACGACATGGACGTGATGGCCGCAGAATATGCGATGGGGCTTTTGACGGGAGATGAATTGGCCGAGGCCAAGCGTTTGGCGGCGACCGACCGCACATTCGCGCAGGCAGTGACCGATTGGGAAATGCGGTTGGCGACGATGACCGACGAACTTGCACCGGTCCCGCCGGGCCCCGCCGTCAAGCAAGCGCTATTTGCCGAAGTGTTCCCGACATCTGAGCGTCAACCTTGGTGGCGAAAACTTTGGGTTTGGCAGGCCGTGAGTGCCCTGAGTGTGGTGTTGCTTGTCTTCCTGCTCACATCCGGTCTTGGCAGCCAACCGCCTGAAAGCGGGCCGCTCTATACCGCCGAGATTGTGTCTGACGCAGGCGATTTCCGCGTCGTTGCCGTGGTTGATAAATCAACCAACGAGGTATTCCTGACCCGTACCGCAGGGGCCGCCCCCGAAGGCCGTATTCTGCAAGTCTGGGCGCATGGCGAGGGGGAGCCTGCCACATCTGTGGGGCTCTGGCCTGAGGGCGACACAATCAGGATCGCGATGCCGCAGGATATTGCCGCCGTTGAGGGGATTTTGACCTTGGGGGTCAGCGAAGAGCCTGTGGGCGGCTCACCAACTGGGTCGCCGAGTGGTCGTGTGTTTGGAACTGTCGATATCCCCGGCGTCTCGGGCAGCATTTAGCTTTCAAAGTGATCGGCCAAGCGTAGTCGTGCCGCTCACCGCATCCAGAACCCGGCTGATTTGATCTGGTTCCGGATCGCTTTTTCGTGGCGGGGCAGGTTGTCCCGATCAAAAAGCGCGCGCACTTTGGTCCCGCGTCCTTGGTAGACCATCCGTTTAAACGGCTCATAGAGTTTGAGCAGCTTCTTGATTTTGTTGGGGGCTGTGACCTCTTCCAGCACCGCCACCTGTTTATCGGTCGCCGTCGCGTAGAACAGTGGCAAGACCCGGTAATGATAGCTCACACCCCCATCAAGCCCCGCCAGTTCCGGCCCCGGTCGGCCGCCACCCAGTCCGTGAATGACCAAGGGCAGAACGACCTGATCCAGCCAAGGATCAAGCGGTTGGATCACCAATTCGGCAGGAGGATTATCGCGGACGCTGAGCGCGTAGTCTGTAAACCGCTGACCGAACTCCGCAGGATCAGCCCCAAAGAACCAGCCTGCATTGAAGTAGAGATAGCGTTCCCAGTATTCATCGGGCTGCGCGTGGTCGAGCGAGCTTTCAAAATCCAGCCCGAAACGGTCATAAAGCGATTTCCAGATCGCGGTATAGCCGGGCCAGTATAGCTCTTCGACAGGCCAAGTGCCCTCGCGTTTCATAGATGCGGCGGGGCGGGTGAAATCAAACGGGATATCTGCTAATTCACCGGTGATCAGAGTGTCGGTGTCGAAGAAGATAAAGGGTTCACCTGCAGGCAGCACCTGCAACCCTTCGATCTTGTTGCCCTGCGGATAGGACCCGCCGAAATGGTGCGACGTGAACGGCACGACCTGCGCGCCTAGTGCGGCAAGCTGCGCTTTGATCGGCGCGGACATGCGCGGGTCGCGGTCCCAAAGCGGGCCGGGCTGTGGCTCGGCGACAAAGAGCTGGCCTGCGAATTTGGGCGCATAGGCCCGCAACGAGGCCGTAAAAAGCAGCGCCTCATACTCAAGGCGGCCGCCTTGCCCGATGATCAGGATATTGAAGGCGGGTGTGGATTTCGGCGGCTTGGCCATGGATGGTCTGATCCTGTAAGACTTTCACCTTTCTAGCCGCGCCCGCAGGCGGGGCGCAACCGGCGCAGGTGATGCGCGCACAGTGTTCTGCGTTCTAGCTCCGGACGTGGCGGATTTGCACGTTTGGCAGGCCGATCGGCAGTACACCAAAGTCACGGCACATGCGGCCAAAACCCTCGTTCCCGAGCAAGTCGTCATAAGGCAGTTCTGGAAACCGCACGCCGGCCTTATGGACCGTGGCATGCACCAAGAGCATGGTTCCACCAACAGATGCCAGCGGCACCCGATCCAAAAACCGCAATACATGCAGGTGCCTGCGAGGAAGGTGGGTTGCGGGAGGCATATATACGCCGTTTTTGACCCGCCGATAGTAAGCTAGACTTTTGAATTCGTCGGCATCGTTGAAGGCACTCAAATCATAGCTGGGTCCGCCCCAGTCCAACACGCAGTCCGGTGTCACAACTTTCTCACCTTCCGACAAAAGGCGTTCAATGATGTCCGGCGCATAGTCGCAGACATTCGCATCAATCCAGAGCGCCCAATCGTCGGCGTCTGTAATCCCTTGATCAACCAAATGATTGCTGATCTCGGCCAGCTTTGACCGGCGTGCGCGCTGCGTGGCGGGCAGCCATCGTCTTGCGCGCTTATGCGTTGCGTTCGATCCCAAAGTGATCACTTCAATTCCACGGAAGATGTGTTTGTGGGCCGCTATTAGTTCCAGCAACTTTGCGCTTTTGCCGTCGACACGGCTCGTTTCGCAAAACACGATCTTCAGACGATCTTTGGGGTAGGTCAGCTGCGTCAAAAGCGCAAAACAGCGCGCGAGGTCGGCATTGCTGTCGCGGACCGGGATCAGAACTGAAATATTCACGTCCTCAGCGCTGATGGGCCGATGCAAGACAGCATTATCAATCCGCAGTGCCATGCCCGCCCGTGTTAGAACAGGGCCACGGGTGTGCCGGTAGTTGGCTCTGCGCAGTTTGAACTCCAAATTCTGAAGCCGTGTCCGGCGTGTCCGGGGGCCCCATGAGTTGTTCCAATAGTGGTGGGCGAGCGTGACTTGCGCGTAGTCTCCGAAATGCGGTCCGGGGCTGGCGGTTAACTTGACATTCAATGGATTGAAAAGGTGGCAGGAATTAATCGAGATGGTCTCTTTTTGGGAATACGTCTCGTACGCTCCTGTCAACAAAAGCGGACCTGTGGATTCAAGGACATGCGCTTTCCCATGCCGACATCGGACCATGGCATCGCAGACATGAAGCCAGAAGGGATGCCCCTCAGGGCTCGCCATCACGCCGTTGAACAACATGTTTTCCATTTGGAGCCGTTGCACCTGATAGGCGTGCTCGAACGGTTCGGTCGAAAAGATGATCCGCGTGTCGTCTGCGATCACATCAAGCGGGGCCATACATTCCGTGTCGATGTCAGCGTAGACGCCGCCGTGGTGGTGCAAGATCAAATAGCGCGCCATATCCGCACGTTGCACCGGCTTTGGATAGGACAGATAAAGCTCTTCCAGTTCGGGATAGCAGGTCTGAACCAATGTAAGCAGGTCGTCGTCAGTCCACAGCCGGTATTCCCAATCCGGATTATGTCGCTTCCAGCTTTCGGGCCAGGCCTTGGGCACCGGCAGATTATGATCGCGCCATGTTTGATGGATTATTTTGGGGATCATTTAAAAACCGGACCTGAGCTTACGACGCGGGCTGTTCCATCAATGTGGTAGACAACACCTGCGTCACTTTAATATTCACGGCCAACTCTCGTATATATATCGATTTTCGTCCAGCCTATACCGGCTCTTGGATGTCACGTCCGGATGGGTCCTGATGTGCCATCACCGCAAGTGGTTCGATCCAAAGCGCACGAAGCGCGTTCAGGATAACGGCCACGTCGATGACCTCTTGCAGCAGCGCGCCTTGCACCGGTGTCAGATAACCAAAGGCCGCGGCGATCATGCCCGCAACCGACAAGCCGATGCCGGCGACCACGCTTTGCACTGCGATGCGGCGGGCGCGGCGGGCGATTTCGATCCCCTGACCAAGCCGGTCCACCCGGTCAACCAGCAAAACCACGTCTGCTGCCTCGGCCGAGGCCGCAGCACCCCGTGCGCCCATCGCGACCCCGACATCCGCAGCAGCGAGTGCTGGCGCGTCGTTCACGCCGTCGCCGACCATCATCACCGGCCCGCCTTTGCGCTCGTCCAGGACCAGTTGCACCTTTTTATCGGGCGTCAGCCCGGCTTCCACACCGTCGAGCCCAAGGCCCTTGGTGACCTGCTCTGCCACCGCCGCCCTGTCACCCGTCGCCAAAAGAATCCGTTTGATCCCCTCACGGCGCAGCCCCGCAAGCATGGCGTCAGTCCCTTCACGCAAGGGATCGGCCATGACCAGATGCCCCGCCATTTTGCCATCGACCGCGACCGCAACAAGGACAGAGCCCGCCGCACCTGCGGGGTGATCGCCTACGGGGTGCCCGATACGCTCTGCGACGAAATCGGCGCCACCGACGATGACATTGCGTCCTTCGACCTGGCCAATCACCCCCTCACCGGGGATTTCGGCAACCTCCGACGGCACAGGCAAGGCAAGATCGCGCGCCTTCGCCGCTGCGACGATGGCCTGCGCGACAGGGTGCTTGGATGCCTGATCAAGCGCTGCGGCAAGGCGCAGGATTTCGTTGTCGCCCATGCCGTTGCGGCTGTCGATGGACACGATCTGCGGTCGCCCGTCCGTCAGGGTGCCGGTCTTGTCGAGGATCAGCGTATGAATCCGCGCCATCGTCTCAAGTGGTCCGGCACCTTTGATCAGCACACCGAAATGCGCGGCCCGCGACAGGCCAGCAACCAGCGCCACAGGAACAGCGAGGATCAAAGGGCAGGGGGTTGCCACGACAAGCACCGCCACAGCCCTGATCGGATCACCGGTGAACCACCATGCGGCAAAGGCGATGGTGACTGTCACAACCAGAAACCCCAGCGACCAGCGGTCCGCAAGCCGTGCCATGGGTGCTTTGGAGCGCTGGGCTTCCTCGACCAAGCGCACGATACCGGCATAGGTGCTGTCCTCGGCCAACCGTGTCGCCGCGAGGTCGAAGGGTTCGCCTGCGTTTGTCGCACCGCTCATGGCTTCTGCGCCGCGCGACAGGCGCGCTGGCAGTGATTCACCGGTGAGGGCAGAGGTATCGACGAAAGCCCCCTCTGACGCGACTGTGCCATCAACGGGAACAACGTCTCCCTGCCGGATCAGCAACAGGTCCCCCGGCTGAATGTCACTCAGCGGCACCTCTTCAAGTCCGCCGTTTTTGTGACGGGTGGCCGTGCGGGGCACGCGCGACAACAGATCATGCATCTCGCGACGTGCGCGGCCCTCGGCAAAGCTTTCAAGAAAGGTGCCGCCGGAATACATCACCGCAACGACGGCGGCGGCCAATGTCTCACCGAAGGCGAGTGCTGCGGTCATCGAGAGTGCCGCGACGATGTCTAATCCGACCTCGCCTTGCCATAGGCTCCGCAGGATCTCGACCACGAGCGCTACGAGCACAGGGACAACGCCTACAAACCAGACAATGCTGGCAACATCACTTTTCCCTGTGAAATAAAGCGCCAGACCCGTCAGCAGACCCGCGATCGAGATGAGCAGCAGTGCCGTCTTCAATCGGTCGGTGGTGGTCTGTTGCATTTGGTCCAGCTTTCCCAGCGCGGTTGATCGCCTTAGGGTTCTCGAAAGAAAACCCTCCGCCCCGCCGACTGTCACCTCATCATTGCGCAACAGCAAGAGCGCGTCGAGGGTCAACTGCGCGCGGTCGTCCTAGGTGTTTGATCCCACGGTTTGATGGTGCGATCTGCTCTTAACAGGATTTCATCTGAAACTACCCTTCACAATCATCAGGTCTTCAGCACACGGTAGATCGCCGGGATCACCAGAACGGTCAAAAGTGTCGACGATAAAAGACCGAACAGCAGTGAAATTGCCAACCCCTGGAAAATCGGGTCAGTCAAAATCACAACAGCCCCAATCATCGCCGCAATTGCCGTCAACAAGATTGGCTTGAACCGGATTGCACCAGCCTCAATCAACATCTCGACCGGCGTTTTGCCCGCCGGATTTGCATGGCGGATGAAATCGACAAGCAAGATCGAGTTGCGCACGATAATACCTGCAAGTGCGATAAAACCGATCATTGAGGTGGCAGAAAACGGCGCCCCGAACAGCCAGTGACCACCGATAATTCCAAGAAACGTCAGCGGGATTGGCGTGAGGATTACCAAAGGCAGGCGGAATGATCCGAATTGTGCAACGACAAGGATATAAATAGCCAAAAGCGCCACGCCAAAGGCCGCCCCCATGTCGCGGAATGTGACGTATGTCACCTCCCACTCCCCGTCCCACAACAGTGTGGTCACTGATTCATCCTCTGGCTGGCCATAGAGGCTGATGACCGGTTTGGTGCCCGGCGCCCAGTCCATCTCGTCAAGCGCCTGGCCCACGGCGATCATACCGTAAAGAGGTGCTTCGAACGTGCCCGCCATTTCGGCTGTGACCATTTCCGCGTCACGCCCGTTGTGGCGGAAAATCGGAAACGAGGCGTATTCTTCTTCCACCCTGATCACGTCGCCCAGTTCGACCACACCGCGAGCGCCCGGCAGGACATTTGCGGGAATGGGGGTGGACAGGAACCGTTCGTCCAGCACGCGGTCGCCTTTGTCGCGCGCAATGCGAATGGGGATCGGTTGACGGCCGTCAGCACGGTGCGAATACCCCACGGTCTGCCCGCCATTCAGGATGGCAAGCGTATCGAACACATCGCTTTCCTGAACGCTGAAAAACTCCAGATCATCGGTGTTGATTGTTGCGCGCAAACGCCTTGGCTGGATGCCGAAACCGTCATCGACATCGACAATGAAGGGCACGGACTCAAAGGCTGCGCGCACCTTGGTGGCCGCGGCCCGCCTGGTGTCAGCGTCGGGGCCATAAATCTCGGCCAGCAAGGTTGCAATCACGGGTGGCCCCGGCGGTGGTTCAACGGTCTTCACGCTGCTGCCCTCTGGCAACTGTAGGCTCTCGAGTCGGCTCCGGATTTCAAGCGCGATATCGTGGCTGGGCCGATCGCGGTCCGCCTTTGGTGACAGGGTGATCTGCACTTCACCCAGATGAGGCGCGGCGCGTAGGTAGTAGTGACGCACCAACCCGTTGAAGTTGAAAGGCGCGGCCGTACCGGCATGGGTCTGTACAGAGATAACCTCTGCGAGCTGCAACACTTCGCGTGCGACGTCTTGGGCCACACGGTCCGTCGCTTCGAGAGACGCCCCTTCAGGCAGGTCAATGACCACAGACAGTTCTGATTTATTGTCGAAAGGCAGCAGTTTGACCGTGACATCCTTGGTATAGAGAAGCCCGAGTGAGCCAAACGACAAAGCCGCAGTTACCAACAAGAACCCAAGGCTACGGGCCTTGCTCGCCAGCAAGGGGCGCGCCACCTTGCCATAGATTTTTCCCAGAAAGCCACCGGGATGGCCGCCGTAAGTATCATCATGGCCATGCGCTTCCATTGGTGCACGGCCTGCCACCTTGACCATCAGCCAAGGTGTGATGATGACGGCCACAAAGAAGGAAAAGATCATGGCCGCACTCGCGTTCGCGGGGATCGGGCTCATGTAGGGACCCATCAGGCCGGACACGAAGAGCATCGGCAAGAGGGCGGCCACCACGGTGAGGGTTGCCACGATGGTAGGGTTGCCCACTTCCGCAACCGCCTCTATTGCGCCTGTCATCCGGCTGCGATCATCTTTCATTCCCCAATGGCGGGCAATGTTTTCGATGACGACGATGGCGTCATCCACCAGAATACCAATCGAGAAAATCAGTGCGAATAGCGAAACACGGTTGAGCGTATAGCCCATGATCCAAGCCGCGAAGAGCGTAAGCAAGATCGTGACCGGGATCACAACCGCAACCACTACGGCCTCGCGCCAGCCGATGGCCAGCCACACCAGCGCGACAATCGAAATGGTGGCAAGACCAAGGTGGAACAACAGTTCATTGGCCTTCTCGTTTGCGGTCTCTCCATAGTCGCGGGTGACAATCACCTCAATGCCTTCGGGGATCAGGCTGTGCTCAAGGGCTTCGACCCGATGCAGGATCGCTTCAGCCACAACCACTGCGTTGGCCCCGGCGCGCTTTGCTACAGCCAGCGTTATTGCGGGTGTGCGGGTGACTGATCCATCTTCGGCGCGCGATACGTTGGACACTATCACGTCGCTTGCGTTCGACACGAAGCTGACCTGTGCCACGTCAGCGACATAGACAGGTCGTGCGTCGCGGGTGGTGAGCAACAGGTTAGCAATTTGCGCCGGCGCCACGAGGGTTTCGCCCACGACAAGATCAATTTGCTCACCATTGTCGCGCAGTTGGCCGATGTTGCGCGACCGGTTGGCGTTGGCCACCTTGCTTGCGAGCTGTTGCAAGGTCACGCCATAAAGCGCCAACCGTTCGGGATCAGGAGCGATCCGGATTATTTCGGGCACTTCACCAACCAGATAGGTCAGTCCGACGTCTTCGGTCTTGGCGACTTGAGTGCGCAATTCGCGGGCGATGCGGGTGAGATCATTGGCATTGATCCCTTCGACGCCGGGGCGTGGCGCAAGCGTAAGAGATACGATCGCCACGTCGTCAATACCGCGCCCGATGATCATGGGTTCTGGGATCCCGATCGGGATGCGGTCCATGTTCGCGCGGATCTTGTCATGCACCCGCAACACAGCCGCATCCGACGTTGTGCCCACTTCAAAGCGCACGGTAACCATGACGTGGTCGTCGCTGGTCGAGGAATAGACATGTTCCACGCCGCTGATGCCTTTGACGATACCTTCCAGCGGTTCGGTCACCAGTTTAGCTGCGTCTTCGGCCCGTAGCCCCGAAGCCTGCACGTGAATATCCACCAGCGGAACCGAAATCTGTGGCTCCTCCTCGCGGGGGAGAGACGACAGTGCAACCAGCCCGACCGCCAGTGCTGCCAGAATGAACAAAGGTGTAAGCGACGAAGCGATGAATGCGCGCGTCAAACGTCCGGCGATGCCAAGATTGACCGTTTCGGAGCTACTATTCATGGTCTGTTACCACGCGATCACCAGCCACAAGCCCTGATAGAACCTCGATCATCGGTTCCCCGTCGAGGGTTTGGCGCTGCCCCACAACCACCGTCCGCAGGACGGAACCCTCAGGGGTCGCAATTTCAACGAAATCAAGACCGGCCCGTGTGACAACTGCACCTTCTGGGACCATCAGCGCGGTGCGGGTATCCACCGGAACTCTGACCAGCACCCGCGCATCGATAAATCTCTCGGGCAAATCGGGCACTTCCACATCCGCAATAACCCTGCCGTTTTCGATCAGCGGATAGATCCGTACGAGCGTGCCCTGCGACTGGCCTGTCGTCGTTTCAATCTCGATCGCCGCACCTTCTTGCAAGAAGGCGGCGTGACGCTCGGGCACGGCAATGCGCAGAAAAATCCCACCGCCACCGATCGTGGCGACGGCCTCGCCAGGTAAGACAACGGCGCCGGCTGCGACTGGCACGGATAGGATGCGGCCTGCGATTGGCGCCAGTACCGCACCCTCAAGTGCCTGCTGCTCCACCACTTTGCGGTCGGCATCAACCGCCGCGATCTGGCCTGACAGCACATTGACCTGGGTGCGTAATGCGTCGAGTCTTTGCGCAGTGGTCACGCCGCGTTCCAGCAAATCTTCACCACGCGTGAGTTCTGCTTGGGCATTGTCCAACTGGGCCGCCAGAGCCTGCAGCTGCGCATCGATGGCCGCAAGTTGGAAATTTATTTTGGCATCGACGACCTGGGCTACGACTTGCCCCGCAGTCACGACATCACCTTCGATGACGTTAAGCGACACGAGCGTGCCCCCCAACCGAGCACGTGCTGGAATACGGCTGCGCGCCTCGATCCGCCCATATACCGCTTTCCATTCTGTCACCGACACTGGAGCCAATGGTGAATTTTCAGCCAACAAGGCTGATGGCAAAGACGCTGCCAAGACGGCTATCAAAATCAAAGTTCGCATGATCATTCCACTTCGTAAACGGGGAGACAGGAGCCATCTCGGGCTTGCAATGTTGGGTTTCAGGAGGTCAGAAGGCGGTGCCGGATTTGGCACCGAACCATTTGAAAACGGTCGCAGCTGGACAAAATCCCGTAAAAGCGGATTGGATTTGGTTCACACCGACGAAAACTGTCAGCCAGACGAAATAGGGCGAAACCCAATACGTCAGTGCAAGCGATACGAGCACCATGCTGCCTGCGAAGGCAATTACCATACGATCAAGTGACATGCAGATTTCCTTTCTCACCTCATTGCGCTTAGGCAACGGGTTACCAACTTTAGCGGCCGTGTCGTTGATATGGGTCAATGGCGGCTATGTCAGATCTGCTCGCTTCCGGCCCGATCCAAAACCCGACGACAGAGATCATTTCGCAGAGAGAACGCGTCTCAGCCAGAATTTCCCTGTTTTACAGGGACGGAGCACGAAAATCTTTTATTTGGGGTGGCTTTGACGTGATTTGGGCAAGTCTAATTTGAAATAAATTTTCATAAACAGATCGTTACAGGCCATTTCGCGGCTGTTCAGTTAACAGGGAAGGCCAAAGCCGGCTTCATTCACTATCGCGCTGTCTTGATCCAATACCCTGCGCGTTGCCCGTTAAGCCTCATCATAGGTCCACCGATATTTCGGGGGTGTCGGACCCTTGTTGCGACCGCCTTGCTCGGTCTGTTCCCACGCATGTGCAAGAATTCCGACCGAGCGTGAAAGACAGAAAAACCCGCGTGCAAGGGGCGCTGGGCAACCAAGTTCAGCATAGATTACGGCGGTTGCGCCATCGATATTCATCGGAACGGGGCGGCCCTTTTCAGCGAGAAGCTGCGCCTCGATGGCCTGCGCAATCTGCGCAAATTTACCTGAAACTGCGCCCTGGGCTGCGGCATCTTCAACAATACCCATCAGCCGCGGCGCGCGCGGGTCTTTTGGCTTGTGGAACCGATGCCCGAAACCGGGCAGGAACATCCCATTGTCCTTGCGCCATGCATCAAGCGTGGCAGGCAACATCGCAAGGCCATCATCGGCGCAACGCTGATACAGCGTAACGGCTTGCTCGCCCGCACCGCCGTGCACATCGCCCAGCATGTTCACGCCGGTGGCAATCGCATTATTCAGCCCGACACCGCAGGTCGCGGCCATACGGGCGGCCGCGATGGATGGCGCTTGCGGCCCGTGGTCCACGGCTGCCACCAAAGCCGCCTCGAACAATCTGGCACGCGGACCGTCCAGCGGGGTGCCCATCACCATCAGCCAGATCATCTGCGCAAAACCGGTATTGCCGATCAAGCCTTCAATCGGCTGGCCGCGCAATGCGATGCGGCCCGGTTCCATGTCGATAATCGCGGTATGCCACCAATCCGAAACATCGCTCATATCACACCCTCGGCTCTTAGCGTTGCGACATCATCGTCCGACAGACCCAGCCCCGCAAGGACCCGATTTGTATCGGCGCCCAGAACCGGCGGCGGGTCATCAACTTTCGGCCGCACGCCATCAATGGCAAAGCCCGTGCGCAAGAGAGCGATATCGCGCCCAAGTCCCGCGACATTAGCAAATTGTGCCACCAAACCGCGCTGTGCGATCTGCGGGTGGGCAAGGATTTGTGGTACCCCCAGCACCGGCCCTGCGGGCACACCAATCTTGTTCAAGCCGTCGACCCAGTCTTGGGCCGGGCGCAGTGTCAGCGCAGTTTCAAGCTCGGCCTTCAGACGCAGGCGGTTGGCCTTACGGTCTTCGCGGCTGGCGAACTCTGGCCGCTCCAAAAGATCATCACGGCCCAGATGGCGCGCCAGCGCCTCCCATTGTTCGTCTTTATTGGCGGCAATGTTGATCAGCCCATCACTGGCCTGAAATGTGCCAGAGGGCGCACTGGTCGGGTTTTCGTTTCCATGGCGCGCGGGTTCAACACCGCCGATCAGGTAATTCGACACGACCCACCCCATCGTCGCCAGCGTTGCCTCCAGCATTGAGACATCAATGAAACAACCTCTCTTTGGGGCGCACAACGCTGCCATGATTGCCATGGCTGCGGTAAGCCCGCCCACAGTGTCTGATAAAGGATAGCCCACACGCGAGGGCTCTTGATCACCGGTAATTGACATGACCCCGGATACACCTTGGACAATCTGGTCATAAGCCGGATTGTCCTTCCACGGCCCATCCTGTCCAAAGCCAGAAATCGCACAGTAGATCAAAGCGGGGTTTTGACCTTTGAGGGCGTCATACCCGACACTCAGCCGATCCATCACGCCGGGGCGAAAGTTCTCAACCAAGACATCCGACCTGCGCACCAGCTTGTTTAGTATTTCCTTGCCGCGCGGGTCTTTGAGGTTCAGCGTGACAGAGGATTTGCCCGCATTCTGTGCCAGAAAGCTGATCCCCATGCCCTTGGCCGACAATGCCGGATCAGCGCCCAGATTACGGGCCAGATCACCGCGCCCGACGGACTCGATCTTGATCACTTCGGCCCCCAGATGGGCCAGTTGATGACAGGCAAAAGGGCCTGCCAGCACATTGGTCAGATCAAGGACCTTTGTGCCGGCAAGCGGTGCTTCAGTCGCCATCTGCCACGCCTTGCGCGCGCTTGTTGGCACGCAGTCTGCGATAGCTTGGCAAGATCACCAGCAAGGCGGCCAGTACCAACAGGCCCAGCGTCATCGGGCGCTCAATGATAAAGCTGAACCCGCGATAAAGCTGCATCGCACGGGCAAAGTTGTCTTCCAGCATCGTGCCCAGAATAAAACCGATCAGCAGTGGCGCCAGCGGGTAATCCGCAAACCGCAGGATGGTCGCCACGACACCAAAAGCCACAAGGATCAACAGTTCAGTGGAATTGTTCTGCCCGATATAAGAGCCCATCATGGTGAAGAACAAAATGAAGGGGATCAGGTAGGTGCGCGGAACGGTCAGGATCTTGGCGATATAGGGGATCAGGGGCAGGTTCAGGATCAAGAGCACCAGATTGCCAATATACATCGAGATGATGACAGCCCAGAACACATCCGGCTGGTCGGTCATCAACCGTGGGCCAGGTGTCACATTCAACGCGATCAAAGCCCCCAGCAAGATCGCTGTCGTCCCTGAGCCCGGAATACCAAGCGTCAGCAGCGGCACAAACGATCCCGTACATGCGGCGTTGTTGGCGGCCTCTGGTGCGGCAAGACCCTTGATTGATCCTTTGCCGAATTCCTTTTGATCGTCACCCTTGGCGATGTTGCGTTCCACGGCATAGCCAAGGAAAGAAGCAATTGTTGCCCCTGCACCCGGCAGAACACCGATAAAGAAACCTTGCAAGGATTGGCGACCTATGACCGGCGCAATCGTGCGGGCCTCTTCGCGGGTGATGCGCAGATTGGTGATCTTGCCGCCGTCCGCACCTTGGGTGCTGCGTGCGGGGTTCATCACCAGAAACATCGCCTCTGGCAAGGCAAACATGGCCATTGCCAGCGTGATAAAGGAAAAGCCTGATTGCAGTTCCATCACACCAAAGGTGAACCGAGGCATATTGGACAACGCGCCTTCGCCTACGGTGCCCATCATCAGCCCCAGTATCGTCATCATCAGCGCCTTGCCCACCTGTCCGGTACCCGCAAAGGCCGCGATTGCAGACAGGCCCACAACCATCAGCGCGAAATACTCGGCGGAATGGAACAACAGCGCAACGGAAGATAACGCGGGCGCAAAGATCATCAACAAGATCGCGCCAATCGTGCCACCGGCGAAAGAGGCAATCGCCGCGATAGTCAGCGCCTTACCGGCTTGGCCTTTGCGGGCCATCGGATAGCCGTCAAACGAGGTGGCAACAGTGCCCGCGACCCCCGGCGCATTCAGCAGGATCGACGAGGTAGAGCCGCCAAAGATCGCCCCGTAGTAGACCCCAGAAAGCAGGATCAATGCTGCCGTAGGATCGCCCAGACCAATGGCAACGGGGATCATAATAGCGATAATCGACATCGGCCCCAGCCCCGGCAGCATGCCGATCAGCGTGCCGATCACGCAGCCAAAGACCACCATCATCAGGTTAAATGGCGTCACTGCGGCGCTGAGCCCGATCAGAATTCCTTCTAGCATCTCACGCGCTCCTTACATGAATTGCGGCAGCGGGCTCAGGAAGATGCCAAGCACCTCCTGCACCAGATACCAGATCACACCGGTGGCAATAACAGCCACGAGGATCATGATGTGAAATTTGCGCTCGCCCAAAAGCGCGCCACCAGCGACCAGAAAGGCCACGGTCGCAAACCAGAACCCCATGGGGCGCAGGATCAGTGCATAGACCACCATCGCCACCAGCAGGGTCACGGCTTGCCAGACGTTGTAATCACCCAGACGCTTGAGATCGATCACCGCGTCATCGGGCGCTTCGTCTTCTTCAAGCGGGTCAAGACCGCGCGCTTTGGCGGCGGCATCAACCTTGGGCGGTTTGGAACCGAACAGAACAACCAGACCAACGATCACGCCACAAATGGAAAGAATCTTGGGAAAGGTCGAAGGCCAAATCGGATTGCGCTGCAAGATCGGAGGCAGCAAGTCGTCCATCGTAAAGAATGCCGCATAGCCATAGACGAAACACATCGCCACAAATACCAACGCGATCCAGCGATCCAGCGCCATGATATTCCCCTTCTTTCTTGAATTCTTTTTGTTTGTCCGGCGCCGCTATTTTTGCGATGCGCGATAAGCACCAGCGTGCGAGGGCGGTGACCTCAGATCGACCACCGCCCCTGATCTTGGCGCATGAGGCTTTAGAGGAAGCCCAATTCGCGCATCAGATCACCGATCTGCTTTTCCTGCGCTTCAAGGAAAGCCTGGAACTCTGCGCCGGGCTTATAGATGTTGACCAATCCCATGCGGGCGCGCACGGCTTCCCACTCGGGGGTGTCATACATTGCAGCCAGCGTCTCTTGATATGCGGCAACCTTTTCCGCGCTCATACCCGGTGCGGCAAAGAAACCGCGCCAGTTCACGAAATCAGCCGTGATGCCTTGCTCGGCAAAGGTCGGTGCGGCGTCATAGGCTGGCACCCGATCTGGCGCTGTCACGCCCAGAATGCGCACTTCGCCTTGTGAAGCCAAAGCAATCGCTTCAGAGAAGCCGGTCGACAGCGCATCAATCTCGCCCGACAAGAGACCAGCCATCGCTTCGCCGCCAGCATCATAGCCGATATAGTTGAACGCTGTCGGGTCTTCGCCCGCACCCTGCATCACGATTGCTGCAACGAGATGGTCCATGCCGCCGGGAACCGAACCGCCGCCAATGGCAAAGTCAGCGGGGTTTGCACGATATTCGACCAGTGCGTCTTCCATCGTCTGAAGTGGGCTGTCAGCAGAAACAACTAGTGCCGCATAGTCGCCAACTGTCCCTGCAATCAGTGTCAGGTCACGGAAGCTTTGCGAAATTTCACCGGTCAGGGCGCGGATCACGATCGGGGTCGAGTTGACCATCAATGTGCCGTCGCTGCTTTGCGCATTTTCGATCAGATGTGCGATCGCAACGCCGCCGCCGCCGCCGGACATGTTTTCAAAGGTTGCCGTACCGACCAGACCAGAGTTGACCAGCGCTTCGCCAGTCCCGCGCGCTGTGCCGTCCCAGCCGCCGCCTGCGCCGCCTGGAACCAGGAAGTGGATTGCATCAAGCTTCTGGTGTCCATCGGCTTGTGCGATGCCAGCAAAAGAAATTGAGGCCGCAGCAGCAGCCACCATGACCCGGCGGGTCAGAGTAAAATTCGTCATTGGTTTCCTCCCGTTTGACAGGCGAACATTCGCCGCCCATGGTTCACAAACGAACACAGAAAACTGACATCGACCTGACACGCACAAAAAAAAGGCAAAATAAAAATGCGGTTCCTTTTGGTGGAGGACAATCTGGAATTGGCAGAAGCTGTCGTCAAACGCCTTGGTCTTGACGGACATGCGGTTGATCATGCCGATACACTTGCCATGGCTGACGATTGTCTGGCGGCCGCAGACTATGATCTGATCTTGCTTGATGTGATGCTGCCCGACGGGGACGGGCGCGAATTTCTGGCCCGCAAACGCGCCACGCTTGAAACACCTGTCATCGTCCTGACAGCACGCTCGCAAGTCTCGGATCGCGTGGGTGCGCTGGATCAAGGGGCAGATGACTATATCACCAAACCCTTCGACTTTACCGAACTCGAGGCCCGTTGCCGCGCGGTATTGCGGCGGCGTGGCGGTTCGGCCCGCAATGATTTCAAACTGGGAGATGCTGTTTTTGATCCCAACGCCGGCACCATCGTGCAGGCAGATCAAACAATTGATCTGCGCAATCGCGAGATCCGCCTGCTTGAGGTCTTCGCCCGGCACCCCGGTCAGATATTGTCAAAATCTCAACTTCTCGACCGGCTGTTTACACATGATGCAGAGGTCACGGAAAACGCCATCGAGGTTTATGTGGGCCGTCTGCGCAAAAAGCTTGATACGGTCGGTGTGCGGATCGAAACCGTGCGCGGTCTTGGTTATCGGATCTGCGCTTGATGACCCAGACCCTCTCCATCGGGCGGCGGTTGACCCTGCTTTTGGCGGCGATTGCAGCGCTCTTGGCGCTCTTGTCCTGGGGTATGGTGTCAAGCTTTTCGGGACAAGCCGCGGCCCGCACGCAAGACAATGTTCTGGCCGCCTCGGTGGCCACCATCGCCGAAACCCTGCGCAGCGAACAAGGCATGGTGCGCTTGGAACTGCCCTATTCCGCCTTTGCAATGCTGGGCGCGATTGGCGAGGATCGGGTTTTTTATCGGGTTTCCGTCGCTGGCGAGACCTTGACCGGCTATGATGATTTGCGCGGTGGGCACACCCCTGAATCCCCTGGTGTTGTGCTGTTTGACACGCTGGACTATCGCGGTGAAACCGTACGTATGGCCAGTGTTTCGCGCGTGGTTCTGGCGGGACTTGAATCAGTTCCTGTGACCGTTTCTGTCGCCCAGACCCGCAACGGGATTGCAGCTGTCACCGCAGGATTGTCGCGCAATGCGGCCTTCTTGTCTGTGGCTTTCTTTCTGCTTGCCGCCGCTCTTTCGGCAATCGCGGCGCGGGCATCTCTGCGCCCACTCAACGAAATCGCGCAATCTGTCTCAAGGCGTGGTCCCTCTGATCTACGCCCCATCCGCCGCCCCGCCCCAAGCGAACTTGCTCCACTCATCACATCGCTCAACCGGCTGATGGACCGTCTTGGCCAGTCTATCCGTCGCTCTGAAGACTTTATCACCGAGGCAGCGCACCGTGTCCGAACGCCGTTAGCGACCGTGCGTGCGCAGGCAGAAATTGCGCTACATACTGTGACAGGTGAGGAAGAAAAGAAATCGCTGCGCCGGGTCATCCGTGCCGTTGATGAAAGTTCGCGTTCGGCAAGCCAGCTATTGGACCACGCAACAGTGGCGTTTCGTGCCGAGGATCTGGAACGCAAAGAACTGGATATGTCCGACTTGACGAAGGCGGTCGTCAAGAGCCTGAGCCCCACTGCGGAGATGAAAGATATCACCTTCGCACTTGACGACGCCCCTGCGCTCATCCGCGGCGATGCCATTCTGCTGCAAACGGCGCTGCGCAATGTCTTGGACAATGCCATCAAATACTCACCCCCCGATACCACCGTGCGCATTCATGTGCAGCCGGTTGGCAAAACCGTACAGGTCGAAGTCTGCGACCAAGGTAAAGGTCTGGGATTAGGGCCTGTCGGACATCTGACCGAGCGTTTCCGGCGTGGTGATAATGTCGAAGGGGTCGTTGGATCAGGACTTGGGTTGACCATCGCCGATGAAGTGATGCGCGCCCATGACGGCAGTCTCGCATTGCGCAACCTTGCAGAGAGAGGAACCGGCACATGCGTCTTGCTTGTCTTGCCTTTGGCCTGAGCCTTTTGGCCCAGATAGGGTTTTCCCAAGAGATCGAGGTCGAGGACCACCGCTTCTATCCGGGAACGTCCGACCGCATCTTGCGCGTCATCTCGACAGCGGATCTGGATGTTTTCGAGCCTTTTTTGGTGGAGTTCCAGGGTGCAAGCCCGGCAATCGGTATCGATTACACCGTGACATCCAGCGCCGAACTTCACCGTTCAATGACACAAGGACATTCATTTGACCTCGCCATTTCATCCGCTATGGATTTGCAATTCAAGCTCGCCAATGACGGTTTTGCGCAAAGCTATCGCTCCACGGCCACCGATGCGCTGCCTGCTTGGGCCAGTTGGCGGAACCTTATTTTCGCTTTCACCTCTGAACCTGCGGTTGTGGTGATCTCCCGTGAAGACTTTGCAGGGCAGGCCAAACCAGCCACGCGCCAAGACCTCATTGCGCTTTTGCGCGAAAACCCCGCACAATTTCAGGGCCGCGTAGGCACCTATGATGTGCGCGAAAGCGGATTGGGCTATCTTTTCGCGACGCAGGAAGCGCGGGCCTCTGATGCCTATTGGCGGCTAACAGAAGTGATGGGGCGGCTTGATCCGAAGCTATATTGTTGTTCGGCGCAGATGATCGATGAGGTTGCCTCTGGCAAACTGGCTCTCGCCTATAATGTCTTGGGCAGTTATGCGGCGCAGCGGATCGCGCAAGATGACAGGCTTGAGATCATCGAACTTGTGGACTTCACCAACGTGATGCTGCGCACTGCGATTATTCCAATGTCAGCACAGAACACAGAAGAGGCCGGTGCGTTGCTTGATGCCTTACTTCGCAAAGGCATGAGCGATGAGCCAAATGACTGGGTTCTGCCGCCACTCAACGACTTGCGCAATCCCGGACCCGGCACTTTTGGCCCGATCAAGCTGGGACCAGGCTTAATGGTGAATCTGGACCAGTTGAATCGTAGCGCTTTTCTGAAGGCCTGGGAAAGCGGGATGGAGCAACGGTGAATGCTCTTGTTCATATCGTCTCTCCTTGGTTCCAAAATTACCAAGCAATGCGTCTACAAATCTAGGCGCACCTCAATAGGCCAAGCGCAGCTGGGCTTCACTTTCTTGGAGGGCATTTTCAGCTTTCTTGATAGCTGTAATATCGTGCCCTTCTGGAACAAGAGAAACGACAGTACCATCATCATTGAAGATCGGTGTCAGTGAAAAGTCGATATCAATGATGTCGTCGTGCTTGCCGCAAACCTGCGCTTCGAAACGCGAGGCCTTGCCAGATGCACAGCCTTGAATGGCAGCCTTGACCGTCTCGCGGGTTCTTGAACAAGCGCGCCACCATGGTGTCTCCCAGAAAGGCCTACCCACCACGTCATCAAGCTCGAAACCTATGAAGTCGAGCGCACTTTGATTTGCATCCAGCAAGATCCCATCGGGCGATAGCAGACCGATAAAGCCCTGAACCAGATTATAGATCTCTCGGCTTTGATCTATCCCAGTTCTCTTTTGGTCCGGAACAGTATCCTTGCTATGAGCCATCAATTAACATCCCGCGGGTGGCTTTTGCCATATCAAGACTTGGTTAGGTAAACTTTGGCTATCTGCAATATTTTCTTTGGAGCCACTGCGTAGGCCCTTAAGATATTTCTGCACTTTACGCCCCTTTTTGCCGCGGCACAGGTTCGCAGCATTCGGGACTTTGGGCCCGGAACTGCTGTTCGCGTCGGTCTGCAACAATGCTTCCTTTGACAACAAGGTATGAACAAGCGCAGGGGGTTCATCTGGTCATCCGGGTGTGCGCTTCTCCTGAGCTGAAAATTTGGAATGGTGCTGCAAAGCATTTGGCATCACAATGACAAGGAAAGCGATTTCAGGAGAGAACCACTATGCTTCAGACGCTTGGACTTCTCTTGGGCTGCCAGTTGCTCGGAGAAATAACTGTCCGCGGCCTTGGCGTCCCAATTCCGGGTCCGGTGCTGGGGCTGGCATTGTTAGTGCTGCTACTCCGCGTCAGGCCCACACTGACCGAGCAGCTCAGACCGACAACGACGGTCATACTGGCGAACTTGTCTTTCCTGTTTGTGCCTGCGGGTGTTGGCGTGATCGGCAACTTAGAGGTTTTTTCGGATAACGGGTTTGCCTTGCTGTTTATCCTGACTGTCTCGACAGTGCTCTCGATGCTGGCTGCAGTTGGAACATTCATCGGCGTTCGGTTTCTCATCGAAAGCCGGACGACATGACCGATGTCGCGGAGCTGTGGAGCTATCTGTCTACGACGCCCCTGATATGGCTCACGACGACCATCCTCGCCTATTTGGTGGCGGATGGGGTGGCGCGGCGATTGGGTCATCCGCCCTGGGCCAATCCGGTGCTTCTGTCCGTCCTTCTTATTGCACCAATCCTGTGGCTGACACGAACAGACTACACGACCTATTTCGAGGGCGCACAATTCATCCATTTTCTGCTTGGCCCCGCGACGGTCGCATTGGCGTTACCGCTTTGGGATAACCGGGATACAATTCGAACCTCGGTTGCGCCGATTGTTTTGGCTTTGCTGACGGGTTCGGTTGTTGCGGCGGGATCGGCCATTTTACTGGCGCGTGCCTTTGGTCTTCCGATGGAGGTACTGCTTTCTCTGGCACCAAAGTCCACGACCGCGCCCGTCGCTCTCGGCATCTCAGAAGCTATCGGAGGGCTACCAGCGCTGACGGCAGTCTTGGTTATCCTGACGGGGATTATCGGTGCTGTGACGGTCACGCCTCTCATGAACCTGATCGGGGTCTCTGATTGGCGCGCACGCGGTTTTGCAGTCGGTGTCGCCGCTCACGGAATTGGAACGGCCCGTGCATTTCAGGTAAATCCTGTGGCAGGGGCCTATGCCGGCATAGCAATGGCATTGAATGCGCTACTGACAAGCTTGATCGTACCGGTATTGGTGCGCTGGTTGATTTGAATGCCTTTCAACTTGGTCCCACAGGGCTAACGAATATAGACGCGCGCCATCGAGTTTTTTAGGAGGATTGGCCCGCCGACATATTCGTCACCGATTGATGCGTACGTAAGACGAGGCGCCGGTTTTTTCCCTCAATACCTGGCACGGGTAGGACACATGGCTGGTTGAACCCAGCGTGACCAAGGGATGTCCCATGGAGGTATACACCTAAGTAATCGATTAAATCCGGCTGGTCGTGTGCATCGATCGAGGTGAAACACAGCCGCTCATTGATCAGAGTCAAAGCCGGATTTCGCGAACGTGCCAGTTTAACTGGAAACTTGTGGCAGGCAGAATGGCGCACCCTCATCCCATAAGGCAGGAATACTGATGTCCAAATATCTGGTTGAGAACCCATACGCACAATCCGTGGAGGATATAAACGCCCGACTGGACGTCGATACTGCGCAAGGACTTGACCAAACCCAAGTGCTGGCGAGGCTGGACGCACATGGGCCAAACCGGCTGCGTCGACAGAAGAAGAAGGGCACGCTGTCGATCCTATTTCACCAGTTCAACAGCATTATCGTCTGGCTGCTTGCCGCTGCTGCGTTGTTGTCTTTCGTTCTGGGGGACATTGCAGAAGGGATCGCGATTGTTGTTGTTCTGCTGATCAACGGGGCAATTGGTTTTTTCACCGAACTCAGGGCCGCGCGCTCGATGGAGGCACTGATGCAGATTGCCGAAGTGCAGACGCGGGTACGCCGCGGCGGCGATGTGCGCATGATCAATGCACATGAGATCGTGCCCGGCGATGTGGTGATCCTTGAGGCGGGCGATGTGGTGACGGCAGATCTGCGCCTGACCGAAGTCTCGAACCTGCAGGCCGACGAATCCGTGCTGACCGGTGAGTCTGTGCCTGTTACCAAATCAACCGACGCGACGGGGCTGGACGCCTCTTTGGGTGATCGCACCAGCATGGCTTTCAAGGGCACGGCGATTACGCTGGGCGCTGGCGAGGGGGTGGTTGTTGCGACGGGCATGGACACCAAGATCGGCCAAATCAGTGACCTGGCGCAAACTGCGCAAAGCGACACCGCCCCGCTGGAACGGAGGCTGGACAAGTTGGGGCATCGGCTGGTCTGGCTGACGCTGTCACTGGCGGTTTTGACGATCGTGGTGGGCATCCTGCGTGGCCATGACGTGGCGGAAATGGTGCAAACCGGCGTCGCGTTGGCCGTTGCTGCCGTGCCTGAAGGATTGCCAGTGGTCGCGACCCTCAGCCTTGCACGCGGGATGTGGCGGATGAGCCAGCGCAACGCATTGATTACGCAACTTTCGTCAGTCGAAACGCTGGGGGCCACCACGGTGATTTTGACGGACAAGACTGGCACGCTGACCGAAAACCGCATGAGCGCAGTGCGCTACCTGCTGGCTGATGCCGATGTGAATGTCGAAAGTGACGGCGACGCGCGAACATTTGTTCTTCAAGAACAGACTGTTAATCCTGCCGACGATGACCGTCTGGGGTGGGCAATTCGGATCGGGGCGCTGTGCAACAATGCGGATTTGGGCGATGGCTCAAAGGAGCACCGCTCAGGCGATCCAATGGAAATCGCACTTTTGTCGATTGCCCAAAAAGCCGGGCTTGGACGGGACGCATTGCGTGAAGAAAGCGAAGAAGTCCTCCAACACGCCTTTGACCCGGACGCCAAGATGATGGCCACCGTCCATCGCGCCGCCACCGACTATCTGGTGGTCGTGAAAGGCGCACCCGAGGCGGTGATTGGCGTCTGCCAGCAGGTTCTGACAGCAGATGGCACGCGCGACATGGACGATAGCGCGCGGCAGGACTGGAAAAACCGCAGCGAAGAGGCTGCGGGCGAAGGGTTGCGCTTGCTGGCATTCGCCATGAAGTACGTGGATAGCAAAGATGCCGCGCCTTACGAGGGGCTCACGCTGGTAGGCCTCGTGTGTTTGCTTGATCCTGTGCGCGCGGATGTGCCGGATGCAATCGCGGCAAGCCGGGCGGCTGGCGTACGTGTCATCATGTTGACCGGCGATCACGCCAATACGGCCGAAACGATTGCACGAGAGGCAGGCCTTGGGAATGGTGATCTGACCGTGGTCGAAGGCCGCGAATTGGCCGATCTGGATGCCGACCAGATCAGTGATCAAGATCGCGGGCGTATTCTGTCAGCGGACGTTTTTGCCCGTGTCGCGCCTGAGACAAAGCTGACGCTTGTATCGCTCTATCAGGATGCGGGGCATATCGTGGCGATGACGGGTGACGGGGTCAATGACGCACCGGCCCTCAAGAAAGCGGATATCGGTATAGCCATGGGGCAGCGTGGCACACAGGTCGCGAAAGAGGCCGCGCATATGGTTTTGCAGGACGATGCCTTTGCAACCATCATCGCAGCGATGCGTCAGGGCCGCGTGATTTTCGACAATATTCGCAAGTTCGTCGTCTATCTGATGTCATGCAACGTCAGCGAGGTTCTTGTGGTCGGCATTGCGGTTGGCGCAGGGTTGCCTGCGCCGCTGTTGCCATTGCAGATATTGTTTCTGAACCTCGTAACAGATGTGTTTCCGGCGTTTGCGCTTGGTCTGGGGCGCGGTGACGAGAACATCATGCAAAAACCGCCGCGCGACCCCGCACAAGAGATCGTCGACCGCCCACGGTGGATGCTGATCGGGATTCTGGGGGCTGCCATTACTGTGGCCACACTCGGGGCCTTTGTCCTGGCGCTCTATTGGCTGGATCTGGAAAGCGGGTCCGCCATAACAGTTGCTTTTCTTACATTGGCACTGGCGCAACTTTGGAATGTATTCAATGTGCGTGATCCCGATGCAGGGATGTTCAAGAATGAGGTCACACGCAACGTCTATGTCTGGGGTGCAATTGTGCTCTGCCTTGTGCTGATCGGTCTGGCGCTGTGGGTGCCATGGCTCGCGATCCTTCTTGGTTTGCCAGATCCCGGCTGGGACGGATTGGCCCTCGCTGCAGGGGCAAGTCTGGTACCGCTTGCGTTGGGACAGGGCTGGCTTGTTGTTGCAGGGCCCGACTGGTTGAGCCGCCATCACAAGACCCAAGGGGAATGAGTGACGCACGGCGCTTTCAAGGACCAATGCGGCTTGATGGGCAGCCTTCACCTCAATCTCAAATTTCAACCTCAATCCGATTATTGAATCCGATCGATTATCACTTTCCTCCATCGTTCTGATTTGCATGAAAATCGCTCGCGCATTGCAAGACGACTACATGAGAAGAAACCCGCCCGCGTTCAGTCTGTCTTGGAGGCGGAACAAAGCTGGCGCCACTCAGAGAGTGCGGTGGTTCCGAGGAACTTGAGGTTGTCGCGTGCGAAAATGTGAGCCCAGATTGATAAGCTCAATTGTGCGCACTGTGGGCCTCAGCTCGCGGAATTTGGCAAAGCTTAGTCAATCTCTCGCTCGGGCACATTATCATAGGGCAGGGCAAAACGGTGGCGGGTCATAGCAAAGGCGCGCAGTTGTGCCTCGACCAATCCGTTGATGCTGTCCTTTGGAAACTGTCCGTTGCGCCCGCGTCTCCCTGCTTTAACGCCTGTCAGCGCTGCGATGCCTTGGTCAATCGTTGCGACGGGAATGATCCGAAATCTGGCCTTTTTGGCTGCTGCGACAACATCGGCGCGCAGCATCAGATGGTCGACATTTGAGGCAGGAATGAGAACCCCTTGCTCGCCTGTCAGGTTGCGGGCGTTGCAGATATCGAAGAACCCTTCGATTTTTTCGTTCACGGCGCCAATGGCCTGCACCTCGCCGTTCTGGTTGACCGATCCAGTGACGCCGAACCCTTGGCGGATCGGGACGCCAGACAGCGCGGACAGCAGTGCGTAAAGTTCGGCGGAGGATGCGCTGTCGCCTTCAACGTCGCCGTAGCTTTGTTCAAACACGAGGCTGGCGTGTAGCGACATAGGGACATCGAGGGCGAAATGGGAGGCGAGATAACTGCTCAGGATCAAAACACCTTTTGAGTGCAGTGGGCCGCCAAGCGCGACCTCTCGTTCGATGTCGATCAGCTTGCCTGTGCCCATACGTGCTTTGGCGGTTATTCGTGACGGCTGGCCAAAATAGTGGGTGCCCATACCGATGACGGACAAGCCGTTAACCTGCCCAATCGCCACACCGCTTGTGTCAATCAGGATGGTTTTACGGATGATGTTTTCCTGCATCCGTTCCTTGATGCGTGCGCCCCTATGCTCAGCCTGCTGGATCGCGTGGGCGATATCTTTGTTTGAAATCAACCGGCGCTTTTTCTGCGCCGCGTAGAAATCTGCCTCTAACATGACGTCGGCCAAAGCGCCAAGTTCGAGCGTGAGTTCTTTGTTGTCGCCAGCAAGCCGCACCGCGTGATCAAGCAATGCCGCGACGGCTGCGGCCGTCATCGGTTTGAGATGCTTTTCGGTTGCATACCCAGCGACAACGCGAGCCAGAGCATGGGTGTTTTTGGCGGTGCGTGGCAGAGTGTCTTCGAAATCGGCTTGAAGCTTGAACAGTTGTGCAAACTCGGGATCAAGCAACGTCAGAAGCGTGTGAAGCCTCCGGTCACCGATCAAGATAACGCGTGTATCAAGTGGAATTGGGTCAGGTTCAAGCGTCACCGTTGATGTTAAGCTGAGCCGATCGGCCAGTGATGTGATCGCGATAGACTGGCTTTGCAAGCATCGCTTGAGCGCTTCCCAAGCATAGGGTTCGGACAGTAGATGCTGCGCATCCAACACCAGATACCCGCCATTCGCCCGATGCAGTGCGCCGGGTTTGATCAAGGTGAAATTGGTGACGAGCGTGCCCATCTCGGAGACGTGCTCAACCTGGCCCGTTAGGTGGCCCAGTGACGGGAGGTCTTCTCTAACGATGGGTGCGGATGCGGTTCCGTGCGAGACCATGATATTGACGGCATAGCGGTCAAACCGGGGGTCTTGGTGATACTTGCGGATGACGTCGGGAAAGGTGCCCTTTTCATCACCTTCGACGGACAGCAGAAACAGGTCGGCGTTGGAGATCATGTCGATCCTCACGTTTTCCAAATAAATGCCAATGGTTTTGCTATCCACAAACTGGTTTTTGATCTCGCGGATGCGAAGTGACACAGCACGTTCGGCCATGGCCGCGTGCAAGGCTTCGATCCGTTGCCTTTGTTCTTTTTCGAGCTGAAGTCCTTGGCTCAGGACGCTCGCTAATTGTTCTTGAAGTTTCTCAATCTTGGCATCGATCTTGCGTTGCTCTTTGGCTGACATGGCCTCGTAAACTTCGGGCTCGATGGGCTTGCCATCGACGACCGCCGTCAGCACAAACTCCGTAGGCTTTCTAATAAGCACGGCGCCTTCGGCCTCTGCATGTGCCGCAAATTCATCAATGGGATCGTCGTTTTTCTGTCCGAATTCATCGTCGATCGCGCGCCGCTGCGTTTGGTAGTCTTCCGATTCAAAGAGTGCTGGAATTTCGATTGCGAGGTCGTCGACCAACTGCTGCATAGCTGATTTGAGAGAGGCCGCCAAACCTGGGGGCAGCTTCATGGCGCGGGGTTTATGGGGCGTGTCGAAGTTATTGACGTAGACCCAGTCGCAGGGGACGGGGCGCGATCCGGCGGCATCTGATAGCAGTTGAGAGACCGCCGTGTGCCGCCCTGTGCCCTCGCGCCCAAGCACATAGAGATTGAAACCTTTATGGGTGATTTGGGCGGACAACTTGATGGCATCAATCGCCCTATCCTGACCAACAAGGCCAGCGCTGGATCTCAGTGCTGCTGTTGTTTTGAAACCAAGGGATTTGGGGTCACATTCAGGCCTTAGTCTCGATGAAGGCAATCCGATTGGCAGATCGGAGATGTTATGCAATTTTGACATTCAATCGATCCTTCAAAGGAATTGCGCAGTCCCGACACACATGCGCGAAAGGGACCGTATTCAGCCTCTCCCCAGAAATGTCTTCACCGCATTTGTGACTAATGCTGTAGGTTCCATTGTTGATGCGACCGAGCGCCTCTGCAAGCTGCTCGATCTTTTTCAGACTAGCTCGGCCCGCTGATCCCAGAAGCTGATTATTTTCAGGTTCAATTGATGGATCGTCCAAATCCGGACTGGATGGTTCTTCACGTGCGGTTTCGACCGCCGTCAAGCGCTCCCGCGGTTCCGCAATCGGCGTTTCGGTTTGCTGTTTGTACGCTGAGTAGTCTTTCATAGGGTGCTATTTTCACTTTTGCCAATGACTGACTGGCGGCAATTGAGGGCTGACCTTTCAGCCCGTCAGTTGTTTCACAGGTGTAAAATCATTTATTGATCCGGATCAATTGGTCAGGGCGGGTATCCTAAGTGCGAAAGTTTTAGTTGCGTCACCGGAGACGTCGATCGCGACACGAAACAACAACATTCGCAGTCTGCTGAAAACTCTATGGTCCAAGGCTATGTCGAGTTAGTGTGTCGGAAGATTGTGCATTGAGCAGTCATTGAGCCGGGCGACATGTAATTCCTTCATGTCTTTCGATGGGCATTCTGAAAATCGAACTTGCGCAAAAAGTCGACATTGTTTGTGATTAGCGTAAAGCCATTCCTTTGCGGTGGCAGATTAGGAGTCCCAACAATGGCTGATAGTGCACTTGCTTCGGAGCCCGCCCGCGACACCGCGGCGGAACATATGGTTACAGGTATCCCCCGAGCCCGCATTGATACAACCGTAGACCAGGTGATCGAGGCGCTGCGCGGAACGTTCTTTGAATGTGCGGATACGGTGTTTGTGACTGATGCAGCAGGGCGATTGCAGGGCATCGTTCGGATCAACGACCTGCTCGCTGACGACCAGCTTTGTATCGGCGACATCATGGAACCGGAGCATGAATCCGTTCGATTGGACGCAGATCAAGAACAAATTGCAGCACTTGCAATGCGGCTGAATATGATTGCAGTCCCAGTCGTCGACGACGACGAGCGTCTCATCGGCGCTGTACCTCCCGAAGCCCTCTTTCGCATTCTGCGCGAGGAACACATGGAAGACCTGCAACTGATCGCAGGCATCACCCCCCACGAAGACGGCCCCGGTGCGGCGCTTGATGCCAGTTTGATTGACCGCATCTCTCGCCGATTGCCATGGCTTGTGTTCGGATTGGTCGCATCCTCAATTATCACGGTGGTCATGGTCCGGTTTGAGCATGCACTCGCAGCCAACGTCGCTGTCGCATTCTTCGTCCCGGCGCTTATCTACATCGCTGGCGCGATCGGCACGCAGGCGGTTTCGGTCAGTGTGCGCAGTCTGGCGCGTGAAGATGTGCAAATTCTGCCCTTACTCCGCGACGAATTGATTATCGGCATCGTCATTGGAGCTGCTCTTGGGACATTGGCCGCTGGAGCAGTTTTGGCGGTTTTTGCCGACCAGCTACTCGCCGTTGCAGTTGGCCTGACAGTTCTGGCAGGCGGTACGATGTCGGCTGTGGTGGGGTTTGGTCTTCCGTGGGTGTTCCAGAAGCTCGGGTCGGACCCAGCAATGGGCAGCGGTCCAATCTGCACCATCGTACAAGACGTCGCGAGCTTGTTCATATACTTTGGTCTCGTCAGCCTGCTGGTTCTTTGAATTGGGTTTTTGCAGGAAGCCATTTGGCGAGTGCCGCTTTCTCAACGAACATCCACCGGGGTTCTACGGACTGCAGACTGATCGCACAATTTGACCAGCAGAACACCTTTGTTCTCTGAGCTTGCCACTTGCCGCTCAACACATCACTGTTGACCAAACTCACAAAACCAAAGCGGTGTGCAATGAAGTACCTTATTAGTCTTGGTGTAGTCGTCGTGATTGTAGTCGGCTATTTCTTGCTCGCCCCATCACCTTCTGCTGTCGTTTCACAGAATGACCCGATCGCAACTGCACAAGCGGAACAGTCAGTTGAGGACATGGTCGCTCTAAAACGCGAAAGTTTACCAACCGCACTATCCGACACGGTGACGCTGAATGACGCGGTCTTCTTTCCGCGGATGCGTATCATGGAATACGTTTACGTTTCCGCGACACCCAATGTGGACAATCTGCAAACCTTCATCGAAGGCCGCACAGAAATGCTTTGTCTTGAGGTGCGAGACATGTTTGGCAAAGAGGTAACCTTGCGCAACAGCTTTGAGGATATTGACGGCAACGTGTTGCGCCGCATCTATCTTTTGGAAGAGGATTGCCAGCGTTTTTACTAAAGAAAGGTTTCTGAGGTTCCATGGAACCAGCCGTCTAAAGTGCTGCTGAAATCTCGAACGTAAGTTGCTGATATAGGATAGCACGAACGCTTTCACTATATCCTAAGCTGAACATGAAGTCGCGCTATTTTCTCAATACTCTTCGGCGTCCTTATTGGGTCTAAGACCTGATTCAGAAAGCCGGCCATCCCGTTTCAACGAAAAAGGAAAAATGATGTCTCTCGCTCCGCTTAAAGCCACAACAGCACTTGTCGCCAGTCTGTCGCTCGTCTTGCCACACCCATCATTTGTTTCGACCGCTTGGGCTCAGGAGGCGGAATTACTATGCCTCGATGAAAGCGAACCACCATGCCCAGAAGGTGAGCCGGAAGAAGGGTCTTCTCCGGCCGAACGCGCCGAATTTGCAGCGGAGGCAGAAGCGATAGCCGCCGAAGAAGCTGCATTGGCACAAGCTGCGGAAGCAGAAGCTGAGGCACTTGCTGCAGAGCAAGCGGCGGCTGAAGCATTGGCGGCTGAAGAGGCGGCATCAGCAGAAGCGTTGGCCGCTGAAGAAGCAGCGGCAGCGGAAGCTGAGGCGGTTGCCGCACAAGAAGCAGCGGAAGCGCTGGCTGCGGAGGAAGCGGCGGCAGAAGAGGCGGCGGCAGAGGCCGAAGCACTCGCGGCTGCAGAAGCAGTAGCAGAAGCCGAGGCAGATGCTGCACAAGAAGCCGCGGCAGCAGAAGCGGAAGCACTTGCTGCGGGGGAAGCCGCGGCAGCTGAAGCCGAGGCGGTTGCTGCACAAGAAGCAGCGGAAGCACTGGCTGCGGAGGAAGCGGCAGAAGCAGAGGCACTTGCTGCGGAAGAAGCAGCAGCTGATGAGGCGGCGGCAGCAGAAGCCGAAACTCTGGCCGCAGAGGAAGCAGCGGCTGCAGAAGCCGAAGCACTGGCCGCTGAAGAAGCAGCGGCAGAAGCCGAGGCGGTTGCCGCACAAGAAGCAGCGGCAGCAGAAGTGGAAGCACTGGCCGCGGAGGAAGCGGCAGCTGATCAGGCGGCCGAAGCAGAGGCACTGGCTGCGGAAGAAGCAGCAGCAGAATCCGAGGCAATAGCCGCACAAGAAGCGGCGGCAGCAGAAGCAGAGGCACTGGCCGCGGAGGAAGCGGCAGCTGATGAGGCGGCGGCAGAAGCAGAAGTACTAGCTGCCGAAGAAGCAGCGGCGGCAGAGCAGCCTGAGATCGTGCTCGATGATCCGACTGTAGATGACGAAGCAAACGCGCCTGTTGCTGCGACGTTGGAAGCCGAAGCTGCACCTGAGGAAATTGTCGAAGAGACGCTGGACGCAGATGCAGTTCGCACCAGTGAAGAGGACTTCGAAACTCCGATCACAGGCGCGCAAGCGACAGCAGTGGAAAACAATGAATCAAGTGGGCTGAGCAATATCGAGAAGGCGCTGCTACTCGGGTTAGGTGCGGTTGTCGTTGGATCTGTCTTGCGCAACGGGGACCGTGTGGTCGAAAATACAGGCGACCGCGTGGTTGTCGAAGGCACACGCGGATTGACCATCTACAAGGACGATGATGCGCTTTTGCGCCAGCCCGGCGCCGCGGTCCGGACCGAGACATTTTTCGACGGGTCGACGCGCACGTTCCTTGATCGCGCCGATGGGACACAAGTCGTGACCATCCGCGATCAGCGTGGGCGCGTTCTGCGGCGCGATGTTCTGTATCCTGACGGGACCCAAATTGAATTGTTCGACGATGTTGAACCGGTGGCCGCGGTCGATGTGCAGCGTTTACAGGATACACGTCCTGCTGCGCGTAGCCTGTCCGCTGCCGATAGCGATCTTCGCACCTTACGCGCCGCCTTGGGCGAAGCGCTCGCATTCGATGCAGGTCGCAGTTTCAGTTTGCGCCAAATCCGCGAGATCGAACAGGTGCGCAGTCTCGTTCCAGCAATCGACCTTGATACCGTGACCTTCGCAACAGGGTCCGCCGCAATCCCTGCTGAACAAGCACGTAGCCTTGTGCGGATTGGCATTCTCATGGAAGAGCTACTGCTGGACAACCCGCGTGAAGTGTTCCTGATCGAAGGTCATACCGACGCAATCGGTAGTGACAGTTTCAATCTTGCCCTTTCAGATCGGCGCGCTGAATCTGTGGCGCTTGCGTTGACGGAAGCGTTCCGCATCCCGCCCGAAAACTTGATTGTTCAGGGCTATGGGGAGGCCTTCCTCAAGGTGCAAACCCAAGGCGCGGAAGCAAGTAATCGTCGTGCGACGGTGCGCCGGATTACGCCCTTGTTACGGCAACTTGCGTCAAACTGAGGACATGTGACAACAGACTGAAAATTTGCATTTTGGTTACTTGGGAGCCCAAGATGATTGCATGTGACAGCTTGGCGCGACGCCTAGATCTTAGCCCATGAACATAAGAGCGCTTTTGCGCCTTTGTGGGTCTTCGCCAAAGCAGGCTTTGGTCGTCTAGATTTCTATGTCAGCTTTGCGGACGAAGCTGCCGCTGTCCTTGCCGAGACACACGGTGTGTTTCGTTTTCTGTTCCTATCTCTTCAGCGTCTGGATTAGAAACGTTCCCGGTCGAGAAGGAGCGAGCGATCCATCAATTGGCCAATGTATCTACAAGGATCATCGCGCTGTAACAGATGTGCCCAGACCTTTTGGGAAAACAGATGAGGGGCCATAAACAAAAGTACAACGCTGAGGTCATCGGCTGAAACCGGGCCTTCAAATGCGGCCCGGCTTTCAAAAGCCTGCTGCGCCTCAGGGTCCAAAGACATGATTTGCATCGCATAAGCGATGTATTCGTCTGCGACGATGCATGCTTCAAACGGACATGGGGTTGGATCGGTTGCAGCGTGCGAGAGTTCGTGCACCACAACGCTTTTGTAGTAGTCGGCGGCAGTTAAGTGTGCGAACGCCCCGTTCGGGTCGCGCTGTTCTTGTATTCTTGATGCTGACAGCACCTCAATCATATCGTCGCCGCAGTGGTACAAGCCAACACACCCTTGCGAGAGGTCCTCTACAACAGTGATACGCACAGGTCTGCTCAGCGGTGGCAGGTTACATGTATCAAAAAGCATCGTTGCTTGTTGCACTGCACTGCAAACCAATTCCCCATCGGCCGTTTGTTGAAAGGTTACGGTCACATTCGGGACGCCGCATGAACGCGTATCCGCAAAGGACGGATCTGCTGCCAACAGGGCCAGGCTAGTGACGATAGCATTGAATGTGATTTTGACATTCTTCATCGATCGCCCCGGGCCACTTCGTGATGTTCATCGCACCAGCCAACCCGGCAGTAATGCGCGGTTAGCGCATCCTGTTGCGAGGCATGAGGGCGAAGTGGGCTTTCGTGGGAACTAGCGCACCACATAGACAGTCATCGGTGCGTGAGAGGCAACATATCCCGCGTTCGATGTCAAAATGTGATCTTTAAAGCCGGGCATATGGCTCGCCATCACGATCAGGTCACAGTCGGCTGCAATGGCCGCCTTTACGAGATCCGGGCCCACATTCAGACGCAGGTCGCTACGCAGTGCGACGTGGTCAACGGCCTTAATGCCGTATTTTTCGGCCTGTTCCGCAACAAAGACTTTGAGGCGCTCTGCAAACCGGCTGCCTTCGGTACGTGCAGAGGTCGTTGGAACTGCATCGACAACGTCAACATAGACAACTTCAGCATTACTCTGCCCGGCAGTCTGACCTGCGAGTTCAAGTGCCTTGCCAAGTTTATCAGCGTTTTCCAGATCAACGGGTACGAGAATCCGTGAATACATTTAGCGTCCTCCTCAAATCTTCAATCAATGCTATCAGTCTCAACAGTGATCGCGTTGATCTTCATCAAGGCTATAAAAACTATCATAGCACTCTGGGGTGTTTGGCTTGGCTGGTGTCTCGTTTTGGCCCCGCCTCTGCGAGACTTTGCCAGTTTTCACGCCGTTGCTGGCCCAATTCATTGGCTTGGATCAGATCCTGAACAGTCGTTGGAAGATTGCTTGCTCTGGACAATGCGTTACTTACTTGCTGTAGTCCGATGATGCGTTCATTGGCATTGCTCTTCTTCATGCTCCCGACTTTCACCGAGGCGATAGAAGCATGCATTGATGTTCCTGACGGCGGTGCAGATCCCAATGCACCGGCAGTGCTCGTTCAGGTTTACGCGGAAGTCACGGCGGGCCTTGAGCGATTTCCGTCTCTTCTAGCTGCCTTGGAAGAACAGTCGCCAAAGCTGTGTCTTTCCAGCAAGATGGATAACGCTCACGGATATCTTGATGTCGAGCTGAACCGGATTTACCTGAGTGACCAACTATCGATGGCGATGCAGGTTGGTGTGCTTCTGCATGAAATACGCCATCTCGAGCAATCCGCACTTGGCATTTGCCCTTCCGACGATCTGGCGATGGCCGAATATGCACGCGCCATATTCGCCTTGGAGGCTGACGCAAGCGTTGTTTCTTTGTTGGTTGCCTGGGATATGAAAGAAAACGGAAATGATGGACCGTGGCTGGCGTTGTCAGCATGGCCAACACAGTCCGATATTGCTGCCAAGTTTGCCTCTGAAATGCTGGCCACCGGGGATATCCCGTCCGCCGCCTCTGCTGCGTTTGATCAATGGTACATGTCTGATGTGCGTTTGAACGATTACTATGTCGCATCGTGTAGCGATTTCTTGGACCGCCAAGATGCAAGCAAACTGCTGCCTCGCTATCAGCTTGTTCCCGATAATTTTCTGGAAGACCTTTGCAGGCTACCCGACGGTTCACGATATCAGTGTTTGCCGCCAGAAGCAGTAAGTCGATAGCGTGCGCCGTGCACCAACACAGGAGTGTCGGCTTTGGGCCCCAAGCGGCTTTTCGCTGCGGCACGCACGAATGTCTGCAACGCGAATCCACGAACGCATCTTGTTCTTTGATAATATTGGTCTGGAAGCGCGTGGAGTGGGAGGGAAGGGTTGAGGAATTCTCATCTCCAAAATCCAACTCCCCGCAATCAAACCTAAGCCGATCAGCATTGCAGCCGACAATGCTCTGCCACTAGATGGAAACCTTAGAACTCTGGTTGCGGATGCTCGATGATCGGCACGCGAACTTCTTGATGGGAAAGTCATAACTGTTCAACAAATCACAGAGCGAGAAGGTCTGCGTAGCGGGTCGGTCAGCCGCATTCTTTCCCTGGCCTGAATGGCTCCAGACATCTCAACGGTGATTCTTGAAGGCCGTCAGCTGCCGCATCTCAACGCGTAAGCACTGCGCGCGCTCCCCAAGCTGCCATTGGATTGGGCCGAGCAGCGTCGGGTCCTCGGATTTGCGCAACTTTGATGTTGCCTTGAACGGCTCAAGACCTCACCCGGAAATGCCTCGCTGAGACTTTCCGATAAACGGCTGTGAAAACTGCTAAATCAGAGACCATCTGTGTGGTTTCTGGCTCTCATCTTCCCCGCACCTCACAGAAATCTAACCACTGCTCCACGCAGCGTACTCTGTGTTGTTTTAAGAAGACTTAATGGTGGGCGACCCTGGAATCGAACCAGGCGTGAGTCGCCTCGAGGGAGTTACAGTCCCCTGCCACACCTTGCGGCCTGTCGCCCAACCAAGCGCTGATTACCCGTGCCCCTAGGGTGCGTCAACCGCAAAAGTGGGTCTATATGTGATCCTCTTCACAGCCACGCCCGAGTGGGGTATCGCGGGGGCGAACATGCGCGATAGGAAAGCAGATGAAAAAGCCAAAGTGGGTGATTGCAAAAGAGCAGGGCAAACGGATTGCCGCTCAGGAAACCGTTTGGCTGTTTGGTCTGCATGCGGTGCGCGATGCATTGGAAAATCCGGCCCGCACGAAGCTTCGGCTGGTGGTGACACGCAATGCGTTGGAGCGTCTGGGTGAGGCTGTGGCGCAAAGCGGTATGGAACCCGAGATTTCCGATCCGCGCAAATTTGCAGCCCCGCTTGATCCGCAGTCCGTGCATCAGGGGGCTGCACTTGAAGTGAAACCCTTGGATTGGGGCAGCTTGGAGGATGTGGCGCTGGGCGATGGCCCGATGCCGCCGCGTATTGTCCTGCTCGACCGTGTGACCGATCCGCACAACGTGGGTGCGATTCTGCGTTCGGCCGAAGTGTTCGGCGCCCGCGCTGTTGTTGCTGTCCAGCGCCATTCAGCGCCCGAAACAGGCGCTTTGGCGAAAACCGCCAGTGGGGCGCTGGAACGGCAGCCATATTTGCGGGTGCGCAATCTGGCGGATGCGATGGAGGCGCTGAAAGGTATGGGCTATCTGGTGCTGGGCCTTGATGGCGAAGCGGAAACCACGATCGAGGCCGCTGTAGAGGGCAAACGTGATCGCCCTGTCGCACTGGTAATGGGGGCCGAAGGGCCGGGATTGCGCGAAAAAACCCGCGAAACCTGTGACACATTGGTCAAAATTGACGCGGCAGCCGGATTTGGGTCGCTCAACGTCTCAAATGCGGCGGCAGTTGCCCTATATGCTGTCAAAGGCTGAATGACAGGACCGGATTGATGGCTGCCACAAAGATTGCGACATGTTGTTATTGCGGCACCAAAGCGGCCCTTGTCCTGCGCGGCAATGATCGGCACGAGCTGACCTGTAGCAACTGTGGCGCGCCATTGCGTGCGCTCAAAATGTTGCCAAAGCAGCCGACGCAAGCTGCGGCACCCGCCCGCCCGACCCAGCGGAAACGGGTTGAGAAATATCCCGAATATCGCCATGAGCGGCCCACCAAGCGCAAGAAATCCAAAGGATTTGGACGCCGCTTCATCTCGCAAGTCTGGGATGTTGTCGAAGACGTCGTTGACGAGATTTTTGACTGAAGCGTTCTCTCGCTGCGGACACGCCACATCACGTTTGCCTGATGGACCCTTCGGATGCGCCCCAATGGTACATAACTCTGTCTTGGAAGCGCGCTGACGGAACACGCGCGTTTTGTCTCACTGTCCCTCGTTCCACGACTTGCGCCCGGTTTTTTCCGGGCGCTTTTTTCTTCTGATTGCGCGGTATAGGCTAAGGCATGGCATATTCCGACGACCACCTTCGTATGATTCTGAAGCGCACGAAAACGATTGCGATTGTTGGCGTGTCCGCAAATGAAATCCGCCCAAGCTTTTATGTGGCCCGCTATCTGAGCCTAAAGGGATACCGTGTGATTCCGGTGAACCCCGGTTTGGCGGGGCAGACGCTTTTGGGGGAGACAGTCTATGGTGATGTGTCCGAGATCCCTGATGATGTGGACATGGTTGATATCTTCCGGCGGTCGGAATCGGTGCCGCCAATCGTGACAGCTTCACTTGCGCGCTGGCCAAACCTGCAAACAATCTGGATGCAGATCGGCGTGACGCATCCGGAGGCCGCCGCAGAGGCGCAGGCCCGTGGGGTTGATGTGATTGAGGACCGTTGTCCCAAAATCGAGTACCAGCGATTGTTCTCGGAATTGCGCATGGCGGGCTTTGCCACCGGCATAATCTCGTCAAAGTTGCAGCTGTAAACAGTGGGTTTTATTAAAAAAGTCTTAACTTGCCACAAGAATGGCACAATTGTCCCACAGGTTTAATGTGATGGTGCGCTAAGCCGATTCTATACGCATTAAATTGCAAATGTTTCGTCGTTGACTCATGGCCCCGCCGTCACACCTATAGGTTAGTTCCAGTATCAGTCTTTGTTTTTCCGTTGTGCTTCACGACCATGGATAACCAATGCAAGAAACACGTATTATTGACGCATCGCAGACCTATGAAAGTCAGGGTCAGGGCTTGCCGACCGGGCTGGAGTTGCTGGGCGGGAAGTTCAAGATCGACCGTCAGATTGGCGCGGGTGGCTTTGGGATCACCTATCTTGCGATGGATACGTTCCTAGAACGCGCTGTCGTCATCAAAGAATGCTTTCCGGAATCGATTTGTATGCGCTTTGGCAACCGCGTGACCGTCAACGCGCCTGCCCATGATGCGCAATACCGCAAGATCGTCGAGATGTTCATGCGCGAAGCGCGCAGCATCGCCAAGTTACGCCACCCCAATATCGTCAGCGTCCATCAGGCGTTCGAGGAAAACGGCACCGCCTATATGGTGCTGGACCTGTTCGAAGGGCGCGATCTGCTTGATGTGATTGAAGATGACAATGACGCTCTGAGCCCTGATCAAGTGCGCGACATTCTGGTGAAAGTGCTGGATGCGATTGATCTGGTTCACAAAAACGACCTGCTGCACCGCGATATCTCGCCTGATAACATTTTGCTTGATAAATGGGGCACCCCCGCCTTGATCGACTTTGGCGCAGCCCGTGAGGATGCAAGCCAGAAGACCAGTGCCGTGTCGACGATGCTGGTGGTGAAAGACGGCTATTCACCGCATGAATTCTATGTCGCTGGCGGCGTGCAGGGGCCATGCAGCGATCTTTATGCCTTGGCCGCCACCATGTACCACCTGATCTCTGGTGAAGCGCCACCCAACAGCCAAACCCGCGTCTCGGAAATGGCAGGTGGTGAGCCTGACCCCTATGAGCCAATCGCGGGGCGCTTCCCCCAATACGAATCCGCATTTTTGCAGGCCATCGACCAAGCGATGCGCGTGTCCCCCAAAGAGCGTATCCAGTCCGCAAAGGACTGGCTGGACCTGATCGAGCAGGAAACCAAGAAAGTCAAAACGGTCAAAATTCCTGAAAATAAGACCCTGACGAAAACGCTGAGCGAGCTGATCGAAGAAACCAATAAGCACGTCTTAAGTGCAGATGCCCAAAAGCGTGTCGAAGCCCCTGCGCCGCGCAAAGAAGCGACGACAAAACGCGAATATTTTCAGCCCGAGTGGGTTGAGGAGTTCAACCGCGAAACGCTTGAGGTTGAAGAACAAAAGCGCCGTGAGGCCGAGCGCGCAGCCGCCGAAGAAGCGGCACGGCTTGCGGAAGAGGCGCGTCTTGCGGAAGAGGCCCGCTTGGCAGCACTTGCAGAACTAGAGGCCGAGCAGGCCCGACAACAGGTCGAGGATGAACGTATCTCCTCAAAGATCCTTGAATGGGTTTCTCGCGGAAAATAGTCGGGCAATGGGCCGCGCGTGATCAGTCGCGCGCGGCCTTTTCGGCAATACCGGATGTGCCTTGGCGCGCGGCGAGTTCAGCGATTACATCGTCCAGCGCCACGTCGCGGGCGGCCAGCATGACCAGCAGGTGATAAAGCACATCTGCCGCTTCCGAGGTCAGACGTGCCTTGTCGCCTTTCACTGCCTCGATGATGGCTTCAATCGCCTCTTCGCCGAACTTTTCCGCGCACTTCTCCGGCCCTTTGGACAGCAGTTTTGCGGTCCAGCTGCTGTCGGGATCAGCGGTTTTGCGGGCGGCGATGATGTCGGCCAGATCGTTCAGGGTCATGTCAGCCTCACAGGGATACCAGCGGCGGCCATGTGGGCCTTGGCCTCGCCGATGGTGTAGGTGCCGAAGTGGAAGATTGAGGCGGCCAACACCGCAGAGGCGCCACCTTCGGTGACACCTTCGACCAAATGATCGAGCGTGCCCACGCCGCCTGAGGCAATCACAGGTACATCCACTGCGTCCGAGATCGCGCGTGTCAGCGGCAGGTTGAACCCTGCCTTTGTGCCGTCGCGGTCCATTGAGGTCAGCAGGATTTCTCCTGCCCCTTTTTCGACCACGGTTTTGGCAAATTCCACCGCATCAATGCCTGTGGCCCGCCGTCCGCCATGGGTGAAAATCTCCCACTTGCCGGGGGCGACCGTTTTTGCATCAATCGCCACGACAATGCATTGCGAACCAAAGCGCATCGCGGCCTCGGCCACCACATCTGGGTTGGCAACAGCGGCAGAGTTAAAGCTGACCTTATCGGCCCCTGCGAGCAGTAGATCGCGCACATCATGGTGCGTGCGCACGCCCCCACCAATCGTCAGCGGCATAAAGCATTGCTCGGCTGTCCGGGTCGCCAGATCAAACATCGTGCCACGGTTTTCCTGCGTCGCCATGATGTCGAGAAAGCAAAGCTCATCCGCGCCTGCGGCGTTATAGGCAATCGCCGCATCCACCGGATCGCCTGCGTCGATCAGATCAACAAAATTGACGCCTTTGACGACGCGGCCTTCGGCGACGTCCAGACAGGGGATGATACGGGTTTTCAGCATGGGTTCTGTCTAAGCACGGGCAGGCATCGCCGCAAGCATAGATGATGAGTTTCTTGCCAAGACGAAGCGACTACCGGAGTGCGGCCAGAGCGGCCTTAAGGTCGATGGCACCGTCATACAGCGCACGACCGGAAATCGCGCCCGAGATCACGCCGGTGGCTTTGAGCGCTGTGAGATCCGCCATGGAAGACACGCCGCCCGACGCAATCACCGGAATATCGACTGCGCGCGCCAAGGCTGCCGTTGCATCAATGTTGGGGCCCTTCATTGCACCATCGCGCAGAATGTCGGTGTAGATGATCGCGGCAATGCCTGCGTCCTCGAACGACTTTGCAAGGTCGGTGACCATCACATCGGTTTCCTCGGCCCAGCCGCGTGTTGCGACGCGCCCGTTGCGCGCATCAAGGCCGACGGCCACCTGGCCGGGGAAGGCACGTGCTGCCTCGCGCACCAGATCGGGGTTCTCGACCGCAACGGTGCCGAGGATCACGCGCGCCAGCCCTTTGTCCAACCACCGCTCAATCGTGGCCATATCGCGGATCCCGCCACCCAATTGGGCGGGGACGGGGCAGGCCTTTAAGATCGCCTCGACGGGGGCGGCGTTCACCGGTTCGCCCGCGAAGGCCCCGTTGAGGTCCACCAAATGCAACCACGCGCAGCCAGCAGCGACAAATTCTTTGGCCTGCGCTGCGGGGTCTTCGTTGAAAACCGTCGTCTGATCCATATCGCCATGCACCAGCCGCACGGCGTTTCCGTCTTTGAGGTCAATGGCAGGGTAGAGGATCATCGTTCGCACACCTTTCACGTTTGTGCGCGTTTATGCATGGGCAGCGCGGGATTGCAACGCGCGGGTTTGACCCAACGTCTTGCTTGATCGAAACGGGTTTGCCCGCGCATGATCCGCGTTAGAACTCAGGGAGGAGTTGAGTATGAAGAAAGTTTTGATTCTGGCTGCATCGTTGTTTGCCTTTGCTACTGCCGCATCCGCCCAGGACGCGGCCCTTGGCGTGTGGCAGACCGAAGTGGATGATGGCGCCTATGCCCACATCACAATCGCCCCATGCGGCGCCGCTGTTTGTGGCGTGATTAGCCGGACATTCAACGCGGATGGCGAATACCAGTCAGAAAACATTGGTAAAACGCTGGTCATCGACATGGTACCACAGGGTGGCGGTGCTTACGAAGGGGCGGTCTGGCGCCCATCTAATGACAAAACCTATATTGGTAAGATGGATGTGGATGGAAATGCCCTGCGCCTGCGCGGCTGTGTTGCCGGTGGTTTGCTGTGTTCCAGCCAGAACTGGGTGCGAGTGGGGTAGGCTGTGCATTCATAAACGTCAAAAGCCTCTGCTTTGCAGGGGCTTTTGATTGCGTGGCTGCCTCGCGCCGATTTTACCGATTTTCTGCTTTGCAGCGAACGACCGCTCTGTTGGCAAATCTGCTGCATCCAAGGCTCAATGTTTGTTCAGGTAGTCGGATGCTTTGGAAACGGCCAGATGCAAAAGCAATGTCATGATGGCCAGCGTGAACAGGCTCGCGAACATCAGATCAGTTTTGGCGCGGCCATTGGCCAGCAACATCAGATAGCCCAACCCTTTGGACGCCCCGACCCATTCACCGATCACCGCGCCGATGGGGGCATAGACCGCGGCCAGTTTTAATCCAGTCCCTAAAGACTGCAAGGCATGGGGGATTTTGATGCGGCGCATGATCTGCCGTCTGGTGCCGCCCATGGTTTTGGCCATATCCAAGATATCCGCAGGCACCCGCGTCAGCCCGTCATAGAACGCGGACACCACCGGAAAATAGATAATCAGAACAGCCATGACGACCTTGGACGCAATGCCATAGCCAAACCAAAGCGTCAGGATCGGGGCCAAGGCAAAGACCGGGACTGCCTGAGTAAAGATTAGTAGCGGCATCACCAATCGGTGCAACCGGTCAGAGTTGGCCAATTGGATCGCGGTAACCGCACCTAAAACAGTGCCGATGATCAGGCCGAGGGCCACTTCAGTTGCGGTCACCAAAGCATTTTCAGCAATAAGCACACGATTATCCAGCGCAGCCTGCGCAACCCGTAAAGGCGATGGCAGGATGAATGATGGCACGCCTGTGACCCATATAACCCCCTGCCAAAGCAGCAATGCAAAGGCGCAGGCCCCTAAGGCATAGCGAATACGTCTCATCGGACCTCTCTGAGGTGGGCAAGCAATGCGGCCTGACACGCGACTGTTGCCGGGGCATATTGATCGCGGATTGGGGGAATATCAGGGGTTGGCCATGGTTGGGCCGCGTTCGGTGTCAGAATGATGATTTGGTGGCCAAGCCGGACGGCCTCTGCAGGGTCATGCGTCACCAAGAAGACGGTTTTACCCAGAAGAACCTCGGCGGCAAGTTCCTGCATCTCGGCCCGCGTGCTTGCGTCCAATGCGGAAAACGGTTCATCCAAGAGGGCGATGGGGCGGTCTTCCATCAACGTGCGCGCAAGGGCCGTGCGTTGCCGCATTCCGCCTGACAAGGCCCCCGGTTTTTTCTGCATATGATCGGCAAGCTCCACACGTTTCAGCATGTTTTCAGCTCTGTCAAAGTCCGGGGCCTGACCACGCAAGCGCGCGCCAAGGACTGTGTTCTCAAGCACGCTAAGCCAAGGCAGCAACAAATCAGACTGTGCCATGACACTGATGCGATTTGCCAAGGCCCTCTCATCAGATGCCGTGATTTCACCGTCAAATTCACCCGCGAGGTTCACCCCCGAAATCAACCGCAAAAGCGTGGATTTTCCCACACCAGAGCGCCCCAGCAAGCAGGTCCATTGCCCGGCCGGCAGGTGCATATCGATGGGTCCAAATAAGCGAACGCCGTCCATGTACTGTGTGCCGCGCACATCGATTGCGGGGGCCTGTATCATGCGCCGCGCAAGCCCATGTCCCAAAACGCCACCTCCAGCCGGGTGGCCGTGGTAAAGCGTTCTTGCAAATGCGGCCACCGCGCCGATCCAGCCGGATCATCCCCAAGACGGCGTGTCACCGCCCGATCCATCATCTGGCCCACTGACACCATGACGTTTTGATAGTCATCACTTGCATAGGTCGCGATCCATTCGCGATATGGCGTATCGGGTGCGGCTGTTTGCGCCAACCGCGCGCCGATTTCGCCGTACCCAAAACAGCACGGGGCAAGGGCGGCCATCAAATCTAGGAAATCACCCTGCAATCCTGCATCCATAACATATCGCGTGTAGGCAAGGTTTTCGAACGCTTCGCTGGCTGCAAATAACGTCGCCTCGTCAATGCCTGCTTGCGCACACGTTTTGACGTGCAGTGCCATTTCATGATTGACCAATGCATCCACGGTGCCCGCGCAGACCTTCATTTCATCCAGCGTTTCGGCCTTTACGACACCCAGCGACCACGCGCGTGCGAAATGCACCAAAAAGACGTAGTCCTGGACAAGGTAATGCAGAAACGAGGCCTGTGGCAGCGTCCCGTCACCCAAGCCTTGGACGAAGGGATGATCGGTATAGGCGTGCCACGGCTCCGGGCAGCCTGCACGCAAAAGCGTAAAGGTTGCCCCGTAAGGTGATGCAATCATTGTGCTGTCACATCAATTGCGATTTCGCTGACCGGATTGATCGCAGGAATCAGGCCCGCATCATGCAAAAACGCCTCGAACGTAGCATAGCGGCCTACGTCCATCGCGGTCGGGCGCAGCGCGAAACGGGGCAGTGTGTCGACCCATGCGCGTTTGTTCAGCTCGTCATTCAGCTCTGATGCTGTCCCTGCAAAAATCTCCCAGCTCTCATCAGGATGGTTGATGATGTATTGAGTCGCTTTTTCCGTGGCAGCGAGGAAACGCTGGATCATGTCGGTGTCCATCGTGTCTTTATTGGCCACATAAATCAGCTCGTCATAGGGTGGCAGTCCTTCCTCTTCGACGTAAAAGCACCGACCCGGGACGCCTTCGATATCCATTTGGTTCAGCTCAAAATTGCGAAATGCACCAATCACCGCATCGACTTGGCCTGACATCAACGATGGCGACATTGACCAGTTTACGTTGATCAATTCCACATCGTCCAACGTCAGACCGTGGGTTTTCAGAACATGCCCCAGGACGGCCTCTTCGACGCCACCGACGGAATAGCCGACCTTGCGTCCTTTCAGGTCCGCGGGTGTTTCAATGGGCCCATCTGCCAGCACCAACAAACAGCTCAGCGGTGTAGCAACAAGCGTGCCAACCCGCTGCAACGGTAAACCCTCATGGATTTGCAGGTGCAGTTGCGGCTGATACGAGATCGCCAGATCGGCCTGTCCGGCGGCAACCATTTTTGGCGGCGCGGAAGGATCCGCAGGGGCGATCACGTCAACCACAAGGTCTTGTTCAGCGAAATACCCCATTTCCTGCGCGATGATGACGGGGCCATGATCGGGGTTCACAAACCAGTCCAGCAGCAAGGTGACTTGGTCTTGTGCCCAAAGGGGTGCCGCACACAGCGACAGGGCAGAGGCAAAGATGATAGGTTTCATAGGTGTTTCGTTCTCATTTTGAATAAAGGACAGCAAAGTGGTGGGTGGGGCCATGACCAGACCCGACGGATAATGCGTCTGCATTTGAAATGGCGTTTGCGACAAAAGATTTGGCGGTTGCGGTGGCGGCTGCGGGTGTCTGGCCATGGGCCAGTTGTGCTGCCAATGCAGCCGACAAAGTGCAGCCGGTGCCATGGGTGTTCACGGTTCGGGTGCGCGGCGCTTCAAACCACGTCACTTCATCATTCGTGACCAGACAGTCCGGGCTGTCAGGGCCGTCCAAGTGACCGCCTTTCATGAGCACCGCTTGCGGCCCAAGCGCGCAAAGTGCGCGGCCTTGGGCGGCCATTTCCGCGCGTGTTGTCGCGGGTTTTGTGCCAAGTAAATGCGCCGCTTCGGGCAAATTTGGTGTCAGAAGTGTCGCGAGAGGCAACAATTCATCACGCAAGGTATTCACCGCATCGGGTTGCAACAACGCGGCACCTCCTTTGGCGATCATCACCGGATCAAGCACGATGGGAATGCCCGTCTGCCCTTGCAAGGACTGCGCGACAGCGGATGCAATACCTGCGTTCGCAATCATCCCGATTTTGACCGCATCCACGCGAATATCTTCAAATATGGCCGCGATCTGGCTTTGCACAAAATCAGGCGGCACCAGATGGATAGCTGTGACACCTTGGGTGTTTTGCGCCGTCAATGCGGTGATGGCGGCCATTGCAAAAGCACCATTTGCAGATATCGACTTAATGTCGGCCTGAATGCCAGCCCCACCCGATGGATCAGAGCCTGCAATGCTAAGGACATTGGGGATCACAGTGTCTCCTCCGTTTTGAGGGTACGAAAAGCGCGGGCGGCGGCGGCGGGATCGGCCTGCCCACAGATCGCGGAAACCACGGCCATGCCATCTGCCCCGCTTTCGCGGACATCGCGGACATGGATGGATTTCAAACCACCAATAGCGACGTTGGGCAGGGGGGACAGCGCCACTAACCGCGCCAGTCCATCAAAGCCGATGGGCTGCGCATGGTCGGTTTTCGTCGCCGTACCAAACACGGGGCCAAGTCCTAGATAGTCCACCAACGCCGGATCCGCCGCCTGCACTGCTTGCGATGTCTCGCACGACAGCCCGAGGATTTTGTCCGGCCCAAGCAGCGCGCGCGCTTGCGCAACTGAAATGTCGCCTTGACCGATATGTGCGCCGTCTACATCCGCTGCTACGGCAGCGACGACATCGTCATTGATGACTAACGGCACGGCCGTACCAACGAGCGCCTCTTTGAGAGCCAACGCCATCTGCACCCGCTCTGCGGTCGTCGCTGTTTTTTCACGCAGCTGCACCATTGTAACACCGTTCGCAACAGCCAGACGGACCGTCGTGATCATGTTGGGCGTGGTACAAGATTGGCTGTCCGTCACCAGATACAGGCGCAATTGGTGCTTTAAGCCCGCCATTACATTATGACCTGAGCAAGATCAGCGGGCTGGGTTGCCGCAAGTGCGTCCAAGAAATGCATTTGGAAACTGCCCGGGCCGTTGGCCTGCTTTGCGGCTGCGGTGCCCGCGACTTTGAAGTGCGCGAGTGCGGCCAAGGCCGCATCGAACGCGGGTCCTGTGGCTGCATAGGCCCCCATCAATGCCGTCTGGGAACAGCCCAAAGCTGTCACCTGCGGCATCAAAGGCGACCCGCCACAAACGCGTGCCTCTTGGGTCCCGTCAGTCAGATAATCTTCTGGGCCTGTGATCGCCACGACCGCGCCGAATTCTGACGCCAGCGCCTTTGCCGCACCTTGGGCAGCATTGACACTGTCACCGGTATCGACACCTTTTCCGGCACCTGCTTCACCGGCCAAGGCCAGTATCTCCGATGCGTTACCACGCACAATCGTCGGACGTAGCGCCAATAGATCCCGGGCTGCGCATTTGCGATAATCTGAGATGAAATGCGCGACAGGATCCAAGACCCAAGGAATTTTGTGCGCGCTAGCAAGCGTGGCTGCCGTCATCATACTGGCCCGCCACGATGCTGATAGCGTGCCGATGTTGATGGTGAGCGCACCACATATCGGCGTAAAATCGGCAATTTCTTCGGGCGCATGCACCATTGCAGGCGAGGCCCCTACGGCCAGAACGACATTCGCGGCAATATTCATTGCGACATAGTTCGTGATGCAATGCACCAATGGATTTTGGTCACGCAGGGCGGTCAGAACTTCTTGAGGGGCCATCGTCTCTCCTTTTTGCGGGCAAAAAGGGAGATATTGTATGTAGCACAACGAAACATACGACCTCCCTCCGCCAGCATTATCTGGTTCAGGTTCAAAGGGTACGTCTCAGCTTTTCAGCGCCCCTGGTGATGGAATGGCTAATTGCTTTCGGCTTTATCGTCAAACGGAATGAAGCGGCACGACAAGAAAACGGGATAGTCGTTCTATTTCACGCAAGGGCAGCTATGTCCCGCAAGCAGACATTCAGCGCACTTCGCCTCACCCCGACCGCAGCCCTGTCTCTTCCAGCAGCCCGCGCCGTTTCGCTTCATAATAATAGCCGCGCGCGTACCAGCTCACGGCTGTCGCTTCATCCCCGTCCGACACCAGCCAAGCGCCGCGCAGATAGCGCCCTGCGTACATCAGGTTGGTTTCCGCATCCAAGAGCCCCTCGGGCGCCCCGCGATAGCCCATCGAGCGTGCGGTTTGCGGATGGATTTGCATCAGCCCATAGTAAGGCCCATTGCGAGCTGCGGGGTTGTGTGTGCTTTCGCGGACAATCACGCGGTGCAGGAGTGTGACGGGAATCCCATGCCTATCGGCGTATGTGTTGATCAGACGACGCAGTTCCGGCGTCTCGTTGGGATAAAGCGGGATGTTGCGGCGGTTTGGTGCTTGGGACTGGCGGGGTCTGCCGCCGCAACCGCTTAGCAATGCAATAGCCCCGGCACATATCGCGCGGCGTGTCAGTCTCTGCATCGTTTATCCTCTGTCTGCGTTTTTCTTGCGCCATGTTTGCCAAGTCCCGCGCCGCATCTGCAAGGCATTTTCAAAGGTATCAGCTGAAAACCGACCATCCGGTCGCATGAACCAGCCGTTCCACCGCCAAAGTGCCAAGCTGAGAATTGCCGTTTTGATCCAGCCCAGGCGACCACACCGCGATGGAGGCCCTGCCGGGCACGATGGCCAGAATTCCACCGCCGACACCGCTTTTGCCCGGTAGCCCCACGCGGAAGGCAAATTCACCTGACCCGTTATAGTGTCCGCAGGTCATCATCAGCGCGTTTAGGCGGCGGACGCGTTCGGGACTGACAAGGGTAGGTGCGCCTGTCCCGCCCATCAGAAAACGCCCTGCGCGTGCCAGTTGAAGGCAGCTCATCTCGATTGCGCATTGATGGAAATAGGTCCCGCAGGTCAGGGCAGGGGGATTTTTCATATTGCCATGGGCGCGCATGAAATGTGCCAGCGCCAGATTGCGGTCGCCCGTCTCTTGCTCGGACTGCGCGACCGCGGGGTTGATATGGATATCATCATCGCCTGCTGCCGCACGGATAAATCGCAGGATTTCCCCCAAGGCTTCGCGTGGGGCGTGGCCTGCGAGAATTGCATCGGTCGTGACGAGTGCGCCTGCGTTGATGAACGGATTGCGGGGGATACCCGCTTCGGATTCGAGTTGCAGGATCGAATTGAATGCAAGGCCAGAGGGTTCGCGCCCCACGCGCTGCCATAGCTGGTCGCCCAAGCGCCCTAAGGCCAGTGCGAGCGTGAAGACTTTGGAAATGCTCTGGATTGAAAAGGGCGTCGTGGCGTCGCCTGTGTGCACTTCTTCACCGTCTGCGGTGACAATCGCCATGCCAAAACGTGCGGGATCAATCGCGCCAAGTTCGGGGATATAGTCAGCCACTTTGCCACGATCCGGCGCGGCGGCCATTTCCGCGCCGATATCAGCAACGATCTGGGCCAGATCCATCGTGCTCAGGGTTTCCAACGCAGGAAATTGCCGATCATGCGCAGACCCGCATCCTGGCTTTTTTCGGGGTGGAATTGCGTCCCGATCATGGTGTCACGTCCAATGATTGCAGTGACGTCGCCGCCGTAGTCCACATGGGCCAGACGCTCAGAAGTGTTGGTCACATCCATCGCGTAGGAGTGCACGAAATAAGCGTGATCGCCCGTGTTGATCCCCTGCAACACCGGATGCGGGTGGTCGATCACCAGATCGTTCCAGCCCATATGCGGCACCTTGAGCTTAGGATCAGATGGGGTGATCTTGCGGATATCACCTGCCACCCAATCAAAGCCGGGTGTGTCTTCGTATTCATGGCCTGTGGTTGCCATCATCTGCATGCCGACGCAAATGCCAAAGAAAGGCCGCGCACGGGTTGTCACGGCCTCGACGATTGCTTCGGCAAGACCGCTGCGCGCAAAGAGTTCGGAGCGGCAATGCGGGAATGCGCCATCCCCGGGCAGCACGATCCGGTCCGCCTTGGCGACAACATCCGGATCAGAGGTCACGATGATGGAACCCGACCCGACCTCGGCCGCCATACGCTCGAACGCCTTTTGCGCCGAGTGCAGGTTGCCGCTGTCATAATCGACGAGTGCGGTTGTCATAGGCTGCCCTTGGTCGATGGAATGGCATCGGCTTTGCGCGGATCGGTTTCCACCGCTTCACGCAAGGCGCGCGCGACCGCTTTGAACGCGGCCTCGGCGATGTGATGCGCGTTAAAACCGTGCAGTTTGTCGATGTGCAAGGTGATCCCGCCATGTGTGCTGAGCGCCTGAAAGAATTCGCGCACCAGTTCGGTATCGAACGTGCCGATTTTGCCGAAAGGCAGATCGAGGTTGCAAATCAGATAGGGGCGCGCCGACAGATCAAGCGCACAGCGGACCTGTGCGTCATCCATCGCGAGGTGGCAGCTGCCATAGCGGCGGATGCCGCGTTTGTCGCCCAAGGCCTGCGTCAGCGCCTGACCCAGCGCAATGCCTACGTCCTCGACCGTGTGGTGATCGTCGATGTGCAGATCACCCTTGGCGCGGATGGTCATATCAATCAGCGCGTGGCGCGACAGCTGATCCAGCATGTGGTCGAAAAAGCCCACGCCGGTCTGGTTGTCATAAACGCCGGTGCCATCAAGGTTGATCGTCACCGAAATATCGGTTTCTGCCGTTTGGCGGGTGATTGTAGCTGTCCGCATGCTGTCGCGTCCTTTGGTGTTTCCCCTGCTCTATAGGCGGAAGAAGGGCAGGGGCCAAGCCTGACGCATTCTGCTTTGGCATTTTCAACAAAATTTAAGGGTTCGATTCGTATGGTCACTTCGAAAGTCATTGATCAGGAGAATCCGATGAAAGCCCTTATACTACGAAATGATGCTGCAGCATCGCTTGCCACGGCGCATGCGCTGATCGACAAAGGGTTTCAAATCCTGTCGGTGGATACACAGGCACTGGCCCATGCGCTGATCCGTTTGGATACGATTGACCTGCTGGTCATGGATGAACGGGTTGAGGGGCAATTGACCCATGCAATTGCCTTATCTGCCGAGCGGAAAAACCCCTATCTCAGCGCGATTCTTGTGACGGACCGGACGGCAGAGGAAACCGATGACCTTTTTGAGCTGATCCCAAGTCTTTATGGGTTGGTCGGGCATGATACGACGGCGCGGATTTTGGGAAAGCTGGCGCTGTCTGCGGTCAGTGCTCCGATCACTTTGCCGGTCTTTGTTGAAGAAGTGGACGTTGCCGAGGTGCCGGAAGTGTTCGAAACACCGCAGCCAGAACCCTTGCTTTTGTTGCATGCACAGATGACCGAAGCGGAAGAAGAATGGGACAACGATGAGCCTGATTATGCGGATGTCGCGATTGCGGCACCTGCCTTGTCTGAAATGGCGGTTGAGGCGCACAGAGTGATGTTCAATCACACAAGCGATCCTGTGCCGGCTGAGGTTGCGGCGCTCTTTCGCAAAACGGCGCTGCCGCATTTTTTGCAAGCGCCACTGCCTGCGGCCGCACAAGCCAGCTAACTGCGTAAAAATGTTTTCGCCACGAAACGCCAAAGGGCCGCAGCACATGCTGCGGCCCTTTGGCGTTTCGAAATGGAGCGGGCGAAGAGATTCGAACTCTCGACCCTAACCTTGGCAAGGTTATGCTCTACCCCTGAGCTACGCCCGCATCCGTTTCGTGAGCCGTGATCTATAAAGAGTTGCGCTGTTCTGCAAGACCAAAATCGCACCGATTGATGTTTTTCTGTTTCTGCGCCTGCGGGCCTATTTGGCGGCGTTGTAACCATCGACCACGCGCGCACCGGTTCCAACGTCAATGCTGTGCAAGATCAGCCCAGCAGGGGCAAGCAGCCCAAGGCCATAAGCGCCCGCTTCATCGGTTGAAAGGCTTGAGGTGGGTTTGACCAGTTCCACCACCCCTTGGTGGCAGGGGCTTTTGAAGACAGTCCAAGGCACGCCACGTGTGTTTCCAGATATCGTCTGGTGTAAATGCCCGCAGACCAGATGCAGATTGCCATGCTGGGCCAGCAGATCAAGCACCTCTGGCCCGTTGCGCAGTTTAATACGGTCCATCCCGACAACACCTGTGTCGAATGGCGGATGATGGATGCACACAACCGCATGGCGGCCCGCGCGCGTCGCCAACGCATCGTCCAAAAACGCCATCCGATCCGGACACAGCAGCCCGGCATGATGCCCAGCAGGATAGGGCGGGCCATCAAGCGAATCCATCGTGATGATCCGGTGATCGCCAATATCGCACCAGGACTGGATATGGCCTTGTGGCGTTTGCGGTGCGTCAGGAAACTGCGCCAGAAACATATCGCGGCGGTCGTGGTTGCCGACCATCGGGATGATGGGGATCGGAACCTCGCGCAGAATCCGCGCAAGTTCAGCATATTCCGCCGGCAATCCATGGTGCGTCAGATCACCCAAAAGCACCAAGGCGGCGGCATCAGGGTACGAAGACGTCGCGGCTTCAAGTACTTCAATCAGCCGCGCCGAGGGATCCAGCCCAATGATCCGTTGCCCCGGGACACAGATATGGGGGTCACTGACGAAAAGGATTTTCTGCACAGAGCTTCACCCTTGCCTGACGTCGGCGCCGCCGCGTTGCATTCACTCCAGCTCGACCAAAAGATCCTTGGCATCAATCTGGCTTCCCGCCTGCACATGGACTGCCTTAATCACCGCATCGCGTTCGGCATGGATCCCTGTTTCCATCTTCATCGCCTCGATGGTCAGCAGCAGATCGCCTTGCTTCACGGATTTCCCGACAACTGCGGCCACCGTCGCCACAACCCCCGGCATTGGAGCACCGATGTGGTCGGGGTTGCCCGCTTCGGCCTTGGGACGCGACACTTTTTCGGCGGCGGCAAGACGGTTCATCACCCGAATAGTGCGTGGTTGCCCGTTGAGTTCAAAGAAAACTTTGACCTCGCCGTCTTCGTTCATATCAGCCACGGCCTGCATCCGGATTTCAAGCGTCTTGCCGGGGTCGATTTCGGCTGTGATTTCTTCGCCCGGCTCCATGCCGTAAAAGAACGTCTTGGTGGGCAGGGTGCGCACCGGGCCATAGGTCCGGTGGCGGCCCATGTAATCGAGGAAAACCTTGGGATACATCAGATAACCGTTCAGGTCCTCGTCATCCACGGCCTTCCCCTCAAGCTGGGTCGACAGATCGGCGCGCGCCGCCTCAAGATCGACAGCGGGCAGGTGTTTGCCAGGGCGGTCGGTGATTGGCTTGTCGCCCTTAAGGATTTTTTTCTGGATCGCCTTGGGCCAACCGCCCGGTGGTTGCCCCAGATCGCCGTGCATCATGTCGACCACGCTGTCAGGAAATACCACGTCAATCGCGGGGTCTTCGACCTGCGCGCGGGTCAGGTTCTGGCTGACCATCATCAAGGCCATGTCGCCCACGACCTTGGACGACGGCGTGACCTTCACGATATCACCGAACATCGCGTTCACATCCGCATAGGTCTGCGCCACCTCGTGCCAGCGTTCCTCAAGCCCCAACGAACGGGCCTGCGCCTTGAGGTTCGTGAACTGACCGCCGGGCATTTCGTGCAGGTAGACTTCGGATGCAGGGGCCTGAAGTCCGGACTCAAAGGCCGTATAATGGGCGCGGACCTGTTCGAAATAATTGCTGATCTCGCGGATGGCCTTGATATCAAGACCGGTGTCGCGGTCGTCGCCGCGAAGCGCTTCGACAATCGACCCGAGCGTTGGCTGCGATGTGTTGCCAGACAGCGCATCCATCGCAGCGTCGACACAATCCACACCCGCCGCAGAGGCCGCCAGTACGGTTGCGATTGCCGCGCCAGAGGTATCATGCGTGTGGAAGTGGATCGGTAGATTAGTCTCTTCTTTCAGGGCCTTAACCAGCGCAGTTGCTGCAGCAGGTTTCATCAAACCGGCCATGTCCTTCAGGCCCAGCACATGCGCGCCTGCGGCCTCCAGCTCTTTGGCCATGCCGACATAGTATTTCAGATCGTATTTGGAGCGGTTCGGGTCCAGCAGGTCGCCGGTATAGCAAATCGTGCCTTCGCAGACCTTGTTGGCCTTGATCACCGCGTCCATTGCGACGCGCATGTTTTCAACCCAGTTCAGGCTGTCGAACACGCGGAACACATCCACGCCAGAACTTGCCGCCTGCGCGACAAAGCTTTGCACCACGTTGTCGGGATAGTTGGTATAGCCCACCCCGTTCGAGGCACGCAGCAACATCTGCGTCATGATATTGGGCATGACCGCGCGGATATCGCGCAGGCGCTGCCATGGGCATTCCTGCAAGAACCGGTAGGCCACATCAAAGGTCGCACCGCCCCAGCATTCGACGCTGAACAACTGGTGCATATTGGCGGCATAGGCAGGGGCCGCCTTGATCATATCAATCGACCGCATCCGCGTTGCCAGCAAGGATTGGTGCCCGTCGCGCATCGTCGTGTCGGTGATCAAAAGCTGCTTTTGATCGCGCATCCAGTCGGCCACGGCCTCTGGCCCGAACTGGTCCAGAATGTTGCGGGTGCCGGGGGTGACATCTGTGGTTGGTTTAACCGGTGGGCGGGGCGGTTTCACATCTGCCGCAGGGCGCGTGCGACCCGCCGTTTCGGGGTGCCCGTTCACGGTGATATCCGCGATATAGGTCAGAATTTTCGTGGCCCTGTCACGCCGCTTGGAGAATTTGAAAAGCTCCGGCGTCTCGTCAATGAATTTGGTGTGGTATTCATTGTTCAGGAACGTCGGGTGCTTCAGCAGGTTTTCCACGAAGGCGATATTGGTCGAAACACCGCGAATACGGAATTCGCGCAGGGCGCGGTCCATGCGTGCGATCGCCATTTCAGGTGTCGGGGCGCGGGCGGTGACTTTGGTCAGCAGGCTGTCGTAGTAGCGCGTGATGACCGCACCGGAATAGGCGGTGCCGCCGTCAAGCCGGATGCCCGGACCCGTGGCCGAGCGGTACATCTGGATGCGGCCGTAGTCGGGTATGAAATTGTTTTGCGGGTCTTCGGTCGTGACCCGGCACTGTAACGCGTGGCCGTCGAGTTTGACGTCATACTGGCTGGCACAGCCTGTTGCCTCGACCAGTGATTTACCTTCGGCAATCAGGATTTGGGCGCGGACGATATCGATTCCTGTCACCTCTTCGGTGACGGTATGTTCCACCTGCACGCGGGGGTTCACCTCGATGAAGTAGAACTCACCGTTGTCCATATCCATCAGGAACTCGACTGTGCCTGCGCATTCATAGTTCACATGCTGGCAGATTTTCTTGCCCAGATTACAAAGCTGCTCGCGTTGGGTTCCGCTGAGATACGGGGCAGGGGCGCGTTCCACGACCTTTTGGTTGCGGCGCTGTACAGAGCAATCACGCTCCCACAGGTGATAAATATTGCCTTGGCTGTCGCCAAGGATCTGCACCTCGACGTGGCGGGCGCGCATGATCATCTTTTCCAGATAACCTTCGCCGTTGCCGAATGCGGCCTCCGCCTCGCGGCGACCTTCGAGGACTTTTTCTTCCAGCTCATCCTCGGACATGATCGGGCGCATGCCGCGTCCGCCACCCCCCCAAGAGGCTTTGAGCATCAAAGGATAGCCAACCTCCGCCGCTTCTTTCTTGATCGCGGCCATATCGTCGCCAAGAACCTCGGTTGCCGGGATGACAGGCACGCCGGCTTCAATCGCGACACGTCGTGCGCTGGCTTTGTCGCCCAATTGGCGCATGGTTTCGGCCTTCGGCCCGATAAAGGTGATACCGTTGGCGGTGCAGGCATCCACGAAATCGGGGTTTTCTGACAAAAGTCCATAGCCCGGGTGGATCGCATCGGCGCCGGACATTTTGGCCACGCGAATGATCTCATCAATCGAGAGGTACGCCGCGACAGGGCCAAGGTCTTCGCCAATGCGGTAGGCTTCATCTGCTTTGAACCGGTGCAGGCCCAGCTTATCCTCTTCGGCAAAAACGGCGACCGTTTTCTTGCCCATCTCATTGGCGGCACGCATGATGCGGATGGCGATCTCGCCGCGGTTCGCAATGAGGATTTTCTTGAAGTCGGTCATAATCAGTCCTTTTGCAGTTGCAGCATTGGTAAGCTGCAAAATCCCGGTCGTCTAGGAAGATTACTGTGTCGATCGCAGGCGATCAGGCACATCCTTGAGCGTGCGGGTGCCCAATTGCCCCATGTTGCTGATCATATCCTGCCGCAGGATATCCAGCACATGTGCGGCACCCGGCTCACCCAACGCCGCCAATCCATAATGGAAGGCGCGGCCCAGCATCACGAAATCCGCCCCCAGCGCGAGTGCGCGCAGGACGTCCAATCCACCTTCGATCCCGCTGTCAAAAATCACCGGCAGATCGGTGGCGGCGCGCACCTGTGGTAGCGTTTCGATGGTGGAAGGCCCGCCATCAAACTGGCGGCCTGCGTGGTTGCTGACCCAGATTGCATCGGCGCCCTCTTTGGTCAGGCGCGCGGCATCTTCAGGCGTGCTGACGCCTTTGACGATCAGCGGACCATCCCAGACATCGCGCAGGGATTTGAAATAATCCCAATCCGGTGAAGTCCGGAGCAGATAGCCCACATGTTCGTTCGAGGGCAGGGTGCCTTTGATGTCCGAATAGCTTTCCATCAACCGCAAGCGCGGCATGCCGGTCTTGCGAATACCATTCAGCCACGCAGGACATTGCGCCGCCTGCATCGCCAGCCGTGGCGTGAGTTTCGGCGGTTGTGTCAGCCCCCCGCGGGTTTGCCGTTCACGGCGCGAGGCGACAGGCACGTCGACCGTCAGCACGATGGCTGTGAACCCGCTGTCTTTGGCACGTTTGAGAAGATCATCGCGGATGCCCGGATCACGTGGCGGATAGAGTTGAAACCAAGCGTGTGGGCCTGCATGCGGGCCGACGTCTTCGGGCAGCTGGCTGGCCACGGTGGAGAGCCCGAAGGGGATATTCTCGGCCGCCGCAGTGCGCGCCAACATCTGCTCCGCCCCTGGCCAGATCAGGCCCGACATGCCGACAGGCGCTATTCCAATCGGCAGCGGGTGGGTGTGGCCGAGAAGGGTTGTGCTCAGATCAGGCTTGAATTCCCCGTGGAGTATAGACGGGTTGAACAACACGCGATCCAGCTGAGCGCGGTTGCGTTTTTGCGTGGCCTCTACCCCGGTGGCGCTGTCGAGGTATTCCCACACGAAATGCGGAATCCGTTTCCGCGCGCGGGTCTTGAGATCGGAAATGGCGGGGTAGCGGCTATGGTATGTCATGGGCTGACGCTATTGCGGCTTGGTCCTGTTTGGCAATGGGTCGGAGCCTCCGGCGGGGATATTTTTTGGGCCAATAATAACGATGAGAACGGAAGTAGAACAAGGCTTTTCACCCGCGCGGCTTGGCGCTATGTGTAGGGTATGAGCAATTTTTCCGAAGATGACGCCTTTGAGGCCGCCGCTGTGCCGTTGAGCCAGCGGGCGATGGCGCGGCCAAGCATGGCCTATCTGGATGGTTTGAACCCCGCGCAGCGCGAGGCGGTTGAGACCTTGAGCGGCCCTGTCTTGATGTTGGCGGGCGCTGGCACCGGCAAAACCAAGGCGCTGACCACGCGTATTTCGCATCTTTTGGCGACAGGGACGGCCCGCCCGCATGAGATTTTGGCGGTGACTTTTACCAACAAAGCCGCCCGCGAGATGAAATCGCGCATCGGCGGGTTGATGGGCGAAGCGGTCGAGGGGATGCCTTGGCTGGGGACCTTTCACGCAGTTTGTGCCAAACAGTTGCGCCGTCATGCCGAACTAGTGGGTCTGAAATCGAATTTTACCATTCTGGATACTGACGACCAGATCCGCCTGATGAAGCAGTTGATCGAGGCCGCTGGCATTGATCACAAACGCTGGCCTGCGCGGATGTTGTCGGGGATCATTGATGGCTGGAAGAATAAGGCGCTGACACCCGACAAGGTGCCGGTGGCGGATAGTGGTGCGTTTGATCACAAAGGGGTGGAGCTTTATGCCGCCTATCAGCGCCGTTTGCTGGACCTGAATGCTGTCGATTTCGGCGATATTTTGCTCCATATGGTCACCATCTTTCAGAAACACGAAGACGTGCTGGACCAGTACCAGCGCTGGTTCCGCTATATTCTGGTGGACGAGTATCAGGATACCAACGTCGCCCAATATATGTGGCTGCGCCTGCTGGCTGCGTCGCATAAAAACATCTGTTGTGTGGGCGATGATGACCAGTCGATCTATGGCTGGCGCGGGGCCGAGGTGGGCAATATTCTGCGGTTCGAGAAGGATTTTCCGGGCGCGCATGTCGTGCGGTTGGAGGAAAACTATCGCTCCACCCCGCATATTCTGGCTGCGGCCTCAGGCGTGATTGCCGCCAATAAGGGGCGGTTGGGCAAGACGCTGTTCACGTCCCGCGAGGACGGTGAGAAGGTCCGCCTGATCGGCCATTGGGATGGCGAGGAAGAGGCGCGCTGGATCGGTGAAGAGGTCGAGGCGATGCAGCGCGGCACGCGGGGCATGGCACCGCTAGGCCTTGATAGCATGGCGATCTTGGTGCGTGCGTCGCACCAGATGCGGGCCTTTGAAGACCGGTTTTTGACGATTGGCCTGCCATATCGTGTGATCGGCGGCCCGCGCTTTTACGAGCGGATGGAGATCAGGGACGCGATGGCCTATTTCCGGTTGGCCGTCAGCCCCGAGGATGATCTGGCATTTGAGCGGATCGTCAACACACCTAAGCGGGGTCTTGGTGACAAGGCGATACAGACAATCCAGCGCACTGCGCGCAGCAATGGCGTGTCGCTGGTTGAGGGTGCGCGGCTGGTCTGTCAGGGCAAGCTTCTGGGTGGTAAGGGGCTGAAAGAGCTGACGTTTTTGGTAGGCTCACTGGATCGTTGGCACGCCCAAGTGCGCGCCGAGGCGGATACCCATGTTGAACTGGCCGAGATGATTTTGGACGAAAGCGGCTATACCGGTTTCTGGCAGAACGACAAAACGCCAGAGGCGCCGGGGCGGCTCGAAAACCTCAAGGAACTGGTCAAAGCGCTGGAGAATTTCGAGAACCTGCAAGGGTTCCTTGAGCACGTCAGCCTGATCATGGACAATGAGACTGAGGAGCAGGGCGAGAAAGTCAGTATTATGACTTTGCATGCCGCAAAAGGTCTGGAATTTCCGGCTGTTTTCCTGCCGGGGTGGGAAGACGGGCTATTCCCCTCGCAACGGTCTATGGATGAAAGCGGGATGAAGGGGCTCGAGGAAGAACGGCGCTTGGCTTACGTCGGCATCACCCGCGCCGAGGAAATTTGCACCATCTCATTTGCCGCGAACCGTCGCGTATATGGCCAATGGCAATCGGCCATGCCCTCGCGCTTTATTGATGAATTACCGCAGGACCATGTCGAGGTGCTGACACCCCCCGGCCTTTACGGCGGTGGCTACGGTGCGGCGGGTATGGCGGCAAGCGCGTCACCGGCAATGGCGGGGATGGTGGGGTCTGACCTGCATGAAAAGGCGCATAGTGCGGATGTCTATAATTCCCCCGGCTGGCGGCGGTTGCAATCGCGCAGCCAGCAGCGCGGTATGGCGATGCCATCCGAGGCGCGCAATATGACGATTGATATGGATGCGGTCAGCGCCTTTACCGAAGGCGAGCGTGTTTTCCATCAGAAATTCGGCTATGGCGAAGTGATCGGGATCGAAGGTGACAAGCTGGTGATCGAATTCGATAAGGCCGGATCAAAGCATGTGGTGGCGCAGTATATCGTGAGCGCTGACAAAGCGGACGACGTGCCGTTCTAAGGTGGCGGTTCGTCGCCACTTGTTCGAACCACGATGCGACGCGTGGGGATTGATGGCGGCTGTGTTGCTGTGTAAGAGGCCTTATAAATCTGTCTAAAATTGAAGATTTGGCGGTATTGATGCAGTCTGACGTGGCCCCACTCTTCCAGTATTATCTGGGCTATCTGGCGTTGATATCTTTCGTGGGTTGCTTGGGCATTATTGCACTGGCGCGGAAATTCCCGCGGCTTCGTGGCCGTGATGATGATGAAAATGCTGTTCAATCAATGCATTCGCGGCCGACTCCACGCATCGGTGGCGCGGCGATTTTTCTGGCTCTGGCCTTTAGTGTGGCCTTTGCACCGGACACGATCGTGCAAAACTACATCGGATTTATCATCGCAACGGCGCTTCTCTTCTTTGTTGGGCTCAGCGAAGATTTGGGCTTGCGGGTTTCACCGCGCAGGCGCCTGCTCGCGGTTTGTCTTGCCAGTTTGATTGTGATCGTCCTGCTTGGCGTTTGGTTGCCGCGCATTGGCGTGCCTTATTTTGACCTGCTGATGCAGTATTGGTTTATCGGTGTTCCCTTTACCTTGTTGATCACAGCAGGCGTCGCGAACGGATTTAACCTGATTGATGGTGTCAACGGTCTCGCGGCGCTGACCGCGATCGGCGCTGCGGTCTCTATCGCACTTATTTCGCAACAGGCCGGGCATGGCACGATGGTCATGTTAAGCATGATGCTTGCCGCCGTCGTGTTTGGGTTCTTTATGGTGAATTTCCCGTTCGGTTTGATTTTCCTTGGGGATGCCGGGGCCTACACGATCGGGTTTATGCTCTGTTGGTTTGGCATCGCCATATTGATCTTTGCACCCGCAGTGTCCGCGTGGGCGATTTTGCTGACCCTGTTCTGGCCTCTCGCGGACACTCTTTTTGCAATGTTCCGCCGAAGCCGGGCAAACAGAGATGCGATGTCACCGGACCGTTTGCACTTTCACCAACTGGTCATGCGCGGGCTGGAGATTTGCTTTCTTGGTCGGAAACGCCGCCATATTGCCAATCCGCTCACGACCCTCGTGCTTGCGCCATTTGTCATCGCGCCGCAGATCGTCGGGGTGCTGCTCTGGAATAATAACCGCGCTGCGTTCCTCGCGGTGCTGGCGTTCTTGGCGGCCTTCTTCGGGTCCTATTTGGTGGCGATGCTATCCGTACGCGCGTTTCGGCAGAGGTTGCGTGAGACCTGACCTGAGTACACAGTTTGCGCGTTTCTTGCGGGTGCTGTCCTGAGGGGCTAGGGCACGAGAAGCGCAGTCAAACGCGCAACACCCTCGCGCACAAGCGTGGCATCGTTGCGTGCTTCTACATTCAATCTGACAATCGGCTCGGTGTTCGAGCTGCGTAGATTGAAACGCCAGTCCCCCATGATCATTCCAAGGCCGTCGGTTTCGTCGATCTCCGTGGCGTGTGGGGCATATTCCGCACGCACACGGGCGATTGCGGCCTTTGGATCGTCCAGCGAGAAATTGATTTCTCCCGAAGAGGGGAAGGCGATTTTGCGCTGTGCCACAAGACCCGCAAGGGGGCCGTGGCGGCTGACAAGTTCGGCGACCAGGAGCAGGGGGATCATACCGCTGTCGCAAAACACAAAGTCGCGGAAATAGTGATGCGCTGACATCTCGCCGCCATAGACGGCGTTTTCATCGCGCATCGCCTGTTTGATAAAGGCGTGTCCGGTGGGCGATTGTACGGCGTGACCGCCTGCCTTGGTGACGATGTCTTGGGTGTTCCAGATGACGCGCGGGTCATGGATGATTTTGGCACCCGGTTCTTTGGCCAGAAACGCCTCTGCCAAGAGGCCCACGACATATTCGCCGTCGATGAAGTTGCCCTCGTGATCAAAGAAGAAACAGCGGTCAAAATCGCCGTCCCATGCAACGCCGAAATCTGCACCTGATTGGGTCACGGCTGATGCCGTTGCAGGGCGGTTCTCGGGCAAAAGAGGGTTCGGGATGCCTTGGGGGAAGCTGCCATCCGGCGTATGAAAGAGCCGCTCAAAGGTCAGTGGTGCGCCAAGCTCAGTGAGCTTTTCGGCAATGGCGTCAAAGGTTGGTCCTGCTGTCCCGTGTCCAGCGTTCACCAATATCTTTAGTGGTTTCAGCGCGCCCACATCAACGAAAGACATCATGCAATCGACATAGGCGGCGCGGGCCGCAACGGACACATTGCGCATCGTGCCAGCGGTGCCTGCATCCGTGAACGCATTGTTCTCAGCCAGCGTTTTTATCCGCGCCAGACCCGTCGCCGCATCCAGCGGGGCAGAGCCAGCCCGCACCATTTTCATCCCGTTATAATCCATCGGATTATGGGACGCGGTCACGCAGATGCCGCCATCAGCTTTGAAGTGGGTTGTGGCGAAATACATCTCTTCGGTGCCCGCAAGCCCAAGATCAAGCACATCACAGCCCGCGTCCATCACGCCGCGCGCAACACTTGCGGCAAGTTCTTCCGAAGAGGCCCTGACGTCGCGCCCGAGGACCACAGATTTTGCCCCTAATGCTTCGGCAAAGGCGCGGCCAATGCGGTAGGCGATCCCGGCATCAAGATCGACCCCAAGCCGCCCCCTGATATCGTAGGCTTTGAAACAGGTAAGCGCGCTCACCCTTTGGCCCCTTGGCCGCGGGCGTAAACGTCGTCATAGCGGATGATATCGTCTTCGCCCAAATAGCCGCCCGTCTGGACTTCGATCAATGTGAGCGGCAGCTTGCCGGGGTTTTCCATACGGTGGACAGCCCCCAGCGGGATGTAAACGGATTGGTTTTCGCTCAAAAGCTGGACCGTGTCGTCGATGGTGACCTTTGCGGTGCCTTCCACGACAATCCAGTGTTCTGCGCGGTGATGATGGCTTTGCAGCGATAGCGCTGCACCGGGGTGGACGACAATGCGTTTCACCTGAAAACGGGTCCCCACGACAAGGCTTTCGTACCAGCCCCAAGGGCGATAGTCGCGGGGCAGGGTCTCGGCTTGTGGAACCGCAGCGGCCTTGAGTTTGACAACGGCCTGTTTGACGTCCTGCGCGCGGTCTTTATGCGCGATCAAGACGGCGTCGGGCATTGAGATGGCCACCAGCCCTTCCAGCCCGATCCCCACCAGTTGCTGCGCCCCGCTGGTCGCTTGCAAAAGCGTGTCTTTGCAGTCGATGGCGGTCGCGGGGCCGGATGTGACGACGCCCTGTGGGTCGGCTTTGCCTTCACGCCACACGGCCTGCCAATCGCCAAGGTCGGACCATGCGCCGCCATAGGGCACGACGGTCAGGTTCTTGGCCTGCTCCATCACCGCATAGTCAATCGAGATTTCGGGGCAAGCGGCCCATGCATCGGGGGCGAGGCGGGTAAAGGACAGATCGGCCTCGGCGGCGTCAAAGGCGGCGCGGGTCGCGGCTAGAACTTCGGGCGCGTGCGTGGCAAAGGCAGCAAGGATCGTGGTCGTCGAGAACAGGAAGATGCCCGCGTTCCACAGGTGCATTCCACCCGACAAAAGCGTCTGTGCCGTCGCAAGATCGGGTTTTTCGACAAAACCCTGCAACGGTTGTGGTGTGGGCGCAAAGTCAGCGGTTGGGGCATTGGACAGGGCGAGCCAGCCATAGCCGGTTTCAGGCCGGTCAGGGCGGATGCCGAAGGTGACCAATTGGCCGTCCAGCGCTGCGGGTACGGCGGCGGCGACCGTTGCGCGAAACTGGTCCGCGTCAGGGATCACGTGATCCGAGGGAGCAACCAACATCAGCTCGCCGGGCGCGCGGGCATCAAGGGCGAGTGCTGCGGCACAAATCGCAGCGGCGGTGTTTTTGGCGGCGGGTTCGATCAGGATATCGGCGGGGGCGATTTCAAGCGCGGCCAGTTGTTCCAAGACAACGAACCGGAAATCTGCGGCGGTCACAACCGATGGGGCGGTAAAATCCGGACCTGTCAGCCGCCGGGCCGAGGCCTGAAACAGGCTTTCGTCGCCGATGAGTTTCACAAATTGTTTAGGGTAGGATTTGCGCGACAATGGCCAAAGCCGTGTGCCTGCACCGCCGCAGAGCAAAACCGGATTGATCTTATGCGCCATAACCCCTTAACCCCTCAGGTTTTCTATATTCGCCAGATACCATTGGTAGGTTTCCGCGATCCCTTCCTCAAGGCCGATCTGCGCGCGCCACCCCATTTTGCCCAGACGCCCCACATCCATCAGTTTGCGCGGCGTCCCGTCAGGCTTGGTCGGGTCGGTCTGGATCCGGCCCTGAAAGCCCGTGACCTTTGCCACAGCTTGCGCCAGCTCAAGGATCGAAATATCGGTGCCCGAGCCCACATTGATGTGGCTCAGCATCGGATCGGTGTTGGCGTCATAGTCTGGTTTCGGCAGGTCCAGCACAAAGAGCGAAGCAGCGGCCATATCATCAACATGCAGAAACTCTCGCCGCGGCGTACCGCTGCCCCAGATCACAACCTCGTCGCGGTTTTCTTGCGTGGCCTCATGGAAGCGGCGCATCAAAGCGGGCATGACATGGCTGTTTTCAGGGTGAAAATTATCGCCGGGCCCGTAAAGGTTTGTCGGCATCACGCTACGATAATCGACACCGTGCTGGCGGTTGTAGCTTTCGCAAAGCTTGATCCCCGCGATCTTGGCCACCGCATAAGGCTCGTTTGTCGGCTCAAGCGTGCCGGTCAACAAAGCGTCTTCGCGCATCGGCTGGGCCACGTCGCGCGGATAGATGCAGGATGACCCCAGTTGTAGCAGGCGCGTGACGCCAGCAGCATAGGCCTGATGGATGACATTGCTGGCGATCATCAGGTTTTCATATATGAAATCAGCGGGGTAGGTCTTGTTGGCGTGAATGCCGCCCACCTTGGCGGCGGCGAGGATCACCACATCAGGTTTCTCGTTCTGCATGAATTCACGCACAGCGGATTGGTTTGTCAGATCGAGTTCCGCATGGGTCCGCGTGATAATCTCTGCATCCCCACGGGCCTGCAACTGGCGCAAAATGGCGCCACCGACCATGCCGCGATGGCCTGCAACATAGATCTTTTGCATGACCAGCCTCCTTAGCTTTCGAAGGCGACGGGCACATCCATGCCGTTCTCTTTGAGGAACGCATGTCTGCGGGCGATTTTCAGGTCTTCGGCCACCATTTCGGCGCACATCTCTTGGGCGGTGATCTGCGGCTCCCATCCCAGTTGTTGCTTGGCCTTGGATGGGTCGCCGAGCAGCGTTTCAACCTCGGCAGGGCGGAAATAGCGCGGGTCGATGCGCATGATGATATCGCCGACGTTCAGGGCAGGGGCCATATCGCCAGTGATGGCCGCGACCGTGGCCACCTCATCCACACCTTCGCCGGTAAATTCCAGCGTCAGACCCAGTTCCGCCGCTGACCAGTTGATGAAATCCCGCACAGAATGCTGCTTGCCGGTTGCGATCACATAGTCCTCGGGCTGGTCCTGCTGCAGCATCATCCACTGCATGCGCACGTAATCCTTGGCATGGCCCCAGTCGCGCAGGCTGTCGATGTTGCCCATATACAGACAGGGTTCCAGCCCTTGGGCGATATGCGCCAAGCCGCGCGTGATCTTGCGGGTGACAAAGGTCTCGCCGCGACGCGGGCTTTCGTGGTTAAACAGGATGCCGTTGCAGGCAAAAAGCCCGTAAGCCTCGCGGTAGTTGACCGTCATCCAGTAGGAATAAAGCTTTGCAACCGCGTAGGGCGAGCGCGGATAGAAGGGTGTTGTCTCGCGTTGGGGCGTTTCTTGAACAAGGCCGTAAAGTTCGGATGTCGAGGCCTGATAGAAGCGGGTTTTCTTATCCAAGCGAAGAAAACGGATCGCTTCCAGCAGACGCAACGTGCCGATCCCGTCAACGTCGGCTGTATACTCTGGCGCCTCAAAGCTGACAGCGACATGGGATTGCGCGCCAAGGTTATAAACCTCATCAGGCTGCACCTCAGACAGGATGCGCGTCAGGTTCGAAGTGTCGGTTAGATCCCCATAGTGCAGCTTGAAACGGGCATTATCGACATGGGGATCTTCATAGATGTGATCGACCCGCTGGGTGTTGAAAGAGGACGCCCGGCGTTTGATGCCATGCACCTCATACCCTTTTTCCAGCAAGAATTCTGCAAGATAAGAGCCATCTTGACCTGTGATACCTGTGATGAGTGCGGTTTTTGTCATGTTTGCTTTGTACTTATTCAAAAAATGAGGGAGCGCCTATGGTTCTCCCACGTGATCGCTGAAATGCCAACAGTTCTATACCGTTTGAGCGCGGTAAACCTCTTGGATTTCTACGATTTCCCCCAGCGAGATGACATTCTTCTGCCCGATGGAGGCAGCATAGTGCCATTATTAGATTGGTCTGTACTGTGAAGCTTGGTCACACCATGAGCGCGCCCCGCATGCGCTCTCAAGATCTTCAAGCCACCATCAAAGGCAGGCAGCAGCGATTGCGCGTTATCGGGCGTTTGGGGCAAGGTGGGGGGGGAGGGTAAAACATTGTAGATCTTTTTTAATATCAACCCCTTGCACAGTAGAGAATTCGTCGTTGATCTCCGGTTTCAGTGACCGATCGTCCAATCTGGTGATATGGTCAAAGATTCAAAGAAAGAGCGTGATGCGCTTGTGAGGAAGGTCGAGGACGGGCGTTTGCCCGTCAATCAACTCTTGCCAGTTCAGACTTTTGTAAAGGCGCGCGGGATTGCTGTTGAGACCCGCAAGCTGAATGAACTCGCTGAGTTGCTTTGGCTGCCGGAGGGCCTTGCGGAAGATGATAAAAATGCACGGATCTTGCGCGCCGTTGAATTATTCGAGGAATTGAAGCCACAAGATGCTGCTGAAAGCATGCTTGCGGCGCAGATGGTCGGAACACATTCATTGGCCCTCGAATGTATTCGGCGCGCTGCATTACCAAACCAAACCTTCGCGGGCCGGGACGCCGCACTCAAGCATGCCACGAAGCTCATGACCCTTTATACCCAGCAGCTGGCAAGTCTGAACAAACATCGTGGCAAGGGCCAGCAGAAGGTGACTGTCGAATATGTCAATGTCGAGCCGGGCGGGCAGGCAATTGTGGGCAATGTCGAGACTGGCAAAAGCACGTCTCGGTCTGAGGCGTCGGCATCCAAGAGCGTGACGCATCAGCCGGTCGCGCCCGTGCCAGATATTGAGCAGGCGAAAAAGAAAAAGGTGCGGCGAGGTCAATCTGATCCATGACGCACGCGCGAAACACGCATGCCATGCGACAAAGCCTTCGGTGTGGGGCGAAGACCCGCAAAGGCACGCCCTGCATGTCGCCAGCCGTTCAGGGCAAGACCCGCTGCCGTATGCACGGTGGTGCCGCAGGATCCGGCGCGCCGATCGGTAATCAGAACGCGCTGAAACACGGGCTCTACACTGCCGAGAGCAAGGCCTTCGCAGCCCATGTCCGCGAGACCCTGAGGCGTGGCAAGGAACATCTGGAGTAAGAAAGGCGCCACGCATCAAGACGAGACACAATTGCTTTGGAGCCGTTAAGAACCCTTAGTAGGCAAGCGATCTAGTTGCCTCTGGCACGACTGATACGTCACCACACTGGTCGCAGCGTCAGTCTTGACGTGTTCTAAGACTGCCGGGGTCCAGGTCGATCCAAATACCATTGATATTCACGGTACAGGGCTCACCACAGTGAAACACATAGTAAGTGAAATGTCCGTGGAGTTTCCGCTCTGCCCTGCCGAGTGCGATGTAATCTGCCGCAACTTTGCACGTCACCTGATCAAATCGCCCAAGTGGTGAAATCTTCTGGGCACCGGACATCAGGATCTCTTGGCTAGGAATAGATGGCGCCAATCCGTTCTTTCGGATCGCGATCGGCTGCGCCTCTGGATGGGTCAGAAGGTAACGGCGATCCAGCCGAACTGTGTCGACGTGCGCAACCCTCAGGAAGCGGCCATCCTGTGTCTTGATCGGATCGCGACGGCGCAATGCTTCAACCGGTACATAGCCAAACGCGGTTGCGACCCGTGCACCAGCACCAAAACCTGGCAGGGTCCATGACCCCTCATCGGCAGTCGATGGCCCTTTTGAACGGGCTGCGACCGCACCACATTGGGCTGCAACTTTTTGCAGTAAACTGGAATCAGAAAAGTCTGAATTCTGGATCATAACACACTACCAACTACAACAGGCCGCCCACAAAACGGCGGACTTGGGAACACTGCCGCGCGCGCCGTATTCACTCAACCGCGCCGCAACAAACAATATCTCGAATCCGGATATCAATGATTTTGTAGCATGAAATTTATGAAATATAAATTATATCAATGGGTTGTGTCTATTTGGGATGCGATATTGCGGTTTTCTTTCGATTGTTGCGCGAGTCACTGTTGCTGGCTTACCTGCGTCAATCCGCCTGCCCACAAACAGTGAAACGGATCACATCTGATCAAGGGGAGCTGAAGCTCCTAGCTGAGCCGATTAAGGGCCGCGCCAAATGCAGCGCCTGCAAGAACGCCAGCGGCATCTGCTAAGAAATCCGCCAGATCCCGACTGCGGTTCACGAAGGGCTGTAAGATCTCGATGCCGGCGCCAAAGAGCAAAGCCGCCGGGATCATCCAGATAAGAGCCTTCGGCCGTAGCGATGCGACCGGCAGCATCAGGCCTGCAAAGGCTATGAAATGATAGACCTTGTCGCCACCGTCAGTGGCTAGAGGTGGCGTAGGAAGCGGGAGCAAAGTGAGCGCCGCAATCACAGACGCAAGTGCGGCGGTAAGCCCGTAGGCAAGCGCCTTCCGCGTTCCGGGTTGCAAAGATGAGACGGTGATCAAAAGAGGTTCCTAAGCGTCGCGATCTGGCTTTGCATGGATCCGGATGCCGGGGCCATCTTCAGGTGTGCCGATGAATTCGATGCCGGCGGCTTCGAGTGCGGTTTGCAGTTTGGATAACGTTGCAACTGTCGAGTCTGGGAGCCCGTCAGTGGCCTCAATACGTCTTATAGTTTTGAGGCTACACCACTGTTTGGGCCAGAAATCTTGAACGACCACCTAATCCATGCTCTTGCAGCTCGTATTTGATTTCTGTAATCATTGACAACACCAATAATGTCCTTAAAATGCCAATTATGTACAATAAATGAACCCTATCAGCACTACTGTCCTCGACTGGCGCTGCGGAATTTAAACCGCCTTGATGGCGCATACGCGCCAGCCACAATGCGCAGTTACTATGCCGATGTCGAGGCGTTTGAGAATTGGTGCCACACGCAAGGTGAGCAACCGTTCCCTGCAGGAGTAGAAACCGTGTGTCGCTTCCTCGAAGATCAGGGCAAGGATTGATGCCATCAACGGTGCGTCGCCGTCTCTACGCGATCAGAAAAGTGCATAGGTTGCTCCGCCTGCCGGACCCCACGTATGACGAGGACATCAATCTGGCGATGCGCCGCGTGAGGCGTGCCAAACCCGTGCGGCCAAGGCAGGCGAAAGGGCTGACAAAGGAGCATCTCTTGCGGTTTGTTGAGAGTGAACCTGATACGGCTTGGGGGCTACGTAATCGCGCGATGCTGTCACTTGGCTACGAACTGATGACGCGGCGGTCGGAGCTTGTCGCGCTCAAGAATGACGATATTGAAGATCGGCCCGATGGGACGCTGCGCGTGCTGATCCGGAGGAGCAAGGCTGACCAGTTTGGCGCGGGGCGAATTGCATTTACGTCCTTGGCCACTGCAAAGCTCTTGCGGAGGTGGCTGGACTTGAGAGGGGCAGACATCGAATGGCTCTTTTGCCCGGTCTACAAATCACAGCCGATTAACCGCGATCTGAGTACAACGACGGTCAAGAGAATTATCAAGACAGCCGCGCAGCGTGCAGGCTTTGATCAATCCGACATCGCGGCATTCAGCGGTCATTCCATGCGTGTCGGTGCAGCACAGGACCTCCTCAAGAGCGGATTTGATACCGCAGCGATCATGCGCGCAGGTGGATGGAAATCCGTGAATGTCCTCGCGCGCTACCTCGAACATGCGGAGCATAATGTTTGGGAGTGAGGGGATTGGGGGAGGGCAATGCGCCTGATCCCTAGTCACGGTGCTGTACAGCGTTTCCGTGCCCTTCTATTTGTTTGAGCCGCCGTCAACGGGTCTCCTCGTTTTGATGCGTCTGGGTCTTGATGGACATTATGGGCGGGCAGACACGCGTCAGAGTGAGCGCGGATCAACTAAAGACGGCGTAGCTGCGTGATGCCCGAGCAACGGTCCGATGGGCTGATCTGCAGCAAAATGTCCTCTCCGAGCACCCCTCATGCCCATGGCCAAGGCCTGTGCTGACGAAATGAGACATTCACAATTGTGTCTATGCGATTAGGCCTTATGATGCCCGCGAGCAGAGGCCTTCGAGGTAATCAATAAAAAATGTCTACTGAATACTCAGTTCGTGGCAGAGCGGAGCTTGTTGAAACGCGCAAGAAAAGCCGTTCTCTGTATTGGGCGGTCGCAGTTTTCAGCTTCTTTGTGAACCTGCTCATGCTGACCGGGCCACTCTATATGCTCAATGTCTATGACCGCGTGCTAAGCTCGCGGTCCTTTGAGACTCTGCTCGCTTTGTCTGTGTTGGTGGCGTTCCTTTACGCGATGATGGGTATTCTGGATTTCGTCCGCGGCCGTGTCATGGGACGCGTCGGCGCGCGTTTTCAGGCAGGCTTGGATCGGCGGGTCTTTGGGGCTGTGCTTAAGGCGACAACGCTGAACCGTGCGCCGCGTGAGGCAGCAACTGGTTTGCGTGATCTCGAAGCTATTCAGCGCCTGATCACATCACCCGCTCTCATGGCGCTGTTTGATTTGCCATGGGTGCCGCTCTTCTTTTTCGGCATTTTTATTTTTCATCCTTTGATGGGTCTTTTGGCAATCGTCGGAGCGGTCATCCTGCTCATCGTGGCCTTGCTCAACCAGTTCACGGCGCGCAAACCCCTTGAGGCTGCCAATGCCGCCAGTTTCGCATCAAATCAGCTAGGTACCCATATCCGCAATGAGAGCGAAATGGTGCATTCCCTCGGCATGCGGGGCGCTGCCTTTGATCGTTGGCAACTCGCGCGCGGCAAATCTCTGGATACAGCCATTGATGCCGCAGATACTTCGGGCACGTTCACCGCGCTCACCAAGTCGTTCCGGCTGTTCCTACAGTCGGCGATGCTTGGTCTCGGTGCCTACCTTGTGTTGATCAACGAATTGTCACCTGGTGCTATGATCGCTGGATCAATCCTGCTCGGCAGAGCGCTGGCGCCGATTGAACAGCTGGTCGGGCAGTGGGCTGTATTCCAGCGTGGGCGCGAAGGCTGGCGTAATTTGTCTGAGCTTCTCGGGCAAATTCCAGCAGAAGAGCAGCGCACTGAACTTCCGAAACCTTTGGCTAAGATTGTCGCCGAACAGGTCACTGCTGTCCCACCAGGCGAACAGCAGGCATCGTTGCGCGGGGTCAGCTTTGCGGTTTCGCCGGGGCAGGCTGTCGGCGTGATCGGGCAGTCAGGTGCAGGCAAGTCAACGCTCGCCCGCATTCTCACAGGGTGTTTGGACACCTGCGGCTGGCAAGATCAGGCTCGATGGTGCTGCGCTTGACCAATATGAACCAGATGTCCTTGGGCAGCATGTCGGCTATCTGCCTCAACGCGTTCATCTTTTTGACGGCACGATCAAAGAAAACATCGCACGGATGTCGATGGACCCTGATGATGCCAAGGTTATTGTTGCGGCCAAAACCGCCGACGCCCATGAGATGATCCTCAAATTGCCAGATGGCTATGATACCCGCGTGTCTTCGACGAGTGGGCGTTTGTCGGGTGGCCAAATCCAAAGGATTGGTCTGGCGCGTGCCCTCTATGGCGATCCGGTGATTGTCGTGTTGGACGAACCCAACTCAAATCTCGACAATGACGGGTCCAATGCGCTGAATACAGCCATCAAGGCACTGAAAGCCGAAGGTAAAGTCGTCTTTATCATGGCGCATCGGCCATCGGCGATTCAGGAATGCGATCTCTTGCTGGTCCTTGAAAACGGTACACGACGGGCCTTTGGCCCGAAAGACGCTGTTCTGGCCGAGATGGTCAAGAACCATGGCGAAATCAAACGTAGTACTGGCAAAGGCGGGGGCGTGTCATGATTGAGAATGTCACGAAGCGCTGGTCGGCAAATAAGCACCTCACGATTGGTGGTCTTGCGTTGCTGATCCTTGTCGGTGGGTTTGGGACCTGGTCGGTCATGGCACAAATCTCCGGTGCGGTGATTACGACAGGTCAAATTGAAGTGGACCGTAACAGGCAGGTTGTGCAGCATCCTGACGGTGGCGTTGTCGACGAGATCATCGTCGATGAAGGTGACGCGGTACAAGCTGGAGACTTGCTGCTCCGGCTGGACCCGACGAACCTGCAATCGGAACTTGCCATTGTAGAGGGCCAGCTTTTTGAAATCCTCGCACGCCGTGCGCGGCTTGAGGCCGAAAGGGATGATGCGTCGACACTGACATTCAGCCCGATCCTGACTGAGGTTGCGACGCCCGAAGTGCAAAAACTCATGGAAGGGCAGGAGCGTTTGTTCCGTGCGCGTCTGGAAACCAATCAAAGTGCGATTGAGCAGCTAAGCCAGCAGCGTGCGCAAGTCGCCAGCCAACTCACAGGGATCAGCGCGCAGCAAGAGGCGCTCTCAACCCAGCGCGAACTGATTGGCAAGGAGCTTGTTGATCAACAAAGCCTTTTCGATCGCGGTCTGGCACAGGCAAGCCGCGTGCTTGCGCTTCAACGTGAAGAGGCAAGTCTGCTCGGCCGGGTCGGCGAATTGACTGCACAAGCTGCACAGGCGGCCGAGCGCATGACAGAGATCGAGCTTCAAGTCCTCGGTCTGTCATCGACACGCCGCGAGGAGGCCATCACTCGTCTGCGTGATTTGCAGTTTAACGAACTGGAGCTGTCGGAGCGTCGCCGCACCTTGCGCCGCCAACTTGACCGGCTGGATATCCGCGCACCGGTCTCGGGTATCGTCTACGGCTTGCAAGTTTTTGCCCCGCAATCCGTTATCCGCGCCGCAGATCCGGTGCTGTTCCTGATCCCCCAGGACCGCCCGCTTGTGATCGCCACGCAGGTTCAGGTGACCGACATCGACCAGATTTTTGTCGGCCAAGAGGTCACTTTGCGGTTCTCGGCTTTTGATCAGCGCCGCACGCCTGAACTGAAAGGCACAGTGACCCTGGTGTCCGCCGATGCGTTCCAGAATGAAAATTCCGGGCTCTCGTATTACCGCGCCGAAATCGAGCTTGAGGCAGGCGAGATGGACCGCTTGCCTGCTGAAATGACGCTTATCCCCGGAATGCCGGTTCAGGCTTTTGCGCGCACAGCAGACCGCAGCCCGCTTGAGTTCCTGATCAAGCCGCTCGCTGACTATTTCGTCAGAGCTTTTCGGGAGACGTGATTATGCTCTGGCAGTGCAATATGCTGTTTGCCAACTAAGAGCTTCATGTGGATTTCGCTTTTGCACACCATGAACGGGTCATGCCGGAACTGAGTTTTAAAAGCGATTGGCTTTTGAACGGAATCTTGCTTAGAAACAGACGCAATAAGCAATAACAAATCTGACGTGGGGATCCTGTTAGAACTTTGGGGCAGAGAAATGAGACTATGAAAAGATCCTTTCGACTATCCATGGTGGCGTTTTGTGCGCTTGGTGCGACCCAAGCGATCGCAGAGGACTGGCGTGGCGGCTATACGCTCTACGGCACCTCGGGTCTTGTCGAAATGCCCTCAGCATTCGCGCGGCCGGATGCAGAGATAGGTGTGACGCTCGGCGGTTTTGAAAATCAGCAAAGAGGTGTCATTCAATTTCCAGGTGACACCGCGCTTGAGTGGCACGTTTCGCTATTCGCGGTTCGCAGAGTATTCTGGGTTAGGAACGGATGATCGCTTTGATCGCAGCTTTGATCTTCACTATCAGGTCCTGACAGAGGGCAGCTTGCGTCCTGCAGTTGCCATTGGTTTGCGGGACTTTCTTGGGACTGGCATTTACAGCGGGGAATATCTTGTCGCGAGCAAGACGCTCTCGCCGCGACTGAGGGCAACAGCTGGGACTTGGTTGGGGGCGCCTGGCCACAGAGGGCGGCTTTGAGAACCCGCTGGGTGTTTTTGCCGATGCGTTCAACGAGCGTCCATCACGTGACGTTGGCTTTGGAGGTAGGCCATCGTTCGATGAGTATTTCCGAGGTGACGCGGCATTCTTTGGCGGCGCTGAATGGCGGATCAGTGACAGTTTGATTGCGACCGCTGAGTATTCCAGCGACGGTTATGCGCGTGAGACAACTCTGGGCGTCGTAGATCGTGAAACGCCGTTTAACTTCGGTCTCAGCTATGCGCCGGGTCCGGACTACATTCTCAGCGCCTATGCTTTAGGCGGAAGTGACTTCGGGCTTTCGGCAACGCTCATCATAGACCCCAAGGACCGTGCGGCGCGCAGTGGCTTCGAGGCCGCACCGGTGCCTGTTGCAGTGCGCAGCCGTGCCGGTGCAGCCGTGCCGTCAGAGCGCGCGCTGCGCGACGCGACCGCCGCAGCGCTCTTGCCAGAGGGCGTTGTTTTGCAGAGCTTGGACATCTCTGGCCGCATTGTTCGGGTGCGCTTTGCCAATGAAAGGTACCGTGCCGAAGCGCAGGCGCTGGGCCGTGTTGCGCGTGTGCTGAGCAATACTATGCCGCCGTCTATTGAGATGTTCGTGCTTGAACCGACCCGTGCAGGACTGCCCTTGTCGACCGTCACGATCCGGCGATCCGATATGGAAGTGCTCGAAAACCGCCCCAATGCCGCAGCACAAAGCCTTGAACGTGCGACCGTGGCAGAGGCCGGAGCTGGCGAAGGTGCGACGGCAGTTGATGCGCGGGACAGTGCGTTTGAGTGGGGCCTTTCCCCTTACTACGCCGTGCAGTTATTCGACGGGTCAGATCCCCTTGCGTGGAGAATATGGTCTGCAGGCCGATCTCCGCTATGCCCTGCTCCCCAATCTCTACCTTGAGGGATCGGCGCGCTACCGCGTTTCCGAGAACCGCTCGGATGCCCGCGTCTCTGATTCGACACTGCAACCGGTGAGGCGCAATGTGGCTTTGTACGGAGAGGCGGGCGAGATCGGGATCGAGGACCTCGCCCTGCATTGGTACGAACGGCCCGGACGCGCGCTCTATAGCCGCGTGTCACTCGGCTATCTTGAAAGGATGTTCGCCGGGGCCTCTGCTGAACTTCTGTGGAAGCCTGTCGACAGCCGCTTGGCCCTTGGTGCAGAGCTCAACTACGTCGTGCAGCGCGACTATGATCTGGGGTTCGGTGCACAAGACTTCGCCGATCTGGGCGGCGTCTATGACGTCGTGACGGGGCACGGCTCAGTCTACTATGATTTTGAAAATGACTTTCATGGCAGGATAGATGTCGGTCGCTACCTGGCCGGTGATTGGGGGGCGACTTTTGCGCTTGATCGCGAATTTGCCAATGGATGGCGCGTCGGGGCCTATGCCACCTTGACCGATGTGCCCTTTGAAGATTTTGGCGAAGGGTCGTTCGACAAGGGTATTCAGCTCACGATACCGCTGGATTGGGCCCTCGGAAACGCGACGCGTGCGAGACAGATGTCCGCCTGTCGTCGCTGAGCCGTGATGGTGGTGCGCGCCTGAACGTCGATGGCCGTTTGTATGAGACGGTGCGCGGTGGTCACGTCGTCGCACTGCAGGAAAGCTGGGGGCGGTTTTGGAGATGAGAACGCTATTTTTGCTCGCGGTGCTGCTGGGTCTGACCGCCTGCGGTCCGCTTGCGCAGAACCAACCCTTAGTGAGTGCTGTAAAAGGCCTTGCCAACGCCGGTGTCCGATCTTCTGGGAGAGACGAGAGAGAGATCCAAGAGAGACATTAACAAGGGAGGCGATCGACGCTGCACCCAATGATCTGTTGCTCTTTGCGCCCGTCAATGAAGACGTCGCATCGACTTTTGCGCGCGTATCCAGAAATGGTGACTTGATCACTTGGGCCTCTGATGACGGTGACAGCCTGACGCTGCGGGACGGTCTCGTCATTGCGACCCGTGGTTTGGGCAATGACTTGATGGGCGCGGATTTGGCCCAGGTCTATCCGGCACTTGTCAGGGGCAGTGGCAGTGCACGTGCGGGTCCATGATTATCTCGGTGGAGAAGACCAGATTGTCCGGACGGCCTACCAGTGCGAAATCGCCACCCTCCGCAGCGAGGTAATCGAGATCGTCCAGCGCAGACATGAAACACGTGTTGTCCGTGAGGCGTGCACAGGAAGCGAAGGCCGTTTTGCAAATCTCTACTGGATCGATGCAACTGGCGAGATCTGGCAGTCGCGCCAGTGGATCTCTGCGCGGCTTGGTGCAGTGGATATACAGAAACTGTGAGGCACATCAGTCTTGCATTGATGAGGTCATGCACTTTAATGTATATGAAATAAAAAAAGTAAAGAGGAGATAAGCAATGAAAATGAAAGCTTTTACAGCAGCCGCGATCTTGGCAATTGCCGCATCTTCCGCAAATGCAGGCGGGTCTGATGAATGAGGTCGTTGAGACCGAGGTGGATGACCGGCCATCGTTGTAGAAGATCTGCGCCTCGAGTTCGATCCCAGTTTGCTTGCACTTGCTGTTGTTGCTTCTCGTCGCTGCCGCCGCTGGTGGCAGGTGGCGGCAGCTAAAAGCCGTTTCGGTCCCTTTTACTGGGATCGATTGATATACTCTGGTTTTTGATCTTTGGGCAATATGGCCGGGGATCTTAAGCCAGAGGTATATTTTTGCTTTTATCCTGTCTTTGGACTTGTGATTCGAAAAGCACACCCGCTTGAGGTTTTGGCGGCAAACATTGCTGTTGCCTTCCCTTGCGCATCATTGGTGTGCGAGTCTGAGGCCATCTGTTGGTTGTACTTGGAGCTATGATGCGTTTCTTGATCGCCCTTCTGTTTGGTCTCGGACTGACAGCATGCGCTGACGGCGTCAGCGAGTTTCCTGTCGCATCGTCGGCTCAGGACGCGCTGGCTGAGAATGTTTTCGTGGTTCGCCTGAACGCAGAAAACATCAGGTCTTTTCGACGCGAGCTGTCGCAACCGCAGGACGACGCACAGCGCCTGCCGGGTGCTGCATCTTGGAACTACAGGGTCGCGCCGGGTGATATCCTGAGTGTTCTTGTTTTCAACCACCCCGAGTTGACGATGCCAGCGGGACCCGAGCGTAGCGCCGCGGAAACTGGTTTCCGCGTGCAGTCGGACGGCACTTTCTTTTATCCATTTCGTAGGGCAGGTGCAGGCCGCCGGTAGAGCACCTGAGCAAATCCGCGCCAACCTCATGTTGAGCTTGGCGGAATACATCGCGGATCCACAGCTTGAAGTGCGCGTCGCGGCCTTCAACTCGCAATCCATCAACATCACAGGCGCAGTAGAGACGCCACAGCGGCTGCCCGTTACAACGGTGCCCATGACATTGCTTGATGCTGTGAACGCCGCTGGCGGTCTTGATCCGGATGCTGATCCGGAGCGCGTGATGATCCAACGCAATGGTCGCGCGTACAATGTCGATCTTGAAGGGTTTCTTGAACGCGGGCAGGTTGGAAATAACCCGATGCTCGGTTCTGGCGATGTGATCTATATACCTGCTAGAGCACCCGAAGAAGTATTTATCCTTGGTGAGGTTGGTCGGCCTGCGGGAGTTGATCTTGCAGGTGAAGAATTGTCGCTGACACAAGCGCTTGCGCGCCAGGGTGGGCTTGATGAGTTGCGCGCAGACGCGCGGGGCGTATTTGTTTTCCGTGGAACCAATGACAACATGACGGTCTTCCAGCTTTCTGTGGAGTCACCCTCGGGGTTCTTGCTGGGGACGCGCTTCAATCTTGAGGCCGGAGATGTGGTCTATGTAACTCGCTCTCCGCGCCAGCGTTGGAATGATACGATCAATGGGTTATTGCCGACGGTTGGCGCGATCGCGTCAACCAACAGAACCGCCGACGAGCTATAAACCGATATGAAAAGGATCTTGACCGTCTGTGTCGGCAATATTTGCCGTTCTCCGGTCGCCGCGGCCATTCTGAGAGAGCATCTGCCTGATCATACGGTGACGTCAGCCGGGATTGCTGCGGTCGTCGGGCGTGGCGTTGATCCGACAGCAGCCGAGGTTGCGGCTGCTGAGGGTGTTATTGACAGTGATCACGTTGCCCGACAGTTTACCCGCGAAATTGGCGAGCAAAATGACCTTATTCTGGTGCTCGAAGGTGGACACAAACGAGAGATCGAACGCATTGCGCCAGAGCTTTCAGGGCGCGTGATGCGTCTTAGCCGCTGGAACGGAGATGCAGACATCCCCGACCCTTATCGCAAGAGCAGGGAATATCACGCGTATGTTTTTGGTCTTATTCAAGAGGCCTCGATAGCATGGGTGTCGCGCCTATCGCCAAAGAAACCGGAGTGATCAATGACGGACCAGCTACAAACCCGGCGTGATGCGATTGAGGATGACGAAATTGACCTGCTGCAACTCTTTGCACAGATTTGGGCAGGAAAATTCACGATCATCGTCTTTGCGCTCTTTGGGGCTCTGGCAGGTCTGTTTTACGTTCTCAATACTCCCCCGACATACCAAGCCGACAGTCTCCTGCAACTCGAAGAGAAGGCTGGCCAACTGGGTCTGCCAGAGGGTCTTGCCGATCTGTCAGGGGATAGCCCGCGCGCGGTCACCGAGATCGAGATCATCAGGTCGCGCATGGTTGTTGGTCGCGCTGTGTCGCGCCTTAACCTCGATTGGTCAGCCACACCGCTTCAGGCCCCGCTTATTGGACATTTACTGGCGACGCAGGATCTCCCGCTGCCAGATTGGGGATTTTTGGCACAATATGCCCGTCCCGGCGATGCAATCCGCCTCGATCTGCTTGACGTGCCTGCGGTTTGGCTGGGGGAAGAAATTCGTCTTACGGCGGAGGGGGAGGGGCGCTTTGTTCTGACCTTGCCGACAGGCCAGCAATTGCAGGGGCAGGTCGGCGAACCGGTGCTTGCGGAAGATGTTGGATTGTCGCTGCGGGTCGGGGCGCTTGTAGCAGAGCCAGGACGCGTATTTATCCTGGAGCAGCTCTCCGAGATTGAGGCGATCGCACGCGTGACTGACGCGCTGAGCATTTCCGAACAGGGGCGCAATTCCGGCATTTTACGGATGACCTATGAGGCCAATTCACCGGAGACGGCACGCCGGACACTCGACGCGATTGCACAGGGCTACTTGTCGCAAAATGCCGACCGCAGTGCCGCCGAGGCCGAGAGTGGCCTTGCGTTCGTGGAAAGCCAGCTGCCCGCCGCACGCGAGGCCGTGCAGGAGGCGGAAGCGGCTCTGAATACCTTCCGCGAGGATGAGGAGGCGATCAATCTGAGCGCAGAGGGGGAGGCGCTGCTGACGCAGATCCGCACTCTCGAGGCTGAACTGGTCGATCTCGCGGCGGTCGAGGATGAGGTGGCAGAACGCTATACGCGCAATCACCCCGAATACCAGAGACTTGCTAAGCAACCGTGAGCGGATCGAAGCGCGCCTAGCCGACCTGCGTGAGGAAGTACGTGCTCTGCCAGCGACGCAGCGCGAGGTGCTGAACCTGACGCAGGACCTTGAACTTGCGCGTGAGGTGTTTATTCAGCTGCGCAATCGCGCACAAGAACTTCAGGTGCTGAGAGCAAGTAACATCGGAAACGTGCGCATCGTGGATACGGCCCGTACTGCCGCGCGGCCGGTTTCTCCGCGTAAGCTCGTCATTCTTGCGATTGCTGGTTTGCTGGGGCTGATGATCGGAACAGCCACGGTTCTGACGAAGCGATATCTGCGCAAGACAGTCGACGGCAGCCAGGACCTAGAGGCCATGGGCCTGCCTGTCTTTGCGACCCTCAATCGCCATCCGTCGGCACCGCAATCCGCGAAGGGCAGAAAGAGCCTCCCTCTCGTCGCGCTTGAAACGCCGAATGACCTCTTCGTGGAAGGCTTGCGGTCGCTGCGCACGGGGCTGCACTTCGGCATGCTGGATGCGCAGACGCGCTCAGTCGTCTTCACCAGCCCCGCGCCAAATGTCGGGAAGAGCTTTATTTCTGCCAACCTCGCCGTCGTCGCAGCGCAGTCGGGACAGAAGGTTTGTCTCATCGACGCCGATATGCGCCGCGGCCAGCAGCGCAAGTATTTTGATGTGCCGAGAGCCCATCCGGGTCTCGCTCAGGTGCTTTCGGGCGAAGTTGATCTTGCTCTCCGCCCTCTCAGCGACGCAGGTGGAAAACCTTTCGGTCCTCTCGAGTGGCCCTTTCCCACCAAATCCCTCCGAACTGCTGATGCGGGAGGACCTCTCCAATTTGATCAAGACCCTCGACGGAGACTTCGACCTGATCATCATTGATGCGCCACCGGTTCTGGCTGTCACCGACCCCGTCGTCCTCGGCCGTGCCGCCGGTGCCACGATCGCTGTGACCCGCTTTGGACAGACCCACCCCGGAGAAGTCCTGGCCATGAAAAAGACGCTTGAGACTGCCGGCGTGAAGCTCTCCGGCGCGATCCTCAATGACTTTGATCCCAAGGCGCGCAGGGCGCTACGGCCTGCTTCCTGCGCGCCACAGTGGTGCTGTATAAATCGGGTGAGTGAAGGCGGGTGCGGGGCACCTGCGTTGCGCGCACTACACCCTCACGAGCGCTGTGACCGGAGTGTACGCGTTAGCAACTGCTTCCGTCGCCATCTTCCTCGGAGTTGGTTTTGGACGGCATAACGCATTTTGCCGCGATTGGCGATCTCGGCACCGATGAACTGCTGCTTGACGTCGATGCAGGGCGCGCGTCAGCCTGGCCGTTGTGTGGGTCATAGGGATTTAAAGTTGTTAGCGTCAAGTGTGGACCCGGACAATGTGATCGCCTCAACGGGTAACTAGGACGGCGACGCCCGGCGCATGAAGCCGTGACACTGCTTCCCTTTTGATATGGAGGTCCGCAAGGACATAGCCATCCTCTCCCGTGACCTCGGTGATGATTGCAGTTTTTGTCTTGCTTGCTTCTTTACGGCGCAAGCAATTGAGGGACTTTGCTGATATTTTTCCACGCAAGTGCACTCATGCCGCCGATGCCATTCGTGCGCAGCGCGCGATAGTCCTCCATACTCTTCCTCAGAACGCGCTCAAAAGTCCGGTTGCTTTCCCCACCGATACGCATCTTGACAAGAACTTCCGGGACATATGCAGCGTGGATGTTACGGTCAAGTGCGCAATATTGCGTCCTTAATCCGCCGCAATCTGATAGAGGTGGCAAGCGCCAGCGCTCAATAACCTCGCCGCACAAACAAGGCGGATGCGGAGGCGCTCATCACGTTATTGTTTCGGATTGTGGTAGCCGATCGCCAATGCCGAATGATCTGATCAGGTTTGCGTTGGAGACGTGGTCAAGAGCGCCGTCGGCGCGCAAGGCTAGACCTACTGCATCTAGCAAGCCGCTACAGCCATAAACCGGGTGAGTGACGTCATCGTGGGTAGTAGTCGTCGCTGATGCATGACACCGATCATATCTCCCCTTGCAGCTGCGACCCCCTTGTTCGAAGCGTCGTAGATCCCCCGATCAGGCTCGCTGATCGACCAGCATTCCCGTTTTGCATGGCGACGCGTCTCTACGACGTCCATCGTGCCATCTGTGGATGCCCCATCGACAACCATGCTCGACATCTGCATAGCTCTGCTGGCCAAGACTATCGAGGGCCTGCGTCGATGGTACGGACAGTTGCAGCACGGGTAACAAAAGTAAGCTCTCGGACTAGGAGATGCCCTATCAGTGACAGACTGATCTAAAATTTAGTCTAGCCTTATTTCGGCCTCTACGATCCGGATTGGCTGTCGCGGTCCTACGACGGCCAGGGAACGGTTGTTACGCTGGGATGGAGCGTGACTATCTTGCGCTCCGGGGTGGCGTTTGTAAAGCCTTGGGTGAAGTTCTTCAAGACTATGCATGTCGATAGAGAGCAGAACACTCGCCACATATAATGCAAGAGCTCTGATGATCAGAAGCGTTGAAGAGGAGTCGACGGCGTGGATGAGGCACCTGGATCTCGAGACCTTGGGCGCCTATACTGTCGACGCCTCTCATATGATCCTCAAATTGCCAGTTCCTGGATCCGGAGTGGCTGCTGAAAGTCATTGTGATTGGAATCGGTCCCCAAAGCCTTCAGGCCCGATGAAGGTCCTACCCCAGGTGCAAGTCAACGCGGGAGTTTCGTACAACGGCGTCGACCTGAAGCGTCGAAACCGAAGCGAACGCATGTTTGGCAGGCTCAAAAGACCGGCGGTGCGTCCCGCAGCCGCTATGACCTCGCCACAGATTATTCCTGTCTGCAATCGCTTTTTTTGCTTAGCCGTTACCTTTGGTTATTTGTCTTGGGCCCTAAATTGGATGCTATCGATCATTCTCTAAGAGCGGTAAAATCAAGCTTACGCCGGACACTTACTTTCCTGAGGTCCTCAAGGAAGGTTGAGTTCAAAGGCGAGATTGAGCAACATCAAACTGCCACCTGACAAATGCCACTGCTAAATCCTTTTAGGTATATCTCATGAAAACGCGCTTACAATCCTTGGTCCACAAAGACTACTACCAGCACTTTTCATGTTAGTTCTAGCATTCATACCTATGAACATGCTTTTTCTCCTCGTTTCGATTTTGTCTCAGTCCAAGAACGGGTCTCAAGCTGGACTGCAACGATGTCTGCATATGTCTTTATTCTGACGTCCATCGCGACTTTTCACCGTAGCAATATCTTTTCTAAAAATCGATGGTAGTGAAAACTAGTTTTCAGTTTTTTGATTGTATTTTCTTCTCTACACTGTTTACTTTTACAATATAGTCAGCCAGTGAACTATTTTATCAGATCTACGGACTGATATCACTACTAGGGTCTACTCTCGTTGGGATATTGTTTTATGTTGGCACAAGAGACGGTATCATTAGTGAAAAGTTGTCTTTAAAGTTTTTGTATTTGCTTCAGTCATTTGTAGCCTTGCCGTTAGTGCTCGTGCATATTGATACTGAACGCTTCGCGCAGTTATCAGAAAAGTTCGACGACTAGCATACCCTATGGCTATGAAAATCCTCGTGCCTGGGTGGGTTTCTACAGTTCGGCTTTCCTTGCTCACTGCTTATGTATCAACTCAGCCCAAAGAAATCAGAATTTAGCCAATCTTTCTAATTATTGGCCATAATTACTTCAGCAACGTTATTTTGGAGTGGATCGAGGGGCGGCCTAGTTGCATTTGCTATAAGTATCTCCATTGTGTTTACTTTTTCTCAAACAAAAAACTATAAAGGCATTATATCTATTCTGTTTTGTATGGCGGCAGGCAGTGCCATCTCCCACCTCTTATACTTACCTGGCGATTCATACGGTATTTTTGCCAGAATGAATCAAACTCTGGAGGCGGAGAGTATTGCCACCGCGAGCTCAGGGCGTACCGATATATGGCGTAATGTTTATTTATATATATTAGAACGTCCATTTACAGGATATGGATATTTACCTCATAAAAGTATGGAAGGCTTAAGCTGGGGTAGTGCGCATAACATTGTATTAGAATTTTTGGCTTGGGTTTGGTGTCATTATCGGGACAATAGTTATACTGTTCGGGGGTGTACTTTGGACAATGGCCTTTGTTTTTTTTCGGACGGCTAATGATCATTACATTTCAGCACTATTTGGCGTGGTGACAACCTTATTAGTGTACAGTATGGTTTCAGGGCCATACGCGAGAACGTTTCCTTTGCTTCTTTTTGCAGTCCCATTTGGCGTTATTCTTGGCCTCCGGTCCGCAAAGGCAAACTTCCAAAGTCGCAGCAATTAGGGTCGGGACTCATAACCAATAGATTACAGTTGCGGAGAGTGCGATTGCTGAAAGGAAAACGAAGGGACATCGGTCGTATCTGGTTCCGACCCGCCGCCAATCTTTCAGTCTGCCGAACATGATCTCGATGCGTTGCGCCGCTTGTATCAGCGTTTGTCGCATCGCACTATTTTGCGTGGGATTTCCGACAGGGGATGTATGGCCGTATGCCCCTGTCTTGTAGGGCTCGTCTGAACCAACCAGCATCATAGCCCCGATCCCCGAACAGCCAGTCGCTGCTTGGAAGGCTGCTCAATAGTGCCCGTGCGCCTCTGTCATCGCTGACCTGTCCAGCCCTGACAAAAAAGATGATGGGCCGTCCCCGGCCGTTACTGACCTCATGCAGCTTCGCATTCATGCCGCCCTTGTAGTCCGCCCAACCAGCCGTCCAGCCCCCCCCTTTTTGACGCCCATACTGGTCGCGGTGCGGCGTGCCTTCAAATAGGTGGCATCCACTATCGGTCAGTCGAAACGAAATTTCGATGAGCGATCATGGCAGTCTTTAGTCGCTGTATTCTCCGGCCAAAGCTATCATCATCTGTCCAAAGACACCTTTCTTGCTCCATCGCTTACAGCGATTGTATAAGGTCTAGTGCGGACGGTATTCCTTGGGTGTATAGGCTTCTTCCACATCGATATTGCCGAGGTTCAGACTGCTGAAGGCAAGCTCTACCTGTTCGTAGGTATTGACCGCACAAGCAAGTTTGCCGTGACCCAACTCGTCGAGAAGGCAGACAGGAAGACCGCCTGGGAGTTCTTGCAGCACATGCTCGAAGCCGTGCCCTATCAGGTCCACACCATTCTGACCGACAACGGCATCCAGTTCGCAGAGCAACCGGGCAACCGCAACACCGCTTATTCAAGGCCAATGCGATTCGACATGATCTGTGAGGCCAACGGTATCGAGCATCGCCTAACAAAACCCAACCACCCTTGGACCAACGGCCAAGTGGAGCGCATGAACCGCACCATCAAGGACGCGACGGTCAAGCGTTTCCACTACGATGACCACGACCAGCTGCGCACCCATTTGGCGGACTTCATGGCAGCCTACAACTTCGCGCGCAGACTCAAGACCCTCGGTGGCCTCACACCTTACGAATATATCTGCAAGATCTGGACATCCGAGCCAGACAGATTCATCCTAAATCCGATCCACCAGATGCTGGGACTGAACACCTAATATCCTTGCCGAACTGCTGTGCTGCGAATAACAATGCGATATCGGATAGCGAATGTAACCCAAGTCAAAATAAAAAATAGAAGATAATAGGCAACACGCGTACTGCTTCGAAGATTGTACTGCAAAGAGAATAAAAAAGGAATTACCATAAGCAGGATTAATAATATACAAAAAAATCTCCCAAAGCGAAATCCAGCGCAAGCTGATGCAAAAAAGAAAAAAATCCTATTATTAATCCTGAGAAGAATGTACCAAAAATTCCAAAATTTTACCACAACCATGGCGAATCCTGAATATGGTACATTTGTTTGAAGGTCAGACCTTGAGATAAATCCTTCTGTACCTCAAGGAATCGTGAAGGAAGTGGGTTAATCGCATATATAAAATCATCAAGATTTGCCCTAACACTGATAATTGAATTTGTAGTATTTATTATTGAATAATTTGTCATGTAGTTGAAGGCAAAAACTGCATATTGTATCGCGAGAAAATCTCTGGAAAACATCAATTTTAATACATTAAATAGACCTCCCTCCCACAAATAGCGTATTCCAATAAGTGTTCCTAGGAGCCAAATGGAAAATGTCGCCAGGATGATGTGTCCGAACCCACTGCGGTTAAACGCTAATCGTTCCACTATAATAAAAATGAAAATACATACAACTGCTTGCCTCTGTCCAGCAGCAGAAAAAACTGCTATTGTAAGAAATAGGACAAGAATGCGAACTTTGCGATTTTTAAGCGCTGGTGTACATACTGCAGCAATCCAGAAGAAAGTGTCCGCAACACCCATTGAAAGATTGTCAATTGATTGCAGCGGAAAGGTATCTCTGGATAACAAATCCGAAAAATCAGACATTATCAGAATTACTAGAGCCGGAAGTGCGCAGACAATAATTAGAAAGGTTTGGAACGTCCTCGAGTTAAGTCGTTTACGGACTGATTCTTGTGGAAACCTCGAAACAGGCGAGTTCACAAAACCAAAAGAAAACGATTTACCAAATAAGTAAAGTGGCAAGCAAAATGAAAGTATTACTCCTAGAGAAAATAAATTAAGCCCCAGTAGGGTTTTTGAGTAATCACCAATATCACTCTCTTTAAATTGAAATATGGGCATATCACGCCCAAATGTAAAAATCATTGTGCTGAAGAAAAGTAAATTGTCATGAAAATCGTTGCTGCGTTTATGTATGTCGCCAGCTGCCGTCGTAGGACATACGATAGAATAATAGTCAATACAGATATCCAACAAAACTAGTGTCATTTTTCTAGAGCTCCTGAACGGATTGAAATACTAAACGATTTATCGTACTCTAACATGATAAGTTAAAGAACGTTGCATAGAGAGTGTACTGCGTCAAAGTGTTACTAGGACTTTTGTGTATGTTATTTGTTGATAAAGGACTTTGTGTTTCCGCTCAGGTGTTCAGTCCTGGTATCTGGTGGATTGGGTTCAGAATGAATCGATCTGGCTCTGGGTCCAGATCTTGCAGATGTATTCGTAGGACGAGAGGCCGCTGAGCATCTTGAGTCTGCGGGCGAAGTTATCTGAGGCGATGAAGTTGGCGAGGTGCGTGCGCAGCTGATCATGGCTGTCGTAATGGTGTCGTTTCACTGTTGCATCCTTAATCGTTCGGTTCATCCGCTCGATTTGGCCATTGTTCCACGGGTGGTTGGGCTTCATCAGCCGATCCTCGATCCCGTTGGCTTCGCATATCATGTCGAAGCGCATCTGCGGGGACGAAGCTTTGTTTCTGTTGCGGGGCTGATCTGCGAACTGAATAACGTTGTCAGTCAAGATCGTGTGGATGCGATAGGGGACGGCTTCGAGCAGATGTTCGAGGAACTCCCATGCGGTCTTACGATCTGCCTTGTCCACGAGTTGGGTGACTGCGAATTTGCTGGTCCAGTCAATACCCACGAAGAGGTGGAGCTTGCCCTCCGCCGTCTGAACCTCGGCGATGTCGATATGAAAGAAGCCCCTCTCGGCAGATTTGAACTGCAATTTGCCTGCCGGGCAGTGGATAGCGTATCGTCTGAACAGCTGCCGTTTTGGCTCATCGCCTTCAACATCCTGCACGCGCGAGATGCCGTGCCGCTGAAGGTACCGATGTAGCGCTGACTGTGTTAGCTGCGGAATTGACGGCTGAAGAGCATAGAGGCGGTCGTCCAGCGGCAGCAGCGTGTGCCGCCGGAAGGCAACGATCATTGCCTCCTCAGCTTCAGTAAGAACGGTCGAACGCGGCTCCTTCGGCCCAGTCTTCAAGTCTTCAACCGTCGCACGCTTGCGCCACTTCGCGACGGTTTTGGGGTTGATGCCCAGCACTTTACTCAGCTGCGAGAGCGAAGCTTGCGATCACTGTATTGCAGCTCTGACGGCGTACGTGATCGTGGCGCTCCCATGGCGAACTTGTCCCATATTGCTTCCTTCCATTCCTTCGAAAGGATCGCGCCATCAAACCATGGGATCAAACACCTAGTTTATGTTCGATGGGAATGGGTTTGTGAAAGCAAGTTGCTATAAAGATTAAGATAGTCTTGTCCAATCCTGACTGGGCTCAGACATGTCTCAGAAAACTTGTGGGCTGATTTTGAAAATTCAGGATAATTTTCTAAAATCTGAATGATTTTATCAGAAATATTAAGATGCTTTTCTCTGTCTTCTGAATGGAAATCAAATATAAATCCGCAGCGGGTTGGGATGTATGATTCAATTCCTGTTCCCGATTGACCAATAACGGGTATTCCAAAAGAAAGTGCCTCGGTAACAACATTTGGGGAGTTATCAAAGATTGATGGACATAGTAGTATGTCTATATTGTTATAAGTAGATTTAAGTGATTTGGGAGAGAAACTGCCATGAAATTTTATTTTTACGCCCGGTATTTCCAACTTATCCTTACCTACCGTGCGACCGAATACATGTAGCTCAACAGTGCGTCCTAAAATGTTTGATATGTTATTAAGAGAACTGGGCAAGCTTTGAATCCTTTTCTTGGGTCGAACGCCCAATTCGATATAAATCCCAACCGTACGCAGCTTTTTTCCGGAAAATGATTGGAAGTTGCGTAATGTAAATCGACAGCATTTCTGATGAATGAACGATTGTATGCGCCACAAATATTCCTAAGCAGCCACTCCGATGGTGCAACTAGCATATCAGGGGCATTTCTTCCAGAATAGATTTGTTTACTATGCAAAAAATCAGCAACACGCCTTTTTTGGGTTGACTTGGTCTGGTAGTGGAAAGCGCCGTTATATGGCCAGAAGTCGCTTAGACGATGAACAACCGGAACTGAAACTTTATGTAATTTCTGGAAATCAATTACATTTCCGCTTACGTCACATAATTGAATGATATCAGGAGCATATTTCGCCACTACACTTTCCAAGTCAATCATTGGACTGGCAAGAGATAAGCAATGTATGTTTTGTCCAAAAATGGATCGCTCTAATGCGCGCTCAACGAACCGGATTGATTTTGAATATTTTGATTGTTCTTTAACTCCCTCTAAGGTGATAATTTCTGCACCGCTGGTGGATAACGCAGAAATTAAATTGCGAGCGCCTGCTGCAGCTCCGCCCCTGCTAAGTGTCTTACAGATCACGAGTATTCGCACTGACATCTCCAATAATTTTGCCTATCGGTTTTTAATCCTTAGAGGCTGAGGCCCTATATGCAATAGAATAATACAACGATAGGTGCGATTGCAGGAAAGTGAACTTTGGACACCTTCGATATCGATTTGTAACACGTTGCCAATTGTTGAGTTGGTCGAGCATGGTTTCGACAGGTTAGGCTCAGACCCCGTTGTTTTCCTCCGGGCTTCGTCGACCACGGGTCGAGCATCGGGTGGCGATATAGGTGACCTATATTGGCTGAATGACGCGCAGCTGGTACGTCTGGCCTCCTATTTTCCAAGTTCAATGGCAAACCTCACGTTGATGATCGACGCGTACTCGGCGGGAGACCCTTCATCAATCGCAATGATTTATGGTGGCGAGATACATCAAAAGAATACGGCCCGCTCAAGACGCTGTACGATCGCTGGAAGTGATGGAGCAAGAAAGGTGTCTGTGCACAGATGATGATGGCTTTGGCTGGAGATGACGGCGCGCAAAAAAATAGCCATGATCCCCTCTCATCGAAACCTCGTTTCGACTGTTGGGCGGTGGATGTCACCTATTTGAGGGCACGCCGCACGCGTTCAATATAGGCGTCAAAAGGGGGCTGGACGTCTGGTTAGGCTGGACACCAAGGCCCGCATAAATACGAAGCTTCATGAGGTCAGTAACGGCCGGGGACAGCCCATCAGCTTCTTTGTCACGGCCCGGGCAGGTCAGCGATGACATTAGCGCGCGGACACTATTGAGCAGCCTTCCAAGGACCGAATGGCTGCGCCAGGATCGCGACTATGATGCTGATTGGTTCCGACAAGGCCCACAAGACTGGGGTATAAGGCCACATACATCCCCTTTCAGAAATCGCGGGCCAAACTAATGCGATACGCTAAACGCAGATACAAGCGGCGCAATCGCATCGAAATCATGTTCGGCAGACTGAAAGATTGGCGGCGGGTCGCAACCAGATAGGACCAATGTCCCATGGTCTTCCTCCCACCAATCGCTCTCGCCACAACCGTCATCTATTCGTTATGAGTCCTGACCCAAGACTTGGTCATCTCAAGAACTTCCCAAAATACCCTTTTTACCCAAGACAGTGAAAATAAAAGCACTAGGTAACAACAATGTATTAAAGAAACATTTGATTTGTAACGCCATAAAAGAGTAAACCGCCGCGGATGCCTGGCAGTTAGGCGCGCACGCCCGTCCGATGGCCTTAAATAGACTTTGCTTTTGTGGGAAAAACCAATATTTGCACCAGAGAGGATGACCTTTATTCCGAGATCTCTATCTTCGGAGAGCTGTAGGTTTTGGTCAAATCCGCCTACGGTCCAAAATAGTTTTCGGCAGATCAAGAAATTCTGTCCGCTGGCACCCACATTATGGCGCAGCAACGTCTTTATAGAAAAATTCTCCTTTGTTGGTTGTTGTACGCATTGGGCCGAAGGACCAGTCATTGAATAAATGCCTGTATAGACACATCTCGCAGTGTCTTCGGACAAAACTTTGAAGCAGTCGGCCAAAAAGTTTGAAGACCACGTATCATCATCGTCGAGAAAAGCGATATATTCACCTTTGAAAATGCTGCGCCAAAGTTTCTGGCAATGGATACACCGACGTATGGCTTTATTCGAAAATAGTTCACGTCCGTAGGAAGGACAGAGGCGTCTACTCCAGCTCCGCCATTATCGACTATAATTACTTCTTGGGGTGCGTGACTTTGGGAGAAAACAGAGTCAATTGCTTCGACCAGCATATCTATTGGACGGTCACAAGTTGGAATGACCACCGATACGGGACAATATTTTTTGGGCTGTGTTTCACATTCCTTGGATGATTTCTGTAATTTGCTCAAAGGTTATTCCTCAAAAATGAAAGTGAATCCCTGCGTAATTTCTTGATTTCGTCCTCGCACTTTGGTTTATGGGAAAGGTTTTCAAGGTCAAGTGAAGTATTTGAAGTATCTATAAATCTTTCATTCAAGTGAAGCTGTGAAAAAAGGCTTTCAAAGCGTGATGATCCCCGTCCTGGGTTGTTGAGCGCGATAAATGGTTTATTGAAAATAATCGAAAATATGGCTCCATGGTACTGAGTCTGTTACCACAAATTGGGCGTGCCTAAAGCCTGCTAGCCATTTTTCTACAGGTGGAAGTGGCTCAGAGCGCTCCAAATTTTGTATGTAGTCGCGTCTACTAACGCTACCCCAAATATCGTAACATGGACTTTCAAGATATTGCATGATGTTTTGAATGATGTTTAGCTTTTCCTCGCTACGATTCAGTATGTACGCATAGATGTAATCCCCTCCAAAAATCCGCTCAGTCCCGTCACATAGTTGGTTATACTCTTTCATCGATAAGAGTAGCGTTGGGTCAAGTACGGAGTGGGCATGTAGGTTTAGATTTTGTTTGCATAGAAAGGCTCCGGTTGTCTCGCGCACACTTATCGCGTCAAATTTCTGCGCGAGTTCTTTGCAGCGGTTAGTTTGTTTCTGTGTGAATTCCCACCTGTCTACGCCAAAAGAACAGGCATACGCTACTCTTCTAATTTTTGTACTGTCTTTGGTTGCAAGAAAATCGAAGAAATAATTATAGATGTCTGGTGAATACTTTGGCCTCCATGTCTGATCACTTCCAACGATTGCCAATTGAAAATCCTTATCTCGAAAATGTTTGGCAAGTTTGGCCGTGCTGAAAATTGGTTTTGAGATAATAATATTTTTGTCAATGAACTGCTTTGTGTTCGTTGAAATTTTGGTCAAATGGCGTTCAAGAAAAATTGGTTCTTCCTTAGCACGAGATATCCGGCGTGCCACTCGCAAAACTATACGAATTAGAGAGAATAGAAAGTTTACCTATTCGCGCGGCGATCAACTGTTTGCACTTCATGACCGTCATTCTTGAGAACTTTCTGCAACGCCCAAGCTAGCATTATTCCGCCATAGTTATGACCCAAGGGCTGCGTTAAAATTGCGATTTTCATCGGTAACTCTTTCGTTTGATTAGTCTAGTCCAAATTTTAAGTTCGTCATTTCCTTCTTGTCCTCAGAACACAATAACCTCTTTTCTCCCTCTTCCCTTTTCTAATTCCATCTCTCCCTCTATTTTCCTTTTTTCCCTTATTTTCTTCCAATTCTCTTTCTCAATTCCCTCTTTTCCTCCTCTTCTCTTTTCCCCGGGGTCTTGTCAAAAGAACGACAGAGTAGGACCCCCTTTTATTTTTTTACACCCCAACACCGCATCCGGCAGTTAGGCCTTCGGACACTTGTATAGCGAGTTATGAAATGTTGCCAATCTCTCCCCAACCCCTATTCCGTCCGTTTTTAGTTTCCTTTTTGTTTTTTCTCCCCTTTACACTTTTTTGACCCCGAATTACCCCCACACTGTCTTTCCAAACCCCCTCTCGATCGACGTCTTTCTTTTTTTTTTTCACCACCCTCTCCCCACCTCCCCACTCGACCCCCCCCGGTGAAGGGGTTTTGGCCCTAAAATTAGGAAAGTGGAGGATTAGCGATTACGATAAAGAGCCTCAAACATGAAGAGTTCGTTGTGACCGCGCCCCTAAAACTCCTCCAGATTTGTGTAGAGTCCGCCCAACAAAAGGACGGACAAATGAAGGCACGATTTACGGACGAACAGATCATAGCGATGATCAAGGAACAGGAAGCTGGTGAGAAGACCGCTGATGTATGTCGGCGGCACGGGATCAGTTCTGCGACGTTCTACAAATACAAATCGAAGTATGGCGGCATGGAGCCGTCTGACGCGAAGCGATTGCGGGCGTTGGAAGATGAGAACGGCAAGCTGAAGAAGCTGTTGGCCGAACAGATGCTGGACAACGCGATGTTGCGAGACATCAATTCAAAAAAATGGTGACGCCCGTTGGGAAGCGGAAGGCTGTGGCGCATTTGATGGATGTTCATCAGGTGAGCCAGCGACGGGCGTGCGATGTGCTGCAAGTTGATCGGTCAACGGTGCGGTATCTGTCGCGTCGTGGCGATGATGCCGAACTGCGGGATGCCATCAAACGCGTTTCGAGGGAACGGCGTCGGTTTGGTTGCCGCCGCATCCACGTGATGATCTCGCGAGAAGGTTTTGAGGTGAACCACAAGAAAGTGAGGCGCATCTACCGTGAAGAGAAGCTGCAGGTGCGCCGCAGAGGTGGCAGAAAGCGTGCTTTGGGCACAAGGAAGCCAATGGTGCTGCCGGATGGCCCAAACCAACGGTGGAGCTTGGACTTCGTGTCAGATGCGCTGACAGACGGTCGCAGGTTTCGCATCTTGGCAGTCGTTGATGACTTCAGCCGCGAGAACTTGGTGCTGGTGGCCGACACGTCGCTGTCCGGACACCGCGTTGCACGTGAGCTGGACAAGGTGATCGCAGAACGTGGCATGCCGAAGACAATCGTGTCGGTCAACGGCACTGAGTTCACCAGCATGGCGATCCTCAAATGGGTTCAGGAAACGGGCATCGATTGGCACTATATCGCGCCTGGAAAGCCCCAGCAGAACGGCTTCATCGAAAGCTTCAACGGCAAGCTGCGAGACGAATGCCTCAACGAAACGCTGTTTGGCACATTGCGCGATGCCCGCAAAACGCTTGAAGAATGGCAGGAGGATTACAACTGGCGCAGACCACATTCAGCATTGGGCAACCTCACCCCGATGGAATTTTTGCAGAGAAAGGCGATGGACAAGATGGCGGCCTAACGCCAAAGATTTAACCCCAAGGACTCCGTGCGAAGCTGGAGAAACTTGGGGCTCAGGGCAGCCTATGATTAGCCTTAAGCGACCAAAGGCACAAATGCTGAAAACTCGGCGGTTTCGAAAATTACTACAAAACCGCCGAGACATTTCTTATAAGTTTGCGACTACTGTTCGCTTGAACTCTGATTTACTCTTATGCGAGCCCGTCAAAGTAGTCAAAAAGCTCAGGTGCACCTGTATCAGATTCAAAAACACCAGCTTCAGTAAACGTCCAAATATCGATGCCTTGCAATGAACCATTCTCAGAGCTTGTGATCTCCCAAAGCAGCTGGTAGCCGCCATCTACATCGTCGTCCTCCACCGCTTCAACAGCCGTCCAGATGAACGTGTCTGCTGCCGTTTCAGTTGCTAGCTGCGAAGTAACGGGTAGGGTACCTTCAGGCGAGACACCTGTAAGAGCAACGGGTCCATTGCCCTCATTGACAAAGTATTGCCCCGTGGGCCCTTCTGTCAAAGCGACGGTGCCGCCGTCCTCTATGAGGGTAGCGCCAATGCCTGCAACATCATCGAGACCATCGTTGTCGAACAGGATTTCCGCGTCACGGATCGCAGCGGCATCATTGGTGATCTCTTCTTGGGACACGTATGCACCGCTCGCATCAACGGTCCAGATGATGAGACGTCCGCTTACTGAATCCTCAAAGAGAACTTTGTAGCCGTTGAACTCAAGAGTATCCTCAGTTGCTGGTTCATTATAAGCGGCGACTTGGGTCGCGTTGAAGTCATATGAACCGACGGAATCAGTGTAGGTCTGATCATTAATGACGCCACACCTGGCCGCGTGATATTGATGTCGATCGCATTGGCTGTATCGACAATAGCATACACGCCGTCTTCAGAGATTAGATCGACATCTGCTGCGTTAATATCAATGTCGCTGATTGTTGGCGTTGGATCTGTCGGTTCTGCGCCAAAATCGCCGCCAACGTCATCGAGTTGGACTGGGAACAGGATTTCCGCGTCACGGATCGCAGCGGCATCATTGGTGATCTCTTCTTGGGACACGTATGCACCGCTCGCATCAACGGTCCAGATGATGAGACGTCCGCTTACTGAATCCTCAAAGAGAACTTTGTAGCCGTTGAACTCAAGAGTATCCTCAGTTGCTGGTTCATTATAAGCGGCGACTTGGGTCGCGTTGAAGTCATATGAACCGACGGAATCAGTGTAGGTCTGATCATTAATGACGCCTACACCTGGCCGCGTGATATTGATGTCGATCGCATTGGCTGTATCGACAATAGCATACACGCCGTCTTCAGAGATTAGATCGACATCTGCTGCGTTAATATCAATGTCGCTGATTGTTGGCGTTGGATCTGTCGGTTCTGCGCCAAAATCGCCGCCAACGTCATCGAGTTGGACTTGGAACAGGATTTCCGCGTCACGGATTGCAGCGGCATCACCGGTGATCTCTTCTTGGGAAACGTATGCACCGCTCGCATCAACGGTCCAGATGATGAGACGTCCGCTTACTGAATCCTCAAAGAGAACTTTGTAGCCGTTGAACTCAAGAGTATCCTCAGTTGCTGGTTCATTATAAGCGGCGACTTGGGTCGCGTTGAAGTCATATGAACCGACGGAATCAGTGTAGGTCTGATCATTAATGACGCCTACACCTGGCCGCGTGATATTGATGTCGATCGCATTGGCTGTATCGACAATAGCATACATACGCCGTCTTCAGAGATTAGATCGACATCTGCTGCGTTAATATCAATGTCGCTGATTGTTGGCGTTGGATCTGTCGGTTCTGCGCCAAAATCGCCGCCAACGTCATCGAGTTGGACTTGGAACAGGATTTCCGCGTCACGGATCGCAGCGGCCAGTCATTGGTGATCTCTTCTTGGGACACGTATGCACCGCTCGCATCAACGGTCCAGATGATGAGACGTCCGCTTACTGAATCCTCAAAGAGAACTTCTGTAGCCGTTGAACTCAAGAGTATCCTCAGTTGCTGGTTCATTATAAGCGGCGACTTGGGTCGCGTTGAAGTCATATGAACCGACGGAATCAGTGTAGGTCTGATCATTAATGACGCCGCGCCTACACCCGGTTGCGTGATATTGATGTCGATCGCATTGGCTGTATCGACAATAGCATACGCCGTCTTCAGAGATTAGATCGACATCTGCTGCGTTAATATCAATGTCGCTGATTGTTGGGCGTTGGATCTGTCGGTTCTGCGCCAAAATCGCCGCCAACGTCATCGAGTTGGACTGTGAACAGGATTTCCGCGTCACGGATCGCAGCGGCATCATTGGTGATCTCTTCTTGGGACAACGTATGCACCGCTCGCATCAACGGTCCAGATGATGAACGTCCATTTACTGAATCCTCAAAGAGAAAACTTTGTAGCCGTTGAACTCAAAGAGTAAATCCTCAATGTTGCTGGTTCAATTATAAGCGGCGACTTGGGTCGCGTTGAAGTCATAGGACCGACGGAATCAGTGTAGGTCTGATCATTAATGACGTTTATACCTGGCCGCGTGGATATTGATGTCGATCGCATTGGCTGTAACGACAATAGCATACACGCCGTCTTCAGAGATTAGATCGACATCTGCTGCGTTATGATAAAATCAATGTCGGCTGATTGTTGGCGTTGATCTGTTTCGGCTTGCGCCAAAATCGCCGCTAACGTCATCGAGTTGACTGGAACAGGATTTCCGCGTCACGGATCGCAGCGGCATCATTGGCGATCTCTTTCTGGGAAACGTATGCACCGCTCGCATCAACGGTCCAGATGATGAGACGTCCGCTTACTGAAGATCCTCAAAGAGAACTTTGTAGCCGTTGAACTCAAGAGTATCCTCAGTTGCTGGTTCATTATAAGCGGCGACTTGGGTCGCGTTGAAGTCATATGAACCGACGGAATCAGTGTAGGTCTGATCATTAATGACGCCTACACCTGGCCGCATGATATTGATGTCGACGCCGTCGACGACTTCCGTGCCCGACCCGTCATACTGGACAATAAAATATTCACCATTGTCGGTTTCTGTTTGCAGGCCATAAAAACCTGTAGCTTCATTGGTAAAGCGCGGCATGTTCTCTCCTAAGAAATGTTAAACTTTCAATTTGTGGTACAATCGCTTTATGGCGAATTTTAGGCCGTAGAAGTGAATATTAAGGTGCAATTACGACATTTTTAACGTTCTGACAACAATCAACCAAGGTTTACTAATTTGTTGATATTTTTTGTTTGTGAGCCGCTGACAACAGCAAGAATATTCTGACTCTTGCCACCGAAAAGATGCGAGTTTTTCGAATAACTAAGCCCAATCCATTTTCCAACCTAAGCCCTGCTTCCTCAAGCTTTGCGCGCAGTCATTGGGATTAAATCTATGACTTCCTATCGGACGAAATTATTTAGTTGTTTTTGAGCGAAAATTGGAAATCTATCAGTGATCATCACCTTAGGAATTTGCGAGCGATTTTCATGCCCTTGGGCCCTATGATACTCTTGATAGCAGTTCGCGCTTGACGTCTGGGATCTACTGCGATGCTCCTAATTGCTCTAAGGGCCTCGCTCTCACTTTCTGCCTCTACGAAAGCCTCGACCAGCAGGGGTCTATCTTGCTTACTGGGTGTAAGAGAAAGTCTTCGAAAACCTTAGATCCTTTCTTCCTTCGACGATATGCTGAGATATTTGAACCCGAGCGCTTCTGCATATCCCTTGACGAGATCCCGCGATTTTTTCCCAAATGCCCATCAGCGGCGACGAACTTATCGGCGTCATGTGCATAGTAGGACCCCGAGTGCCCATGTTGAGGAATTCCGTGCCCTTGCCGTTGTTCACGAGAAGGATGCGGACATTTGAGCCGAGGTGACGATTTCCAAGCACATTCATGTCGTAAAAAAAGGCAAGATCACCGATTATAATATAATGGATCTTATCTGGGTTGACCAGCGACGCACCGATGAGTGACGACATGCAGCCATCAATGCCAAACCCACCAACGTTTGAGGCGGAAGTGACACTTTGCGGAAGTTCAAAGAAATTCCGGCTGCAAACTGTTCAAGTGGGACCAATGCATTACTGAGCTATCAGGGATCCAGGTGCGCAATTTGTGAGGCCAGCAAAATGTTTGAAAATGGTACTTCAGGGAGCTTGGGCCGCATTGCGTCTAGCTTAACTGCACGTTGGTGAACGCCGTGTCCTTCGTTGTATTGTTGGAGTAGATACGGAAGAAGCGTTCCTCAGGCATTTCAAATACGTTACGAAGTTTACGGAAAGGGTCCTGAATTCTCCGTCGAGGCTAACCCGCCGCACTTCTTTCCGATCATGGCTTGAGTATCATAGTCTCCGGTTACTTCCCCGATAGCGAATGTGAATGTCTGGTCGAATGCTGGATTTACTCGTGCTTTCCTGACCCCCGAGGAGTGCGCTCACTATGCGGTACTTTCCATTGTAGACACTCGTGTGGTCGCAGAAGACAGCCGCATTGTTGTATTCACAGAAGCTTTCGAGGGCCTCTGTTTCCGCTGCTGTCCAGCGCTTATGGGAGCCGATGAACACACCGACCCCGCCCCTGCAACGGTGGAAGTGCGTCATCTTCTAAGGTCCACCTATTAATGGCGCGGTATACTGGTAGTTTTCTGAAAGAGAAATTGCGGCTATAAAGTGTCGGGAGGTTAATATGCCGCTGGTCCACCACTACGTCGCCTCAGTTCCAAGATTGCACGAATTCACTTTCAATTCGCAATCCCAAGCATCGTCATCATCTTTCACGATCGGCAGGTCGACACCCACCTTCACCACGTCATTGGGTATTACACCACGGTCTATAACCTGCGCTACAAGATGACCAATGCGCGACTGCATCTGAGTTGATGTGACTGCCAAAACCGGCAAAGTACGATAGTAAGCCTCAGTTAGGCAGACAGAGTAATTCCTCGATGCTGTCGCTCCTGTACAGCTAATTGCTACTGGCTCATTAAGTTCCGCTGCCATGCCGCAGGCCATGTAAGCAGTGACCTTTCATCGACAGCAGAATAGAGTTGAAAAAAGGATCTGTTTGAACACTTCCTACGAAAGTCAAGTTCGTAGCTCCAGGAGATACAATTACTCTCTTTACTCCATGCGCGCCATTGGGCAGATGACCACAATCTGAGCCTGTTTTTCGTCGGTGTAGTACATCACGCCTCCTCATTTTCTGCATCAGGGTAAGCGGGATTAGTCGATAGGAAATACTATCGACTTTTCTCATCCTCTAATTTCGTATACCTTCGAAAATTCACCAAGGGCTCTATCATTTCGGGCTACTTTGCTGATCGATCGGGAGAAAGGCACTCGGTTTGGTCCAGAACGTGCAGTGAGACCTGAGAATCGGCATCGGATCGGCAGCTCTTCGATAAATCTATGAATTGCCCAATCTTTGAGATCGAACTTACAGTTACATGCATTCGGTCATAAATCACCTGATGCACTGACCCCGCCGAGTTACAAAAGGACTGTAGATCCTGCAATAAAACCTTGGGCCTCGTTCCAATATGTAGTTCTAAATCATCAAGATAAAGTGAGAGTACCTCTCCCCACGTGACGGTAGAGACCCCTGTGATGTTGTAGTCTTCGCCAAGTGCTCCAAGCGTCCTATTAGACTTTCTATCATGCCAGCGACTTCGGAGCTGTCCGTTAGTGTGGTGGATTTCTCCATCAGTTGCTCACAGAATACTATGCTACGACCCTGCAGTGCCCGATAGAGCCAACCCTCCTTCTCCAGTGTTCCGAGTTGAAGCCGTCCTTCACCAAAGGTTATGTAGGGCCGGATGATTGTCCAATTCAATTTACCTGAAGCTCGAAGCAGATTCTCCTGCCTTGCTTTTGTCAGCGCATTTTCATCAGTCGAGAGATATTGTGCATCCTCAGATACATCGAGAAGTCGTGGTGACCGCTCTGTCAAGAGAGTGTCACTATTGCGAATACTCGCGCCGTGCTCGTAAAGATATATTGCTGCGTCGCGCCAAGGAGGATAGGTCCGACGCGCGAAGGAGGAAGTGTCGTCGTAGACCATGAAGTCAACAATTACATCCCAGGGCTCGTGCAAAAATTGCTTCAGAAAGGTATCCGACTTAGCATCCCCCCTAATATAAGTACGCCTATCGACGGAGTGCTGAATTTGACGGGTTGTGATGTATACATCGTGTCCTGCTTGCGTGAGCAAGTCAGCCAACTCAGTACCAATTGCACCAGTGCCCCCGAGGGTAAGTATCTTCATTAGTTAGGACTTCCCCGACGGGAGTGACTTCGGATCATACCCCATAAATATTTCTGTTCAACACGGGTTAGGCCGAGCAACAGCACTGTAAGGCTGGGTAACACTAAGATAGAGAATATTCCTATGATTGAGCCAATCCGCAGCTCAAATGTGTTGGCACTGGGAAATGCATGCACCACCCCAAAGTCAAAGCTGATGATGCAGCCACAACTAACACTACGGGAAAAAGTGTTCTTTGCACGTAAATGACGACCAACAGGTTTGTCATTTTGGCTACGAGCAGTAGACGCGCGAAAAACATTGAGAAATTAACCAATATTGCCAAAATGAAAACAGAATAGGCAGGGTAACCAGATTTCCACTATTATCCATGAAAAAAATAGAATGCTAATCTGTAAACTACCTAGGATTATCTCATAACTTCGCATCTCGCCGACTGCTCGCACTGCAGTCATGAGTGGAAAGCTTATCGAGATAATTACTCCCTCAATTAGAGCAAGGCGGGTGAAAAGAACTGTTTCTTCAGGATATTCTCCTAACCACAGATCAATACTCTTGGTGCCAAAGCAATCAACGGCAAGGTTATGATCCAGGATAGAAAGAAACAAAGTCTTGATCCAAAATTGATAAGCGAGAGTTCCTTTCGTTTTCTCCTGCGGCATGAGCTTTTATGATCGCCGGGTTAAGCACTGAGGAAAAATTTTGGGAAAAGGTTAAGACCTGAGAGTGAATTATGAAGGACAGAGCGCGTGCAGCAACCGTTGCTGGATTGTATGCCTGATTTATTAGAATAGTAATAGCTTGGGATCTGCATACGGTCGTGAATTGTCCGAACAGTGTCCAACCCACGAAGCCAAGCATCTCGCGCATGGTTTGCATATCGACCGAGATACGGCGCAGATTGCACTCATCGTAGCGGCGGATGCAGTAGAATAGTTGCATGGCCATGACGATTATACCCGCTGCTGCGATGAGTGGTCCGTATGTCACTAATCCATCACCACCAAAATACCCAACCAAGAGGGCCGCAGCAAGGCGTAGGGTGGCACCCAAAATGGAAAATAGGGCAAAGATATGGAAATCCTCGTGGGCGGCAATTACACAAGAGTAGAACCCGAAGAAAATTCCAGCAACAAACGAGATGATGAGGAATTGAAAAATAATTTCGGTAGCATTTACCCTTTCAGTTGGGACAACTAGGTACGCAAGTTGTTGGTTTACAGCGGGCTCGATTTTCGTGAGCAGGGTCTCTAAGTGGTCGATACTGCCAGGAATGCCCATGATCGCAAAAGTGCTGTATTCGGTTATGGTCCGTTCTTAATGCAAGAATTGTCGCAGCATCGGTCACGTTGCCGGATGCAAATTTTCGATGAATTGCCGCAGCAATGCATTCTGCTTGGGTTCAAGTGGCGGAGGGGACAGAGCCTACACCAGTTTGGTTTTGTGTCAGTCCTTGAGAGGGAGGGCATGCCGATTGTCATTGAGCAACCTGACGTGTACCCCATTCGTAGCGCGTTCAATGAGGGAAAGATGCGGTCAGATCGCGGAGGATCCAATTCCAGTTCCAAGCATGCGCTGCATAGCGGATGCGCTTTGGCGCTGCTTTGTGCAAGCATGGTGCACGCCGAAGGGGATGCGGGCGACACGTCCTATCACTATAACCTCTACGGCACCCCCGGCCTGATTGATATGCCAACGGCGCGCAGCGCTGATGATGCCGAACTGGCTGCGACCCTGAGCTCTTTTGCAGGCAGCACGCGCACCACACTCAGCTTTCAGATCACGCCCCGTTTGTCGGGCAGCTTTCGATATGCCAACATTGAAAACGCGCCGGAGGTTGGGGGTATTGGGCTTTTTGATCGGTCATTCGACCTGCGCTACCGCGTGGTTGATGAAGGGGTCGTGGTACCGGCTATCGCGGTGGGCCTGCGGGATTTTATTGGAACCGGGGTTTATTCTTCTGAATATATCGTCGCCACCAAACAATTGACCCCGACAATTGACGCAACCGCCGGGCTTGGATGGGGGCGCTTGGGGTCCTTCGATGGCTTCACAAATCCGCTTGGCTTGATTGATGACAGCTTCGAAACCCGCCCGGACGGATTTACGGGAACCGGTGGACAGATCGAAAGCGCGCGCTGGTTCCGGGGTGATGCTGCGTTTTTTGGTGGCCTTCAATGGCAGGCCACGGATGATCTTAGTCTGATGGCCGAGTATTCGTCTGATGCCTATCTGCCTGAACGGATCCCGCAACGCGACCTGTTCGAACGCGCTTCGCCTTTCAATTTTGGCCTCTCTTACGCGGTGTCAGAAAATGCGACGCTACAGGCGCATTATCTGTATGGTTCAGAATTTGCGGCGGGCTTAACCTTTGCGTTGAATCCCAAGACCCCCTTGGCCAATGGCGGCACGGGTCAGCGCCCAACGCCGGTGGTGCCGCGCGCTGCGACAAATCCGCGATCCCTGAACTGGACCCAGCAAGAGGATGGCACGGAAATTCTGCGCGACAATCTGCAGCGATTGCTGGCATTCGAGGGCATGACGCTTGAGGCGATGACGATTGAACCGACCGCAGTCACCGTGTTGATCCGCAATGAAACATACGGTGCTGGTGCGGAAGCGGTCGGGCGGACCGCACGCATTCTGACCAAGCTCATGCCGGCCTCTGTGGAGGAATTTACGATCGTCCCCGTGGTCGGGGGGATCAGGGCATCAGCCGTGCAATTGCGCCGGACCGACATCGAACAGCTGGAGTTTGATCCGGACAACGCGCGAAAATCACTTGCGCGCGCGCAGATTGAAGATGCCGCAGACATAGGGCAGGGCACCGCTGCTGCTGAGGGTCTGTACCCCCGGTTCCTTTGGCGCTTGGGTCCCTATGTGGCGACCTCCTACTTCGATCCTGACAGCCCGATCCGTGCGGACATCGGGCTTGAGCTGGCGGCCAGTTATGATGTTGCACCTGGCTTGCAGGTTGCGGGACGCCTGCGCAAACCATTGGGGGGCAATGTAGGGGAAGGTCGCGGCAGCGACTCGGTTATTCAACGGGTCAGGACCGAAGGGGCCAGCTATGCCGCAGCGGGCGATCCTGCCATGACAGAGCTGACAGCACGATATCAATTCAATCTCGCGCCGGACTACTATGGCCGGATCACCGGTGGCTATCTTGAATCCATGTATGGCGGGCTTTCAACCGAAATTCTGTGGAAACCGGTGCAAAGCCGCTTGGGCCTTGGTGCAGAGCTGAACTACGCCAAACAAAGGGATTTTGACCAGCTCTTTGGCTTTCAGGCCTATGATGTCGTGACGGGCCATGTCTCGGCCTATTACGCGTTTGAAAACAATCTCCACGGTCAGATTGATGTCGGGCGCTATCTCGCGGGGGATTATGGCGCGACAGTCTCGCTTGATCGTGAATTTGACAATGGCTGGCGTGTGGGTGCTTTTGCGACCTTCACTGACGTGTCGTTTGATGATTTCGGCGAAGGGTCCTTTGACAAAGGCCTGCGGTTTTCCTTTCCGCTGGAATATTTTCTCGGAACGCCCTCAAGGCGCGTCGATCAGCTGACATTGCGCCCAATCACCAGAGATGGTGGCGCGCGGTTACAAGTTGCCGACCGCCTTTATGAGACCGTCCGCGCCTACCATGAAAACGATCTCAGCGGCAGTTGGGGGAGGTTCTGGCGATGAATACTCTGCGCCTACGCTATACTTTTGCAGCATTGCTCGTGCTGGCCGCTTGCGGCAATACGCCGAGTGATCTGCCGACGATACCTGACCTGTTGGCAGGGCTCACCGCCCCAGAACAGCCAGCCGTGACTGCGGATGTTCTGCGCGCGTCGCTGACGCCGGAAATCCTTGCCCGCAGTGAAAACCGCCTCTTGCTTCTCGAAGTGCCGTCCCGCGATGCGGTTGCCATCCTGTCCCGGGTCGAAATCAATCAGGGCGTAGAGACATATCTCACAGCGGATGGATTGGCGATCAGTCTGCGTGACGGTATCGTCGTTGCAACGCGGGGATTTGGGTTTGATCTGATGACAGCGGACACAGGCGAAATGGGCGATGCGCTTCCGGCGGGCGCCGCCTCTTCTGCAAGGGTTCATCGTTATCTCGATGGTGAAAATCACATCATAGCGCAAAGCTTTGGTTGCCGCGTAAGCCGGACGTCTGAGCGGACGATGCGCGAAAGCTGTGCATCATCAAAGGTTAGTTTCGAAAATTCATACAGTCTTAACGAAGCTGGGGTTATTGTTGCGTCGAGGCAGTGGGTCTCGCCGCAGATCGGGTATTTCGTGATCGAAATGCTCAACTAAAGTGAACGTCAACGCGGAAGGTCGCCAAAGGGGAATGCCAAGCGATTGTATTACAACGCTGATGTGTGTATTTTCCGAGGTGAAACGCTCTACAGAGGGAAATCAGGAACATGAAACGTCTTTTGCCACTGACGGCCGCACTCATGCTTGCCGCCGCACCTGGTTTTGCGCAGGAAGAACGTATTGTTGAAGTGACGCCAACGACACCTATCGGAACGGCGACAGTTATCAACGGGATTACTTATATCGCCATCGGCGCTGGTGTGCTTGTTTTGGCATCTTTGTTGGCGGAAGAGGAAGGTTCGAGCACAACGGGGACAAACTAAGCCCGTTATGCCGTCTCGGTATTTAAGGACAGGTCATGGCCTGTCCTTTTGCATTTGATGGTGGTCGTATGCGCACCGGTTATTCGCCTGCGACCGCTTGCTCAAGCGCAGGTCGCTGGTCTGAGACGACAACGCCGTCGCGGGGCAGGGTGCCGATGGCCACAAGATCAATCTTGGCGCGCAGTTTCAGGATCTCGGACACCGATACCTGAAACGCCGCCGGATCGGTTGCGTTGGTTTCAAGCTGCACTGTGATTTCGTCACCGCCATCCGTCCGGTGCACCTCGACACGCGCCTTTGCGACATCCGCGTGGCGGGCGACCAAAGTGGCCACTTGTTCGGGGCGGATGAACATGCCTTTGACTTTTGTGGCCTGATCCGCCCGTCCGCGCCAGCCAACGATCCGCGTATTGGTGCGCCCGCAAGGGCTTTGACCGGGCAAAATTGCGCTCAGGTCGCCGGTGGAGAACCGCAAAAGCGGGTAGTCGGGGTTCAGAACCGTGACCAGAACCTCGCCAATTTCGCCCACGGCCACCGGATCACCGGTGCCGGGGGTGACGATCTCGACGATCACGTCCTCATCCACGATCATGCCATCGGTGCTTTCAGCGGTTTCATAGGCGATCAGCCCTGCATCGGCGGTGCCATAGCATTGACGGCAAAGGATGCCGCGCGCCTCATAGGCGGCGCGCATTTGCGGAAAAAGCGGGCCGGCAGAAACCGCCGCCTTCGTGATCCGGCTCAGATCAAGCCCCATCTCCTCGCCTTTGGCCAGGATCGTGGCCAGATAATCCGGCGTCCCGATATAGGCGGTCGTGCCAATCGCTGCGGCGACTTCGGCCTGTTGCATGGTCTGGCCCGGACCTGCGGGGAAGACCACCATGCCGATAGCGCGCGCGGCACTTTCGAACATCATGCCAGCAGGGGTAAAATGATAGGCAAAGGTGTTTTGGGCCACGTCGGTCGCGTCAAAACCCATCGCGGCCAGAAACCGCCCCATGCGCCAGAAATCCGGCCGTGTGCCGCCCGGTTCATAGATCGGCCCCGGGGACTGGAAGATGTGGCTCACGTTGCGCGCAGGGACCGCGCCAAACGGCGGGTTTTCGGCCTGCCCACGGCAGAGCGCGTCTTTGCGCATGACCGGCAGACGCGCCAGATCCGCCAAAGAGGTAAGGTCCGCATCCGGAAAAATCTCTTGCGCCGCTTTGAGTTGCGCGGCCTCTCTTGCGTCCTGCGTGCGGGTTTCGAGTGTGTCCATGCTCATGCCAACCACCTTTTGCGCCGCCGGTAACTGCGCACATCACGGAATGATTTGCGCCCTTCATCGGACAGGCCCAGATAAAACTCTTTCACGTCGGGGTTCTCGCGCAGCTCAGCGGCAGGGCCCTCCATCACGACGCGCCCGGATTCCAGAATATAGCCGCGATGGGCGAACCGCAGGGCGACGTTTGTGTTCTGCTCGGCCAGCAGAAAGGACACGCCCTCGTTTTCATTGAGGGATTTCACAATCCCGAAAATCTCTTCCACCAGTTGCGGCGCAAGCCCCATTGAGGGTTCGTCCAGCAAGATCGTCTCGGGGCGGGACATCAGGGCACGGCCAATCGCGCACATCTGTTGTTCACCACCCGAGGTATAGCCAGCCTGTGATTTGCGGCGCTCGCGCAGGCGGGGGAAATAGTTGTAGACCATCTCAAGATCGGCATGCACGGCCGCACTGCCATCGCTGCGCGTATAGGCGCCCGTCAGCAGGTTTTCCTCGATGGTCAGGTGTTCAAAACAATGGCGGCCTTCCATGACTTGCACAACGCCGCGCTTGACCAGCGCCTCGGGTGACAGGTCTTGCACCGGCTCGCCGCGATAGGTGATCGCGCCTTTGGTCACCTCGCCGCGTTCGGAATGCAGCAGGTTTGAAATCGCCTTCAGCGTTGTGGTCTTACCCGCACCATTGCCGCCAAGAAGGGCCGTAATCCCGCCCTTGGGCACGGTCAGGGACACGCCTTTCAGCACGAGGATCACGTGATTGTAGATCACCTCGATGTTGTTGACCTCAAGAAGGGTCTCAACCTGTTCGTCATCCAACATGGGACGTGGCTCCATCAGTTTTGCAGGCGGTGGGCGGTCCGCAATCAGACCGCCCACCCGTTGTTGTTTTACAGGCAGCCCGGCTCAATACCGGCCTCAGCCGCGAATGCAGCTGAATCTTCTGCAACCAAAGGCTGGATCACGCTCATGTCGGGCGCGATGTAATCGGTCAGGGCAACCCAATTGCCAGCGGAGGCATCCCACTGCTGCACGATACCCAAACCGGAGCCACCGTGGTTCTGACATGTCACGCTGAACGCAGGACCGACCCGGGCCATGCCCAGTTCTTCCATGCGCGCATCGGTGATTTCCAGCGCTTCCATCCCGTCACGCACCATCGCAGCTGTCACAGCGGACACGCCGTGGATTTCCTGTGCTTTGGCAATCGCCTCGGCGGCCAGCATCGCGGCATACATGCCCCGCGTGTAAAGCACCGACCCGATGTTTGAGCCGTCACCCGCCGCATTGCCCGCATCGTGGACCAGCGTGCGGATGTCATCGAAGACAGGCAGACTGGCATCGATCCGGTTCATGTTCAGCGACTTATAGCCGTTGGCCGCCGCACCCGCAGGGGTCACGTCATGTTCGGCACCGGCCCACCAGTTGCCGATGAAGTTTTCCATCGGGAAACCAATGTTGGCGGCTTCCTGCACCGCAACCTGGTTCATCACACCCCAGCCCCACATCAGAACATAGTCAGGACGTTCACGGCGGATTTGCAGCCACTGCGATTTCTGCTCCTGACCGGGGTGGTCAACGGCCAGTTGGGTCAATTCAAAACCATGCATTGCCGAGAGCTCTTCGAGCGTGCGGATCGGTTCCTTGCCATAGGCCGAGTTGTGGTAGATCAGCGCGATCTTTTTGCCTGACAGATCGCCACCATTCTCCTCCAGAAGGTAGTTCACCATCACCGATGCGGCGTCCCAATAGTTCGCAGGGTAGTTGAACACCCAGTTGAACACTTCGCCATTGGCGGCAGATGTGCGGCCATAGCCCATGGTGTGAAGCGGGATGCCGTCAGCGGTGGCTTTGGGGATCAGCTGATAGGTGATACCAGTGGACAGCGGTTGATAGATCAACGCCCCTTCGCCTTTGGTGGCCTCATAGCATTCCACACCTTTTTCGGTGTTATAGCCGGTTTCGCATTCCAGAATGCGGACGCTTTCGCCGCCGATACCGCCGTCACGGGCGTTCAGCATGTTGAAATAATCCTGATAGCCATCCGAGAACGGCGTGCCACCCGCCGCATAAGGGCCGGTGCGATAGCTGAGATCAGGAATGACAAGCTCCGCGCTCGCGACCCCTGCGGCCAGTGTAGCGGTGAGGGCCATTGCGGCCAGTTGTTTCATCTTCATCGGGTTTCTCCTCCCATGGTTGGTCCGATTGTCGTGTCGGGGTTTGCCCCGATCTTTAGGCGCGTGCTTGGCACGCACCGCATTTAATAAGGGAACGGCCAAAGCCGCAGTTTCTCTTTCGCCAGCCGCCACAGCTGGGCCAGCCCGTGTGGTTCCTTGATCAAAAAGAACATGATCAGCGCGCCCACGATCACCAGTTGGAAATGCGCCACCAGATCGGTGGGCCAGCCCAAAAGATCAACGCCGATCAATTTCAGGACGACAGGCAGAACCACCAGAAACGCGGCCCCTGCAAAGCTGCCAAAGATTGATCCAAGCCCGCCGATGATGATCATGAACAGCACAAGGAATGATTTCTGGATGCCAAAGGCTTCGCCCACTTCCACAGCGCCCAGATAGACGGCAAAGAACAGCGCGCCCGCGATGCCGATAAAGAAGGACGACACAGCAAAGGCCGTCAGCTTGGCCTTGAGCGGGTTCACCCCGATGATCTCGGCGGCGATATCCATATCGCGGATCGACATCCACGTGCGGCCCAGTGACCCGCGTGTCAGATTACGCGCAACGATGGCGCAGGCGGTGACGAAAACCAGACAGATCAGGTATTGCGCCCAGGCTTCTGTATTGGGGCCTGTGACAGGCACACCAAAGACGGTGCGTTCCGGCGCGTTGATCTGGCCTGAGGCCGAGTAGTTGTAAAACCAGCTGACCTTGTTGAAGAGCCAGACAAGGAAGAACTGGGCGGCCAGTGTGGCGACCGCCAGATAGAACCCCTTGATCCGCAAAGAGGGCAGGCCAAAGGCCGCGCCGACCGCCGCCGTAATGCCGCCTGCCAGAATGATGTGAATGACGATGCTGACATCGGGAAAAGAGGTCATCAGCTTGTAGCAGGCATAGGCCCCCACAGCCATGAAACCGCCCGTACCAAGGCTGACCTGCCCGCAATACCCAGTCAGGATATTCAGCCCGATCGCCGCAATCGCGTAGATCAGGAAGGGCACCACGAGCGCATTGGCCCAATAGTCATTGATGAAAAAGGGCACGACCAGAAAGGCAAAAGCCAGGACCGCCCAATACCGATACCGGTCAAAGGCAATCGGGAAGGTCTGGCTATCTTCCTCATAGGACGTCTTGAAATCTCCGGCCTCACGATAAAGCATATTGGGCCTCCGATAGGTTCAAGTTTGGCGCTGTGGCCTTGCGTGGATCAAACCCGTTCAATGATTTTCTCCCCGAATAGGCCCTGCGGGCGGAACACCAGAAAGATCAGCGCAAGCACGTAGGCAAACCAGTTCTCGGTCGCACCACCCACCATCGGGCCGATCATGTACTCAAAGAGCTTTTCACCCACGCCGATGATCAGACCGCCGACAATCGCACCGGGGATTGAGGTGAAACCGCCCAGCATCAACACTGGCAGCGCCTTGAGCGCGATCAGCGAGAGCGAGAATTGCACGCCGGATTTCGCACCCCACATGATCCCTGCGACAAGGGCCACAAGCCCTGCCAGCGACCAGACCAGCACCCAGATGAAGTTCAGCGAAATGCCGACGGATAGCGCCGCTTGGTGGTCATCGGCCACCGCACGCATGGCGCGGCCTTGTTTGGTGTATTGCGCAAAAAGGATCAGGCCGGTGACCAGCACAATCGCCACGACCGTCGCTACCATGTCGAGCTTGTCGATAAAGAAGCCATAGAAATCATCGCCGCCCAAGCCTGATGTCATGTCCTCGACCCAGAGTGAGCCGCCCTGCGGTAGCCCAAGTGCAAGCGTCTTGATGCCCGAGCCCCACATCAGATCGCCGACACCTTCAAGGAAATAGGCCAAGCCGATGGTTGCCATGAACAGGATAATCGGCTCTTGCCCGACCAGATGCCGGAACACGAAATGCTGCACAGCCCAGGCGAAAAAGACCATCACCACCAGCGTCAACAGGATCGCCAAAAGGGCGGGGACCTCCCATCCGAAATGGTGGATCTCGGTCCCAAAGACCGCGTTGATCAGGTGCGAAAACGGCACTTCGCCTTCCATGATGCCGACCAGCGTAAGGGCTGCAAAAAGCGCCATAACCCCTTGGGCATAATTGAAAATTCCTGATGCTTTGAAGATCAGCACGAACCCAAGGGCCACCAGCGCATAAAGGACACCGGCCATTAATCCGTTGATGATAACTTCAATGCCGTAAAGAAAATCAGCTGACATCGCGACCGCCCTCTCTAGTCATGTGACACCCCCAGATAGGCATCAATCACCTCTTGATTGTTGCGCACCTCATGGGGTGTGCCGTCGCCGATCTTGCGGCCGTAATCCATCACGATGACGCGGTCTGACAGGTCCATCACAACGCCCATGTCATGTTCGATCAGCGCAATCGTGGTGCCGAATTCATCGTTCACGTCCAGAATAAAGCGGCTCATGTCCTCTTTTTCCTCAACGTTCATGCCCGCCATCGGCTCATCCAGCAGCAAAAGCTTAGGTTCCGCTGCCAGCGCGCGCGCCAGTTCGACCCGTTTTTTTAACCCGTAGGGCAGGCGGCCCACAGGCGTCTTGCGGATTGCCTGAATTTCCAGAAAATCAATCACCCGTTCAACGGCTTCACGGTTCTCCGTTTCTTCGCGTGCGGCGCGGCCCTTCCAGATGGCCTGCGAAAACATGCTCGCGTTCATATGGTTCAACCGGCCCGTCATCACGTTATCCAGCACCGACATGCCCTCAAACAGCGCGATATTCTGAAAGGTGCGGGCGATGCCAAGGCGGGCCACCTGAAACGGCTTCATCGGCGGGCGTTTCTTGCCGCGGAACCAGACCTCGCCTTCCTGCGGGTTATAAAAGCCCGAAATCACATTCAGCATCGAGGATTTGCCAGCCCCGTTGGGGCCGATAATCGCGCGGATTTCACCCTCTTGGATGTTGAAGGAGATATCCTTGATCGCCTCAACCCCGCCGAAACGCAGCGTAATGTTGCGCATATCCATCAAGGTTTCGCCAATCTGGCGGCCATCTTCGGTCACATAGGGTGTCAGCATATCTTTCATTCCGCAGCCACCTTCATTGTCGGGGCGACGACGGCATTGCGGATGTTCAGCGTCGCTTTGATCTTGCCTTTGCGGCCGTCCTCATACGTGACTTCCGTCTCGGTATAGATCTCGGCGGCGTCGCTATAGAGCGCGGTCACAAGGTCATCGAATTTCTCACCTACAACGGCACGGCGCACTTTGCGGGTGCGGGTCATTTCGCCATCGTCGGCGTCCAGTTCCTTGTGCAGCACAAGGAAGCGGTGGATTTGACAGCCCGCCAGCATTTCATCCTGCGCGACAGAGGCGTTCACCTCGGCCACATGCCCGTCGATCATCTCCAACACGCGGGGGTGCTGCGACAATTCCTGATATGAGGAATAGGCGATATTGTTGCGCTCGGCCCAGTTGCCTACCGCCGTGAGGTCAATGTTGATAAAGGCACAGCACCGGTCGCGGCCAGCGCCAAAGACCACGGCCTCAAGGATGTTGGGATAGAATTTCAATTTGTTTTCAACATACTTGGGCGCGAAAAGTGATCCATCCGCCATCTTGCCCACATCCTTGGCGCGGTCGATGATCCGCAGATGTCCTGTGCTTTCCTCGATGAAACCGGCATCTCCCGTCGCGACCCAACCTTCTGCGTCCTTGGTCGAGGCGGTGCTTTCTGCGTTTTTGTAGTATTCGACGAAAACACCCGGCGAGCGGTAAAACACCTCACCATTGTCCGCGATCTTCAACTCGACACCGGGTGAGGGCACGCCCACGGTATCCGAGCGCACCTCGCCATCCGGTTGCTGGGTGATGTAAACGGTGGCTTCGGTCTGGCCATAGAGCTGTTTGAGGTTGATCCCCAACGCGCGGTAAAAGTCGAAAATCTCGGGGCCGATGGCCTCACCGGCAGTATATCCGATGCGAATACGGCTCAGGCCGAGTGTGTTCTTCAGCGGGCCATAGACCAAGATATTGCCAAGCGCATATGAGAGCCTGTCACCCAAGCTGACAGGTTTGCCATCGAGCAATGCAGGGCCGACACGCCGTGCGACATTCATGAAATGATCAAACAGCCATTTCTTGAACCGGCCCGCGTCCTCCATCCGGATCATGACCGAGGTCAGCTGGTTTTCGAAAACGCGGGGCGGGGCAAAGAAATAAGTGGGCCCGATTTCGCGCAGATCGGTCAGCATTGTGTGCTCGCTCTCGGGGCAGTTCACGCAGAACCCTGTCCACATGGCCTGCCCGACCGAGAAGATGAAGTCCCCGACCCAAGCCATTGGCAAATAAGCGAGAACCTCGTCTGTCGGCAGGAGGTGGTCAAACTCGGAGGAATTCTTGGCGGTCTCAATCACATTGCGGTTCGACAGCACCACCCCTTTTGGGCGCCCAGTGGTGCCCGATGTGTAAAGCATCACGCTGGTATGATCGTAGGTCAGCGCATTTGTGCGCCGCTCCATCTCGGCGCGGTCACCGCCTTTGGCGGCAATCTCGGCGTAAGATGTCATATGGCTGTGGTCGTATTTGCGCAGGCCGCGCCCATCGAGATAGATCACATGCTCAAGTGCTGCCACCTCGGCGCGGACATCGGCGATCTTGTCCACCTGTTCCTGATCACCCACCACCGCATAGCGCGCGCCGCAGTGGTTCAGCGCATAGGCGATCTCTTCTGCGGCAGCGTCTTGATAAAGTGGAACGGGAATGCAGCCCACTTTTTGCGCCGCGACCATTGCCCAGTAAAGGGCAGGGCGGTTGCGCCCGACAATGGCAATGTGGTCGCCTTCACTGGCACCAAGCGACAGCAGGCCAAGGGCGAAAGCATCAATTTCTTTTTGGGTTTCGGCCCATGTCCAGCTTTGCCAGATGCCGAATTCTTTTTCACGAAAGGCGGGTTTGTCGGGAAACCGTGCAACGTTACGGGCCAGCAAGGCCGGCACGGATTGCGGTGCATCACGCGACACGTCTGTTGTCATGAAATTCCCCCCTTCTGACGAGACTAGGGGTAATCTGTGATCCTTGCTAGTTTTCTTCTTAATCCTAACGAATTCTTACAGCGCGCTTTCCGCTGTCGCATTGCAAGGCTTTGCTGCTAGAAATTCCGCCATGGGAGTGACCGACATATCGCGCCACGACATGATCCTGTCGGGGCTGAACCTGATCAAACAGGCGATCTCTTTGCATGACGAGGAACTGCGCCTTGTCGTGGCCAACCGCCGTTTTCAACAGATGTTTTCGCTGCCCGATGCGCTTGTCGCTCCGGGGGCCGAGTTTCGTGATATTGTGATGTATCTGACGGAACAGGGCGAGTACGGCACCGTCGACGATGTAGACGCTTTTGTTGATGAAAAGGTCCGTCTCGCCTTTACGTTCGAGCCGCATTATTTTGAACGCACCCGTTCCAACGGCACGGCAATCTCGGTCGAAGGCAGCCCGTTTCAACAGGGTGGCTGGATTTCCGTCTACACCGATATCACTGAAACCAAGCGGCAAGAGGATTTCTTTCGCTCGCATACAGAAACGCTGTCTGAAAAGCTTTTGCAGCGCTCCGAGGATCTTGCACTTGCAAACAGGGCCTTGTCGGCGACGGTGAACGCGCTGGAAGTGGCCAAGCAAGAGGTGACGGACAGTCGCGAACATCTGGCGCTGATGAACACGATGACGCCGGGCCATATTGCGCATGTGAATGCGGCAGGGGTCTATACCCACTCGAACGGCAACCTGCCCACGATCCTGCCGGTGGGCGAGCGCAAGATTGTCGGGCAGTCGTTTGAAAATGTGCTGGGTCCGTTTGTCTGGGCGCAGGTTGCCCCGCAATTCGCGCGGGTATTGCAAGGCAACCCGACCACATCGGAAATCCGCGATGAAGCCTCGGGGCGGTTCATGCGTCTTGCAATGACCCCGGACATGGCAGCCGACGGCAGCGTGCAGGGGGCCTATATCCTGACCGTTGATGTGACCGAAGAAGTATCTGCCCGTGCGGCCCTTGCGCACGCGCGGCGCAAGGAACTGGCCACCCAACTGACCAGCGGGATGGCGCATGATTTTGCAAATCTGCTGACGATTATTCTTGGACAGCAGGCCAAGCTGGATGAATTGGCATCGCTGCATCCGGCCTTGGCCGAAGTTTCGGCAACAATCAATTCTGCGGCAAAACGCGGTGGCGAACTCATTGAAAACCTGTCGCGGATCGAAGCGCACCGCAGCTTGAACCCTGTCTCGGTAAAGGTTGCCGATTTCTTGATGAATGTGCGCCAACTGGCGCGTGCTGCCGTGTCTGATGATACGGACCTCACGATTGCCTGTGACATCCCCGACGAGGCGCTGACCTTTGATCCGGGCTTTGCGCAGGATGCTATTCTTAACCTCGTTCTCAATGCTGCCGAAGCGCAGGATGGGCCCGCGAAGATCACCACAAGGCTGCATCGGGCGGCGGACGGGATGCTGGAAATCACCGTTGCCGACAACGGGCCGGGGTTTTCGGAAGATGCGCTCGCAAATGCGTTGGCCCCGTTTTATTCCACCAAAAGCGGTAAGATCGGGCGCGGTCTGGGCCTGACAACGGCATTCGATTTCGCCAAGTCCAGCGGCGGCACGGTCCGCTTGCGCAATCATGCCTCGGGCGGGGCCATCGTGACGCTGCGCATCCCCTACACACCCGCACGCACCGTCGAGGCGGGGCTGGTGCTTTTGGTGGACGACACGCTTGATGTGCGCCAGACCATGCGTAATTTCCTGCGCCGCTCAGGACATGCCGTGGTCGAGGCGGCCTCGGTTGAAGAGGCGCAAAAGCTTTTGTCGCTTGAGGGGCTGACGCATGTTGTGACCGACCTTGCCATCGGTGATGGTTCTGGCCTTGATGTGGCGTCCAACGTGCCGAAGGGGATACCGCTTTTGATCGTGACAGGTTTGCCGCCCTCTGACGCTTTGCATCAAAAGGCCAAGGCCGCATATCCGGTTCTGTCAAAGCCCTTTGATTTCGCCACGTTTGAGGCTGCATTTCTGAGGGCCAGCACATGAGCGCGCAGGGCTATGTTGCAATCATCGACGACAACCCTGATATCCGGCAGATGCTGTCAGGGGCGCTGACGGATGCAGGGTTTACCACGCAAAGCTTTGCCCGCGCTGCGGATTTTGAACGCTCGCTTGCGACCAAAACGCCCGAGGTTTGCGTTGTCGATCTGGGCCTGCCTGACAAGGACGGGCTGAGCATCGTTGCGGCATTGGCCAACAGCGCCACAGCGACCTTGGTGATCTCGGGCCGCTCGACCCTGCAAGACAAGATCGTGGGCCTTGAACTGGGCGCCGATGATTATCTGGCCAAGCCTTTTGAGATCCGTGAGGTCATCGCAAGGGTCCGTGCGCTTTTGCGGCGCAAGACCCCCAACGCGGCCCAGAATGAGGCTGAGAAGCTCACGTTTTCGGGCTGGACGGTTGATTTTGCGCAATTCACCCTGACGGATGCACAGGGCAACATCACAGGCGTTTCGGCCAGTGAAGCCATGCTTTTGCGGATCTTCCTGACGCGGCCGAACCGACTGATTACCCGCGATCAACTGCGTGATGAACTGAACGAAAAAAGCGACGCGGAATCTTTTGACCGTGCAATTGATGTGCGGCTTTCAAGGCTGCGGGCAAAGCTCAAAGATTCCACCAAAGACCCCAAGATCATCAAGACAATCTATGGCGCAGGCTATATCCTGATATCAGATGTGTCCGCGGCCAAGGATTGACGCGGAAAGTCATGACGTCTCAGGCACATATCGTGGTGCCGATGGATGTGCCGTTTAATTATTCCGTCTATTTGCCGCATTTGGCGTTTTAAGACTTGTTTCACCGGTATTTCGCGTGTCCGTTGAGGCATGAAGTTGAACGGCCCCTTCCTATTCATTCTGCTGACACTGGTGATTGATGCCATCGGGGTGGGAATCGTCTTTCCCATTATGCCCGATCTGATGGACCGCGTGGGTGCTACCAGCACTGCCGAAGGCGCGTTTCTGGGCGGCGTGATGATGTCGGCCTATGCCGCTGCCATGTTCCTTTTTGGTCCGATTATCGGAAGCCTGTCAGACGCTTATGGCCGCAGGCCCGTTCTGATTTTCGCGCTACTGACGCTGACCATCGACTACGTCATCATGGCGCTGGCCGAGACTTACTGGGTCCTGCTCGTTGGTCGTGTCCTCGCGGGCATGGCGGGGGCCACCTATATCACCGCGACAGCCTATATCGCCGATATTGCCAAGCCCGAGGAACGCGGGGCTGCCTTTGGCATGATCGGGGCCGCCTTTGGCGTGGGGTTTGTGATGGGGCCAGCGCTGGGCGGTTTGGCCTCGGGGTTGCATATCACGGCTCCGTTCTGGATCGCGGCGGCTTTGTCAGCGGTCAATGTGGCGTTCGGGTTTTTTCTGCTGCCTGAATCGCTCAAACCCGAAAACCGGCGTCCCTTTGGGCGGCGCGATCTGAACCCTTTTGGCACGATTGCACGTGCCTTTGTTATTCCGGGGCTTGCGGTGCCGCTGGTCTGCATTTTCGTGTTTGAATTTGCCAATATGGTCTACCCGACACTCTGGGCCTTCTGGGGGCGCGAGGTGTTTAGCTGGGATGGCTTTACCATCGGGCTGACGCTATCGGGCTATGGTATTCTGATCGCGCTGGTGCAGGCGGGTATTCTGCCGCGCCTGACAGGGCGTTTCGGCGACTACCAGACCCTGCTGATTGCAACTGCTGCTGCCGTCATCGGACTCGTCGGATTTGGTGCGACAACGGCTGTCTGGGCTGTGTTCTTGTTTCTGCCAATCGCGGCACTGTCAGACATGGCACCGCCCCTGATCACCGCATTTGCCGCCAATCGGGTGGACGAAGACCAGCAAGGGTTGGTCCAAGGGGTGATCGCATCCTTGTCATCCGTCGCGGCAGTTACAGCGCCTTTGTTTCTCACGGGTGTCTTTGAGCGATCGGTCAATGATGAGGGGATTTATCTGCCGGGCGCGCCCTTCTTGGTGGCGGCAGTCTGCGTTATCGCGATTGTCCCGCTGATTTTCCGTCTTGATCCGAAACGGCAGGGTCGCAAGCGCTAGGGTGCTTTGCAGCTTTTCATTCATCAGGGCGCATCGGGTCCGGCTTTCGGTCCGCAGGGTTGGCGATCCGGTCTCCTTGTGCATCAAAGAGCACCGCATCAGCGTCCTCGAAATCAAACGCGATGGGCGCACCCCGCTCAAATTCCCATTGTCCGGGCAGACGCACGGTTAGTTTCAGCGCCTCTCCGACATCGGCGATGACATGGGTGTCGGTGCCAAGCCGTTCGTGAAGGAGCACTTTACCGTGCAGGCGGCCCTCATCGACAACATGCAAATGCTCGGGGCGCACCCCAATGGACGTCGCACCTGATCCGGGCAACAGATCACGTTCAATAAAATTCATCGCGGGCGACCCGATGAACCCGGCCACGAAACGATTGTTTGGCTTATTATAAAGCTCAAGCGGCGCGCCGATCTGTTCAATCCGGCCCGCACGCATAACGACGATCCGGTCGGCCAGTGTCATCGCCTCGGTCTGGTCGTGGGTGACATAGAGAATGGGTGTTTTCAGGATCCGGTGCAGATCGGCAATCTCGATGCGGGTGTTCATGCGCAAAGCGGCATCAAGATTGGACAAAGGTTCGTCAAACAAGAACATGCGCGGCTTGCGGACCAAGGCACGGCCCAAGGCCACACGCTGGCGCTGCCCGCCTGACAGCTCTGATGGTTTGCGATCAAGATATTTCGACAGCGACAGTATCTGGGCCACTTCATCTATGCGTTGCTGTATTTGCTCATGGGTCATGCCCGCCAGTTCCAGCGCGAATTCGAGGTTCTTGTAGACCGTCAAATGCGGGTAAAGCGCGTAGGATTGGAACACCATCGCAACCCCGCGCTGGGCGGGCGACATTTCGTTCACAACCTCGTCAAACAGCACGATTTCGCCCGCATCGGGCCTTTCCAGCCCTGCCACGACGCGCAACAAAGTGGTCTTGCCACACCCGGAGGGGCCAACGATGACGATGAACTCTCCATCTTGAATGGTCAGGTTCACATCACAAAGCACATGGTTCTCGCCATAGGTTTTCTGGATGTCAGTGAGGCGTAAAGCGATCATCTGGGGGCTTTCTGTTCTATGGCGGCCTATGCCTTGCTCTGGCTGTGCAGATAGGCGAGCAGATCATCAAAGCTGCGCATCTGGTCGTAATCCGCCTCGGGCATCGGCAAGGACAGCTCTTTGCCCAGAGCGGTGATCAGCGTCATGAAATCCATCGAGTCGATGTCGTATTCCTCCCGCAGGTCGGCGCCCGGATCGACATCATCAAAGGAAATGTCAGGGGCAATGCGCCCCAGATGTTTCATCAGCAAATCGCGTATTGGATCGTCGGTCATAGCTGCTCCGGATTTTGCATGTGTTTGATAATGGCGCGGAGGAATTTTGCACCTTGGTGGCCGTCACTGACGCGGTGGTCAGCGGCAAGGGTCATCCGGCAAATGCGGCGCGGCTGGACGGTGTCACCAACAACCATCGGCTGGAGGCTGGGGGTGCCGATCCCCACGATTGCCACTTGCGGTGGGAAAATCACGCCGGTGATCCCGGCCACGCCACGGTCGCCCAGACTGGTCAGGGTGAGTGTGGGGTCTGACAATTCGCGCGCCCGAAACCGCCCTTGGCGCACGCGGGCCACCAGGTCTTTGAGCCGTGCCATCAGCGTTTCGAGGTCGCCCTTGTCGGCATCATGCAGGGCAGGTGCGACAAGCCCGCCGCCGCGCAGGTTGATGGCCATGCCCAAATGCACAGCCTCGCTTGGCGTGAACTGGTTGTTTTCGAAATAGCCGTTGAAATCCGGGTACTGTCGGGCGGCCAATGCCACCGCCCGCACATAAAGCACACTCAACGCGAGGCGGGCATCAGGGGGCTGATCGGCGTTGTAGGCTTCGATGAAGTCCTCAGCCAAAGTCAGGTCAATCGTATCGGAGAGATAATAATGCGGGATTTCGCGTTTTGAGCGCGTCATCGCCGCTGAAATCGCCTGCCGCATCGCAGAGAGGGGTTCAGCCTTAGGGCCTTCTGGGGCGTCTGGAATGTCGCGAAGTGAAATGATCTTCCCGGTCCCAAGACTGGCCAGATCAAACCCTGTTTGTGCCGCGCGCCTGCGGGCAGCGGGGCTGACACGCTGACGCTCTGGTTGCGACAACTCCTGCGGTGTTTCGGCGGGTTGCTCTGGTGTGGGGGATGGCTCTTCCGGCGTCGCAGGCGGCGCGACAGGATCATCGGGCTGCGGGGCCTCGGGTGGCGGCGGTGCGGGGGCCGGATCAGCGGGTTGCGGCATCTCGGGCTTGTCGGGCGCGTCGCTGGCGCGGATCACCGCGATGGGTGTGCCGACGGGAACTTTCGTGCCAAGCGGCACCAGCCATTTGTCCAGAAACCCGTCTTCGAAGACCTCGATCTCAATCGCGCCTTTCTGGGTTTCAACCGCCGCGATGATATCGCCACGGTGGACCGCATCGCCTGCGGCTACCAGTTGTTCAATCAAAGTCCCGTCCTCCATGTCTGCACCAAGCGAGGGCATGACGAATTGGGTCATGGCCTTGCCTCCATCATCTGTTTTGCCGCGGCCACGATGGCCCCAACTTGCGGGATCGCGGCCTGTTCAAGGTGCGCTGCATAAGGGATCGGCACTTCGGCGCTGCAGACCCGCGCGAGGGGCGCATCAAGGTCGTAGAACGCATCCTCTGCCAGCTGCATCCCGATCTCGGCGGCAAGGCTCCCGGTGCGCCAACCTTCATCGACCATCAACGCCCTGTGGGTGCGCGCAACCGAGGCCTTGATCGTCGCCATATCCAGCGGTCGCAAGCTGCGCAGATCAATCACCTCGGCGTCTATCCCGTCCTTTGCCAGCACCTCGGCCGCTTCCAGCGTTTTGAACAGCGACCCGCCATAGGTGATCAGCGTGACATCGCGCCCCGCCCGCCGTACCACGGCGCGGTCAATATCAACGGGACCTGCGTTTTCAGCCAGCGCGCCCTTACGGTTATAAAGCATCACATTTTCAAAGATCAGCACCGGATCAGGGTCTTGCAGGGCGGTCCAAAGCATCCCGCGCGCGTCCTCCAATGTGGCAGGCGCCAGCACGCGCAGCCCCGGAATATGGGCATACCAGCCTTCCAGCGAATGCGAATGCTGGGCGGCCAGTTGTTTGCCCGCACCCGTCGCCATACGGATCACCACGGGCACGCCAAACTGGTTGTTGGACATATGCCGCAGCGTGGCCGCCGTGTTCATGATCTGATCCAGCGCAAGCAAGGAAAAGTTCACTGTCATCACCTCGACGATAGGACGCATGCCTGCGATGGCGGCCCCGATACCCGCACCGGTGAAACCGGATTCTGACAGCGGCGTGTCGCGGATACGGTCGGGGCCGAACTTGTCCAGCAGGCCTTTGCTGACGGCATAGCAGCCGCCATAGTGGCCCACGTCCTCACCCATCAGGAACACACGGTCATCGCGCGTCATTGCATCGGTGATCGCGGCTTTGACAGCTTCGCGATAGGTGGTCTCGACCATTTTGGTCGGCGGGGCGATTTCTGGCGGAGCGGGGCGATCAGGTGACGTCACGAACTGGGTAAGCGTGGCCACCGGTTCCTCAGTCCCGCCTTCGGCAAAGGCGACGGCGTCGACAATTTCGGCCGCTATGTCCGATTTAATCTCGGCGACATCATCCTCATGCAACAACCCGCTCTGGATCGCCCAAGTCTGGAACCGCACGATCGGGCCTTTCTCGCGCCATTCGGCGACTTCCTCTTTGGGGCGATAGAGCTGGGCATCAAACATCGAATGGGCACGGAAACGGTAGGTGCGACATTCCAGAAAATAGGGCTTTCCAGTCTCGGCGATGGTTTGCAGGGCGCGGCGGGCTGCGGCCTCGACCGCGACGACGTCCATGCCATCAACAACCTCAGATGTGATCGCATAGCTGCGCGCCTTGACCGCGATGTCGATTTCCGCCTCGGTCAGGTCCAGCCGCGTGCCCATCGCATAGCCGTTGTTTTCGCACACAAACAGAACGGGCAGGGCCCAGAGCTTGGCAAGGTTCAGGCTCTCGTGGAATTCACCCTCGGCCACAGCGCCTTCGCCAAAGAAGCACGCAGTTGTCGCTTGGCTGCCTTGCATCCGATCCGCCAGCGCAAGCCCGACGGCCAGCGGCAAACCACCCCCCACAATCGCATTGCCGCCATAGAAATTCCGGTCCGCGTCAAACAGATGCATCGACCCGCCGCGCCCGCCAGCGCAGCCATTGGATTTGCCGTACATTTCCGCCAGCACAGCGCCCATCGGCACGCCACGCGCCAGCGCATGGCCGTGTTCGCGGTAGGTCGCAACCAGCCTGTCTTGATCTTCCAGCAGCGGGATGATGCCTGCTGCAATGGCTTCTTCCCCGTCATAAAGATGCAGAAATCCGCGAATTTTCTCTTGGGTATAGGCCTCGGCGCATTTCTCTTCGAACATGCGGATCCGTAACATGGTGCGCAGCAGATCGCGGACATGGGCGGTATCAAGGCGGGGCTTTGTGCGGGTTACAGTCATTTTTCATCACTCTCCAGCGTTGAAATATCACCCTCGGGCAGCCCCATTTCGCGGGCCTTCAACAGACGCCGCATGATCTTGCCACTGCGGGTTTTCGGCAGGTTCTGGCGAAAGGCGATTTCTTTGGGGGCAACCGCCGGTCCCAGCCGTTTGCGGGCATGTCCCATCAACTCAAGACGCAGCTCATCGGTCGGCGCATAGCCCGGTTTGAGCGCGACATAGGCTTTGACGATTTGCCCAGCGGTGTCATCAGGCAGGCCGATCACCCCGACTTCGGCCACGGCCTCATGTTCCATCAAGGCACTTTCCACCTCGAACGGGCCGATCAAATGGCCCGCACTTTTGATCAGATCATCCGCGCGGCCCACAAACCAGTAATAGCCGTCGGCATCGCGCATCGCGAGATCACCGCTCAGATACCAGCCATCTTTAAAGCATTTCTGATAGCGCGCCTCTTCGTGCAGATACCCGCGCATCATCGACGGCCAACCGGGGCGCAGCGCCAGTTCACCCATCGCCATAGGCGCGGTCAATTCGGTGACGACATCGCCTGACACTTCGACAATCCCGGCGGTAATTCCGGGCAGCGGTTTGCCCATCGACCCCGGTTTGACATCCATCGCTGCGTAATTGGCAATCATGATGCCGCCGGTTTCGGTCTGCCACCAATTGTCGTGAAACGGCATGCCAAAGGTGTCGTTGCCCCAGATCACCGCTTCGGGGTTCAACGGCTCGCCTACGCTGGCCATAAAGCGCAAGTCGGGAAAGTGGCGCACGCCAATCGCATCGGCACCGGCTTTCATGAGCATCCGGATCGCGGTGGGTGCCGTGTACCAGACGTTCACGCCCTCGGCGCTAAGGATGTCGTACCAGCGTGTCACATCAAATTCCGCCTCATCCACGATCATCGTGGCGCGGTTCGTCAGCGGGGCGATGATCCCGTAAGACGTCCCCGTCACCCAACCCGGATCAGCGGTGCACCAATAGATATCACCCGGACGCAGATCGAGGGCGATGCGGCCCGTCGTGTCATGGGCCACAACGGCCTGATGCACATGGACCACGCCTTTGGGTTTGCCCGTTGTTCCGGATGTGAAATGCAGCAGGGCAGGGTCTTCGGGCAGGGTCTGGGCGGTTGTGAAACTGTCCGAGGCTGCCGCCATCAGCGGCGCAAGATCGGTCGTGCCTTGGACCGCGCCGTCGATGGTGAATACCTCTTTTAAGGTTTCCACTGTGTCACGGATACTGGCCACTTTGCGTTTATAAAGGCGGGTTGAGGTGATCAGCGCACGCGCTTCGCCAATCTGCATGCGGGCCTGAATGGGCTCAGGTCCAAAGGCCGAAAACAACGGGCAGAAAACACAGCCAGCTTTCAGTGTGCCAAGTGCGGCAATGTAAAGCTCTGGCACCCGCCCCAGCAGGCCGTAAACCGCGTCACCCTTTTGCAGTCCGCGCGCGCGCAGGACATTGGCAAAGCGGTTCGATTGCTGCGAAAGCGCGGCATAGGTATAATCAGTGCGGTTGCCCGACTTGTCGATCCAGCGCAGCGCAATCTGGTCACCATGCCCTGCCGCGACATGCCGGTCGAGCGCTTCATGCGCAATATTGAGGTGCCCGTCAGGCAAACCATCCAAAAGTGCCTGCGCGTCTTTCCAATCGAAACCCGCATACATGGCGTCATAGTCGGGCATGTTGGCGTGGTGCATGACTTTGCTGATGCGTTGAACGGTCATCGACATCCCCCTCCTTGCCGCAGATTGCAGCGCTTGATGAGGATTTTTGCATGATACCGATGTAAGGGATTGACGGATATCAATCCGGTTGTCGTGCCTCAGCCGAACCGCATGAGGAATGCCAGCACATCCGAGCGATGCAGCAGTCCCGCGACCTGACCGGCCTCCATCACCGGAAACACACGGTGCGGTTCTTCGACAAACATCTCGGCGATGGCAATAACTTCGTCCGTGACGTCGACACAGACCACTTTGGGCGACATGAAATCAGCAACCTGACCGGACCATTCGCGGTGATAGCTTGCATGAAGCGCTGGGCGAAAACAGTCTTTCTGGGTCAGGATCCCGATCAGGTTTCCATCGTCGTCAACCACCGGTGCGGCGGCGGCCTTGGCATCGACCAGAAGGGCGATGGCACGCCGGATGGGGGTCTCGGCGGTCAGCGTGATGATGTCCGTGCGCATGATCGCGCCGATACTGTATTCGGTCATGTCTGCTCCTTTTGCGCGCCGCGCCGTCGCAACGGACAATCCGCGCATCGCCCCACCGCAAGCCGATCTGCCGCGCCGCAACTTGTCCGCGCCGGACCCCGCCCCAAGGCAAGGCCTAATCCGATCCCGCCTGCGGCAAGGCTGACAATGACAATGGCGAACAAGACTTCCATGTGACGCCCCCTATAGGATGAACTGGGCGATTTGCCCTGTGCGCACTATGCGCAAGGCGTCCTCCTGTTCGATCAGGAAAACTGCGGCAATGTTTTGAGATGCGGCGAGGTCCGGACCGGCCATATCACCCGCCGCACAAAGCGCTGTCGCCCAGCCATCGGCCGTCATCGCGTCAGCCGCCACAACGGTCACCGACCGCAGACCGCCCGCTGCAGGCGCGCGGGTGACGGGGTCAATGATGTGGCTGTAGACCCGCCCGCCCAGATCATAGCTTTGCGCGCGGGTGCCAGATGTGGCAACAGCGGCCCCGGCTGGCAGCCGCAGTGCAGCGGGTGACTGGAACAGTGGTGATGGCGCCTCAATCGCCACGTGCCAGTCCCGCCCGTCGGGATGTTGCCCCAGTGCGTAAAGTTCCCCGCCAAGGTCGATCAGAAGGCTGTCGAAACCGGCATCGCGCGCCAGTGCGGCGGCGCGGTCGAGCGCCCATCCCTTGGCGATCCCGCACAAATCAAGCGTCAGATCCGCGCGCGCCTTTGTCAGCGCATCAGGGCCGACCGCCAAGGCCCGCCAGTCCGGCGCACCGCCTTGCGTGACGGGGCCAAAGCCCCATTGCGCGACCAGAGGGCCAACGGTGGGGTCGAATGCGCCCTCACTCAGGCGCGCGATATCAAGCGCAGCCGCTGTGACCTGCAGCAGCGCAGGATCGAATGCGCCCGCAGTGCCACGGTTGAACTGGCTGATTGCGCTGTCGGCCCGCCAAGGTGAAAACTGCGTGTCGATCTTGGCGAAGAGCGCTTGGATGTCAGGGACAAGCCGCGCCACGCCACTGCCACGCGGTGCCGCGATTTGCCAATACGTGCCGAAGGCCGGTCCAGAGAGCGTCTCGACGCTGCCGGCAAAGCAGACACTAGGCGTCGCAAATGCGGCCCCGAAAAGGGCGAGTGCGCTGCGGCGCGAGGGGCGGTAGACTGGTCTTTTCATGCTCAAGCTCCGAAATCGTCGTAGAAGATGGAAGACGGCTCGACCCCAAGCCGTCCCAATGTGGACAGGACCGCAGAGATCATCACAGGCGGACCGCACAGATAGTATTCGCACTCATCAGGGGCTGGATGGCGGCTCATTTCAGCGCGCAGGATCTCGTGGATGAACCCGGTTGCCCCGGTCCAGCGATCCCCCGGCGCCGGATCAGACAGGGCAGGGGTCCAACTGAAGTTGTCGTAGCGCTTGGCCAAAGCGGCGAACTCATCGGTATAAAGCAGATCAATCGCCGAGCGCGCGCCGTAAAAATACCGGACCTGCCGCTTTGTGCCGCGCCCCAGTTCCTGATGGATCATCGCGCGCAGGGGCGCCATGCCAACGCCGCCACCGACATAGACCATTTCGCGCGTGGTCGGTTGAACGTGAAATTCGCCGAATGGCCCCGACAGCGTGATCTCATCGCCGACTGACACCGAAAAGAGCCAAGACGATACGATGCCGGGCGGAACCTCGTCCTCGCGTCCCGCAGGAGGGACGGCGAGACGGATATTGAAAACTGCACGTCCGGTATCTTCGGGCCTGCTAGCAAGCGAATAGGCGCGCGTCACCTCGGCCTCTGACCCGACCTGCATGGTGCGCCATCCGGCAATGTCCCAAGCATCCCGAAACGCTTCGGGGATCGTCAGCGTGTTGAAATCCAAATGAAAGGGTGGCGCGGTGATTTGCATGAAATCCCCTGCGCGAAAGTCCGAGGCATGATCCTCTGGCAAGTCCACAACGATCTCGCGGATGAGCGGGGCCAGCATGCGGGTCGAAGTCACTTTGCACGTAAATCCGCCACCTGCGCTAAGGATATCATCGGGTACTTTGACGGCGCAGTCACCGCGCAGGCTGGTTTGGCACGCAAGACGCATATTGGCGCGACGGTCGCGAGGTGACAGCACGCCGCGTTCGGTGGCTTGTGGCGTGCCTGCGCCTTCGCCGGTGACGGTCACACGGCACAACCCGCAGGTGCCTGTGCCACCACAGGCCGCAGGGATCATGATACCCGCATTGTGCAGCACCCCCAAAAGCCGATCGCCGCGACGCCCTGTCAGATGCAACTTGCCGTTCACCTCCACGTCAAGCGCGCGATTGGGCACAAGCCGTGCCTTGAGGATCAAGAGCCCGGACGTCAGCAAAAGGATCAGCACCACAATGATCAAACTGCCAAAAAGAACCTCTGTCATTGCGCCACCGCCATTTGCGCGAATGAAGCAAAGCCAAGCGACATCAGCCCGGCAAGAATGAACGCGATGCCCAGACCGCGTAACCCTTCTGGCAAATGCGCATAGGAAAGCCGTTTGCGGATCGCGCCCAGCATGGCGACCGCCAAGGCAAACCCGACCCCACTACCAAGACCAAAGGCGGTTGACTCGGCAAAGGAATAGCTGCGTTCGACCATGAAAAGACTGCCTGCCAGGATCGCACATTGCACAGTCAGAAGTGGCAGAAAGACGCCAAACGCTGCGTGAATTTTCGGAAAGAACCGGTCAAGCACCATTTCAAGAAGCTGCACTGCCGCCGCGATCACCCCGATGAATGCGATCAAGGCCAGATAGGAGAGATCCAGCTCTGGCAGGCCCACCCATGCCCAAGCCCCGGGGGCGAGGAACCCTTGATAGATCAGATAGTTCAGCGGAACCGTGACACCCAGCACGCCCGTCATTGCCACACCAAGGCCGAGCGCGGCCTCTGGGCGTTTGGACAGCGCCAGAAAGGTACACAGGCCCAGAAAAAGCGTCAGCGGCATGTTGTCGACAAAAGCCGCAGCCACAAAGATATCCCACAGCCCTGTCATTCGGCAGGCTCTTTTTGCAGGGGTGGCGTATACTCGGGCTGTTCAACCTGTTCGGGACGCAGGCCGCGCACGGCCCATACCAAAAGGCCCAGCAGGAAAAAGGCCGACGGCGCAAGCAGCATCAGGCTCAGCGGCGTAAACCACCCCCCGGCATCCGCCAGCGGCAGAACCTGCACACCAAAAAGCTGGCCCTTGCCAAGCAGTTCGCGCAGCCCCCCGATCACGATCAGGATCAGTGAATAGCCAAGCCCGTTGCCAAAGGCATCGACCATCGCCGGAAGCGGCGGGTGATGACGGGCGTAGGTCTCGGTCCGGCCCAGGACGAGGCAATTGGTGGTGATCAGGCCGACATAGACCGAAAGCGCGCGGCTGATCTCGGCAAAATAGGCCTGCAGGATCTGGTCGATGACGATCACCAAAGAGGCGACAATCACGATCTGCACAATCAACCGGATCGTATCGGGGATATGGCGCCGGATCATGCTCACTAGCCCCGCCGCGAGTGTCAGAACCGCCGTAAGAGAGACCGACATCGTCAGGGCGGTCGCAAGCGAGGTTGTCACCGCAAGCGCCGAGCAAATGCCAAGGATTTGCAAGGTCACCGGATTTTGCCGGATCAGCGGGGCTGTCAGTGTGGTCCAATAGGTCTGCGCTTGCGGCATGGTTTAGAACTCCTGCCGCTGGATGGCATCAAGCAGCGGGCCGTAGCCGTCCGGCCCCAGCCAGAACCGCACCATTTGTGTGACCCCGCGTCCGGTGCGTGTGGCGCCGGTAATGCCGTCAACCTCATAGGCTGTGGACGCAGGACCGCGCGCCACCGCAAAACGCATCTCGCCACTGTCATCGCGCAGTTCGGTGCCGGGGAAATCGCCCTGCCAAGACGCCTCTTGGATCCGCCCGCCAAGGCCCGGCGTTTCAGAATGGCGTGTCACCGCGATCCCGGCGATCGTGTTCATATCGCCGCGCAGCGCAAGGATTGCGTCGATCCGGCCGCCATAGCCCTGACCACTGATCGGCAAAAGAACGAGCGAAACCCTGTCGTTGTCACGCAGCAAGAACACCTGCGCGAAATCGGGGCGCTGTCCAAGGCCTGCCAGATCTTGGGCGGCGTCCAGCACTGTCCAGTTGGTCGTGTCGTTGAGCGTTGCTTCAAGCGTGGCGGGTGTCACTTCGGTTGCCGCACGGCCAGTTGCGAGGTCGATCACAACTGTCGAAAGCGCACCGCCTGACTGTTCCAGAAGTGTCGCCATGCCGGGAATGCCCTGCACCAATGCGGCGATGCGGGCTTGCTCTTCTGCGGCGCGATTGGCCGTTTGGATCGGGCGCAGCATCACTGTTGCACCGCTGACCAATGCCGCACAAACCGCCGACACCAGAAAGGCCACAATCACCGTTTTCGTGCGGCTTTCATTCGGCAGCGCCAGCAAGCGCCGCCAAGGGTTCCAATCACGTCCTGCCATGTCGCCTCCGACGTTGTGCTACCCAAAGCGCCAGCACGGCTTCGTCCAGAAGCGGGGCGGCGAGTGATGTGAGCAGGGCTGCGGCCACGGCAATTTGAAGGGGTGCGGCCCCGGCCCAGCCTGTTGCGAAGAGCGTCAGCAGCGCCGCATAAAGCCCGCCGTTGATCCAGCGTCCGGGCAGTGTGATGGCGCTGGTGACCGGGTCAGCCACCACGAGCACCAGAACGATACCGCCGGCCAAGAGTGCCGGTTCTGACAAAAGGCCCGTCGCCGCGGCACCCGCCGCGATCAAGACTGCACCGGCGATGACTTGGGCGGGCAGAACCCCCGCCGCAATCCCGATCAGCGCGGCCGGGATCGCGGCCCATGCGATTGGTGCGTCCAGCACTGGCCATTCCGCAGCCGGAAAACCGTACCCGAGAAACGACAGTGCGACAGTTGCCGGGTGCACGACGTTGCGCCCCCAGCCACCAAAAACAAGCTCGCCCATGACCACGCCAAAGCTGATGCCAAGCACCATGCGGAAGACGCCAAGCTCTTCAGGGGCCAGCATCGCGATTGCCAGCGCTGTTGTGAGGGCCGCCAAGGAGGGGGCCTGCGCCCGCATCAACATAAAGACCAAGTGCCAGATTGCGATGACCAGCACAGTGAGGCCCAACCGCGCCAGCGCGTCGGTGCCTTCCAGCCAAAGCCAGAACAGCGCCATCGGCAGATAGGCCGCGATCAGGATGGCTGCGACCGTTTCGCGGTTCCACAAGCCGCGGGTCATGCCGCAAATTCCGTCTGGATCCGGTCAAGCATGCCACGCAGCTGTGCGGTGATCTGCCCGGTTTCGCTGAGCACATAATCGGCAAGGGCCACGTCCTCTTCCAGCAGCGACAGAATCCCGAGGCTGAGCGCGGTTTCATCGTCGCCTGCACTGAGCGCACGCAAGAATGGAATGGCGGGAAGGGCGGCCCCGAAGGCTTGGGTCAATCCGGCGGTCGGGATGGCAGGCGTCATGGCCGCCGACCGGGTAAGCGCGGCGATGAACCAATGTGGTTTGTTTTGCGCGGTCGGGCGGGGCAGCACGGTGATCTGCCGGTGGCGGGGGCCAAGCCACCGTGCCTGATGGCCGTCAAGCGGCGAGCCCGACATCAACGAATGCGGTCCGGGCAAAACGAGGCGCTGCGTCAGTTGTCGCAGGTCTGCACCGGAATGTGTGCGCAGGCTGCGTGCCTCGCGCAGTGCTGCACCGGCAATGCTGACCAGCCGCGTCATCGGCAACACGCCGGTTGTCAAAAGCGCACCAAGGGCTGCGGTATCTTCGGCATGAATGTCCCAGACCGGGGTGTTCAGCCCTGCCGGAAAAAGTTGGTGAATGGGAATGCCCGCCAAGCCTTGCGGGTGGCGGGGACCACAAATAACGGTCTGGATGCGGCTGTTGTCTTTGGGCAGCGCAAGCGGTGGCCCATCGGCTTGCCGGCATAATAAAACTGGCCCCTCTGTCAGCTGCGCAAGTGCTGCAAGACCGCGCGCGAAATCATCTTCCCGCCCCTGAAGGGCGATCTGCGGATCGGGTGCAAACGGGCGGGTGTCTGCGGCCATGACAACGATGGCAGCGGGTTTTTCTGCCCCGTCTGGCATGCCGCCGAATGGCCGCCTGCGCAGCCAGGGCCAGATGCCCGCGCCTTGCATCAGATGGCGCAATCCGGCATCGGTTTCTGCCCGCTTCAGGTCGTGCCTTTCAACGTCGTCCGTCGCTTCGCGAAACAGAATGATCTGCGACAGCTTGCGCCCCGCCAGAAGCGAAATCTGTGCAACGCGTCCGGCAATCGGGGCGACAAAACACACCTCGGGGTCCTGCTGCAAACAGGCGATAGCAGCACCTTGCGCGACAAGATCACCTTCTTTGACGAGGGGGGTCACCTTGATCGCGGAACCCTCAGGAGGCCCGACCGCGGCTTCCTCAGTGATCACGTCCTCAATCCCGGGTGTGACCGGCGGAGAGGGAAAGTCCGGGCTCAGTCCAGTCCCGGAACCAAGAATTTGCATCTACCCTCCGATCACTTGCGCCAACGTGTTTTGCGTGCGCGGCAAGGTCTACGCGCATCTGATCTAAATCCTACTGTCGAGAGCTGATGGGAGATATGACATAGATCAAAGCGTGCGATCACCCGCGCAGTATGCTGGCAAGCACCTTTGAGGTTCCAGCACAGGAGACCGTTTATGCCTTTGCCGTCATCCAATTTTTCAATGTCGATAAGTCTTGCGGCAGCACTTGCCGCAATTTTCTTTTTTGGTCAGGCCGCGAGCCAGACAACGAATGAAGTCGCAGAGGATGAAACACTCATTCCCTTTGCGTTGCCACAATCGGGACCTTTCACGCCAGCGGAAATCGAGATTGGCAATGACAAGGCCATTACTGATTGGTTTCGGTCGGCCCATGCCAACGCCGCCTCGGAGGCGTTCAGCCATTGGGATGACGACGGCGAAGTGAGTGCCAGCTGTGCGACCTGCCATTCGGGCGAAGGCTTTCGCGATTTTCACGGCTTGGACGGGACCGAGGCAGGTGTCGTCAACGGGACCATTGATGTGGGCGGGGTCGTGGATTGCGGAACCTGCCACAATGCCGGATTGGCCGAGATTGCCGAAGTGACGTTCCCAAGTGGTATCGTCCATCCGGTGACCGGCGTCGAAGCCTCTTGCCTGACCTGTCACCAGGGCCGCGCCGCAGGCCTGACCGTCGAACGGGCCACGACAGATATGGCTCTGGATGAGCCCAACAGCGCCTTGCGCTTCATTAACCCGCATTATGCGACGGCCGCCGCCACTTGGTTGGGCGGGTACGGGCGCGCGGGTTTTCAATACGAAGACCGCACGTACTCCGGTCGGTTCTTTCACGCACGCCCCGTGGCAAGTTGTAATTCGTGCCATGAGCCACACACGCTTGAAGTTGCATTCGAGCCTTGCCTGACCTGCCACGAAGCCAACAGTCCGCAGGACATCCGCATTGCACGCCAAAGCTATGATGGAAGCGGTGATACATCTGTCGGGATACGCTCAGACATCATGTCGAATGCCGGTACTTTGCTGGACATGATCGAAGGCTATTCGCGTGATGTGGTCGGGGCGCCCGTCATCTATGACGGGACACGCTATCCTTATTTCTTTGCTGATGCGAACGGCGACGGCGTCATTGATATGGTCGACGGAGCGCCTGTTGCCTACGCCTCGTGGACGCCCAGAAGCCTGCGGACAGCTTTCAACTGGAAACTGGTCACCGCTGATCCCGGAAACTACGCGCATAACCCGCAATACACGTTGGAACTGCTCTACGATTCCATCGATGATCTCAGCGCGCCACTTGGTGTCGACATGGATGACCTTGATCTCTTGCGATAAAGGCGTCGCCGTCTATCCCTGCGGGAAGATTTGGAAATATGTTTGGCTCACAAGGGCCAGACCACAAGGATCGTCGGCACAGCGACGCAGATGACGATCACTTCCAGCGGTAGCCCCATGCGCCAGTAGTCCCCGAAACGGTATCCGCCGGGGCCCAGAATAAGGGTGTTATTCTTGTGCCCGATCGGCGTCAGAAACGCGCAGGATGCGGCGACTGCGACCGTCATCAGATAGGTATCGGGGTTTGTGCCGGTCGCAGCGGCAATCGACATTGAGATCGGGGCGGCAATCAATGTGGTCGCGACGTTGTTGAGGAAATCCGACAAGGTCATCGTCACGATCATCAGTGCGACCAGCGACACCCAAGCGGGGTATCCGTCACTGAGGCTCACGATCTCTCTTGCGATCAGATCGGCGCCGCCAAAATGATCAAACGCCTCTGCCAGCGGGATCAGACTGGCGAGCAGAACAATGACTTTCCATTCCACCGATGTGTAGACTTCGCGCCCACTGACAAGGCCAAACACGACATAGGCGATCACCGCGCCGCCAAGCGCCACGGACAAAGGCACGAGCCCCAGAACGGCCAGCCCGACCGCAATCATAAAGACGGCAATGGACAGGCCCGCCTTGCTGCGCTGGACAACTTCGGTCTGCCGTCCCTCCAGCGGAAAAACACCAAGCCAGTCAATGGCGTCAGCGACACGGTCAGGCGGGCCAAGAAGCAGCAGCACATCGCCGGGCCGGATCGGCAAGAGCCGGACACGATCTGTAAAATTGCGACCCTCACGCGCAACCCCCAAAAGCGTCACCGCGTGGCGTTGCAGCAAATTGAGGCTGCGCGCCGTGCGCCCGTCAATCCGTGCGCCTTCGGGCACAATGGCCTCTGTCAGCGTCAAACCCGGTGCAACAACGCCGCCTTCGTGCTTCTCAGAGCCCGCAAAATCCAGCCCTGCTTGGCCCATGAAGGCTTCGATTGCTTTGGGGTCACCCTCAACCACCAGAAAATCACCTGCGCTCAGTTCGATCCGGCGGGCGAGACCGCGCATCCGCTTGCCGTGCCGGATCAGGCCCAGAATGTGGACATCGGCATCATTCGCTTTGGGATAAAGATCGCCGACCACCATACCTTCTTCCAAGGTTTGTTCGCCGATACGCAGTTCAGCGACATAGCGGCCCTGGCTGACCTCTTTTTTTTGCTCCAGCACCGAAGTCCGCGAGGGCAGGAGCCGCCAGCCGAACAGGGAAACAAAGGCAATGCCCGCGACAGCCACGGCGAGCCCTACGGGGGCAAAATCGAACATGCCAAACGGTTCGCCCAAGGCACTTTGCCGGTATTCCGATATCACAATGTTCGGGGGTGTCCCGATCAGTGTGATCATCCCGCCAAGAATGGTCGCAAAAGAAAGGGGCATCAATGTTTGCCCTGCTGCGCGCTTGGCCTTCTTTGCGGCCTCAACATCAAGGGGCATGAGAAGCGCGAGTGCAGCGACATTGTTGATGATCGCGGATAATCCCGCAGCCAATGTGGCCACGACGGCAATATGTAGTTGGACCGGGCGGTCAGGTTTGATGAGGCGTGAAGCAATCAGTTCCACCGCCCCCGAGGACGACAGCCCGCGACTGACGATCAGAACCAATGCAATGATCGCCACGGCCGAATGTCCGAACCCCGAAAAGACCTCTTCGGTAGGGACCAGCCCGATTGTCGCGGCGATAATCAGTGCGCCGAATGCAACAAGATCGTATCGAATGCGACCCCAGACAAGGAGGCCGAAAACGAGCCCGAGTAGCACAAATATCTGCGTCAATGGATCCTGCATGGCAGCACCCTAGAAGGGTTTGATCCAAGTGGAAATGCCAGTTCTTTATCTGAAATCAAAGATCGGTCAGTGTTCCCAATGCACGTTCAGCGGCAAAACCGACGGTCTCGGATACTGTCGGGTGCGCATGCACAGACAGGGCGATGTCCTCCAGCGTTGCCCCCATTTCGATCGCCAAGGTGCATTCCGCAAGCAGTTCACCTGCATTTGACCCGATCAGGGTCGCCCCAAGCAGTCGGTGCGTCTCAGGGCAATAGACCAGCTTGGTCAGGCCGTCGCCTCCGCCTGATGCAAGGTTGCGCCCGCTTGCCGCCCACGGAAAACTTGCCGTTTTGTGTTTGACGCCGTCCGCTTTGGCCTGCGCCTGTGTCAGCCCGACCCAAGCCAGTTCAGGGTTCGTATAGGCCACCGACGGGATCAGGGTGGTATCAAGTGCTGCGGCATGGCCGCTGGCGACTTCGGCTGCGACATGTCCTTGATGGGTGGCGCGGTGGGCCAGCATCGGGTTACCCGTCACATCGCCAATCGCGAACACGCCCGCAACATTGGTCCGGCACGCGGTATCGACCGGGATAATGCCGCGTTCGTCTATCTCGATGCCTGCGTTTTCGGGCATGACTTTGGGGCCGTTTGACCGCCGCCCGACAGATTGAATAACCGCACCACCGGACAATTCACCCGAAAACGCGCCTTCGCAGGTCAACGTTATGCCCGTCTTGCCCGCTTTGACGGCGCTCACCTTGGTTTCGGTGTGGATCGTTACATCCTGTTTCTCAAGTGCGGCATGCAGTATCTTCACCGCCTCACGGTCCGCGCCGGGGGCGATCTGATCTGCAAGTTCGACGACCGTCACTTTGGCACCCAAAGCGCTATAGACGGTCGCCATCTCAAGCCCGATGATGCCACCGCCGACAATCACAAGGTCTTTGGGTATTTCGCGCAGTTCAAGCGCTGCGGTGCTGTCCCAGATGCGGTCATCCTCGGGCCAGCCGGGCAATTGCACAGGCGCAGAGCCCACGGCAATAACCACCTGATCAAAGGTCCATGCCGCGCCGTCGATCTCTATGGTTTTACTGTCTTTGAAAGTCGCCGTGCCTTTGATGGTCTGGACTTTCCGGCGTTTCGCAAGCCCCGTCAACCCGCCCGTGAGCGCGCCGACAACCCCGTCTTTTTTTGCGCGCAGCTTGTCCAGATCGATCTTGGGCTTTGAAAAGGCGATCCCCCAATCATCTGTCATTTCATGCGCTTCGCGGATCACCTCAGCCGCATGGAGCAGGGCCTTGGATGGGATGCAGCCTTCATTCAGGCACACGCCACCCAACGTCGCGCGGGGATCGACCATGACAACTTTGCGCCCCAGATCGGCAGCACGAAAAGCGCAGGCATAGCCACCGGGGCCAGCGCCGATGACCATCAGGTCAGCATGGTTACTCATGTCATTTTCCTCTAGATCATAATCCGGCGTGGATCGCCCAGCAATCCGGCAAGATAGGTGACAAAGCGTGCCGCCTCTGCCCCGTTGATCACGCGGTGATCATAGCTCAGATCAAGCGGGACCATCGGGACCGGCTGAAACGCCTCACCATCCCACACGGGCGTGATTTCGGTGCGGGTCAGGCCAAGGATCGCCACTTCGGGTGGGTTCACGATGGGGGTGAAAGCCGTGCCGCCGATGCCGCCCAGATTGCTGATGGACATAGACGCGCCGCCCATTTCATCGGGGCCAACCTTGCGGGCCTGCGCGCGCCCCGCCAGATCGGTGATCTCGGCTGCAATCTGCCAAAGCCCTTTGCGGTCTGCGTCGCGGATGACAGGCACCATCAGGCCGTGGGCGGTATCAACCGCGATCCCGACATGGACATAGTCCTTGAGCACAAGTGCCTTGCCATCAGGCGTCAGTGACGCGTTGAAACGCGGGAATTCGCGCAAGGCCCGCGCCAGCGCTTTGACCTGAAAGGCCAGTGCTGTCAGCTTCACACCACGCGCCTGCGCTTCCGGTTTCAGCTCTTTGCGCAGGGCCTCAATCGCGGAAACATCGGCGCGGTCATGGTGCGTGACCTGCGGGATCATCGTGTTCGCGGCGCCTAGGTTTCCGGCGGCAACCTGCGCGAAACGGCTCAGCGGTTCTTCGGTCACTGGCCCAAACTGGCTATGGTCCACATCCCAATACTTGCTGTGGTCGCTTTGGGGTGCGGCGGGCTTTGCGTCGCCCGTGACATCTTCGCGGGCGATGGTGGTGCGGCCCAGATCACGGGCCAGTTTTTCCAGATCAATGCCTTTTTCACGGGCAAGCGCGCGCACGGACGGGGGGGCGATTACATCACTCATCACACTCACCAGCTGGCCGAGATATATTGCGTTTCCATGAATTCCAGCATGCCCTCATGCCCGCCTTCGCGGCCCAGACCGGACTGCTTTACGCCACCAAAGGGCGCTGCCGGATCGGACACAAGTCCACGGTTCAGACCGACCATGCCGTATTCCAGCCGCTCGCAGACCTGCAAGGCGCGCTTCATGTTCTCGGAAAACACATAGGCCACCAGCCCGTATTCGGTGTCGTTGGCGCGGCGGATGACATCCTCCTGATCGGTGAAGGTCTGGATCGCAGCAACAGGTCCGAAGATTTCATCATGCACACAGTCTGCATCTTCTGACACGTTGGACATGACCGTGGGCGGATAGAAAAAGCCCGTGCCATTGGGTGTCGTGCCGCCACATTCGATTTTGGCGCCTTTGGCCACGGCATCGGCCACGAAAGCGGCAACCTTGTCGCGGGTGTCGGCGTTGACGAGGGGGCCGACGTCGACGGACGGGTCGGTGCCATCGCCGACCTTCAGCGCGGACATGGCGGCGGTGAATTTGGCGGTAAAGGCTTCTGCCACGTCCTCATGCACATAGATGCGGTTGGCGGCGGTGCAGGCCTCGCCCAGATTGCGCATCTTGGCCAGCATCGCGCCTTCGACGGCGACATCGAGATCGGCATCTTCAAACACCAACAGGGGCGCGTTGCCGCCCAGTTCCATCGCGGGTTTCAGCACCTGATCGGCAGCGGAGTGCAGCAGTTTGCGGCCCACGCCGGTGGAGCCTGTAAACGACACGACGCGCACGCGCGGATCGTGCAGCATGTGATCGACCAATGCGCCTGTGCGCTTGGAGGGCAGCACGTTGACAAGGCCCTTGGGCACGCCTGCTTCTTCCAACAGCGGCATCAGGGCCAGCATGGTCAGCGGTGTTTCCGAGGCAGGTTTGATGATCACCGCACAGCCAGCCGCCAAAGCGGGCGCGATTTTGCGGGTACCCATGGCGGCGGGGTAGTTCCACGGGGTCACCAGAACGGCCAGCCCAGCAGGTTTATGCTGCACCATGATCCGCGCGCCGGATGCGGGGGCATGGGTCAGCATCCCGTCGGCGCGCACGGCTTCTTCGGCAAACCAGCGGAAGAATTCGGCGGCATAGGTGGCCTCGCCCATGGCATCGGTGCGGGCCTTGCCGTTTTCCAGCGTGATCAGATGCGCGAAATGGTCAAGCCGCGCTGTCATCAGCTCCCACGCTTTGCGCAACACCTCAGAGCGGTGGCGCGGCGTTTGGGCGGCCCATTTTTTCATCGCAGCTTCAGCGGCATCCAATGCAGCATCTGCATCCGCGATTTCCGCAGAGGCGACCGAGGCGATCACTTCTTCTGTGGCGGGGTTCAGCACGTCAAAACGTTCGTTCGATGCACCTTTGCGCCATGCGCCGTCGATATAAAGATCGGTAAAGTCCATTTTGGTCTCCGATGTGGTCAGAGCAGGTGACGGAGCGGTTGCTCCATCCGGCCTGCGAAGTTGGAAAGAAGGGTGATGGCGTCGGTTGCCGCCAATTGCGCGGGCGCAAATTCAAGCGTGATCGTCAGGCCCGCCCCGTTGCGCGTGAGCGTGAGCGTCGGGACGTCTTCGGCACCGACAGCGACACCCGTGATCGCGCTGAAGCGCAGATCTCGCACACGTAGCGTTGGGGTGTCTTCGCTGGGTTGCGTGGCACTCAGTTGGGCCGAGGCTGCGTAGGTCGTGCTGGTGCCAAAGCTTTCGACGGCCACTGTCGTATCGGTGCCGTGGCTGGCGGCGCAAAGGCCTGCGAGCAAGGCAGAGGTGTCGGTCAGTTTTGCTGTGGTCGCGGCCCAAGCTGCGAAATCCGTGAAACCTTCGCTTGCAATCTCGGCCGTCAAACGGCCAGATGCTTGCGCTGCGGTCGTGCCCGTTCCGCCAGAGGTCTGCGGCAACGCGCGCAAAGCGTCGAGGTCTTTGACATGGAATGGCTGCGTGTGCCCCGCATCGACCAACCGCTGCAAATCCAGCCCTTGTTCAAGGGCAAGCCGCCGCAGTTTGGGGGAGGCGAGGATGCGCCCATGTGTTGCAAGAGTGGGGGCAGGGGCGTGTTTGGCCGGTGCTGGTTTGGCAACTGGCGCTGGTTTTGTCTCCGCGACAGCCGCTTGCGGTGCGGCGACCCCTGCGCTTTTGCGCGCAACGGGATTGGCGGGTTTCTCGGCTGTGATGATGGCGATTGTCTGGCCGGTGGGCACATCTTCGCCCGCTTCCGCTAGGGTTGCACCAAGAAAACCGTCAAAGCCTGCGTTCACTTCGTTGACGCTTTTGTCGGTTTCGACCTCGAACAACACGTCATCTGCGCCGACCGGATCGCCGGGGTTTTTATGCCATGCGACCAGCAGACCTGAATCCTGTGCCATGCCCAGCGTCGGCATGATGACCGCTTTGCCATCGGGCAGATCGTCGGATGGGGCAGGGGCCGCGTCGGGCGCGGGGCCTGTGCTTTCGGCGCTATCCGAGATTTTGGCGATGACGTTGCCTACCGGCACGTCCGCCCCTTCGCCAGCGGCGACGTCCGTCAGAAAACCGTCAGCGGCGGCCTCAACCTCCATCGTGGCCTTGTCGGTTTCGACCTCGAACAGGATATCGCCCTTGGCGACCGCGTCGCCGGGTTGTTTGTGCCACGCGACGATCAGACCCGTTTCCTGGGCCATGCCGAGCGCGGGCATGATGACGTCAAGCGGCATGGATCATCTCCCCGCCGACAAGCATCCGTGCTTTGGCGGCGACACCTTCGGGCGTGGGCACTGTGATATCTTCCAGCGCAGGGCTGAACGGGATCGGCACATCCATTGCACCCATGCGCACCACAGGGGCATCAAGGTGATAGAACGCCTTTTCATTGATGCGGCTGGCGATTTCGCTGGTGACACCAAAGCTTTGATGCCCCTCATCCACCACGATCACGCGGCTGGTCTTGCGCGCAGATTCCAGCAAGGTCTTTTCGTCCAGTGGCACGATCGTGCGCGGGTCGATGACTTCTGCGCTGATACCTTCGGCGGCCAAAATCTCGGCGGCTTTCTCGCAGACCTGCACCATCGAAGAGGTGCCGATCAATGTGATATCGCTGCCTTCGCGTTTGATATTCGCCTCACCGAAGGGGATCAGGTATTCTTCTTCGGGCACAGGGGCCTTGTCCTGATACATCAGCTTGTCTTCGAAAATCACGACCGGATTGTTGTCGCGGATCGCGGTTTTCATCAGGCCTTTGGCCTCATAGGCGGACGACGGCATCGCGACCTTGAGCCCCGGAATATGCGCGACAAGGGCGTGTAGGGACTGGCTATGCTGTGCGGCAGAGCGGCGCGTCGCGCCCATATTGGTGCGCAAAACCAGTGGCACGCTCAGTTTACCGCCCGACATATAGTGCGTTTTCGCTGCCTGATTGCAGAGCTGGTCCATGATCAGGAAGATAAAATCGCCAAACATCAGATCGACAACAGGGCGTGTGCCGGTCATCGCAGCACCGACCGCAAGCCCCATAAAGCCGGGTTCGGCGATGGGGGTGTCGACGACACGGCCTGTGCCGAATTCCTCGACCAGACCGGAAAGGACTTTGAACGGTGTGCCGGCTTCGGCCACGTCTTCACCGATGATGAACACAGTGTCGTCGCGGCGCATTTCTTCGGCCAGTGCTTCGTTCACGGCTTGGGATAGGGTGATCTCTCGCATCGGTAATTCTCCTTATGCCAGCGCGTGTTTGATGTCGGAAAAGACGTGCATATCGACTTCGGACACGTCGGGGTATTTGGCATCCAGCGCGTATTTGACGGCATCCTCGGCGTCTTTGGCGATTTCGGCGTTGAGCGCATCCAGCTCTTCCTCGGTGGCAAGGCCCTCGCTGACCAGATGCGCGCGGAACCGGATGATCGGGTCGCGGTTGTCTTTCCAGTCTTTTTCTTCGGCTTTGGTCCGATAGTACTCGCGGTTGATGTCGCCCACGTGGTGGCCGTGGTAGCGGTAGGTCATCAGTTCGATAAAGAACGGTCCTTCGCCCTTGCGGGCACGCGCGACCAGATCGTTGGCCAGTTTGTTGACCGCCAGCACGTCTTGGCCATCGACCTGATGGGCCTCGATCCCGAATGCCTCGGCGCGGGCAGTGATAGAACCGGCGGCGATTTCTTCGGTTTTGGTGTATTCGGAATAGCCGTTGTTTTCGCAGGCGTAGATAACGGGCAGGTTCCACAGGGCGGCCATGTTCATGACCTCGTACATCAGGCCCTGTGCGGTGGCGCCGTCGCCAAAGAAACAGACGGTAACGTCGTCTTTACCCAGCATTTTGGCGGTAAAGGCAGACCCCGTAGCGATCCCCATTGACCCGCCGACGATGGCGTTGGCCCCAAGGTTTCCATTGGACTGATCGGCGATATGCATCGAGCCGCCCTTGCCACGGCAATAGCCTTCTTCCTTGCCCAAAAGTTCGCAGAACATCTCTTTGAAGTCCGCACCCTTGGCCACGCAGTGTCCGTGCCCACGGTGGGTCGAGGTAATCTTGTCGGTGGTTTTCAGTGCCTCGCAGATGCCGACGGCGACAGCCTCTTCGCCTGAATACATATGGGTCAGGCCCGGCATTTTGGCCGAGAGGTAAAGCTGGTTTGCATTGTCTTCAAAGCTACGGATGCGGACCATCTGGCGGTACATGCGCAGGTAGTCCTCTGAATTTGTCTTGGTCTTGGCCATTGCAGGCTCCCCCCTTGCCGGATCGTCGACGTGATAAAGCGTGTGTGCAGGCCGCCGCATTTTTGCAGCGGCCCCACGGCTGTTTTTAGTAGCGGTTCGCGATGGGCAGCTCTTCTGCCGGGAAGAGGCTGATGACCTCGCAACCTGTCTCGGTCACGACGACTTCTTCCTCGATCCGTGCGGCGGAATAGCCGTCGGTGGCGGGGCAGTAGGTTTCCAGCGCAAAGACCATGCCCGTTTTGATCTCCATCGGGTGATCCATCGACACGGCGCGGCTGATAATCGGCCGCTCATGCAGCGCAAGGCCAAGCCCGTGACCGAATTGAAGCCCAAAGGCCTGATCTTCGCTCGCAAAGCCAAGCTCTTGGGCTGTTGGCCAAACCTCGGCCACCTTATCGGTGGACACACCCGGTTTGATCATCGCAATGGACGCATCGATCCATTCCCGCGCCTTTACATAGGCATCGTTCTGCGACGGCGTGGCGCGGCCGACGTTGAACGTGCGGTAGTAACAGGTGCGATAGCCCTGGTAGGACTGCAGGATATCAAAGAAGGCCTGATCGCCTGGCCGGATCAAACGGTCCGTAAAGTTATGCGGATGCGGGTTGCAGCGTTCACCGGAAATGGCGTTGATCGCTTCCACATCGTCTGAGCCCATCTCGTAGAGCATTTTGTTGGACAAGGCGACGATATCGTTTTCGCGGATGCCCGGTTTCAGCTCTTCGTAGATCATGTGATAGACGCCATCGACCATAGCAGCCGCTTGGGTCAAAAGCTGGATTTCATCCGTATTTTTGATTTCGCGCGCCGCCAGCATGATCTGCTGGCCATCGACCACGTTCAGGCCTTCCGCTTGCAGTGCGTGGAACATTGCGGTTTCGGCATAGTCCACACCAACGGGCATATCGGCCATACCTGCATCGCGGATCAATCCGGCGATCTGCTTGGCATACTTCTGCATCAGCCCGAATTCTGGCGGGATGGTGCCGCGCATACCGACAACGCCGGCAAGGCAGTGGCTGGGCTCAAGCCAGTCGGAATGCCGCTTGTGGTGTTCGGCGGCTGAGCCGAAATCCCAGACATAGGGGCTGTCGTCACCTGTCAGCAGGCAGAAGCGGCACATCTTGTCGCGTTCCCATTCGCCGATCTTGGTCGCCGACACGTAGCGGATATTGTTCACATCGAACAACAGCAGCGTACCCGCCTGCGAGTTTTGCAAAGACTGGCGCGTGCGCGCAAGGCGGTAGCGGCGCAGGCGGTCGTGGTCGATGCGGCGTTCAAAATCCACGGACATGTGGCCATGGGCTGGCAGCTTGTCGCGCCATTCCCAATTCGGCTCAAGATCCATTGGGGTGAGCAGGTTCGGCATAAGGGCATTGCCCGGACGTTCTGACATGGAGGTCTCCTTCGGGGCGCGTGGCCCCGTTTGTCTTATGAGATTTGAGAAACGTGATCGGCTACTGGATGCACCAGCCGCCATCGATGTGGATCATCTGGCCGGTCATGTAGTCGCTGTCGTCGGACGCGAGGAAAGACGCGGTGCCGACGATGTCCTTGGGGTAGGACACGCGCTTGATCTGCAACGCATCGCGCACGATGTCGTCATAGGCCTGACCTTCTTTTTCCTTGAACCCGATATCGACAAGATCCTTGTCGAGCTGTTCCCACAGCGGGGTCACAACGACGCCGGGGGCGTAGCCGTTGACGGTAATGTTGTGCTCGGCCAGACCGATGGCACCGCAGTGGGTCAGGGCAAGGCAGCCATACTTGGACGTGCAATAGACCGTGACATCGACCAGCGGCTTGCGGGACGCAATGGAACCAACGTTGATCAGTTTATAAGGGTGATCTTCCATCGGACCTTGGGCGATCATCTGGCGCGCGGTTTCCTGCATGCCAAGCCACATGGCCTTGGTGTTGACGTTCATGATCATGTCCCAGTTGTCTTCATCAATATCCATGAAGAAACGGGGCTTGTTCAGACCAGCATTGAAAACACCGACATTGATAGACCCGAAAGCCTCAACCGTGGCGGCGACGGCGGCAGCGTTGTCTGCGCGCTTGGTCACATCCATTTTTACGGCAATTGCCTTGCCATTGCCTTCGGCATTGATGGCGTCTGCCACGACTTGCGCCTGATCCCCGTCAAGGTCACCGATGCAGACGTTAGCACCTTGGGCGGCAAAGCTCTTGGCGTTGGCCTCACCCATGCCGCGGGCGGCACCGGTGATCAAAATATTCTTACCTTTCAGGCGATTGGGGTCCATTGTTCTCTCCTCCTGTTATCACGTAAACCCGTGCTTTAGATAATAGCGTCGGCCCTCCCTTGTGCGCGACGCAGTGCTTCTTTGGGGCTGACAATTCCACGCAGCATGTCGTGGAATTCTTCGCCGCAAATTTGGATAATTTGGTTGATCTCTGGGATCGGCGGGCGCGGCCAGAATTGGAGCTCGTCGCGCCATGACATGGCATCGACCGCTTCAAAAATGGGCGACATGCGCCGCACGTCGGGATCGGCCGCAACGGAATAGCGCGGGTTGGTGCGGCTCCCGTTCTGGACATAAAGTTTCTGCGCTTCAGGCGATGTGAAGACCTTCAACGCCGCTACCGCATCTGCAACGCGCTCTTTTGGGAGATTGGCCGGAATACCCATCATATAGCCGCCGACAGGGGCCACCGGCGCTGCGTTTGGTCCGGCTGGATGTGGCAGATAGCCTGTCTGCGATTGCGCAGGCGACGAATCGTCCAGCTCAAAGTACGGTGCCAGCAGCGTGTAACCATAGGCCATCGCAATGCGCCCGCTGGCATAGGGGCGGACCCGCTCATACCAGGACATCGACAAGATTTCAGGCGGCGAGTATTTCAAAAGTTCCAACAAGAACTCGGCTGCCTGTAGTCCCCTGTCGGTATCAATCGTGACGCGGTACGTCCCGTTCGCAAGATGTGAGGTTTCAAAACCGCCCGCAATCTTCGGAAGATCAAGAATAGGTTGCCCAAAATCGGCCAACGTCATCAAAACCGTATGACCCAAGGCCGTGCCGCGCGCCGCGTTCCATGCAATGCCGTACTGGCCGCGCTGGGGCTCGTGCAGGGCTTTTGCTGCGGTGAGCAACTCATCGGTTGTCTGCGGCGGCACCAGCCCGTTTTCTGCAAACAGGTCTTTGCGATAGAAAAGCAACTCGGGTGTTGTCTGCGCGGGGACGCCGTAAAGCTTGCCGCCCCAATGTGCAGCCTGCCAGCCAGCCGTGTGAAAATCTGCCGGGTCCAGCTCTGCGATATCCATCGCCTCTTCGAGCGGCATCAGGATGCCGCTATCGGCGAATTCACCGACCCAAGGTAGATCGACCGCAATGATATCGTAGCGGCTTGCTTTACGTTCGGCGTTTATCTTGGCCTCGGACCGCAGGCGGTCGATGGAAAACGCGCGCTGGTGGATTTGCGTGCCAAGTGTCTGTTCGAATTGACGTTTCAGGTTGTCCATCACCATGAAGGTGGGGTCGCCGTGGACCAGAACCCGCAATCCGCCCGCAAGCTTCAGCGGTTCGTGCAGAACCTGCAGGGGCGGGATGGATTTGACGTTCATATAGGTGCCGCCAAAGTAATAATCGGCGGTTGTCTGGGGCGCGGATGCGCCGCCGAAATGCTTGGCTGACAGCCGCTCCAGCCGATTGGATAGCTGCATCCAGTATTCCAAGAGCGTCTCGCTAGGATGCATGGAATAGCTTTTGCCGGTTCGGGTGCGGGGGCGTTTTTCAATCAGCCCTGCATCGAACATTTCCTGCAAGCGGCGGCTGGCGGTGGCATAGGGCGCACGGCTTGCACCAATCAAAGATGTCGCCGTGACAACCTTACCCTCAATATGGCCGCGCATCAGGGACGCGATGATCCGGATATTGGGATTGGGCGATGACAGCTGACCAAAGTCCTCCAGCTCGTCGCCCAGATCCTCGGCAAACGCAATTGTGCGAAGCATGGCGGTCTTTGCCTCTGGGGCAGCAAACCTTCTCATGGTATCTCCGGTCATTGCGTTCATTGCGCTTGCATGCCCCTTTCCGGGCGTTAGAAAAGCACCCTTACGTGGTGGGGCGCCTGTCTTTCGGGACGATTTATTCGTTTTGGATATTTTGTTGGCTGACATTTTCTGCGTCCGTCCACTATCAAACTAAGGAGGACCAAATCGTATCACGAAAATATCCAAAACGGATAAATAGTTTCTCAAAATGGATATTAATGATGCGGATAGCTGCCGCAGCGGCGCGCATGGTGTCGTTGTCACCTGCGGAACAATGCAGGGCGATTCCCCGCCGGAGGAGTGGGGCGATACAAGAACACCATACGATTTTCAGGGAGGAAACGTAACATGACAATCCGAACAACTTTGACCGCAACCGTTGCAACAGCCGCAATCGCGACAGCCGGTGCGGCCTTCGCAGATGGCCACGGCCCGATGCGTATCGGCATCACACAGAACAACGTGGGTGTTGACAGCTACCAGACAACGTACGAGCAGGCGTTCATCGCTGCTGCCGAAGCAAACGACAACGTAGAAGTCGTTGTGCTTGACGCTGGCGGCGACGTTGCCCGCCAGATCGCGCAGATGGAAGACCTTATTCAGCAAGAAGTCGATGCCATCATCATCTGGCCAACAAACGGTGAAGCCGTGATCCCTGCCGTGCGCAAAGCTGCACAGGCAGACATCCCCGTTGTTGTGACCAATTCCAACATCGCCGAAGCAGGGTTCGACTTTGTCGCTTCCTTCTCTGGCCCTGACAACATCACACAAGGGTCACGCTCTGCCGAGATCATGTGCGACCGTTTCAAGGCGCTTGGCATCGAAAACGAAGCGCAGGTTGTGCAGATTTCCGGTCAGCCCGGCTACACCACTGCGATCGAGCGCGCCAAAGGCTTTGAAGATCGTCTGCCAGAGGTTTGCCCGAACGTAACGCTGGTCGAAACACAGCCAGGCGACTGGAACCGTGAGAAATCACAACAGGTGATGGAAGCCTTCCTTGTAAAGTATGATGACATCGACGGCGTTTACGCTGGTGATGACAACATGGGTGTTGGCGCATTGAACGCGGCAAACGCGGCTGGCCGGACCGAGGGTATCACCTTCGTCGGTGCCACCAACTTTGCGGTTGGTTATGAAGCAATGGAGCGCGGCGAATATTGGGGTTCGATCTATCAGTCCCCAGTCGACGATGCAGAGGCCGCGCTGAAAACAGCGATCGACCTTCTGAATGGTGAAGAGCTGCCGTTCCTGAACTACTTCGACACACCGAAGATCACACAGGACAACATGAGCGAGTTCACGAAGCCTGTCTTCTAAAGGCCCTCCCAACGGGGGCGGGGGGCTTCGGCTCCCCGCCTTCGCTCAATAAAAAGATCGATGAAAAGGGGGGATAGGATGGCCCGTATATCTGGTCGTTCCTGTATCGTCACCGGTGCCGCGCAAGGTATTGGTCGCGCGATAGGTGAGGCACTTGTTCAAGAAGGTGCCGATGTATGTTTTGCGGATATCAACGCAGATAAAGTTGCAGAAATAGCAGAATTGAACCGCGCCACGGCATCTGGTCTTGGCGCAAAAGTGACGCATGCACGGGTCGATGTGACAGACCGCAGTGCCGTCAAAGAGATGATTGCCAAGACAGTTTCCGTGTTTGGAAAGCTGGACGTGATGTTCAACAACGCTGGCGTCAACAAGCCGATGAATTTTCTGGATGTGACGGAAGACAACTGGAATTTCATTATGGGTGTCAACGGCTTGGGTTGCATGATCGGCATGCAGGAAGCCGCACAGCAGATGATTGCCCAAGGCACAGGTGGCAAGATTGTGAACACCGCGTCAATTGCCAGCAGGCAAGGGTTTGATAACGTCGCCCCATATTGTGCAAGCAAATTTGCGGTTGTGTCATTGACGCAGTCAGGCGCACGTGACCTTGCCAAACACAATATCACCGTCAATGGTTTCGCGCCCGGCGTGGTCGCCACAGAAATGTGGGAGCAGGTCGACAAAGACCTCATGGATATTGGCGCCGCCGAGCGGCCCGGTCAGGCGATGGAAGAATTTTCATCCGAGATTTTGCGCGGTCGCGTAGCCACGCCCGCCGATATCACGGGCACGACAAACTATCTGGCAGCGCCGGATAGCGACTACATGACCGGCCAGATCGTGATGATCGATGGGGGCATGGTACTCGTCTGATACCGTCATGGATCAGCAAGCCACAGATGTGGTTTCAGGGAGGAAGAAATGGCGACACTGTCGAAACAAGATATTGGTAAGATACTGGCGCGGCAGGGCATTCTGATCGCCTTTGCGTTCTTTATCATTGGCTTTACCTTGGCCAATGGACGGTTCCTGAGCCCTGATAACGTGATGGGCGTGGTCCGGTCTTCGGCCATTTTGGGCGTGATGGCTTTGGGTGTCACATTCGTTGTGATCAGCGGCAATCTTGACCTGTCGGTGGGGTCGATGATGTCGTTCTCGACCATCGTTGTACTGGATTTGCACGACAAGATCGGTCCCGCGCTCGCGATCCCTGCGATGTTCGCCATGACGCTCTGTCTGGGCGCCTTCATCGGGTTTCTGGTGGGGTATCTGAAACTCAATTCCTTGATCGTCACCTTGGGGATGCTGTCGGCCATTCATGGACTGACGCTGACCTATTCGGGCGGCAAGAACATGGATATCGCCGATAAAGACGGCACATGGTTTGACGTGTTCGGACAAGGCACGGCGCTTGGTATTCCTGTGCCGATCTTGATGTTCCTCGCACTTGCCGCACTCCTTGGCATCATCCTCGCCAAGACGCCCTTCGGCCGAAAGGTCTACGCCGTGGGTGGCAATGGCACGGCGGCCACGTTCTCGGGGATCAAGCGCGCGCGGACAGTGTTTCTGTGTTACCTGATGTCGGCAGGGTGTGTTGCGACTGCAGGCCTTATTCAGGCCAGCCGGTCCTTGGGGTCGCAAAACACCGTGGGGCAGGGGCTTGAACTGGAGGTTCTAGCCGCTGTCATTTTGGGTGGCGCGTCATTGCTGGGTGGCTCGGGGACGATCTTTAAGACCGTCATCGGCGTGCTGATCCTTGGATTTATCCAAAACGGACTGCTTTTGGTGGGTCTGCAATTCTACGTCCAGTTTGTTGTGACCTGGATCATCATCATCCTTGCTGTCTGGCTCGATATCGCAGCCAAGCGCGGCAAGCTTTGGTCAAACATCGCATAGGGGGCGGGGATATGCAGGCGGGAAAAATGACACCCTTTATCAAGACCGGCGCGATCTGGGCCTTTGTGGTGCTTGAGTTGATCTTCTTTAGTGTCGCAGGTGAATTCCTGTCCCTTTCGGACAAGGCGTTCATGGACCTCGACAATATGCTGTTGCTGCTCAAACAGTCCGCACCCATTGGCATCATCGCGATGGGCATGACGATCATCATGATCAACGGCAATATTGACCTGAGTGTCGGCGCGATCTTTGCGCTGGCGGCGGTGATCCTGCTCGACAGTATGACGTGGGGCATTTTTGCAGGCCTTGGCGACTGGGTGATCCCTGTGTCTTGGGCGCTGGCGCTGCTGACCGGCGTGGTCTTGGGTGCGGTGAACGGGTTGATCGTGTGGAAAACCGGCGTTGATGCCTTCATCGTCACCTTGGGGTCCATGCTGGGCTTTCGCGGGCTGGTATTCATGTACAACGGCGAAAACCCCACGTCCGAGCTGAACTGGACCTTGGTGGACTTTGCTGAAGCACAGTTCTTGGGCCTGCACACGGCTACTTGGTTCCTTGCAGCAGTGACCCTTGTGATCTGGTACGTGATGACCAAAACAGTGCACGGCCGCAATGCCTATGCCATCGGTAACAACCGCGAGGCGGCTGTGAACGCTGGTATCCGCGTCGGGCCGCACATGATGATCAACTTCATGATCATCGGCTTTCTGGCGGCGCTTTCTGCCGTGGTGTTTTACTCGGAATCCGGTTCGGTCAATCCCAACGACGGCCAGCTCTACGAGCTTTGGGTGATTACGGCGGTGGTGCTTGGCGGCACGAAACTCACCGGTGGGGCGGGTTCAATCGTGGGTACGCTGGGTGGCGTTCTGGCCATTCAGTTGTTGCGCAAAGGATTGGGTCACATCGGCGCGGACACGGAAACCGTGAACCTTGTGATCGGCCTGATCCTGATCGCAGTGCTGTTCCTTGATCGCCAGCTCAACCTCAAGGGCAAAGAGGAGTTGAAGATATGACCGACCAAACCCCCGCACTGCGGCTTGAAGGTATCGTCAAAACCTTTCCCGGGGTCCGTGCGCTTGATGGTGTATCCTTCGCGGTGATGCCGGGCGAGGTGCATGCGCTGATGGGCGAAAACGGCGCCGGTAAATCGACGTTGATGAAGGTGCTAGGCGGTATTCACCAGCCCAACGAAGGCCAGATCATCGTCAGCGAAGTGCCGACAGTCATGACATCACCCTTGCAGGCGAAATCCAAAGGGATCGTGTTTATCCATCAGGAGCTTAGCCTTGCCGAAGAGCTGAGCGTGGCGGAGAATATTTATCTGGGTGAGCTGCCGCTGAAATCATTTGGCCGCGTCGACTGGGCCAAGCTCTATGCGCAAACCAACGCAATCCTTGAAAAGCTGAAAGTCGGCTTTAACGCCAAGACGCGTGTTGGTGATCTGTCCATTGCCAATCAGCAAATGGTCGAGATTGCCCGTGCGCTGACCGTGGATGCCAAAGCGGTGATCTTTGACGAACCGACCGCATCGCTCACCGACGCCGAAAAGGTCGTGTTGTTTGACGTAATCGCGGATCTGAAATCGCAAGGCGTGGGGATCATCTATATCTCGCACCGGATGGAAGAGATTTTCAAGATCACCGACCGGATTTCGGTGCTGCGCGATGGGCAATATCAAGGCACGGTCGTCACCGCAGAGACCAATGAAGAAGGCGTCACGCAGATGATGATTGGGCGCAAGCTTGATCTCAGCCGCGCGGCTGTGACCCATGAGTTGGGCGACATAGCACTTGAAGTCCGTGATCTGTCCTGCGGTAAACTGTTTGAAAACGTCAGTTTTCAGGTGCGCCGTGGCGAGGTTCTGGGGTTCTACGGCTTGGTGGGCGCCGGACGCACCGAAATCGCCGAAACGCTGTTTGGTCTGCGCAACCCAAGCGGCGGCACGATTCATCTTGATGGGAACGAGATCAGGATCAACTCGCCCGCCGATGCAATCGCGATGGGTATTTCACTGGTGCCCGAAGACCGTAAAGGGCAGGGGCTGGTCCTTGGCATGAATTGCCGCGATAACATGACGCTGCCGCAAGTCAGTGACCTGACGGCCGGCCCCTTTGTCGCCGAAGGTGCAGAGATTGCGATTTTTGATCAATACCGCGACAAGCTTGATATTCGCACGCCGGGCTGGAAACAGACCGTGGGTAATCTTTCTGGCGGTAACCAGCAAAAGATCGTCATTGGCAAATGGCTGTCGATGCATCCCAATGTGTTGATTGTGGATGAACCGACACGCGGCATCGACGTGGGATCGAAATCTGAAATCCACAACCTGATCCGTGAACTTGCCGCACAGGGCTATGCCGTCATCGTCATCAGTTCCGAAATGCCCGAGGTGCTACACGTCAGCGACAGGATCGTTGCGATGTACAGCGGCAAGGTCATGCGGACCTTTAGCAGTGAAGAAGTGACAGAAGATAATCTGATTCAGGCCATTTCCGGCATCACCCCCTCAAACAAAGTTGCGTGACATGCGTACCGTAACGCCTGTTCGTCACGAAAGCGGCCGGATTTGTTACGCCTACGCATCACAAACGCACCGTTGAATCGTCACGCTTGTTCGAGTCGTCAACCCCCGCTAGGGTTTGGGCATGGCCGTAAAACCCGATCCTGTTTTCACCAAGTTGACCAAAGTGCTTTCGGCGCTGAAGGAAACGACCGTTGAAGAACAGAGCGGAGAGGCTGCTGCGAGTGAACTGAGAGAAGATTTCCGGCGCGAAAATGGCGGGGCCCCGTTGACGGATAGTCAGCGGCAAGCGGTGCGCCGCACCAAAATCAGGGTAGAGCGGGAAACCAAACGCAAGAAACATGTGCGGCGCTGTGTGGCTTGCGGAGCGCAACTGCCAGTGACTGCGCGCGCCGATGCCAAGACATGCAGCGATGCATGTCGGCAGAAGTTGGCGCGAAACCGTTAGTTCTATGAATAGAGCGGATCTACCAGTCGCAGTTGGCGTAATCGCTGGTGAGACATTCATGGGCCATGACTTGCGCCTCAGAAATCTCGGCGAAGGTCATGTCCTGCGCTATTGACGCCCTGAGGATATCGCCGCCTTCAAACCCGTTCACGTCACCGATCGCGTACCACATGTAGGCTTTGACGTTATCTTGTAGGACGCCCTCGCCATTTCTGTGCATCACACCTAGGGTGGATTGCGCGTAGGGGTCACCTTGCTCAGCCGCCAATCGGTACCACTTCACCGCTTCCGCAAGATCCTGCGGAACACCCTCGCCATTGCGGTACATCACGCCAAGATTGAACTGCGCCGTCACGTTGCCCTGTTCGGCCGCCTTGAGGTACCATCTCATAGCTTCAACATCGTCTTCAGGGACGCCATTGCCGTTGTCGTACATGTGGCCCAGGTTGGTTTGCGCCGACGCATCACCCTGCTTTGCCGCAAGACGGTACCATTTTGCGGCTTCGACGTAGTCGCCAAACCCGTCTTCATAGGTCATACCAATATTGTAGAGGGCGAGAACATCACCGCGTTCCGCGAGGGGAAGGAGTTCTTCCAATGCGACAACGTAGTTGCCTGCGTGAAAGGCTGTCATTGCCCTGTCAAAGTCTTGCGCTGTCGCGACCGACCCGGATGAACCAGCCAAACCCAAAGCAAAAACTGCCGAACGTGCGATACTCATAAAACTACCAAATTTTTCAACAAAGACAGGGTGGACCGGATAGGGGAAAAGGTCAAATCGATCTCATTGTACACCCGAAGCCCACGACGAAAGCAATCTGCGCCCGCCACGCACATAAATCCATTGCTTAGACCTCAAATTGTGCTTCGCTACGCACTGTGCAACCGCGCATTTGCTTTAACCCTAAGGCCTTGAGACTACGATGACATTGCCCATCACAATCGGGCGATTTCTCAACGGGAAAACCACTTGCGAAGCTGTGGCGGAGGAGGTGGGATTCGAACCCACGGTAGACTTTCACCTACGTCGGTTTTCAAGACCGGTGCATTCAACCACTCTGCCACTCCTCCGACGTAGCCCCTTTAGCGGGTCATTTCCGATTCGAAAAGCACGTTCACACTTTGGGGAATTCCGCCGACAAAATAAGTGAGAGCCTTTCAAAACGTCTCGGCGGGCGCTATCATTTTTGCGTGCTATGTATGGCGTGCGTGTTGCGCCGTGCGATGATGTCCATCACAAGGGCATAGAGCAGCAACGAAAATGGCTGAAAACAGCTGATACCGGCAGAAATGCAGGTGTAACAGAGGGGCAAATGATGACGGGCTTTGTGTTTTTAAACGCGAAAAGGTGGCCGCTTTCGCTGGCACTGGCTGCGACTTTCGGGTTGGCCGCCTGCGACGAGAATGGCGAATTCGCCTTCCCAGGTACCGATAATGCGTCTGCTTCTGCCGCAGCACCCTTGCCAGCCAACGCGCTGGGCCAGCGTATGCAGCGTGATGTCGATATCGAACGGCCTGATATTTTTGCCATCAACAGCGATGGTTTGTGGGACGGGCGCCCCTCATTGGGCGGTGTCTGGGTCGCGCATCCCGAGGTTACAGACCCCGAGCGCGTCGTCATCCGCAACACCGAAGGCGGCCAAGAGGTGATCGGCGCGCTCTTCCGCCGCGAACGCGACAATCCGGGCCCGCTGTTGCAGGTGTCATCCGATGCCGCCGAAGCACTCGGCCTGCTGCCTGGCGCGCCCACCCGGCTTGAGGTCGTCGTGCTGCGCCGCCAAGAGGTCGAGGTCGCCCCCGCAGAAGAAAACCCTGTCGTGGCAAGCCTTGCCGCCCCTGTCGCTGTTGAGGCAGAACCTCTCGAACCCGCCGAAGAGGGCGGGGCAGGTGCAGCCGCTGCAGCCACCGCTGCGGTTGTCTTGCCGGCCGCCGTCGAAGCCGCAACATCCGCCGCAGAGGAAACAGCCGCTGCGACAGCCACTGCCGCTACCGCCATTGCCGCCCCAAGCGCGCCGATTGATGTTTCTTCTGTACTTGAGGCCCCATCGCCCCTGCCTGCGGGATCGCGGGCGCAGATTGGTGTCTTCAGCGTAGAGCGCAATGCCAATAACGCCGCCGTCACGATTGCGGAAACCGGGATTGATACGACCGTTACCCCCGAAGAGCTTGGCGGGCGCACCGTGTGGCGTGTAACAGCGGGGCCGTTGACCGACACCGCCGATATTACCCGGCTGAAAGAGCTGGGTTTTGTTGATGCCTTTGTGATCGAAGCCTCAGAGTAACGACCGCGCAACTAAGGAGAACTCGCCATCATGCGACTTGGTTTCATGCACCGCTTTGCCGTGATCGCCACATGCCTGCTCACTCCGGGCTGGGCCCTTGCCTTTGAGACAAATGCAACCGCCGCCTATATCTACGACCAATCGACCGGCACCGTATTGTTGTCCAAGAACGCCGACACGCCGCTGCCGCCTGCGTCGATGTCCAAGCTGATGACGATCTACATGGCGTTTGAGGCCGTGGCGGACGGCCGGCTGGATATCAACGAAGAGCTGCCTGTGTCGTCCCATGCGGCGAGCTTTGGTGGCTCATCGATGTTTCTGGACACAACAGATCGTGTCCGGGTTGAGGACTTGCTGCGCGGTGTGATTGTCGTCTCGGGCAATGACGCCAGCGTTGTATTGGCCGAGGCCCTGTCGCCTGATGGCTCCGAGGCCGGTTTTGCGCGATTGATGACCGAGCGCGCACGCCAAATGGGCATGATGAACTCGACCTTCGTCAATTCAAGCGGCTGGCCTGCTGCCGGACACCGGATGTCGATGGAAGATTTGGGCATTCTGGCCGATCGTCTGATCACTGATTTTCCGACATTCTATCCGCTTTTTGCGGAAACCGAATTTCCCTTTGATGGTCGCGTCCCGTCCAATTCGTCCAACCGCAACCCTGTTTTGGCGATGGGGATGGGGGCTGATGGCCTCAAAACAGGCCACACCATGGAAGCGGGTTACGGTCTTGTCGGATCCGCCAAACAGGACGACCGGCGCATCATCTGGGTGATCACCGGCCTTGATAGCCGCGAAGCGCGGGCCGAGGAATCTGTGAAGATCATCAACTGGGCCTTCCGGCAATTTGCCGAAAAAGACGTGGCAGAGGCGGGGACGCGTATTGCCACGGCAGACGTCTGGATGGGCGAAATGCCAACTGTCGGCCTGACAGTGGCCGAGGATTTTTCCCTGTTGGTGCCGGTGCTGACCCAAGGCGATATTCAAGCAGAAGTAGTCTATGATGGCCCGATCGAGGCCCCGATCACAGCTGGTCAGCAACTGGGCGAGCTGGTGATTTCTTTTGACGACCTGCCCGAAAAGCGCATTCCTTTGGTCGCCGAAGCGGACGTCGCAAGGGGCGGCTTTGCCACGCGTCTGCGGACTGCGGCATTGGTGCTTTGGCAGAAATACGGCCCCACAACCGCCGATGATGTGCCAGAAGAGGCATGAGCAAGCCCCGCTTTATTACCTTTGAGGGCATTGATGGCTCTGGCAAATCCACGCAGTCCCGCCGCTTTGCAGAACATCTGCGCGCGCAGGGCGAAGATATCATCCTGACCCGTGAACCAGGCGGCAGCCCGGGGGCCGAGGAAATTCGTGCGCTTTTGCTGACAGGTGACACGGATCGCTGGTCGCCCGAGACGGAAATTCTGCTATTCACCGCTGCCCGCCGCGATCATCTGGAAAAGACGATCCAACCCGCACTGGCAGAAGGCAAAACCGTAATCTCGGACCGTTTCGCCGACAGCACCCGTGTTTACCAAGGGGCCACGCGGGGCGATCTGCGCGGCATCGTGGACAGCTTGCATAGCCTGATGATCGGGCGCGAACCTGACCTGACCTTCATCATTGATATGGACCCCGAAACAGCGCTCCAGCGCGGTCTGGCCCGCAAATCCGGCGAGGACCGGTTCGAGGAGTTCGGCCTTGGTTTTCAGGAAACGCTGCGCCACGGGTTTCTGGCCTTGGCCCATGCCAACCCAGAACGCTGCGTCTTGATCGACGGCAACCGCACGCCCGATCAGATCGCCAGCGAAATCGCGGCCTACGCATGAGCGACGAGGACATCCCAGAGCCCGACCGGATCGCTGGCGCACCGCACCCGCGCGAGACGCAGCAGCTGTTCGGCCAAGACAAGGCACAGGCGGATTTTCTGGATGCGTTCGGGGCAGGGCGGATGCATTCGGGCTGGCTCATCACTGGTCCGCGTGGTGTGGGCAAGGCCACGCTCGCGTGGAAGATTGCAACATTTCTGCTGACGGACCCAGAGGTAGGGTTGTTTGGCGACCCAACGCTTGCTGTTGATCCCGAACACCCTGATGCCCGTCTGATCCAGTCAGGCGCACACCCGCGCCTGTCGCTGATCCGGCGGCCTTGGGATGATAAGACCAAGAAACTGAAATCCGAGATTACCGTTGATGCGGTGCGCAACCTCAAGACATTTTTCCATATGTCATCTGCCGATGGCGGGCGGCGCGTGGTGATCGTCGATGCCGCAGACGAGCTGAACCGCAACGCGGCCAACGCGATCCTGAAAGAGCTGGAAGAACCACCCGCAAATTGCACCATGTTGCTGGTCGCACACCAACCTTCACGGTTGTTGCCGACGATCCGGTCGCGCTGCCGCGAATTGCGTTGCGCGCGCCTCAGTGCGGCTGATTTGCAAAGTGCGCTGGCCCAAGCGGGGCACCCGTCCGAGCAATCCGAGAGCCTTGCCACACTTGCAGGCGGTTCTGCCGGTGATGCGATCCGGTTGTTGAACCATGACGGGCTTGCGCTTTATGCCGAACTGATCAAAACCCTTGACCGATTGCCGCGCATGGACCGGCCTGCCGCACTTCGCCTTGCCGATGCTTGCGTTGGCAAAGCAGGCGAAGTGCGGTTCGGTATGACGCTTGATCTGATTGATCTGTTCTTGTCTCGGACTGCGCGTGCGGGCCTGATGGGGGAACCCAAAGCGCAAGGCGCCCCCGGTGAGGCGCGGCTTTTGGCGCGTCTGGCCCCCGACGACCGCGCGGCGCGGCGGTGGGCGCAGTTGCAGCAGGATTTGACCGACCGGTCACGCCACGGGCGCGCGGTGAACCTTGACCCTGCCGCGCTGATCCTTGATATGATTTTCAAGATAGAAGAGACGGCGCAAGCCACAGTCCTCCTCTGAAGGCCCCAAAATGACCCAAGCGACAATCGTTGACAGCCACTGCCATCTGGATTTCCCGGACTTCGACGCCGAGCGCGACGCAGTGATCGCGCGTGCGCTAGAGGCAGGCGTTTCGCGGATGGTAACGATCTGCACAAGGCTGCGGCTGGAACCCCAAGTCCGCGCGATTGCCGAGGCCTATGCGCCTGTGTTTTATGCCGCAGGCACCCACCCGATGAGCGCGGCGGACGAGCCGCTGGCCACACTGGACGAATTGATCGCCTTGGCCGACCACCCCAAATTTGTCGGCATTGGTGAAACCGGGCTTGATTACCACTACACGGCCGAAAGCGCGGATATTCAGCAACAATCCCTGCGCGTCCATATCGCAGCGGCCCGCGAAACCAAGCTGCCGCTGATCATCCACGCCCGTGCCGCCGATGACGACATGGCCCGTATTCTGAAAGAAGAGTACGACAAAGGCGCCTACACCTGCGTCATGCATTGTTTTTCCAGCAGCGCGGCTTTGGCGCAGGCCGCTTTGGACATGGGGTTCTACCTTTCCATGTCCGGCATCGCGGCCTTTCCCAAAAGCCAGGAGTTGCGCGATATCTTTGCAGCCGCCCCGGTTGACCGCATTCTGGTGGAAACCGACAGCCCCTATCTGGCCCCGCCGCCCCATCGCGGCAAACGCAACGAGCCTGCCTATACCGCCCATACCGCCAAGGTCGGGGCTGAGGTCTTTGGTTTGTCGTACGAAGACTTTGCCAAGCAAACCACCGCGAATTTCGATCGCCTGTTCTGGAAGGCCGCGGCATGAGCGACCGGATCAGCTTTCGCATCTTGGGCTGCGGATCGTCGGGTGGTGTGCCACGCTTGGGCGGCCTGTGGGGCGCCTGTGATCCCGCCAACCCCAAGAATGCCCGCAGGCGCTGTTCCCTGCTGGTCACGCGCACCAGCGGCGACCAACACACCCGCGTGCTGATTGATACATCACCTGATCTGCGGTCGCAGTTGCTGGATGCCGATGTCGGCCTGTTGGACGCGGTCGTTTACACCCATAGCCACGCCGACCATGTGCACGGCATTGATGACCTGCGCATGGTGGTTTTCAACAAACGCGAACGGCTTCAGGTCTGGGCCGATGGGGACACCAGCAACGATCTGCTGGGGCGGTTCGGCTATGCCTTTGTGCAGCCCAAAGGATCATCTTATCCGCCGATCTGCGAACTCAACACGATTGACGGGGATATCACGATCAGCGGGGCAGGGGGCGATATCGTGCTGCGCCCGTTTGAAGTGCAACACGGCTCGATCGAGGCGCTGGGGTTCCGGATTGCTGATGTGGCCTATCTGCCCGATGTCTCCTCCATCCCCGACGACGTCTGGCCCGTGCTAGAGGGGTTGGAGTACTGGATTGTTGACGCGCTGCGCCGCGAGCCGCACCCGACACATTCGCATCTGGCCAATACGCTTGAATGGATTGCGCGGGTGGCGCCCAAGCAGGCGATCCTGACGAATATGCACAATGATCTGGATTATGCGACGGTCGCGGCCGAGACAGCGGATCATATTCATCCGGCCTATGATGGGATGACCATCACAGTCGCAGCGCCCTAAGAAGGACCCGCCATGGCCGCGTTGATTGACGTTATCCTGCCGGTTTTTCTGGTGATGGGCTTTGGTTATGTGGCCGTCTGGAAAGGCTATTTCAGCGACAGCGGCGTTGACGGGTTGATGAAATTCACCCAAGGCTTCGCCATTCCCTGCCTGCTGTTCCGCGCCATTTCGACGCTTGATTTGCAGCAGAACTTTGATCTGACCCTCTTGGCGAGCTTCTACGCCGGTGCTTTGGCTGGCTTTGCCACCGGTCTACTCGGCGCGCGCTACATCTTCGGGCGTGATTGGGAAGACAGCATCGCCATCGGCTTTTGCTGTTTGTTTTCAAACTCGCTCCTGCTGGGGCTGCCGATCACCGAACGCGCCTATGGTGCGTCCGCGCTTGAGGCAAACTATGCCATCATCGCGATCCATTCGCCGTTTTGTTATATGGTCGGGATCACCGCGATGGAGATCGCCCGCAATCGCGGCGGCTCTGTTGCATCCTTGCCGGGCAAGGTGCTCAAGGCGATGTTCAACAATGCACTGATCGTCGGGATTTCGCTGGGATTTGTGGTGAATTTAGGGGGCATTCCTTTGCCGTCGGTCCTGACGGACGCGATTGATCTGATGATCCGCGCAGCCTTGCCTGCGGCGCTTTTCGGCTTGGGTGGCGTGCTGTACCGCTACCGGCCCGAAGGGGACATGCGGACCATCCTTTTTGTCGTGTCGGTGTCACTCGTCCTGCACCCCCTGATCGCTTGGGGGCTGGTGCGCGCCAATGGCCTCTCTGACGCAGCCCTGCGGTCTGCGACCATGACGGCGGCGATGGCGCCGGGGGTCAACGCCTATGTTTTTGCCAATATGTATGGCAAAGCAAAACGCGTTGCGGCCTCGGCTGTCTTGATGGGCACGGGGCTGTCAATCTTGACGGTCTGGGTGTGGCTGGCGGTTTTGCCTTAGACGCCTTCGACCACAACAATCATGCTGGATGCATTGTCGCGCCGGATCTGGGCCACCTCTTGGTAGGCGGGGTCATGATAGGCTGCTTTGGCTGACGCGTAATCCGGAAACTCGAAAACAACATGGCGGCTGTATTCAGGGCCCTCGGGATGCTCTGACTGCCCACCACGCACCAATGGCCGCCCGCCATAGCCTTGGATGATTGGCGTATTCTGCGTGACATAGGCCTGATAGGCCTCTGGGTTCGCCACAGTGACATGGCCGATGATATAGCCTTTGGGCATGGTATTTTCTCCTTCGTAGTGTTTCGTGCTGCGGAACGATCTATGCTTCATCTTGTGATGACAAGTGGTCAGTCGCAGCCGCGTGATGCTTATTTTTTCGGCAGATGCGACGAAAAAGGCGTGACTGACGCGATCGATCAGGCCAATCGTTGACTTCACCCCCGCCACGCTACGTTACGGCAAGGCCCTCAACGGAGAAGATAAATGCGTTTGCTGCCCTTTTTTGTGATGTTTTTGATAGCAACCGCCTCAATGGTGCAGGCCCAGGGTGGTCCTGCGGCGGTCGGTGTGCAAGCCGTTGAAATGCGTGCGCTTGCCGAAACCGTCCCCGTCTTTGCCGAGGTGACAACCGCGCGCGATGGCGATGTTGCGGGCCGCGTGGCGGGCAACGTTGAAATGGTGGCGGTACTGGCAGGGACGCGCGTGACAACGGGCGATCTGTTGGTTGAACTGAACGACGATCTGCTGACAATTCAGGTGGCCCAGTCCGAGGCGCAATTGGCCGAAGCTGCCGCTGGCATTGAAACCGCCCGCGCGCGCGTCGATCGCGCCCGGATCGCTTTGGGTCGGGTTGAGGCATTGCGGGGCGGGACATCCTTTAGCCAAGGCCGCTTTGACGACGCACAAGCCGATTTTTTGGAGGCAGAGGCGCAGTTTTTCGAAGCACAGGCCCGCGAGAAAAGCGCCGAGTCCCGTTTGGCCGAAACACGTTATCAGTTGGAACGCAGCCGCATCACCGCGCCTTTCTCGGGCGTTGTTCTGGAAGTGAACACGATCCCCGGTGCCTATATTCAGGCAGGCACGCCGCTGGTGCGTCTCTTGGACACGGACGCGTTTGAAGTGCAGGCCAGCGTGCCTTCACGCTACACCGCGTTTCTTGCGCCCGGTCAGGTCGTCACTGCCAACACCGAAACAGGTGCCGAATTGATGCTCGAACTCCGCGCCATTCTGCCTGTCGAGGACCCATCGACGCGCACCCGCGCTGTGCTTTTCGCGGCCCCTTCATTGTCCGCTGAAGGGAACGCGGCGGTCGGCCAGAGCTTGACCGTGAATATCCCCGTGGGGGCGGCACGCGATGTGCTGTCCGTGCCCAAGGATGCGTTGGTGCAGGGCATGGGCGGCTGGACCGTCTTTGTCGCCGCCGATGATCAGGCCCAGCCGCGCAATGTGACCTTGGGCGTGCCCTTGGGGGACCGTTATGAAGTGATCGATGGGTTGGCGCCCGGTGATCTGGTGGTGGTGCGCGGCAACGAACGCCTGCGTCCGGGCCAGGCGATTGCCGCCAACCTGTTGGAGACGAACTGATGGATATCATTCGCTACTCCATCGAGCGTCCTGTCGCCGTCATCGCTGCGGTGTTGATGGCGGTCCTCTTTGGCATTTTGGCGCTGACGCAGATCCCGATCCAACTGGCCCCTGATGTGCGCAAACCCATTGTCGTGATCTCGACAAGCTGGCCCGGTGCGGCCCCCACAGAGATCGAGCGCGAAATCGTCAACCCGCAGGAAGAAACACTGCGCGGGCTGGACGGGCTTGAGATTATGACATCGCGGTCCCGGACCGGTCAGGCCGAGGTCACGCTCGAATTCGCGATTGGTACGGATATGAGCCAATCTCTTTTGTTGGTGTCCAACCGCCTTGATCGGGTGGGTGGTTATCCGGCCGAGGCCAACGAGCCGACGCTGAATACCTCCGGTGCCGACGACAGCCCCATCGCATGGGTGCTGATCACCGCCGCCGAGGGCAACACGCAGCCGATGCCAAACTACGGTGATTTCATCGAAGATATCGTGAAAGACCGTGTTGAGCGTATCCCCGGTGTCGCCGCCGTAAACGTCTTTGGCGGGGTGACGCGCGAATTGCAGGTGGTCGTCGACCCTCAGCGCCTGTCGCGCTTTGGCCTGACCGTGCCAGAGGTGGTGCAACGTCTGCGCGCCGAGAATATCTCAATTTCTGCCGGTGATGTGGACGAAGGCAAGCGGCGCTATGTCGTGCGCACCGAGAGCAACCTGAATACAGAAGAGGCGATCCGCAATGTCGTGCTGCGCTCTGATGCGGCCAGCGGCGGCATCGGGCGTGTGCGCGTCAGCGATGTGGCCGACGTGGCCTTTGCCTATCAAGAGCCCACGGCGCGGCTGCGGTTCAAGGGCGAACCCAGCCTTGCCTTCAACGTCGTGCGCGAATCCGGTGCAAACGTGATCACCGTCATGGAAGAATTGCGCGTTGTGCTGGATGAACTGCAAGCAGGCCCAATGACCGAGCAGGGTTTGATGCTTGAGCAGGTCTATGATGAGACGATCTATATTGAGGGCGCAATCGACCTTGTGACCACAAATATTTACATCGGCGGTGCGCTCGCGGCGCTGATCCTGATGCTGTTCCTCCGCTCGCCGCGGGCGGTTGTGATCATCTCGTTGTCGATCCCTGTCTCGATTGTCGCAACCTTCGTGGTGATGGCGGTGACAGGACGCACGTTGAACGTGATCTCGCTTGCGGGCATTGCCTTTGCTGTCGGTATGATTGTGGACGCCGCGATTGTGGTGCTGGAAAACATCTACCGTCTGCGCGAGGCCGGTCATTCACGGCGCGAGGCGGCCTATCTGGGTGCCAAACAGGTCTGGGGGGCGATCCTTGTGTCCGCCTTGACCACCGTGCTGGTATTCGTCCCCATTCTGGTGATGCAGCTTGAGGCGGGGCAGCTGTTCCGTGATATCGCTGTTGCGATCTCGGTCTCTGTGCTGTTGTCGCTGGTGGTCGCGGTCACTGTGATCCCGGCATTGGCAAGCCGCTTGCTGCGCAAAGATGACCAAAAGGCGGTGCCGCTTTGGGGGATTGATCATCTGGGGCGCGGGTTCCGCAATCTGGTCATGGCCTATGTGCGCATGACGGTTCGTGTCCGTACCATCGGTATCATCATGGTCACGCTGATTGCCGGCGGTGCTGCCGTGGCCAGCTGGGCCTTTTTGCCGCGTCTGGAATACCTGCCCGAAGGCAACCGTAACCTTGTTTTCGGCCTGATCATTCCGCCGCCGGGCTATAACCTTGCGACGACGGAAACGATCGCACAGCGGATTGAGGGCGTGGCCCAACCCTTGTGGGAGACCGCACCGGCGTTGGAAACCGCCGAGGGCGTGCCTGCCATCGACAGCTTCTTTTTTGTGGCCACCCCCGGCAATTCCTTCGTGGGGGCTGCAGCCGTCGATAGCCAGCGCGCGGGTGAGCTGATCCCGATCCTGAGTAGCCCGATCTTTGCCGAACCCGGCACCTTTGGATTTATGACCCAACCGTCGCTTTTCGGGCGCGGTGTGGGCGGTGGCCGCGCGATTGAGCTCAATATCTCGGGTCAGGACCTGAACGAAATCCTTGCCGTGGCGGGTCGTGCGGCGGGTATCGTTTCGGGCGTTTTGCCACGCTCTGATGGCCACCAATTCCGTCCTATTCCGGGGCTGGAATTGGGCGCGCCAGAGGTCCGGTTGATCCCGGATCGTCTGCGCCTTGCTGACGCGGGTTTGGACAGTTCAGGGTTGGCGGCCACGGTTGACGCCTTCAACGACGGGCTGCGTGTGGCGCAGATTACCGTGGGGTCCGAGCGTGTTGATCTGGTGTTGAAAGGTGATCCAACCATCAGCGACGCGGCCCGCACGCAGGATGTGGGCAATTATCCGGTCGTCACACCCGGCGGCCAGATCGTGCCGGTTTCGGCCTTGGCTGACGTGATGCTGACCGCAGGCCCGACCGAGATCAGGCACCGCGAACGGCTGCGCACCGTCACGTTGGAAGTACGCCCCGCAGATAACCTGCCGCTGGAACAGGCGGTCGAGATTTTGGAACAGCAGGTCGTAGCGGTGCTGGAAGAGCAGGGGATACCCAGCGATATCCGCCTGAGTGTTTCGGGGACCGCAGACCAACTCAGCCAGACGTGGAACGCGATCCAGATCAATCTGATCGTGGCGCTGGTGATTGTCTTCCTCGTGATGGCTGTCTTGTTTGAAAGCTTCGTTCTGCCGCTCGTGATCCTGATTGCTGTACCGGTAGCGGCGGCTGGCGGGGTTGGGGGGCTTGCCGTACTGAACCTCTATCAGACACAGCCGATGGATATGCTGACGCTCCTTGGCTTCGTGATCTTGGTGGGCATCGTGGTGAACAACGCGATCCTGATCGTGCACCAGACGCTGTTCCACCTGCGCGAAGAGGGGATGGAGCCTGTGGATGCCATTGAGGAAGCGACACGCAACCGCATCAGGCCGATCTTCATGTCCACGCTCACCAGCGTGATGGGCATGCTGCCTTTGGTGATCTTCCCCGGCGAAGGGTCCGAGCTTTATCGTGGCTTGGGCGCCGTTGTTGTGGGTGGTCTGTCGATGTCGGCGTTCCTGACGCTTCTGACCGTGCCGCCCTTGCTGCGCTTGGCGATCCGCAAACCAGATACAAGCGAACAATCTCTCGGGGCGGTCGCACCAGCGGAATAAACCTATGGCGGGGGCAAAAACCCCCGCCCGACATCACCTCTTTGTGTACTACCTGAGAACCATTCGCATTTACGTTTACTTTTGAGAATAAGTCGCATAAGCATCTTTTCGATTGACAGTTCTCTGACGAAAGGACACTTGAATGAACATGATCAAACGTCTCTCCTTTGTTGTTTGCGCCGCTGCCTTGTCATCTGCCGCAATGGCCGAGGAGGACCGTTTTAAGGCCGTCACGACCTTTACCGTGATCGCAGATATGGCCCAAAACGTGGCGGGTGATGCCGCCATCGTGGAAAGCATCACGCGGGCAGGGGCCGAAATCCATGGCTATCAGCCAACCCCGCGCGATATTATTCGCGCCCAGGATGCCGATCTGATTTTGTGGAACGGGCTGAACCTTGAATTGTGGTTTGAGCAGTTCTTCAGCAACCTCTCGGACGTGCCGAGTGTGACGCTCTCCGATGGGATCACGCCGCTGAGCATCTCATCGGGTTCCTACGACGGCAAACCCAACCCCCACGCGTGGATGAGCCTCGAGAGCGCGTTGATCTATGTCGACAATATCCGCGATGCTTTTGTTGAACATGACCCAGACAACGCCGAAACCTACCGCGCCAATGCCGAGGCCTATAAGGCCGAAATCACCGCCACCCTTGCGCCCTTGCGCGAAGAAATCCTTGCCGTGCCGGCAGAGCAGCGCTGGCTTGTGAGCTGCGAAGGCGCGTTCAGCTATCTTGCGCGTGATTTCGAGATGCGGGAACTGTACCTCTGGCCCATCAACGCCGACAGCCAGGGCACGCCCCAACAGGTGCGCCGCGTGATTGATACGGTGCGCGAAAACGATATCCCTGCGGTATTCTGCGAAAGCACCGTTAGCCAATCCCCCGCCCAGCAGGTCGCCCGCGAAACCGGTGCCGTCTATGGCGGGATGCTTTATGTGGATAGCTTGACCGAGGCGGACGGCCCCGTGCCGACCTACCTTGATCTTTTGCGCGTCACGACCGAAACCATTGCAGCAGGCCTGACTGAATGACACCAACCCCCGGCATCATCTCGCAGAATGTGACGGTGACCTACCGCAACGGGCACACTGCGTTGCATAACGCGAGCTTTGAAATCCCCACAGGGACGATCACCGCCCTTGTGGGGGTGAACGGGGCCGGGAAATCCACACTTTTCAAGGCGATCATGGGGTTTGTGCCTGCCGCGCGCGGTGAAATCTCGGTCCTTGGCATGCCGGTGGCCGAGGCGCTGCGCCGCAATATCGTGGCCTATGTCCCGCAATCCGAAGAGGTGGATTGGTCCTTCCCCGTGCTCGTCGAAGACGTGGTGATGATGGGCCGTTACGGGCATATGGGGTTCTTCCGTCGCCCCAAAGCCGCCGATCATGCCGCCGTGACCGACGCCTTGGGGCGCGTGAACATGAGCGAATTCCGCCACCGCCAAATTGGCGAATTGTCAGGCGGTCAGCGCAAGCGCGTGTTTCTGGCCCGCGCCTTGGCCCAAGAGGGGCAGGTCATCTTGCTGGATGAGCCGTTTACCGGCGTCGATGTTCAGACCGAAGACGCCATTGTCGCCTTGCTGCGCGATCTGCGCGATGAGGGGCGGGTGATCCTGGTCTCGACCCATAACCTTGGGTCCGTACCGGAATTCTGTGACCGCACGATCTTGGTTAAAAAGACCGTGCTGGCTTATGGTCTGACCAAGGATATCTTCACCCACGAAAACCTTGAACTGGCCTTTGGCGGCGTGCTGCGGCACTTCGTGCTGGGCGGCTCTGACCTGCATGATGATGACGACAGCCGCCAGATCCGCGTCATCACCGATGATGAGCGCCCCTTTGTTGTTTACGGCGAGGACGGCAAGACCACGAAAGATACCGAGAAAGAGTCGACCTGATGGCAGTGCTGCTGGAACCCTTCAGCTACGGCTACATGTTCAACGCCATGTGGGTCAGTGCTTTGGTCGGCGGGGTCTGCGCCTTTTTGTCGGCCTATCTGATGCTCAAGGGCTGGTCGCTGATTGGCGATGCGCTCAGCCATTCCATCGTGCCCGGTGTGGCGGGGGCCTATATGCTGGGGCTGCCGTTTGCTTTGGGGGCCTTTGCAGCGGGCGGATTGGCTGCAGGTGCGATGCTTTTTCTCAACCAACGCTCGGGGCTGAAAGAGGACACGATCATCGGTTTGATCTTTACCTCGTTTTTCGGGCTGGGCCTGTTCATGGTGTCGCTGTCGCCCACATCCGTCAGCATTGAGACGATCACGATGGGCAATATTCTGGCGATCACGCCGTCCGATACGCTGCAACTGGCGCTTATCGGGTTCGTGACCTTGGCGGTGTTGCTTGCCAAATGGAAAGACCTGATGGTGACGTTCTTTGATGAAAACCATGCGCGGTCCATCGGGCTACGGCCCGATCTCTTGCGCGCAGTGTTCTTTACCCTGCTTGCGGCCTCTTGTGTCGCGGCGCTCCAAACAGTGGGCGCATTTCTTGTCATCGCCATGGTCGTAACACCGGGGGCCACGGCCTATCTGCTGACCGACCGCTTCCCAAGGCTCTTGGTGCTGAGCGTGGCAATCGGAGCAGGGACCAGCTTTGTGGGCGCCTATCTGAGCTATTTCCTCGACGGGGCAACAGGCGGCATCATTGTGACGCTGCAAACGCTGATCTTCCTTGCGGCCTTCGTGCTTGCGCCCAAACACGGCTATCTGGCCGCGCGCCGCCGTGCCGCTGCAGCGTTGGAGGGGAGTTGATGGAAACGCTTCTCTTCCCGTTTCAGTTTGCTTTTATGAACAAGGCATTCCTGATGATGGCGATCGTTGCCGTGCCAACCAGCCTGCTGTCTTGCTATCTGGTGCTGAAGGGCTGGTCACTTATGGGCGATGCGATCAGCCACGCGGTGCTGCCGGGGGTTGTGATTGCCTATCTGTTGAATATCCCATTGATTATCGGGGCCTTTGCGGCGGGGATGACCTGCGCGCTCAGCACCGGGTTCCTGTCAGCCAATAGTCGGGTGAAACAAGACACGGTGATGGGGATCGTGTTTTCAGGCATGTTTGGCTTCGGTCTGGTGCTTTACACCAAGATCACGACCGATGTGCATCTCGATCATATCCTTTTTGGCAACATGCTGGGGGTCGGTGGTACGGACCTGTGGACCGCAGGCACGATTGCCGCCTTTGTCGCCGTTGTGATCCTGGTCAAGCAGCGCGATTTCATGCTGCATGCCTTTGATCCGGTGCAAGCCCAAGCAGTGGGCCTCCGGGTGGGGTGGCTGCACTATGGGCTTCTGGCCCTGATCTCGCTGACGATTGTCGCGACGCTTTCGGCGGTGGGGATTATCCTGTCGATCGGTCTGCTGATCGCGCCCGGTGCAATTGCGTTTTTGCTGACCAAGCGTTTTTCGCTGATGTTGCCGATTGCGGTGGGCGTGACGATGTTCGCGGGCTTTGCGGGCGTCTACCTCAGCTTCTTTCTTGATAGCGCGCCTGCGCCCACGGTTATTCTGGTGCTCACTGCGATCTTCATCGTGGCATTTGTGCGCGCGAACCTGAAGATCCGCCGCGCCACAGCAACACTGACCGACGCGGCAGGTTAGCGCCCGAGTACCGCGCCAATCTGCTCAGCCAGTTTCAGCAAAGCGGCCGATTGCGCGACGGCGATCCCTTCAACGGACCCATCCGCTACCTGTTCTGTGATGTCAAAGCGGTGCGTGCTGTCACGGAAATCCGCGCCCTCGCTGGCGACAAAGAACTGACCGCGCAGCTCGAATGTGCCGTCAAGGCCGCCCAGCATCCGCTCAACCCGCACGTCCACGGACACATCGGGCAGGCCAATAAAGGGCCACGGATCGGGGCCGACATCGGTGTTCAGAATATCGCTGAGCGTGCGCGTCAGGATCAACGTCACCGCGCGTTCGGGGTCGTCCGCCCACAACACGTCTTCGCGGATCGTGATGCGCCCGTCCGCCGTTTTCACCGCGATCTCTTCGGATGCGGCATAGGTCGGCAGGGATACTGTCCTGATCATGGCACTGCCGACCAAGGGGCGCAGTTCAACAGAGGATGGCAGCGGTGTCATGGCGACCCGCTCGGCAAGGGGGGAACAGGCGGCAAGGGCTGTAAAGACAAGTACCGTGAGGCGTGAAAGCATGATTTACCGTCCGATCAGCAAGGAATTGGGGTTTCGTTCGATGGTGCGCGCAAGCGATGAAATCGCATCTGACGCTTCCTGGATATCGCGCAGCGTAGAGAGCGTCTCGGCGCTGAAGCGCGACCGTTCACCATAGCTGTTCACCACGCTTGAGATTTGGCTCACAAGATCATTTGCGCGCGCAGACAAGGCGGGCAGGGTGCTGACCGCATCTTCAACCGCACTGGCAGCTTGACTGGCTGAGGCAAGGGCGTCGTTCACGTTCTCAATGGCGCCACCTTCGCGGACTTCATCAAGGAAGATACGCAAGGAAGACAGGGCTGCGTTCGCTTCGGCGGGGAAGGCGATTGCGTCGTCGGTCCCCAAGAAAGCATCAACCGCGTTCAGCGTTTCAGTGGCTGATGCCACCAGCGCCTCAAGCTCAAGTTGGTTGGCGCGGGTTGTCAGTGCTTCGATATCTGCGGTGATCTGCGGCAGGTTCTGTGTGGCCAGTTCAATGTTCGTGGCTGCCTGCGCTGCGGTCGCGATAGCCGCATCAAGGTTGGTGATAATTCCGGTCTCATTGGCCTCGTTCACAAGGCCATTGATATCGTTGATGACAGCGCGCAGGTCATTGGGAATAGCTTGCAGGTCGTCCGAAGCGATCAAAGCGCGGGATTCGTCGAGCAGGGACAGCAGGGCCGCCGGTGCGTTGCGCGTGGACTCGTCATTGGCCAGACGCTCAAAACTGTCCATCAGGTCGATGGCGCCATCCATCAGTTCCTCAACGGGCAGCGCATTGATGCGCGACAACAGGCCCTCGGCGGTCGCTGCAACATCGGAGATTTCCGAGTCAGTGGTCGGGATCACTGGATAATCACCGGACGTCAGGTTCATAATCGCGGGCAGCGCGTCTTCGACTTCGATCAATTCGACAAATAGCGTGCCTGCAAGAATGTTGCCGGTCACCATCCGCGCCCGCAGGCCGCGTGTGACAAAATCAGACAGCAGGGTGAGCGCCTCTGCCACAGTGGCGTCGCTGCCCATGCCAAGGCGCGAAGGTTCGACCGCAAGCACCGCCTGTAAACGGACATCCGCGTTGCTGCCCTGACCGACCACAATCGCGTTCAGGTCGCTGACTTCGCCGATGCGGATACCCTGAAAGCGCACCTCGGACCCGACCGTCAGGCCGCTGACCGATTGCTCGAAGAGTACGGCAACGCGCAGCACTTCGGCATTTGGATCGGTAAAGAGACTGTCACGTGCCGCCACTTCACTATCGAAGATGTCAAAGGTCGCACCGTCCTGAATTGGCTGACCGCCAGAGACGACGGTATCAAATGCGATCCCGCCTTCGATGATAGAGGCCAGCGAGCTCACGTTCAAAGAGACACCGCCGGTGCCGAAGGACACGCTAAAGCCCGAGGTGTCCCAGAACCGCGTACTGCTTGTAATGCGGCGGTCATAGGGGCTCTCGATAAAGGCGGTGACGACAACCTGACTGCCGTTGAGCGACAGTTGGGGCTGTTCCAGATAGCCCACTTCGATCCCTTTGTGCAGCACCGGAGCACCTGCAGAGATGCTGCCGCCGTCATCCGCGCGCAGGGTCACGGTGGTGCCGCGCTGATTGGCGCGGGTCAGGACCGGTTGTTCCAAGCCGGTGAAATTGAGCTGCGGGACATCGGCCTCGGTGTCCCAGTTGCCTTCGATATAAACGCCGGACAAGACAGTATCGAGACCGGTGATCCCGCGCACCGACACATCAGGGCGCACAACCCAGAACTGGGCGTCGTCATCCAGAAACGGGGCCACGGTTTGGTCGATCCGGGCATGCACGAGCACATCAGTCAGGCCCTCTGAAAACTCAACATCCTCAACCTCACCGATGGTCACATCACGGTATCTGATACTGGTTTCGCCCGCAGTAATCCCGGCTGCGTTTTCAAAGCTGATCGTGATCAGCGTCCCGCGATCCGCATAGTTTTGCCACGCGGCCCAAAGCGAAATCGCCAAGGCAAAGATGGGCACAAGCCAGACCAGCGACAGGCGCTGCCAGATCTTTCTTTTGACAGGTCGTATATCAAGCGGCGCTGGCCCAGTTGTGTTCGGATCACTCATTGCTGTTTGGTCCTGTCTGCGTCCCAAATCAGGCGGGAATCAAAGGCCTGGGCGGATAACATGGTAAAAATGACGGACAACGCAAAGCTGACTGCTGCGATGCCGGGGTTAACTGTTGCGATGGTGTCGAGTTGCACCAGCGCCGAGAGGATTGCAACGACAAAGACGTCGATCATGGACCAGCGCCCGATGAACTCAACCACCTCATAGGCCACGTGGCGTTCGTGCTGGTTTTCGCCAGACTGGCGCTGCACGCTGAGGGCCAGATACATGATCGCGATGAATTTTCCCACTGGGATCATCACCGAGGCGATAAAGACAATCGCGGCAATCCCGTAAGAGCCGTGATCGAACAGCTCGACGGCGCCGCCGATAATGGTGCTTTCCGACCGCTCGACCAGCGTTGAGGTCAGCAGCATCGGATAAATATTGGCCGGAATATAGGCGATCATGCCCGCAATCAGCCAGGCCCAGACCTTTTGCAGGCTCTCGGTGTCACGGCTGACCAGCCGCCCTTCGCAGCGTTTGCAGATGCGCGTTTGCAGCGGATGCACCTGTCCGCATCGCTGACAGGCCACCAATCCTGCGTCGCGGGCCGTAATCAGGCCGAGGCTTTGTCCAGCGCTTCCCAAATCGAATACCTACAAATCATTTGATCTTTGAGGACCGTGATGACCACGACCCCAGCGAAGGCCCAAAATGCGGGGCCAATTGTCACGGCCGCTAATCCGGCCACTTTGATCAGCGCAACAGTCACGCCAACGATGAAAATTTCGGCCATGCTCCAGGGGCGCAGTTTTTCGGCCAAGGCAAAGGCCTTGCGCGCACCTTGGCGCGGTCTGACCTCGCGCACGAGCGGACCAAGCGCGTAAATCAGCGCGCTCAGGCGGATCAGCGGGATCACCACAATAAAGAAGGCAACGGCCACAGCCAGCGGAAAGGCATAGCCGTCATTAAAGGCCATCACCGCATCCAACACCGAGGTTGCGTTGTGCAATCCGCCTGCATCCAGCGTCAGGAAAGGAAAGCTGACAGCCGCGATCATCATGACAAACGCCGTCAGGGCGAGGCTGAGAATCTGGGCCATCGCCGCCGGTTGCGAGGTCATCATCACAATGCCGCAACGCTGGCAGTAGGCACGCGTATTATCCGGCAAGCCATGCGCCATATGCAAAGTGTCGCACTGCGGACAGGCGACAAGGTCATCAAGGGGCGTTGTGTGTATGCTCACGCGGTTCGGGCTCCTGCCATCAAGGGGACTTGCCCCTAAGCTGCCGCGAGGTTATCGCGTATCGGACGGATATGCTACGCCTGCCGCCGCGACAATTCAACTTGCAGAGAGCGCTATAACGACCGCTGTTTTTTCACCTCGTCCGACACTATCGTGACCTGATGGAATGCCCCTTGCAGGATGCTGTGTGATCACCACAATAGCGCCCAATATGTCTTTGACGGAGGATCATCATGACCACGACCCGCGCGACACTGCTTAGCCTTATTGCCGCTGCTTGCCTGTCGACAGCCGCCACCGCCCAAGAGGTGACATTGCGCCTGCATCAGTTTTTGCCAGCACAGGCCAATGTGCCTGCGCATATTCTGGATGTCTGGGCCGATCAGGTCGAGGCCGACAGCGAAGGCCGCATCAAGATTGACCGCTTTCCGTCCATGCAGCTTGGCGGTACACCGCCCCAGTTGATTGATCAGGCAATTGACGGCGTGGCCGATATCATCTGGACGGTGGCAGGCTATACCCCCGGACGCTTCCCCCAGCTTGAGGTGTTTGAGCTGCCGTTCCTTTCCCCCGATGCCGAGGCGACATCCCGTGCCTATTGGGAGTTGGCCGAAGCGCGGATGATGGACACTGATTTTGCTGCGTTCAAACCGCTTGGGCTTTGGGTGCATGGCCCCGGTGTGATCCACGCCAACCGCCCTGTCACAGACGTGGCCGACCTGCGCGGCCTGAAACTGCGCGCGCCAACACGGACCACGACAACGCTGTTTACCGAACTGGGCGCGACGTCCGTCGGGATGCCGGTGCCTGCGGTGCCCGAATCCCTGTCACGCGGTGTGATTGATGGGGCTGTGATCCCTTGGGAGGTCGTTCCCTCGCTCAAAGTGCAGGAACTGGTCACCAACCATACCGAATTTCCTGGTGCGGCACTTTATACAACCGCCTTTATCTTTGCGATGAACCAAGCGGCGTATGACAATCTGCCTGCCGACCTGCAGGCGGTCATTGATGCCAATTCCGGCCTTGAATTTTCGGCCTTTGCCGGGCGGACCATGCAAGAGTACGACGCCCCCGGACGCCTATTGGCCGAAGAGGCGGGCAACAACATTATCACGCTGACGCCTGCGCAAGTCGACGCGTGGCGCACCGCCAGCCAGCCCACCATCGACAACTGGATCGCTCAGGCCGATGCGGCAGGCATTGACGGCACCGGGCTCTACCAAGAGGCCCAAGCCCTGATTGCCAAAAACGCCGCAGGCAACTAAGCCGCGCTTATGCTGCACAGCGCGATTCATAAACTCGCCAATTTCATGGCGCTGCTTGGCGGTATCGTGCTGTGCCTGCTGGTGCTGATGGTCTGTGTCAGCATCAGCGGACGCGAATTAAGCGATCTGGCCCATAGCGGTTTGTTGCGCGGGGTGGGTGATTGGCTGATCAATCTGGGCGTTGGCCCGATCCTTGGGGATTTCGAATTGGTTGAAGCGGGCGTGGCCTTTGCGATTTTCGCCTTTCTGCCGCTCACACAACTCAGCGGGGCCCACGCCAAGGTCGATGTCTTTACCCAAGGCCTCGGGCCGCGTGTGAACCGCGCTCTGGGCACATTCTGGACCGTGGTGATGGCCGCAATCATCGTGCTGATCACATGGCGGCTTTTTGAGGGGATGCAGGACAAAATCCGCTATAATGAAACCTCTTATCTGATCCAGTTCCCGATCTGGTGGGCCTATGCGGCCAGCTTTGGTGCCGCTGTGACCGCCAGTATTGTCAGCCTTTATTGCGCCGCCATGCGCCTGACAGGGCAGCGCGAGATATGACTGATCTGACGCTGGGCTTTGTGTCCTTTCCTGTGCTGCTTTTGCTGATCTTCCTGCGCGCGCCCATCGGGCTTGCGATGCTTCTGTGCGGCATCGGCGGGCTGTGGTTGGCGACCGACGGGACCACCGTTTTCATGGCGCGGCTCAAGTCCGAGGTGTTTTCGACCTTCTCCAGCTACAACCTCTCGATCATCCCGATGTTCCTGCTGATGGGCCAGTTCGCGACCTATTCGGGCATGTCGCGGTCCCTGTTCAAAGCGGCAGAGGCATGGCTGGGCCACCGCAAAGGCGGCATGGCCATGGCCTCGGTCGGGGCCTGTGCGGGCTTTGGCGCGATTTGCGGGTCATCGCTCGCAACTGCGGCGACCATGAGCAAAGTCGCCCTGCCAGAGTTGCGCAAATACGGCTATTCAGGCGGGTTTTCGACGGCGACGCTGGCAGCAGGCGGGACATTGGGCATCCTGATCCCGCCATCTGTCATCCTTGTGATTTATGCGATCCTGACCGAACAAAATATCGCCACGCTCTTTGCGGCCGCCTTCATCCCCGGCATCCTCGCGGCCCTCGGCTATATGTTGACCATCGCCATCTATGTCCGCCTCTACCCTGATCAGGCCGGCACCCGACCGCGTGTGCCCTATGCCGACCGCTTCAAAGCGCTGGGCGCGGTTTGGCCGGTGCTGATCGTCTTTGGTCTGGTGGTGGGCGGCATCTATCAAGGTTGGTTCACGCCTACCGAAGGGGCGGCGGTTGGCGCGATGGGCACGGGCCTTATCGCGCTCTTCTCAGGATCGCTGAATTGGCAGGTGTTCCGTCAGAGCATTACCGAGACAGCCACAGGCACCGGCATGATCTTTTTCATCGTGCTGGGGGCGGCGTTCTACAACGGGTTTCTGGCGCTGACGCAGGTGCCGCAGGAACTGTCCGCGTGGGTCACTGACCAAGGGTTCAGCCCGTGGATGGTCATGGTGCTGATCCTCGTGTTCTACCTGATCCTTGGCTGCCTGATGGACAGCCTGTCGATGATCCTGCTGACCGTGCCGATCTTCTGGCCCGTCATCTCGGCCATGGATTTCGGGATGACGACCGAGGAACTGGCAGTCTGGTTCGGGATCTTGGTGCTGATCGTGGTCGAGGTGGGATTGATCACGCCGCCAGTGGGCATGAACCTGTTCATCATCAACAGCATGGATAAGGACACGCCCATGACGGCGACCTACCGGTCTGTCCTATTCTTTGTGGGCTCAGATGTGGTGCGCGTGTTCATCCTGCTGATGTTCCCCGCCATCACGCTGGTGTTTGTCTAGGCCGACATGCTGTTTTGAATAGGCTCGCCGTTCAGATCAATATCGCAGGGCAGGGCGCGTTCAATCACGCGCTTTGCGTTAGGAATGTCGTTGCCTTCGGCACGGCGCGTGGCCACGGCAGAGGAATAGTTCAGGCTGAGCCAACGGTGGATCAGGCGCGCGCGCAACTCCGGCATCGGGACATTGACGCGCACCGACAAATCCCAAAGGTCCGCGAGTTCTGACCAAGGGGCCTCATCAAACATCAGATAATTGCCTTCGATGATCACAACCTTGGCTGCGGCTGGCACCGCAACAGCACCGGCAATGGCCAGATCGCGTGTGCGGTCAAACACGGGGGCAAAGACCTCCTCGCCAGTCTTGAGCGCGCGCACAAGGCGCAAGAACCCGGGCGCGTCGAAGGTTTCAGGCGCACCCTTGCGGGGCAATAAATTGCGCGCCTCAAGGATCCGGTTATCAAGGTGAAACCCGTCCATCGAGACCACGGCTGTCTTGCGGCCCTGCGCGTTCAGACGACGTGCGACTTCGCTGGCCAAAGTGGATTTGCCACAGCCCGGCGCACCTGTGACGGCCACCAGATAGCGGTCGCTGTCTTGCTCCAAGACACGCTCGGCAAGCGTGTTGGTATGGGTGTTTAAAGTACTCACTGCATCTGCCTCTGGGTTTGCCCCGGCTTTTCGAAACTCTACCGCGTCTTTCAGCGTGACGCGACCGTTTTTTATGGGTGCGCGCCCAAAGGGCAAAGCCAACCACAGGTTTCTGTTGAGAAAAGTGGCGGTTGCCGTTCTTTTGTACTAGGTTGCAAGGCAGTGAACAAAAGGCAGGCAACCCGACGAATGGCCAATATAAAGCAGATATGGCGGATATTGGCCGCGGTTTGGAAGACCGCGGGCGAAAAGCACCTTGGGCTGATTGCAGCGGGTGTTGCGTTTTTCGGCATGTTCGGGATTTTTCCGGGCATCGCTGCGGTGATTGCGATTTTTGGCTTGATTGCCGATCCGGTGGTGATCGGCGAACAACTGTCGTTAATGGAAGATATTATCCCGCCCGACGCCTATAGGCTGATCGCGTCACAGGTGTTTCGGCTGGTCGCTGCACCTGCGGATGCTTTGGGCTGGGCGACAGGCGTGTCGATTATGCTCGCGCTTTGGTCTTGCAGGGCAGGGGTGGCAGCGCTGATTGGCGGGCTGAATGCGATTGCCGGACAGCGGATGCGCAACGGCCTCTGGCAGATCATCGTGGCACTTTTGCTGACCTTTGCCTTGGTGACCCTCGCCATTGTGGCGCTGATTGTGGTCGTCATCGTGCCGATTGGGCTGGCCTTTATTCCTGTCGCAAATTCAACGGCTTGGTTGCTTGAAGGCATCCGTTGGCTGATCGCCCTTGGCGTTTTGATGCTGGGGCTCAGCCTGCTTTACCGTTTCGGTCCGGCCCGGATCGGCAGCCGTGGGCGATGGTTCACGGTCGGCGCTTTCGTCGTCGTGGTGCTCTGGGTCGCGGCCTCGGCGGGGCTGTCCTACTATCTGACGAATTTCGCCAGCTATAACGAGGTTTACGGCTCGATCGGTGCCGTGATCGGTCTGCTGCTTTGGCTCTACGTCAGCGCCTATCTGATCCTGCTGGGGGCCGCATTGAACGTCGAAATCCACGGCTACGATACCCCGCCCGATGCCGAAGACACCGCCTTCGTCTAGGTCACGCGCGCGACGGCCTTATATTCCGGATCATCCCAAAGCTTGTTGTCCATCACATCGGCAATCACATCAACGGCGGCGTCCACGTCGCCGGCATCAATGAAAAGCGGGCAAAACCCGAACCGCATGATGTCAGGCGCACGGAAATCGCCGATGACATTGCGCGCAATACAGGCCTGCATCGCGGCATAGCCGTGTTCAAAGGCAAAGGATACCTGGCTGCCGCGCTGATGGGGATCGCGCGGGCTGGCCAGTGTCAACATGGGACAGCGTGCCTCCACCCCGGCAATAAACCGTTCGGTCAGCGCGATCGAGGCAGTGCGCAGCGCATCCATATCCACGCGATCCCAGATATCGAGTGACGCATCGAGAGCCGCCATCTGCAAAACAGGCGGCGTGCCCACGCGCATCCGCTCGATCCCTGTGCCGGGGCGGTAGTCCAGATCAAAGGCGAACGGCGCCTCATGCCCAAGCCAGCCGGACAGGGCGGGCTGGCAATTGTCGATATGGCGGGGGGCGACATAGATGAACGCGGGCGCACCGGGGCCGCCGTTGAGGTATTTATAGGTGCAGCCGACAGCGAAATCCGCATTGCAGCCTTGCAGATCAACCGCCATCGCGCCCGCCGTATGTGCCAGATCCCAGCAGGTGATTGCCCCTGCCGCATGGGCCTTTGCCGTCAGCGCCTTCATGTCATGCAGCCGCCCTGTGCGGTAATCCACCTGCGTCAGCATCAACACGGCAAGATCATCATTGATGTGGTTTTCCACATCCTCGGGGTTCACCACGCGCAATTCATGGCCGCGTCCCAGTGATTTGATCAGCCCCTCAGCCATGTAGATATCGGATGGGAAATTCCCGTTGTCGGTCAGGATCACCTTGCGATCCGGCACCAGATCAATCGCGGCGGCCAGGGCCTGATAGACCTTGATCGACAGGGTGTCACCCAGCACCACATGCCCCGGTTCCGCGCCAATCAGCCGCCCGATCCGGTCGCCAAGGGTGGTGGGCTGCGCCATCCAGCCCGCACGGTTCCATCCCGTGATCACCTTCTCACCCCATTCATCCGTGACGGCCTGCGCCACGCGTGCGGCGGTCGCTTTCGGCAAGGGGCCGAGCGAATTGCCATCAAGATAAATCATGCCCTCGGGCAGGTGAAACATGGCTTTTGTTGCGGCAAAATCGGTCACTATACCTGTCCTCCTGAGATTTGGATCGTTTGCCCGTTCACGCTGCGCGCGCCATCCGAGCAGAGCCACATGGCAGCAGCGGTGGTTTCATCCACCTCCAAGAGCTTGCGATGCCGGTTGCCCTTGGCGATCACGTCAATCGCGCCCTGTTCATCGACATCAAAGCGTTTCATCAGGCCGGGCAATTGGTTGCGCACGATATCCGTATCCACATAGCCGGGGCAGAGCGCGTTGAAGGTGATGGGGCGGCGCATGAATTCTTCGGACAAGCCACGGATCAACCCGATCACCCCGTGTTTGGTGACAGTATAGGGGATCGCATTCTTCAGGCCGCGCACACCGGCGATGGAGCTGACAACGATCATGCGGGCAGGGGTGGCGTCCTCAAGCGTGGCCATGGCGGCCTGAAAGGTCAAAAACACGCCATCAAGGTTGGTGGTCATGGTCTTGCGCCACTGGGCGAGTGTGGTTTTTTCAAACGGGCCACCCTCGGCAATGCCCGCATTTGCCACGCATATCTGGATCGGGCCGCGCGCGCTGGCTGCTTTTGCAATCGTATCGCGGACTGATTCTTCGTCATCCACATCCATCACCACAGCATGCAAACGGTCGGACAATGACGCGACCTCGTCCAGCTTATCGGCGCGGCGTCCGGTGATCGTGACCTCGGCACCAGCCTCTGCCAAGGCCAAGGCGATGCCTGCGCCAATGCCTGATCCGCCGCCCGTGACGAGCGCGTGTTTGCCTGCGTGTTCCATGATCAATCCTCCGTTTTGACAAACCCTAACGGGTCGCAGGGCATGGACAAGCGCAAAGCGCTCCGGCACAACACGTGGCATGAAATGGATTGATATACCTCCTGTTTGGTTGCTGCTGGCCATCGTGCTGACGTGGTGGATTGCGGAACTTCAGCCGATGTCCTGGGCGATTGGCGGGCCGGTTACGGACCTCTTGGGCGGGCTTTTTGTGGGCGGCGGGATCGTGCTGATGTTGTTGGCCGCAGCCGAGATGCGCAAAAGGCGCACCACGATCATTCCGCATATGGAGGCAGACCAATTGGTCAGTTCGGGCATCTTCAAACGCTCGCGCAATCCTATCTATCTGGGTGATACGCTGGTGCTGGCGGGGTTGGCGCTGCGCTGGGACGCGCCTGTTGCATTATTGCTGGTGCCGCTCTTCATGTTCACGATCACCCAGCGTTTTATTATCCCCGAGGAAAACCGCCTTCGGGTGAAATTTCGTGCAGAATTTGCGCGCTATTGCCAGAAGACTCGCCGCTGGGTGTGACTGTTAGCGCATGACACTTAATGTCATGCCAGCCATCCCCTTGTGAAATATTCTTGCGCGCTATAATGCATGGTGACTGCCAGAACAGATATGGGGGATGGTCCGTGAAGATCGGCACACCAAAAGAGATATTTCAGGGCGAAAACCGGGTCGCGATGACCCCGGCATCCGCCAAAGACCTGCAAAAGCTCGGCTATGAGTGTATCATTGAAACAGGCGCCGGTGCAGGTGCTGGTTTTTCTGATCAGACCTACAAGGACGCCGGCGTTGAGGTCGTGAAGACCGCCGCAGCGCTTTATAAAGCGGCCGATATCGTCGCCAAAGTGCGCCCGCCATCGGATGCAGAGGTCAAGAAACTGCGCGAAGGACAGACGCTGATCTCGTTCTTCTACCCTGCGCAGAACAAAGAATTGATGGAGGCCGCCAACGAAAAAGGCGCCACCGTGATCGCGATGGATATGGTGCCGCGCATCAGCCGCGCGCAAAAGATGGACGCGCTGTCGTCGATGGCGAATATCGCAGGCTACCGCGCTGTGATCGAGGCAGGGAACAACTTTGGCCGCTTCTTCACCGGTCAGGTGACTGCTGCGGGTAAAGTGCCGCCAGCGAAGGTTCTGGTTGTCGGTGCAGGCGTCGCAGGTCTTGCTGCAATCGGTACGGCCACATCGCTGGGTGCGATCACTTACGCATTCGACGTGCGCCCCGAAGTCGCCGAACAGGTTGAATCCATGGGGGCCGAATTTGTTTTCCTTGATTTTGAGGAAGAACAGCAAGATGGCTCATCGACTGGTGGCTATGCGGCTGTGTCCTCGCCTGAGTTTGCGGCAGCACAATTGGCCAAATTCCGCGAAATCGCGCCCGATATGGACATTGTGATTACAACCGCTTTGATCCCCGGCCGCGACGCGCCCGAGCTTTGGACCAAAGACATGGTCGAAAGCATGAAGCCCGGTTCGGTCATCATCGACCTTGCGGCGGAACGTGGCGGCAACTGCAAAATGACCGTGAAGGACGAAAAGATCGTCACCGACAACGGTGTCATCATCGTCGGCTATACCGATTTCCCAAGCCGGATGGCCGCACAGTCTTCGACGCTCTATGCGACAAACATCCGCCACATGATGACGGATTTGACGCCTGAAAAAGACGGCACGCCCAATCACAACATGGAAGACGATGTCATCCGTGGGGCCACAGCCACATACAATGGCGAAATCACCTTCCCGCCGCCACCGCCCAAAGTAGCGGCGATTGCTGCGGCGCCGAAGAAGGAGAAGCCGAAAGAACTCACGCCAGAAGAAAAGCGTGCGAAAGAAGTTGCTGCTTTCCAGAAAGAGACCAAGACGCAAGTTGGCCTCTTGGCGATCGGTGCGGCCCTGATCCTTGGCATCGGCCTGATCCCGGGCATGCCCGCAAGCTTTATGCAGCACTTCATCGTGTTCGTTCTGTCGGTCTTCATCGGCTTCCAGGTGATCTGGAACGTCGCACATTCGCTGCACACACCGTTGATGGCTGTGACCAACGCGATTTCGTCGATCATCATCCTTGGTGCGCTGATCCAGATCGGATCGTCCAACGCGCTGATCACGGTGCTGGCGGCGCTTGGTATCTTTATGGCGGCTGTCAACATCTTCGGCGGCTTCCTCGTGACACGGCGCATGCTCGCCATGTTCCAGAAATCCTAAAGGGGCAGGGCAATGGAAAACGCATTCACAATCGCGGCGTATGTCGTCGCTGGTATTCTATTTATTCTGTCGCTGGGCGGCCTTTCGGGGCAGGAAAGCGCGAAACGTGCGGTCTGGTACGGCATTGCAGGTATGGCGCTGGCGGTCTTTGCAACGCTTGTGGGCCCGGGGTCCGGTCTGGGGCTGTTGTCGGTCGTGTTGATCGGCCTTGGCGGCATGGTGGGTTATCAGCTGGCCACGAAGGTCGAGATGACCCAGATGCCAGAGCTGGTCGCGATCATGCACTCGATGGTCGGTTTGGCTGCGGTATTCGTGGGCTTTAACGCCGACTTGATGATCAACACCATTGGCGCACTTTACGCGGCCAATGGCCAAGTGATGGGCGCTGTCGGGTCTGACGGGATTACCGCTGTCGGTCTGCCGAAAGAAATCTACGAAGGCCTTAGCGCATTCGGGCAACTGATCGCCAAGAAATCCAGCGTTGAAATCAGCATCCTGCGGGTCGAACTCGTGTTGGGTATCTGGATCGGTGCGGTGACTTTCACAGGGTCCGTGATCGCCTATGCCAAGCTGGCGGGTAACTCCAGCAAGCTGCCGTTCAAAGTGGACACAGGCGCGCACAAACTGCCCGGTGGTCACTTGTTGAACGCAGGTGCTGCGGCGCTGTCGGTGATCCTGCTGATTGCCTATATGGGCGGTAGCGGCTCTTGGGCGCTGGTTCTGCTGACACTCGCAGGCCTTTTCATCGGCTATCACCTGATTATGGGCATTGGCGGTGCGGATATGCCTGTCGTTGTGTCCATGCTGAACAGCTATTCCGGCTGGGCCGCTGCGGCGATTGGTTTCTCGCTCGGCAATGATCTGTTGATCGTTGTGGGTGCGCTGGTTGGTTCCTCCGGTGCGATCCTGTCCTACATTATGTGTAAGGCGATGAACCGCTCCTTCGTCAGCGTGATCCTTGGTGGCTTTGGTGGCCCACAGGGTGAGCAGATGGCCGTTGAGGGCGAACAGATCGCAATTGACGCCGATGGTGTCGCGACCGCGCTGAACGAGGCCGACAGCATCATCATCATCCCGGGCTACGGTATGGCGGTGGCGCAGGCGCAGCAGGCGGTGTCGGAACTGGTGCGCAAACTGCGTGCCAAGGGCAAGAACGTGCGCTTTGCGATCCACCCTGTTGCGGGGCGTTTGCCGGGGCATATGAACGTGCTCTTGGCCGAAGCGAAGGTGCCTTATGATATCGTGATGGAAATGGACGAGATCAACGAGGACTTCCCGGACACGGACGTCGCCATCGTGATCGGCTCCAATGACATCGTGAACCCTGCGGCACAGGACGATCCCAACAGCCCGATCGCCGGCATGCCGGTGCTGGAATGCTGGAAAGCCAAGCAGGTGTTTGTCTCCAAGCGCGGGCAGGGCACAGGGTATTCGGGCATCGAGAACCCGCTGTTCTTTAAAGAGAACACGCGCATGTTCTACGGTGATGCGAAGAAGTCCTTGGACGAATTGCTGCCGAAGATTGATTAAAGGTAAGGTGGGTTTAAACCCACCTTACGCAAAAGGGCGGCGCTGCAAAGCGCCGCCCTTTTTCATTCCGTAGGGTGGGTGAAACCCACGCCCCTTACGTCAGGTGCGTGTTAAACCACCCAATGGTACGGTCCCACGCCAGCTCTGCCATCGCCTCATCATAACGCGGCGTGCTGTCGTTGTGGAAACCGTGGTTGGCGTTCTCGTAGAAGTACTCTTCAAACACCTTGCCGTTGGCTGTCAGCGCTTCGCTATAGGCGGCAGCGCCTTCGTTGATCCGCTCGTCCAGCGCGCCGTATTGCAGCAGTAAAGGTGCCTCGATACGTGGCACATCCTCAACCGCCGCCTGACGGCCATAGAACGGCACACCTGCGTTCATTTCCGGATAGGCCACCGCCAGCGCATTCACCACGCCGCCGCCATAGCAAAAGCCCACAGCGCCCACGCTGCCGGTGCTATCGTCGCGGGTCATCAGGTGCTCGAACCCTGCAAAGAAGTCGTTCATCAGTTTCTCGCCATCCACGGTGCGCTGCAGATCGCGCCCTTCGGCGTCATTCCCGGGATAGCCGCCCACAGAGGTCAGACCATCAGGGGCCAGTGCCATGAAACCTGCCTTGGCGACACGGCGTGCCACATCTTCGATATAGGGGTTCAGACCACGGTTTTCGTGGATCACCAGCACGGCGGGCAGGGGCCCTGTGGCATTGGCGGGCTTCACCAGATAGCCGCGCACCTCGCCATGGCCGTTGGGCGAGGGGTAGGTGATATATTCGGGCACGATATCGGGATCGTTGAACGATACCTGTTCGGCCAAGGCATAATCGGGGCTCAGCATGCTGAGCAGGGCTGCAGCGGTCAAACCGCCTACGGCGAATTTACCTGCCTTATCCAGAAACTCGCGTTTGGAAATTTTGCCGTGTGCGTAGAAATCATAAAGATCAAGCAGTTCTTGATCGAAGTCTTTGGCCGTCATGCGTGTCATTTTTATATCTCTCCTGCTGAAGCGGATCGTGCCCGCCCACGGTAGAGTTATGGCGCGCAGGGCTTAAGGCAAATCACAAGCCCCTGATCCGCGGATCAAGCGCATCGCGCAGACCGTCGCCGATGTAGTTCACAGCCAGCACGGTGAGCGAGATCGCGAGACCGGGCCACAGCACACGCTCGGGGAAGGCGGTCATGCGGTCGACGCTATCAAACAGGATCTTGCCCCATGTCGGGAAATCAGACGGGAAACCAAGGCCAAGGAAAGACAGCGCGCTTTCCGTAATGATCGCCGTCGCAAGGCCCAGAGTGGCCGATACCATGATGGGCGACAGCACATTGGGCAGCACGTGGCGCGTGATCATCCGCCGTGGCGGTGTGCCGATGGACCGTGCCGCCAGCACGAATTCACGCTCTTTCAGCGCCATGACATCGCCGCGCACGATCCGCGCGGTCTGCATCCATGATGTGATGCCGATGCCCACAACGATCAGAATAAAGATCCCGTTTTCGGGACCGAAGGTCGCGCGCAGCGGATCGCGGAACAAAAGCATCATCACCAGCAAAAGCGGCAGAAGCGGCAATGACAGCACCAGGTCGGTAAAGCGCATCAGCAGGCCATCAAGACGGCGGAAATATCCCGCCAGCACGCCGATCAGCGTCCCGAGAAACACCGCCAAAATCATCGCGGTCCAGCCGACAGCCAGCGAAATACGCCCGCCTTGCATGATATTGGCCATAATATCGCGGCCAAGGTTATCGGTCCCCATCGGGTTGCCCCAATTGACCCTGGCGTCGCTGTCAAAGAGCAGCATGTAAATCGGGCGCATATCCTTGTTGCGGATATCAAGCCTGCCGGGATCCACCTGCCACAGCCACGGACCGATGGTCACGAACAGCGTGATAAAGATCAAAAAGCCCAAGGCCGAACACAGCCCCTTTGTGGGTCTTGAACTGGTCCCAGACATCGAGCCACTGGTTGCGGGGCTTTTCGATCACTTCTTTTTCCAGGCTCACATCAGTCATAGCGGATCCTTGGGTCAAGCACGCCGTAAAGAACGTCGGCAATCAGGTTCATCATCACAATCAGCACGGCCAGCAGGAAGGTAATGGTCATGACCATCGGAATGTCAGAGCCTTGCAGCGCGATAATCAAAAGCTGGCCAAGGCCGTTCACCTTGAAGATTTGTTCGGTAATGATTGCGCCGCCAAAGATGGACGGAATGCCCAGTGCGATCACTGTCACAACAGGGATCATCGAATTGCGCAGCACGTGCTTGAGCACCACCACGCTTTCGGACATCCCCTTGGCGCGGGCGGTGCGCACGTAATCCTGAGACAGGTTATCCAGCATCGAGGCGCGCATGTAGCGGCTGACTTGTGCGGTCGTTTGCAGGGCCAGCACCATCACAGGCATGATCATTTGGAGTAGCTGCTGCCTGAAGCTGTCCCACGAGTTGACCACGAGTGTGGTGTCATAGATCGACGGCAACCACTGTAGCTGCACCGAGAAGATCACGATCAGCAGAACACCCGAAAAGAACGGGGGCACCGAAAAGCCGATCATGCTGACGAAGGTACCGGCCTGATCAAAGACCGAATATTGTTTGTAGGCGCTGATGATCCCGATGGGCAGGGCGATCAGAACGCCCACGACATAGGACATCGCCACAACCCAAAGCGTCTGGGGCAGGCGCTGCGCGATCACTTCAAAAACGGGGCTGCGCGACTGAAAGCTGATGATGCGCTGTGCGCCATCGGCAAAGTTGGTGCCAAAGGCACTGTCGATCCAGTATTGCGGCTCGACGATGAAAAACTGGTTCAGCCAGAGGGGGAAGCGGATCCACCAAGGCTCACCCAACCCCAAGGCCTCGCGCATTTGCTGGCGCACTTCGGGCGGGATCGACAGGGGCATGCTGGCCATCGGGTCGCCGGGGGCGAGCTCAAGCAGCATAAAGATGACAAAAGCAATGAAGATAAGCGTCGGGATCGACAGCAATAATCTACGGATGGTGTAGGTCAGCATTTTCGACGCCTTTACACATAGCTCTTTGGTTCAAGGGGTGTCCGTCCCGGGGCAGTGCCCGGGACGGGCCGTTATTTATTCGCTGATGCGGTACCAGTCAGCGACGTTCCACAGCTCACTATCCCAGGTGTTCAGGATAACGCCGCCCAGTGAGTTGGCATGTGCAGACACACGACCACGGTCAACCAATGGCACGATGATGTTGCTGTCCTTGGTCATCATGTCGTTGAGCGCACGGCCAATGCGACCACGCTCTTCGAGGTCGGCTGTCGAAGCAAGCTCTGCCCAAAGCGCATCATAGGCCGGATCACAGTGACGGTTGATGTTTTCGCCCTGCCACTGTGTGTCCGGTGACGGGATGTTTTCGCACAGGTAAGCGCCCAGATAGGCCTGTGGGTCCGTGCCGGGGAAGTTGTTGGCGTACATTTCAACGTCTGCATAGAAACGCTGGAATGTGTCAGGCGAACCCGGGTCACCACCAAAGAAGACACCGGAATCGATGTTGCGCAATTCGGTTTCAACACCGATCTCTTCCCACCACTGCTTGATCAGCGCTTGGAAATCCTGACGCACAGCGTTTGTGGATGTCTGATACAGGATCGACAAACGCACACCATCTGCGTTCACGCGCACGCCATCAGACCCCATCATGAAGCCCGCTTCGTCCAGCAGGGCATTCGCACGATCAAGGTCCTGTGTCAGACAGGCTGTGTTGTCGGACGCATAAAGCGCAGGCGCAGGGACAAGGTTACAGGTCGCACGACCGGCCTGACCATAGCCCACTTCAACCAGCAGATCGCGGTCGATGGCGATGGAAAGCGCTTCGCGCACGCGGGCATCTGTCAGGAACGGATGCGGTGCGGCCACTGTGGAACGCACGCCCTCTTCCAGCGCAGGGGATGGATCGGTGAGGTTCATTTCGATCCGCTCGACCAATGTACCGAATGCGGACACAGGCACACCCATGCCGCCTTCTGCCATTGCGGCAATCACGTCAGGTGCCAGCTGCAGGTTCCAGGCATAGTCGAATTCGCCTGTTTCCATGACAGCACGACCAGCGGCCGTCGCGTCGCCGCCACCTTTAAAGGTCACTGTGGCAAACGCAGGCTTGCTGGGGTCGCGGTAGTTCTGGTTGGCTTCAAACTGAACCACGTCGTTGACGCGGAAGTCTGTGACAACAAACGGACCGGTGCCGATCGGCATAAAGTTGGCATCCGTACACTCGGGCGCACGTGGCCCAAGGCATTCGGCGAACTGGGCGGCCTGAATGATGGGGGATTCGTTGCCGACAAACGCCTGATAGGGGTTCGGCGCAGGACCGGTGAAGTTCACCTGAACCGTCTTGTCGTCAATGATTTCGACGCCGGCAACGTTCGAGAACTTGGCGCCTTGCGCACAACCACCACCATCGGCGGTGCAGTATTCCCATGTGAATTGCACGTCACGCGCTGTCACAGGTGTGCCATCGGACCACAGAACATCAGGGTCGATCTGCCATGTGATCGAGGTCAGATCCTCGGACACGCCACCATTGCTGACGGTCGGAATGGATGTGGCCAGAAAAGGCACCATCATGCCGGTTTCGTCATAGCGGGCCAGCGGTTCAAGCACGAGGCTGGCGGCTTCGATGTCTTTGGTACCACCCGAAAGGAACGGGTTCATGATCGAAACGGCCTGCCAATAGATGATATTGACGTTGCCGTCGCGGCCGCGTTCGCCTTCATGCCCTGCGGCATGGGCCATGGGTGCAAGACCCAGGCAGGCAACAGCGCCCATTAGGGCTGTTTTGAGTTTCATTTTATCTTCTCCTTGTTGGTGCTCATTTTTTGCCTCTTAACCTGCCGTTGGATCGGCAGTGTCAGTTGTCTCGTTATAAAGGTGGCAGGCCGTGAAACGGCCCGGCTGCACCTCGCGATATTCGGGTTCAACGCGCTTGCAGATGTCCATGACAGCAGGGCAGCGCGTACAGAAATTACAGCCCTCGGGCGGGTTCGAGGGGGAGGGCACGTCACCCTTGAGGATGATCCGTTGGGCCGCGCGTGCAAGGCTCGGGTCCGGTTCGGGAACCGCCGAAAGCAGCGCCTTTGTGTAGGGATGCAAGGGATCGGCATAGAGCCCTTCACGCGGGGCCAGTTCAACGATCTTGCCAAGATACATTACCGCCACGCGCGTCGCGATGTGGCGCACCATCGACAAATCGTGGCTGATGAAAAGATACGTCAGGCCGAATTGTTCTTGCAGGTCTTCCAACAGGTTCACCACCTGCGCCTGAATCGACACATCAAGCGCGGCAATCGGTTCGTCACAGACGATAAATTTGGGGTTCAATGCCAAAGCGCGGGCAATGCCGATCCGCTGGCGCTGACCACCTGAAAACGCATGGGGATAGCGTTTGGCGAATTTGCGGTTCAGACCGACCGCATCCATCAACTCACCGACTTTTTCGCGCTTTTCGGCGTCAGACAGTTTGGTGTGCTCATCCAGTGGTTCTTTGATGATGTCCTCAACCGTCATCCGCGGGTTCAGCGACGCCTGCGGGTCCTGAAACACCATCTGCATGGTCGGCCGCATCTCGCGCAGGGCGGTTTGCGGTGTGGTGCCGATTTCGCGGCCGTCGATGCTGATCGCACCTGAGGTGATATCATAAAGGCGCAGCACCGCACGCCCACACGTTGACTTGCCACAACCGGATTCGCCAACAAGACCAAGGGTTTCGCCCTCGAACACATCAAAGCTGACACCGTCGACGGCCTTCACCTCGCCGACACGGCGGCGTAGCAGGCCCGCATAGATCGGGAAGTGCATTTTCAGGTCTTTGACCGAAACCAACGGCTTTTTGGTATCATCAAGCATCGCGCGGCCCTCCGGTGCGGGCGTCAAAGAAACAGGCCGCATCATGGCCTTCGCCCAGATCATAACGCGGCGGATTTTCGACGGCACAGCGATCGAACGCCACATCACAGCGGTCGCGGAACGGGCAGGAGGTTGGCGCGGCCGTCATAATCGGCGGCTGGCCTTCGATGATCGTCAGGCGGGCAGAGCGGGCGCCGTGGATCTTGGGAATTGTTTTGAGCAAGGCGCGCGTGTAGGGGTGCTGCGGGTCGCTGAAAAGCTCTTTCACAGGCGCATGTTCCACGACTTGCCCGCCATACATCACCATCACGCGGTCCGCGATGCCCGCGATCACGCCAAGGTCATGGGTAATCCAGATCACCGCCATGCCCAGCTTGTCGCGCAACTCCTTCATCAGTTCCAGAATCTGCGCCTGAATGGTCACATCGAGGGCCGTTGTCGGCTCATCCGCGATCAGAACCTGTGGATCACAGGCCAATGCGATGGCGATCATGACACGCTGGCGCATCCCGCCGGAAAACTGGTGGGGGTAGTCATCCAAGCGGCGCTTGGCATCGGGGATACCGACCAGCTCCAACAGCTCTTGGGCGCGCGCCGTTGCTTGGCGCTTGTTCATCCCCATGTGTTTGCGCAGGGGTTCCATGATCTGAAAGCCAACCTGATACACAGGGTTCAGTGACGTCATCGGGTCCTGGAAGACAAACCCGATCTTGCCACCGCGCACAGACCGCAATTGCTCGGGCGTTACGTGCAGCAGGTCTTTGCCGTCAAACATGACAGTCCCGCCACGCACATCGGCAGGTGGGGAGGGCAGCAAGCCCAGCAAGGACATCATCGTCACGGATTTGCCGGAACCGCTCTCGCCGACAACGCCCAGCAACTCGCCCGGTTTGAGCGAAAAGCTCACGTCATTTACAGCGTGGACTTCGCCACCGCGCGTTTGAAAAACGGTCTTGAGGTCCCGGACATCCAGGACGGGCAGCGCCCCATCAGGCATATGGAACCTCCCAGGCGGTTCAATTTTTTGTTCTTTGCACCAGATTCTTGCGTGACTGGTTGCGCTATCTCAGGACGGTATCATCAAATTGCGGCACCGCAAGACATAACCTAATTGCGGACCCTGATTGGACGCGTCACACTAGTGCTGCCGCCGATTTGATCATTTGGCGCGATGAGCTGCGATTTTTGCGGCTGATCTTGAAAGGACTGACATGACACTGACCGCCCGAGAGCTGATGGATCGCCTTGTGGGCTTTCCCACGGTGAGCCGCGAAAGCAATCTTGAACTTATTGATTTTGTTGAGGAATATCTGGCGGGTTTCGGTGTGAAATCCACACGCGTGCCTAACGAAGATGGCACCAAAGCCGCCCTCTATGCCCATGTGGGGCCGCAGGTTGATGGCGGTGTCGTGCTCTCGGGCCATACGGATGTTGTGCCCGTCGATGGGCAGGCCTGGGACACGGATCCTTTTACGGTGACGATGCGTCAAGGCAAGCTATATGGCCGTGGCACTTGCGACATGAAGGGTTTTGATGCGCTTGCCCTCTGGGCGGTGCCCTTGGCGCTTGAACGCGGCATCAAACGCCCGCTGCAAATCGCACTCAGCTATGATGAAGAAGTTGGCTGTACCGGTGCGCCGCCGATGATCGACCATATGGTCAGCATGGGGCTGCCTCGCGCCGATACCGTGATTGTGGGCGAGCCTTCGATGATGAAGGTCGTGACCGGGCATAAGGGCGGGTATCGGCTACCGTGTGCATTTCCATGGGTTCGAGGTGCATTCCTCGCTGGCCCCCACTGGCGTCAGCGCGATTATGATGGCCGCCAAACTGATCAACTGGGCCAATGAGGTGAACGCCGAAAACGCCGCCAAAACACCCAGCGATGTGGCCGCCGAATTCGTTCCGCCCTACACAACGCTACACGTGGGCACGATCAGCGGCGGGACCGCGCATAATATCACCGCAAAGGATTGTCAGTTCGGGTTCGACTTCCGAATCGTACCCGGTGAAGACATTGGCGAATGGCAGACCCGTTTTATGGCCAAAGTGGCCGAACTTGAGGCCGAAATGAAAGCGGTCCGCCCCGAGGCGGGGATCACTGCCGAACAATCTTTCCATGTGCCGGGGCTGGTGCCAGAACAACAAGGCAAAGCCGAAGCGCTGGTCCGTCAACTTACCGGCGAAAATGCAAGCAATGTCGTCAGCTATGGCACAGAAGCAGGGCAATTTCAGGAACGCGGCTACTCGGCTGTGATCTGCGGCCCCGGCGATATTGCCCAAGCGCACCAACCCAACGAATACATCACCGTCGATCAGTTCCAGCAGGGCGAGGCATTCATGCGCCGCCTTGTGGACATGCTTGCCGAGTGAGACACATATAGCGAAACCCAAACTGGAGCCCGAGACATGCCTGTAAAGAATCGCTTTGCCGAACTGCTGCCTGAAATCACCGCATGGCGGCGCGACCTTCACGAAAATCCCGAGATCCTGTTCGAGACACACCGGACCTCTGCCGTCGTGGCAGAGAAGCTCAAAGAGTTCGGTTGCGATGAGATCGTCACAGGGATCGGGCGCACAGGTGTTGTTGGCGTTATCAAAGGCAAATCGAATACTTCGGGCAAAGTCATTGGCTTACGCGCCGATATGGATGCGCTCCCGATCCACGAACAGACGGGGCTTGCGTATAAATCCAAGGTCGATGGCGCGATGCATGCTTGCGGGCATGACGGGCACACGGCCATGCTCTTGGGCGCGGCCAAATACCTGTCCGAGACGCGGAATTTTGACGGCACTGTTGTCGTGATCTTCCAGCCTGCCGAAGAAGGCGGCGGCGGTGGCCGTGAGATGTGCGAAGATGGCATGATGGACCGCTGGGGTATTCAAGAGGTTTACGGCATGCACAACTGGCCGGGCCTTCCGTTGGGCAGTTTCTCGATCAGGCCGGGGGCGTTTTTCGCCGCGACCGACCAATTCAACATCACCATTGAAGGCAAAGGCGGCCACGCCGCCAAGCCGCATGAAACCGTCGATAGCACGCTTGTGGCCGCGCATGTGATTACTGCGCTGCAATCAATCGTCAGCCGCAATGCTGATCCTGTGGATCAGATCGTTGTCTCCGTCACCGCGATTGAAAGCTCGTCCAAGGCGTTCAACGTGATCGCCCAGCGTGTGCATCTCAAAGGCACCGTGCGCACGATGTCGACCGCGATGCGCGATCTTGCCGAAAAACGGCTGAAAGCCATCGCCGAAGGCACTGCGGCGGCCTTTGGTGCCAAGGCCGAGGTGACCTACCACCGCGGCTATCCGGTTATGGTGAACCACGAAGAGCAAACGGAATTTGCGGCTGAAGTGGCCAGATCCGTCTCTGGCGCGTGCAACGATGCGCCATTGGTGATGGGCGGAGAAGACTTTGCCTTCATGCTCGAAGAACGGCCCGGCGCATATATTCTGGTGGGCAACGGTGACACGGCAGCGGTCCACCACCCCGAATACAATTTTTCCGATGAAGCCATCCCCGCGGGATGTTCATGGTGGGCGGAAATCGTGGAACAACGGATGCCAGTCGCCTGATGTGGGAAGAACGCTACAGCGCCAGCGGCGGCTATCTTTTTGGCACAGAACCGGCAGCGGTTCTGGCTGAAAACCCTTGGGTGATCCGTGATGGTGCCACAGCACTTTGCGTGGCGGACGGGGAAGGGCGCAACAGTGTCCACCTTGCCCGTCACGGGATGCAAGTGACGGCGTTTGATCCGTCGCCTACGGCGATCGGACGTGCAGGGAAACTTGCGGCAGATGTGGGTGTGTCCGTCGATGCCCGTGTGTCCGACTGGGACGCATGGGACTGGTCACAGCAATACGACATGGTCGTGGCGATCTTTATTCAATTCGCCGACCCTGCGTTTCGCGCACGCCAGTTCAGCAATATGCAGTCTGCGCTGCGCAGTGGCGGGCGTATCTTGCTCCATGGCTACCGTCCTGAACAAATCGGACGCGGGACCGGTGGGCCGCCGTCTATCGAAAACATGTATACCGAGGCGCTCTTGCGCGAGGCCTTTGCCGGGTGGGAGATTGAACGCTGTGCTGTCTATGAGCGCGACCAACGATCCGGCAGTGCGCATGTGGGGCTAGCGGCTCTGATCGATTTCGTCGCGCGCAAACCGTAAGGTGGATTGAAATCCACCTTACCTAGCCACCCGTATGCGACATATGCCGGCTGACCTGCCCATCGACCTTTTGGCGTGAATAATCAAAGTCGTGGCCCTTGGGTTTCAACGCAATCGCGGCACGGATCGCGTTTTCCAGATCGACATCAGCCTCTGACGCCCGCAATGGCGCGCGCAGATCGGAATGCCCTTCCTGACCCAGACAGGTGTAAATCTCACCGGTGCAGGTAATCCGCACGCGGTTGCAGCTTTCGCAGAAATTATGGCTGAGCGGCGTGATAAAGCCGATCTTCTGACCGGTGTTTTCCACACGTACATAGCGCGCCGGACCGCCTGTTTTCTCCGGCAGGTCAGTCAGTTCCGAGCGTTCCGCCAACCGTGCACGCAGATCTTTGAGTGACCAATACTGCCCAAAGCGGTCTTCATTGCCCAAATCGCCCATCGGCATGACCTCGATAAACGTCAGGTCCATATCGCGGGACGCGCACCAATCGGTCAGCTGTTCCAGCTCGTCCTCGTTAAAGCCCTTGAGCGCCACAGTATTGATCTTGACCCGTAAGCCCGCCTTTTGCGCCGCATCAATCCCCTTCAGGACTTGGGGCAGGCGCCCCCAGCGGGTGATGTCGGCAAATTTGGCTTCATCCAACGTATCCAGCGACACATTCACCCGCCGCACACCCGCTGCGTAAAGATCATCCGCAAACCGTGCGAGCTGGCTGCCATTGGTGGTCAATGTCAGCTCGTGCAGCGCGCCGCTGTCAAGATGGCGCGACATGCTACGGAAGAACGTCATGATCTCGCGGCGCACCAAAGGTTCGCCCCCTGTGATCCGCAGCTTGCGCACCCCCAGTCGGACAAAGGCCGTGCAGAGACGGTCAAGTTCTTCCAGCGTCAGTAGTTCCTTTTTGGGCAGGAACGTCATGTTTTCGGACATGCAATACACGCAGCGGAAATCGCAGCGGTCAGTGACCGAGACGCGCAGGTATTCAATGGCGCGGGCGAATGGATCAATAAGGGGTTGTGTCATGGGACGTAACCTACGTGCGGGCGATCCCTTGCGCAAGCCTCATGGCCCCCGTTGTGCCCCAGATTTCTACGGCATAGTCTGGCCCTATGAGATTGATCCTGACCTTACCCATCATCGCCCTCGCGGGCTGTTCGACGCCTTCTTTTCAGGGCCCGTTCGGGCCTGTGCCCGCGCCCCCCATCGCCGCCCCCGCGCCGACACTGAACCCCGCGCCGCCGCCACCGCCGCCTCAAAATGCCGTGACTGTCGAGCAATTCGACACCACCAGCGCGGAAGACCGTGCGGCAGCGGTCGCAAGCGCACCGGCAGGCGCGCAGGCGCTGGGCACCACAATCGCGACGCTGGGGTCGCCAGCAGAGGCGGGGATCTGGCTCAAGACACCTTTGGTGACGCAGTTGAGGCAGGGCCGCGTGGAATATCAGGGCAAGTCGATCAATATCGAGTTACGCCCATCGGGTGGGGCCGCAGGATCAGGCAGCCAGATCAGCCTTGCCGCAATGCGCCTGATCGAAGCACCGCTGACGTCACTGCCGGAACTGACGGTGTTTGCGGCGCCTTGAGCGGGCGGGATAAACTGCAAGCTGCGGGATGCCTCCGGCGGAAGTTTGATTGGACATGGAAAGTCAGCAGCCAAGAGCGGCTATAACGGCAGTAGACGCCCCGCCTCTTTAACGGCAAAGGGTTTCATATCTGCCTGATGCGCATCCAGAAAGGCCCGGACGCGCGCAGGGTCATGTTTGGACAGATCGCGCAACCACGTCGCGATCGCCTTTTGAATAAACCAGTCGTGGTCCGTGACATAACCCGCAGCCCATCGTAACACGCGCTCGCGGATCGCCAGATCGGCGGGTTTCGGGTTGTTCTGTTTGGTCCACGGCAAGGTCATCACAAGGGCCGCGCGGCGCGTCCACATATGCGCGGACGTGGTCCATGTTTCGACGTCATCCAGACGGCTGGGGTCTGCCACCAGCCGCTTTTGTCCGGCGATGCAGGCATGATCGGCCACAGCCCATCCATCAAACTCCGGTACCCACGACACAATCAACGCCCAAGCGCCGGAATCATCGGGCCTGATCCGCGCTTGCGTCAGTAGTTTTGCCGCAGCGATCCGCCCTTCATGGGTGTTGCCTTTCCACAGGCCCTTGGCCAGTGCGAGGCGGTCCTCTAGATCAACCTCGGCACGCCATGTTTTGACCTGTTCATCAATCACCGGATTGGCCACGCCCAGATAGGGGCGGTCGACCTTGTGATACTTGTGCATCTCGGCGGCTTTGACGGGATCGCCAAGGGCACGCAACTGCGCGATCGCTTGTTTCGTCGTTGTCATTCTACAGTCACCGATTTTGCCAGATTGCGGGGTTGGTCCACATCGGTGCCTTTGGCGACCGCCGTGTGATAGGCCAAGAGTTGCGCTGGCACCGCGTATAGGATCGGTGCGAGGAAGGGATCGATTTCAGGCATGATGATCGTGTCCCATACGCCTTCACCGGCCTCTGCTGCGCCCTTTTGATCGGTGATCAAAAGCACCTTGCCGCCGCGCGCCATGACCTCTTGCATGTTGGATACGGTCTTTTCAAAAAGGCTATCTCGCGGGGCCATGACAATGATTGGCACGTGTTTGTCGACCAAGGCAATGGGCCCGTGTTTGAGTTCGCCAGACGCATAAGCTTCGGCATGTATATAACTGATTTCTTTTAGTTTCAATGCGCCCTCAAGCGCCAATGGGTACATCGCGCCGCGCCCCAGAAACAGGATATCGCGCGCCTCGGCGAGCTTGCGCGAGATTGCCTTGGTCTTGCCCTCGATCCCGAGCGCTTGGTTCATCAGCCCCGGCAGGCTACGCAGATTTGTCAGTTTTTCTGCCAGTTCGGCATCGGTTATCTTGCCCCGCATTTGGGCGGCGCGCAGTGCAAGGATCGCCAGCGTGGTCAGCTGGCAGGTGAAGGCCTTGGTCGAGGCCACACCAATTTCAGTGCCCGCCAGAATAGGCAGCGGCACATCGCTTTCGCGCGCGATCGAACTTTCGGGCACATTGACGACCGACATAATCTTATCGGCCTTGCCTTGCATGTACCGCAGTGCCGCGAGCGTATCGGCGGTTTCGCCCGACTGGCTGATGAAAAGGGCAACTGTGCCCTTGGTCACAGGCGGTTCGCGATAGCGGAATTCAGAGGCGACATCGACCTCAACCGGAATGCCCGCGATCTGTTCGAACCAGTATTTTGCGACCAGACAGGCGTAAAAGGCAGTGCCGCAGGCCACCATCGTCATCCGCTCGACCTTTGCAAAGTCGATCTCGGGTTCTGGCATGGTCACCGCCGTGGCTTCGGCGTTGATGTAATGGGACAAAGCACCTTGCAGCACGACAGGCTGTTCGGCGATTTCTTTGGCCATGAAGTGTTTATAACCGGCTTTATCGACGCGGGCGGTATCGATCTGGATCGTTCTGACCGCACGATTTGCAATGGTGCCGTTGGCATCACGGATTTCGACGGAATTTCGCGTGATCACGGCCCAGTCGCCTTCTTCGAGATAGCTGATCCGGTCGGTCATCGGGGCCAATGCAATCGCATCAGAGCCCACGAACATCTCACCCGTCCCATAACCAATTGCGAGGGGGGACCCTTTGCGCGCCGCGATCAGCAGGTCGTCTTCGCCATCAAAGAGGAAACACAGCGCATAGGCCCCTTCAAGCCGCGCGATCGTTTGCTCTGCCGCATCGCGGGGCGAAAGCCCTTGGTTGCGGAAATGATCCGCCAGCAAGGCAACCGTTTCTGTGTCTGTATCGGTTTCAAAGCCCACGCCCTGTTCGGCTAAAAAGGCGCGCAATTCGCGGAAGTTTTCGATAATCCCGTTATGCACCACAGCCACGCCACCTGCACGGTGGGGGTGGGCGTTGCCGACATTGGGCGCGCCGTGCGTGGCCCAGCGGGTGTGACCGATGCCGGATTTACCGGCCAGCGGTTCATGCACCAGAAGGTCCGACAGGTTCACCAGCTTGCCCACCGCGCGGCGGCGATCAAGCGTGCCATCGTTGATCGTGGCAATGCCCGCACTGTCATAGCCGCGATATTCCAGCCGTTTCAGCGCCTCAACCAAAAGGGGGGCGGCTTCGTGATCGCCCAATACGCCAATGATACCACACATGGTTAAGACCCTTTTGCTTTGCGTGCTTTGAGTTTTTCAAACAGGCGGATGGCAAAGCCCGCTTTGTTTTCCTGCCGTGCGCGGCCAACGGCCAAATCACCGGCTGGCACGTCCTTGGTCACCACAGACCCGCTGCCGGTCATGGCTGCATCGCCCACGGTGACAGGGGCCACCAGCATGGTGTTGGACCCGATAAACGTATCTTTGCCGATCGTCGTGTGATGTTTGAACACGCCGTCATAATTGCAGGTAATCGTGCCCGCGCCGATGTTGCTGCGCGCGCCGATGGTGGCGTCGCCGATATAGGACAGGTGATTGACCTTCGCGCCCTCGGCGATCTGGGCGTTCTTGATTTCCACGAAATTGCCAATCTTGACGTCCTCGGCCAGTTCCGCACCGGGGCGCAGCCGCGCATAGGGGCCGATCACCCCGCCGCGCGCGACATGGCAGCCCTCAAGATGGCTGAAGGCACGGATCGTGGCGCCTGATTCCACCGTCACACCGGGGCCAAAGACGACATTGGGCTCGATCACCGTATCGCGGCCAATCACGGTGTCATGGGCGAAAAAGACGGTTTCGGGTGCTGTCAGGGTGACGCCATCCTCTTGCGCAACTGCGCGGGCGTTTTGCTGGAACAGCGCCTCGGCGCGGCTCAGTTCTGCCCTTGAATTCACCCCAAGCGTTTCGGCCTCATCACAGCGCACGACGGTGGCCGACAGGCCCCGCGCTCGGGCGATGCCGATGATATCGGTGAGGTAGTATTCGCCAGCTGCATTCTCATTGCCGACAGCATCAACCAGATCAAAAAGTGTCGCGCTTTCCGCCGCAATAACGCCGCTGTTACAGAGCCTTACCGCGCGTTCCTCATCTGATGCATCCTTGAATTCGACAATCCGGTCCAACTGATCGTCTTGCATGATCAACCGCCCGTAGCGGCCCGGATCAGCGGCCTCAAACCCAAGCACGACGATATCGTGGGTTAGCCGTGCAGCGGTCATCGCGGCCAGTGTTTCGGGGCGGATAAACGGTGTGTCACCATAAAGCACTAAGGCATCGCCGCCAAAACCCGTCAGCGCATCGCGCGCCTGACCTACGGCATGGGCGGTGCCCAGTTGTTCGGACTGGATCACAACGGTGACATCAGGGTCATAGGCCTTGGCCGCTTTCTCAACCAACGCCGCCCCATGCCCTGCGACGACCACGGTACGCTCCGGCTCCAGAGCAGCACCTGCTTTCATCGCGTGCACCAGCATCGGCGCGCCTGCGATTTCATGCAGCACCTTGGGCAGGTCGGAATTCATGCGCGTGCCCATACCTGCGCCTAAGATGATCAATGCGGTTGCCATTGCTGCCTCGAACCTTGTTGTTACCTGCCTTCTACTGCCCTTTTTCAGTATCACAAGGGGAAGGGGGTTCACATCAGTTTACAGGGCGTTACAGAGTGACAGGCAACAAAGGGATGTCCGATGACAAAACGCACTGTGATCTTTGATCTTGATGGCACGCTCGCCGATACCAGCGGTGATCTGATTGCCGCCGCCAATAGCTGCTTTCGCGGGCTGGGTTTGGGTGATCTGCTCGATCATGCCACCGATGCCGCCACCGCCCTGCGCGGCGGGCGCGCGATGCTGACTTTGGGCTTTTCGCGTATCGAAGGTTTCGGGCAGGCCGAGGTGGATGCGCAATATCCCGTCCTGCTTGCCGCCTATGCAGAGGCGATTGATACCCACACCGTGCTTTACCCCGGTGCGATGGATGCGGTGGAACGTTTATTATCCGCCGATTACGCCGTGGGCATTGCCACTAACAAACCCGAAGGTCTGGCCGAAACGCTGATGCGCAGCCTTGGCGTGCGCGATGCCTTTGGCTCGCTGATTGGCGCCGATACGCTGCCGGTGCGCAAACCGGACCCTGCACACCACTTTGAGGCGGTACGCCGTGCGGGCGGTGATCCTGCGCGCTCGCTTCTGGTTGGTGATACGGCCACGGATCGCGACACCTCGCGCAATGCGGGCGTGCCGTCGGTGCTGGTCACCTTCGGGCCGGGGCGTGATGATGTGCTGGCCCTCGATGCAGAGGCCACGATTGATAGCTATGATGAACTGGACGCAGTCGTGGCGCGCCTGATCGGGTGAATTGGCCCTATGCGCGGCGGCCAAGGGATGCTTTGATGCAGAAATAAATCGTATCAGAGTGACCCCATGACCGAGATTTTCACAGGCAGTTTCACCCAGCAAGAACCGATCCCCGCCGAAGGGATCGCTGCGGCCAACGCCGTGATGCAATCAGGGCGCTTGCACCGCTACAACACCAGCGGCGACGAGATCGCGGAAACCGCCCTGCTGGAAGAGGAATTTGCCGCATCGGTGGGTGCGAAATACTGCCTTGCGGTGGCCTCGGGCGGCTATGCGATGACAACGGCCCTGCGCGCCTGCGGTGTTGCAGCATGGCGATAAGGTGCTGACCAATGCCTTCACACTGGCCCCTGTGCCCGGTGCGATTGCGGCGGTGGGGGGCGTGCCGGTCTTTGTGGGCGTGACGACGGATCTGGTGATTGATCTGGATGATCTGGCCGCGAAACTGGATCAGGCCAAGGTGCTGCTGCTCAGCCATATGCGCGGCCATATCTGCGATATGGATCGGCTGATGGCGCTATGTGATGCCGCCGGTGTCGATGTGATCGAGGACTGCGCCCACACCATGGGGGCCGCTTGGGGGGATACGCCCAGTGGCCGCTGGGGGCGCTTTGGGTGCTATTCGACACAGACCTACAAACACATCAATTCCGGCGAAGGCGGTTTCCTGATCTGTGACGGGGCCGAGGATATGGCCCGCGCGATCATGTTGTCGGGCAGCTATATGCTGTTTGAGAAACACCGCGCAGCACCGCCCGTCGAGACCTTTGCCCAAATCAAATATGAAACGCCCAATATCTCGGGGCGGATGGATAATCTGCGTGCCGCGATCCTGCGTCCGCAATTGCGCAATCTGGGGGCACAGGCCGCGCGTTGGAACGCGCGCTACCGGGTGTTGGAAGACGGTTTGACCCAGACGCCGGGCCTGCGGCTGATCCCGCGCCCTGAAAAAGAACACTTCGTTGCTTCGTCTTTCCAGTTCCTGCTGCTTGATTGGGCACCCGCCGCTGTCGAGGCCGTGCTGGCGCGCTGTGCTGCGCGCGGGGTGGAGCTGAAATGGTTCGGCGGGGCAGAGCCCAAAGGGTTCACGTCGCGCTATGACAGTTGGCGCTATGCGCCGTCCGCCCCCATGCCCGCCTCGGATCGTGTGCTGGCGGGCGTCGTCGATATGCGTCTGCCGCTGACCTTTAGTCTTGAGGACTGCGCGCTGATCGCACGGATCATCCGCGCCGAAGTGTCGGCCGTTTATCAAGGGCAGGTCGCTGCGGAGTAGAGGGTGAGTCGCGATATGAAATCTGATTTCGATTGGCATGCGGCCCCTTTGACCGGCGATACGATTGTGACTGCAAACTACCGCACCACCCAGAACATGCGCCGTTTTATGCGCGCACATATCCCCGGCTTTACATTCTCACGTAATTTCATGGCTTGGATACGGGCCAATGAAGGGATCACGCTGGAGGGTGTTGTGGCCGAAGCAAAGCGACGTGCGGCTGAGAAATGACTCGACAGGGCGCCATCTCGCGTCTTATTAATGAACAAGCGTTCAATTAATGCGGAGCTACTTATGTTTCATGCCTCAATGACGTTTGACCTGGGCGAGGATGTCAACGCCCTGCGTGACATGGTGCACGATTGGGCGCAGGCCCGCGTAAAACCCATGGCGGGCGAGATTGACAAATCCAACGCCTTCCCCCCAGCACTTTGGCCGGAAATGGGTGAACTGGGGCTCTTGGGCGTCACGGTGGATGAGGCCTATGGCGGGGCAGGTATGTCCTATCTGGCCCATACCGTCGCGATTGAGGAAATCGCCCGCGCCAGTGCCTCGGTCAGCCTCTCTTACGGGGCGCATTCCAACCTTTGCGTCAACCAGATCAAACTGAACGGAACTGAGGCGCAGCGGGCGAAATACCTGCCGCGTCTGATTTCGGGGGAACATGTCGGTGCGCTTGCCATGTCTGAGGCGGGGGCGGGATCCGATGTTGTTTCGATGTCGCTGCGCGCGGAAAAGCGGAATGATCATTACCGCCTGAACGGTAACAAATACTGGATCACCAATGGTCCTGACGCCGATACGCTTGTGGTCTATGCAAAAACCGATCCTGCGGCGGGGGCCAAAGGGATCACGGCTTTCCTGATTGAAAAGGAAATGACCGGATTTTCCACCTCGCCCCATTTCGACAAACTGGGGATGCGGGGGTCAAACACGGCCGAGTTGATCTTTGATGACGTAGAAGTCCCCTTTGAAAATGTGCTGGGCGAAGAGGGCAAAGGCGTGCGCGTTCTGATGTCCGGTCTTGATTACGAACGGGTCGTGCTGGCGGGGATCGGGCTTGGGATCATGGCCGCCTGTCTGGACGAGGTGATGCCGTACCTGAGCACCCGCAAACAGTTCGGCGAACCGATTGGGAATTTCCAACTGATGCAAGGCAAGATTGCCGATATGTATACGGCGATGAATTCGGCCCGCGCCTATGTGTACGAGGTCGCGCGCGCCTGTGACCGCGGGACCGTGACGCGGCAGGATGCTGCGGCCTGCTGTCTTTATGCCTCGGAAGAAGCGATGAAACAGGCGCATCAGGCGGTGCAGGCCATGGGCGGTGCAGGGTTCTTGGCCGACGCCCCCGTGGCGCGGTTGTTCCGCGATGCCAAGCTGATGGAGATCGGGGCAGGCACCTCGGAAATCCGGCGGATGCTGGTGGGCCGCGAATTGATGGCAGCGATGACATGAAATGGCTTGCGGTCCTGCTTTTGATGCCTGCTGCGGGGTTTGCGCAGTCTTTTGGTGCGCCGCCTGCGGTTGAGATCGACGGTGTGACCTTTGCCGCGACGGACACCGATGCTTGCATCAACGATCAAGTGACCAAAGGGCCCGGCGGCCTTGTTACGCGGGCCGCACGTGGGTGTATCGGCTATTCTGCGCGGGCCTGTACCGCAGACCCGGTGGCCTGTTTCGGGTTCGAGCGGGCCTATTGGGACTGGCGGATTGCCAAGAATTACGAAGGCCTGCAGGCTTGGGTCGCCGACCGCCCCGCAGGCGACAATGACGATCTGCGTGCCTCTGTGGCAAACCCGGGTGCTGCGACCGCCAATGTGCCATTGGAATGCGCGTTGCGCATCGGCCAGACTGAAACCGCCACCGCTGACGTCGACAAAGCCGCCTGCGAAATGCGCGAAACCGCGTTGATCGCGTTAGAGCTTGAGTTCACGGTCCGGCAGGCCTGCGAGGACGCGACGGCCGGGGCCTTTGCACAGTTTTGTGGGAAAACCGACGGATGAAGCGCGCCTATTTCTTTCTGCCGCTCGCGGGTCTGGTTGTCTTATCGGGCTACCTTGGTTTGCAGGTTGGCCAAGTGCCGGGTGAGACCGAGATCATCAACCGCTATGCGGCCACCTATCTGCAAACCGCCCCCGCAGGGGCAAGCCCCACCGATTGCGCCGCCACCACGCACCCTGATCCGGCAATCCGCATGGTGATCAATTGCGTGCATCCGCTTGGTCTGACGACAACATTTTTCGTGGGGCCGCGTGGTGAAACGCTGCCAGAACCACAGGGGCTTGGGGCATGAGTGATCGTAAATTACACGAAGCCGCCTTGGCAGACGTGGCAGAGGCCGCAGGCATCGCGGCCCTTGGCGGGGGCGAAAAATCCCGTGCCCGCCATCTGAGCCGTGGCAAGATGCTGCCGCGTGACCGCGTTGCGGGCCTTCTTGACCCCGGCAGTCCGTTTCTGGAAGTGGGCGCCACTGCGGCGCACGGGCTTTATGACGGGGCCGCCCCCTGTGCCGGTGTGATCGCAGGGGTGGGCCGTGTGCATGGCCACGAGGTGATGGTTGTCTGCAACGATGCCACCGTCAAAGGCGGCACATATTATCCGATGACCGTCAAAAAACACCTGCGCGCGCAAGAGATCGCAGAGGCCTGCCATTTGCCGTGCGTCTATCTGGTCGATAGCGGCGGCGCGAACCTGCCCAATCAGGATGAGGTGTTTCCCGACCGCGACCACTTTGGCCGGATTTTTTACAATCAGGCGCAGATGTCCGCCAAAGGCATCCCGCAGATCGCGGTTGTGATGGGATCATGCACCGCAGGCGGGGCCTATGTGCCCGCGATGGCGGATGTGTCGATCATCGTCAAAGAGCAGGGCACGATCTTTCTGGCGGGGCCACCTTTGGTCAAGGCTGCAACGGGTGAGGTCGTGTCAGCCGAGGATCTGGGCGGCGGCGACGTGCATACCCGCCTGTCCGGCGTGGCCGATTATCTGGCCGAGGATGATGCGCACGCTCTGGCGTTGGCACGGCAGGCAGTGGCATCATGCAATCTGGATAAAGCATTGCAAGCCAATAGGTTGTCACCTGAACCTCCCGCACTTGATCCAGAAACACTCTTTGACGTGGTCCCCGCGGACCTGCGCACGCCTTACGATATCCGCGAGGTGATCAAGCGTATTGTCGATGGGTCAAGATTTGATGAATTCAAAGCGCGGTTCGGCGAAACGCTGGTCTGCGGGTTTGCCCATATTGATGGCTGGCCTTGCGGGATTGTTGCCAACAACGGCGTGTTGTTTTCGGAAAGCGCACAAAAGGGCGCGCATTTTGTGGAACTGTGCAGCCAGCGCAAAATCCCGCTGGTGTTTTTGCAAAATATCACGGGTTTCATGGTGGGGCAGAAATACGAAAACGAAGGCATCGCGCGGCATGGGGCCAAGATGGTCACAGCGGTGGCCACAACAAAGGTGCCCAAGATCACGATGGTGGTTGGCGGATCCTTTGGTGCGGGAAATTATGGTATGTCTGGAAGGGCTTATAGTCCCCACTTTATGTGGTCATGGCCGACGTCCCGCATCTCTGTGATGGGCGGTGAACAGGCGGCGGGCGTGCTGGCGACCGTGAAACGCGACGCGATTGAGCGGGCTGGCGAAAGCTGGTCTGCCGAGGATGAAGCGGCCTTCAAGAAACCCACCATTGATATGTTCACCGAACAATCCCATCCGCTCTATGCATCGGCCCGGCTCTGGGACGACGGGATCATTGATCCGCGCAAAAGCCGCGAAGTGCTGGCGCTGTCGCTGGCGGCGGCAATGAATGCGCCAATCGAGGAGACACGCTTTGGCGTGTTCCGGATGTGATGGCGATGTTCACTAAAATCCTCATAGCAAACCGTGGCGAGATTGCTTGCCGGATCATCCGCACGGCCCGTGCCATGGGCGTGCGCACGGTGGCGGTGTATTCGGATGCCGATGCGCAGGCGCGCCATGTGGCACAGGCCGATGAGGCAGTGCGTCTTGGACCAGCCCCTGTTGCGGACAGCTATCTGCGCGGTGATCTGATTATTCAGGCGGCGATTGATACGGGCGCGCAGGCGATCCATCCGGGATATGGGTTTCTGTCAGAAAACCCCGATTTCGTTGAGAAAGTTGAAGCAGCTGGGCTGACGTTCATCGGTCCGTCTGCCAAAGCGATCCGCGCAATGGGGTTAAAGGATGCGGCCAAGGCCCTGATGCACAAGGCGGGTGTGCCTGTCGTGCCGGGCTATCACGGTAACAATCAAAACCCTGATTTTCTGGCCGGTGAGGCCGATCAGATCGGCTATCCCGTCCTGATCAAGGCTGTTGCCGGTGGTGGTGGCAAGGGGATGCGGCTGGTCGAAGCGGCGCAGGATTTTGCCGAACACCTCGCCTCAGCGCAGGCCGAGGCGCGCACTGCCTTTGGCAATGCAGATGTGCTGATCGAGAAATACATCACCGCGCCCCGTCATATCGAAGTGCAGGTTTTTGGGGATGGCACTGATGCGGTCCACCTCTTTGAGCGCGATTGTTCGCTGCAGCGTCGCCACCAAAAGGTGATCGAGGAAGCGCCAGCGCCGGGCATGACGGATGCCGTGCGCAAGGCCATGGGCGATGCGGCTGTCACAGCAGCGCGGGCCATTGGCTATGCGGGCGCGGGAACGATTGAGTTTATCGTGGATGGCAGTGACGGGCTGCGCGTGGATGGTTTCTGGTTCATGGAAATGAACACGCGCCTGCAGGTCGAACACCCTGTGACCGAGGCGATCACCGGCGTTGATCTGGTGGAATGGCAGTTGCGCGTCGCGGCGGGTGAGCCGTTGCCTGCGCGGCAAGAGGAGCTTGCGATCAACGGTCACGCCTTTGAGGCGCGGCTTTATGCCGAGGATGTGCCCGCAGGATTTTTGCCTGCCACGGGAGTTATTGACCACCTGTCATTCCCTGACGATGCCCGCATTGATAGCGGCGTGGGGCAGGGCGATGAGATTTCACCTTGGTACGATCCGATGATTGCGAAGGTCACGGTGTATGGGCCGGATCGGGCGAGTGCGTTGCGGTCCTTGTCGGCGGCGCTTGACGCCACGCAGGTGGCGGGGACGGTGACCAATCTGGATTTCCTGCGCCATTTGGCGCGTGTCCCTGATTTTGTGTCGGGTGACGTCGATACAGGGTTGATTGCACGGCATATCGAAACGCTGGGTGCTGCGGTGGTGCCTGTCGCGCGTGACGTCGCGATTGCGGCAGTCACAGCGGCCGGGTTGGCGGATGATCCTTTCACTGGCTTCACCCTTTGGGCGCCGTTGCAGCGGCAGATCGTTCTGCGGCAGGGGGATGTGGAGACGGTGGCGGTGCTGACCGTGCAAAGCGCCGAGAGCTGCACCGTTCAGATTGATGGAGAGACGATTTCCTTACACCGCCGCGCAGGGCACTGGGGTGCGCCTGCGGTCTTGCACAAGGGGCGTGTCACCGTCTTTGGACCCCAAAGCGTGAGTTTTGACATCGTTGATCCGCTGGCGCGCATCGGTGCGGCAATGGGTGGCGATGCGGTGCTTGCCCCCATGCCCGGGTTGGTGCGGGATGTTGCTGTGAAGTCTGGGGACACCGTGGAGGAGGGCGCCCGTTTGGTTGTTCTTGAGGCCATGAAGATGGAACACGTCTTGCGCGCCCCGCGCAGTGGTGTCGTGGCTGAAGTGACTGTGGCGTCTGGCGATCAGGTCACCGCGGGGGCCTTGATGGTCCGGCTGGAGGATGAGGCATGATCAGATTGCACCATTGCCCGCAAACCCGTTCAATGCGCAGCCTGTGGCTTTTGCATGAGTTGGGCGTTCAATTCGATGTGGTGACCTATCCGTTCGACAAAACCCTGCGGCAGGAACCTTATCGCTCGCTCAATCCCACAGGCCGTGTGCCGACGTTGGAGTTCGATGACGTGGTGTTGACCGAAAGCGGGGCGATTGCCGAATATCTGTGCGAACGTTTCCCGCAAGCGGGCTTGGGTCGCGACCCAAGTCACGCGGAGCGCGCACAGTGGTTGAACTGGATCCATTTCGCCGAAACGATCTCTCAGCATACCGCCGCGCTGACCCAGCAGCATATTGCGCTTTATGACGACGCAATGCGTTCGCCCATTATCATGCAGTTGGAAGCGAAGCGCCTGCGCAAGACCTTGGCGACGGTCGATCAGTCTTTGACGGGGGCGTATCTGCTCTCAGATTTCTCGGCGGCCGATATTGGCGTGGGGCAGGCGGTCTATATGGCCAAGCATTTCGTGCATTTCGATGATTTGCCCGCCTTGGCCCGTTGGTATGCCCGGCTGGAAGCGCGTCCAGCGTTTCAGAAATCCTTGCCGGATGGTCCCGGACTTTATGCCAAGGCGTTCTATGCGCCGTGGGAGGCGTAGGTGGCCGACCACGTCCGTATTCATGAAGTTGGCCCGCGTGACGGGCTACAAAACGAACCGGGCGTGATCTCTGTGGCGCGCAAGGTGGCACTGATTGATCTGCTCAGCCGCTCTGGTCTGCGCGATATCGAGGTGGGCAGTTTTGTCAGCCCCAAATGGGTGCCGCAGATGGCGAATTCCGATCAGGTGCTGGCGGGGCTGACGCCGCAGGCGGGTGTGCGCTATGCGGTTCTTGGTGCCCAATATGCGCGGATGGGAAGGGTTCTTGGCCGCAAGGCGCCCCGATATGACGACCGAGATTGCGGTGTTTATTTCCGCCTCGGAAGGGTTTTCGCAGAGTAATCTTAATTGCAGCATTGCCGAGTCCGTGGATCGGTTGCGCCCTGTGGTGCAGGCCGCGTCAGAAAGTGGCGTGACCGTCCGGGGCTATGTCTCTTGTGTCACTGATTGCCCCTTTGACGGGCCAACGGCCCCCGACAAGGTGGCCAAGGCCGCTGCAATGTTGCGCGATCTGGCCCCGATGCAGGTGTCGCTGGGCGATACGATTGGCAAAGGCACGCCGGAGCGTGTGGCGGCGATGCTGGAGGCGGTGCTGGAGGTGGTCCCGGCCGCCGATCTTGCGGGGCATTTCCACGACACAGGCGGGCAAGCCTTGGCGAATATCGAGGCCTCGCTTGATCTGGGGCTGCGCGCCTTTGACACCGCCGTGGGCGGTTTGGGCGGCTGTCCTTATGCACCTGGCGCGCCAGGCAATGTGGCGACCGAGGCGGTTTTGGCGCTTTTGGAGCGTTTGGGGTATGAGACTGGCGTTGATGCGGATGTGATCGCGCAAGCGGCAGAAATGGCGAAAGGGATGCGATGATTGCATTGGATGTCGATGCGCGCGGTGTGGCGACACTGGCCCTTGCACGCCCTGAAAAGCACAATGCGCTTTCGCAGGCGCTGATTGATGATCTGACCGCAGTGGCAGCCAAGATTGCAGCGGATCCTGCGATCCGCGTGGTGGTGCTGACAGGGCAGGGCGCGTCGTTCTGTGCAGGCGGTGATCTGGGGTGGATGCGCGAACAGATGGCAGGCGATACCGCCACAAAGCGGGCCGCCGCGCAGTCGCTTGCGCAGATGCTGGGGGCGATCAACACATTGCCGCAACCGGTGATCGGGCGGGTGCAGGGCAATGCCTTTGGTGGCGGTGTCGGGATGGCCTGTGTGTGTGATATCGCGATTGCGGCGGATCACGCCAAATTCGGGTTGACCGAAACCAAGTTGGGGCTGATCCCCGCGACCATTGGACCTTATGTTCTGGCACGGATGGGCGAGGCGATGGCGCGCCGTGTCTTTATGTCGGGGCGGATTTTCGGCGCGGAGGAGGCGGCCACGCTGGGCATCGTCGCGCGCGCTGTTCCGGAAGGTGATCTGGATGCGGCCGTTGCTGCCGAGGTTGATCCTTATCTGGCCTGCGCGCCCGATGCCGTTACCGCAGCCAAGGCCTTTGCGCGCAGTTTGGGGCCGCCGATTGACGAATCGGTCATTGCCCGGTCAATCGACGCTTTGATCGCCCAATGGGATGGTCGTTCAGCGAAAGAAGGCATTTCTGCCTTTTTTGACCGCCGAAAACCCGATTGGGACGTCACTTCAGGGTCATAATTGTCAGAATTGCGTCTCACTTCTGACCGATTTCGCAGGGCATTCTACCTGCGGAGTAGGAGAGTGACATGCAGTTTGAATGGCCCACAGCCGAACAGATGATGTATCGCGTGATGCGCTTGCGCCGCCTGATTGTACTGGCGGTTGCGATCCCTGTGCTGGTGATGCTGGGCGTGGCCCTTTTTGATCCCGCTGTTTTGACGCCCGAGCGCGCAACCTTGGCTTCACTCTCTGTTGCGATGCTGGTCGTTGGCCATGTCGTTCTCTTCCCCAATGTGACGCTCGAAACAATCGCTTTGTCTTTGTCTGTTACGGCACTCATCGTCGTGATGCCTTTGATCAAGATCGTTGCCGGATGGGCCCCTGCAGAGCAACAGTCCGCCGCACTCGTTATTCTGGTTTGTCTTGCTGTCGCGGCCATGGGCGTTGTGATGGCGCTTTTGCAGATCCTGTTCAACTTGATGGCCTATGCAGGCCCTACGTTGCAGATCCGCCTGAAAACGCAGCTTGAACTGCCCTGTTCGCCGACCGTGGCGCGCCGTCAGTGTGCTTTGTCTGCGCAAACGCGCCGTGGCCGTGTTCTGACCGGTCCTGCGGATGAGAACGGTTTCTTTGATGTCGCTGTCGCATCTGCCCATGTTGCAGACCCGCAGAACCCTGCGCAGCCGTTGATTGTAAAAGTCGACGCAAAGGTGCTGCACACGACGGACGCGCGCCACGATGTGATGATCGTGCTGCCCGACGGGTCTGTCACAGTGACCTCGCAAAGTTTTGCGCCAGCGGCAAATGGCTGCCGGATCGAAGTGACCGACATGCCGGGTGATTTCACCGCAGGCATGCACGCGATGTTCTGGCTGACAGACCAGCAGGCCGACAATCTGACCGAGATGACAGATATTATCCTTGGCCAGGACGCCCGGGCGAACGGTTTGGCCCATAATGTGTCTTTGCTCTCTGTGGCAGGTACATTGCTGTCCCCACGCCATCCGATGGCCAACCGCGCAAAATAAATCCTTTCAAATTGCTGTGGTGTGACCTTCCGCTCGGTTGACCCTTTGTGGTGGCAACGGTATGCATCAGGCAGCCAACAGACGGCGCGTGCATTGCGTGCCGAGCCGAAAGGAACACCCCTTGCAGGAAATGCTTCTTGAATACCTGCCGATCATGATCTTTTTGGGGCTCGCCATTGCGCTGGGCCTGATCCTGATCCTCGCTGCTGCCATTGTTGCAGTGCGCAATCCGGATCCGGAAAAAGTATCCGCCTACGAATGTGGTTTTAACGCCTTCGATGATGCGCGTATGAAGTTCGATGTGCGCTTTTATCTGGTTGCGATCCTGTTCATCATCTTTGACCTCGAAGTGGCCTTCCTGTTCCCATGGGCGGTCGCGTTTCAGGATGTCAGCATGACAGCCTTTTGGTCGATGATGGTGTTCCTGGGCGTGCTGACGATTGGCTTTGCCTACGAATGGAAGAAAGGGGCGCTCGAATGGGAGTGATGACTGGAACCGCTGTAGGTGCTGATAAAGAACACGGCGCGCAGCTGATTAACTCCGAGTTGCAGGACAAGGGTTTCCTTGTGACCTCGACCGCGGACATCATCAACTGGGCGCGCACAGGGTCCTTGCACTGGATGACCTTTGGTCTGGCCTGTTGTGCGGTGGAAATGATGCACACCTCCATGCCGCGCTATGATCTTGAGCGGTTTGGTACCGCACCGCGCGCGTCCCCGCGCCAGTCCGATCTGATGATCGTGGCCGGTACGCTGACCAACAAAATGGCCCCGGCGCTGCGCAAGGTTTACGACCAGATGCCAGAGCCGCGCTACGTGATCTCGATGGGGTCCTGCGCCAATGGTGGCGGGTATTACCACTATAGCTATTCTGTGGTGCGTGGCTGTGACCGCATCGTGCCGGTTGATGTTTACGTCCCCGGCTGCCCGCCCACAGCTGAGGCCCTGCTTTACGGTATCCTGCAATTGCAGCGCAAAATACGCCGCACCGGGACGATCGTGCGCTAGGCCGCGCGTGGCAAGAGAATCGTCCGCCAAGCGCGGCGAAAGGAAGATATTATGACTGAAGCCCTGCAAGAACTTGGCACCCATCTGGAGCTGAAGCGCCGTGATTGTGTGCTGTCTTGGGAGGTCGCCCATGATGAGCTGACCGTGACCGTGGCGCCGTCTGCGCTGGTCAGCTTTGTCGAGTTTCTCAAAAACGATGGCGCGTGCAAGTTTTCCTCGCTCGTCGATATCACGGCTGTGGACTACCCCAGCCGCGCCAAACGCTTTGATGTGATCTACCATTTCCTGAGCATGTATCAGAACCACCGGATCCGCCTGCGCGTGCAGATCCGCGAAGAGGATATGATGCCGTCGATCATCTCGGTGCATCCGTCCGCCAATTGGTTCGAGCGTGAAGTCTTTGATATGTTCGGCATCCTGTTCTCGGGCCACCCCGATCTGCGCCGCATCCTGACGGACTATGGTTTCCGCGGCCATCCGCTGCGCAAGGATTTCCCGACCACGGGCTATACCGAAGTGCGCTATGACGAGGTACAAAAGCGCGTGGTCTACGAACCCGTCAGCCTCGTGCAGGAATACCGCCAGTTTGATTTCATGTCACCGTGGGAAGGGGCCGAATACATCCTGCCCGGTGATGAGAAGAAGAAAGAAGAGAAAGCAGGCTGATGGCCGCGCCAACCCTTCTTTACTGCGTCGGTGCCACGAAGGCGGGCACCACATGGCTTTACCGCTATCTGCATGATCACCCCGAGTGCGCCATGCCTGCGGTGAAAGAAGCGCATTATTGGGATACGTTTGACACCGAGCGCTGCGAAAAGCAGTTGGTCGCATTCCGTACCCGTCTGCGTGAAATGCGGGCGGCCAAGGTGCAAGCCAACGCTGAAGGCCGTGGTTGGCAGGTCGAGAACATGGATCGCCGGATCAACGAGATGAAAGCGCTGATCGCCACGCTTGAGGGTGATCGCGCGGGTGACAGCGCCTATGCGGCATGGCTTTTGAACGGGCGTGATGCGGCCAAGGTGGTTGCTGATATCACGCCCAACTATGCCACGCTGTCGGATGAAGAGCTTGCGCGGATGCGTGACCTCTCACCCACAACCAAATTTCTCTACCTGATCCGTGATCCGCTTGATCGCCTGTGGTCGCATATCCGTATGCAGGCCCGCCGCCAGCGGCAGGAACATGAACAATACGAGAAGAAATCGAACAACATCCTTTACCGCATCCTCAACCGGGGCCACGAGACGCATATCCTTGAGCGGGGGGATTATCCCAAGATTATCCGCAAGCTGCGCCGTGTGATCCCCGAGGGGCGGTTGTTGATCCAGTTTGCCGAAGACCTCTTTACGCCAGAGGGCCTTGCGCAGCTTTGTGCCTTTCTGGGGATCAAACCGGTTAAAGCCAATGTTGCCCGTCCCGCCAATGAGGGACCTGAGGTGGCGATGCTGGACAAATTGCGCCCCCGTGCTTTGGGGCTATTGAATGAACACTACGAATGGGTGGCCCGCAATGTCGGGCCTCTGCCACAGCGGTGGCAAGATAATTTAGCGAGGGCTTGAGCCATGATGGACGGTGATATCCGGACAAATATCTATGATGATGGATCGACTGATGCGGCGACGGATGAGCAGCAGATCAGGAATTTCAACATCAACTTCGGCCCGCAACACCCTGCGGCCCACGGCGTGCTGCGTCTGGTGCTGGAACTGGACGGCGAAATCGTAGAGCGCTGCGATCCGCATATCGGCCTGCTGCACCGTGGCACCGAAAAGCTGATGGAAAGCCGGACCTACTTGCAAAACCTGCCTTATCTGGACCGTCTTGATTACGTGGCCCCGATGAACCAGGAACACGCCTGGTGTCTGGCGATTGAAAAGCTGACCAAGACCGAAGTGCCGCGTCGCGCGTCGTTGATCCGTGTGCTTTATTCCGAGATCGGGCGTATTCTGTCGCACCTGTTGAACGTCACAACACAGGCGATGGACGTGGGCGCGCTGACCCCGCCGCTGTGGGGGTTTGAAGAGCGTGAAAAGCTGATGATCTTTTATGAACGCGCTTGTGGTGCGCGTCTGCACGCCGCCTATTTCCGCCCCGGTGGTGTGCATCAGGACCTGCCTGATGCGCTGATCGAGGATATTGACACTTGGGCCGTGGAATTCCCCAAGGTGCTGGCGGATATCGACGGGTTGCTGACCGAGAACCGGATTTTCAAACAGCGCAACGCTGATATTGGCATCGTGACCGAAGAAGACATTCAGGAATGGGGCTTCTCTGGTGTCATGGTGCGCGGGTCCGGCCTTGCATGGGATTTGCGCCGGGCGCAGCCCTATGAATGCTATGATGAGTTTGAATTCCAGATTCCCGTTGGCAAGAACGGCGATTGCTATGACCGCTATCTGGTCCGCATGGAAGAAATGCGCCAGTCCGTGCATATCATCCGTCAGGCCTGCGAAAAGTTGCGCCATGAAAAGGGTGATGTGATGGCGCGTGGCAAGATGACCCCGCCAACACGCGGCGAGATGAAGACCTCGATGGAGGCGCTGATCCACCACTTCAAACTGTACACCGAAGGGTTCCATGTTCCTGCGGGCGAAGTTTACGCGTCAGTTGAAGCGCCCAAGGGTGAATTCGGCGTGTATCTGGTGGCAGATGGCACAAACCAGCCGTATCGCGCCAAGCTGCGCGCGCCGGGCTATCTTCACCTGCAGGCGATGGACTATATCTGCAAGGGCCATCAGTTGGCTGATGTCAGTGCGATCATCGGGACGATGGACGTTGTGTTCGGCGAGATCGACAGATGACACTTGGTGATCTGATCCTTGGCCTGCTTGTTGCGTTGGGCTTTTTCGTTTCTGCTGCGATCTCGCGTATGTTTCGCGGGCGCATGGCAGGGATCTTTATTGGCGGTGTGGTCGGTTTGGCCGTGTCGGTGTTTATTCTGGTATATGGCCTCACAGATGTGTTTGCCGTTGCGCCGGTTGCTGTTGAAAACTAGCGCCGGCACTATTTAAGGAACCAAGACATGAAGCGTTTTCTGACACTTGCGGCATTCCTGGGGGCGACAGCCTGCGCCGTGCCGATCATTCTACCGCTGCCGTTGCCCGCACCAGAGCCCGCACCTGCGCCAATGGATGTACCACAGTCCGCGAAAGCGCGCTTTGTCAGCAGTGTCGAAGCAAACGGCTGTTCCCTGACCGGCGCCAATACGGATGTGATCATGGCCGACGCCGTGTTGTCCCGCGAAGACCTTGCACGCGTGATGACCGAACTGCGCTCCGAAGGGCGGGGCGAGATTGATGGACAGGCCTTCCGCCTGACCAGCGGTGCCTGCGCCTAAAGACAAACCCCTTGCCCGGCCTGTCCGGTATGTTAGGGGATCAATGGAAATCTGGTGAAACCTGTTTCGCCGCAATGATGTGACCGGAAAGACCTGATGCTACGCCGCCTTTATCACGAACAGCCAGAGACATTCGCTTTCACGCCCGAGAACCTGAAATGGGCCGAGGCACAGATGAAGAAATTCCCCGAGGGCCGTCAGGCCTCGGCGATCATTCCGATCCTGTGGCGCGCCCAGGAACAGGAAGGCTGGCTGTCACGCCCCGCCATCGAATATGTCGCGAATATGCTTGATCTGGCCTTTATCCGTGCGTTCGAGGTCGCGTCCTTTTACTTCATGTTCCAGCTGCAACCTGTTGGGTCTGTGGCCCATATTCAGGTTTGCGGGACGTTGTCGTGCATGATTTGCGGTGCCGAAGATCTGATTGGCGTCTGTCAGGACAAGATTGCCGATAAGCCGCATGAACTCTCGGCTGATGGTAAATTTTCGTGGGAAGAGGTCGAGTGTCTTGGATCTTGTGCCAACGCGCCCATGGCCCAGATCGGCAAAGATTATTACGAAGATCTGACCGCCGAGCGTTTGCGCGAAATCATCGACGAACTCGCCGCAGGTCGCGTGCCCACACCGGGCCCGCAGAACGGACGCTTTGCCGCCGAACCGTTGAAGGGGCTGACAACCCTCAAAGACTATGACAGCGGCAAAACGAAATATAACGCCAGCGTGCAATTGGCGACCGATATTGGCGACACCGTCAAACGGATCGACGGCACCGAAGTCCCTTTGCTGACACCGTGGGTGAAGGACGCCAAGGCGGCCGCGCCAAAGGCAAAGGCAAAGCCCAAGGCGGCGCAACCTGCCGCTGACAAGCCCATTGATCAGACAGGGACGACAAAACAGGAGGCCGTCGCGAAATCCAAGGCCAAGCCGACGGGCAAGTCCAACCCCAACCCTGATCTTGCCGATGACGATGGTGGCAGCGCGCCTGAAACACTGTCCGCCCCGCGTGATGGCAAAGCGGATGATCTTAAAAAGATCAGCGGTGTTGGCCCGAAGCTGGAACAGGTGCTGAATGAGTTGGGCTTCTGGCACTTTGACCAGATCGCCAAATGGACGGAAGCGGAAATTTCTTGGGTCGATAGCCGCTTGAAATTCAAAGGCCGCATCGCGCGTGACAACTGGATGGCGCAGGCCGCTGACTTGGCCAAGGGTGCCTAAACGCACAGCCATTGGGCATTTTGCGGTCTGACCTTACCCGATAATTTGGCCTTTTGCGGTATTTCTTTACCGAAAGGCAAATATTCGGGTAGAGATATCCCAGAGCGTGCGCTTGCGGCAGTTTGGCACAGGCGATTGGCGTTTGGTCTGCAAGGCCGCCACACCGGCCACCTGAGGGAGAGAGAAGACTATGAAAGATACTGCACCGATCAGCGAAGGTATTATCGCCGTTGCGGCATTGTTTGCCATTATTGCAGCAGGCGTTGCATTTGTTCTTTATGATTACGGACTGTTTGGCTCGGCCTTTATTGGCGGCGTCATCGGCGTGATTGCCGCGATCGTATTGGCGCTTGGTTGGCGCGCACCTGCTCCTGGTCCGAACCAGGTTGCGGCCCCCGTGGCCAAATCGGCACCTGTCGCGGCACCAGCACCGAAACCTGCCGCAGCCGCACCAGCGCCAAAGCCCGCACCTGCTGCTACACCAGCACCTGCACCTGCGGCGGAAGCACCTGCATCATCGGCTGATGGGGCACCGAAATTCCTGAGCGCGGCACGCGAAGGTGGGCCGGATGATCTCAAGCAGATCAAAGGTGTTGGTCCCAAGCTGGAGAAAACCCTGCACGCAATGGGCATCTTCCATTTTGACCAGATTTCCACCTGGGGCCCGAAAGAGCAGGCCTGGATTGATGACAATCTTGAAGGCTTCAAAGGCCGCGCGACCCGTGACAACTGGGTTGAACAGGCGAAAACACTTGCCGCCGGTGGAGAGACTGAATTCTCCAAGAAGGTCGACAAGGGCGGCGTTTACTAAGGCGACAAAAGACCAATGGCCCAACACGGAAACACCAATGAAAGCCGCGCGGGACAACGCGTCGCGTTGATTGTCGCGGCGACTGGTGTTTTCTGGGTGTTGGCCGTTTTGATCGGCGATCAATATAACTGGACGATACGCACGCGGGCGCTTTTTGACCTTGCAGCGCTCGCCGGTTTCGGGTTTGCCCTGTGGCAGACCTACCAACTCTGGCGTGCGCGCCAAAAAGACAAGGGCGATAGCTGATGCTCAAAGATGAGAACCGGATTTTCACGAACCTTTACGGGATGCATGACCGCACGCTGAAAGGCGCGCAGGCGCGGGGCCATTGGGATGGCACAGCGGCGATCATCAAAAAGGGCCGTGACTGGATCATCAATGAAATGAAGGCCTCGGGTCTGCGTGGCCGGGGCGGGGCGGGTTTTCCGACCGGTCTGAAATGGTCTTTCATGCCCAAGGAAAGCGATGGTCGTCCGGCCTATCTGGTGGTGAACGCCGACGAATCCGAGCCCGGCACATGCAAAGACCGCGAAATCATGCGCCACGATCCGCATACGCTGGTTGAGGGGTGCTTGATCGCGTCTTTCGCGATGAATGCGAATGCCTGCTATATCTACATCCGTGGCGAATACATCCGCGAGAAAGAGGCGCTGCAGGCCGCAATTGACGAATGTTATGCCGCCGGTCTGGTGGGCAAGAATGCCGCGAAATCCGGTTGGGATTTTGACATTTACCTGACCCACGGGGCAGGCGCCTATATCTGCGGTGAAGAAACAGCACTGCTGGAAAGCCTTGAGGGCAAAAAGGGCATGCCGCGCATGAAGCCGCCGTTCCCTGCGGGTGCGGGCCTTTATGGCTGCCCGACCACGGTGAACAACGTGGAATCCATTGCCGTTGTGCCAACGATCCTGCGCCGTGGTGGCGGCTGGTTTGCAGGCATGGGCCGCCCGAATAACGCAGGCACCAAGCTCTTTGCGATTTCCGGTCACGTGAACAACCCCTGTGTCGTCGAAGAGGAAATGTCGATTTCCTTTGAGGAACTGATCGAAAAGCACTGCGGCGGTATTCGCGGCGGTTGGGATAACCTGAAGGCCGTGATCCCCGGTGGATCGTCTGTGCCATGTGTACGCGGTGAAAACATGCGCGACGCGGTCATGGATTTTGATGCGCTGAAGGAAAAGGGATCCTCCCTTGGCACGGCGGCGGTGATCGTGATGGACAACTCGACCGATATGATCAAAGCGATCTGGCGGTTGTCGAAATTCTACAAGCACGAAAGCTGCGGCCAGTGTACGCCCTGCCGTGAAGGCACCGGCTGGATGATGCGCGTGATGGCGCGTCTGGTGGAAGGCAATGCGAGCGTCGAAGAGATTGATATGCTGCTCGACGTGACAAAACAGGTCGAAGGGCATACCATTTGCGCGCTGGGTGATGCGGCCGCATGGCCGATCCAAGGCTTGATCAAGAATTTCCGGGACGAGATCGAGGACCGGATCAAAGGCAAACGTATGGCAGGGATGGCAGCAGAATGATGACACGTGGATTGATGATAGGTGCTGCTTTGGCACTGGCCGCTTGTACAACCGGTGGGGCACGGTCTTTTGATGACCCGGCTGTGCAAAAGCTGTTCAATATGTCGACACCGCAATATTACGCGAACCTGACACTGGCGAACCGGATCGCGCAGAACTGTGCGCGGTATAGCTATGATGCGGCGCTGGATTCATCTTTGAACGAGGCCCGCAACGAGGTTGGTCGCGGGTCTTTGTCCGCAAACAGCCAGCGCGCCGGCATCGAATTGGAAACCGACGTCAGCCAGCGTAGCTTTGAGGTCAAGCACGGTGTGGATATCACATCCGATGACCTCTGCGCTGCTGGTGATGCCGAAGTGCTGGAAGGCTCGGCCATCAGTGCGATGCTGATCCCCGCCTAAACCTTTATGGCATTTCGAAATATTCTTGACGGGGCCGCGAGCTTTGGCGCGGCCCTTGTCACATCTGCTGTCTGCGGTTTGCCCGCGTGGTTCACTATCGCCGCCGTGCGGGCCGATATTGCGCCGCTTTGGGCCTATGGGGCCGCGGGTAGTCTGGCGATCATCGGGGTAATCCTGACGCTGGCATTCTTGCGCAAAGGCCTCGCAGGGGTTGCACCAACACGGCAAAGACGGCGGTAATGTAAGGTGGGTTTCAACCCACCCGCCCAGACAGGAACAAATCCGCGCCATAGCAAGTTGAATATTTCCAACCTGATCGCCCCCACAGTGGATACCGGAAGGGCATGGCCGGATGTGGCCGAAAGCATGGCGCAGTGGCCCGTCGAGCAACATGATGGCGATTATGAAAAAGTTGAATTATGCCCGTGCTTAATGCGGCAACACTCCGCCTGACTGGCGTGAATATTCCGATGTCAAAGCCCTGATATTGAATAACGCGGGTCGAAAGGTGATCTGTACTGCAAGATGAACGATGCATCGGGCATCGCAGAGGAGATCAACGATGAAGAAACTGGCCCTTGGTGCCGTCATGGCCTTTGCGACGGTCATGTCTGCCGGACATCTGTCGGCGCAGACCGCCCTCAAAGACGTGGCCCATGTGCGCGACGGGATCATCGCTGTTGGCATGGCTTATGAGATCTCTGAAAAATGCGACAGCATTAGTGCGCGCCTGTTTCGCGGGTTCGGATATCTGCAATCTTTGCGCAGCCACGCACGCAGCCTTGGTTACTCCAACGACGAGATCGACGCCTATATAAATGACGAGGCAGAAAAAGACCGTCTAGAGGCGATTGCCCGCGCGCAACTGGCCAGCCTTGGTGTGACGGCAAATGATCCTGATAGTTACTGCACCGTAGGCCGTGCGCAAATCGCTGCAAACACGCGCGTAGGCTGGCTCTTGCGCTAAGACTTTGCTGCAAGTGCGAAAAGTGATCGTTTTTTTGTCAATCCGACTGGCATCGCGTGGCCTGTCGCGTTAGAACGCGAGGCGACGCGCCCTGACCCCTGCGGCCAATGGCGCACTAGGGAACACATAGGACACGCCATGTCTGATCTACGCAAAGTCGTCATTGACGGAAAAGAGGTCGAAGTTGACGGGGCAATGACCCTGATACAGGCCTGCGAAGAGGCAGGGATCGAAATCCCGCGTTTTTGCTATCATGAACGGCTTTCAATCGCGGGCAACTGCCGGATGTGTCTGGTTGAAGTTGTGGGCGGCCCACCGAAACCTGCGGCATCCTGTGCGATGCAGGTCAAGGACTTGCGCCCCGGCCCTGAAGGCCAACCCCCTGTTGTGAAAACCAATTCGCCTATGGTCAAAAAGGCCCGCGAAGGGGTGATGGAATTTCTGCTGATCAACCACCCGCTTGATTGCCCAATTTGCGATCAGGGCGGTGAATGTGATCTGCAGGATCAGGCGATGGCCTACGGCGTGGATTTCAGCCGTTTCCGCGAACCCAAGCGCGCGACCGAGGACCTTGATCTTGGTCCATTGGTCGAAACCCACATGACCCGCTGCATTTCCTGCACCCGCTGCGTGCGCTTCACGACCGAGGTCGCGGGCATTCACCAGATGGGCCAGACAGGGCGCGGCGAAGATGCCGAGATTACATCTTATCTGGGCGAAACGCTCGATTCGAACATGCAGGGCAACATCATTGATTTGTGCCCCGTTGGTGCGTTGGTCTCAAAACCCTACGCCTTTACCGCCCGTCCTTGGGAACTGACCAAGACCGAATCCATTGATGTGATGGATGCGCTTGGGTCCAACATCCGCGTGGATACCAAAGGCCGTGAAGTGATGCGGTTCTTGCCGCGGAACCACGATGGCGTGAACGAAGAGTGGATTTCCGATAAAACCCGTTTCGTCTGGGACGGTCTGCGCCGTCAGCGTCTGGACACACCTTACATCCGCGAAAACGGCAAGCTGCGCAAAGCCAGCTGGCCCGAGGCGCTGAGCGCCGCTGCGACTGCGATGAAAGGCAAGAAAATTGCCGGTCTTGTCGGTGATTTGGCCCCTGTTGAGGCGGCCTTTGCGCTCAAGCAATTGATCGAAGGGCAGGGCGGCCACGTCGAATGCCGCACCGATGGGGCGAAACTGCCTGTTGGCAACCGCTCTGGATATGTGGGCACCGCCGCTATCGAAGACATTGATAGTGCCGACATGATCCTGCTGGTTGGTACAAACCCGCGCGAGGAAGCGCCGGTGTTGAATGCGCGCATCCGCAAGGCGTGGTCGCGTGGTGCCAATGTTGCACGGATCGGCACGAACGATGACCTGACCTTTGATGTGGAACAGATTGGTGCTGGCCGCGATGATCTGGTTGCTTTTGCTGCCGCCGATCACAGCGACAAGAAAGATAAAAGCAGCATCGTGATTGTCGGCCAGGGTGCCTTGAACGAGGCTGATGGCGAAGCTGTCCTGAGCCAGGCGATGAAAGCCGCTGATGCCATGGGTGGCAAGTTGATGATCCTGCACACCGCGGCTGGCCGCGTGGGTGCCATGGATGTGGGTGCCGCAACCGAAGGCGGGCTGGATGCCGCACTTGAGGGCGCAGAGGTGATCTACAACCTTGGCGCGGACGAGGTTGAGGTAAAGCCCGGCGCATTGGTGATCTACCAAGGCTCGCACGGTGATCGCGGGGCGCATCGCGCCGATATCATCCTGCCATCTGCCGCCTATACCGAAGAGAATGGCCTGTTTGTGAACACCGAAGGCCGCCCGCAACTCGCACTGCGCGCCAGCTTCCCGCCAGGTGAGGCCAAGGAAAACTGGGCGATCCTGCGGGCGTTGTCTGCTGAACTGGATGCGACATTGCCGTTTGACAGCATGGCGCAACTGCGTCAGGCCATTGTGGCCGCCCATCCGCATTTGGGAGGGATCGACGACGTGGCCGAGAATGCTTGGACGCCGCTGCCGGTCAAAAAGCCCGGCAAAGCGGATTTCCGCAATGCGGTGACTGACTTTTATCTGACGAACCCCATCGCCCGCGCTTCGACCTTGATGGCGGAACTCAGCGCGAACGCGAAGGCACGTAAATCCGCGCCACTGGCAGCGGAATAAGGACGACGATTATGGTTGATTTCTTTACCAACACCAACCTTGGCATCGTTCTGGTTATCCTGTTCCAGTGTTTGCTGGTCCTGGTCCCGCTGCTGGTGGCGCTTGCTTTCCTGATGTACGCCGACCGCAAGGTCTGGGCCGCGGTGCAGATGCGCAAAGGCCCCAACATGGTGGGTGCGTTTGGCCTGCTGCAGTCCTTTGCGGACTTCATCAAATACATCGTCAAAGAAATCGTCGTACCTGCGGGTGCGGATAAGTTTGTTTTCTTCCTCGCCCCGATGATTGCCTTTGTTTTGGCGGTGATTTCATGGTCCGTCATTCCGTTTAACGACGGCTGGGTGTTGGCCGATATCAACGTGGCGATCCTGTATATCTTCGCGATCGGCTCGCTTGAGGTGTACGGCGTGATCATGGGCGGTTGGGCGTCCAACTCGAAATACCCGTTCCTTGGGTCGTTGCGCTCAGCGGCGCAGATGATTTCCTATGAGGTGTCCATCGGCTTGATCATCGTCGGTGTGATTATTTCGGCGGGTTCCATGAACTTTGGCGATATCGTTGCGGCGCAAGACGGGAACGCCGGCCTGTTCAACTGGTTCTGGGTTGCGCATTTCCCGATGCTGTTTTTGTTCTTTATCAGCGCCTTGGCTGAAACCAACCGTCCACCGTTCGATCTGCCCGAGGCAGAATCAGAACTGGTGGCAGGCTATCAGGTGGAATATTCGTCCACGCCATTCCTGCTGTTTATGATCGGTGAACTGATGGCTGTCGTGCTGATGTGCGCACTGATCTCGCTGCTGTTCTTTGGCGGCTGGCTGTCGCCTGTACCGTTCCTGCCAGATGGCATCCTGTGGATGGTGCTGAAGATGGCGATGGTCTTCTTCATGTTCGCGATGGTCAAGGCGATCACACCGCGTTACCGCTACGACCAACTGATGCGGATCGGCTGGAAGGTCTTCCTGCCGATGTCGCTGGGCTGGGTCGTGCTGGTATCGTTCCTCGCAAAATTCGAAGTACTCGGCGGCTTTTGGGCACGCTGGGCAGTGGGAGCTTAATCAATGACGCAAATGGATTACACCCGCGCGGCAAAATACTTCCTGCTGCAGGATTTCTGGGTCGGTTTCAAACTGGGCATGAAGTATTTCTTCTCGCCCAAGGCGACGCTGAACTATCCGCATGAAAAGGGGCCATTGTCCCCGCGTTTTCGGGGTGAACACGCCCTGCGCCGGTACCCCAATGGCGAAGAGCGCTGCATCGCGTGTAAGCTGTGTGAGGCCGTTTGCCCCGCGCAGGCGATCACGATTGATGCCGAGCCGCGCGATGACGGCAGCCGCCGCACCACGCGTTACGACATCGATATGACCAAATGCATCTACTGCGGTTTCTGCCAAGAGGCCTGTCCGGTGGATGCGATTGTCGAGGGGCCGAATTTTGAATTCAGCACCGAAACACGCGAAGAGCTGTATTACGACAAAGCCAAGTTGCTTGAAAACGGGGACCGTTGGGAATCCGAGATTGCCCGCAACCTTGAACTGGATGCGCCGTACCGATGACCGACAATAACCCCTTTGAAGCCATGATGAAGATGTCCCAGGACTGGGCCAAGTCGATGAATGTCGACATGGAGGCCTTTACGCCCAAGGGCTTTGAAAAGCTTTGGCCGACGATGTCCAAGGAAACCATGGAGATGTTCTTTGGCAAGGGCATCAATCCAGAGGGGCTGGACGCCAAAACGCGGCTGATGCTGACGTTGGCGGGCCTGACCGTGCTGGGCGCGCAGGCCGAGGCACAGATCCGGCTGACCGTCCGCCATCTGGTGGAAGCGGGGGCAACAAAACAGGAAATCGCCGAAGTGATCGCCCAGATGGGCATGTTCGCGGGCGTTCCGGCTATGACCAAAGCGATGGAACTGGCCACCGAAGTCTTAGAAAAGGACGAAAGCGCATGACCGTCTTCGCGTTCATATTTTATCTTTTTGCCGTGACGACCGTTGCGGGCGGGCTAATGACCGTGGTGAGCCGCAATCCGGTGCATTCGGTGTTGTGGCTGATCCTCGCGTTTTTGTCCTCTGCGGGTCTGTTCGTGACCTTGGGCGCGGAATTTGTCGCGATGCTGTTGATCATCGTCTACGTGGGCGCGGTAGCTGTGTTGTTCCTTTTCGTCGTGATGATGCTGGATATTGATTTCGCCGAATTGAAGGCGGAGATGACCAAATACCTGCCTTTGGCGTTGTTGATCGGCGTTGTGATCCTGATGCAACTGGCGCTGGCCCTTGGGGTCTGGGGCTTTGCTGACGGGGTTGAGGGGCGGATTGCGGCACCTGCGGGTGATCTTGATAACACCCGTGCGCTGGGTCTGCTGATCTATGACAAATACATCCTGCTGTTCCAGCTGTCCGGGCTGATCCTGCTGGTTGCGATGATCGGGGCGATTGTTCTGACACTGCGCCACCGCGTGGATATCAAGCGCCAGAATATTCTGGAGCAGATGTACCGTGATCCGGCCAAGGCGATGGAACTCAAAGACGTTAAACCGGGGCAGGGTCTGTAATCGGGGATGCGTGAACTCGCGATCATATCCACAGCTGCGATGCTGATTGCTGATGGGGCGAACGCCCTGTCGCTGTCGGATTGCCGTCGCATCACCCATATCAGCCACGGTGGCGAATATGGGCACCGCGACCTTGGTGAGGGCCGCGTGATCTGGACCCATTGGTGGACGCAAGAGGGATCGTACAAGGGTTTTGCGTTGGTGGAATGTGCGACGGGTGAAACCCTGAGTTTCCGCACGGCCGAGGAAAACATGGGCCCTGAGGGTGCGTTTGACCGCACCAATGATGCCCGTGAGGTTCTGGACCGCCATCAATCAGGATCGCGCGTCTTTGCGACGTTCCCACGGATTGCGGCGGATCTGCAATATATCGCCCGTGACATCACGGTCACAACCGAAACTGACGAAACATGCGCTTGTGCAGCGGCCTATCCGGAGCTGCGCGGCGAGAAGACGGAATTTACGCTGGCGGGTTGATCCTGCGGGCGAAGAACAAAAGACCGGGGCCTGCGCCCCATGAAGGAAGATGCGTATGATCGGACTTGAACATTATCTCACGGTGGCTGCGGCCCTGTTTGTCATCGGTATCTTCGGGCTGTTTTTGAACCGCAAGAACGTGATCATCCTGTTGATGAGCATCGAATTGATGCTCTTGGCTGTGAATATCAACCTTGTGGCGTTCTCAAGTTATCTGGGCGATCTGGTGGGGCAGGTCTTTACCCTGTTCGTGCTGACCGTCGCCGCCGCCGAGGCCGCGATCGGCCTTGCGATCCTTGTTTGTTTCTTCCGCAACCGCGGGACCATCGACGTTGAAGACGTCAACGTGATGAAGGGCTAAGACCAATGGAAACCATCATTCTCTTTGCCCCATTGGTGGGCGCTATCCTATGCGGATTTGGCTGGAAACTGATCGGCGAAAAAGCGGCGCAGTGGACTGCGACCAGCCTTTTGTTCCTGTCGGCGTTCCTGTCGTGGGTTGTGTTTCTGACACTTGATCCCTCGGCGCACGCAAACGGCAGCTATACCGTCACCATCCTGCGCTGGATCGAGAGCGGGACGCTGTCCACCGATTGGGCGATCAAGATGGACCGTCTGACCGCGATCATGCTGATCGTGATCACCACGGTGTCGGCGCTCGTGCATCTGTATTCCTTTGGTTACATGGCCCATGACGAGAATTTCAAAGAAAGCGAGAGCTATCGCCCCCGTTTCTTTGCCTATCTGTCGTTTTTTACCTTCGCGATGTTGATGCTGGTGACAGCCGATAACCTTGTGCAGATGTTCTTTGGCTGGGAAGGCGTGGGTCTCGCGTCTTATCTTTTGATCGGGTTCTACTATAAAAAACCATCCGCCAATGCCGCCGCGATCAAGGCCTTTGTCGTCAACCGCGTGGGTGACTTTGGTTTCGCCCTGGGTATTTTCGCGCTCTATCTGGTGACCGACAGCATCAAGTTCGACGACATCTTTGCCGCTATTCCGGACCTGCAGGATCACACGATTTCGTTCCTGTGGCGTGACTGGAATACGCTGAACCTGATTGCGTTCCTCTTGTTCATCGGTGCGATGGGTAAATCGGCGCAGCTGTTCCTGCACACTTGGTTGCCCGACGCGATGGAGGGCCCGACACCTGTGTCCGCCCTAATCCACGCGGCTACCATGGTCACCGCCGGTGTGTTCCTTGTGTGCCGCATGTCACCCTTGATGGAGTATGCGCCCGCTGCGACCAACTTTATCGTGTTCCTCGGCGCAAGTACGGCGTTCTTTGCGGCCACGGTTGGTCTGGTGCAGAACGATATCAAGCGTGTCATCGCGTATTCCACCTGTTCGCAGCTGGGCTATATGTTCGTGGCCGCCGGTCTGGGTGTGTACTCGGTTGCGATGTTCCACCTGCTGACGCACGCATTCTTTAAGGCGATGTTGTTCCTTGGCGCGGGTTCGGTCATTCACGCGATGCACCATGAACAGGACATGCGGAACTACGGCGGTTTGCGCCATAAAATCCCCAAGACATTCTGGATGATGATGATCGGTACGCTGGCGATTACAGGCGTGGGTATTCCGCTGCTTTACGTGGGCTTCCCGATTGGTTTTGCGGGCTTTGTGTCCAAAGACGCGATTATCGAAAGCGCCTATGCAGGCACCGCTGGCGGCTATGCCTTCTGGATGCTGGTTGTGGCAGCCCTGATGACCAGTTTTTACAGCTGGCGTCTGATGTTCCTGACCTTCTACGGCAAGCCGCGCGGCGATGCGCATACCCATGACCACGCCCATGAAAGCCCCACGATGATGCTGGTTCCGCTTTATGTGCTGGCGGTCGGTGCGGTCTTCTCGGGCATGGTCTGGTACGGGTCTTTCTTTGGGTCCAACGACAAAGTCGGCAAGTTCTTTGGTGTACCCTACGCCGAGGCGTCCGAGCACGGCGAAGCAGTTGCTGCTGATGACCATAGTGCAGAAGGCGATCACGCAGCTGAGGGTGCAGGCCAAGCCAGCGAAGAGGGCGGCCATGCCAAAGCGCATTACAACCTTGTTGGTGCACCGGGCGAAGGGGCGATCCACAACAGCCCCGATAACCATGTGCTGAACGACGCGCATGAGGTGCCTGTTTGGGTCAAGCTAGCGCCATTCGTTGCCATGTTGGCAGGGCTGGGCCTTGCTTATCAGATGTATATCCGGCGTCCGGACTGGCCTGCGAAACTGGCCGAACAACAGGCGCCTTTGTATCAGTTTTTGCTGAACAAATGGTACTTTGACGAGATCTACGATTTCCTCTTCGTCAAACCGATGCTGGCTTTGGGCCGGTTGCTGTGGAAGCGCGGCGATACGGATATGATCGACGGCGGGATCAACGGCATCGCGATGGGTATCGTGCCTTTCCTGACGCGCCTCGCTGGCCGCGCGCAGTCTGGCTATATCTTTAGCTATGTCTTCGCGATGGTGCTCGGCATTGCTGTCTTACTCACCTGGATGACGCTCTTCGGGGGAGCGAACTAATGGGCAATATTCTCTCACTCACAACGTTCCTGCCGCTTTTGGGGGCTGTCATTCTTGCGCTGTTCCTGCGCGGCGATGATGAGGACGCACAGCGCAACGCCAAATGGGTGGCGCTGGTCACGACCGTGGTGACCTTTATCTGCTCGCTGTTCATTCTTACGAATTTTGACCCTGCGAATACCGGATTTCAGATGGTTGAAACCCGTGATTGGTTGCTGGGCCTGCAATACAAGATGGGTGTCGATGGCATTTCGATCCTGTTTGTGATGCTGACTACCTTCCTGATGCCGCTGGTGATTGCCGCGTGTTGGAATGTGGAAACCCGCGTCAAGGAATACATGATCGCGTTCCTCGTGCTGGAAACGCTGATGTTGGGCGTGTTCCTCGCACTTGATCTGGTGCTGTTCTACCTGTTCTTCGAGGCCGGTCTGATCCCGATGTTCTTGATCATCGGTATCTGGGGGGGCAAGAACCGCATTTATGCATCGTTCAAGTTCTTCCTTTATACCTTCCTTGGCTCGGTGCTGATGCTGGTTGCGATGGTTGCCATGTTCTCTGCTGCGGGGACGACCGACATCCCGACGCTGATGACCTTCACCTTCGAGACCGAGAATTTCAGCATTCTGGGCGTGCAGATCATTGGCGGGATGCAAACGCTGCTTTGGCTTGCTTTCTTTGCCAGCTTCGCGGTCAAAATGCCGATGTGGCCTGTTCACACATGGTTGCCCGACGCGCACGTGCAGGCCCCGACGGCGGGGTCTGTGGTGCTGGCGGCGATCTTGTTGAAGATGGGTGGCTACGGCTTCTTGCGCTTCAGTCTGCCGATGTTCCCTGTCGGGTCCGAGGTGATGGCGCCGTTGGTGCTGACGCTTTCAGCGATTGCGATTGTCTATACCTCACTGGTCGCACTGGTGCAGGAAGACATGAAAAAGCTGATCGCTTACTCATCCGTGGCCCACATGGGTTACGTCACGATGGGGATTTTTGCGGTGAACCAGCAGGGCATCGACGGTGCGATTTTCCAGATGATCAGCCACGGCTTTATCTCTGGCGCGCTGTTCTTGTGCGTCGGCGTGATCTACGACCGGATGCACACGCGCGAGATTGACGCCTATGGCGGTCTGGTTAATCGGATGCCGGCCTATGCGCTGATCTTTATGTTCTTCACAATGGCGAACGTGGGTCTGCCGGGGACATCCGGGTTTATCGGTGAATTCCTTGTCCTGATGGGGATTTTCCAGGTCAACACATGGATCGCACTGTTCGCGACCTCTGGTGTGATCCTGTCGGCGGCTTATGCGCTGTGGCTTTACCGCCGCGTGGTTTTGGGTGATCTGATCAAAGAGAGCCTCAAGACCATCACAGACATGAGCACGCGCGAGCGGGTGATATTTGCACCATTGGTGGTGATGACACTGCTTTTGGGTGTCTATCCTGCGCTTGTTCTCGACATTATCGGCCCAAGCGTGTCTGCGCTGGTCGACAACTATGACACCGCGCTGGCGACCTTTGAGGCCGCCACGCAGTTTGCTTCGAATTAAGGAAAGCCCGTTATGATTGGTGCTGATATCCAAATCCTGATGCCCGAAATTGTGCTGGCGGTCTTTGCCATGGGCGCATTGCTGGCGGCGGTTTACACCACCAAAGACGGCATGGCGCCGCTTTTGACATGGGCGACCTCGGGTCTGTTCGTGCTGCTTGCGGTCTGGATCGGGATCAACGGGCAGGGGACGAACATCGCCTTCGGTGGCATGTTCGTTGACGACGGCTTTGCGCGCTTTTCCAAAGTTGTGATCCTGCTGTCGGCAGCGGCCGTGCTGCTGATGTCCGAAAGCTATATGCAGCGCCGTGGCTTGCTGCGGTTTGAGTATCCCATTCTGGTCGCTTTGGCGGTTGTGGGTATGATGGTGATGGTCAGCGCGGGCGATCTGATGGCGCTTTATATGGGCCTCGAATTGCAATCCTTGGCGCTTTACGTGGTCGCATCCCTGCGCCGTGATAGCGTGAAATCAACCGAAGCGGGCCTGAAGTACTTTGTGCTGGGGGCGTTGTCCTCCGGCTTGCTGCTCTACGGTGCATCGCTGACCTATGGCTTTGCGGGCACGACACTCTTTGCAGGCATCATCGAGGCGACAGCAGATGAGCCATCGCTCGGCCTGCTCTTTGGTCTGGTTTTCCTGATCGCGGGCTTTGCGTTCAAAGTCTCGGCAGCACCCTTCCACATGTGGACGCCGGACGTTTATGAGGGCTCGCCCACACCTGTCACAGCCTTCTTCGCGACAGCCCCCAAAGTGGCCGCCATGGCGCTTTTCGCCCGTGTCGTCCATGACGCATTCGGCGGGATCGTGGGTGAGTGGCAGCAGATCGTGGCGTTCCTGTCGGTCGTGTCCATGTTCCTTGGCGCAATCGCCGCCATTGGCCAGAAAGACATCAAACGCCTGATGGCCTATTCCTCGATCGCGCATATGGGCTTTGCCCTGATGGGGCTGGCCGCGGGTACTGCCTTTGGCGTACAGGCGATGCTGATCTACATGGCGATCTATGTGACGATGAACATCGGCACCTTTGCCTTCATCCTGTCGATGGAACGTGACGGTCGCCCGGTGACCAATATCGAGAGCCTGAAAATGTACTCCAAGCGCCAACCGCTGCGCGCGCTTGCGATGCTGGTGCTGCTCTTTAGCCTTGCAGGTGTGCCGCCGATGGTGGGGTTCTTTGGCAAGTTCTACGTCCTGCGCGCCGCCTATGATGGTGGGCTGGCATGGCTGGCTGTTGCGGGTGTGATCGCCTCTGTGATCGGTGCCTTCTATTACCTGCGCATCGTCTATTTCATGTACTTCGGCGAAGAGGGTGAGGCGCTGGACGGCAAGATCAACCCTGTGCTTTGGGGCTTCCTGATGGGATCTGCAGCGATCATGCTGATCGGTGTAGTGAACCTTTTCGGGATCGAGCCCATCGCGGCGGCTGCGGCGGCGACGCTTGTCAACTAACGATCCCGGACACGGGCCATGGCCCGAGGGTTATGCCCGCGTCGTGCTGGACACCGTTGACAGCACCATGGCCGAGGCCGCGCGGCGTGCGCCCGATATCGCGCGCCCGACATGGATCATGGCCAAGCACCAAACAGCGGCGCGCGGTCGGCGTGGGCGGGCGTGGGTGGTGCCTGAGGGCAACCTGAGTGCGACACTGATTTTCCGGCCAGAGGCCACACCGGCAGAGGCGGCCAAGCGCTCTTTCCTTGCGGCGAACGCGCTGTATCAGGCGCTGTCGATCTATGTCTCTGCCGACAAACTTGCGCTCAAATGGCCCAATGACGTGCTGCTCTCTGGTGGCAAGGTCGCAGGTATCTTGCTGGAAAGTGCAGGGCGGGGGCCTTTCGTTGATTGGCTCTCGATCGGGATTGGGGTGAACCTCAAACACACACCCGAAGGGATTACAGACGCGGCTTTCGCCCCCACCAGCCTGCAAGCGGCCGGCGGAGACGCGGTTTCGCCCAAGGATTTTCTTGCGACCCTCGCCGATGCCTATGCCACACAAGAGGCCAAGCTGGCACGCCTTGGCTTTGACCGGATCCGCGAGGATTGGTTGTCCAAGGCCGCGCGTTTGGGCGAGGTGATTACCGCGCGTACAGGCCGCGAGGATGTGACGGGTATCTTTGACAGTATCGACCGAGACGGCAATCTTGTGCTGATTACAGGCACCGGGCCGCGTGCGATCCCGGCGGCTGATATATTCTTCTAAAAGGGGAGGCGGTTCTATGCTTTTGGCCATCGACTGCGGCAACACCAATACTGTGTTTTCCATCTGGGACGGCAAAGAATTCATTGCCACATGGCGCACCAGCACCGAATGGCAGCGCACGGCGGACCAGTATTATGTCTGGCTGTCTACGCTGATGCGGTTTCAGAACGTCGACGTGATGATTGACGAAGTCATCGTCAGCTCGACCGTGCCGCGCGTGGTGTTTAACCTGCGCGTCTTTGCGGACCGCTATTATAATTGTCGTCCGCTGGTGGTTGGCAAGCCCGATTGCCTTTTGCCCACAGCACCGCGCGTCGATGCAGGCACGCAAGTGGGGCCGGACCGTTTGGTGAATACGGCAGGGGCCTTCGACCGCCATGGCGGCAACCTGATTGTGGTGGATTTTGGCACCGCGACCACCTTTGATGTGGTGGCCGAGGACGGCGCCTATGTGGGCGGTGTGATTGCACCGGGGGTCAACCTGTCGCTAGAGGCGCTGCATAACGCTGCCGCCGCCTTGCCGCATGTGGATATTACCCAGCCGCAGCGCGTGATTGGCACCAATACTGTGGCCTGTATGCAATCAGGCGTCTTTTGGGGTTACATCGGGCTTGTGCGTGAGATATGCGCGCGGATCAAAGCAGAACGTGATGTGCCGATGCAGGTCATTGCCACGGGGGGCTTGGCCCCATTGTTCCAACAGGCAGAAGCCCTGTTCGATGCTTTTGAAGATGATCTGACGATGCACGGCCTGACCGTCATCCACCAATATAACAAGGACAACGCATGAGCGACCGCCTGATCTATCTACCCCTCGGAGGTGCCGGTGAAATCGGCATGAACGCCTATGTCTACGGATACGGCAAACCGGGCAAAGAGCGGCTGATCGTGGTCGATCTGGGCGTGACCTTCCCCGATATGGACGGGACACCGGGGGTCGATCTGATCCTGCCGGACATTGCGTGGCTGAAGGAACGCAAGGCGCAGATTGAAGGCATCTTCATCACCCACGCGCACGAAGACCACGTGGGTGCGATCGGCCACTATTGGGACCAATTGGGCGCGCCTGTCTATGCGCGGCCTTTCACGGCGAATATCGCGCGGCGCAAGCTTGAGGAACAGGGCCACCCTGAAAACGTGGTCAAGGTCGTTGGGGTCTACCCCGAGATGATCAAATGCGGGCCGCTCACCGTGTCATACCTGCCGATCAGCCACTCGATCCCTGAAAGCGCGGGCCTGTTGATTGATACGCCTGAAGGCCGCGTGCTGCATTCGGGTGACTTCAAGATTGATGAAACCCCTGTGGTCGGTGATCCGTGGAATGAGGCGCTTTGGGAAGAGGTGTCAAAGGATGGCGTCAAGGCGCTGATCTGTGACAGCACGAACGTGTTTTCCCGCGATCCCGGGCGGTCAGAGGCCTCGATCGGGGATGCGATTTCCGAGATGATGAAAGAGGCGCAGGGCATGGTTGTGGCGACGACATTCGCCTCAAACATCGCGCGCCTCAAAACGCTGGCCATCGCCGCGCAAAAGGCCGACCGGTCTGTGGTTCTGCTGGGCCGTGCCATGCGGCGCATGGTCGAAGCCGCAACCGAAGTGGGCATTCTGAAAGGATTTCCATCCGTTGTGTCCCCCGAGGATGCGCTGAATATGCCGCGCAACAACGTCATGCTGCTGGTCACCGGCAGCCAGGGCGAACGCCGCGCGGCCAGCGCGCAGCTTGCGCAGGGCAACTATATGGGGATCAAATTGCAGGACGGGGATACGTTCCTGTTTTCCTCCAAAACGATCCCCGGCAATGAACGCGGCGTGATCCGCATCATGAACCAACTGTCCGAGCTGGGCGTTGATGTGATCGACGACGCGGGCGGCAAATACCACGTGTCAGGGCACGCCAACCGCCCCGATCTGGCGCGCTTGCACCAGATTACCAAACCCCAAACCCTGATCCCGATGCACGGCGAACACCGCCACCTGCGCGAGCATGTGAAGCTGGGCGCAGAAAGCGGCCTGTCGGGGATCGTTGCGGTCAACGGCATGATGATTGATCTGTCGGGCAACCAACCGACCGTGGCCGAATATATCGACACCGGCCGCACCTATCTGGACGGCACCGTGCAAGTGGGCGCGATGGATGGCATCGTGCGCGACCGTATCCGCATGGCCATGAACGGGCATATGGTGGTGACGCTAATCATTGACGAAAATGACGAACCTCTGGGCGATCCTTGGGTGGAAATCATGGGTCTGGCCGAAACAGGGCGCAACAACGCGGCGCTTATTGACGTGGTCGAAGAAGACCTGAGCCAGTTCGTGAACCGCGCCAACGCGAAAACGCTGCGGGATGATGTGAAGCTGGAAAAAGAGCTCAAGACGATTGCACGGCGGTCGGCGCAGGCTGAGATCGGGAAAAAGCCTGAAGTGACGGTGATTGTGTCGCGGTTGGGGTAGGGCATGGCTCAAACTGAAGGGCGGGCGATGTCCGGTGAACGGGGCGGTGTATTTTGCTGATTATGTGCAAAGTAGGCCGATGTTTTCCCCAGACACGACCCGCAGAAACTAACACCCTATCGTCACAGTTTTGACCACTTGCTTTGATTATCATCACATCATGGGGCGAAACCATTGAGGTGATGATGATGACAAACAAAGCCATTCCGCTCGTTTTCGTGGCGGTCACATTGTCCGGCTGTATGATGACCGATCCATCCAGTCATCTGATCGGGCGCCAAGGCGCGAACAACGTCTATGAATTCAGCATGACACGGTATGCCGATCCGCTTGGGGCAGAGGCCTATTATCAACAACGCAACAATTATGCGGCACGGCTTTGTCCACAGGGATATCGGATTATCAACGAGCGCGAAGGGGTGAAGATCACTCCGGCTGGTGATCGGTTGTTATCTGAAAACCGTATTCAGATTGCCTGTCCTGCATAAGGTCGGTCACGAAAAAACGAATGTGCCAAACGAAGGCACATCCGTTTCGTGAGACTTGATGAAGACGTGTTAGTTCTTCGCCCGTTCGGCAAAGCTCATGGCGATAAACGCGGGCGTGTCTTCACCCATGCCAACAACCTTCGGCCCGTTGTCGCGCCGGTCTTGCCCGCGTCCACGGCCACCGCGGTTGCGGTCTTCGCGTGGCTTTTGCTCGCGCGGGGCTTCTTCGGCGCGCGCAACTGGTGCAGGTGCAGGTGCAGGCGCAGGGGCTGCCTTGGTTTCTTCGACTTTGGGCGCGTCCGGTTTCGGGTCTGGTTTACGGCTCCGGCTGCGGGTCCGCCTGGGTTTTTCCTCGGACGTCTCTGCCTCAGCTTGGGCCGGGGCAGGTGCTGCGGCTTTGCCACCGGGCACATCCAGACGCGGGATCGATTCCTCGACCAGACGTTCCACGTCTTCGAGGTTCTTCTCGTCACGTGGCGTGCAGATCATGATCGCGGTACCGGTGCGGCCTGCGCGACCGGTGCGCCCGATCCGGTGCACGTAATCCTCGGCGTGGCTGGGCACGTCGAAGTTGAAAACGTGCGTCACCGCAGGAATATCCAGACCACGCGCGGCCACATCAGAGGCCACAAGAATGCGCAGGTCATTGTCGCGGAATTTATCCAGCGTCTTGGTCCGGTGGCTTTGGTCCAGATCGCCGTGGATCGGGGCCGCCTGATAGCCGTGTTTATTCAAGGACTTCGCCACGATATCCACGTCTGACTTGCGGTTACAGAAGATGATCGCGTTGGTGCAGGCCTCGCCCTCGCCATCGATCAGCTTGCGCAGCAGATCACGCTTTTCAGCGGGCTCTTTGGGTTTGGACGACCCTTTGAACATGACAACACCTTGCTTGATGTTGACGTTCGTGGTGGCCGCACGGGCCACTTCGATCTTGGCGGGGTTCGACAGGAAGGTATTAGTGATCCGCTCGATTTCAGGGGCCATCGTGGCGCTGAAGAACAGCGTTTGGCGGGTGAACGGCGTGCGCTTAAAGATCTCTTCGATATCGGGGATGAAACCCATATCGAGCATCCGGTCTGCCTCATCCACCACCATGATTTTCACGTCGGTGAGGATCAGTTTGCCGCGCTCCAAATGGTCAAGCAGGCGACCCGGTGTCGCGATCAGCACATCGACGCCTTTGTCGATGATTTTGTCCTGATCCTTAAAGCTGGTGCCGCCAATCAGAAGGGCGCGCGTCAGCTTGGTATATTTGGCGTAGGCGTCGAAATTCTCGGCCACTTGGGCGGCCAATTCACGCGTCGGTGCCAGCACAAGCGAGCGCGGCATCCGTGCGCGGGCACGGCCCCGGCCCAACAGGGTGATCATGGGCAGCGTAAAGGCGGCGGTTTTCCCGGTGCCGGTCTGGGCAATGCCCAAAACATCGCGGCCTTCAAGGGCGGGGGCAATCGCGCCGGCCTGAATAGGGGTGGGGGTGTCATAGCCGGTTTCGGCAATCGCTTTGAGAACCTTGGGGGCAAGGTTCAAATCAGAAAACTTGGTCATATACGTCCTTTGGATGCGGTTTCGGTCCGCATGTTGTGAAAGGACGCATTTTTCCGAGCGTCCCGCGTCGTAGGCCCTTGCAGGCCGTAAAGGTGCGATAGCGGAAATGCCGGTTACCGTCAAGCTGAGCGCAGAAATGCCCCTGCGTTCACGGGGTTTTCGTGGCTTTTTCGCGCATTATGGCAAAGCGGCGGAAGACAGTGCCGTCATCGGTGTTCAGGGTATTCAGCAAATGCCGTGTCAGGTTCCCCGTGGCCGGTGCGTGTTCCGCATCACGCCAAAGGGGCGCGAGCAGATTGGCCTCCAGATCACCTTTGAGGACCGAAAAGTCCTTCATGCCCATGGGCAAGGGGGATTTGTTGCGGTCTTGGGTGCGGAACGGGGTTTGGGGGGCTTTGCCCGAAAATGCGCGCTCGGCTTCATAGATTTTCATCAGCGAAAACAGCATGTTCATGCGTGCAGCCAGATTGCGGTCGGCCTCTGTCACCCCGTGTTCGGCAAACGTGATGACCGCAGAGATCAGCCAGCGGGTGGGCAGCGTGTCCAGCAACCATGCCTCTTCTTCGGCCCAAAGCCGCAAGAAAAGCGCAGGGGCACGATCGGGGTAGGTGTGTTTGCGCAGATGCGACACCAAGAGCCCGTGCAGCAGGGCCAATTCGCTGTGGCCCGCCAATTCACCCAGCAGCATATGGCGTTTTTTCTCGACACGGGTCAGTCCCTCAGGACGGGGGAGTTCCTGTGGGGGCAAGGGCAGGACTTTGAGTGCTTCAAAATCGATGTCGAGGGGCGGCAGGTCCGCGCCTGTCAGCAGCGCGCGCCGTTTTTGATATTGGGGAAGCAAGGCCGCGATGCCGCCGGGGAAAGTCTCGGTTTTGTCGCTCAAGCGGTGCCCCTTATACCATCATTTCCTTGGTCGCGGTCAGTTTGATATCCGGATAATCCCGCCCGACGCGGTCGATATCCCATTGCAGGCGTGTGAGGTAAACCGTGTCGCCATCGTTATCCGTGGCGATATGCTGTTTGTTGGCAGCCACGAATTTATCAACTGCCGTCTGATCGCCTGCCACCCAGCGGGCAGAGGTGAATTGCGACGCCTCGAACCGCACCGGCAGCCCGTATTCCAGCTCGATCCGGCTGGCGAGGACCTCGAATTGTAGTGCCCCCACGACGCCCACGATAAAGCCGGAGCCGAACGTCGGTTTGAAGACCTTGGCGGCCCCTTCTTCGGCGAATTGCATCAGCGCCTTTTCAAGGTGTTTGGCCTTCATCGGATCGCCCGCGCGGCAGGTTTGCAAAAGTTCCGGCGCGAATGACGGGATGCCCGAGACACGGATCGCCTCACCCTCGGTCAGGGTGTCGCCGATGCGCAGCTGGCCGTGGTTGGGGATGCCGATGATATCACCGGCCCAAGCCTCTTCTGCCAGTTCGCGGTCAGCGGCAAGGAACAGCACAGGGTTCGTGATCGCCATCTGCTTTTTGCTGCGCACATGGGTCAGTTTCATGCCGCGTTCGAAATGCCCTGAGGCGAGGCGGACAAAGGCCACGCGGTCACGGTGCTTGGGGTCCATGTTGGCCTGCACTTTGAACACAAAACCGGTGACCTTCGTTTCCTCGGGCGCGATATTGCGGGGCTGGGCGGATTGGATTTGCGGCTCTGGTCCGTAGGTCGCCAGACCGTCCATCAGTTCTTTGACCCCGAATGAGTTCATCGCAGAGCCGAACCAAATGGGCGTCATCGAGCCGTTCAAGAGCGCCTCGGGATCGAGCTTTGGCAGCAATTCCTTGGCCATCTCGATCTCTTCGAGGAATTTTTCCAGCAGATGCGCGGGCACATGTTCGGCCAGTTTGGGGTCATCCAAACCGCTGATCTGGATGCTTTCGGCGACCTTGTTACGGTCGGCGCGGTCCATCAATTCCAGCTTGTCGCGCAGAATATCATAGCAGCCGATGAATTCGCGTCCTACACCAATGGGCCAAGATGCCGGTGTCACGTCAATCGCAAGGTTTTCTTGGATTTCGTCAATAATATCGAAAGTATCGCGGCTTTCGCGGTCCATTTTGTTGCAAAACGTCAAGATCGGAAGGTCGCGCAAACGGCATACCTCGAACAGTTTCTGCGTCTGGCTTTCCACACCCTTTGCCCCGTCGATCACCATCACGGCCGCATCCACCGCCGTTAGTGTGCGATAGGTATCTTCGGAAAAATCCGAGTGGCCGGGGGTATCAACGAGGTTGAACCGGTATTTCTCAAAGTCAAACGACATCGCAGAGGCGGACACAGAGATGCCGCGGTCCTTTTCCATCTGCATAAAGTCCGACCGCGTGCGCCGTGCTTCGCCTTTGGCGCGCACCTGTCCGGCCATCTGAATAGCGCCACCATAAAGAAGGAACTTTTCCGTTAGCGTCGTCTTGCCTGCGTCGGGGTGCGAGATGATCGCAAAGGTCCGGCGGCGGGCGATTTCAGGAGGAAGGGCAGGGCGATTTGTCATCCTTCACGCTTTATGCGTTCGGGCTGGAAAGGGCAATCGGGACAGTGCGCTTAACCAAAGATTTGGTTTTCACGGGTAGGCTCCACACAAAGGGGCCGGTGATGAAACCACATATGCGTACCATCTGTTTGCTACTCTGCCTGACGGCCTGCGGCGGCGGCGGTGGGGGCGGTAGCAGCGGGATTGATCCCCGTCTGGCCCGGCTTGATATTTACGAGATGCAGAAACTGCGCGTTTTGGGTGACCCTGAGGCGGGCGTTATGGGCATGGGCGTGACTGCTGACGACAATGTCCCAACGACTGGCGCGATGTCACTTGCGGGCTTTGCGACGATGCGGATCGAGACGGGGACCCAACCGCTTATCCTTTTTGGGGATGCGGATTTGCAGATTGATTTTGACAGCAGTGCTGCGGAGGGGGCGGTCACGAATGTCTTTGGCGGGCGTTCTGGCGCAGATATCGCGGATTATAGCGGTTCGATCAGCCTGCAAAGCAACGTGGTGGGGCAAGATATGCCGCTCAGCTACGCGGGGGATCTGAGCGCTGCGGGACAAACGCTTGGGTTTGCAGGGGTGATGACGGGGGTTTTGCTAGGGAATCCTGTGTCCGCCTTTGCAGGGGGTGATCTGGAAGCGCAGGTCGATCACAACGGGACGACAAGGCAGGGGACGGTTGTGATTGCCCTTGAAGAGGTCAGCCCCTGAGAAGAGGCGTGCGTTGCCCTAGCGCGTCGACGCCTTGCGCAGCAAAGACACGGCTTGGCGTGCAGGGATCAGGCTGTTTTTGACCTCATAATCCAGATGGGGCCGATGGGCGTGATCGGGCGATGATATCCCGGGGGGCAAGCCGTGCCGCGTTTGCGCGCTGATCAGATGCGACTCAGCGGCGATCCCTTCGGCGTAGATGATGTGGTGCTCATCAAAGATCAGTTGAAAGTAATCGATGAAGCCGCCACGCCGCCGCAAAACTGTGCTGTGATCCACCAGATGGCGCGCTTTGATCAGCACCTCGGCGCGGCCTGCACCGAAATGGTCTTGGCGCTGATAGATGAACAGGCGGTGATCGGGGCGCACCACCAGATCGGCGTCGTTGTGCAAGGCGCCTTTGGTGATGACAACTGGCGCAAAGCTGCCTGACGCGCGCATCGTGGCCTGCCCGATATGGCGGATCGGTTGTTTGCCGGCGTCGCGGGTCAAAACCATGTCTCCGACGGCCAGCGTCTCAATCGGGCGCATCTGTCCGTCGCTCATGGTGATCCGCGTGCCGCGCCCGAATGATCCACTGGCGGCTTCGGCAAAGCGGCGCGTTGCCGTGTGGCGCGCCAGACCGACAAGGCGATAATCAATGACAGGCCGTAGTTCGCCCAGCGGTAGCAGGAAGATATCGGCCACGCTGTCATCTTCGACCTCGACCAGAATCAGCGCCTCATGGGTGTCCCCATCCGGGGCCATCAGGGTCAGGCAGCAATCCAGATGCACGATATTGCCTGCGCCATCTGCGCGGCGCAGCGCGTTGTTGCCTGCAATCAGTTTGAGCGGGACCAACGTGGCATCTGCGTCAATCCGAAAAACATCATCCATGACCAGTTCGTCGGCGAAAGACAGTGCCTCTCCCTTGGTCACGCCATCGCTGGCGATTACCTTGGTCGCGGGAAAGATATCGACGGTGATTGGGCGCTGGTTCATCGCGGTTGGAGTTACACTGGCTTTGCGCTCAGGCCAAGCATGATCGCGAATTTGCGCCTTTCGTTTGCCCAAGGGGTGTTGCAGTGCTAGATGCTCGGCAATCAATACAAAAGGGGACAACACCATGGATCTTGGGATCAAAGGAAAGCGTGCGCTGGTCTGTGCATCATCAAAGGGTTTGGGGCGTGGGTGCGCCGAGGCCTTGGCAGAGGCAGGCGTTAATCTTGTCATGAACGCACGCGGCGCTGAGGCGCTTGAGGCGGCAGCGGCGGATATTCGCGCCAAATACGGCGTTGACGTTGTGACCGTGGCAGCGGACGTATCCACGCAAGAAGGCCGCGATGCGCTGCTCAAAGAGGCGCAGGGCGTTGATATTCTGGTCAATAACGCTGGTGGCCCCCCTCCGGGTCTGTGGTCCGACTGGGACCGTGACGATTTCATTGCGGCCCTTGATGCCAATATGCTGGCCCCGATCGCGCTGATGAAGGCGCTGATGCCGGGCATGATCGACAAGGGTTGGGGTCGTGTGATCAACATCACATCGGGCTCTGTGAAGGCACCGATCCCGCAGTTGGGTCTGTCCAACTCTGCACGTGCGGGTCTGACCGGCTATGCCGCAGGCACCGCGCGTCAGGTGGCCCAGTTTGGTGTGAACATCAACAACATGCTGCCCGGCATTCACGCAACGGATCGCGCTGTCAGCCTTGATACAGGTGTGGCCAAGGCGCAAGGCATTGATATTGCTGCGGCAACAGCCCAGCGTCAGGCGACAATTCCAGCCCGCCGTTATGGCACGGCTGAAGAATTCGGCGCGATGTGTGCGTTCCTGTGCTCAAACCACGCAGGCTTTATCGTCGGTCAGAACATTGTTCTGGACGGTGGCGCGATCAACGCGACCATCTGATCCGGTCAAAATAGAATGCTGCAGGGCAGGGCGCGGACCTTGCCCCGCAGCGCAACTGTTGGTAGGTGCGCTATACCCAATAGTTTTCGTCAGGGATAACGCACCCCCTATGCAAGCCCCCCGCCTTGAGATCAAAAATATTGTCAAAAACTTCGGCGGTCGCCGGGTTGTTGATGATGTGAGCCTGACAGTGATGCCGGGACAGGTGACCTGTCTGCTCGGCCCGTCCGGCTGCGGTAAATCCACCACATTGCGTATTATTGCAGGGGTCGAAAAACAGGATAGCGGCGCGATCCATGTGGATGGCAACCTTGTCTGCGATGCCGGTTTTTCCCTGCCCCCCGAACAGCGGCATATTGGCCTGATGTTTCAGGACTTTGCTCTGTTTCCCCACCTGACGGTTGCGCAAAACGTGGCTTTCGGGCTCAAAAGCGGGAAAGTGACCGACCGTGTGCATGAATTGCTCGCCAAGGTCGGCATGTCCGCGCATATCGACGACTATCCGCATCAGCTTTCGGGTGGTGAACAACAGCGGATTGCGCTGGCCCGCGCGCTGGCACCACGTCCGCGGATTATGCTGATGGATGAGCCGTTTTCCGGTCTTGATGACCGTTTGCGCGATGATATCCGCGATGAAACGCTCGAAGTGCTGAAAAGCGAAGGGACCGCCGTTTTGCTGGTCACGCATGAACCGGGCGAGGCGATGCGCATGGCCGATGAAATCGCGCTGATGCGCAACGGCAAGATCGTACAGCGCGGCGCGCCCTATAACATTTATAACACGCCGAAGGATAAGGCTGCGGCTGCGTTCTTTAGTGATATCAATGTATTGAAGGGCCGTGTTGAGGGTGCGTTGACGGATACGCCATTTGGCCAGTTCCTTGCCCCCGGCGTGCCTGACGGAACCGAGGTGGATATCGTGATCCGGCCCCAGCACCTCAAGATTGACTTCGATCGCGGCGGGCGCGGCCCGAATCCCACGGTCGAAGATGGCACCGCCGCGCGCGGCGTGGTGGAACGGGCGCGCTTTATGGGGGCGTCCAGCCTTGTAGAATTCCGCATGGATTTTGACGGCTCGATCCTGAAAGCTGTGGTGCCATCGGTGTTCCTGCCCAAACCCGGTATGCCGCTGTGGTTGATGATCCGCCGCGACCGGTGTTTTGTGTTTCCGCGCACAGGCAGCTAGCGCCGAAAATTGCCCTTACAGCGCCTTTAGAGATCGGCCATAGTTCCCCTGAATTTGACAGGTGAAAGGGACCGGATATGGCAAATCATGGCTATGAAGGCGGGCGGCTGAACCTGCCGTTTGTGGGCATCTGCACTTTTGGCAAATACCCTTACGTGTCTGATTGGGATGCGATTAACGCCGATGTTGCGGTCATGGGCGCGCCCTTTGATGCCGGCACGCAGTGGCGGTCAGGTGCACGGATGGGGCCACGCGCGATCCGCGAGGCCTCGACCCTGTTTTCGTTCGGCCATGCGGGGGCCTATGACCATGAGGATGATGTGACCTATCTGGACCCTGCCGAGGTCACGATCGTGGATATCGGCGACGCGGATATCGTGCATACCGATACGATCCAAAGCCATGCCAATATTGAATATGGCGTGCGCAAAATCCTTGCTGCGGGAGCGATCCCCGTGGTGCTGGGTGGCGACCATTCGGTGAATATCCCGTGTATCAACGCCTTTGACGACCAAGGCCCGATCCATGTGGTCCAGATTGATGCCCATCTTGATTTTGTGGATGAGCGCCACGGCGTGCGCTTTGGGCATGGTAATCCGATGCGCCGTGCGGCGGAAAAGGATTATGTCACAGGCCTCAGCCAGATCGGCATTCGCAATGTGTCGTCTACAGCCAAGGACGGCTATCAGGACGCGCGCAAAATGGGGTCGGATATTCAATCCGTGCGCCAGTTTCGCAAGATGGGTGTCGCGGCGATGTTGGAACGTATCCCTGCGGACGTGCAGTATTACGTGACCGTTGATATTGACGCCTTCGATCCCTCCATCGCACCCGGCACAGGTACGCCAAGCCATGGCGGGTTTATCTATTACGAGGTGCTGGAATTGCTGGCCGGGCTGGCAAAACGCGGCAATATCGTGGGGTTGGATCTGGTCGAGGTGGCCCCCGATTATGACCACAGCGGATCGACATCGACCTTGGCCGCGCAATTGCTGATGAATGTCATCGGGCGGATTTTACACGCCAAGAAGTAACTAGGACTTCAGCCGCGCTGCACGCCCGCCACGACGTTTCGTGATCTGCCCCGCCCGTGTGGGCAGTTCGGCCATCACCTCGGACCGCGCCTCATGCGTCATCCGTGACCATGCGCCGATTTCGTCAATCGTGCGCAAACAGCCTGTGCAAAGGCGGCTTTTGGGTTCGATCACGCAGATCTTGATGCAAGGGCTTTCGATCTCGGCGCGGGACCAGATGTGATCGGTGTTTTCAGGTTTGGTCACGGGTGATTCCTTAGATGCGCCATACGGTCTAGCATACCTTGCAGAATATACCCTGCGGCAACATGGTCGATCACCTCGGCGCGACGCTTGCGTGACGTATCCGCCTCAAGTAGCGCGCGTTCGGCGGCGACCGTCGATAGACGCTCATCCCAGAATGTAATCGGCAGGGGGGTGAGTTTTTCCAAGTTGCGCGCAAAGGCGCGGGTCGCCTGACAGCGTGGCCCTTCTGATCCGTCCATATTCATCGGCAATCCCAGCACAAGGCCCGTGATCAGGCGGTGCGTGGTCAATTCCAGCAACTTCGCGGCATCCACCCCGAATTTCTTGCGCTTGATCGTCTCAAGCGGGGTCGCGACCGAGCGCATGACGTCAGAGACAGCGACGCCGATGGTGACGGTGCCAAGATCAAGCCCCGCAATTGCGCCCATCTTGGGGATCGCGGTGACGAACTCCTCAGGCGTGTCGCAGATCATTCCTCCAAGACGCCAGCATCGCGGGCGGCATTGGTCAAAATCTCCATGCCGCGCATGCTGCTGACAAAGACCTGCTGTGCCTCGGCCCAGACGGTGCTTGCGGCCTCTTGGTTGCCCATCACCCCGTAGGCGCGGATCAGGCGGGCCCAGTCTTCGGCGGGGCCGCCGTCGGTTGCCAAACGCTCGGCAAGGCCTGCAACCATTCCGCCGATCATGGCTTGGCGGTCTTCCTCGGACATATCCTGCGCGGCATCCATTTGTTCAAAGGACGGGCCGCGCGCTTCGGGCAGGGCATATTCAACACCGGCGCGGAAGGCCGCATCGCCGACTTGTGCGCGTGCGCTGGCGACGTGGAAATTGTTCGGATCGCCGTTCTCGATGATCTGGCGCCACAGTTGCAACGCAAGATCGGGACGGTCTGTCTGGTTATAAAGCGCGCCAAGATAGTAGCGCGCTGCGATATTGCCGGGGTTGGCTTCCAGAATACGGCCAATCACCTCTTCGGCCTCGGGTGAGACAAAGCCACCGGCGGCGACCACTTTGAGGTCGAGCAAGCGTTGGAGATCAAGGACCTCGGCTGGCTCGCCCTTGATGGTGATCACCTGTTCCTGCGCAGCAGCGGCACCTGCATAGTTGCGCAATTCCACCTCAGCCATGGTCAGCCGCGACCACGCCTCAAGATCATCAGGGCGGGTCGGTGCGATCAGGCGCAGCTGTTCAACTGCGGCGCGGTACTCATCGGGCACATCCGGGGCAGGTGGCACAGGGGCGGCTGCTTCCAATGCGGTTTGCGCGGGGCGGTTTGCACGTATCTCTTCACTGGCGGCAAGGCGGGCCTGCAGCGGCATGTCCGGATAGCCCGGCGCGCCAATAATCCAGTACGTGCCGAATCCCAAGCCCAGCATCACCACAATGATGGCCGCAGGCAGCCAGCGGTTGGGTTTGGAGGCCTCTGTTGGTTTCACCGTGGCGTTGTTTGCAGCCAGCAGGCGGCGGGCGACCTCGGTGCGGGCGCGATCGGCCTCTGCGGGTTCCAGCAACTGCCGCTCAAGATCGCGATCAATTTCTTCCAACTGGGCGCGGTAGATGGCGATATCGGGATTGTCGTCGCCGATCTCTTTGGGCCGCAAGAGAGGGGTCACCATCAGTGCCGTCACAGCAAGTGTCAGAACAGCGCAAACAATCCAGAAAATCATCGATATTTCGTCCTTTTGTTGAGGTTCACATAAACATCTGAGGCTGGCATGAAAAGGGGTTGCGACCGTGTGCCGTTTTCAAGCGCGGCCCGCATGTCGTAAACGGCAATTTATGCGACGCTGTGAGTATCCTCTTGGACTGGCGCAGGGTCCAGATAGTATGGATTGGCAGCGCCGCCCGTGACGATAGGATTCTGACCCCGATGAAACGCTATTCCGCCTTTGCGATCGCCAAAGAAGCCATGCGCCAACACACCGGTTGGGACCGCGCATGGGCCAAACGCGCGCCCAAGAAGAAATACGATGTGATTATCGTGGGCGCTGGCGGGCACGGTTTGGCCACGGCCTATTATCTGGGCAAAAATTTCGGGATCACCAATGTGGCGATCCTGGAAAAAGGCTGGCTGGGCGGCGGGAACACGGGGCGGAATACGACGATTATCCGCTCGAACTACCTGCAAGACCCGTCTGCCGCGATCTATGAAAAATCCCGCTCGCTTTATGAGACGATGAGCCAGGACCTGAACTACAACGTCATGTTCAGCCCGCGCGGCGTGATCATGCTGGCCCAGACCCAGCACGAAGTGCGGGGCTACAAACGCACCGCCCACGCCAATGCGCTGCAAGGGGTCACGACCGAATGGATTGATGCGGCCCGCGTCAAGGAACTCTGCCCGATCATGAATATCGACGGCCCGCGGTATCCTGTGCTGGGCGGTCTGTGGCAGGCACGTGGCGGCACCGCGCGGCATGATGCGGTGGCGTGGGGCTATGCGCGCGCCTGTTCCGACATGGGCATGGATGTGATCCAGCAATGCGAAGTCAAAGCGGTGCGTCAGGAGAACGGCAAGGTCGTGGGCGTCGATACCACCCAAGGCCCGATTGATTGCGACAAGCTTGGCATGGTTGTGGCAGGGCATTCCGGTGTGCTGGCGCAGATGGCGGGGTTCCGTCTGCCGATTGAGAGCGTCGCTTTGCAGGCGCTGGTGTCAGAGCCGATCAAACCCTGCATGGATGTGGTCGTGATGGCCAACACGGTGCATGGTTACATGAGCCAGTCCGACAAGGGCGAAATGGTGATTGGCGGCGGCACCGACGGGTACAACAACTACACCCAGCGCGGATCGTTCCACCATATCGAAGAAACCGTGCGCGCCTTGGTCGAGACCTTCCCGATGATTGCACGGCTGAAGATGCTGCGCCAATGGGGCGGGATCGTGGATGTGACGGGCGACCGCTCACCGATCCTGTCAAAAACCCCTGTTGAGGGTGTCTTCGTCAACTGCGGCTGGGGCACCGGCGGGTTCAAGGCGATCCCGGGGTCAGGCTGGGCCATGGCCGAGCTGATGGCTAAAGGGCAATCGCCGCTGACCGATGAGTTCAGCATGTTCCGTTTCCGCGAAGGCAAGTTCATTGATGAAAGTGTCGCAGCAGGGGTGGCGCATTGATGTCTGCCAAAGCACAGCCAAACCGCACGGGCGCGTCATTATTCCAGACCGTCCTCGTCATCCTCGGACAGTCCACCACGCAACCCGTCGATGACCACAAAGATTATGGCCGTCGACAGGATACCCCCTATGACGATCAACAAAAGTTCCATGCGCTTAACCTAGCATCGGCGCAGGCGGATGCGACCCCAGCGGGCATTGGCGGTCCGATATCGGCGGAAAAGGTGACGGATCGCCCAAATGCGCGGTGGATTTTCGCTCATGTCCCTGTTGTCCGGAACGCTTTGAGTTCCCCAAATATTGAGGCTCAACCATGCTGACCCTGCATTGCCCCTATTGCGGCGTTGATGCCGATGAAACCGATCTGCACGCGGGTGGTGAGGCGCACCTCAAACGCGAAGGGCCGGGGGCGTCGGATACGGATTTTGAGGATTACCTTTTTATGCGCGAAAACCCTAAAGGCGTGCATTTTGAGCGCTGGCGCCATGCCTATGGCTGCGGCAAGTGGTTCTTGGCGGCCCGCTGCACCAATACGCTTGAGGTCTTCGGCACCTATCCGGCCCAAACGCTGGAACCACCACAAGAGATTAAGGACAAGATTTCAGCCGCGCGTCCCGGTTGGTCTTGGGGGAATTTGACATGAGCACCCGTCTGGCCGGTCAGGGCCGTTTGATCAACAAAGACAAGGCCGTCAAGTTTACCTTTAACGGCAAGCACTTGCGCGGGTTTGAGGGTGATACGCTGGCCTCGGCGTTGCTCGCCAATGACCAGATGCTGGTGGGCCGGTCGTTCAAATACCACCGTCCGCGCGGCGTTGTGGCATCGGGCGCGGAAGAGCCCAACGGGTTGGTGAACCTTGGCAAAGGGGCACAGTTCGAGCCCAATGCGCGCGTTACCACGACCGAGCTGTTCGAGGGGCTGACCGCACAGTCACAGAACCACTGGCCGAGCCTCGAATTCGATGTGGGTGCGATCAACACCCACCTGTCGCGGTTCCTGCCTGCTGGTTTTTACTACAAAATGTTCATGTATCCGCGGTCGTTCTGGAAGCATGTGTATGAGCCGATCATCCGCAAATCGGCGGGCCTTGGTAAAGCGCCCAAAGATCGCGATCAGGATACTTACGAACATTTCAACTGCCATGTCGATGTGCTGGTCGTGGGGGGCGGCATTGCGGGCCTTGCTGCGGCCAAAGCCGCGGGCGAACGCGGGGCGCGTGTGCTGCTGGTTGAACAGACCGCCGATTGGGGCGGGCGTGCGGTTGTCGATACACCTGTGATTGATGGTGTGCCTGCGGAAGAATGGATTAAGAACACCGTAGAAGTCATTGATAAAATGACTAATGTTGATATGCGCCTGCGCTGCATGGGCGCGGGTGTTTACGACCACGGCTATGCGCTGGCCTATGAACGCCTGACTGATCATGCGCCCGAGGCCGAGGGCCCGCGCCACCGTTTGTGGCGTATCCGCGCCAAGCAGATTGTGACAGCTACAGGTGCGATTGAGCGGCCTTTGTCCTTTGCCGCCAATGATTTGCCAGGTGTCATGCTGGCCTCAGCTGTGCGCGATTACGCGGTGAATTTCGGGGTGTCCATTGGGGACCGCACCGTGATTGTGACCAATAACGACGATGCATACCGCACGGCGATTGTGCTGAAAGAGGCCGGCCTTGATGTGCCCGTGATCGTGGATGCCCGCCCCGAGGCGGAGGGTGATCTGGTTGATCGCGCCCGCGACCTGGGGATTCGCATCGAGATGGGCAAAGGCATTGCGAAGGTCAAAGGCGGCAAGCGCGTTACTGGGGTGGCACTTTGCGCGCAGGCCGGAGAAGGGGCGGTACTTGAAGAGATCGACTGCGACTGCGTGGCGATGTCGGGCGGTTGGTCGCCTGTCGTGCACCTGTGGTCGCACTGCGGGGGCAAGCTGAATTGGGATGCCGATCAGGCGATGTTCCGCCCCGACCCCGAACGCGCGCCAACGGGCGCCGATGGTCAGCCCTTTGTGGCCACTGCGGGCATCGCCAACGGGCATTTGTTTACCGCCGAGGTCGTCAGCGATGGCTGGGCGGCGGGGCGTGCGGCGGCGAAAGCCTGCAGGGCATACCAAACGCGGTGCGCAGGCCCCGATGGGCGAGGATGCGGCCGAAGGCCCGATCTCGCCGGTGTGGTTGATGCCGCAAGGGGCGAACCATGCGCTGCGGTCCAAAGCGTGGCTGGATTTCCAGAACGATGTGAAGGTCAGCGACGTGCAACTGGCCGCCCAAGAGGGGTTCGAGAGTGTGGAACATGCCAAGCGCTATACCACGCTTGGCATGGCGACAGATCAAGGGAAGTTGAGTAATATCAACGGCCTGGCGATCCTTTCTCAATCACTGAATGCGGATATTCCCGATGTAGGAACGACGACGTTCCGCCCGCCCTATACGCCGATTTCAATGGCCTCGATTGCCGGTGCCGCACGTGATGAGCTGTTTCAGCCGCTGCGCATGACGCCAATCTCCGCTTGGTCCAACGCGCATGGGGCCGACAACGAACCTGTCGGCCAATGGCGCAGACCCTTTGCCTATGTCCGCCCCGGCGAGAGCGTCCACGATGCAGTGAACCGCGAGGTGAAGAACACGCGCGAGAACCTTGGTCTGCTTGATGCCTCGACCCTTGGCAAGCTGATCGTCAAAGGGCCGGACGCGGGCAAATTTCTGGACATGATGTATACCAACATGATGTCCACGTTGCCTGTGGGCAAATGCCGCTACGGTCTGATGTGTTCTGAAAACGGGTTCCTGATGGACGACGGTGTTGTCGTGCGCATGGCCGAAGATACGTGGCTCTGCCACACCACTACAGGCGGGGCGGAACATATCCACGCACATATGGAAGACTGGCTGCAGTGCGAATGGTGGGACTGGAAAGTCTATGTCGCCAATGTCACCGAACAATACGCCCAGATCGCTGTTGTCGGGCCGAATGCGCGCAAACTGCTGCGCAAACTGGGTGGCATGGATGTCAGCGCGGATGCGCTGCCGTTTATGACATGGGCCGAGGGTAAGATCGGTGATTTTGACGCGCGGGTATTCCGCATCTCGTTCTCGGGCGAGCTATCCTATGAAATCGCCGTGCCAGCTGGCCAAGGTGCGGCGTTCTGGGAAGCCTTGATAGCAGCGGGCGAGGAATTCGGGATCATGCCTTATGGCACCGAAACCCTGCACATCCTGCGCGCCGAGAAGGGCTTTATCATGATCGGGGATGAAACCGACGGGACGGTCATTCCGCAGGATTTGAACCTGCAATGGGCGCTGTCGAAGAAGAAAGAAGACTACCTTGGCAAACGCGCGCATGAGCGCAGCCATATGGCGGACCCGAACCGCTGGAAACTGGTGGGATTGGAAACCGAGGATGGCTCGGTTCTGCCGGACGGGGCCTATGCGATTGCAGATGGTACGAACGCCAACGGGCAGCGGAACACGCAAGGCCGCGTGACCTCAACCTATTATTCCGCCAATCTTGAACGCGGGATTGCGATGGGGTTGGTGCACAAAGGGCCTGACCGCATGGGCGAGGTGATTGAGTTCAACAAAATCGACGGCACCACGGTGCGGGCGAAAATCGTTGATCCGGTGTTCTATGACAAAGAAGGGGAGAAGCAGAATGTCTAATGCTATCAGCGCATTGCAAGGCAAAGTGGCCCCCGGTGAAGTAACGATCCGCGAGGCGGGATTGCAGGGCATGATTATCCTGCGCGGTGATCTGGCGGATAAAAAGCTGCACTCTGTTTGCACAGGTGTGTCCGGCGTCGATTTTCCAGAGCGGGGGCAGGCGCATTGCGCGGGCAAGAAGGGCCTTTGCTGGATGTCGCCGGACGAATTGCTGATCTTGGTGCCTTACGATGACGTGGCCCAGACCATTACAGTGATCGACAAGGCGTTAGCGGGCACGCATTATCTGGCCGAAAACGTATCAGACGCGCGGGCGGTGCTGATTGTTGAGGGGACGTTCTGCCGCGAAGTGATCGCGAAACTCGCACCTGTCGATCTGCACCCCGATACGTTCAAACCGGGCGATTTCCGCCGCACGCGGTTGGGGCAGGTCGCCGCGGCATTCTGGATGCGGGACGAAGATACGTTCGAGGTGATCTGCTTTCGGTCTGTTGCGGCGTATGCGTTCAACTTATTGGCGGCCTCTGCGAAGGCCGGACAGGTGGGGCATTTTCCATCATGATGACGTATCAAAAACTCTATGTTGATGAGAGCGGTGAAAGCCATTGGGAGGATGTGACGGTCAAGCTCGAAGAGCGGACGTTCGCGCCGCCGGCCAAAGCAATCGAGGTTTCCCCTGCGGAAACGGCGAAAAGAACCATGTTTCTGCGGTTAAAGGCCGGATGGGATGAACCGATCCATCCCGACACCTGTTGCGCAAAAGCTGATCTGTTTGGCGGGTATGGTTCGCGTGACCGCAAGTGACGGAGAGGCCCGCGATATCGGCCCCGGCGATGTCTGGCACATGGAAGACAAGCACGGGAAAGGCCATCATACGGTGGTCACGAGCGACGTTGATTTCGAAGCGGTCATTATTCAGTTTGAATAGTGTGCCGTCGGCGAGCGGCGAAGCAACGCCCTGTCGATTGGCGCTTGTGACAGAATACGCCATGCTTGGCGGTATATGATTTTGCTCGCAGCGGTCAATGAGAGCGGCTGCGCGTTAAGCGATCGAGGCATATGACGCGCATCAGCCGCGAGAAGGGATCCCTTCAAGGGGGATGCGGGCGAACAAAAGACGACTAGCCAAAAGCAATAATGTTTTGGCCAGTCCTAAAAGCTTTTGGTCATGTCGGCACTGGGGCCCGTTAGACCTGAACCAACGGCTTAGTCGTCGTATTCTTCGTCCTCGTCATCGCTTTCGTATTCTTCATTTTCTTTATAGCTGTCGTCGTCACTAGGCTGCGGTGCAAACACCATAATGCAATCGCCATTTGCGACGGACCCATCAAGGCAGACAGTTTCGTCTTGGGCCTGTGCTGACGTCGCGAGGCCGAGTGAGCTGAGGGTCAATACACCAGCAAGAAAGGTTTTCGAGAGACTCATATTATGTTCCTTCGTTAACAGAGTAATGCCTTGTTGATTGCCTGCTAACCCTGTCGGCAAGATGGCAATGAAACTGCTACATTAAGGTCATTTGTCCCAATTGTGTCCGTGATTTGGCTAAAGGGCCTCATCGGCCCTGTGTGTCGGCTGCGAAAAGCGTAGGGCAGTGCGCAGGATGTTCTTGCACTCAACAGCCATCGGCAATGGTGTTTTCTTGCTTTTCTGCCGATTTTTCGCGACAATTAAAGACATTTAGAGTGGCGCGCCTCTGGGAGGATGTATGCGATGGTACAGGTCTTGGGCATTGGCGGCGTGTTTTTCCGCGCCAAGGATCCTGCCGCTTTGGCGCAGTGGTATCAAACCCATTTGGGCATCAATCCGGTTCCGAACGGGCCGGACGACATGCCTTGGATTACGCAAGAGGGGGTGACAATCCTGTCTCCCTTTGATGCTGAGACAGATTACTTTCCCAAAGATCGTGCGTTCATGCTGAACTTTCGGGTGGCCGATCTGGAAGCTGCGATTACCGCGCTGGCTGAGTCAGGGATCACAGCCAGTGATCGCACACAGATGGATGGTGTCGGGAAATTTGCGCGCATTCACGATCCAGAAGGCAACCCGATCGAGCTTTGGCAGCCCGCGGGACCGTGAACGTCACGTCAGCGATTTCAGGGCTCAGAAAACTGCATCCCGCCACACACCCTTGACCTTCGCTGTCCATGTGACATGTACAGGGCATCCCTGTCCTTAACTCAGAAAGATATGAGAAATGGCTTTTTCCCTTCCAGACCTTCCTTATGCACATGACGCACTTGCCGCCAAAGGCATGTCCGCAGAGACCCTCGAATTCCACCACGACCTGCACCACAACGCCTATGTCACCAACGGCAACAAGGCGATTGAGGGCACCGAGTGGGAGGGTAAATCCCTCGAAGAGATCATTGTCGGCACTTACGACAAATCCGCTGTCGCGCAGAACGGTATCTTCAACAACATCAGCCAGCTTTGGAACCACAACCAGTTCTGGGAAATGATGGGCCCGAATGATAGCGCGATGCCAGGCGAGCTTGAAAAAGCGCTGGTCGAGAGCTTTGGCTCTGTTGACGAGTTCAAGTCGCAGTTCAGCGCTGCGGGTGCGGGCCAGTTCGGCTCCGGCTGGTGCTGGCTTGTCAAGAACGCGGACGGTTCGCTGGCGGTCACAAAGACCGAAAACGGCGTGAACCCGCTTTGCTTTGGTCAGACAGCACTGCTTGGGCTGCGATGTGTGGGAGCATTCCTACTACATCGACTTCCGCAACAAGCGTCCGGTGTACCTGACCAACTTCCTCGATAACCTTGTGAACTGGGAAAACGTCGCGTCGCGCATGTAATCCCCGTCCATCTGGACAATCTGCAAGGCCCGTGTGACATCTCTCATACGGGCCTTTTGCTTGGGAGAATGTGATGATCGGACCAACTTTAGACGAAATCATCGCCGCCAAAGCAGAGCTGCAGGGCGACCTGATTGAGACGCCCATCCTGCCGCTGACATCGGCCCGTTGGGATGGGCTTTTGCCGGAAGGTGCGGATGTCACCGTCAAGCTTGAGCTGTTTCAGCAAGCCGGATCATTCAAAGCACGGGGTGCTTTGCTGGGGATACGGCGATTGGATGCAGCGCAGCGTGCGGCGGGGGTTGTGGCGGCCAGTGGCGGCAATCATGCGCTGGCCGTGTCCTGGGCGGCCAAGGCCGCAGGTGTGGATGCCCTGATCGCCATGCCCAAGGCCACCGATCCCGCCCGTATTGCGGGCTGCGAGACGCTGGGCGCGACCGTCACGTTGCATGATGATATGGCCGCGGCCTTTGCCGCGATGAATGCGGCAGCCGAGGATGGACGGACCCTCATGCACCCCTATGAGGCGGATCATATGATCCTTGGGTCGGCCACATGCGGCTATGAATATGCCACGCAGGCACCGCAGATTGATGTTTTCATCATTCCCATCGGGGGCGGCGGGATGATCAGCGGCATGGCCTGCGCCATCAAGCAAATGAACCCCGACGCGACGGTGATCGGTGTTGAACCTTACGGTGCGGATAGCATGTCGCAAAGCTTTGCCGCTGGTGCGCCGGTGACGCTCGACAGGGTTGCCACCATCGCAGACAGCCTCGGCGCGCCTTTGGCGATGCCGCTGACCTATAGCGTGGCGCGGGCCTATGTGGACCGGATCGTCAAGATTGAGGACCACGACATGCTGGCCGCGATGGATCATTACCAAAATGTCCTGCGGATCACGGCAGAGCCTGCTTGTGCGGCCTCATTGGCGGCGATCACCGGCCCGCTCAAGGCGGAACTGGCAGGGCGTCAGATCGGGATCATTGCCTGTGGATCCAATATCTCGCTCGCGCGGTATACTGAATTGATGCAGGCGCTATAGCATCTCTTTCAGCTTGGCCTCCAGATCGGCGACATCATCGGCAATCTGCACGAAGGACAAGATATCGTCGCCAGCGAAACCTTCGTCGACCACATGCACGAGCAAATCGCGCAACGGGTCCCAGAACCCCTCGATATTCAGCAAGATCAGCGGCTTGGTGTGCAGTTTTAACTGCCGCCAAGTGAGGGCCTCGAAGAACTCGTCAAGCGATCCCGCACCCCCCGGCAGCACAACAACCGCATCTGCGTTCATGAACATCACCTTTTTGCGCTCGTGCATCGTCTCGGTGATGACGAAGGTATCAAGGTCGCGCTTGCCGACCTCCCAATCCATCAGGTGGGTCGGGATCACGCCAAAGGTTTTCCCGCCCGCCGCCTGCACCGCATTGGCGACACGGCCCATCAGGCCCACATCACCCGCACCGTAAACCAGACGCCAGCCATTGGCGGCCAGCATTTCGCCCGTCGCTTTGGCGGCTGCGGCATAGGCAGGCGCGGCACCGTCCCGAGAGCCACAGTAGACGCAAACTGATTTTGGATGTGCAGACATTGTGGCTCCTTCGCGCTAGCTTCACTTTGACCGGTCATAGCGGCGTTGTTAAGGTGTCTCAACCTTCACCGAGGGGTTGCCTGCAACGGGCACTGCAAAAGGGGCGAAACGTGGAAGAAGACGTGAAATCAGGCGCAAAGCCTGTGGTGCTGGGCGGCTTGGCTGCCGTGGCCATTGGTGTTTTGATTTTCCTGATGATGCCGCAGCCCGATACGGACGAGGTGCCCGCAGAGGTGGTGGCTGAGACGGCCACTTCCGTGCCAGCACCCGTCGCTGCGCCCGCACCAGTGGCCGTGGCCGAAGCCCCCGAGCCCGAGCAAGCGCAACAGGTGCCCGAGTTTGATACGTTCCGCGTAGAGCCCGACGGCAGTATGGTGATCGCGGGGCGGGCGGAACCGGGGCAAACGGTGGATGTTATTCTCGCCGGTGAAGCCATTGATCGCGTCGTGGCCGATGCCGGGGGCAATTTTGTTGCACTGCCGGTTGCAGGCCCTGCCGCCCAACCGCGCAGGCTGTCATTGCTGGCGGACCCAGAGGGGGATGCGATCGCCTCGACCACCAGCTATATCGTGGCGCCGATTGCAGCCCCGGTTGTGATTGCCGCAGTTGAGGATCCCGAACCAAACGTGACCCCTGAGGCACCTCAAGCACCCGCAGATGTGCAGGCTGTGCCATCCATTGCGGCACCCCAAGCTCCAACTGTGCCGGATACCGATCTCGCGCCAGCCGCACCAGTGGCGCCGACCGTTTTGCAGGCCGACGCGGATGGTGTGCGCGTTGTGCAAGCCAGCCCCACGCTCACTGCGCCTGAGGCCCAGCCGAACGTGGCCTTGGACGCGATCACCTATGATCCTGACGGTGAGGTGCAGCTCTCTGGCCGTGCCACCGGCGATGGGGCCGTGCAGGTCTATATCGACAACGAACCTGTGACAGCCTCGCCTGTGACCGAAGGCGGCGATTGGCGGATCGATTTGCCCGATATCGCAACAGGCGTTTACACACTGCGGATTGATGAGGTGGATGCAGAGGGCGGCGTTGTTTCACGCCTTGAAACGCCGTTCCGGCGCGAAGAGGCCGCCGACGTGGCGGCCGTGCTGGCGGAGGAAACATCTGTCGATGGTTTTGAGGTGGCGGTCCGGACCGTGCAACCTGGTGCGACACTCTGGGCGATTGCCGAAGAGAACCTTGGCGCCGGTATTTTCTATGTCGAGGTCTATGAGGCCAACCGCGATCTGATCCGCGACCCCGACCTGATTTACCCCGGACAAATCTTTCGTATCCCCGAGATCACGCAATAGCGCGCAGGCCTCTGGTCATCTTAGGATCACAGGCTTAGGAATGACGCCTCAAGTCGTGGAGTTCCAATGCGTGGTCTAGAAAAAACCGATGCCAATCTAAGCGATGCCCGGATCCAGGGGTGGAACGTTATTCGCCGTGTGGTGCCATATCTGTGGCCAGAGGGGCAGACGTGGGTCAAACGCCGTGTGGTGATTGCACTGGCGGTGCTGCTTTTGTCCAAAGTCATCGCCGTGGGCACGCCGGTTCTTTATAAACAAGCGGTTGATGCTTTGGCACCCGAAGGGGCGACTGCGGCAACGGTTCTGGGTTTGGGGGCCGTTGGTCTGACGCTGGCTTACGGTCTGGCGCGGCTGATGTCGGTGGGCTTTCAGCAGTTGCGCGATGTGGTGTTCACCCGTGTTGGTCAGCGGGCCTTGCGTCAGCTTGCGCTTGAGACCTTCACCCATATTCACCGCTTGTCGATGCGCTATCACATCACCCGCAAGACGGGTGGTTTGTCGCGGATCATCGAACGTGGTGTGAAGGGTGTCGATTTCCTGCTGCGCTTCTTGCTGTTCTCGATGGGGCCGCTGGTGCTTGAGCTGTTGATGATCTCGGTCGTCCTGTTTTTCCTGTTTGATGTCTGGTATTTGGCAGTCGTTGTTCTGACCATTGCGCTTTATGTCTGGTTCACTTTCAAGGTCACCGAATGGCGGGTGAAAATCCGCAAGGAAATGAACGATCAGGACACCGATGCGAACCAGAAAGCGGTCGATAGCCTGCTGAACTTTGAAACCGTCAAATATTTCGGCGCAGAGCGCTGGGAGGCGGACCGCTATGATGTGGCGATGGCGAATTATGAAAACGCCGCCATCCGCACCAATTATTCGCTCGCGTTTCTGAACTTTGGCCAGTCTGTTCTGATTACTGGTGGTCTGGTCGCCGTGATGGTCATGGCCGCGATGGGCGTGCAGCGGGGCGATTTGACCGTGGGCGATTTCGTCATGGTCAACGCCTATATGATCCAGATCACGATGCCGCTGAACTTTCTCGGCACGGTTTACCGCGAAATCCGGCAGGCCCTGATTGATATGGGCGATATGTTTGATCTGCTGGGACAACCTGCCGAGGTGACAGATAAACCGGACGCAAAACCGCTTAAGGTCACGGGTGGGCGCGTGGTCTTGCAAGACGTGAGCTTTGGTTATGATGCCGCGCGGCCGATCCTGAAAGGCGTGACCCTTGAGGTGGCACCGGGCCAGACCGTGGCGATTGTGGGCTCCTCCGGGTCGGGCAAATCGACCATCGGGCGGTTGCTGTTCCGGTTTTATGATGTCAGCGGCGGTGCGCTGTTGATTGACGGGCAGGATGTGCGGGACGTGACGCAGGAAAGCCTGCATGCCCAGATCGGTGTCGTCCCGCAGGATACCGTGCTTTTCAACGACACGGTGCATTACAACATTGCCTACGGGCGGCCCACGGCCAGCGAGGATGAGATTATCGCTGCCGCCAAAGCCGCCAAGATCCATGAGTTCATCATCAGCCTGCCGGATGGGTATCAGACCACCGTGGGTGAGCGTGGTTTGAAGCTCTCGGGTGGTGAAAAACAGCGGGTCGGCATCGCGCGGACGTTGCTCAAGAACCCGCCAATCTTGTTGTTGGATGAGGCGACGAGCGCGCTTGATACCGAAACCGAGCGGGAAATTCAGGCCGAGTTGAAGGCGATGGGCGAGGGGCGTACCGTCATCACGATTGCGCACCGCCTGTCAACGATTGCCGATGCGGATCTGATCGTCGTGCTGGAAAACGGTGTGATCGTCGAAGAGGGTCGCCATGAGGAACTATTGGCTGCGGAAGGGCGCTATGCGCACCTGTGGAACAGGCAGTCGGAAGAAGAAGAGGTGGTGGTCTAAAAACCCACCGACCCAAATTAAAAGAAGGCCCGCATCGCTGCGGGCCTTTTTTATTCCGCCGCTTGTGCCGGCTGTTTGGGTGCGATGGGCGTGAGCACTGCTGCCTCGGGATCATCCCAGATAATCTCGGGCGCTTTCATCCGGCGGGCCTGTCGTGACAGCGCCCAGTCACGGGCGGCGCGGCTGCTGCGGCCCATGGAGAGTTTCGCAAGCAGTTGCGCGAACCACTGCACATAGGTCACAAACCAGACCCGCAGGGCCAGCATGGAGGGCGTGAACACCAGCGTCAGCATTGTTGCGATTCCAAGGCCAAAGACAACTGCGGTCGCCAATTGTTTCCACCAAAGCGCCGTCGGGCTGTCGATGGAATAGCCGCCGTTCATGAAATCAAGGCTGAGGCCGAACATCATCGGCGCAAGCCCCGCCATTGTGGTGATCGTGGTCAGAAGCACAGGCCGGATACGGTCTTCGGCGGTGCGTGTAATCGCCTCGGTCTTGGGCATGTAGCGGCTGTATTCCTGATAGGTGTCGATCAGGATGATGTTGTTGTTCACCACGATCCCCGCCAGTGCCACGATCCCCGTACCGGTCATAATGATCGAGAAAGGCTGATCCATCACCAGCATCCCGACCAAAGAACCCGCAGTGGACATCACCACGGCCATCAGCACGAGGACGGAGTTATAGATGCTGTTGAACTGCGCCAGCAGGATGATGAACATCAGCCCCAAAGCACCGGCAAAGGCGGTTTGCAGGAAAGCACCGGATTCGGCCTGTTCTTCCTGATCACCGGTCCATTCCCATTCGATGGACGCGGGTAGGGGGTTGGTGTTCAGCCATTCTGTCAGTGCCGCGATGCGTTCGTTGGCGTTCAGCGGCACCTCTGAGGTGTCGCCCGCGTCAACCAAGTCCGTCAAACGCGCGGATGTCGTATCACCCAGCAAGGTCTGTACCGCGTAGCGGTCCATGCCAAGCGCGTCCTCGCTGACGATCCGCACCACGGCGACACTTTCACCGTCCACGACCAGATTGATCAGACCGGGGGCAACACCCGCCTTCACGTCAAAATACCGCTTCTGGTCAATCCGGTCGATCTGCGCGAGGCTCGCGACAGGGGTGCGGGTGATGAAGTTCGACAGCGGAATCAGCCCCTGATTGGTGCGCACTTTCAGGCTATCGAGGGTGGACAGAACACGGTCCTGATCGGGCAGGCGGACGCGGATTTCGATTTCCTCGTCCGAGCTATCGACGCGCATCGTATCAAGCAAAATCCCCCGCGTAACCATCTGCACCATCGCGCCCACGGTCGCCACATCAGCGCCAAAGCGCCCTGCTTTTTCGACATCAACGTCAATCTGCCAGTCAATGCCGGGCAGGGGCAGGGAATCCTCAATTGTGATTAATCCGGGCGTTTGTTCAAACTGGGCGCGTGCGATATTCGTAGCGGCAATCAGGTCATCCCAATTGTCGCTTTTCATCCGCAGATGCACCGGTTTGCCCGAGGCCGGACCACGCGATTGGGCCAAAATCTCGGTCTCTATTCCGGGGATCGTGTTGAGCTGCTCTTGCAATTCCGCCAGCACAACATCGCCATCCAATTCGGCAATGCCTGCGCGATCTTCCCAAGGGATCGTCTCAAGCTGGACCTGACCGATTGTATCGCTGGGGGTGCTGGCGCCGCTGGCATCTGTGTTCAACCCGCCGTCACCGGCAAAGGCAAAGGCGGTAATCACGCCGGGGTGGGCCAGCACGATATCTTCGGCCTGCCGCACCAGCGCGTCTTTTTCCTCAAGCGATAGATTGCCGCGTGCACGGACATAGACGATCGCCTGTTCGGGTTCGGATTCGACAAAGAATTCCACGCCGTTGTTGTTTGACCCGTAGTAGCCAAATATCGAGATGACCAAGAAAACGACAGCCGCGACGGTGACAAGCGGCATGATCGGGTTGCCTGCGATGAAGTGCATGAAGTGGCCAAAGGGCGAGCGGCGGTAGCCCGCTTTGATCGTTTTGGCTTCGCGTTCGATCTTGGCGGCCCCGATGGTGATCGATAATGCGAAGGCCCCGAGGAGGAACACGAGCATACCGGGAAGAGAATCGCCCAGACCGCTGGTTTGCACCGCTTCACCGGTCAGATAGCCGGGGTTCAGCGTGAGCATGGCACCCGTAAAGACGATCATGATGGACGGAACGACGAGAGCCGCCCGCACCACCCATGGCAGGCGGGCGCGCAATGTGTCGGAGGCGTTGCCGAAAACACGGCTCATCCGGCCTGTGACGCCGCCCATGACGGGCAGATAAACAAGCGCCACAACCAAAGACGCCGAAAGCACAAAGATCAGCGTGACCGGCAACATGCCCATGAACTGCCCCGGTACGCCGGGCCAGAACAGCATGGGCAGGAAAGCGCAGAGTGTGGTGGCGGTGGAAGAAATGATCGGCCAGAACATCCGCTTGGCGGCCTCGACATAGGCGTGCATCGGGCCCACGCCCTCTTTGATGCGTTTGTCGGCGTATTCGACCACCACGATGGCCCCGTCCACCAACATACCGACCGCCAAAATCAGGCCGAACATGACGATGTTGGAAATCGTAATGTCCATGACCGCAAGCAGCGCGAAACACAAAAGGAATGACGTGGGGATCGCAAAGCCCACCAGCAGGGCGGGGCGCGTGCCCAAGGCCGCAAGGACCACGATCATCACCAGCGCAATGGCTGTCAGAACCGAGCCTTCCAGCTGGCTGACCATCGAGGCCACGTTGCGCGATTGGTCGTTCGAGGTGCCGACCTGGATCGCGGTCTGCAATTCGGGCGACCAGCTGGCGCGTTCTGCTTCCACGGCATCTTCGACCAAGGCGGCGGTGTCGATCAGGTTGAACCCTTTGCGTTTGACCACCTGCAACGCCACCGTGTTCACGCCGTTAAAGCGTGCGGTGCCAAGCCGGTCTTCGAAGGTCAGGCGGATCGTGGCCAGATCGCCCAGTGTGATGACACGGTCGCCGTTGGTTTTCACGGGCAGGTCATAGACGTCTTGTGGGTCGTCAAAAGATGAAGGGATCTTGACCGAGAATGTACCTTGCGCCGTTTCGACCTCGCCTGCGGCAATCAGCAGGTTGTTGTTAGCCACAACGCCGATCAATTCGCCTGCGGTCACGTTATAGGCCTCAAGGCGCAGTGGATCGATCACGACCTCAAGCATCTCATCACGTTGGCCTGCAAGCCCGGCCTCCAGCACCGCATCAATGCCTTCGATGCGGTCTTGCAGGTTCTTTGCCACGCGCAACAGCGTGCGTTCGGGCACTTGGCCCGTCAGGTTGACGATAAGGATGGGGAATTCGGAAAAATTGATTTCGTTGATGGAATATTGGTCAGCGCCTGCCGGAAACTGGGCCTCGGCGTTGTTCATGGCCGACCGGATATCAGCGATAATCTTGGTCTTATCCCACCCGAATTCAAACTCAAGCGCCATGCCTGCATAGTTCTCGGCGGCCGTTGCGGACATGGTTTTCAATCCGTCCAGATCGGACAGTTCGGCCTCCATCGGTTTGACCAACAGGGTTTCGCTATCTTCGGCGGAAATGCCGGGGAAGGGAACAGAGACAAAGATCGCAGGGATTTCAATGTCCGGTTCGCCCTCTTTGGGCAGTCCGACATAGGCCATGCCGCCCGCCAGCAGTGACAGGGCGATAAATGCCAGCACCATCCGCGCCCGCGAGGCGGCCCAATCGACAAGGCCGGTCATCCTTTGGCATCCGTGAATGTGGGTGCAACACGCACCCCGTCGATGACAAATTCCTGTCCGACCGTGATGATATCAACCGTTTCCGGTAGCTCTGTGACCCAAACACCCTCGGCCGTGTCGCGCAGCAAGGTGACAGGCATGAATTGCACGATGTTGCCTTCGCCCACTGTGCGCACGCCCAAGACGCCATCATCATCAAGCGTCAGCGAAGATTGCGCGATCAGATGCGCCGTGCGCCCGTCCGATGCGACAAGAATTTCCGCTGTTTGTCCGTCGCTGATGGCAAGATCGCTATTCTCGACGGTGACTTCGACGCGGAATGTACGTGTGAGCTCATCGGCGCTGCGCGACAGAAACGTCACGCGGCCTTGGACCTGTGTGCCGTCGGTCAACCGCGCACCGGCCATCGCACCCACGGTAATTTTGGAGACATCGGTTTCCGGCACGAAGCCGACCAGCTTTACCTGATCAAGCTGGATAATCGCAGCACAGGGCGCACCGGGTTGCATGAGTGCACCTAGTTCTGCGGTGTCAGTCTCAAGCAAGCCGGAAAAGGGGGCGGTGATTGTCAGTTTATCAATCTCACGCATCGCAGACGCCACGGCGGCCTGGGCCGATTGGATGCCCGCCTGTGCCGATGCGACGCCGGAATTCGCCCGCTGGACCCCGGCGGTTGCGGCCTCCATCGCAGCCTGCGCGCTGACAAGGCGTGTTTCCGAGGCAAATCCACCTTCTGAGAGCTGACGTGCGGCGTTGAGGTTGATTTCCGCCTCGCGCACCCGCGCGCTGGCTTCCAGCACGCCGGCCTGCGCCTCTGGCACGCGGCCCTCGGCCTCGGCCAGACGTGCGCGCGCCTCGGCCAATGAGGCCTGACGCGTGCCGGGGTCAAGCCGGCACAACACATCGCCTGCGTTCACGGATGCACCAGCGCGCAAAGGTTCCGATACGACGAGTCCCGATGTTTCAGAAGCCACAGTGACCTTGCGCGCAGCCTCGGTCCGGCCACGTAAAATCACGGCGCTATCAATGGTTTGGGCCACGGAATGCACCGCGACAACGCTGACAGCCGACGGGTCCACTGTGGTTTCGTCCGTGACGGTTGCGTCGGCGGTTTCAACCGTAGCCTCATCGGATGCGGTGGATTGCGCAACGCCTAAAAGCGCGTCCCGCTCAAAGACAACCATATAGAGGCCTGCAAGCACCAAAAGTGCGGTGATTACGGGTATGAGTTTCATCCTGTCGTCCTTTTCGCGATCCGCGCGCCCAATCGCGCAGCTGTCGATCTGGTATCTTTACGTCCTGTTTCGGCGGCCAGATCATATCGCGATACTAAACCGGTCAGTTCAGTTTATACTGCAGACCCTTTTCCGGCAAGCGCAGTTTTGCGCATGAATTGCGGCTTTCAGCCACGCAAATTGCGCTGGCCTCTTGTTCATTGCGCAGGCTTCACGATATGTACCCGCAAAGAGCTTTCAGAATTATGCAAAATTGGGGACCAAGGTGAGCGACTCCGACAGTTTTATCAATGAAGTCACCGAAGAAGTCCGCCGCGAAAAGCTGTTCGGGTATTTGCGCCGTTATGGCTGGATCGGTGTGGCAGCCGTGTTGTTGCTGGTCGGTGGTGCCGCTTGGAACGAATACCGCAATGCGCAGGAACGCGCGACCGCACAGGCGACCGGTGATGCGATCATGGCGGCCCTTGAAGAAGCTGACCCTGCCTCACGTGCTGCTGCGATGGCCCAGATCGAGGCAGAGGGTGCCGCTGTTGCTGTGACCTTGCTTTTGCAGGCCTCCACGCAGGAAGAGGCGGGCGATATTGCCGGTGCGTCTGCGACGCTGAATACTGTTGCCGTCAATCCCGACGTCCCTGCGATGTACCGTGAGCTGGCGTCATTCAAGATGGCGATGTTGCCCACCGAAGATATGAGCGCCCGCCGCACCCAGCTTGAGGCACTGTCCCGCCCCGGTGAGCCATTCCGTCTTCTGGCACTGGAGCAGCTTGCCTATCTGTCGCTGACAGAGGGTGATAATGACGCAGCTTTGGGGCTTTTGCGCCAGATTGAGGAAGATGCCGGTGTCACACGCGGCTTGCGCGAGCGGGTCCAGAGCCTCATGGTAGCAATGGGCGAACCACTGCCCGACCCTGTGAGCCAGTAAAGCGCAGATTGGATCTGACCCGTGACTTTAAGAGTAGCCATCACCACAGCGATCAGCCTCGTTCTTCTGGCGGCCTGTGGCGACGACGATGTGATCCTGCCCGGTGACCGTTTCGATATCCGCGGGCAGACCGTTATTACCAATGAAATCCGTCCTGTGGCGCTACCTGCCGCGCAGGCAAATGCCGATTGGACGCACCGGAACGGCAGCCCGAGCCATACCATTACGCATCCGGCACTCGGGGCGAACCTGAGCCCGCTGTTCACAGTCGATATCGGCCAAGGCGACAGCCGCCGTGCGCGGATTACATCGCATCCTGTGGTGGCAAACGGGATCATCTACACAGTTGACGCACGCGCCCGTGTAACAGCGACGACTGTGAACGGTGCCAATGTCTGGACCCGCGACCTGACGCCAACCCGCGATAACGCGGATGATGCGTCCGGCGGTGGTATTTCTGTTGGCGGCGGGCGTGTTTACGTCACAACCGGCTTTGGTGAAATTACAGCCCTTGATGCGGCCACCGGTGCCGAAATCTGGGTGCAGGATCTTGACGCGCCTGCAAATGCAGCACCAACACTGGTGGGCAATCTGGTTTACGTGGTGGCGCGTGACAGCACGGCGTGGGCGCTGGACGTTACCAATGGCCGCATCCAGTGGCAACGTTCGGGCGCGCCGTCGACCGCGAATTTCTCGGGCGGGGCATCGCCTGCGGTCAGTGGCGAATATGTCGTGTTTCCGTTTCCGTCGGGTGAGGTGCTTGCCACCTATCCGCGCGGCGGGCTGACACGGTGGTCCTCGGTTGTGTCCGGTGACCGCTTGGGCAGCGCTTCGGCCGTGATCAACGACATCTCGGGCGATCCGGTGATTGTGGGCAATCGCGTTTATATCGGCAATTTTGGCGGTCGGACTGCTGCCTTTGATTTGCGCGATGGTGCGCGCTTGTGGACCGCGACAGAAGGGTCGATCAGCCCGGTTTGGGTGGTCGGCAATGCGGTCTTCTTGATTAACGATATCAACGAGCTGGTGCGCCTTGATGCGGACTCTGGCACCCCTGTTTGGCGTGTCGGCTTGCCTGTGCTTGAGGACGGCGCGAACCCACGGCGCGAAAGACGTATTTTCACGCATTATGGGCCTGTGCTGGCCGGTGGTCGTTTGATTGTGACGTCCTCGGATGGTCAGATCCGGCAGTTTGATCCGGCCTCTGGTGCGCTCTTGGGGCAGCTTGCGTTGCCCGGTGGTGCGGCCTCGGGGCCTGTTGTGGCGGGGCAGACGCTTTACGTGCTAAGCAAAGACGGTCAATTGCACGCTTTCCGTTAGGCCTGCGTTGGTGTAAGCGCGCAGGCGTATACCGTCAGGAGCTGACAAAATGAGTTTTACTCTCGCAATTGTGGGACGCCCGAATGTGGGCAAATCCACCTTGTTCAACCGTCTGGTTGGCAAGAAACTGGCCTTGGTCGATGACCAGCCCGGGGTAACCCGTGATTTGCGTGAAGGGGAAGGGCGGATTGCCGATCTGCGCTTTACCGTGATTGACAGCGCCGGTCTGGAAGAAGCAACCGACGACAGCCTTCAGGGCCGGATGCGCCGACTGACCGAACGGGCCGTGGAAATGGCTGATGTGTGTCTGTTTATGATCGACGCGCGCGCCGGTGTTCTACCTGCCGATGAGGTGTTCGCCGATATCCTGCGCAAGAAAAACGCCAATGTTATTCTGGCCGCCAACAAAGGCGAAGGCAAAGCCGCAGACGCGACGATCCTTGAGGCCTATGCGCTGGGTCTGGGTGAGCCGATCCGCATGTCCGCCGAGCATGGTGAAGGCATGGGTGAATTGATGGACGTGTTGCGCCCGATTTACGATGCCCACGAAGAAAAAGCTGCCGCTGACGCGCCTGAGGTCGATGTGGACGTGGGCGAGGATGATGAGGACGCGCCGCGTATTCCGACCCGCGCCAAGCCTTTGCAGATCGCCGTTGTGGGCCGCCCGAATGCCGGTAAATCCACGCTGATCAACAAGATTATTGGTGAAGAGCGTCTGTTGACCGGTCCAGAGGCAGGGATCACCCGCGATGCGATTTCCGTCCAGCAGGACTGGGACGGGGTGCCGATGCGGATTTTTGATACCGCCGGTATGCGCAAAAAGGCCAAGGTCCAGGAAAAGCTGGAAAAGCTGTCCGTGTCTGACGGTTTGCGTGCGGTAAAATTTGCCGAAGTCGTCGTTGTTCTCTTGGACGTTGAAATCCCGTTCGAACAGCAGGACTTGCGGATCGCGGATTTGGCCGAACGTGAGGGCCGTGCCGTTGTCGTCGCCATTAACAAGTGGGACGTTGAGGACGAAAAACAGACCAAGCTGAAAGAATTGCGCGAAAGCTTTGAACGCCTTTTGCCGCAATTGCGGGGCGCGCCCTTGGTCACGGTTTCGGCCAAGACGGGCAAGGGGATTGACCGTTTGCAGCAGGCCATCATGCGCGCGCATGAGGTTTGGAACCGCCGCATTTCAACTGCCCATCTGAACCGCTGGCTGACAGGGATGCTCGAACAGCACCCGCCACCCGCGCCGGGCGGCAAGCGGATCAAGATGCGGTATATGACGCAAGTGAAAACGCGTCCGCCTGCGTTTGTCGTGATGACATCGCACCCTGATCTGATGCCTGAAAGCTATAAACGCTATCTTGTCAATGGCTTACGCGTTGACTTTGATATGCCTGGTACGCCGATCCGCCTTTACTTGCGCGATCAGGGGGACAAGAACCCGTATAAGGACAAAAAGTCCTCTCAGCCGTCGCGCTTGTCCAAGCACCTCAAGAAGGGGCCAAGCTAGCCCGCGATGTGGTGATCAGGCCAAGCAGGATCACCACGCCAGCGGCGGCCAGTGCGGATACCGTCCAGTTGCCCATGCCGTTGGCCACGATGATCGCGACAAGTGCCCAGATCACGGTAAGCCCGTAAGCGGGCGACTTGGCGCGCCACAAAACTGGCGCGGCGACAATGAGCGCGCCGATGATGCCCAGATAGGCCCAGCCTTGCGCGTCTGTCATGATGCCATATCCCGCCGAGGTGCTGCCGAGCGACACAAAGGACGCAGCCGTCAACCAGCCTGCGTAAATTCCCACAGGCACCTTGAACCACCACCTGTCTTTTTGCGGTGCGCGCAGCAGCGCCATGATGGCTGTGACAGCCATCACAAAAATCAGGATGGTCGCCCAAACCGCGCTTGCGTTGGCGACAGCCAGCCAGGGCGTGCCGACAGCAAGACTTGCGATCAGCGGTTTGCGCGCCTGATCCCATCCCGCATCATCTGCGCGCTTGATGATCCCGTAGACCGCCGACACAACGAGCCAGGCATAGATCAAACCCCAGATCGCAAAGGCGTAGCCTTCGGGTTGCACCGGCGGATCAATCTGCGGGATGGGCAGTTGATCTTCGCGAAAGCCGCTGAAGGGACTGGTGAAAGCGGGCGACACGACGAAGGTGACGGAAAAGATAAGGGTGAGGAGCGCATAAATCTGTTTCATAGGTCCGTTATCCCGCGTCTGCGCAAAGAGTGCCATCAAAAAGGTGGGGAATAGCCCACTTGCCTACAACCTGTCCTTGCGTCAGCATTCGCCCATACAAACAGGAGCATTGCCATGAAGCGGATTGCGATTTTTTGTGACGGGACATGGAACCGCCATGATGCAGTGAACCCGACGAATGTGGTGCGCATGGCGCAGGCGGTCAAACATACGGCTGATGACGGGCGCAAGCAGCAGGTGTTTTATGTGCTGGGCGTGGGGGCCGGGCGCGGGTCCAATGCTGTTGCGCGGACATTGGACCGGATTGCAGGCGGAGCATTGGGCTGGGGCCTGATCGAGAATATCGAGGATGCGTATCGCGCGCTGGTGTTTTGTTATGAACCGGGGGACGAGATTTTCATATTCGGCTTTTCGCGGGGGGCCTATACGGCGCGGTCGCTGGCCGGTTTGCTCCGCTCATGCGGGATCCCGCCGCGCGAAAACGTGGGCCGCATTGGTGAGGCGATCCAGCGCTATCGGTCACGATCCAAAGACACCAAGCCGGATGATCCGGCAAGTTTTGCGTGGCGGCGCGATTTCGCGCCCTATACGGCCACCAGCCAGTTGGAATGGAACTGGCGCCAAAAAACCAATCCGGGCCTGTGTGTGAACCTGACCATCAAATATCTTGGCGTCTGGGATACCGTCGGTGCGCTTGGCGTGCCGGGCTATTGGGCGGCGGCACCGCTGTTTAACAAAAAGCATCAGTTCCACGATGCGGATCTGTCGCGCACGGTGCTGTCGGCCCGCCATGCCGTTGCGATTGATGAGCAGCGCAGGACGTTTCCGCCGGCACTTTGGTCAGACAAGCTTGACCGCATGAACCGCGCGGCACTGGGGCTGGATGAGGAGACGAGTTTGGATCCCGACACCCGCGAGGACTGGCCCTATCGGCAGGAATGGTTCCCCGGCGATCATGGCTCGGTCGGGGGTGGCGGCGACCGGTTGGGGCTGTCGGCCTTTACATTTGATTGGGTGGCAGAGGGGGCGCAAAAGGTGGACCTGTGCATGGATAGCGCCAAGTTGGCAAAGGTCCGCGACGGGCGCAACATCCGCGAGGCACTGGTCAATCAGTCCAGCCTGAGCCTGACGACCCGCTTGATGCGGTTACGCCGTGTCGACCGTGATGGGCCGACGCGGGTGGTGGATGTCAGCCAGACAGTCCTGGACCGGATCGCCTGTGATCCAAACTATCAGCCCAGGACGCTGGAAAAAATCCTGCCAAAACTGCAAGAGACCCTCACCAAGGAAGATCTCTTGCCTCCGCGCTAGACCATCTGGCCGTCGGCGTTGATGCGGGTCTTGCCGCGCAGGTAGGGGTGCAATGCGGCGGGCAGATCAACCGATCCGTCCGCTTGCTGGCCGTTTTCCACGACGGCAATCAGCGTGCGCCCCACGGCAAGGCCCGATCCGTTCAGCGTATGCACGAACTGCGGTTTACCGCCACCTTCGGGTTTGTAGCGGGCATTCATGCGGCGGGCTTGGTAATCGCCTGCGACAGAGACCGAGCTGATTTCGCGGTATGTGTTCTGGCCGGGCAACCATACTTCGATATCGTGGGTTTTTGTCATGCCAAAACCCAGATCACCTGTGCAAAGCACCACGGTGCGGTAAGGTAGCTCCAGCTTTTCAAGGATCGCCTGTGCGCAGCCTGTCATGCGGTCATGTTCTGCGGCGCTGTCCTCTGGCTTGGTGATGCTGACCATCTCGACCTTTTCGAACTGGTGCTGGCGCAACATGCCCGAGGTGTCACGGCCCGCGCTGCCTGCTTCCGAGCGGAAACATTGGGTGTGGGCAACGTAGCGGCGGGGCAGGTAGCTTTCGTCAACCGTCAGGCCATTGACGATATTGGTCAGGGTCACTTCGGCCGTGGGGATCAGCCACCATCCATTGGTTGTTTGATAGCTGTCCTCGCCGAATTTCGGCAGCTGGCCTGTGCCATACATCATCTCTTCGCGCACCAGCACTGGCGTGATCGCCTCGGTCAGGCCGTGCTCTTCCACATGCACATCGAGCATGAATTGCGCGAGTGCACGGTGCAGGCGGGCCACGGCGCCAGAGAGCAGCACAAAGCGGCTGCCAGAGAGTTTGGCCGCGGTTTCAAAATCCATGCCGGGGCGGATGGCGGGAATGTCGAAGTGTTCCAGCGCATCGAAATCAAGGTTACGCGGCGTGCCAAAGCGGTGGATTTCGACGTTGTCGTTTTCGTCGGCCCCGTCCGGGATGCTGTCGTCGGGCAGGTTGGGAATGCCCATCAACATATCGGTCAGTGCAGCGTCCTCTGCCTTGGCTTCGTCATTGAGCGCGGAGATTTGTGATTTTTTCTCGGCGACCAGCGCGCGCAGGCGCTCGAACTCGGCCTCATCACCACGGCCTTTGGCCGCGCCAACTTCCTTGGCGGCTTTATTCGCCTCGGCCTGTGCTGTTTCGGCGGCCAGAATTTTAGCGCGCCGCGCCTCATCCATCGCAAGGATCTGGGACGACACAGGTGCAATCCCACGACGAGACAGGGCCGCATCAAAGGCAGCGGGGTTGTCACGGATGGTGCGGATATCATGCATAGCATCGGTCCTTATTCGTTTTGCGATGCGGGTCATATGCCTGATTGCAAAGAGCAAGTGAACTATGAATTTTGGGAGCCTGATACCGGTACTGTCAGCTTTGTTTGGGGTAAATAGCTTAATCGTGATTGCTTTCCCTGCACACTCTCCCCATATCGCAAGAAAGCCTGCGGAAATCAGGCCAATCGCGGTTGCCAATCAAATGTGGCAGACATAGTGTGCCGCGAGTTTCCAAGGCGCTAACGCCGCACGACCAAAAGGGATGGATTATGAGACCTGCCGACCTGATTATGCTCTTGTTGATCTTCGCGATCATGTATTTCCTGTTGATCCGTCCACAGCAGAAGAAGTTGAAAGAGCATGCTGCCATGCTGGAAAGCCTGCGTCGGGGTGACCAGATCATCACGCAAGGCGGGCTTGTCGGTAAGATTGTGAAAGTCAAAGAAGACGGCACCAATGAAGTTGAAGTCGAGATTGCCAAGGGCGTGAACGTCCGTGTGGTCAAATCCACCATCGCGACCGTGATGAATAAAACAGAACCGGCAAAAACCTAAATCCGGCCCGCGAGGCGCGCTTTATGCTCAATATTTCGTTTCCCAAGCAGCTGATGATCTGGATCACAGTTGTCGTTGGTTTGATGTTTGCCTTGCCCAATGGCTTTTACGGTCGGGTCGAGACACATAATGACGCGATGGCGGTCATCGACACCGGTATCACCAATGATACGCTGGAAGCCGAAGCTGCCGAATGGCCCAGCTTCCTGCCCTCCGGCCTTGTGAACCTTGGCCTTGATCTGCGCGGCGGTGCGCATTTGCTGGTCGAAGTGCAGGTGCAGGATGTGCATGCGTCGTTCCTTGAAGGGTTCTGGCCATCCGTGCGTGATGCACTGGCCGTGGAGCGTGATACCGTTGGTTTTGTGACCCGTGAAGACAGCCCCGAGACAGAATTGCGGGTCCGTATTTCCGAGGCCGACGGGGCGACCCGTGCGTTCGAGATTGCACGTAGTCTGGCGTCACCTGTGGCGTCTTTCACTGGGGCTGCGTCGACGAATATTGATGTCCGCCTGAATGGCACGCTGCTGACAATCACACTGAGCGACGCGGAAATGGCCGCGATGAACGAGCGGACGATCCTGCAAACCCTTGAAATTATCCGTCGCCGGATTGACGAGGTGGGCACCCGCGAACCCACAATCCAGCGTCAGGGCTCTGATCGTATTCTGGTGCAGGTGCCCGGTGTGGGCTCTGCCAATGAGATTATTGAGCTGTTGGGCACCACGGCTCAGCTGACCTTTAACCCGGTCGAAGGCACGACGGGCGACCCGGATGCCTCTGCTGGCACCGGCAATATGATCGTGCCTGCGCAAGAGACGGCGGGGCTTTACTATATTCTGGAACGTCGTCCTGTTGTGACAGGCGAAGACCTGCAAAACGCGCAGCTTGATTTCGACCAGAACGGCCGCCCTGCGGTGGCGTTCCGGTTCAATACATCTGCGGCGCGTGAATTTGGCGACTACACGCTGGAAAATATCGGTAGCCCCTTTGCGATTGTGCTGGATAACGAGGTGATTTCGGCACCCACGATCCAAAGCCACATTCCGGGTGGGTCGGGCATTATCACTGGTAACTTCACCGTTGAGGAAGCCACCAATCTGGCCGTGCTGCTGCGTGCGGGTGCGCTGCCTGCGGAACTGACCTTCCTTGAAGAACGTACCATTGGCCCAGAATTGGGTGCGGATAGTATTGCGGCAGGGCAGGTGGCCTGTATCGTCGCCGGTATCGGTATTCTGCTTTACATGGTGTTGAGCTACGGGTTGTTTGGTGTCTTTGCCAATATCGCGTTGATCATCAACGTGGGCTTGATCTTTGGTCTGCTGAGCATCGTAGGTGCCACGCTGACCTTGCCGGGGATTGCGGGGATCGTTCTGACGATTGGTATGGCCGTGGACGCCAATGTGATTATCTTTGAGCGCATCCGCGAAGAATTGAAGACTGCCAAAGGCCCGGCGCGTGCAATCGAGCTTGGTTATGAAAAGGCACTGTCCTCGATCATCGACGCCAATATCACCACCTTTATGACGGCTGTGATCCTGTTCACCATCGGCTCTGGTCCGGTCAGCGGTTTTGCTGTGACCTTGGGCTTTGGTATCCTCACGTCCGTCTTCACTGCGATTTTCGTCACCAGGTCCATGATTGCGATCTGGTTCTCGCGCACCCGCCCCAAAACAATCGAGGTTTGATATGCGCCTAAGACTGGTTCGCGAAAATACAACGATCGATTTCTTCAGCCGCGCCCGCATCTGGCTGGGTATTTCCATGATTGCGATGGTCGTCGCCTTTGCGTCCTTCCTGATCCAAGGGTTGAACTACGGCATCGACTTTCAGGGCGGCACAAGTATTCGGACCCAATCAGAAGTGCCGATTGATGTGGCCGAATATCGTGCGGCCCTAGAGGCGCTGGACTTGGGTGATGTGTCGATTGCAGAGGTGTTTGATCCGTCTTTCGACGAAAATCAGCACGTCGCTATGGTACGTATTCAGGCGCAAGAGGGCGATGAGCGGATTGCAACAGAGACGATTGATCTCGTGCAGACCGCACTGCGTACAATTGACCCGAATATGACGTTTCCGTCGGTGGAATCTGTTGGTCCCAAAGTCTCGGGCGAGTTGATCCAGACCGCGGTTTTGGCTGTGTCTTTAGCCGTTATCGCAATCTTGCTCTACATCTGGCTGCGCTTTGAGTGGCAGTTCGCGGTGGGTGCTGTGCTGGCACTGTGCCACGACGTGATCCTGACCATCGGTATTTTCTCGGAACTTCAGATCAAATTTGATCTGGCGATTATCGCGGCCTTGCTGACCATCGTGGGCTATTCGATCAACGATACCGTGATCGTGTTTGACCGCGTCCGGGAAAACCTGCGCAAGTATAAGAAAAAGGACCTCAAAGAGGTGCTGAACCTGTCGATCAACGAAACGCTCAGCCGCACATTGATGACCTCGATGACCACGATGCTGGCACTTTTGGCGCTGTTTGTCTTAGGCGGTGACGTGATCCGCGGGTTCGTCTTTGCGATGATGTGGGGCGTGTTGATCGGGACCTATTCGTCGATCTTTGTGGCCTCGGCCATTCTGCTGGTCCTTGGCGTGAAGCGCGACTGGTCCAAGAAAGACCCAAGTGCGGGCACAAAATACGGTCACATCGACTCCTGACTGGAGGTGAAACATGCGTCTGAACGAAATCAGCTATAACGATGCCGTGCCGATTGACGGCTATGGGACGGGGTTTTTCCGCATTGGTGGCAAGCGGCACGATGGGCCTGTCTTGGTCATGCCGACGGGGGTGAGCCGTTGGGGTGGGTTTGAAGATACCACCGCTGTGCTGGATCACGTCGGCGACATTGATGTGCTGTTCGTTGGCACCGGTGCCGAGATCGCCCATCCACCCGCCGTGTTTCGGACCGCACTTGAAGACGCAGGGATTGGCGTGGAAACCATGGCCTCACCTGCGGCCTGCCGCACCTACAACGTGCTTTTGTCCGAGGGCCGCCGCGTTGCTGTTGCCCTGCTGCCTGTCTGAATGCTGAGTGTCCGGAACCTAAGCTGCGCCCGTGGCGGTGTGCCGGTGCTGAGTGACGTCAGTTTCGAGGTTGCGGCAGGGCAGGCGATTGTCCTGCGGGGGCCAAACGGCGTTGGGAAAACAACGCTGTTGCGCACGCTGGCCGGGTTGCAGCCGGCGATCGCGGGTGAGGTTGATTATCCTGAGGATGAAGGGGCCTATGCGAGCCATGCCGACGGGATCAAGACCGCGCTGACCGTCACCGAGAACCTCAAGTTCTGGGCAGATGTCCATGGCGCCCCATTGCCTGATACGATTTTGGAAACCTTTGATCTGGCAGACCTGCGCGACCGTTTGGGGGGCACGCTGTCCGCTGGGCAAAAACGCCGCCTTGGGCTCGCCCGTCTGGGCGTCATCGGGCGCAAGGTGTTGTTTCTGGATGAACCCACAGTGTCGCTGGACCGGTTCTCGGTCAAACTCTTTGCCGATTGGCTGCAGAACACCCATCTTGCAGCGGGCGGTGTGGCGGTGATTGCCACGCATATTGATCTGGGGCTGGCGGCACCTGAATTGGACCTGACCCCGTTCAAAGCGGCAGCGGATGCCGATGGCGGATCAGATGAGGCCTTCTTGTGATTGCGCTTCTGGCGCGTGATCTGCGGCTTGCGATCCGCGCGGGCGGGGGCTTTGGTCTTGGCCTTGCGTTCTTTTTGATCGTGGTCGTGCTGGTGCCTTTTGGCGTGGGGCCTGAGACAGAACTTTTGTCGCGCATCGCACCCGGTATCTTGTGGGTGGCCTCGCTTTTGGCGGCCTTGCTGTCGCTTGATCGGATCTTCGCGCTGGATTTCGAAGACGGCTCGCTGGCGCTTTTGGCGACATCGCCGCTTCCGATGGAGGGGGCTGCGATGATGAAGGCGCTGGCACATTGGATCACCACGGGCCTGCCGCTGACGCTGGCCGCACCTGCTTTGGGCTTTCTGCTTAGCCTCGCACCAGAGGCTTATGTCTATTTGCTGATCTCGCTATTGGTCGGCACGCCCGCGCTGTCGATGATCGGCACGTTCGGGGCCGCGTTAACTGTCGGCATCCGCCGTGGCGGGCTGTTGTTGTCGTTGCTCGTGTTGCCGCTTTATGTGCCGACGCTGATTTTCGGGGCCGAGGCCGTGCGCCGGGGTGCCGAAGGGCTGGACCCCACGGGGGCCTTGATGTTGATGGCGGGGATCACCGCGGGGACATTTGCGCTCTTGCCATTTGCCACTGCGGCTGTCTTACGCATCAATCTAAGGTGATCGGGGATTGTTGGGTCGCGAGATGAAGGATAAATAACTATCATGTCGATGTGGGAATATGCCAATCCAAGACGTTTCATGGGATGGACCAGACCGGTCCTGCCGTGGACCTTTGCGCTGGCGGGGGTGTGCCTGAGTGTCGGGTTGATCTGGGGGTTCTTTTTTACCCCTGATGATTTCCGTCAGGGATCGACCGTCAAGATCATCTACCTGCATGTGCCTGCTGCGTTGATGGCGATCAATGCGTGGATTATGATGCTGGTGGCCTCTCTGATCTGGGTGATCCGCCGCCACCATGTCTCGGCACTTGCCGCGCGCGCAGCGGCCCCTATCGGTGTTGTCTTTACGCTGATCGCGCTCTTTACCGGTGGCATCTGGGGTCAGCCGATGTGGGGCACCTATTGGGCGTGGGACCCGCGCTTGACCTCATTCCTGATCCTGTTCCTTTTCTATCTGGGCTACATCGCCCTGTGGGAAGCGATTGAGGATCCTGACACAGCCGCTGACCTGACAGCGGTGCTTTGCATGGTCGGGTCCGTCTTTGCGATCCTGTCGCGCTATGCGGTGCTGTTCTGGAACCAAGGCCTGCACCAAGGGGCGTCGCTATCGCTGGATAAAGAAGAAAACGTAGCGGATGTGTTCTGGTTCCCGCTTTTGGTCTGTATTGCGGGGTTTGTCCTGTTGTTCATTGCTCTGGTGCTGATGCGCACCCGTACTGAAATTCGCGCGCGCCGGATCCGCGCCCTGGAAGCGAGGGCGCGCCGTGCCTGATTTAGGTGACTATCGGATTGAGGTTTTGTCGGCCTATGCCGTCAGTATCGTGCTGCTGTTGGGGCTCGTCTGGCTGAGCTGGCGGCGCTACGCCAAAGTGCGCGCGGCCTTAGAGGAGATCGAGAAGAATGGCTAAAGTGAAGCCGCTGATGATCCTGCCGCCGGTGATTTTCGCAGCCTTCGCGGGCCTCGCGATTGCGGGCATGATGCGGGACAATCCTGATGAATTGCCGTCCACCTTCGTGGGCAATCAAGCGCCTGCCGTGCCGGTTGAGGCGGTGCAGGGCACTGTGCAGCTGACGGACGCAGACCTGCGCTCGGGTGAGATTACACTTGTGAATTTTTGGGCAAGCTGGTGCCCCCCATGCCGCGCCGAGCACCCGATCCTGCTTGATCTTGAGGCAGAGGGTTATCGGGTCGCCGGGATCAACTTTCGCGATCAACAGCCGCAGGCCTCGGAATATCTGTCAAACTACGAGAACCCGTTTTTTGCCACAGGGTTCGATCTGCGCGGTCGCTCGGCGATTGACTGGGGTGTGACCGCACCACCCGAGACTTTCATCGTGGATGGTGACGGGACCGTGTTGTTCCGCTTTGTCGGGCCGTTGGTGGGGTCGGATTATGAGCAGCGGTTTTTGCCAGAGCTGGCGAAAGCGATGGAATAGGGTGGCTTGCGTGGGTTTCACCCACCCTACGTGGGATGGTTGAAAACCACGTGCTCAAAAAAAGCCCGGTCAATGCGACCGGGCTTTTTCGTTTTCTTTAGGCGGCCGCCTTCGCAAGGTTCCGCAGCACATAGTGCAGCACGCCACCGTTTTCGATGTATTCGATCTCGACGGCTGTATCGATGCGGCACTTCACGGTGATTTCTTTGACTGTGCCATCCGCGAAAGTGATCTTCGCAGTCATCTCTTGCAGTGGCTTGACCGCATCCAGACCTTCGATGGTCACCGTTTCTTCGCCGGTCAGACCCAGTGTCTTGCGGCTGTCGCTCCCGGTGAACTCGAATGGAACAACGCCCATGCCAACAAGGTTCGAGCGGTGAATACGCTCAAAGCTCTCTGCGATCACGGCTTTGACGCCGAGCAGGGCTGTGCCCTTTGCCGCCCAGTCGCGTGAGGAGCCGGCACCGTATTGTTCACCAGCAAAGATCACCAGCGGTGTACCTGCGTCCTGATAGGCCATGGCCGCATCAAAGATCGAGGTTTGCGCGCCATCGGGGCCTTTGGTGTAGCCGCCTTCAACGCCGTCCAGCATCTCGTTCTTGATGCGGATGTTGGCGAATGTGCCGCGCATCATGACTTCGTGGTTGCCGCGACGCGAACCGTAGGAGTTGAATTCGCGCACAGGCACCTGACGGTCCAGCAGATATTGGCCCGCGGGGGTGCTTTCTTTGAACGAACCGGCAGGCGAGATGTGGTCCGTGGTGACCATATCGCCCAGAACGGCCAGAACTTTGGCGTTTTCGACGTTCTTGATCGTGCCTGCGTCCTTGGACATGCCTTTGAAATATGGCGGGTTCTGCACGTAGGTCGAAGCTGCAGGCCAGTCGTAGGTTTCACCTGTTGAGGTTTCGACCGCCTGCCATTTCTCGTCGCCTTTAAAGACGTCGGCGTATTTGCTGATGAACGCCTCGCGGGTCACGGTTTTCTCGACCAAGGCGTTAATCTCGGCATTGGTGGGCCAGATGTCCTTGAGGTAGACGTCATTGCCGTTCTGGTCCTGACCCAATGGATCATTGATCATGTCGATGTTCATGTCGCCCGCCAGCGCATAGGCCACGACCAGCGGTGGTGATGCAAGGTAGTTGGCGCGCACGTCAGGGCTGATGCGCCCTTCGAAGTTGCGGTTGCCGGACAGAACGGACGTCGCGATCAGGTCACCCTCGGCGATGGCCTCGGACAGTTCTTTCTGGATCGGGCCAGAGTTACCGATGCAGGTGGTGCAGCCGTAGCCCACAAGGTTGAACCCGATGGCGTCCAGATCTTCTTGCAGGCCTGCGGCCTCAAGATACTCGGACACAACCTGCGATCCAGGTGCCAGCGATGTCTTGACCCAAGGCTTGCGGTTCAGACCCAAGGCGCGTGCTTTGCGCGCCACCAGGCCAGCGCCGATCATCACGTAGGGGTTGGATGTGTTGGTGCAGGAGGTGATCGACGCGATCACGACAGAGCCGTCGCGTAACTTATAATCCTCGCCCTTCACGGCTTGTGATTTACGTGGGTCCATCGGTTCTGTCGGGGCAGGGCCTTCGGCGGCCATATCTTCTGCCGCAGCCGTGCTATCAATGCCGCGATATTCGTTCACAACATCCATGAAGGCCGTTGAGGCCTGTGTGAGCGGTGTGTAATCCTGCGGACGCTTCGGGCCGGAGATCGCAGGAACGATGGTGCCCATGTCGAGGTGCAGCGTGTCTGTGTAGACGGGTGCATAGTTTTCATCGCGCCAGAAACCGTTTTCCTTGGCGTAGGCTTCGACCAATGCGATCCGGTCTTCGTCGCGGCCTGTGTTGCGCAGGTAGCGCAGCGTTTCGCCGTCGATGGGGAAGAAGCCGCAGGTCGCGCCATATTCCGGTGCCATGTTGGCGATTGTTGCACGGTCGGCCAGTGGCAGCACGTCCAAACCAGCGCCGTAGAATTCAACGAATTTGCCGACAACGCCCAGTTCGCGCAGCATTTCCACGACTTTTAGAACAAGGTCAGTGCCGGTCGTGCCTTCAATCATTTGGCCGGTCAGCTCAAAGCCGACAACCTCGGGGATCAGCATGGAGACGGGCTGGCCCAGCATCGCGGCCTCGGCCTCGATCCCGCCAACACCCCAGCCCAGAACGGCCAGACCGTTGACCATGGTGGTGTGGCTGTCGGTGCCGACGAGCGTGTCAGGGTAGGCTACTTCTTCACCATTCTGGTCTTTGTCCGTCCAGACTGTTTGCGCCAGATATTCAAGGTTCACCTGATGGCAGATACCTGTGCCCGGGGGGACCACGCGGAAGTTGTTAAATGCGCCTTGGCCCCATTTGAGGAACTGGTAACGCTCCATGTTGCGTTCATATTCGCGGTCCACGTTCATCTGGAACGCACGTGGATTGCCGAATTCATCAATCATAACCGAGTGGTCGATGACCAGATCAACAGGGTTCAGCGGGTTGATTTGCTGGGCGTCACCGCCAAGGGCCACGATCCCGTCGCGCATCGCGGCAAGGTCAACGACCGCCGGCACACCGGTGAAGTCCTGCATCAGCACGCGGGCAGGGCGGTAGGCGATTTCGCGGGGGTTCTTGCCGCCGTTGTCGGCCCAAGCGGAGAAGGCTTTGATATCGTCTACGGAAACAGAAAAGCCGCCATCCTCAAACCGCAGCAGGTTTTCAAGTACGACCTTGAGTGCGGCGGGGAGTTTGGAGAAGTCACCCAAACCTGCAGCTTCTGCTGCGGGGATCGAATAGTAAGCGACCGATTGGTCACCGACTTTGAGGGTTTTGCGTGTCTTGGCGGTATCTTTGCCGACTGTGATCGTCATGGCGTTCCCTTTCGTGGCGGATGCTATAGCATTGCTTGTGTTGACGGTGATGCACCATGCAGATTCGTCATGCAATGCGGCGCTTTTGCGCGTTGTATACTGTTGCACACAATAAAGATCAACGGCGTTTGGCGCTGAAACATTGTTAACTTTGCAATCGCAATTCGTTGATTGGCCATTTCAGTCTAACCTGATTAAACCGGATCAAGAATATCAATGACCGGGGTCCTTCATGCGTTATCTTCTTGCTGCTCTGTCCGTCTTTGGTCTTGTGCAAGCGACACAGGTTCTGGCCCAAGACGGCCCGGTGGTGGTAGAGCTTTATACCTCGCAAGGGTGCTCGTCTTGCCCGCCAGCGGACGCGATGTTGCAGGAATTGGCCAAGCGGGATGATGTGATCGCTTTGGCGTTGCATGTGGACTACTGGGATTACATCGGTTGGAAGGATAGCTTTGGCAATCCTGCCTTCACCGAACGTCAGCACGCCTACGCCCGCGCTGCAAACGCGACGTCGGTTTATACGCCGCAGATGATTATCAATGGCGTCGAACAGGTGGTCGGCTCGCGCCCGATGCAGGTGATGGACGCGCTTCAGGCGCAAAAAGAAGCGGGCAATCTTTTTGATCTTAAACTGACCCGCCGTGATACAGGGGTTCTTATTACCGCTGAGCCTGGTGAGGGGGGCGACTATGCTGTGCAGCTTGTCCGCTATACGCCGGAGGAAACAGTTGCCATTGGACGCGGCGAAAATGCGGGGCGCAACATCAGCTACGCCAACATCGTGACCTCTTGGGATGTCATCGCTGAGTGGGACGGGCGGTCGCCCTTGGCGTTCGAGGTTTATGCCGAAGGCGATAGCCCGATTGTTGTGATCTTGCAGCGCTCGACAGATGGCCCGATTGTCGGCGCGGCCGTGCTGCGCTAGGCGCCAAGGCCGCCGTTTTTCCAACGTCTATGCACCCAGAACCACTGTGACGGATTGCGCGCAATTTGCGCCTCAAGCCGTGCATTCATGGCCAAGAGCATGTTTTCGGGCGTGTCATGTGCAATGGGCGCTTCGACCTCAACCTCAAATGACAGCCCGTCGGCCTGCCTGATCCCGAAATAGGGGATCATCACGGCATCGATTTTCAAGGCAATCTCGGCAGCGGACAGGGACGTTTGTGCGGGATGCCCGAGGAACGGTAAAATGGGCCCCGGAGCCGAGACATCATAAAGTAGCGTCCCCATGCCGCCACCACGTAGATGCCGCACGAACCCCATGGTGCCGCGCCTGCCTTGGGCAAAAACGGGGCCACCCCAAGAGGTCATCGTTTTGGCGTAGTGATCGTTGAAATAGGCGTTTTGCATGGGGCGGTAGAGGCCGCCAATGGTATGGCCCATCGCGGTCAGTACCTGTCGCGGGGCTTCGTGGTTGCCAAAGTGGCCCGTGACAAAGAGCACCGGGCGTTTTGCTTGGGTCGCATCGGATAGCACGTCAAGACCATCGCCTTGCGGTTTGATATTGCTTATTTTCTCCCCGAATTCGCGCCAAGAATAATTCTCGATGACCGTGCGCCCGAAGTTGTCGCAGCACTGTTCTGCAATCTTCCGTCTGTCGATGACGCCCATGTCGGGATAGATCAACGCAAGGTTTTGTTCGGCCCGCTTGCGATATCCGGCCAAAGGGCCGATCGCACGGCGCAGCGCGCTGCCCATCATGCGGACACGCGTTTCATATGGCAGGCGCATCAGCGTGCCGATCAAGCCGCGCAAGGCGCGGTCTGCCAGCCAATCAGCCTTGGTTCCGGTGAGTGGCGGTTCAGTCGTCACGCGGCATCCGGTGATTTGGCAAGCCCGGTGCCGATCATGCTGTCGCGGGTGACCAAGGTGGCAAGCTCATCTGTGCTCCAACCGTCGGTGCCCGCGGGGCGGTGCGGGATCACGACATAGCGCATGTCAGCGGTGCTGTCGTGGACGCGGACGGTGGTGGTGTCGGGCAATGTCACGCCGAATTCGGCCAGCACTTTGCGTGGTTCTTTGACGGTGCGGGACCGATAGGCGCGGGATTTGTACCAATCGGGGGGCAAGCCCAACAGATTGCGGGGGTAGCAGGAACACAAGGTGCAGACCACGATGTTGTGGATGGTCTCGGTGTTTTCCAGCGCAATCAGGCGCATCGGGCCGATATCAAACCCCATGTCGCGGGTCGCAGCACTGGCATCCTCTAGCAGGGCCGCACGAAAGTCAGGGTCGGTCCAGGCGCGTGCAACGACAGCGGCGCCATGGGCGGGGCTGCGTGCATCCATGGCCTCGATCTGTGCGTTGATGGCCGCGGCGGTGGTCACGCCTTTTTCGATCAGCAGTTCGCGCACCGCGATTTCCATTTGCTGCCAGTAGGTTAGCGGGTGGTCATCGTCGGGCCGGTAGGGGTGGCCAGAGGGCGATAGATGGTCGTGGTGATCATGGGGCATGGGGTGCCTCTGCGGGTTCAAGCCAGTGGCTATAGATTTCGGCGTCGATCGTGTCGGTGGGTGTCTCGGATGCATCGCCCCAGACCTCGGCCATGGAAAAGCGGACCCGCATCAAGGGCAAGGGGGCGGCGTTCAGCCCGTAGGCCAATTGTTCGGGGTTGGGGAAGGGGCCCAGCGTGCGTTCGACCCAGCCGATCTTGCCGCGCAGGTAGCAAGGCGTGCGGACATGGCCGGGCGGCATGTCTGCGCGCACCCGCATATATTGGCGGTCAGTCACTTGCGGCCTCGCCATATGTGGTACCGCGTGCCGCGACCTCGGTCATGCGCTGCGCGAGTTCGGCGGTTGTATAAACACCGGCCTCAATCAGGTTTTGATTCACCGAGGCGATCCAGCGTTCATAGTAGGTCATTGTCTCGAACGCCTCTTCACCCATGTCTTCGAGCACGCGGCGCAGCCCATCGACGGTAAAATGCCCTTTGCTCGAGGCAATAATCATCAGCGCATCAACACGTTTTTCCCAAAGCGAAAAATCATGCTGGTCAGAAGGAACGGGGCCTGCGGCACCGCCGCCCATGTCGTGCCAGCGACGGCCAGCGAAAGGAGGATCATCAGTCATGCAGCTAGCTTAGGGGATTCTATCACCGACGTGAATCACTATTCGTGGGTTTAGCTCTCCTCTGCGTCGTCAACCGCGTCGGGATCAATCAGGGTGATGATACCGGCATCGGCCATTTCTCGGATCACGGTGGTGATCGCGGCCATGGCTTTTTCGGCATCGTCCTTTTTGACGCGCCCGCGTTCCCCGGCGTCTTCACGCAACTGACCCGCCATACGTTGTGACAGGCTTTTGAGGATAAACTCTGCTGAATTTACCAGCGCTTCATCACCGGCGAGTGCGGCTGCGATGGCCGTGGTGAGCGTATCGCCATCGACGTTGCGGATCGCGTTTGGAATATCGGTCGGTTTGATCCGTGGTGCGATGTCTTTGAAGGTAAAGATGGCCTTGCGCACATTGCTGGCGAAATCGGGATCCGTGCTTTGCAGCCCTTCCAACACGTCTTCGCGTGTTTCTGTGACAGTCGAGTTCAGAATGGCCCCCAAACGCTGCACTGGCGCCTTTTCAAAGGCAAGATCGGCAGGGTGGCCATAGTCCGCAGCCAGTGCCGCACCGATCCGGCGCACGGCGTCGGGTGAAATATCTTCGGTCTGGGACATCGCATAGGTGATTCTGCGTGCCCTTTCGCCGGGTGTCTTTGTCAGCACCTCGGCAGCCTTGCCAACCGGCAGTTTGGACAGGGCGACCGCGCAGATTTCGATGCTTTCAGCCTGCATGATGGTGATAAGCCGTTCAACGCTGAGGTCGACGACGATCGGCCAGTGATCGCCGTTGCGCACGCTTTCCAATTGGTTGCGCAACTTGCTCGCCAAAACCGGGCTCAGGTGGTCGGCAAGTGCCGTGATGGCGCCGTCGCGTGTGCCGGGTGCTGTCAGGCCCACCGCCTCAAGCTCGGCGGTGAATTCTTCTGCGACGGCGGAAACGGTTGCTTTATCCACCCGCCGGAGCGCGCCCAATTCATCGGTCAACAACAGCTGCAGGGATTCGGGAAGCTGCCCTAAAGACAGCGAAGTGCCGTCCTCAAGCAACATATGCACGACCATAGCGGCCTTGCGACGACGCGTTAGGGACATATCGGAGGTGGGTGAGATGCTAAAATCCATAGGGTCACCTTAATCAAGTGACCGTAAAATATTAGTTAGCTCAAATGGCTTAAGACCCGGGATGCGTGACCATGATCGACATTTTTTTAAGCTGCTCAACGGTCTTCGGGTCAAGCTGGGCAGTGTCAGCGGTCAGATCATGGATCGCGACAAAACAATCGTGCAGCTGTTCGATTTCGTCATCGGTAAATTCACGGTCAGGATGAGAGAAACCGCCCAGGCTGCGGCTTTCGTCAGACACGCAAGACACCACAACACCGAATTTCATACCATGTTCACCGGCCAGCGCCAAAACCCCAGCGGCATCATCAAGCCCAGACCAGCGCAGTGTGCCTTCGTTCCCAAAGCCCCATGCGACCATTGGATCCACCATGATCAAACCATTGCTGGAATAGTGATCCAGCCATGCCTTGGGATAGGACTGAAACACGAATTTTGGCGTTGTATAGGCAATGTGAAAGCCTAAAGCGTAACCAGCAGGTGCGAGTTCATTGAGCTTGCCAAGTGTTTCACTTATTTCCTGTTGAGTCGAACGCACTGAACTTTACTCGCTTTCAGGTTGCCAAGAGGCCGCGTTTGTCGATATTGTGCCCCAGATGTGTTGACATTAGTGTATACCCTACCGCTCTCACAAGCGATTTATCTTTGGTCCGTTGCTGCAAGGAAAGTAAATGTCGACACTGCTTGGCCCGGAAGAGATAGAGCAGCTTGCTCCGTCCGGCCATTACATCGCATTACGGATCGGTTTCGCTTTTCCTATGGAAGAGGTGAACGCTTTTCCACAAGAGTGGGTCAATTATTACACCAAGCAGCAGTTCGCACTTTTTGATCCTGTCTTGCGGTGGTCCTACGCCAATGTGGGTGCGATCCGCTGGAGCGCGTTCAATATCGAGGACCCCAAGAGGATTATCGCGCAGGCGCAGACCTTTGGCATGCGTTATGGCGTCACTGTTTCAGTCTTTGACAGCACCGTCGACGATCAGCGGTCTTTTGCATCTTTTACGCGAGCAGACCGTGAATATACGGATCTTGAGATGAAGCTGCTCCAAGCCTATCTTTTGCGTCGCCACAACGAAACTGCGCCGCCGAAAAATTTGACCAAAGCCGAGCTTGAAGCGCTGGGAATGGTGAAAGACGGCAAGAGGCTCAAAGAAATCGCCTTTGAGTTGAGCGTAAGCGAGGGCGCGGTCAAACAACGCCTGAAAAACGCCAAGCTCAAGCTTGGGGCAAAGACCGGAACACAGGCCGCCGCATTGGCGAGCCAATATGGATTAATCTGAGTTTTTTCAGAATTTCTTTCCACATTCCTATCAAATAGAACTAAATTGTAAGCGTTATCGTGGCAAGTGCCACGGCGAAGGTGGGGGCCTTCGTCAACATTCATTCACAACCAGAGGGAAGACTATGGAGAATATTACATTTAACCTGACGGAGCTTCACAAATACGGAACTGCGTTTTTTGAATTCCTTGCGCTGCGCAAGAAATTTTTTGTTGATCAATTGGGCTGGGATATCCCGCATGATGATGACGTCGAAATGGATCAATACGACAACCCAAAGGCGTATTATTCGCTCGTTATCAAAGATGGTAAGGTTGTCGGGGGGATGCGCACGATGGCGACAACGGCGCAATGGGGCTCTCATACCTATATGCTGCGTGATGCCGTTGACGGAAAGCTGATCGGTATTCCTGCGGACATTCTTCCCGAGGCAGAGGTCAGTCCAAATATTTGGGAAGCCACCCGAATCGTAATTTCAGAAGATATTACAACCCATGCCGAACGTTCCGAGTGTCTGGCGATGTTGCTGGACGGTGTGGTGGCACAGGCCCGCGAACATGGCGGGACCGAGATCATGGCGCTGTGTCCGCCCGTCTTCGCGCGCACGATGCGTCAGCTTGGATATCCGGTCTATCCAATCGGCGAGGCTTATGTGAACGCACATGACAATCGCAAGTACGTCGCGATGAAGGGCAAAATTTCGGGGATACGTCCGCGCAATGCGGATCAGGCAAAAACAGCAAAGCCTGCTACGCCCAAAGCAGAGAAGATGATGGAGGCGAAGCCGGCGAATGCGCCAAAATCGACGCATACGCTCCAAAATCAGGCGGTACATGCGCCGTCAAAGCTCTAGGGGCGCGATGATATGGACCTGATCGCCCCTTGTTGGGCGATCAGGTTTTTACCTTCTATTACGCGCCAAAAACGCGCGCAAAAATCGTATCAACGTGCTTCAAGTGATACCCGAGGTCGAATTTCTCTTCGATCTCCTCGGCAGAAAGGGCGGCCAGCACATCGGCGTCGGCAAGGAGTTCGGTTTTGAAATCGGCGCCTTGTTCCCAGACGCGCATCGCGTTGCGCTGCACCAGTTTATAGGCGTCTTCACGGCTGACACCGGCCTGTGTGAGCGCCAGCAGCACGCGCTGTGACATCACCAGCCCACGGAATTTATTCATGTTGGCCAGCATGTTATCTGGATAGATCACCAGCTTTTCGATCACACCTGCCAAACGGTTCAGCGCGAAATCCAACGTGATCGTCGTATCTGGACCAATTGCGCGTTCCACGGATGAGTGGCTGATGTCGCGCTCGTGCCAGAGGGCCACGTTTTCCATTGCCGGCACCACCGACATGCGCACCAGACGCGCCAGACCGGTCAGGTTCTCGGTCAGCACGGGGTTGCGTTTATGCGGCATCGCGGACGAGCCTTTTTGACCGGCAGAGAAAAACTCTTCGGCTTCCAGCACTTCGGTGCGCTGCATGTGCCGCACTTCGATCGCGATGTTTTCGATGCTGGATGCGATCACGCCAAGCGTGGCAAAGAACATCGCGTGGCGGTCGCGGGGGATGACTTGGGTGCTGATGGGTTCGGGTTTCAGGCCCAGTTTTTCGCAGACATGCTCTTCAACCGCAGGATCAATATTGGCGAATGTGCCGACAGCGCCGGAAATTGCACCGGTCGCGATTTCCTCGCGGGCGTTTAGAAGGCGGGCGCGGCCACGGTCCATTTCGGCGTAGAAGCGTGCAAAGGTCAGACCCATCGTCGTGGGTTCGGCGTGAATGCCGTGGCTGCGACCAATGCGAACGGTGTCTTTGTGTTCATAAGCGCGGGTTTTCAGGGCGGCGAGGACGCGGTCCATATCGGCGATGAGCAGATCAGCGGCGCGGACCAGTTGCACGTTCAGCGTTGTGTCCAGCACGTCAGACGATGTCATGCCTTGATGCACGAAGCGCGCGTCGTCTGATCCGATATGTTCGGCCAGATGGGTCAGAAAGGCGATCACGTCGTGCTTTGTGACCGCTTCGATTTCGTCGATGCGCGCCACATCAAATTCAACATCTTTGGCTTTCCACACGGCTTCGGCGTTCTCTTTGGGGATCACGCCAAGGGCTGCTTGCGCGTCGCAGGCGTGCGCTTCGATCTCGTACCAGATGCGGAATTTGGTTGCTGGCTCCCAAATGGCAGTCATTTCGGGGCGGGAATAGCGAGGGATCATAGCAAGGCACCTTTATCAAGGGGGTGGGCAGGGGATTTCCCCTGCGTCATAAGGGGCCGGGCCTGAACCCTCAAGGGAGAGAATACATGTTCGCGCAATCGGATTTTGCAGGTGCTTGGCGCATGACGCGGCATATTGATGACAGGTTTGCCAAGCAGCGGGGCGTTTTCTTTGGTCAGGCGATCCTGAAACGCAATGGGGAGACGGTGTTGCATTACCATGAGGCAGGACAGCTAAGGTTAGATCAGGGACCTGCGATGCGCGCAGAACGCAACTATATCTGGCAATTTGCAGGAGGACATGTTGATGTGTCTTTTGCCGATGGCCGCCCGTTTCACCGGTTTGTGCCAGAGGGCCATGTCGCAGGCTCGGATCATCCTTGTGGAGATGATTATTATACAGTGCGTTATGACTTTACGAAATGGCCCGAATGGCAAGCCGTTTGGTCCGTGACAGGGCCGCGCAAGGACTACACCTCTTACACCACATACGTAAGAATTTCTGGCACATAGGCCATCTCTCTTGCGCCGCGACGCGGCATCGGCAATAAAAAGGCAACGAAATAAACAATAGGGGAGAGCGGCACATGGCCCTCGCACTCAACGATAAAGTTCTGGCCGAGGCGTTCGGCCCGTCGACAGGCACCGCACTGCGCATCAAACAGGCCGCAATGGTGGTTCTGGGCATCGCGTTTCTGGCGATCATGGCGAAAATCAAAGTGCCGATGTGGCCAGTGCCGATCACTATGGGCACGTTCGCTGTCCTGACCATTGGTGCGACCTACGGGCCGCGCTTGGGGCTGGCGACGATCATGGGCTACATGATTATCGGCGCGCTTGGCTTTGATGTCTTTGCAGGCTCGACTGCCGAAACCGCAGGTCTGACCTATATGATGGGCGGCACTGGCGGCTATCTGGTGGGCTATGTGCTGGCGACGCTGGCGCTTGGGTTTGCAGCCCGCGCTGGGTGGGACCGCTCGGTTCTGATGATGGGTGTTGCACTGCTGATCGCCAACGCGCTGATCTATCTGCCCGGTGTGGCGTGGTTGAGCGTGCTTTACGGCAACAGCCTGACTTGGGCGGTTGAGGTCGGTCTGGTGCCGTTCCTGATTGGTGACGCGCTGAAGCTGGGTCTTGCGGCGCTGCTCGTGCCCGGTCTGTGGAAGCTGATTGGTAGCGCGCGCTCTTAAGCGACACTTTCGAATCTGGAAAAAGGCGCAAGCATAATGCTTGCGCCTTTTTTCATGCCAGATGGGTGGTGATGGTCGACGACCGCTCAAGCGTGCGGTGCACGGGGCATTTGTCCGCAATCTCAAGCAGTCTGGCGCGTTGTTCGGCGTTCAGATCGCCTTCAAGCCGGATCGTGCGCTCAAAGTGATCAACCTTGGCATCCGCCGTATCAGCTGCATCCGCTGCGTGTTGCTTGCCATGTGCGATATCGACGCTGACCCCTGTCAGGGGCCAGCCTTTGCGCCGGGCATACATGCGGATGGTCATGGACGTGCAGGCCCCCAGACCGGCGGAAACAAGGCCATATGGCGAAAGCCCCTTGTTCATACCGCCGTATTCGGTGGGCTCATCTGCGAGCAAATGGTGCGAGCCTGATTGGATGTCTTGCAGAAAGCCGTCTGCGTCCGCTTCCGTCACACGCATGATGCCCTCGGGCACCGCATCTTGCGCCTTGGGTTCTGCCAGTTTGAGATAGCGTTTGGACCATGTTGCGATCACGTCTGCGGCGTATTCTGCGTCCGCAGGCCGCGTGATCAGGTGGTCGGCGTCATCAAGCGTGACAAAGCTTTTGGGGTGTTTGGCGGCCAGAAAGATATCCGCGGCGTTCTCGATCCCGACAGTGGCGTCGCGCGGCGCGTGCAGGACCAGAAGAGCCGCACCCAGTTTTTCGATAGAGGCTTTGAGATTGGTTTTGCTCACATCCTCGACAAAGCCCTTGCCGATGCGGAAAGGGCGCCCGCCAAGCGTTACCTCTGCCACGCCCTGATCCGCAATTTCGGGAAGTGCGCTGGCAAAATTATGGGTGACATGGCTGGGATCAAAGGGGGCGCCGATCGTGACGACCGCCTTGATGCCCTGCAGCATGGGGGCGGCTTTCAGAACGGCAGCACCGCCCAGCGAATGGCCGATCAGCAAAGACGGCGCCATGCCGCGCGCGGCCAGCGCTTTGTCGGCGGCGATCAGATCATCGACGTTGGAGGTAAAACTGGTGTTTTCGAACTCGCCCTCGGAATGGCCCAGTCCGGTGAAGTCGAACCGCAGCACCGCGATCCCCATGGCTGACAGGCGCGCAGCAATGCGGCGGGCGGCGGTAATGTCTTTGGAGCAGGTAAAGCAATGCGCAAAAAGCGCTGTGGCAAGATGCGGCCCGTTCGGCAGATCAAGGCGCGCGGCAAGCGTATCACCGCCATGTCCGGTGAAGGTCAGCTTTTCGGTTGGCATGTGGCGCCCTTTTTACTCAGGTTTGTCGAAGATCAGTACACTTGATCGTGGTCACAGCCCACTGTCCAGCGCACCTTCGGCGACCAGCACATCGTATTTGTCGCGATCAAACCACCAGAAATCGACGTTGCGGAAGAAATCATAGGGGGCAGGGGTTTCAGGCATGCCGAAGATATCCCAAACCGCCACGCGGTGCGCCCCTAGGTTCCAGCCGCCGATCCAGATATGTTTGGACCGCAGCACACGGTCCAAGGCGCGCACGGCGGTGGTCAGGTCTTCGCGGGTGGTCGCAACAACAACCCGTTCGATCAGGGCGTCGACCACAGGATCGGCCAGACCGGTGAGGTTGTTGCTGCCTTCGGCATCGGCGGCGGCAGATCCATAAAAGGCGCGCAATTCGGCCCCCGGTGTCGTGGCCACGGACCAAGCGGTTGATGACAGATCAAAATCAAAGGCCTGCCGCCTCTGGGTCCATGCGCTTGGGTCGATCACCTCAAACTCGACGTCGATGCCAAGTGCTTTGAGGTTTTCGGTATAGGGGATCATGATCCGCTCAAGGCTGCGGCTGCTGTCGGGGAATTCAAGGTGCAGGATCTCTCCGTTTGCGTTGCGGCGCATGCCGTCATCGCCCACGGTCCAGCCTGCGGCCTCTAGTAATTCACCTGCGATGCGCAGATCGCCACGGTCGCGGGGGCGGTCGCTGCCCGGGTTGGGGACATGGGCGGGTGCGGTAAAGATTTCAGGGGGCAGTTGGTCGCGGAATTCTTCGAGCAGGGCCAGCTCTGCGCCTTCGGGAATACCTGTCGCCTGCATATCGGTGTTTTCAAAGAAACTGTCGTTGCGCGTATAGGTGCCGTAGAAAATCGTCTCATTCGTCCATTCGAAATTGAACGCATATTCAAGAGCTTGGCGGACACGGATGTCTTGCAGCACGGGATTTCGCATGTTGAACCAGATACCTTGGGCATTGGCGGGGCGGCCATCGGGGATCAAGAGTTGCTGGACCCAACCGCGCGTCGCGGCAGGAAAATCATAGCCTGTCGCCCATGACGCCGAGCGGTATTCGACGCGCATGTGGTATTCACCGGCGGCAAAGGCCTCCAACCCCACGGTGTCATCGACGAAATATTCGTAATTGAAGCATTCGAAATTATTGCGGCCCACGTTCACGGGCAGGTCTGCGCCCCAGTAATCAGGGTCTTTGCAGAATGTGATGGTACGGGGGGCGTCGACATTCGCCACCTCATAGGGGCCGGACCCGAGCGGGATATCCATCCAGCTTTCGGCGAAATCCACGGTGTCGTAAAAATGCGCAGGCAGCACGGGCAGTTCGGCGACGCTGCCCAACAGGCCGCTGCCAGCACCGGGGGCCAGATCAAAGCGGACGCGATGGTCGCTTTCTGCTGTGACGGCGGTCACATCGGACAGCAGGTTGCGGTAGTAGGGGTGCCCTTCGGTTTGCAGCGCGTTGATGGTGAAAACCACATCGGCAGCGGTGACGGGGGTGCCGTCGTGGAAACGGGCGGCGGGGCGCATGTTGAAGGCCACGTAGGATAGATCTTCGGGGTATTCGATGGTCTCGGCGATCAACCCGTAAAGCGCGTCGGGTTCATCATTGGCGCGCACCATGAGGCTGTCGTAGATGTGCACGCTGACTTCGGGGGCGCTATCACCTTTGATGATAAAGGTGTTCAGGCTGTCGAAGGTGGGGGTCCCGAACAGCTGTCGCTGGGACATGGTGCCGCCTTGGGGGGCGTCGGGGTTGGCGTAATCGAAATGGGTGAAATCGGGGCCGTATTTCAGATCACCAAAGGTGGAAAACCCGTGGCTGACTGTGACATCGGCGAATGCGGGTGTCGTGAGCGCGATCAGCGTGAGGGTGGCTGAGAAATTCTTCATGATGTGCCTCCGGGATGAACCGCTGACAGAGTTGCAGGATGCGGTGGGGTGTCAAGGGTTTGGAGGTGGATGGAGTGTCGCAGTGGGTGGGCAAGCTTTTGGGGTGTGGTGTGTTCATGTCTGCTATGCGGGACGAAGCTGCCGTTCAAGCTAATGAATTGGAGGTCTGCATCGCCATAGTGAACGGGGTGAGGTCCTAAAGATTTCCCACCAATGCAAGAGATACGCGGATTCACCAAGCTCGCAGACCGGTCGTGAGGGTATCTACCAACCATTCATGAACCAGATTGATCGCAGATTGTGTATCTGGGCTTGGTCTGCGCATGACGTAGACTTCTTTTTGCAGGACGGGCTCTCCCAATTGCTCAATGGCAGCGACTGCTGCACCTGCTGGCACGGCAAGAAGTGCTTTCCCAATACCATCTGCAGCAGAAGCCGCCATGACGTCGGGGTCGTTACTCCGCAGAATTGGCGCATGCCCAGCAAGCTGTTCCTCAACCCAGGCTGCTTCCGGAAGGTGGCTGAACTCTTGTGGATAGCAAATCCATCGATCTGTGACGCTGCCGGAAAGACCAAACACCGCATAGGGAAGGCTACCGACACGTTGTATCAGAATTTCTGCCGCTATGTCTGTTGGCCGTCCAAGACGCACCGCAATATCTGCCTCTAACTTGTCCAAGCGAACGTTACTGCGCTCTACTGTGAGGTCGAGTGTGATCGTCGGGAAGTTTGCGCTTAATTTCCCGATCCGTCCCGCCAAAAGATGTCGGGTGATTGTTGGGGGTGCGCTCACGGCCACCTTGCCTGCGGGTGCGTCTTGAAACACACGAGCTTCTCGCAACACACGCAATGCAGCTGACGACATGGGCGAAATATGCTGCGCGAGATGCTGGGCTTGTGGTGTCAGGACCAATCGCCCCCGTGTCCTTTCGAACAGCGTAAGGCCCAGATGATCCTCAACTTTGCGCATATGTCGGCTCACCGTTGTTGGATCGGCTCCAAGCTCTTTGGAGAGTTCCGTGAGCGAACTGCAGCGTCCAGCCGCATCGAGAAGTTGAAAGTCGTTCCAGTCCATGCGCCGTACCTGCAAAAATGCAGCTATAAGCTGCGGTATTCTGTATTTTCGAAGATAAACTTATTCCATACGCTTTGGCTATGACTGTTGATATTCCACTATTCCTCGCCTTTGTAAGCTTTGTCTTTGTGGCCTCCATTACGCCTGGTCCAAACAACCTGATGGTGATGGCCTCTGGCGCTGCGTTCGGCTGGCGTAGAAGTATTCCGCATATCGCAGGCATTGCGCTTGGTGCGATTGCGATGCTGGTTGCGGTTAATTTCGGGCTTGGCGCAATTTTTGAGCGCATACCTATGATCGCGTTGATCCTTCGGTTCGCGGGGGCAATTTGGCTGGCTTGGCTTGCCTGGCAGCTTGCGCGCCCAGCATTGTTTCCAGCGTCTGAGAAACAAGAAGTGGGCACCACATCTGAAGCAGACTCACAGCCGTTCACACTACTGCAGGCCGCGCTCTTTCAATGGGTTAACCCGAAAACTTGGAGCATTATGATAGCGATCTCGAGTGCTTACGTTGACTTAGCACCAACACCGACCGGACGGGCAGTGCTTATGGCGGGCACCTTTGCAGTCGTGGCACCGGTATCGAATGGTGCATGGCTTCTCGCAGGACAAGCCATCAAGCGGCTTCTGACCGGGGCCCGCACAGGTAGGATCGCGCTGCTGACGTTGGCCCTATTGGTATTGGTAAGCGCTGTTCTCGTCGCGATTGGATAACACGCAGATAAAAAGCATTATCTGACGCTATATTCAGCCAAAACTAAGTGAAGAAGAAACGTTTCGCATGTTCTCAATCATCCGTCCGGCAAACTTGGCGGATCGCGGGGCGATCTATCAACTCCATTTGAAGTCTTGGCGGGCAATCTGGGGCAACGAACTCTCCCGAAACATACTTGAAACCGGGGTTCCGGACGCGGTGACCCCGGTTGCAAGTGCCAGTGGCACCGGCGATGAAAACGGGCGCGCCTGCTATGCCCGCCGTGATACGCCCAGAGCGTAAGAAGGGCGATGCTCTCTGTTAGCCCGGACAAGAGCAGACTTGCGCTCGTGCCGATCATACCAAAGATGAACAGCCGCGTGGCGGGCAGGATCAGCCCATATGAAAAACGTGCAAAACCGCTGGAAACGCACACCCCAAGCGCAAGACCCAACACGATCAGCCAAGAGCGCGACATCACAGTGCTGCACTTTGCATCAAAACGCGGGCTGCATCACGGGCAGAACGAATAGGCGCGTACTCTGGATTCAAACGACCAAGGGCGTGATCCGATCTCGTCAAGCGCCACAAAAAAGGCCGCGGCATGTACCGCGGCCTCACGACATTCATGTCAAACGCTTTAGTGCGTGAACTTCTTGATCTCGCCGGACTTCAGGCGGGCGCTGTAGGAGTTCAGCTCTTTGCGGACCACTTTCATCAGGAAGTAGAGGCAGAAGATGTTGACTACCGCCATCGCAAAAATCGCAGCATCCGAGAAATCGATCACGGGGCCAAGGCTTGCTGCCGCGCCGATCACGATGAAGATGCAGAAGATGATCTTGAAGACCAGCTCTGTCGTTTTGCCTTCGCCGAAGAGGTAGGTCCATGCTTTCAAGCCGTAGTAAGACCAAGAGATCATGGTCGAGAACGCGAACAGGATGACGGCAAGCGCCAGAACATAGGGGAACCAGCTAATCGCGGACCCGAATGCAGCGGATGTCAGCGCAACACCGCTGTTGCCATCAACGGTCGCAATGGCTGTGCCCGCTTCGTTGAGCAGGTAGTTGCCGGTCGCTTCGTCAATGATCAGTTGCTGCGAGATGATGATCACCAAAGCGGTCATCGTGCAGATGACAACCGTGTCGATCAATGGCTCAAGCAAGGACACAAAGCCCTCGGTGACGGGTTCTTTGGTTTTCACTGCAGAGTGCGCGATTGCCGCAGAGCCAACGCCTGCTTCGTTCGAGAACGCCGCACGACGGAAACCCTGGATCAACGCGCCGACGAAACCGCCTGCAACACCCAAACCGGTGAAAGCCCCTGCGAAGATCTGACCAAAGGCCCAACCGATCATGTCGATATTCACGATCAGCACAACAATGGCCGCGCCCACATACAGGATGCCCATGAAGGGAACGACCTTTTCGGTGACCCGCGCGATGGATTTGATACCGCCGACGATCACTGCAAAGACAATCGCTGCGAAGACAAGGCCTGTGATCCAACCGGGGAAGTCGCCTGTGATCTGTGTGATCTGCGCATGGGCCTGGTTGGCTTGGAACATGTTGCCGCCACCCAGTGCACCAAGGATACAAAAGATCGAGAACATGACTGCAAGGATTTTACCGCCGGGCAGGCCCAGTTCATCAAAGCCCTTTGAGATGTAATACATCGGACCACCTGACACGGTGCCATCGGGGTATTCGTTGCGGTATTTCACACCCAGGGTACATTCGGTGAATTTTGATGCCATGCCCAGCAGACCCGCAAGGATCATCCAGAACGTCGCCCCCGGACCACCGATGCCGACGGCCACGGCAACACCGGCGATGTTACCAAGACCAACCGTACCGGACAGCGCGGTTGCGAGTGCCTGAAAGTGGCTGACTTCACCCGCGTCATTGGGGTCGGAGTAGTCGCCCTTCACCAGCGCGATCGCGTGGCCGAAGAACCGGAACTGCACGGCGGCAAAGTAGATTGTGAAAACCGTGGCACCAATCACCAACCACATGACGATCCATGGAAAGTTTGTTCCTGGGATCGACATGAAGATGAAGTTAACGAACCAACCCGTGGCGTTCGCGAACGCCTCGTTTACGCGGGCATCGAGCGATGCAGCCGCTTCTTGTGCCTGTGCAGGAACCGCAACAGCCAGCGAGGCAATAAATGCCAATAAAATAGCTTGAAATGTTTTCATCTGGATTGCTCCTTATGCGACAACGGTGACAGGAACGCGGGCGTGCATCACGAGAGACGCTGTTGAACTGCCGAAAATGCGTGAGGTGAGCCCACCCTCGCTGGAACGTGCAACGATAATCTGCGACGCCCCTTCGGAATGTGCGATACTGTCAATCGTATCGGCCACGTCGCCATGGCGCACAATAGCGCGGGCATTTAGACCAGCGGCCTTAAGATCGGCCACAGCCGGATCAACGACCCGCTCTCTTGCGATCGAGATTTCCTCTTCGCGCCGCTTATGGCGCTCGGCATTTTCCGCAGCAGTCTGGAAGGAAAATGGCGACCATTCGATCACATAGACGACGATCAATTCACAATCGTCCGTTTTTTTTGCCAGACTTTTCGCAAACTCAAGGGCTTTCTTCCCTGAGCTTCGCCCGTCTAATCCAATTACGAGTTTCATAATCTTGTCCCTGTTTATTAGTCTTTATCACTGGGCTTCGCTGCGTATTTTTCGTCAAAAGTCGAAAAATTTTCAGTCAGCCTGTTCGAACGGTATCGAATGAGGGCCTATCGGTCTATGGTTGTGTGCCCCTCGTGCCCAAAGGCGCGGCAGTCAGATGCGTATCGCACAATATTTGAGGTTTTGGCCGCGAAGCACATGGTCGCTATGAGATAGGTGAAGGTCAGCTATGCGGGATGTTTCGCGAAGCGACACTTTTAGGACGTATCTCTTGCGCCAAAACAAAAAAGCCCCGCCAGATTGCTCTGACGGGGCTTTGTTTCACTTCAGCAATTAGCAGCTGTAGTACATTTTGTATTCTACTGGGTGCGGTGTGTGCTCGTAGGCGTAGACCTCTTCCCACTTCAGCTCCATGTAGCCTTCCAGCTGGGATTTGGTGAACACGTCACCGGCCAGCAGGAACTCGTGATCGGCTTCCAGAGATTCCAGCGCTTCGCGCAATGAACCACAGACCGTCGGGATCGCTGCCAGTTCTTCTGGTGGCAGGTCGTAGAGGTCTTTGTCCGAAGAGGGACCCGGATCGATCTTGTTCTTGATGCCGTCAAGGCCAGCCATCAGCAGTGCTGCAAAGCACAGGTATGGGTTGGCTGCGGGATCGGGGAAACGGGCCTCGACGCGCTTTGCCTTGGGGCTTTCGGCCCATGGGATACGGACACAACCCGACCGGTTACGTGCAGAGTAGGCGCGCAGAACGGGCGCTTCAAAGCCCGGGATCAGGCGCTTGTAGCTGTTTGTGGACGGGTTTGTGATCGCGTTGAGCGCTTTGGCGTGCTTGAGGATGCCGCCGATGAAGTACAGCGCTTCCTGTGACAGGTCCGCATATTTGTCGCCAGCAAAGAGCGGCTTGCCGTCTTTCCAGATCGACATGTTGACGTGCATACCGGTGCCGTTGTCGCCTGCGATCGGCTTTGGCATGAATGTTGCCGACTTGCCGTAGGCCTGTGCGACGTTGTGGATCACGTACTTGTATTTTTGCAGCTCGTCCGCCTGATGTGTCAGCGTACCGAAGATCAGGCCCAGTTCGTGCTGGCAAGACGCCACTTCGTGGTGGTGCTTGTCGACCTTCATGCCCATGCGCTTCATTGTGGACAGCATTTCAGAGCGCATTTCCTGCGCGTCGTCGATGGGGTTCACAGGGAAGTAGCCGCCTTTGATGCCGGGACGGTGGCCGGTGTTGCCCATCTCGTACTCGGTGTCGGTGTTCCATGCGCCGTCGATGGCGTCAACTTCGTAGGAAACCTTGTTCATGGAGACCTGGAAGCGCACGTCGTCAAAGACGAAGAATTCAGCTTCTGGACCCCAGTAAGACACATCACCGATGCCGGTGGACTTGAGGTATTCTTCTGCCTTGACTGCCGTACCGCGTGGGTCACGATCGTAGGCTTCCATTGTGTCGGGCTCAACGATGTTGCAGTTAATGCAGACTGTCTTTTCCGCATAGAACGGATCGACATAGGCGCTTTCGGCCTGTGGCATCAGTTTCATGTCGGACTGATCGATTGATTTCCAACCTGCGATGGAAGAGCCGTCGAACATGAAGCCTTCTTCGAGGAAGTCTTCGTCAACGAGATCGGCCACAACAGTCACGTGTTGCAGTTTGCCGCGTGGATCAGTGAAGCGGATGTCGACGTAGTCGGCTTCCTCGTCTTTGATCAGTTTTAGAACAGCCTTATTGTCCATCTATGATGTCCTTTTTTGTAGCGTCGTTACTGGTTAGAGTGCATCGTCGCCGGTTTCACCGGTGCGGATGCGGATGGCTTGTTCGACGGACGAGACAAAGATTTTGCCGTCGCCAATCTTATCGGTTTTCGCGGCGCCAATGATGGCTTCAATGGCCGCATCGACCTGGTCGTCAGCCAAGACGACCTCGATTTTCACTTTGGGCAAAAAGTCGACCACGTACTCGGCGCCGCGGTAGAGTTCTGTATGGCCTTTCTGTCGACCGAAACCTTTGACTTCGACGACGGACAGGCCCTGTACACCAACCTCTTGCAAAGCTTCTTTCACTTCGTCGAGTTTGAATGGCTTAATGATCGCTTCGATTTTCTTCATCGCTCGCGACTCCCCCTTGTGTGTTTCGTTAGTGGTCAGACCATTTCTCTTGCATAGGGACAATTCGTAGCGGAACCTAAGAGCAAGCTGGCCCGGTGAAAGACTGCACGTTGCCTAATTTTTGTGCATCTTGCGCGTTCAGTGTGCTGTTTGCAAACTTTGGATGCTGAAACCATGACCGAATTACTGACCGCTGCCCAAATGCGCGCCATCGAACAGGCTGCTATTGCCTCGGGCGAGGTGACGGGGTTGGAGCTGATGGAGCGCGCAGGGCGGGGCGTTGTTGAGGCTATTTTTGAGGAGTGGCCTGAATTGGCGCCGTCTTGGGAGCCAGCCCGTCGCCATTGTCCCTCGGAACCCCCGGAGTTTACCGGGCAAGATGATAAGGGGCATCGCGCCGTGGTGCTCTGCGGGCCGGGGAATAACGGGGGTGACGGGTTTGTCGTTGCCCGGCTGCTGAAAGAGGCCGGGTGGGACGTTGAGGTATTTTTGTATGGGGATGCTAAAAAGCTGCCGCCGGATGCGAAGGTGAACTACGCCCGTTGGGCGGAAATGGGGGCGGTTGCATGCGTTGAACGTGCTCCTCGTTTTCATAATGAAGCAGATCTCTATATTGATGCCCTTTTCGGAACGGGTTTGGTCAGACCGCTGACTGGAGCTGTGTTCGACTGGGTTGCGGACCGCGCTGCGGATCCCTTGGTTGCCGCAAAAACAGTAGCAATTGACGTCCCGTCCGGCCTGTGTAGCGATAGCGGCCGTGAGTTGGGTGCGTCAGCCGAAACAGTTCTTGCTGGTTTGACCGTTGCATTTCATCGGCTGAAATTGGGTCATGTCCTATCGTGGGGCCCATTCAAATCAGGTAAAACCGTGGTTGTTGATATTGGTCTGTCAAATGTACTTAGCCCTGAAAACGTGAAGAGCGTGACAGGGCCGACACGCAGTCTGGCCCGTGCTGAAACGGCACATAAGTATTCTCACGGGCATGCTTTTGTCCTGTCCGGTGGCGTTGGCAAAGGCGGTGCCGCGCGTCTTGCGGCCCGCGGTGCGCTGCGTGTTGGGGCAGGGGCCGTCACTCTTGGTTGCCCGCCTGCCGCCTTGATCGAGAATGCCGCACAGTTGAATGCGATCATGTTGCGGGCGGTGAAGGGTGTGGATGGTTTGGATGACGCTTTGTCTGACGAACGTATTAATGCGCTTTGCATGGGGCCGGGAATGGGGGTGAGCGATGAAAGCCGTGACCTCATTGAGGCAGGCTTGAAAAGCGGGCGGGCGATGGTGCTGGATGCGGATGCTTTAACGCTTATCGGGCGCGATGCGCCTCTCTTTGCTTTGTTGCACGACAAGTGCGTTTTGACACCTCATGCGGGTGAGTTCGCACGCCTGTTTCCGGATTTGGCCGCGAAACTGGATGCGCCGGCAACGAAAGGTCCGGCCTATTCCAAGGTGGACGCGACGCGTGCAGCGGCCAAGCGGGCCGGGTGTGTCGTTTTGTTCAAAGGGCCCGATACGGTGATTGCCGCACCGGATGGGCGCTGCAGCATCAATGCATCCGTCTATGAACGTAGCGCGCCTTGGCTCGCGACGGCTGGATCAGGGGATGTTTTGGCGGGGTTTATCACTGGCCTTTTGGCACGTGGGTTTGCCCCGATGCACGCCGCCGAATCCGGCGCTTGGTTGCATACGGAATGCGCATTATCCTTTGGTCCGGGCCTGATTGCCGAGGACTTGCCCGAGCAACTGCCCAAAGTCTTTCGTACATTGGGCATTTAAGGCGATTTTTCCTCTCGCATCCCCCGCAGACCTTTGCTAGACAGCGCCCAACTCTGGGGCAGGCCCGAAAACCTGCCCCTTTTGATCATGCGGGTGTGGCGAAATTGGTAGACGCACCAGATTTAGGTTCTGGCGCCGCAAGGCGTGGGGGTTCAAGTCCCTCCACCCGCACCAAAGTTTGAAAAAGAAGGACAGCACATGAAGGTCACCGAGACCCTGAACGAAGGCCTCAAGCGCGAATACGCGATCACCGTCACGGCGGCTGAACTGGACGCCAAGGTTGAAGAGAAGCTGAAAGAAGCACAGCCTACGGTCGAAATGAAAGGTTTCCGCAAAGGCAAAGTGCCTATGGCATTGCTGCGCAAGCAGTTTGGCCAGCGCCTGATGGGCGAGAGCATGCAGGAAGCCATTGACGGCGCGCTGTCTTCGCATCTGGAAGAGACCGGTGATCGTCCTGCGGCGCAGCCCGAGATGAAGATGACCAACGAAGACTGGAAAGAAGGCGACGACGTCGAGATTTCCGTGTCTTACGAAAAACTGCCCGAGATTGAAGACATCGATTTCAGCAAGGTCAAGCTTGAGCGTTTGGTTGTGAAGGCGGACGAAGATTCGGTCAAAGAAGCGCTGGATAACCTCGCCGAGAGCCCGCAGGCCGTGACCTACGAGGCCAAGAAGACCCAAGCGAAAGATGGCGATCAGGTCGTGATCGATTTCGTTGGAAAAATTGACGGCGAGCCATTTGATGGCGGCGCTGCCGAGGATTACCCGCTGGTGCTGGGCTCCAACTCGTTCATTCCCGGTTTTGAAGATGGCCTGCTGAAAGTCAAAGCAGGTGATGAGAAAGACGTCGAGGTTTCATTCCCTGAGGACTATCAGGCGGAAAACCTTGCCGGTAAGAAAGCTGTCTTTTCTTGCACCATCAAAGAAGTCCGCGGTGCGAAGAAGCCAAAGCTGGATGACGAGCTGGCCAAGAAGTTCGGTGCCGAAGATCTTGAATCGCTGAAAGGCCAGATCACCGAGCGTCTGGAAGCAGAATATTCCGGAGCTTCGCGTGCCGTGGCCAAGCGCGGCCTGCTGGATGCGCTGGACAAGATGGTCAAATTCGATCTGCCCACATTGCTGGTTGAAGCTGAAGCAAACCAGATTGCGCACCAGCTGTGGCATGAAGAAAACCCTGAGGTTGAAGGCCATGATCACCCTGAGATCACGCCCACAGACGAACACACCAAGCTGGCCGAGCGCCGCGTAAAGCTGGGTCTGTTGTTGGCGGACATCGGCCAGAAGGCCGAAGTGAAGGTGACCGATCAGGAAATGACACAAGCGATCATGAACCAGGCGCGTCAGTATCCAGGTCAGGAGCGCCAGTTCTTTGAATTTGTCCAGCAGAACGCACAGTTCCGCCAGCAGTTGCAGGCGCCAATGTTTGAAGACAAGGTCGTTGACCATATCCTTGAGCAGGCTGCTGTGAAAGACAAAGAGGTCAGCAAAGATGACCTGCAGAAAGCTGTTGAGAAGCTCGAAGAAGAGTAAGTTCTCAATATCGTTGCAAGACCAAGGGCGCCCATTGCGGCGCCCTTTTTTATGGCCCGTCTGGCGCGTGGGCCAACCCCTTCCAAGACTACCTTTAAATGCAGGTATTTTTTGATTGGCGCGACTTTATGCTCAATGCATCAAGTGAAGGAGCCAGATCATGCGAAAATCTACCGTGTTGGCAGTTTGCGCGTTTATAGGGACAGCGGGCAGCGCGCTTGCGTGTCCGGATTTCAATGCAGCGCCACAAGTATCTTATCAGGCGAGTGGCCAGCAGCTTTATACGCCGCGGGCTTTCGATGTTGTTGCCGGAGGGGACAATTATATATGGGATTGTCCGAATGTGCGGCCGGGGACGGATACGGGGGCAGGGTATTTCCCGACCGCGCCGGACTTTTCATTTCAGCTCTCCAATATGAACCCCTATCGGCTTGAGCTGCGTGTGGTCAGTGAATGTGATGCCGCTCTGTTGATCAACACAGCCTCTGCCAACTGGTATTATGATGATGACGACAATGGCAATCTGGATCCGAAGATCACATTGACGCGGCCAGCCAATGGGCGCGTTGATATCTGGATCGGCACCTATGACGGTGCGTTTTGTAACGCCCGTTTGGAATTGGAGACTTTCGACCGGTAGGGCGGATTAACCTAAGATGTTAAATCAATCCGCCACAATGATTGTCGCCGCCTACATCAATGCATCGAGGTTGATGCCCACGGTCAATGCACCAACTGCGGTACCGGTGCCTTCGTTGACGATCGTCATCGACACTTGTGCCTGCGCCTGTTTGGTTGATTCATCAAGCTCAACTTCGCCGTAATGGACAGCGGTGCTACCAACCAAGTAGGTCTCCTGGAATTTGGCTTCGTCTCCTTGCCAGTAGTCTGATGTTGCGACAGATGCTGCGACATTCAAACCGCGGGCGTCCATGATGAAGGCTTCGGTGATGGCACCACCTGACGCTTCGATCTGGCTGCGCAGGAAATCTGCGGCAGGTGTGTTGATGACGTTGGCGATAACTTCTGCGTCGTCAATACCATAGAACGCGCGCCATAGCTGATCCAATTCATCGATCTTGGCCTGGTCATAGCCAGCTGTTTTGAGGTTCTGTGCTTCGATCGCTGCCAAGAGAGTTGAGTCGGTTGCCCATGTCGCGATGTTATCTGTGAGGAAAGCCTCCATCGCCGCCTTTGTGTCATCAGCATAGAGTGGCTGGATGCTGGCAATTGCGATGGCGAGGCCAAGTGAGATTTTTTTCATGATAGCTCCTATTGTGTCTGCGCGAGCATTCATTGCGCATTGGAGCTAAAAAAATGTGAATCCGAGACAAGTATCAGACGTTTTGCAGAATGCTTTCCATGCGGCACAAAAAAAGGCCGCCCCGAAAGGAGCGGCCAGATTTGTTCTCGTAGAAGCTTTTGAAGATTACTCTTCTTCGGCCTCATCAGACTGCGCTGTCTCGACGCCAGCGGTCTCAGCCAGATCGTCGTCGTCAGATGCGGCTGCGCCGATATCGTCAAACAGTTCCTGAATTTCGAATTCAGCGGCTGCTTCTTCTTCTGCTGCAAGCTCGGCGATGGATTTGCCAGCTTCCTGAAGTTCAGCTTCTTCCACGGAACGTGCCACGTTCAGTGTGATGGTTGCTGTCACTTCGGGGTGCAGGTTGATCGAGACGTCATGCAGACCCAGTTCTTTGATCGCGCCAAGCAGGACAACCTGCTTTTTGTCGACCGAGTAACCGGATGCGGTGGCGGCTTCGGCGGCGTCACGTGTTGTGACGGAACCGTAAAGCGAACCTGCATCAGATGCAGAGCGGATCACGATGAACTTTTCACCGTCAAGCTTTGCAGCCAGCGCTTCGGCTTCTTTCTTGCTTTCAAGGTTGCGTGCTTCCATCTGGGCTTTTTCAGCTTCGAAACGGGCAAGGTTTGCCGCGTTTACGCGCAGTGCTTTACCCTGTGGCAGCAGAAAGTTGCGTGCGTAGCCTTCCTTAACGGAGACGACTTCGCCCATCTGGCCCAGCTTTGCAACGCGCTCAAGTAGGATGATATCCATGGGATGCTTTCCTTATTTTACAGCGTATGGCAGCAGGGCAAGGAAACGGGCACGCTTGATCGCACGGGCGAGAGCGCGCTGGTTTTTTGCACCAACAGCAGTAATACGGGCGGGAACGATTTTGCCGCGCTCAGAGATGTAGCGCTGCAAAAGGCGGGTGTCTTTGTAGTCGATCTTGGGAGCGTTATCGCCCTCAAACGGATCGGACTTACGACGGCGGAAAAATGGTTTAGTAGCCATGATTGATGTCCTTTCTCAGATCAACGATTAGCGACGCTCGCGGCGGTCGCCACGGTCACCGCGCTCTTCGCGCTTTTGCATTTGCACGGAAGGGCCTTCTTCGTGTGCGTCGACCTTGATGGTCAGCACGCGCATGACGTCTTCGTGCAGACGCATCAGGCGTTCCATTTCCTGAATAGCAGGAGCAGGTGCATCTGTGCGCAGCAGGGCATAGTGGCCCTTGCGGTTCTTGTTGATCTTGTAGGCCATCGTTTTGACGCCCCAGTATTCGTTCTCCAGCAACTTGCCGCCGTTGTCGGCAAGTACGGTTCCGAAATGTTCGATGAGGCCTTCAGCTTGCGTGTTGGACAAGTCCTGACGCGCAATCATGACATGCTCATATAGCGGCATGTGAACTCCAGTTCATTTATCAGCACATTTCAAAGGATGGGCGGTTCACCTTGCATGCGTCCCATCCACGAGAGTCTGCGCAGTTCATACATTTTGCAGCAAGGATGGCGTCTTATACAGGTGAACTGCGGTGGTGCAAGCCATGAATGCCCTAGAAAAGCAGCCTTTTCGCAACAATCGAAGATTTCTTAACCTCGCCTTGAGCTTGCCGCTTTATTGCCCGGTTTTACCAGCATCTTGTCTTTAATAAGTTTGGAGTGGGCAGAATGACAGATATGAACATGACTGCGGGTGGCTTTGTAAATCACGTTGCACGTGCCGCGCCGTTTGTGACCGAAGACGTATTTTGGGGCTATAAGGTCCGCTCGCGCGTTGGTGCGCCTGTCTCGGTGATGCTGGGGCAGGCGATCAGCTTCTTTTTGGGCGTCTGTTTGGTAACGGCGACCTTTGGCGTCTTGGTGCTGCCAACCTTGTTCTTCGATGGTGACGTGGGCTTTATGCGCATCGGTGCTGCTGTGCTCATGGGCGCGATCGGGTTCTATCTGTTGTGGTTTGCGAGCCGTGGCACTGTGCCAGATGTCCATATCGACACAAAAGCACGCGAAATCCGAGAAGTGGTCGCCAACCGTTTTGGTGGTCCAACGACTGTCGGGCTTTATACCTTCGACGAAATCAGCGGCATTTACCTCGAGCCGGATGAGACCACAGGTCAGTCCCAGCTTTTGCTTGGCTATAATGATAGCGCGCAGGCGATCGCGATTGCTGCAGGCACAGAAGCGCAGTTGTTGCCGCTGCGGGACAGGTTGGCGAAAGACCTGTTGTAAGCGATATTTTATTGGATAAAAGGCCGCCCAAAATGGGCGGCCTTTTCTGTCTGGCGCAACCCTGCGTATCCGCGAACAGCTTGTGTTCATTTTTGAAGCTATGAACTAAAATCTGACGGGTTATCTACACTCTACGCACAACGTATTGAGCTTGGAGAAGCCTTATGAAAACCCTTTTGACATCTGCGGCACTTGCTGCTGCCACCTTCACGACACCGGTATTTGCAACAACACAGAACTATGTTCTGGACGCGAGCCACAGCCAGATCGTGTTTACCTATAACCACCTTGGTTATTCCACAACTTACGGCATGTTCTCTGGTTTTGAAGGCGAAATCGCTTTCAACCAAGAAGATCCTGCCACATCTTCCGTGAATGTTTCTTTCCCTGTACGCACCATGCTGACAGGCTGGGAAGAGCGCTTTGCGCACTTCATGAGCGGTGATTTCTTTGACGCCGCGGAAGACGAAATGGTGACTTTCACGTCCACCGGCATCGAAGTCACCGGCGAAGACACAGCGCTGATCACAGGCGATCTGACGCTGAACGGTATCACGAAGGCCGTTGTACTGGACGCCAAGCTGAACCAGGTTGGCATGCACCCAATGGCGGAAATGCCATGGGCCGGTTTTGACGCAACAACAACATTGCTGCGCTCTGACTTTGAAGTTGGTGCATTTGCACCCTTCGTCAGCGATGAGGTTGAGGTCATGATCTCAATCGAGGCAATGCAAGCCCCTGAATAAATATACCGAACTTACGGTGTAATGAGGCCGCGCCCCAAATTTGGGGCGCGGCCTTTTTTCTTTAGCGGGTCGCGGTCAGCGCGATATCAACCTGTACCGGGAAGGCGAGGTTGCTCTCGTCGCTCATGCTTTGCCCGATCTCGAAGGTCCGCCGGTCGATGGTGATTGATCCGTTCATCGTTGCGGTGTCGCCATCGAGCGTCAGGGTGAACGGCAAGGATAGCGGCGCCGAAATGTCTTTGATCGTCAGTGTGCCGTCGGCCACGTAATTGTTGCCATCCGCCAGAATGTCGGCGGTAAAGACCGCCGTGGGGAAGGTGGCCGCGTTGAAGAAATCTGCGTCCAGTGCTTGTCCGGTCACGGACCCGAGCGACAAAGACCCGATCGAGATGGTGGTTTCGACCGTCCCCATGACGTCGGTTGCATTTTCATCAAAGCTGATGGCCGATGTCCAATCCGCGAATCCGCCGGTGACGGCATTGCCGAACTGCGTGATGGTGATGCCGATGGACCCTTCGGTGACTGTCCATTCCGAGGACACCTGTGCAAGTTCTATCCGCTCAACTGTGGTCGGTGCTGTGTAGAGTCCTGTTGCAGCACCCACACCGGTAAGAGCAAGATAGAGAGCGGCGGCGGCAATCGGTGCTGTCCATGTGCCAGCGTGGCTGCCTTGTGTGCTGCTTTCAGATTTGCCGAACCACATGCGGCGCAGAGTGGCGTCTTTGTCGACAAACTGGTGTTTCAGCGCACCCGCAATATGCAGCAGGATCGAGCCGACCATGATCTTGCTCCAGAGCCAGTGCAGACCGCCAAAGAGCTTCGCGATTGCTTCATCGTTCGGCACAAAGGGCAGGTCTTGGCTGATGGGCAGCAGGATCGGGGCAAAGCCCTCGGTCGCGGCGTGGTGGATCCAGCCGGTCAGCGGCACGGCGACCAGAGAGATATAAAGAAGCCAGTGGACGGTTTCAGCAAGCCAGGTCTCGGACTTGCGCTCGGGGTGGAGCGGGGCCGGTTTGGTTTGGGTGAAGGCCCAGACAATGCGTGCCAAGGCAACCACAAAGACGGTCACCCCCAGCGTTTTGTGCAGGGAAAACAGCTGTGCTTTGAACGCGAGCTGTTCGTTGGTTTCATAGGGCAGATCGTTGGCGATCACGCCCAGCGGGACGATTGTGATGATCAAAAGGGCGGTGAGCCAATGAAACGTTTTTGTAACTGTGCCGTAGGTTTGCGTGCCTGACATAATAAACTCCGATTGTTTATTGATAGGTAACATGTCTTGTTCTGAGGCAAAGCGCAGGTTCTGTGCATCAGTGATCTTGGCCCTGTGCAGTTTCGTGGTTGCTTGTGCAGACGGGCGCGGCGCGGTAAGCGTTTGCTAACAAAAGGCAATGAATAGGGGACGCTTCATGCGCGCATTTGTATTTCCGGGGCAGGGTGCACAGGCCATTGGGATGGGTAAGGCCCTTGCCGATACTTATCCGGCGGCCAAGGCCGTCTTTGATGAGGTGGATGAGGCGCTTGGTCAGGATCTTTCTGGTTTGATCTGGAATGGGGATCTGGACGCGCTGACGCTGACGGCGAATGCCCAGCCCGCATTGATGGCGACCTCGATGGCCGTGATGCGCGCGTTGGAGGCAGAAGGTGTCACCGTTGAGGCCGCGTCTTTCGTGGCAGGTCATTCGCTTGGAGAATATTCGGCTTTGGCGGCTGCGGGCGCGTTTACTGTTGCGGATGCCGCCCGATTGCTGCGGGCGCGCGGCATTGCGATGCAAGAGGCGGTGCCTGTCGGCGTGGGGGCAATGGCCGCGATTTTGGGGCTGGATTTTGCGGCTGTGAAAGAGGTGGCCGAAGAGGCCGCACAGGGCGAGGTGTGTCAGGCTGCCAATGACAATGATCCCGCACAGGTGGTTGTGTCCGGTCATAAGGCTGCTGTTGAGCGTGCGGTCGAAATTGCCAAGGCGAAGGGTGCCAAGCGCGCTTTGCTTTTGCCAGTCAGCGCGCCTTTCCATTGTAGTCTGATGCAGCCCGCCGCCGAGGCGATGGCGCGTGCGCTGGATGACGTCGAGATCGCGCAGCCCAAGGTGCCTGTGGTGGCCAATGTTCTGGCGCAAGCGGTCAGTGACCCTGTGATGATCCGTAGCCTGCTCGTGGATCAGGTGACGGGGTCAGTGCGCTGGCGTGAAAGCGTGATGTATATGGCCGCGCAAGGTGTGACCGAGGTGTATGAGATTGGTGCTGGCAAGGCGCTCTCCGGTATGATCAAGCGGATTGATCGGGGTATCACCACGGCGGCAGTGAGCACGCCCGAAGATGTTGTAGCAGCGGTCGCTGCGATCAAAGCTTAAGTTGAAGAAGGACGTATAAATGTTTGACCTGAATGGAAAGAATGCGCTTGTCACAGGTGCTTCCGGGGGCATTGGTGGTGCAATTGCGAAAGCGCTTTATGATGCCGGCGCAACCGTTGCCTTGTCGGGCACCCGTGTAGCGCCGCTCGAAGAACTGGCCGCGTCTTTGGGTGAGCGTGCCCACGTTCTGCCGTGTAATCTGAGTGATGCCGAGGCGGTGACAGCGCTGCCCAAGCAGGCCGCTGAAGTGATGGGGTCTGTGGATATTCTGGTCAACAATGCCGGCATTACACGCGACAATCTTTTTATGCGGATGTCGGATGACGAGTGGTCCTCGGTGTTGGAGGTCAACCTGACATCGACGATGCGTCTGTGTAAGGGCGTGATCCGTGGGATGATGAAAGCGCGTTGGGGGCGCATCGTGAATATTTCGTCCGTTGTTGGTGCCACTGGCAATCCGGGGCAGGCGAATTACGCGGCGTCTAAGGCGGGTATGGTGGGGATGTCGAAATCCATTGCTTATGAAGTCGCGAGCCGTGGCATTACCGTGAACTGCGTCGCACCTGGTTTTATCACGACAGCGATGACCGATAAGCTGACCGATGACCAGAAGTCAGGGATCCTGACGCAGGTTCCCGCAGGACGTATGGGCGAGGCCGAGGAAATCGCTGCAGCGGTGCTTTATCTATCCAGCCAAGAGGCTGCTTACACGACTGGGACGACCTTGCATGTGAATGGCGGGATGGCCATGATTTAACAAGTCGTCACTTTCGACGACTGAAAGCGTTTGCCAATGGAGAATTCTCTGTTATAGGCCACGCAGATTTGCTGGACTGCGTGTGTGACGCTACGTTAACTGTTGCGCAGGGCAGATAAGACCGCGGCCTGTGAGGGGCGCATCACAATGGGCACACGCCCTAGGAACAACGGGCGAGAGCCCACAGAAACGTAAGGATTTAATATGAGCGACGTTGCAGACCGCGTACGCAAGATTGTTGTAGAGCATCTTGGTGTTGAAGAAGACAAAGTGACGGAAGCTGCGTCCTTTATTGATGATCTGGGCGCAGACAGCCTCGACACTGTTGAGCTGGTTATGGCTTTTGAAGAAGAGTTCGGGATCGAAATCCCTGACGATGCTGCAGAAACGATCCAGACTTTCGGTGACGCAGTTAAGTTCATCGACGGCGCAAGCTAAGCGTTACGTCTGATTTTGTAAGGCGGCGTCCCTTGGGGCGCCGTTTTGCTTTTGTGGGCAGTGAGACTGGGTCGTTGCACGTTGGTGGAATCAGTCTCTGACGGTATTCCAAAGAAAGATTGGCGCGAAAGCCTGATGCGAGCTGTGCAATCCTTGCCGATCTGGATTGCTGCACTTGCCCCTTGGCCCTTGGCTGCGCTATCAGTGTCGGCAAATACGCCAAGAGGTGAGGGCATAATATGCGTCGTGTTGTTGTGACAGGTTTGGGGTTGGTCACGCCCCTTGCAGATGGTGTGGAAAAGTCCTGGGAGCGCATTCTTGATGGGCAATCAGGTGCTGGCAAGATTACCGGCTTTGATCCCAGCCGGTTGACCACGCAGTACGCCTGCGAAGTGCCTTTGGGCGACGGCACAGATGGTACGTTCAATGCGGACAAATACCTTGATCCCAAAGAGCAGCGCAAAGTTGATACCTTTATCATTTTCGGCATGGCGGCAGCACAGCAGGCCATTGAAGATTCAGGCTGGGCGCCGGAGGATCGTGAAGATCTGGAACGCACAGGCGTAATGATCGGATCGGGCATTGGTGGTCTGAATTCGATTGCGAATACCGCCGTGATGATGGCCGAGAAGGGCCCGCGCCGCGTGTCGCCGTTCTTTGTGCCGGGGGCGCTGATCAACCTGATTTCCGGTCAGGTGTCGATCAAATACGGCTTCCGTGGGCCGAACCACGCGGTTGTCACCGCCTGTTCCACAGGTGCGCATGCGATTGGTGATGCGTCCCGTTTGATCCAGCATGGCGATGCGGATGTGATGGTTGCCGGTGGCGCTGAGGCGGCGATCTGTGAGCTGGGAATTGCTGGATTTAACGCCTGTAAGGCATTGAGCACCAAGCATAATGACGACCCGACAAAGGCAAGCCGTCCTTGGGATGCTGATCGTGACGGATTTGTCATGGGCGAAGGTGCTGGCATTGTTGTGCTGGAAGAATACGAGCACGCGAAAGCCCGCGGTGCAAAGATTTATGCAGAAGTGCTGGGCTATGGTTTGAGTGGTGACGCCTACCACATCACCGCCCCGCCACCCGATCACGAGGGTGCGGAACGTGCGATGCGCGCGGCGTGCCGCAATGCGGGGATTGATCCAAGCCAGATCAACTATGTGAATGCGCATGGCACCTCGACCATGGCTGATACGATTGAGCTGGGCGCTGTAGAGCGGTTGGTGGGCCCAGAGGCTGCGTCAAAGCTCAAGATGTCTTCGACAAAGTCCATGACGGGTCACCTGTTGGGGGCCGCTGGTGCAATTGAGGCGATTTTCTCGATTTTGGCGATCCGCGATCAGGTCGCGCCACCGACCATCAACCTTGATAATGTTGATTGTGAGACCGTGGTTGATCTTTGCGCCAACGAAAAGAAGCCTGCCAAGATTGATATCGCCTTGTCGAATTCCTTTGGTTTTGGTGGCACCAACGCGAGTGTCGTCTTTGGGAAAGTGGATTAATGTGGCGTCATATTGCGTCTAATGCGCTGACGTTTCTGATTGTTGGTCTGTTCCTTCTGGCAGGCGTGGTTGCTTGGGGAAGCCGTGAATATCGCACGGCGGGTCCGCTAGATGCCGCCATTTGCCTTGAAGTGCCGCGAGGCGGCAGCATGAAGGCGCTGAGCTCTGAGTTGGTGGATCAGGGCGCGATTTCGTCGGCGTTTATCTTTGAGGTTGGCGCGGATTACACCGAAAAATCCGGTGATCTGAAATTTGGCCGTTTCCGTGTGCCTGCTGCGGCGTCGATGGAAGAGATTGTCGATATCGTCACCCGCGGCGGCCGCAATACCTGTGGTGCCGAGGTGATCTATCGTGTGGGGATTAACCAGACCCTCGTCGATGTGCGTGAGCTTGATCCTGAGACGAATGAATTCGTTGAAGTGGCTGATTTCGTCGTGGGCGAAACTGAACCGCCAGCAAGCTATGAAGCGACGAAGGCGGATGGCAGTGCGACCTTCCGCTTGGTGATTGCAGAGGGCGCGACAAGCTGGCAGATCGCGAATGCCTTGGGGCAGATTGATAGTCTTGTCGCGGATGTCACCGAGGCACCAGCAGAAGGCAGTTTGGCCCCGCGTGATTATGAGTTTACCCCCGGTGATACGGTGTCTTCGATCCTGAACCGGATGCAGGAAACGCAGGCCGCTATTCTGGCCGAGGCTTGGGAAAACCGCGTGGATGGGCTGCCATTGGCAAGCCCTGAAGAAGCGCTGATCCTGGCAAGCATCATTGAGAAAGAGACAAGTGTGCCCGATGAGCGCCGTCAGGTGTCGAGCGTTTTTGTGAACCGCCTCAACACCGGGATGCGTCTGCAAACGGACCCGACGGTGATTTACGGCATCACCCGCGGTGAGGGCGTTTTGGGCCGTGGTTTGCGCCAAAGCGAGCTGCGCGGAGAGACGCCTTGGAACACTTATGTGATTACAGGTTTGCCGCCGACGCCAATTGCGAACCCGGGGCAGGCGGCGATTGAAGCGGCGCTCGATCCCGATACCACAGAGTATATTTTCTTTGTGGCGGATGGTACCGGCGGCCATGCTTTTGCGACAAATCTGGATGATCACAATCGCAATGTCGCCCGCTGGCGCGAGATAGAGGCACAGCGCGCGAACGACGGGTAAGGTCCTAATTTTGTTAATGAATACTTAATGGCGCGGCCTGCGGGGTGCGCCATTTTTGTTGACTTATGCCAGTGTCAGACGTAGTTTACACAGGCTAGAAGACGGGGATCAGTGAACGCGATCCCAGCCGCTCGACCGTAACGGAAGTTTCCTTCCAAGGTCAAATAAACATGAATACACCAAATGAAACGAGGCCGGATGGCCTTGCTGCGGCGGCTGATAGGGTCGCCGAAATTGATGCTGTGTCGGAGTATATCCGCGAACGGCTGAAAGAAATGGCAGCGGATCTGAAACAGGTCACGTCCGCCAATTTGAACGAACTCAACAAACAACTTGATCTTTTACATGCGGCGCACCTGCGGGTCGTCGTCGCAGAGGATAAATTCCATGACAAACTCGGAACCGACCCTGATGCAGATGCCATCGACTATGACGCGATCAGGGATGACATCGGGCGCCAACTTGATCGCCTCCGCGATGCCCTCATCGCAGAGGGCGTTCTTGGGGATGCTGACTGATCAGCAGCTGCGGGCGTTGCCGTATTTGTTCGATTTTTGGGCGATGCCGCATCAGATCGCTCCGCTGGGTGACTGGCGCACTTGGGTGATTATGGGGGGGCGCGGCGCGGGGAAAACCCGCGCTGGTGCGGAATGGGTGCGCAAGATGGTCGAGGGGCCTTTACCCCATGCGAGGGGGTGCGCGCGCCGCGTGGCTTTGGTGGGGGAGACGATGGATCAGGCCCGTGAGGTGATGGTGTTTGGTGATAGTGGGATTTTGTCCGTCTGTCCCGATGACCGTCGTCCTGTGTGGATTGCGGGGCGGCGCCTTTTGGTTTGGCCTAACGGGGCCGAGGCGCAGCTCTTTTCCGCCCATGATCCCGACAGTCTGCGCGGGCCGCAGTTTGATGCGGTCTGGGCGGATGAATTGGCAAAATGGCGCAAGGGGGGCGCGGCATGGGATATGTTGCAGTTTGCGCTGCGGCTGGGCGATAGCCCGCGTGCTTGTGTGACCACGACGCCGCGTAAATCGCAGATGCTGCGTGATTTGTTGGAGATGGATACGACCGTGGTGACCCATGCGCCGACCCAAGCCAACCGCGCCAATCTGGCGGCAAGTTTTCTGCGCGAAATCGAAGGCCGTTATGGCGGCACCTCGCTGGGGCGGCAGGAGATGGAAGGCGTGATGCTGACGGAGGTCGAGGGCGCTTTGTGGTCCTCGGGTGATTTGGCGCGGTGTCAGGTGACGGAAACGCCTGTGCCTGACCGCATTGTCGTGGCGATTGACCCGCCGGGCACGTCCCATGCCGGTTCGGATGAATGCGGGATTGTTGTGGCGGGTGTCTGTATGACAGGCCCGCCGCATCAATGGACCGCCGTGGTGTTGGAGGATGCCAGCGTGTCAGCGGCACGTCCGACGGTTTGGGCCGAGGCCGCGATTGCGGCGATGCGCCGGCATGGGGCGGATCGGTTGGTGGCAGAGGTCAATCAGGGCGGTGATATGGTAGAGGCCGTGTTGCGCGGTGTGGATGGCATGGTGCCGTATCGGTCTGTTCATGCCAGCAAAGGCAAGGTTGCGCGCGCCGAACCGGTTGCTGCCCTTTATGAGCAGGGGCGCGTGGCGCATGTGTTGGGCCTGTCTGCGCTTGAGGATCAGATGGCGCAGATGACGAGCGGGGATTCGAGGGCAAAGGATCGCCGGACCGTGTCGATGCATTGGTCTGGGCTTTGTATGATCTGATGATTGAACCGGCATCAAAGTGGCGCAATCCCAGCATTCGTGGCCTTTCTCTGACGCGCACCGCCGAGGCCGATATCGCGGGCCGCGTACAATTCGCCCATATCTCTGCCGATGGCAACTATGAGGCCGTCGCCGCAGAAGTCACCTTGCCGGACGATGAAACGCTGACGGTGACGCGCAGCGAAGCGCCTCTGGTGCTGACCCGTGGTGAGGGGCAGGATATCGTCGCGCGTTGGCTGCAAGAGGCGCGCATCGGGCGCGAGACCGCGCGCTTTGCCCTGCCGCCCTCGCAACAGAACGTGGGAGCGGGGGATACGATTGCGCTCAATACCGATGGTCATGCGGGCACCTACAGGATTGACCGGATCGAAGAGGCCGGTGCGCGTCTGATTGAGGCGACCCGGATTGAGCCCTTGGTTTACCAGCGCGATGCGCGCGCGGAAGCGATGGTGCAATTGCAGCCCTATATTGGCCCGATCCCGGCAGAGCTCTTGTTTCTGGATATCGGGATGCTCACCGGTGATGAACTTCCCCATGCGCCTTATGTCGCTGCCGCAGGAAAGCCATGGCCTGGTAGTATCGCACTTTATGGGGCACCGCAGGACAGTGATTATGCCCTGCAAAATATCCTGAACGAGCCGGCGACCGTGGGCGTGACGCAAACCGCACTGGCACGCGGCCCGGTCGGGATATGGGACCGCCAGAGCGGGGTTGAGGTGTCCTTGATCAACGGAACAGTCAGTTCGGCCCTGCAAGAGGCGGTGCTGGCGGGGGCCAATACCGTGGCGATTGGTGACGGGACGCCCGAGAACTGGGAAATCATGCAGTTCCAACAGGCCGTGCCGCTCTCTGCCGGTGTCTACCGGCTGTCAGGGCTGCTACGTGGACAAGCTGGCAGTCGTGGACTGATGCCGCAAACCTGGCATCCGGGATCGCGGATCGTGCTGATGAACGGGGTGCCCGGGCAGATCACGTTGCCGACCGCGGCACGCGGGACCACGCGGCACTATCGCTTCGGCCCCGCCGCACAACCCATGTCGGATGCCAGCTATCGCTATGAAACCCATGCATTTGCGGGCAACGGTTTGCGCCCATATCCGGTGGCGCATCTGCGCGCCACAAAGAACGGGGCCGATGTGGCTGTCTCATGGATCAGGTGCAGCCGGATCGACGGCGATATCTGGGCCGACGGCGATATCCCCTTGGGCGAGGAAAGCGAAGCCTACCGCCTGCGCGTCTTTAAATCGGGCCAGTTGCGGCGCGAACAGATGATCACGGCACCGCACTGGACCTACACGGCAGCCAATCTCAGCAACGATATCGGGTCTGGCTTTTACACAATTGAGGTCGCGCAAATGTCCGAACGCTTTGGCGCTGGGCTGACAACAAAGATTGAACGCTACCTATGAGACCGCTGCATCTGGCAGACATTGAAACCGCCACGCGTGTGCTTGCGCTGATACCAGTGGAAGGGCGCGCGGCGGTGATGCGCGATATGATTGCCAAGGCCGACCTTGCCGATGAATATCGGCTTGCGCATGGCCGCCCGCATCCGCTTTTCGGGACCGGCACGCTGATGTCCTGCGCGCTGCGCTGGGCGGTCGCCCCGCGTCCTGCGGCACTGGGGCCGGATGCCTTGCAGGTTCTGAGCCTTGCAGCAGGCGAACTACATAGGCATTTCACAGATCAATTTCAGTGACATAAAGCATCACAGCTTTGTTCTTGGCACGAAGGCCCTATCTGCTCTAGACAGAAGGCCAACAAGCAGCGAGGTAAGTGCCATGGCGCGTCCAAACCCTAGTGTCACCGAATTTGATCCGGTCTGGCAACGCATCTGCGAAGAGGCAGAGGCCGCCATTGACGCAGAGCCGCTCATGGGCGGGCTGATCTATGCGGGCATCTTGCACCATAAATCCTTTGAAGGCGCGCTGGCCTACCGGATATCAATGAAGCTCGCATCGCGGGAAATGTCGGAACAGATTTTGCGCGAAATCGCAGACCAGGCCTATGTCGTATCGCCCGATCTGGTGGCTGCGGCGCGGGCCGATCTTGTTGCGACCTATGATCGTGATCCCGCCTGCCACCGTTTCATGAAACCGCTGTTGTTCTTCAAAGGCTATCAAGCGGTGCAATGCTACCGTCTGGCCCATTGGCTGTACCAGCATAACCGCAAGGATCTGGCGTATTTCATCCAGATGCGCACGAGCGAGATGTTCGGCGTCGATATCCACCCTGCCGCCAGAATCGGGAAAGGGATCATGATTGATCACGCCCATTCGATCGTTGTCGGCGAAACGGCTGTTGTGGGTGATAACGTGTCGATGTTGCATTCGGTCACTTTGGGCGGCACCGGCAAAGAGGACGACGACCGTCACCCCAAAATCGGCGACGGTGTGCTGATCGGGGCGGGGGCCAAGGTGCTGGGCAATATCAAAGTCGGCAATTGCAGCCGGATCGCCGCAGGTTCTGTGGTGCTGGAAGAAGTGCCACCGAAGAAAACCGTGGCTGGCGTGCCCGCCAAAATCGTAGGCGAGGCGGGGTGTTCGCAACCGGCCCTGAGCATGGATCAGATCCTCAAGACAGTTAAATAAAAAATGGCGGCCTGATCAAAGGCCGCCATTTTTTAATTTATGTCAGTGGCTTACGCCAGCATCGTCATCGGGTTTTCAAGGTTATCCTTGATCGCGTTCAGCAGGTTCGCACCCAACGCCCCGTCAATCACACGGTGATCGACTGACAATGTGGTCGACATCACTGTCCCCACCGCCAGCTCACCATCCGCGCCAACGATTGGCTTTTTGACGCCCGCACCCACCGCAAGGATCGCAGAATGTGGCGGGTTGATGATTGCATCAAAGTTGTCGATGCCGAACATGCCAAGGTTCGAGATCGCAAAACTGCCGCCCACATATTCATGTGGCGCCAGTTTGCGGTCACGCGCGCGGGTGGCGAGGTCTTTCATCTCGGCGGAAAGCGCAGAGAGGGATTTCATCTCGGCATCACGCAAGACCGGGGTAAACAGGCCGCCTTCGATGGCCACAGCCACCGCCACGTCGGACTTTTCAAACTTCAACGTCCGGTCGCCGGCCCAAACGGCGTTAGCGTCCGGTACCTGCTGCAACGCAAGCGCACAGGCCTTGATGATAAAGTCATTGACCGACAGCTTCACGCCACGCGGCTCGAGCTGCTTGTTCAACTGGCTGCGGAACTTCATCAGCGCATCCAGCTGGATATCGCGGCGCAGGTAGAAGTGCGGCACAGACTGCTTGGCCTCGGTCAGGCGGGCTGCAATCGTCTTGCGCATCCCGTCCAGTTTGACCTCTTCGAACGGACGGTCCGCATAGGTCTTCAACACTGTATCCGTTGAAGGACCAGCCGCCATAGCGGCACCTGCCGCAGGCGCGTCGGCCTTGGGCGCAGGGGCCGCTTTCGGTGCTGCAGTTGCGTTTTCCACGTCAGCCTTCACAATCCGGCCATGCGGGCCAGAGCCTGCAATCGCCGTCAGATCAAGGCCCTTATCGGCAGCAATCCGGCGCGCCAGAGGTGTGGCAAAGATACGCTCGCCGTCCTTGGCAGGGGCCGCAGGGGCAGGCTTCTCCGCCGCTGGCGCGGCAGTCGGCGCAGGCTCAGGTGAAGAGGGTGCGGCAGCGGCCGATGATCCGCCTGACACAGCACCGATATCATCGGCACTCTCGCCTTCTTCCAGCAAAACGGCGATCACGTCGTTGACTTTCACGCCTTCGGTGCCTTCGGGCACGATGATTTTACCCATCACACCTTCGTCGACGGCCTCGAACTCCATCGTGGCTTTGTCGGTCTCGATCTCGGCCATGATGTCGCCAGAGGACACTTTGTCCCCCTCTTTGACGTGCCATTTGGCCAGCGTGCCTTCCTCCATTGTGGGGGACAGGGCAGGCATCAGGATTTCTGTTGGCATTGCGCGGTCTCCTTAACGGTAGGTTACTTTTTTGCAGGCATCGACGACTTCGTCGGCGGTCAGCAAAGCGTGTTTTTCAAGGTTGGCGGCATAAGGCATCGGCACATCTTTACCGGTGCAAGTGATCACGGGCGCATCCAGATAATCAAACGCCTCTTGCATGATCACACCACTGATATATCCGCCAACGCTGCCTTGCGGCCAGCCTTCTTCGACGGTGACGCAGCGGTTGGTCTTGCGCACAGAGGCGAGGATCGTTTCGGTATCCATTGGACGCAATGTGCGCAGGTTGATGACCTCGGCGTTGATCCCGTCCTCGGCCAGCTTGTCAGCCGCCGCCAGCGCATAGGTCATGCCGATGCCAAAGCTGACGATGGTCACGTCATCACCCGCACGCTCAATCTTGGCCTTGCCGAACGGAATGGTGAAATCATCCATGACAGGCACATCGAAAGATTTGCCGTAAAGGATTTCATTCTCAAGGAAGATCACCGGGTTGGGGTCGCGGATCGCGGTTTTCATCAGACCTTTGGCATCGGATGCCGAGTAAGGCATCACAACCTTCAGACCGGGGATCTGCATATACCACGCCGCATAGTCCTGAGAGTGTTGCGCACCCACGCGGGCGGCAGCACCGTTTGGACCACGGAACACCATCGGCGCACCCATCTGACCACCAGACATATAAAGCGTCTTGGCAGCAGAGTTGATAATATGGTCAATGGCTTGCATGGCGAAGTTAAACGTCATGAATTCGACAATCGGCTTCAAACCACCAAAGGCGGCACCCACACCGATACCGGCAAAACCGTGCTCGGTGATCGGTGTGTCGATCACGCGCTTGGCGCCGAATTCGTCCAGCAGACCTTGGGAAATCTTGTAAGCGCCTTGATACTCGGCGACTTCCTCACCCATCAGGAACACATCCGGATCGCGGCGCATTTCTTCGGCCATGGCATCGCGCAGGGCTTCACGCACTGTGGTCGGCTTGACCTCGACATCCGCCGCCCAGTCAGGGGACGCATCGGCCACCGGCGCCGCAGGCGCGGCAACAGCAGGGGCTTTGGTTGGCACAGGTGCGGCTTCTTCCTTGGCCGCAGCAGGGGCTGCACCAGCGGCAGGCACGTCTTCGCCTTCTTCCACAAGGATCGCGATGGGCGTGTTTACTTTCACGCCTTCGGTGCCTTCAGCGATCAGGATCTTGCCAACGACACCTTCGTCAACGGCCTCGAATTCCATCGTGGCTTTGTCGGTTTCAATCTCGGCCATGATGTCACCCGAGGAGACAGTGTCGCCCTCTTTGACAAGCCATTTGGCCAATGTGCCTTCTTCCATGGTGGGCGAGAGGGCGGGCATTAGAATTTCGGTTGCCATTCCTTAAGCCTCCTGTGGAATTTCGGTTGCGTAGATATCTGTCCAAAGCTCTTCCAACGCAGGCTCGGGGCTTTCTTTCGAAAACTCTGCGGCCTCATTGACGATGGCTTTGATCTCTTTGTCGATGGCCTTCAGGTCATCATCTGTCGCATGTTTACCGGTCAGCAGCATATCGCGGATCTGCTCGATCGGGTCACGCTCGTCGCGCATTTTCTGCACTTCGTCGCGGGTGCGGTATTTTGCAGGATCCGACATGGAGTGACCACGGTAGCGGTATGTTTTCACTTCCAGAATATAAGGGCCTTTGCCCGAACGACAGTGCGCAACTGCCCGTTCACCGGCTTCTTTCACAGCAAGAACCGACATGCCGTCCACTTCTTCACCTTTGATGCCGTAAGCGGCACCACGTTCCCAAAGCGACGGTGACTTGGTCGAGCGCACGACAGATGTGCCCATCGCATAACCGTTGTTTTCAATCACAAAGACCACCGGCAAATCCCAGAGTTGTGCAATGTTATATGTCTCGTAAACTTGCCCCTGGTTCGCAGCGCCATCACCGAAATAAGTGAATGTCACACGTCCATTGCCTTTGTATTTATCCGCAAAGGCCAGACCCGCACCCAGCGGCACCTGAGCGGCAACAATACCGTGCCCACCGTAGAAATGTTTCTCTTTCGAGAACATGTGCATGGAGCCGCCTTTGCCCTTGGAAAAGCCACCCTCGCGGCCTGTCAGCTCGGCCATGATCCCCTTGGGGTCCATGCCACAGGCCAGCATATGGCCGTGGTCGCGGTAGGATGTGACGCGCTTGTCGCCCTCTTCGGCCGCAGCCTCTAGGCCCACAACAACCGCTTCCTGACCGATATAGAGGTGGCAGAAACCGCCAATCAGGCCCATGCCGTACAACTGGCCCGCCTTTTCCTCAAATCGCCGGATCAACAGCATTTCACGGTAATGTCCCAGCAGTTCTTCGGCTGAGACGTTGGGTTTCGCGGCGGCCTTCTTTGGCGGCATGTGCTATCCTCCAGCGGGTTCGTATTTAGTTTAGTATTAAACTATCTACTAAAGCATGCCTCGAACAAATGCGAGAGTCAAAGTGACCCTTCGTCAAGCGCGAACGGAATAGCTGTATTGCGCTGTTCGAATGTCGGTTTTGCTTAGCGGATAACGATTTCATCGGCGCGGATCATGCCCAGCACATCGCGCGCTTGTTGATCCAGCAGGTCCAAATCAAGGAAATTGTCAGACAGACGCATGGTCAGGTTTTCCATCCGTGCGACCTCGTCTTCAAGCGCCGCCAGTTCAATCGCTAGCGCATCACCTTCGGCACGGACTTCGATCCGCTTGAAAAGACCGTAATCGCCCTGCACGGCGGCAAACGTGAAATACAGCCCCAGCATGATCATGCCGAGGAAATAAAACAATGCGCCAAGTTGTGGACGGCTGCGTCGGATCATGGGTCTGCCTCAAACGTCACCTCTGGCGGGCGACTGAGAACAGAATCGCATATCTGATTCGTAAAGGGAATCCCCTAAATGCAACAAAAGCGTTAATTTCTTATGATATGAGGGCGCAGATGGCTGTTATTTGCTCAGGCGATCAATCTCATGCTTGACCTGTTCACATAGCGCCGCGGTCTCTTTGAGGATTTCCTTCGCCTTCAACAAATCCAACGCCCGATAGCTATCAACCGGCGGACGCAGGAGAACCGTTGCGGGATATTGCATCGCCGCATTCTGAACGATCGACATCTGCATCATCTGGTTCGATCCATAGACCGCATCAATCTTGCTCGGACGCTCCTTTGGATCACCGCGCGTTCCACCCGACACGTCAATGGCGATCACGTGATCGGCGTCCTCTTGCAGAATATCCAGCGGGCAGGGGTTCGTCGCACTGCCATCAATGTGGAAGCGGCCATTGCGTTGCACTGGCAGAAAAACTGCAGGCATCGCAGAGGAGGCGGCCATCGCCGACAGCAAAGGCCCGTCCTCGAACACCGCTGTGCGCTGGCCATAGAAATCGGTTGCCGCAATCTTCAAGGGTATCGTCAACTCGGCAAAGGTTTCCGGAATCGCATCCGGCAGGACAACGTCCAGAATGCGTTCAAGGTTCAACTCGCCGATGCGCGGGCCACCTTCTTCGAAAAAGCGCTTCATGCTTGTGGCGCGGGTTTTGAATGCGTCATTGATCAGCGACAAAGGGTTGCTGATCTTGCCAAAGATGTGATCCGTGATCGCGTCGGCACTCATACCCGCGCAGGCCGCGGCCCCGATGATCGACCCCATCGAGGTGCCCGCGATTGCCTTGGGTTTGATACCTAATTCATCAAAGGCCCGGATCGCATGAATATGGGCCAGTCCGCGCGCGCCGCCCGCCCCAAGCGCCAGTGCAATAGAATGCATGATATCAGCCCGTCCTTATGTTAGCCGCAGGTTTACCCTGCGCATGTCATACGAGATTCAATCCTACAGTGAAACGGGCGCGTTGCGGCGGATAGGGGATCAGTCCTTGCCGCGATAAATCTCGACCAGCTTGTTCAGCATCGCCAGCGCATCGCCACGTTCGCGCTGGAACGAGTTCCGCCCGATGATCGACCCGTTGCCGCCACCATCACGGATGGCACGCGCATCATCATAAACCGCATCGGCACCTTTGGCCGCACCACCCGAAAAGACCATCAAGCGGCGGCCATCAAAGGCGCTTTGCACGCAGTGGCGCACGCGGGCGGCTTGTGTGGCGACATCAATGCCTTCGCTCTCATAGACTTTTTTGGCTTCCGGCAGGCTCAGGTGATCCGTGCTCAGCTTGATCTTGATGATATGCGCGCCCAAAAGCGCCGCGATCTGTGCGGCATAGGCGCCAATATCAATGGCTGTCTCGCCATCTTTATCCAGCGCCTCACCACGGGGGTAGGACCAGATGACGGTGGCAACGCCCTTGGCGGCCGCCTCGCGGCGCATCTCTGCGATGTCGCCAAACATATCAAGTGCTGCAGATGAACCGGGGTAAACCGTAAAGCCGATCGCCGAACAGCCAAGGCGCAGCGCGTCGTCAACCGATGCGGTAATCGCTTGGGTTTTGGGGGCGGCATCCGGGATCAGCGAGTTGGCCGAGTTGACCTTCAGGATCGTCGGGATCTGCCCTGCAAAGGTATCTGCCCCGGCCTCGATCATCCCCAAAGGTGCTGCATAGGCATTCAGGCCTGCATCAATCGCCAGTTGGTAGTGATAGTGCGGATCATAGGCGGCAGGGTTCGGCGCGAATGAGCGGGCAGGGCCATGCTCGAACCCCTGATCGACGGGCAGGATAATCATCTTGCCGGTGCCGCCCAGTTTCCCGTTCATCATGATGCGCGCCAGATTGGCCTTCACGCCCGGTGTTTCGCCTTCGTAGTTGGCAAGGATTTTTTGAACGGTGCGGGTGGTTTTCATGGTGGGCCCCTCATGGCGTGAATACAGCTTTGCATCAGCGATAGGGGGCCGCGCGGGCGGTTGCAAATGTGTTAGCGCAATCGGCGGCGATGTTATCGCAAACGGTCAACGAACCGTCTCCTCGGACCGCCTCCGCGGCTTCTTTTTGCGCGGGTTGCGGCCCCGGATCAAGTCCGGGGCTGCGTCGCGCCAGCTCTAGCCAAGTGCCGCAACACCGGGCAATTCCTTGCCCTCCATCCACTCCAGAAACGCACCACCGGCGGTCGAGATGTAGGTGAAGTCATCTGCAGCCCCCGCCTGGTTCAACGCCGCCACTGTATCGCCGCCACCGGCGACTGAAATCAGCTTGCCTGCTTTCGACAGTTCTGCCGCCTTCGCCGCAGCCGCATTGGTTGCCGCATCAAAGGGCGCAATCTCGAACGCACCCAACGGGCCGTTCCACACAAGCGTTTTGGCCTTTTCCAAAACCTCGCAGATGTAAGCGACCGTCGCAGGCCCCGCATCAAGGATCATCGCATCGGCAGGGCAGGCGTCGGGGGCCACGGTTTCATTCGCGGCACCGGCCTTAAACTCGCGCGCCACAACAATATCGCGCGGCAGAATAATCTCGCAGCCTGCAGCCTCGGCCTTAGCCAGAATATCGCGGGCGGTCTGTGCAAGATCATGTTCGCAAAGCGATTTGCCCACATCAATGCCTTGCGCCGCAAGAAACGTGTTCGCCATGCCGCCACCAATCACCAGATGATCGACCTTGCCCACCAAGTTGCCCAGAAGGTCCAGCTTGGTGGACACTTTCGCGCCACCGACCACCGCGACCACAGGGCGTTCAGGTGTTCCCAGCGCCTTTTCCAGCGCACCCAGTTCCTCGGCCATCAAGCGACCCGCGCAAGAGGGAAGCAAGCGCGCAATCGCCTCGGTACTGGCATGGGCGCGGTGCGCGGCAGAGAAGGCATCGTTGACGTAGATATCACCAAGGCTCGCCAGTCGCTTGGCAAAGCCTTCGTCATTCTTTTCCTCGCCGGGGTTAAAGCGGAGGTTCTCCAAAAGCAAAACCTCATCGCCCTCCATCTCGGCCACGGCATCGCCATAGTCGGAATTCACAAAGGTCACTGGCAGGCCCAAAACATCCGCCACAGCACCGGCGATATGTTCAAGCGACATTTCAGGGACGACCTGACCTTTGGGGCGGCCAAAATGCGCCATCAGGATCACTTTGCCGCCTTTTTCCTGAATATCATCGACCGTGGGGATAATCCGCTCGATCCGGGTGGTGTCGGTCACGACGCCATCCTCAACCGGCACATTGATATCCACGCGCACCAAGGCGCGTTTGCCCGCAAAATCCATGTCGTCAATTGTCTTCCAAGCCATCGTCGTGCTCCCATCGGTCTGAGGTTCTGCAATGGTGTTGCGGCAATCCGGCGCCCGCGTCAACCAGACCCGCTTGGCAATCGGCGCAAGGGATCATATGTCAGGTGCGAACAAAAGTTTAAGGAGCGCCCCATGGCCGACATCAAAGACCCCGAAAACACGATCATCATGACACTCAAAGGCGGCGATGTGATCATCGAACTGCTGCCAGATGTGGCCCCGGCCCACACCGCCCGCATGAAAGAACTGGCGCGCGCCGGCAAATACGACAATGTCTGTTTTCACCGGGTGATTGACGGCTTCATGGCGCAGACAGGCGATGTGGCCAACGGCAATATGGAAGACAACTTCAACATCGGTCGCGCAGGCACTGGCGGCTCCGACCTGCCTGATCTGCCTGCTGAATTTTCCAAAATCCCCCATGCGCGCGGATCGCTGGGTGCGGCACGTTCTGCCAACCCCAACTCGGCCAACAGCCAGTTCTTCATCAACTTCAAGGACAATGATTTCCTGAACGGGCAGTATACCGTTTACGGTCAGGTCATCTCGGGCATGGAACACGTCGATGCCATCGTGAAGGGTGAGCCACCGATGAACCCGGACCGCATGATCAGCGTCAAGGTCGCCGCCGATGTTTAAATACGCTGCCGTCTTTGCCGTGCTGGCCACTCCTGCGCTCAGCACCGGATTGGAAATTGATCTTGAAGGCGAGGCCAACGGCACCATCGTCATCGACCTGTTCGAAGACACAGCGCCCTTGCACGTGGCCCAGATCACGGCGATTGCCGAAGCTGGCAATTATAACGGCGTTGTCTTTCACCGCGTGATCGACGGCTTCATGGCCCAGACCGGTGATGTTGAAAACGGTGTGATGGGTATGGATCTGTCCCGCGCTGGCACCGGCGGCTCTGAATTCGCGGATATCCCTGCCGAGTTCTCCGACATCCCGTTTGAGCGCGGTGTCGTGGGCATGGCCCGCGCGCAGGACCCGAATTCGGCCAATAGCCAGTTCTTTATCATGTTTGAACCCGGCTATTTCCTGAACGGACAATACACCGTTGTTGGTGAAGTCAGCGAAGGCATGGATCTGGTTGACCAGATCAAACGCGGCACAGGCGCCAATGGCGCCGTGATCGGCCAGCCTGACATGATGGCAGCGGTGCGCGTCGTCGAATAAACAAACACGGGCCGCGTTTGATCGCGGCCCGTGCCCCCGTCATCCCATGCAGTTTTGCTTGACAGTTTAGGTGCTTAAGCATCCTTTGCGCGGATGGAAAAGAAATCTCAAATTGACCTGTTTGGCGCTGCAGCCCTCACCAGTTTCGCGCTTCTGCTTGCCTTCAACCAAGTCGTCATCAAAGTCACCAACGGCGGCCTGCAGCCTGTGTTCTTTGCCGGTCTGCGCTCGGCGGGCGCGGTGGTCTGCATTTGGCTCTGGTTGCGCTGGCGCGGCATCCCTTTGCGTTTTGAAAAAGGCACGCGGGTTGCCGGGTTTGCAGTCGGCTGTGTCTTTGCCTTTGAATTCCTATGCCTCTTTGTCGCCCTTGATCTGACCGCAGTCAGCCGTGCCAGCGTGATCTTTTATTCCATGCCTGTCTGGCTCGCGATTATGGCGCATTTCGTGATGCCTGACGACAAGATCACGCCGCTCAAAGCGGTCGGCCTTGGTCTGGCGCTCACCGGTGTCGCGGTCGCCATCCTGACGCGCGATGATGGCGTGGGCAGTTTCTGGGGTGATCTTGCGGCCTTGGGGGCGGCTGTCGGCTGGGCTGTCACGGCGATGATCGCCAAAGCCTCATCCCTGTCGCGGGTGCGCCCTGAAATTCAGCTGTTGTGGCAGGTGGGCATCTCTGCGCCGCTTTTGCTTTTTGCGGCGCTCTTCTTCGGCCCCTTCATCCGCGACATTGCACCCATCCATATCGCGGGGCTGCTTTTCCAGATCGTCGTTGTGGTCAGTGCAGGCTTTATCTTCTGGCTCTGGCTGTTGTCGATTTATCCGGCGTCCGGCGTCGCCTCGTTCAGCTTTCTGTCACCTGTGCTGACGGTGGCGCTCGGCTGGCTGTTGTTGGGCGAAGAGGTCGGGCCAAACCTGATTGCGGCCCTGATCCTTGTCGCTATCGGTATTTTGCTGGTGAACCGGCCTAAGTCCCGCAGAACGTCCGCGTAACCATTTCGTCCTTGCTGGGGGCACGCGCGAACTTGGCGGTGGCCTCGTTTAGTGGCGCAAAGGGGGCTGTCACTGCCGCCAGTAGCGCGTGAAACGGTGCGTAATCGCCTGAGAGACCCGCTTGGATCACCTCTTCAACACGATGGTTGCGCGGGATGATCTGCGGATTGGCCTGTGCCATGATCGCCGCCGCGTCCTCTGACTTGCGCGGCGTCCAGCGCACAACCCATGCATCAAACGCATCGCGGTCAATGAATTGATCGCGGGCCTGCGGGTCGTTCAAATTGGCAAATGTGTTGGTAAAATCCGCCCCATCTTTGGCCATCAAATCCAGCAGATCATTGATCAGTGCGCGGTCATCCTCGGCCGGATCGGCAATCCCCAGTTTCGCCCCAAAGACCGAGAGCCACGCATCTTCATAAAGCGCAGGCATCCGGTGCACAGCGGCGGTAAAATCCTCAATCGCCGCATCACGATCCGGCATCAGCGGGATGAGAGCAGTCGCAAACTGCGCCATATTCCACGCGCCGATCCCGGGCTGGTTGGAATAGGCGTAGCGCCCGTATTGGTCGATCGCGCTGAACACGCTGTCGGGGTGGAAACCGTCCATAAACGCGCAAGGGCCATAATCAATGGTCTCGCCCGCGATGGACACGTTATCTGTGTTCATCACCCCGTGAATAAACCCAAGACCCATCCATTTCGCGATCAGCGTCGCATAACGGGCAATCACCAGATCAAGCAGGTCGGCAGGGCCAGTGGCATCCGGATAGTGCCGCGCGATGACGTGATCTGTCAGCGCCCTGCAGCGCCTGCATATCTCCCCGACTGGCGAAGAACTGAAACGTCCCGACGCGGATATGGCTTTGTGCGACGCGGGCGATGACCGCACCGGGCAGGCGGTCTTCGCGGTAAACAACTTCGCCCGTGGTCACAGCCGCCAGAGCACGCGTTGTGGGCACGCCCATCGCGTGCATCGCCTCCGACACCAGATATTCGCGCATGACTGGCCCCAGCCACGCACGCCCGTCGCCACTGCGCGAATAGGGGGTTGGTCCAGACCCTTTGAGCTGGATATCGCGGCGGAGACCATCGGTGCCAATCACCTCACCCAAAAGCACCGCACGCCCGTCCCCTAGTTGCGGGTTCCAGTTGCCGAACTGGTGGCCGGCATAGACTTGGGCCAGCGGGGCGGCCCCATCGGGGATGTTGTTGCCTGCGAATACCTGTGCCGCGTCAGGTGTGGCCAGATCTTCGGGGTCAATGCCAAGGATTGCGGCCAAATCGGCATTGGTCGCAATCACCTGCGGGGATTTCACAGGCGTCGGCAATTGTGCCGTGTACATCTGTGGCGGCAGCTGCGCGTAGGAGTTATCAAAAGGTATCCGCATCACAGACGCGCCAGACGCGCAGCCAAAAGCGCATAAAAACCAGAGGCGTCGATGTCCTTCATGAACAGCGCATTGGCGGGGCGATCTGTCACGCGCCACCAGTCTGCGACGGTCATGCCAAGGGTCAGTTCCGCCTCTGTCTCAATCTCGACGTTGATAAAGCGCCCTTCAAACAACTGCGGTTCAATCAGATAAGCGATGGTGCAGGGGTCATGCAGCGGCGCGCCCTCGGAGCCATATTTCTCCATATCGAAACGCTCGAAAAAATCGGTCCATGCGGCGACCATATCGCCCACTTTCGTGTGCATCGACCGGAAGGCATCAATCCGGTTGTGCGTGGTCAGCGCCTTATGCGTCACATCCAGTGGCATCACGACCAAAGGGGCACCAGCGCCAAAGACGATCTTGGCGGCCTCGGGATCAACATAGATGTTGAATTCGGCGGTGGGGGTGATGTTGCCCACCTCGAAATAGGCACCGCCCATCAGCACGATCTCTTGCACGCGCGGAATGATATCGGGCGCCCGCTCAAATGCGGTGGCGATATTTGTGAGTGGCCCGATGGGACATAGCGTGACGGTGCCGCTGGGTTCATTGCGCAAAGTCTCGATAATAAAGTCTACTGCGTGCTGGTCTTGTAAAGGCATCGTGGGGTCGGCCATTTGCGGACCATCAAGGCCGGTCTTGCCGTGCACATGTTCGGCAGTGACCAGTTTGCGCTTCATCGGCGCATCGCAGCCAGCAAAGACCTTTGTGTCCGGCTTGCCCGCCAATTCGCAAACAATCCGCGCATTCTTCTCGGTCAGGGGCAGGGGGACGTTGCCCGCAACGGCGGTAATTCCCAGCACCTCGATATCCTCGGGCGAGGCCAGCGCCAGCAGGATCGCCACCGCGTCATCCTGTCCGGGGTCTGTGTCGATGATGATCTTGCGCGGTGCCATGGGTTTGTCCTGTCTTGCTTGCCCCTAAACTGGGGCGAAGGGCGGGCAGGGGCAAGGGGCTAGACGCGCTGATGCGTCTTCAAGCGGTGATAAAGTCGCTCTGCGGCAGGATCACCTTTCTCAAGCGCGAAGATATAGGCGTGGGTCAGGTAGAAACAGGCCGCATCCAGATCATCTGCCGCATCCGCCGCCTCTGTATAAAGTCCGATCAATGCGGCACGGTCATCGCGCGCGTGTGCAGCCAACAGCCGGTCTTGGAGCGGCGTCATGGGGTCGCTAGATGTGCCGCGATTTTGCCAGCCACCCAATCGTGGAAGCAATGGGTGGGGCCATCCATCGCGGGGCTAAAGCGGCCACCGTCGAAACCCGGCGCGTAGCGGCCTTTTTGCATGCCTTCGACGACGAAAATATCTTCCTCGAAGACCACCTTCCACTGCGCCGCGTTTTTGGCGCGCAAGGCGTCGTCGGTCGTGGGCGATGCATAATAAAGGTGGATATGCTCGCGGGTTTTTTCATGTGTGACCGGTTCCAGCACGATCACAAAGATATGGTCGCGCTGCACACCCAACAGGACATTGGGATAGACGGTCAGGTATTCACCGCCTTCGGTCCATTGCGCGTCAAGCCCTGCGAAATCGGGGAAAACCGCACCATCGTCACCCGTCAACTGGCGATAGACCAGCGTGCCTTGGCCCGAAAACTTGCCTGCCTCATTGATATTATAGTGGTCTTCCAGCCGCGAATAGCTGTTCAGACCGGGGTGGACCCACGGCAGGTGATAACTCTCACAGTAATTCTCGACCGCGAGCTTCCAGTTGGTTTTGACCTCAAGGGTAAAGGTGCTGTCAGGCCCGCCATGATACATCGGCTGATCAAAGGCGGCCCAGCGGGCGATCAGATCGGCGTGGACCTCTTCAAAGGGGGCGGCGGTGCCGTCGATGTTGATAAAGACAGTGTCGAACCAGATATGGCTGCGGACTTCGATCAGGCCGAGCAAGGATTTGTCGATCGCCTCATGTGTGTTGTGACCGGGGCCGCCCACATGCGGGGTCGAGACAAGCTTGCCTTCGGTGGAATAGCACCACGAATGATAGGGACAGCGGATCGCGCCCTCGATCTTGCGCGGCTCTGGCCACAAGGATCATGCCGCGATGGCGGCAGATGTTCTGGAACACACGGACCTGACCGGCGCGGTCACGGACCAGCAGAAGCGGCATGCCCAGAAATTCAATCGGTTTGGCATCGCCCGGTTCGGGGACATCTGATGCAACGGCAAGACCGGCCCAATTGGCGCAAAGAACAGCGTGTTTTTCGATCTCGAAGACCGCAGGATCGATGTAATGCGCGTTTGGCAGCCCGTTGGCGGTTTCAATCGGGCGCTGCACCGCGTCCAGCGTCCGGGGGGAAAGGTCTTGGGCCATGTGTCACGTCCTCATGCTGGGCGAATCCTAGCACGCGGAGGTCCAAAAGATTCTGTCTGACCGCGACGGCGGATTTTCTCGCAGCGACATTGCGGGCCGTCATGCGCCAAAGATTGCCATTTCGCGCAGAGTGCTTAGGTGGTGTATTGCCGGTTGGCCCAAAGCAGAAAAATGTCAGCGTGCTTTTGCGCATCACTGACACAGAATTTGGCGCAACTGCGCTGCAAATCTGTCTTTTGCGCGGTACCTATGGAAAGGTGAGGCAAGGACGACCAATTGTATCGGCGAAGGCAGAAAAGCCTTCTTCATGTCCTTATAGGAGAACGAAAAAATGACACGTACACTTAAGCTGATTGCACCAATTGCCGTACTCACCGCGCTGGCTGTTCCCGGCTTTGCCCAAAGCGCCGATATCGATATCAACGGCGACGGCATGTACAGCTATCCGGAAGTTCAGGCAGTGATGCCTGAAATGTCCGAAGATGATTTCTCGGCGCTCGATACATCCGGCGATGGCCTGCTGGATGCAGACGAGATTGCTGCTGCGACAGAAGCTGGCCTGCTGCCAGCCTAAAGTCAGGTCGCGCAGGGTCAGCCTCTGAGCCTGCGCGCCTACGCGTCCCTCGCGTCACGCCCCAATCGGGCGCGGGGGATTGCGGTCAGGCGACCGCCCCGCGTGACAAGGCCGCGACACCCGTGCGCGCGATCTCAGTCAGCCCCAAAGGCCGCATAAGTTCTGCGAAGGCGTCGATCTTCTCGGGCGTGCCTGTGATCTCAAATACAAATGATTCCAAGGTGCTATCGACCACACTTGCCCTAAAAATATCGGCCAGACGAACGGCCTCGATCCGGTCATTTCCGGTGCCGGACACCTTGAAAAGTGCCAGTTCGCGTTCGACCGATGGCCCTTCGACCGTCAGGTCGTTGACCTTATGCACATCTACAAACCGGCCCAGCTGCGCCTTGATCTGAACGATGGTCTGCGGGGTTCCGGTGGTGACAATCGTGATGCGCGACCGGTGGCCCAGATGGTCCACCTCGGCCACGGTCAGGCTGTCGATGTTATACCCGCGCCCGGCAAAAAGCCCGATAACGCGCGACAGAACACCCGGTTCGTTTTCGACGAGAACCGCCAGCGTATGCCGCTCTTCCTTGTCGGAAAACGTAGGGCGCAGGTCATAGGCGGAGTGGCTGGTGGAGCCTTTTTTGATTTTGAGCGGTGACATGTGATGTCCCTTTTTTCGTTGTTCTTCAGAATGGTTGCAGTGTGGTCGTTACACCATCACCGCCCCATCGGACTTGATTGCATTCGCCGTATCTGCGCCTTCACCCAGCAGCATCTCGTTGTGCGGTTTGCCGGACGGGATCATGGGGAAGCAGTTTTCGTGCTTTTCCACCAGACAATCGAACAGGACCGGCCCGTCGTGGTTCAGCATTTCCATGATCGCATCATCGAGATCATCGGGATCAGAACAGATGATACCTTTGGCGCCGAACGCCTCGGCCAGTTTCACGAAATCAGGCAGCGATTCCGACCAGCTCGACGAATACCGCTCACCATGCAGCAACTCCTGCCACTGGCGCACCATGCCCAGCCGTTCGTTGTTCAGGATGAACTGTTTGACGGGCAGTTTGTACTGCATCGCAGTGCCCAGTTCCTGCATGTTCATCAGCCATGACGCTTCACCCGCGACGTTGATCACCAGCGCATCAGGATGGCCCATTTGCACACCGATAGAGGCAGGGAAGCCGTAGCCCATCGTGCCCAGACCACCAGAGGTCATCCAGCGGTTGGGGTCCTCGAAATCGAGGTATTGCGCGGCCCACATCTGGTGCTGGCCCACTTCGGTACAGATGTAGCGGTCGTGGTTCTTAGTCAGCTCTTGCAGACGCGACAGGGCGTATTGCGGTTTAATGACCTTGCCCTTTTGCGTGTACTTCAGGCAATCGACCGCGCGCCATTCATTGATCTTGCCCCACCATTTGCCGACCGCCTCTTTGTTGGTCTTGCGACCACGAGATTTCCAGACGTTCAGCAGGTCTTCCAGCACATGGGCCACGTCACCCAAAATCGGGATATCGACCTTGATCACCTTGTTGATGGATGACGCGTCAATATCGATATGCGCTTTGGTCGAACCGGGGCTGAAGGCATCAAGCCGTCCTGTGATCCGGTCGTCAAAACGTGCGCCGATGTTGATCATCAGATCGCAGTCGTGCATCGCCATGTTGGCCTCATAGAGCCCGTGCATGCCCAACATGCCCAGCCAGTTGTCACCAGACGCAGGATAACAGCCCAGACCCATCAGCGTGGATGTGATCGGGAAACCGGTTTCGGCCACCAGTTCGCGCAGCAATTGCGACGCCGCAGGACCCGAATTGATGACGCCGCCACCGGTATAAAACACAGGGCGTTTGGCCTTTTCCATCGCTTCGGCCAGTTCGGTGATCATATCCATGTCACCCTTGACCTGCGGGTTGTAATGCGTCTCGACCTGTCGTGCCTCGGTGTACTTGCCTGTGGCGAATTGCACGTCCTTGGGAATGTCGATCACAACGGGGCCGGGGCGGCCGGATGTCGCGATATGGAATGCTTCATGCATGATCGCCGACAGTTTGTCGGTCTCTTTGACCAGCCAGTTATGTTTCGTGCAGGGACGGGTGATGCCCACGGTATCGCATTCCTGAAACGCGTCAGAGCCGATCATGAAGGTCGGTACCTGTCCGGTCAGCACGATGATCGGGATACTGTCCATCAGCGCATCGGTCAGACCTGTCACCGCATTTGTCGCGCCGGGGCCGGATGTCACCAGCGCCACACCGGGTTTACCGGTGGAACGTGCATAGCCTTCGGCGGCATGAACTGCGCCTTGTTCATGGCGCACCAGCACGTGTTTGATGCTGTTTTGCTGAAAAATCTCGTCGTAGATCGGTAGGACGGCACCACCGGGGTATCCAAAGACTGTGTCCACGCCCTGATCAATCAGTGCCTGAACAACCATTTTTGCGCCCGTCATGGTTTTTGTCATGTCTCTCGCGTCCTTCGCGTATCTGGTTTCGTTTAGTCACAAAAAAACCCCCGAGTGTGTCGGGGGCGCATGGGATCGTTATGGATTTACCGTTACCGGCCCATGCGCGTGTATCTCACAAGTAGTACGACGTGTGTCATCGGGTTTCCTTTGCTTGGGCGGACATTAGTGCGGCGCAAAAGGGGGGTCAACCGCCGGAATGGAGAAAATGTCGTTTCAGGGTGGTTTTTTGCAACTTTCTTTCAAAAGCCAATTTTGATCGGCTAAAGGCCTGCCGTTGCCGCCAGATATCCGACATAGGCCAGAAGCATGGCGATGCCTGCAACGCGCCCGATTTTTCCAGTCAGCCACAAGAGCCCGATAATGAATGCCGTCAGCCCCATAAGGAAAGGGATATCGACCTGCAAAAACCGTGCGGCGACCGGGATGGGCGTGACGACGGCTGTAATCCCGAGGATGCCTAACACGTTGAAAATATTGGACCCGATCACGTTCCCTACGGCGATATCGCGCTGGCCTCGGATCACGGCGACGATAGTTGTGGCCAGTTCGGGCAAGGAGGTGCCGATCGCCACAATACTCAGCCCGATCATGGCCTCGGAGATACCGAAATCGCGGGCGATGATTGTCGCACTTTGCACCAGATAATGCGCGCCCGCCATGATCGCGACCAATCCCCCCAGTGCAAAGCCCAAGCTGTGCCAAAGCGTGCCAACAGGGGCGATGTCATCGTCTGCGGGGGCACCGTTGCGCAGGCTCAGCACCAGAAATGCGGCCAATCCTGCAACCAGCACCAGCCCTTCGATCAGCCCCAGATCGCCGGACCAAAGCACCACCGGTAAAAGGAGTGTCGCGCCTGCCATCCAGAAAAGATCGCGTCGGATTGCGGCGAATGTGACCGTGACGGGGGCCAGAACCGCCGCCAGCCCGAGAATCAAAAGCGAGTTCGCGATGTTTGAGCCCACAACATTACCGATGGCGATGCCCGCCTGTCCGCCAAGGGCTGCGTTCAGTGAGACAAGCAGTTCCGGCGCAGAGGTGCCAAAGCCCACAACGGTCAGGCCGATCACCATCGGCGAAAGGCCCAGCCGGAGTGCAAGACCGCTGGCCCCTTTGACCAGAAAATCGCCGCCAAGGAAAAGCGCAAGCAGGCCAAAGGCCAGAATAAGGTATGTCAGCATGATGTCTCCCGCGCCTTTGCGTAAAGAAGCATCGGCGCGGGAGTTTTCAAGGGGGGCTACTTTTTATCGTCGCCGATCTTGTCCCATGTCTGGGTGTCAAAATCGCGCGCGTCGTGCCGTTCGCGCAGTTGTTCGGATGGTTCACCCCATGCACGGTTGACCATTTTGCCGCGCAAATATGCAGGGCGGTTCATCACCGTATCCGCCCAGCGGTTGACGTGCTCATAAGATGCCACGTCAAGGAATTCAGCCGCGTCGTAGACAAGACCTTTGACCAGCGCGCCATACCACGGCGCTGTTGCCATATCGGCGATGGAATAGGTGTCGCCCCCCAGATATTCATAGTCCTCAAGCCTTTGGTTCAACACATCCAGCTGGCGCTTGGCTTCCATCGCGAAGCGGTTGATGGGGTATTCGAATTTTTCCGGCGCATAGGCGTAGAAGTGGCCGAAACCACCGCCCAGATAGGGTGCAGACCCTTGCAGCCAGAACAACCAGTTGAGCGTTTCGGTGCGGTCCACCACATCCTTGGGCAGGAAGGCTCCGTATTTTTCGGCCAGATAAAGCAGGATCGCGCCACTTTCAAAAACCCGCACACCGGTGTCTTTGTCGAACAGGGCAGGGATCTTGGAGTTGGGGTTCACATCGACAAAGCCACTGCTGAACTGATCGCCCTCCTGGATATTGATCAGCCAGGCATCGTATTCGGCGGCATGGCCTGCGGCGAGCAGTTCTTCGAGCATGACGGTCACTTTCACACCATTGGGTGTGGCAAGTGAGTGCAGTTGCAGCGGGTGTTTGCCCACAGGCAGGTCTTTGTCATGGGTCGGCCCGGCGATGGGGCGGTTGATATTGGCAAATTGACCGCCGCTCTCGGCGTCCCAAGTCCATACTTTTGGCGGGGTGTAGGCGGGGGTGTCGGACATCTTGTCTCCGTTCATGGGTATTTGGTGATGTGTTCAATGTGGGTCACATTGCAGATGCTGCAAGGCTTTGCAGTGTGCGGGCGCAGAAGGGTCATGGGTGGTCGCCGCTTGAGCGCCACACAGCACAAGGGAAATGGGTGCTGTAAGACCGCGCATAAACACAGCCACATTTTGGCCTTAAGGCAAAATGGGCCGGTAGGTCCAGAGTTTCACATTTGGCAACAATAATACAGTTTGGCGGGCTTTAGTGCTGATCTTGCGCATAGAAGGCACGTGCAGACTGTACAAAAGTTAACAGAAAGAAACTTTGTATTGGTCCCGTTTTCGTCAACATTTTGCCTCTTTCTGAGGGATAGTGGCATCTAAGGAAACCGATTTTTCCGAACACGGTTTATGCGTTCAAAATATTTCGCGCCAAAGGCGCTCCGATTGGGAAAGGAAAGACGATGTATAAAGGTACCACAGGTTTTGCAGTGGCAGTGGCTGCCGCGGCAGGTTTCACAACCTTGGCCGCCGACCAAGCGCAGGCGCAAGAGCAGTGTTCTACTTACACAGTTGAGCGCGGCGACACCCTGAGCAAGATTGCTGATGCAGCAGAGGTGCCTGGGGGCTTTCGGGTGCTTTTCGACGCCAACACCACTGTTCTGGAAAGCCCCAACTTGCTTGAGGTCGGGCAGGTCCTGGCCATTCCTTGCGACGATGGGTCATTGCCCGTCATTGCCGCGCCCCTCATCACCGCATCGACAGCCCCGGCACCCGTGACCTCTGCGCCAGCGCGTGCATTGCGCATCGCCACCGCGACCGACTATGCGCCATTCACCGATGAGGACCTTCCCGGCGGTGGCATGATCACCCGCATGGTCGAGCGGTCGATGCAACTGGGTAATCCCGATCAGGACTTTGATATCATCTTTATCAATGACTGGGGATCGCACCTTGAAACGCTGTTGCCCACGGGCGCAGTCGATATGGCGTTCCCTTGGTTCAAACCAGACTGTGACCGGGTTGAAAACCTTGGCCCTGCCAGCGCCTATCGCTGCACCGACTTCAACCACTCGGATCCGTTCTACGAGATCATTGTAGATTATTATACCTTGAACGGCAGTGCATATGCCAACGCACAAAGCACGAATGACCTGTTTGGCGCGCGGGTTTGCCGGCCCGAGGCATGGTTCACTTTCGATCTCGAGGCCGCGCAGCTTGTCGAACCGAACATCACCTATGTGACGACTGTCGCGCAGGACGGTTGCTTCCAGTTGTTGAAAGACGGCGAGGTTGATGTCGTGACCTATGATGCGCTGCCCGCCGAAGAGGACATTCGCTCTGCCGGGATGGTCGCTTCCGTCGCAACGTTGGAGCCGCTGCGTGGGGCGGTGTCGTCACATATCTTTGTGTCAAAGGACAACGCTTTCGCCAATGAAGCCCTGCCGATCATTAACGCGGGTCTGGAAGAGCTGCGCCTGTCGGGTGAATGGTTCAATATTGTGCGTGAAAGCATCCAAGACACCATTGAAAACTAAACCAATTCCCTCCCCAAGATGGAAGCGTCCGCTGCTTGATTGCAGCGGGCGTTTTCATTTGTGCAGCGCCCATTTTTTGGGCTTTGCAGCACGCCATGCACGGTAATCTGGCAGATGCGCCAATCTTGATCGTGCCGGTGGTATTATTGCGGCTTGTCTTGCGGGCGCGCAATAAAATGCCCAAGACCCCTCGCTTTATGGGCTTTGACGGCTCTGCTTGCGTGGTTTGCATAAAGATTGGTCAAAAATAATAACAATTTTTGCCATTTGCATGAATGTAACGCTTTAACTTTCAATCCGCGACGCTAGGATGCATCCACCTAACGACAGGTTCGTGCTCTGGGAGGAGCCGAACAGAGTTACAACTGGGAGAAAACTATATGGATCGTCGTTCCTTTCTAAAGAATACCGCTATTGGTGGTTCGGCTGTTGCCGCATCGACATTGGCAGCACCTGCTTATGCGCAGGGCAGACGCACATTGACGATGGTAACATCGGTGCCAGACGGATTTGCGGTGTTTGATGACGCTGCGGTCAAATTTATTGACATGTTCAACGCCATGGCAGACGGCGAAGTCACCATCGAAAAGCGTGCGGCAGGCCAGTTGGTTGGCGCATTCGAAGTGTTTGACGCTGTGTCCTCGGGCCAGGCTGACATCTATCACTCGGCTGACTACTACTTTGGCGGCCAGCACCCTGGCTATTACTACATGACTGCTGTGCCTTTCGGCGCAACAGGTGGTGAGATGATCAGCTGGTACCAGCACGGTGGCGGTAAAGAACTGCACGACGAACTGGGCGAAATCTTCAACCTCAAGTCTTTCATGTGCGGCAACACAGGCCACCAGCCTGGCGGTTGGTTCAACAAAGAGATCAGCTCTGCGGCTGACCTGCAGGGTCTGAAGTTCCGTATGCCTGGCATCGGTGGTTTGGCGCTGGGTCGCACAGGTGCGTCCGTGCAGAACATTCCAGGCGGCGAAATCTATCAGGCGCTGTCCTCTGGTGCCATCGACGGTGCCGAGTGGATTGGTCCGTTCGCGGATGAGCGTCTTGGCTTCCAGGAAGTCTGTGAATTCTACTACACAGGTGGTTTCCACGAGCCGGGTTCGGTTCTGAACGTGGCCTTCAACCGCGATGTCTTTAACGAACTGACACCGGCACAGCAAAGCATTGCAGAAACTGCTGCGATGGCGACACACCACTGGAGCCTGTCACAGTCCAACTACAACAACGGTGCTGCATTGCAGCGTTTGCAGGCGCAGGGCACGAAGATCATGCAGTTCCCTGACGATGTTTGGGATGCCTTCGGTCGTGCTTCGAAAGAGGCGCTGGACGAGTTCATGGGTGACGAGCTTTTCGCACGTATCCGTGCAAGCCAGGAAGAAGCCGCTGCTGCGACTTATGCTTGGACGTCCATCTCGGACAACGTGTTCCAGCAACAGCGCGCGCGTTTCAACGCGCTCTAAGGCGTTAGCTTTGGCCGCTTAAAAGCCAAAGATTACAAACTAGTAGGGCTCTGCCAGTGGCGGGGCCCTACATGCAAGACCTGACGATCATCAATGCGGGGGAGTGACCATGGGACTGGTCGAAGCATGGGGCGGCAATGCAATCGGGTGGTTTTTCGCCAACCTGATCGAGGCGTTCTACAACTTCTTTTATGCGATCTTTCATCCCGGTGAATGGTTGTCATGGGTGCCGAGCATTAACGGCGCGATGGAGACCGAGCAGAAAGAAGCGCTGATGCGCTTTATCTACTACGGGGCCTCGGTCGAATTCTTCTTCGTGGCGCTGGCAGGCTTTCTGGTCCTCACCGCCATCGGACTTTATAACAACCGCATCATGTGGGGCTGTGTGCGCGGGCTTGAGGGCTTTGCCAACGTGGTCGGCCGCGTGGCCGCTTGGGCAGGTTTGCTCATGGTGCTGCAGCAGATCGTCATCATCTTCATGCAGCGGGTCTTTGCTGTGGCCGAGATCAGCGTGGGCTTTGGTGTCAGTTTCACCAAAGACGTCAGCTGGTGGTCCGAAGAATTAAAATTCTATAACGCCATGATCGTATGCCTTTGTGCCGCCTACACATTCGTGCAGGGCGGCCACGTGCGCGTCGATCTGGTTTACTCTGCCGTCAGCTACCGCACCAAGCGCGTTATCGACATGTTCGGGTCGATTGTGTTCATGCTGCCCGGTGCGATCATTATCTGGCTTTATGGCTGGTTCTTCCTGTGGCGGCACCTTGTGGTGCCAAACCCGTCCGCTTCGGATACGCTGGACCGCTTGTTGACCAAAGCCCGCGCGCTGCGGTGGAACATCGAAACGATCGGTTTCTCGCCCAACGGCTTTAATGCGTACTTCCTCTTCAAGGTCTTGCTGGTGACATTCGCACTGATGGTCATGCTGCAGGCGGTCGCTTTCTTCTATCGCTCTTACCTTGAGTGGAAAGAGGGCCCCGAGAGCGAAGGCAAAAACCTTGATAAAGACGACGTCGGCGATCCTACTGCCGAACTTGTCGCAAACATCCACTAAATTAGGGCGGTAAAGACATGCTTTTCGGATTAGATGGCATCGAAATCGGTATTATTATCGTATTTCTGACGCTCTTTGCAGGGATCCTTTCGGGCTTCCCGGTGGCCTTTGCGATCATGGGCTCTGCGGTGATCTCATTCGCGATTATCGCGGGTTTGGATAGCGCGGGTCTGTTGATTCACGCCGCCGTCGATTCAGGGTCGGACGAGTTCCGCGCCTTGGTCAACGGAGGGGTGCGACAAGAGGCGATCTCGGTCTTCAGTCACCCGGAACTTCCACGCTATGAGGGGCCATTGTTCCCGCAGGGCTGGGAAGTGGCGCTGGATCGCAACATCGGCTTTATGGTCAACCGCATGAACGAACGTGTGCTTGCGGGCCAGTCGATTGAAACCCTGTTGGCTGTTTTGATGTTCGTCATGATGGGCATCGTGCTTGAACGGTCGCGGATCGCGGACGAATTGCTGACCTCGATGGCCAAGGTCTTTGGACCGCTGCCCGGCGGTCTGGCCGTGTCCATCGTGATCGTGGGTGCGTTCCTTGCAGCCTCTACAGGCATCGTTGGTGCGACTGTTGTGACCATGGGCCTGTTGGCGCTGCCAACAATGCTCAAGAACGGCTATTCGCCTGAACTGTCCACCGGTGTCATCGCGGCATCGGGCACACTGGGGCAGATCATCCCGCCGTCTATCGTGATTGTTCTGTTGGGCACACTGGCGGGTGACATCTACTCCGCCGCGCAGGAAAACCGCGCGCAACTGGCGGGTTGTACCGACGCGTTGACCTATCTGGGCTCACCCGCAGTTTTGTCGGTCGGTACGTTGTTCCAGGCAGCTTTGCTGCCGGGTATTATGCTGGCGACGCTCTATGCGGGCTATGCGTTTATCTTTGCGCTGATCAACCCGAGCAAAGCACCGCCGGTGCAGTTCGCCGATAGCGCTGGCCGCGAAGTCATTACGCGCAATGAAGGCCTGACATGGTTGTTGGCTGTGCCTGCCGGTATCATTGCTTTGACCATCGGTATGGGGCAGGTCAACCTTGTCGGTTCGCAGTCGGTCATTGTGAATAGCTTCACAGACGCCAGTGAAAACGCATCGCTGCGCACACGTGTTGGCGAAGAGTGTCAGGCGTCAATGATCGAATTGCACGGGATCGAAGCGTGGGAAGCCGCCGTCGCCCAGCAAGCCGCGATTGAGGAATCAGGCGGGGCCACCGCATCACGCGAGCTTTCGCCGGAAGAGCGTGCAGCGGCTGTTGCACAGGCTGCCGAAGATGCGGCACCGATTGGCACGGGGATTGCGGTTCTTGCGGTACTTCTTGGCTTGATGCTGGCGATGGCACGCGGTGTGGCACCAAGTGCCGATCACCGTCCGCTCTGGCTTGGTGCGGTGGGTGTTGGCCTGATCTTGCTTGCCGATATCATCTTGATCACGCCGCTGACCACAGCGGGGACGACCACGGTGATCTTGGCGATCCCGCTGTTCGTGACCTACCTCGGGCTGCGTCATGCGGTACAGTATCTGGCCAGAAACGAGATCATGCGCGTGGTGTTCCCGCCGCTTGTGTTGATCGTTGCGGTTCTGGGCTCGATCCTTGGCGGTATCACAAACCCGACGCCTGCTGCAGCCTTGGGTGCGGGCGGTGCGATCCTGCTGGCGGCCTATCGCAAGCGGAAGGATCAGGAAAAGTCAGGGCGGATCGTGCTGCTGACGGCTGGGGCGATTGTGCTGATGCTGCTCATCGGCGGCAACTTCGACCTACGCCTTGGTCAAGACGTGGTGCTGTTTGAAAACCGTCTGGCCTATCTGGTGGCCTTTGCATCGTTCCTTTTTGCGATGTTCGGTTTGCTATGGTCGTGCTGGGTTCTGATCGCGGGCGGTGTTTTGGCACCGGTTGTGCGCGAGACGGCAAAAGTGACCTCGATGGTCTTTACGATCCTGATCGGTTCGCAGCTTTGAACCTCGTGCTGATCTCCTTCGGTGGTGAGCACTATATCCAACAGTTCCTGCGCTCCTTCGATAACGAATGGACCGTGTTCTTGCTGGTCATGCTGGTGCTTTTCGTGCTGGGCTTCGTGCTCGATTTCCTTGAGATCATCTATATCGTGATCCCGATTGTGGGGCCTGTCATCTATGGCGGTACCTTTGATCCCAAGTGGGTCACGATCATGATCGCGGTGAACCTGCAAACATCGTTCCTGACGCCGCCCTTTGGCTTTGCGCTCTTCTATCTGCGCGGGGTTGCGCCCAAGTCGATTACGACAGGGCAGATCTATAAGGGTGTGATGCCGTTCATCGGTATTCAGGTGTTTGCGCTGCTGCTCTTGGCCTTCGTGCCGGGCGTGGTGACGATTGTCCCGAACCTGCTGAACTAAGCTGGGGCGGAAGAGACAAAAAAGGGCGGTGCCGATGGCGCCGCCCTTTTTCTTTGGATTGTGCAATGTTGGGTTAGGTCCGCCCGTCGGGCAGATCGATGCGGGCGACCTGCTCGGCAATCGGATCGGTCGACAGCGGGTGCATATCGGCACGGTATTCGGATGGGTCCATCACAGGCGTCCACTCACCGCCACGGTACACCTCAAGCCCTTTGTATTTGGCCTTGTAGTCCATCTTGGGGCTGCCGGGCACCCAATAGCCCAGATAGACGTAAGGCAGGCCCAATTCGCGGGCGATGGCGATATGATCAAGGATCACATAGGTCCCCAGCGACAGTTTTTCACTGGCGGGATCAAAGAAGGAATACACCATCGACAGCCCGTCATCGAGAATATCGGTCAGACAAACCGCTGTCAGATCCTGATCTGTGGTGTATTCGATCAGGCGCGAGCGGATCGGCGTTTCTTCCACCATCGCGGCAAATTCAAACATATCCATATCGGCCATGCCGCCCGTGGCGTGCCGGCCGTCAAGGTATTCGCGGAAAAGGTCGTATTGTTCTTCTGTGGCCCAAGGCGATGTCGCGCGGCGTCTCAAATGCGCGGCACGCTTTGCAACCCTGCGCTGGCTGCGGCTCGGGGTGAATTTCGATACATCAATCCGTGCCGACATACAGGCCGAGCATTCCGCACAAGAGGGCCGGTAAAGCACATTTTGCGACCGGCGAAAGCCCTGTTTGGACAGAGAGTCGTTGAGCTTTGTGGCCATATCGCCCTGCAGTGCTGTGAACAGCTTACGCTCCATCCGCCCTTCTAAATAAGGGCATGGCTGGGGGGCAGTCACATAAAACTGCGGGGCAATGGGAAGCGTATGGCGCATGCAAGGTCCGGTTGGTTTCCAGAAAGCTTAACAATCTGTTTACCCTGCGCCAAGCCCCCCGTCTGCGGCATAGTTAACGGTAGATATTCACGGCCTCGGTGCCCAGCACCAGATCGCTCAGGCCTTGGCCCCTTTGGGTGACCAGCATCAGGATAATCGAGATCAGTTGCAGAGGTGCGACCGTGATGCTGACGCTATAGCCAAGGGTATGGGCGAGGGCCAAACCAGAACTGAGCGGCGCGCCGCGATGATCGCGAAAGCGGATGCCCATCAAACGCATCCCCCAAGTCGAAGATCCACTCGCAAGCGTGAACCAGCGATAGATAAACCCCACAACCAGCATCAGGAATGGAAAGAAAAAGATGCCGGTGAAGGCGGTAAATGGCAGAACCAATGCGCAAAGCAGGGCGATCATGACAACGTCAAACACCCAGGCAATGCCGCGTTTGATCGCGACACCGTCATAGCGTTCCGGATCATAATCAAGATGTGGCGCGTATTCCGAAGACATGGTCATGGTGAACTCATTGATAAAAGGGGCAGGGAAGGGCGGCCCGCCGGGGAAAGCAGGCCGCCCTTGGTGGTGCTGCGCTTAGACAGTGGCAGGACCGGTGTTTTCGTCGTCAGCGTCCGTCATCTTCTTGGCGCGGTCGTCCATGAACTGGTCGAACTCTGCCTTGTCTTTGGCGTCACGCAGGCGCTTGAGGAAGGCCTCGAATTTGTCCTGCTCTTCTTCCAGACGCTGCAGGGTTTCGGCCTTATAGGCGTCAAAGGCGCTGTTGCCCGATGATTTGCCCATATGGCGGGCACGGCTGCGGGTCATGGACGAACAGGAAGAATTGAACATGCGTTTGCTCCAGATCATATAGGCAAGAAGGGCAAGGCCGATGGGCCAGAAGATGATAAAGCCGACAACCATGGCGGCGATCCATGCGCCTTTGCCACGCGCATCAAGCCAAGCCTCGGCACGGGCGAAAAACCCCGGGCGGTGTTCCATTGCCATTGGGGAATGGGATGTGGCGGTATTCATGATTGGGCTCCTTAACTATCTGTTTGTGTTTATGTGAATGCTTTTCACATTACAGATATTGGAAGTTTGGCACTTTGCTTCAAGTCCCAATGTAAATGTTTTTTACATTAACTTTTATTATGACTTAAAATCAGCAACTTGCGCGCCCGAAATTTCCAACAGAACGGCAGGTGCAATGGGGAAAATATGCCGTGGTGTGCCCGCTGCGGCGTAAATAACCGAAAAATTCAGCAGTTTTGGGTCGAAAAACGCCGTGGTCGGGGTGAGGTGCCCCACTGGGGCAACCCCGCCAATAGCAAACCCCGTTTGTGCGCGGATCAATGCGGCATCGGCTTTCCCCAAAGGCTCGCCTGCCACGGCGCTGGCTTTGACAGGATCAACTTGGTTGCCACCAGCGGTGATAAAGAGGATCGCCCGCCCGCTGGTTTGCCCTGCAAAGATCACCGATTTCGCAATCTGGTCCAGCGCGCATCCCGCAGCATCCGCTGCCTGCTGTGCCGTGCGGGTTTCGGGGCCAAGCTCCAATGCTGCGATATCAAGGCCCGCATCCGCGAGGGCCGCCATCACCCGTTTGAGACTTTTGCTCATGATCGTCATGTCCTTTTTGGTGCAGTCTACCCCCGCGATACAGATTGACCAGCGCGCACCTGCGCCGCAGTGTAGCCCCATGTCATTTGCCGCACGTATCACCCGCTCGCCTTTTGCTTTCGACGTTGATCGTGGGCAGGATGCGCGTGAGATTTTCCCATCTGTCGCCCCGGAAGTGGCTGATCTGATCGCAGGAACGGCAGGATGCAGCCCGTTTCTGGCGGATTTGCTGCGCCGAGAGGCCGCGTGGATCGAACCCGCGCTGGACGATCCCGAAGCGGCCGTCGCTGATTTACTGGCGGAAATTCCAAGGGTCGCCCTGGCTGATCTGCCGTTTGCGCTGCGTCAGGCCAAGCGCCGTATTGCGCTGCTCACCGGTTTAGCCGATCTCGGTGGCGTTTGGCCGCTTGAGACGGTGACACAAATTCTCACCGATTTTGCCGACGCAGCCGTGCAAGCATCGGTAAGCCAGTTGGTCGCGGCAGAGGTCGCGCGCGGCAAGCTGCCCGCGGGTGGTGATCCAGCAGATGCAGGCGGCATGGTGGTGCTTGCCATGGGCAAAATGGGGGCGGGCGAGCTGAATTATTCGTCCGACATTGATCTGATCTGCCTGTTTGATGAAACCCGTTTTGATCCTGACGATTATCACGAGGTGCGCAGCGCCTTTATCCGCGTGACCCGCAAGATGACCGCGATTCTGTCGGACCTGCGCGAGGGCGGTTATGTGTTTCGCACCGACCTGCGCCTGCGCCCCGATGCATCCGTGACCCCCGTTTGTCTGTCGATGGAAACCGCCGAGCGCTATTACGAAAGCGTGGGCCGCACGTGGGAACGGGCGGCCTTTATCAAAGCGCGCGTTTGTGCGGGCGATCAGGTGGCGGGTGCGCGGTTCCTTGAAACCTTGCGCCCCTTCGTGTGGCGCAAGCATCTGGATTTCGCAGCCATTCAGGATGCCCACGACATGCGCCTGAAGATCCGCGACCACAAAGGGCTGCACGGGCCGCTTGTGCTCGAAGGCCATAACATGAAGCTGGGGCGCGGCGGGATCCGCGAGATTGAATTCTTTACCCAGACCCGCCAGTTGATCGCCGGGGGGCGCGATCCGTCCTTGCGCGCGCGCCAGACGCGCGAAGGATTGCAGGCGCTTGCGGCCGCTGACTGGATCCCGTTGCAAACGGCGGACCAACTTTATGACCATTATCGCCATCACCGCGAGGTCGAACACCGCTTGCAGATGATCAATGACGCACAGACCCAAACCTTGCCGCAGGATGCCGCCGGATTTGACCGGCTTGCGGCCTTTATGGGGCTGGACACGGCGTCGTTGCGCGCAACGTTGCGCGATCGATTGGAAGACGTACATACCTTGACCGAAGGGTTTTTCAGCCCCGATGCGCCGTCCGCTGACCCTGAGACCCCGGACTGGGGGCAGGATATTGTTGCCCGCTGGCACAGCTATCCGGCTTTGCGATCCACCCGCGCCACCGAGATTTTTGCCCGTATCACACCCAAGATCATGCGCCGCCTGCAAGAGGCCGCCAAGCCGGACGAGGCATTGGCCCAGTTTGACGGGTTTCTGGCGGGCCTGCCTGCGGGTGTGCAGCTCTTTTCGCTGTTCGAGGCGAACCCGCATCTGACCCAGTTGATCGTTGATATCTGCGCGACAGCGCCTGCATTGGCGCAGTACCTGTCGCGAAACTCAGGCGTGCTGGATGCGGTTCTGGGCGGGGCGTTCTTTGAGGAATGGCCCGGCAAGGCTGCGCTCATCACTGAGTTGAAGGGGGTGATGGCGGCGTCGGATGATTATGAATCACAGCTGCTGGCGGCCCGCCGCTGGGCCAAGGAATGGCATTTCCGGATCGGGGTGCATTTTCTGCGCAATCTGACCGATGCCGCCCAAGCAGGCGCGCAATATGCTGATTTGGCCGAGGCCGTTGTTGTCGGGCTTTGGCCTGCGGTGGTTGCTGATTTCGCGCGCAAACACGGGCCCATGCCAGGGCGCGGTGGCGCTGTCATTGCCATGGGCTCGCTTGGGGCAGGGCGGCTGACGGCGACCTCTGATCTGGATCTGATCATGGTTTATGATGCGCAGGGGATCGAGAATTCGGACGGGCGCAGACCGCTGCCGACCCGCACCTATTTTGCGCGGCTGACGCAGGCGCTGATCACGGCGCTGAGCGCGCAAATGGCAGAGGGGCGGCTTTATGAGGTGGACATGCGTTTGCGCCCATCAGGACGGCAAGGGCCGGTGGCGACATCGCTGGCGTCTTTTGAAAATTACCAAGAGAACGAGGCCTGGACCTGGGAACATCTGGCATTGACACGCGCGCGCGCGATTGCGGGTGACGTCGGCCTTTGCCAAGAGATCGAGGCGTTTCGCCGGTCCTTGTTGCAGGCGAAATCGACAGGTGTGAACATCCTGACCGATGTGGCCGATATGCGCGCGCGGATCGCAGCGGAAAAGGGGCAGGGTGCCGGATGGGACACCAAGATCGGCCCCGGACGTTTGCAGGATATTGAACTTTTTGCGCAGACTGTCGCGTTAAAGGCCGCTGACAGTACGGCGGATACACAGGGGCAGTTGCAGGCCGGTGTCGCTGATGGCTGGCTTGCTGCCGCTGATGCCGATGTTCTTGGCGCTGCATTTGATCTTTTCTGGCAATTGCAAACCGCCTTGCGGTTTTTGGCTGGCGAAGAGGGGGAATTGGATGACCTCTCAGAGGGTGCAAAGCGATTGATCTTGCGTGAAACAGGCGCGAAAGATGTTGAAAGCCTCCTGGCCGCATTGCTGGCCACGCAAGAGCAGGCAGGCGCAATCATTCAACGATATTTGGGGGCTGCATGACGGACGACGCACTTTTTGATCCCAAGGGGCTGATCCGCGAATCCTTTGCTATTGAGGGCATCGGTGCGCCGGAATGCCGGAGTATTTTTCTCGACTGGGCTTTGGGGCTACCAGCGGGCCATGATGTCCGGACCGAGGTGGCCAAGCTTATTGCGCACTATGGTGATCGCGCGCCTGCCGCACACCCCATGCTCGAAACCCTGCGCGCTGCTCTGCAAGAGCCGCCTACGCCACGGCGCAGGGGCGGGCGTCGTGGGCGCGTTTAGCGCGTATATGAGTTCAAAAATCCTCCCACCCGGGCTGGGCCGATCCGTTGGCTGCGGCGCGCTGTTTGTTCACGACTGGCTTATGCGTTCCCGCGATGGCATCGCGCAGGGCGTTGGCCGTGTCGCGCGGCACGGCGGGTGTCGTTCGCTCTGATGTGATCTTGAACTTGCCGATCAGGGCGTTGAGCTTACTGCTTTCAGTAGCCAGGGCAGCACCGCGCGTGATCGAATCCTGTACCATCGCCGCGTTTTGTTGCGTCACCTGATCCAGCTGGTTCACGCCCACATTGATTTCCGAGAGACCGATCGCCTGTTCTTCGGCGCTGGTCGCGATCTGGGATGTCATCGACGAAATGTCATTTACTTGCGTGATAATCTCGGACAAGGCATCGCCCGCATGACCCACCAGCTGCGTGCCTTGGGCCACATGGTGTGAGCTGTTTGTGATCAGGCCCGAGATCTCTTTGGCAGCATCTGCCGAGCGTTGCGCCAGGGCGCGCACTTCTGATGCGACCACGGCAAAGCCCCTGCCGGATTCGCCTGCGCGCGCGGCCTCGACCCCAGCGTTTAGCGCCAAGAGGTTGGTTTGGAAGGCAATATCGTCAATCACGCTAATGACTTGGGTGATCTGTTTTGAAGATTGTTCAATCGCGCTCATGGCGCTGACAGCCTGAGCGACGATTTCCCCGTTCTTGGTCGCCTCTGCGCGTGCTTTGCCAACCGAACTATCCACGGATTTGGCGTGTTCGGCCGCCGAGCGCACGCTGGCTGTCAGTTGGTCCAGCGCTGCGGCGGTTTCTTCCAGGGTGGCGGCCTGATTTTCGGTGCGCTGTGACAACTCTGCTGTGGCGCTGTTCGATTCGGTTGCGTTTTCTCCAATCAATGCCGAGGTTTCTATCACCCGCAGCATCGCCGTATGCAGGCCTTTGATGGCGTCGTTGAAGTTGATGCGCAACTCGTCATATTCGGGCGCGAAGGGTTCTTGAATTTCCGCCGTGAGATTGCCTTCTGCCAATGCGGCCAACTGGCGTTTCAGCGTGTTGACGACAGTGTCTTGTTGCGCGCGCAACTTTGCCCGTTCAGCCGAGGCCGCAAGCCGTTCGATCTGGCTCTCGCGGAACACCAAAAGCGCACGCGCCATGCGTCCCAGTTCATGGTGATGTTCGGTGCCGGAAATCGTGACATCATTGTCGCCTGATGCCAGTCGATCCGTGACATCTGCCAGCCTTGCGATGGGCCCGCTGATCCAGCGTCCGATGATATAGGCAGCGGTGAGCGCAATGAGGATCGCAGCGATGCCCGTGATCGGAATCACGGTGCGCATTTGTGTCACAATCGCGCTGCCTGCGGCCCCCAGATCGCTTTGGCGGTCGACGATATCTGCCGCAATGCTGTCAAGCCGGTCCTGCATTATGGGCCCGATCCGGTCGAGCATCCCTGTCTGGATACTTTTGGCATCTGCATTTGCGGCAGAGAAGGCGGTTAACATCTCTGGATAGCCAGTCATCAGGTCGGTGATCCGGTTCGCAACGACGGTGATATTGTCCTGTCGGTTCAGTGCTTCCAGGCGGTCGAGTGCACTGCCGAAGGCTTCATACTGCGTTGTAAATTCGACCAGATCATCGGGACTCGTCGAGGCGACATAGCGTTTTCCGGCCAAAATTGCGGTGTAGAGCGTTTGCAGGCAGCGCCCCACCGCTGATGTGAGTGCGGGGTTGCCCGATTGCAGGGCAAGATTGAAGGCCGTGCCGGTTTCTCTCTGAAGCTGATCGGACCGCTCGACAAAGTTGCGTTCCATGGCATCCGTCGCATCTATCGCGTTGGCCATCAGGTTGAACTGCGTTTTGTAGGTGCGTGCCTCATCAAGGATGGTTTGGATTTCGGACAACCTGTCGGGGTTGCCTGCAAAAGACGCAAGAGACTCTGTTTCGTTCAGAAGTTCGTCGATGTTGCTGTTAACACGCGCACGAAACACGGGGTCGGGTGCGATCCGGTAGCGGAACGACGCCTGTCGCGCCTCATAGATGTCTTCAACATAGGTGTTGATCGCGATGTTCTGGTGCGCGATGGCCTGATATTCGTCGTAGACATTGCCAAGCGCACCGACCGCCCTGTGCGAAAACAGTGCGAGCCCCACCAGCATCAAGGTGACGATGACAAAGCCAGTATTGACGCGTCGCGATATCGGCCAGGATTCAAGCATTGGCGGCTCCTCAATTCGTTTGAGAAAGCCTTAGAGCCAATTTCCTAATACAGCGTGAAAACCGCCCCGCGCCGCTGTTTTATGATAAAGCTGCGGCCTCAGCGGCCAATGCGGTGATCCCGGCCCAGTCCTGTGCATCCACCAGATCCTTGGGCGCGACCCATGATCCGCCTACGCAGAGCGTGTTGCTCAGGCTGAGGTAGTCATGCGCATTCTTAAGGCTGACCCCACCCGTGGGGCAGAACCTGACCTGCGGGATTGGCGCGCCGATGGCTTTGAGCGCGGGCGCGCCGCCGTTCGCCTCGGCGGGGAAGAATTTTTGCACGGTATAGCCGCGTTCAAGCAGGCGCATGGCCTCGGTCGCGGTGGCGGCACCGGGCAAAAGCGGCAGGTCGTTTGCTTCGCAGGCGTCAAGCAAGCGGTCCGTGGCACCGGGCGAGACGCCGAAGGTGGCCCCTGCGGCCTTGGCGTTTTCAACGTCTTTGGGCGTCAGCAACGTGCCCGCACCCACAACGCCGCCCGGCACGGTGGCCATTTCACGGATCACGTCGAGGGCGGCGGGGGTGCGCAATGTCACTTCGAGCGCGGGCAGGCCACCTGCGACAAGCGCCTGTGCCAAAGCGGCGGCGATGCTGGCGTCATCGACAACGAGCACCGGAACGACGGGCGCCATGAGGCAGACCTTGGCTGCGGCGGCGGAGGCTTCTTGTGGGGTCATTTCAGTATCCTAGCGTATGTTTTGCGGGGCAAGCGTTGGAGCCTCCGGCGGAAGTTTGATTGGACATAGAAAGCTGCTGGTCAGACCACGACGCCTGCGCCTTCCGCGGCGAGTCCTACGTTTTGGCGGAATACTTCGAACAATTCGCGGCCCACACCGGTGCCGTTGCCGCTGAGGTCGGCTGTGGCGGGGGTGCGGGTTGTGAGGTCAACACCTTTGACTTCGATGGTGCCTGTGGTCGCGTCCAGCCGGATGATATCACCGTCACGGATCAGCGCGATGGGGCCGTGATCGGCGGCTTCGGGGCAGACGTGGATCGCCGAAGGGACTTTGCCCGAGGCACCCGACATGCGCCCGTCGGTGACGAGGGCAACTTTGAGGCCGCGGTCCTGAAGGACGGCGAGCGTCGGTGTGAGCCCATGGAGTTCGGGCATCCCGTTGGATTTGGGGCCCTGGAAGCGCACGACGATGATTGTGTCTTGCGTAAACTCGCCTGCTTTGAAGGCGTCTTTGACAGCTTCCTGGGTGTGGAAGACGCGGGCAGGGGCCTCGACGATATGACGTTCGGGGGCGACAGCAGAGGTTTTGATCACGCCGCGTCCGAGGTTGCCGGAGAGTTGCACCAACCCGCCCTGTGGTTGGAAGGGATCGGCGGCAGGGCGCAGGATTTTTTCGTTCAGCGATTTTCCGGCGCCGGGCGCGTATTGCACGCGACCATCGACCAGTTTGGGTTCTTGGGAATAAAGCGCAAGGCCCTGACCCGCGACCGTCTTGGTGTCGTCATGCAGCAGGCCTGCATTGAGCAGCTCACCAATCATATAGCCAAGCCCGCCTGCGGCGTGGAAGTGGTTCACGTCGGCCAGACCATTGGGGTAAACCTTGGCCATCAGCGGGGTGACGGCGGACAGATCGCTGAAATCTTGCAGATCAAGGATCACGCCAGCAGCTTTGGCCATTGCGGGCAGGTGAATGACGAGGTTCGTGGACCCGCCTGTTGCCATCAGCCCGACGATCCCGTTCACAAAGGCCTTTTCATCGAGGATATCGCAGACGGGCGTGTAATCATTGCCAAGGGCGGTGATTTCGAGCGCACGTTCCGTTGCGGCGGTGGTCAGCGCGTCGCGCAAGGGCGTGCCGGGATTGACGAAGGACGCGCCGGGCAGGTGCAGGCCCATGAATTCCATCAGCATCTGGTTGCTGTTGGCCGTGCCATAGAAAGTACAGGTGCCGGGGCCGTGGTAGGAGGCCATTTCGGCCGCCATCAGCTCTTCACGGCCAATGTTGCCTTTGGCGAATTCCTGACGCACGCGGGCTTTTTCATCGTTGGGCAGGCCCGAAACCATGGGTCCTGCGGGCATGAAGATGCCCGGGATATAGCCAAACGTGGCGGCGGCCATCACAAGGCCGGGGACGATTTTATCGCAAACGCCCAGATAGACCGCGCTATCAAACACGTTGTGTGACAAGCCAACAGCAGCGGACAACGCGATCACGTCGCGTGAAAACAGCGAAAGCTCCATGCCTGTTTGGCCTTGGGTCACACCGTCGCACATCGCGGGTACGCCACCGGCGACCTGTGCTGTGCCACCTGCGGCGCGGGCGGCGGCGCGGATCAGATCGGGGTAGGTTTCAAACGGCTGATGCGCCGAAAGCATATCATTATAGGCGGTGATGATGCCGATATTGGGGGTATGTGCGGCGGTCAGCGCGTCTTTGTCGCCACCCATGGCGGCATAGGCGTGGGCCTGATTGCCACAGGTCAGATGGGCGCGGCGTGGCCCTTCGGCGGCGGCACGCGCCATCGTATCCATATATTTCTGGCGTGGCCCTTCAGAGCGGGCACGAATACGGTCGGTGACTTCGGCAATTTTGGGGTGCAGTGGCATGGCATCCTCCATTGGTTGGCTTTGTGGGTGCTGTACCATGGTCCGTTAGCGCTAACAAGGGGGCGATGCGGCGGATTGAACGGTTTGCAGAGACGCGTCTGACATGTCTTAATGTCGTCAGAATTCTATGTTGAATGAACAAAAAAACTTGTGATTGGGCAGACCTATGCATCGTAGAACATTTATCGTTTCGCTTTCCCTTTTGGGGTTGATGGGCTGTGGCTCAGCTTTCGGTATGAAAAGCGGCGAACGCCCTCTGATGGATCGCTCTTACGCGTTGCAGGGATTAAATTTTAACGCGCTGCCGGGTTTGGTGGTGTCGGAAGATGAATCCTTTTATCCAACAGCAGATGTGGTTTGGCGCGGTGATCCGCTGGGCCCGCGCATTCCACAGATTGCGGCGATGTTCGAAGAGGCCGCCGCGCGCAACCGTTTGGTGGTGGATGGCACGCTTCCTGTCATGGTTGACGTGACTTTGGTGCGGTTTCACGGGGTGACGAACCGGACCCGCTATACGGTGGGCGGTGTTTACAACGTGGCCTTTGATATGACCGTGCGCAACGCCAACACGGGCGCGGTGATCGAGCCGACGCGACGCGTGGTTGGCAATCTTGAAGCGCCGGGCGGTGAACGTGCGACGCAGCTGGAGAGCCAAGGCCAGACGCAAAAAGTACGGGTGACGGACTTTCTCACCAGCCTGCTGCGCGCGCAATTGGTCTAGATTCCCGATTGCATGGCTTCCCAGCCGCTGCAAAGGCGGATAGGAGGCGGGTATGACAGAACAAACATCCTCCGCCATGCCGGTTGTCCGGCTGATCCCCAAAGCCGAAGCCCGTGCGATCCGCCACGGGTTTCCCTGGGTCTATGCCAATGAGTTGGTGACCGACCGGCGCACCCGTAATCTGACCCCCGGTACGATTGCGCAGTTAGAAGATGCCAATCGCACGCCCATGGGTGTTGTGACGGTAAACCCCGCGTCAAAGATTATTTGCCGTATGCTGGATCAGGATCCGGCAGCGCTGATTGATCAGGCGTGGTTCGTTGCCAAATTGCAGCGCGCCTTGGCCCATCGGGCGCGGCTTTATGAGGCACCGTTCTATCGTCTGGTGCATGCCGAGGCCGATGGCCTGCCCGGTGTGATCATCGACCGCTTTGGCGATCTGGCGGTGATCCAGCCCAATGCGGCCTGGGCCGATTTGCTGATTGCGCCGCTGGTGGCGGCGCTGCAAGAGGTCACGGGTGTAACCACGGTGATTATGAACGGGACAGGGCGTGCCCGCACGCTGGAAGGGCTTGAGGAAAAGACAGACGTCTTGGTGGGCACGGCCCCTGATGCGCCTGTGCAGGTCCCGATGAACGGCGCGATTTATATGGCCGATGTGATGGGTGGGCAGAAGACAGGTCTGTTCTTTGACCAACGTCCCAACCACGCCTTTGCCGCGAGCCTGTCAAAGGGTGCGCGCGTGCTGGATATGTTCAGCCACGTGGGTGGTTTTGGTTTGGCGGCACTTGCGGCTGATGCGGCATCGGTTCTGGCTGTTGACGGGTCTGCACCCGCGTTGGAGCTGGCCGAACAAGGGGCTGCGGCGATGGGTGTCGGGGACCGTTTCGAGACGCGCAAGGGCGATGCTTTTGATGTGCTCGCTGCGTTGGCCGAAGAGGGGGCCACATTTGATCTGGTGATCTGTGATCCGCCCGCGTTTGCGCCGTCAAAATCGTCGCTTGAGGCAGGTTTGCGCGCTTATGAGCGGATTGCCAGATTGGCCGCACCTTTGGTGGCTGAGGGCGGGTATCTGACCTTGTGTTCCTGTTCACATGCGGCGGATCTGACAAAGTTCCGCAATGCCTCGGCCCGTGGGATCGGGCGCGGGGGACGGCGCGGGCAGATTATCCATACCGGATTTGCCGGGCCGGATCATCCATTGCTGCCGCATCTGGCCGAAAGCGGTTATCTGAAAGCGCTGACATTCCGCCTATGAGGGTGATGATCGACGCGTGTGTGTTGTACCCCACGGTGATGCGCGAGGTCATGCTGGGCTGCGCGCAAGCGGGGCTGTTCGAGGCACGGTGGTCTGAGCGAATTTTAGAAGAATGGGCGCGGGCCACGGCGAAGCTGGGGCCAGAGCAAGAGGTCTGGGCGCGGGGCGAGATCGCGGCGCTGGGGGCTGCATTTCCGCACGCGATTGTGCGCTATGATGCAGCGCAAGAGCGGGCGTTCTGGTTGCCGGATCCGGCGGATATTCATGTTTTGACGGCGGCGGCCGTGGGCTCCTGTGACGGGATCCTGACGATGAATGCCAAGGATTTCCCCAAAAACATTCTGGGGGATGAAGCCTTGTTGCGATGGGACCCTGATGGGTTTGCGTTGATTTTGCTGGAGGAGGCCCCCGATCAGGTCCGGGGCGTGGCGGTGCGTGTGTTGGCCGAGGCCAATAGATTGTCACCGGAGCCTTGGACGATGCGCGCCTTGATGAAAAAGGCGCGGATGCCACGGTTCGGGAAGGCTTTGGAGGCCTAGTTTTCCATTGCGACCTTTTGATCAGTTTGCTGGCGCAGGAGCCTCCGGCGGGAGTTTAGAGGGCAAGATGATAACCTTGTGGAGTGCACTTAGCGCGCGTTCCACTTTGCCTCGTTCGCTTCAATCGCGGCGATCCGCTGCGGCGTTTTGGGGTGGCTCATCATCCATGCAGGAGTTGCCGCACCGCGCGCACCGGTCAGGGTTTCGAGCTTTTTGAACAGCGACTTTTGCGGCTCCGTACCGATCCCTGCCTTGACTAGCAAAGCCGAGGCGTAGGCGTCGGCCTCGAACTCGTCACTGCGCGACAGGCGCGCGGCCAGCAGGCTCATCAATCCGTTGGCGATCCATGGACCAACGCCGGGAATGAACCGGCCCAGGATCATCGCGAGTGCGGTCCGCATGGCATTTTGGCCCGAAAAATCAATCATCCGGCGGCGCGAATGTCCCAAGGCCACATGCCCCATTTCATGGGCGATGACTGTGGCCATTTCCTCGGACGTGACCTCACCCGCACGGTATTTGTTAAAGAACCCGCGTGTGATGAAAATGCGCCCGTCGGGGGCGGCAAGGCCGTTGACCGGTTCAATTTCATAGATATGCACCTTGATCCGTTCGATATCGAGCGCCTTGGCCATGCGGTCCATCAGTACCTTGAGGATCGGATCGGCAAGCTCGGTGGATTGGGCATCAAGCTCGCGCTTGGTGCGCCACATCGAAAAGCGGTACATCGCAAGCCCGTAAAGAACGGCCAGAAGGATCGGGGTGAGTTTTATCATGGTTTTAATATGGGCGTTTGCGCCTGTTTCTCAAGCCTCACGCGGGTTTTCATCTGCGACATTTGGCGCGGCAGTCCGGGCTTTTCTTTTGTCTCGCGCCTTGCTGGCGCGCACCAGCCAGACCCCCAAACCTGTGGCGACGACGCCAGCAACAAGAAACCCTGACAGATTGCCCAAGAGGCTTGCGATCTCGGTGATGTTATCCGCAAAGACATAGCCCAGCCCGACATAAAGACTGACCCAAACAACTTCGCCCGCAGCGCCCCAAAGTGCAAAGCGGGGCCAACTGAAACGGGACAAGCCGCTGACGTAATTCACATGTGGTCCCAGAGGCGCGACCAGCCAGCAAGAAAAGAAGATGCTCGATCCGCCCCACTTGTTCATGAAGGCCTCTGCTTTGTGGCGCAGGGCGGCGCGTTTGGGCTTGGCCAAAAGCCAGTTCTGCACACGATCACTCAGCGCGCGTGCGATCCAATAGCCTAAGTTGTCACCGATCACAGCGCCGCTAAAGGCGGCGATGGCGACCATTGGCAGCGATAAATCGCCCGCTGCCGCAAAGCCGCCAGAGGCCAGCATCAACAACGATGACGGGACCGGCAGCGCCAGACAGCTCAGAAACGTGACAACAAACAGCAGCGGCACGCCATAATCAGCCGCCAGCGCGAGGATCAGCTCATTCATTTGGTGGACCCTGATGCCATGCGGCCGCAGCCTCGGTCACGCGCCTTTCCATCTCTTCCAGCGGCAACCCGATCTCGGCAGCGATCGTTTCAAGTGATGCGCGCCGCAGTGGACTGTCGAGATCCAGTCCCCAAGCGGCTTTGACCACCTCTGGCGGGACGCCGTAGGACTTTGCGACATAGCGGGGTGTCATCCACTCGGCGAGCGTTTGGTTCTGGCGTGCAGGATCAGCCCAATAGATCGACTGCGACACTGTGCGCACCCCGAAAAATCCGGTGAGTACAAGGACAACCACAAAGGCGACAAACCCGATGCGATTGTGGGTCCAGAGGTCTTTGATACGGTGCCACATCGCTTTGATCTCCTACCGTCCCAAGGTCCGCATACCTGCGTCAATGCCTGCAAGCGTCATCGGCACCATGCGGTCTGCGCCAAAAATTTCCCGGATCATCCCGATGGATTGTGTGTAGGGCCAGTAGCGTTCGTCAAGCGGATTGATCCAGAGGTGGTTCGGCCATTGATCGCGGGCCCGTTCCAGCCATGTGTGGCCTGCCTCTTCGTTCCAGTGTTCGTTTGCGCCGCCTTTGAAGGCAATTTCATAAGGTGACATGCTGGCATCACCCACAAAGATGCATTTGTAATCAGGGCCATAGGTGCGCAGCACGTCCCATGTCGGGGTCTGCGCGTTCCAGCGGCGGCGGTTGTCTTTCCACACGCCCTCATAAAGGCAGTTGTGAAAGTAGAAGTATTCGAAATGTTTGAATTCGGATTTGGCGGCGCTGAAGAGTTCCTCGACCACTTTGATATGCGGATCCATGGAGCCGCCGATATCGAGAAACAACAGCACTTTGACCGCGTTGCGCCGCTCGGGGCGGGTTTGCACATCCAGATACCCGTGTTCGGCCGTGGCGCGGATGGTGCCGTTCAGGTCCAGTTCCTCATGTGCGCCGTCACGCGCCCAGCGGCGCAGGCGTTTGAGGGCCACTTTGATGTTGCGGGTGCCCAGTTCAACGGTGTCGTCGAGGTTCTTGAACTCGCGTTTGTCCCAGACTTTCACGGCACGCTGATGGCGGCTTTCATTTTGGCCGATCCGCACGCCTTCGGGGTTATAGCCGTAAGCGCCGAAAGGCGACGTACCAGCGGTGCCGACCCATTTCGATCCACCCTGATGGCGGCCTTTTTGTTCTTCAAGACGCTTTTTGAGCGTCTCCATCAGCGCCTCGAAGCCGCCCATGGCCTCGATCTCGGCTTTTTCGGCGTCGCTCAGGTGCTTTTCGGCGAGCTTTTCCAGCCAGTCAGCGGGGATATCGACGGCGTTCAGTACGGCCTCATCGGGGATCGCATCCAGCCCTTCGAAACTCGCTGCAAAGGCGCGGTCGAATTTATCAAGGTGGCGTTCGTCCTTGACCATGATGGTGCGCGCCAGAAAGTAGAACGCCTCGACATCATAGGTTGCGAGGCCTGCTTTCATGCCCTCCAGAAACGACAAAAACTCGCGCAGAGACACCGGAACCCCGTGCCTGCGCAGATTGTCAAAGAAGGGCAGAAACATGGATCAAAGGCTGCGCTGCAGGAAGATCAGGATAAACATGCCGATCAGGCCAAAGATGATCGCAAAGACAGCGCCCCATTGCAGCATATCCTTGCGTTTTCCGCCTTTTGACTTGGCGCGAAATGCGCCGAGAACTGCACCGAAAAGCATACCTGAAAGCGGGAAAATCATCGAAGAGGGCCTTTGTTATGTTGGGGGCGGAGGTGGGGGCAAGGACGCAATCTCATTGAGCCTTACGATCACCTCATCCCGATCGCCCAAGCCATAAAGTGCCCATCCCAGACTGTCCAGTCGCAGGGCCATGCCCGCCTCGGTGTCGCCTTTCAGATCAAGCGCTTCGGCCTTGAACATCATCAAAAGCGACATCAGCGCCGCGTTTTCATGGCGGCGGGCGGTTTCAATGGCAGGCGTCGTCAGAGCGATGGTCGTGTCCGCATCGCGCGAGATCAGCGTGAATGCGGCCAGTTGCAGGGCGATATGGGCGGCATGGATGCTGGTCGCGGGTGTTTGCGCATAAGCGCGGCCTGCGGCGTTGAACGCGCCTAGTGACAGGGTGGCGTCATTGCCGATCTGCAGGCGGCCATAAGCATAATTGGCAAAGCCTTCGCGGGTGCCGGTCCAGCCAAGTGACTGCCCGATCGCGATAGCACGGGCGGCGGCCTGTCTGCGACGCGGTTCAGAGGCACCATTGCCAAGGGCGGTTGTCATCTCGTCAATCCAGGCCCGCGATGTGCCAGAGGGGATTTGCCCACCGGGGCGCTGCCCGCTTGGGTTCATCCGCGCAAGGATGGCGGGCAGGCGTGCGGCGACTTGCGCCTCGGACATGCCGCTGCGCAATTCGGGGGCGTAGTAGGTCCGCAGGATCAGCATATCGAAACCCGTCAGCACGGCATGCATGTTGTCATCGTTAAAGACCGAGTCAGGCAAGCGGTAGAGATCATTCAGCGGGCCAAGTGCCTGCGCCAGTTCTTCGTGCAGGCAATCGCGGATTTCCTGTGCCGTGACATCCGAGGGCAAAAAGATCGCGGCTTTGTCGCGCTGCCGCAGTGTAGCCCAGTCCAGGGTGGGGGTATTGCGGGCGGCGCGCAGTTCGGCCCAGCTTTGGACGCGGGGTACCACAAAACAGGCGGCATTGGGCGCGACACGCTGGATGGTCCGATTGGGCAGGGCCTCGATCACGATACTGGCGTCCGTGTCATTGGTCAGCCGGATATCAATGCGGGCTTCATTGCGCAGACGGCGCAAGAGCGCCTCAAGGTCTTGTTGGCTTTCAGGGCGCAATTGCCCCGCAACCCGCACCGTGATGGGCCCTTCAAAGCGGGTGAAGACCGGCAAGGGGCGCCCGCTTTCCATGCGAAACGCCAGATCAACGAAATCAAGCGCCATTTCCGAATTGGGGCGGGTCGCAGGCCCCGGGCTTTCACCGGCGAACCGCTGTATTTCGGGAAAAGTCAGGCGCACAGGGTCTGGCTCTGCCGGCATCTGGGCGCAGCCCGCGACAAAGGCCAGCGCGATGGCTGCGAAATACTTCATGCGGGTCTCTGGTATTTGATAAAGTTGGTCTGCTGGCCCACGCGATCATAAAGCTGGCGTCCGGTGGTGTTGTCCTCTTGGGTCAGCCAATAAACCGCAGGTGCCCCCGCCTGATCCGCCGCCTTATAGACCGCTTCAATCAGCTTGCGGCCGATCCCTGTGCCGCGCACGGCGGGGTCGGCATAGAGGTCTTGCAGATAGCAAACATTCTCAACCCGCCAGCAGTGGCGGTGAAAGAGGTAATGCACCAAACCCACAACAACGCCGTCCTGTTCGGCGACCATGCCATGAAAATCGTGTGCATCGTCACCCAATAAGCGCGCAAAGGTACTGGCATAAACCGCTTCAGGAACGCTGGATTTGTAAAACTCCAGATACCCTGTCCAAAGAGCGCGCCATGCGGTTTCATCCTTGGCCTCAAGAGGGCGGATCGTGACAGAAACGGTGGAAGTCATGCAGCGTGCTCGTTTTTTATGTCTTTGGGTGACAATAGCCGTGTTTGCGCGCAGGGCCAGTCAATTAGCTGTGCGCGGCGGCCTAAGCGGGCATTCGCACCGCGAAACGCCACTTTTGCGGCACAGGAATTGATCCAACGCAATGTGCTGCAAAACCTGCGTGCTAGTCAGGATGGAATCGTCAAATGAGGTAAAGAGATGACCACAGATCGACCCAAGGAAAAGACCATCGTAATCGAAATACCCGAAGCTGTCGGAGTCTTTGACAGTTTTGCCGACTTGCAGGCCGCAGTCTATGACCTGCGGATGTCGGGCTTTCCGCGTCGTGATATCAGCCTTTTGGGCGATGAGAAGGCATTGAAGGAAAAGCTGGGATCTGCCTATTGGCGCGCCAAGGACCTTGAGGACGACCCCCACGCGCCCCGTGCGGCCTTTGTGTCAGAGGAAGCCACCGGAGAGCTGGAAGGTGCCATCGCGGGCGGCTTTTTCTTTCTGGGATCGGCCATCGCAATGACCGCGATGCTGACCCCGCTGAGCACACTTGCCGCATCCGTTGCTGCGGTTGCCATCGGGGGCACCCCCGGCGCGATTCTGGGCACGTTATTGGCGCGTCGTGTCGGGCAGCATCACAAAGATTACTACGCCCATCAAATCGCCAATGGCGGGATTTTATTGTGGGTGCGCACCGAAGATAAGGAAAAAGAGGCGCTCGCGACCAAAATCCTCAAAGGCCATTCAGGCAAGGATGTCCACGTCCACGGCTGGACCAAATAGGGCGCTAGCGCTGTCCGCGCGCCATAAAGGCCAACCGCTCAAACAAATGCACGTCCTGCTCATTCTTGAGCAGGGCACCATGGAGTTTGGGTAGCGCATTCGCCCCGTCGCGTTTGAGGTCCTCGGCGCTCAGATCCTCGGCCAAGAGCAGCTTCAGCCAATCCAGCACTTCAGAGGTTGAGGGCTTTTTCTTGAGGCCCGCCGTTTCGCGCAATTCATAAAACTGGGTGAGGGCGGTTGTCAGTAGCTGTTCCTTGATTCCGGGGTGATGCACCGCGACGATTTTGCGCATCGTGTCGATATCGGGAAAACGGATGTAGTGGAAAAAGCAGCGGCGTAAAAACGCGTCGGGCAGTTCTTTTTCGTTGTTGGACGTGATGATCACGACGGGTCTGTGGATGGCCGACACAGTCTCGCCGGTCTCGTAGACGTGGAACTCCATCCGGTCCAGTTCTTGCAGCAGGTCGTTGGGGAATTCGATATCGGCCTTGTCGATCTCGTCGATCAAGAGAACGACCTTGCCCTCGGCGCCAAATGCCTGCCAGAGCTTGCCCTTCTTGATGTAGTTGGCCACGTCATGCACCCGCGCATCGCCCAACTGGCTGTCACGCAAACGGCTCACGGCATCGTATTCGTAAAGGCCCTGTTGCGCCTTTGTGGTGGACTTGATGTGCCATTCGATCATGGGCAACCCAAGGGCCGCGCTGACCTGCCGTGCCAGCTCTGTTTTGCCCGTGCCGGGCTCGCCTTTCACCAGGAGCGGTCGTTCAAGCGTCACCGCCGCATTCACCGCCATCGTCAGATCATCTGTGGCGACATAAGTCTCGGTTCCGGTGAATTGCATGTGCTTGCCCTTTGATTTCTCTGTGTAACCTAGCAGGACATTTGGGATCATCAACACCCCGCGACGCCTGTAAAAATGGGGGGTGACAGCGCGCTGGGAACCAAGTAAACCCCGACAAAATTGGGGTTGGGGTGAGCGCTGTAAGCCAGCGCACATCAAAGCGAGAGGGTATGAATATGAAGGCAGAAGTGTTTCTCGGAGACGACTACCGCCCGGCAGATGACGAACCATTCATGAATGAACGGCAGACCGAATACTTCCGCCGCAAACTTCTGGCCTGGAAGGCCGAACTGCTTGAAGACAGCCGCGACACAGTCGCTGGCATGAAGGACCAGACACGCAATATCCCTGATGTGGCTGATCGTGCGTCCGAAGAAACCGACCGTTCGCTTGAGCTGCGCACCCGCGACCGCCAGCGTAAACTGGTGACCAAGATCGACGCAGCCCTGCGCCGGATCGATCAAGGTGAATACGGCTATTGCGAAATCACCGGCGAGCCCATTTCGCTCAAGCGTCTGGATGCCCGCCCCATCGCCACCATGAGCCTTGAGGCGCAAGAACGCCACGAGCGCCGCGAAAAGGTGCACCGGGACGACTAGGATGACCCACAACCAAAGCCGCGACATCGCTGTAATTGGCGGCGGCATTGGTGGGTTGACCGCCGCACTGGCCTTTGCGCGCCGTGGGGCGAACGTGACGGTCTACGAACAAGCGCCAGCGCTGACAGAGGTCGGGGCTGGTTTGCAAATTACCCCAAATGGCGCGCGTGCCTTGAACGCGCTTGGCATTGATCGCGCACTTGCGGCGACAGGTGTGCAAGCCCAAGCCGTGGTGCCGATGGATGCGATGACAGGGCGCGAGATTGCGCGCTTTGATCTGTCTGCTCAGACGCCTCCTTATGTTTTCTATCACCGCGCTGCCTTGATCGACATTTTGGCGCGTGGTTGTGACGCTGCAGGTGTCACGGTCAAGCTTGGGGCGAAGATCACGCAGATCAACGCTGATGGCAGTTTCGCGTGTGAGGGCACCACAATCCGCCCCACGCTGACCGTTGGTGCGGATGGGCTGCATTCGGTTGTGCGTGGCCTGATCAACCAGCCCGCGCAGCCGTTCTTTACAGGGCAGGTGGCATGGCGGGCCATGATCAAAAGCGACGCGGCCGATCCTGTGGCGCGGATCTGGATGGCCCCGGGGCGGCATATGGTGACCTATCCTTTGCCCGGCGGTCGGTTGAACATTGTTGCCGTGCAAGAACGCAGCCAATGGGCCAAGGAAGGCTGGCACCACGCCGACGATCCCGGCAATCTGCGGATGGCCTTTGCGGACTGTGGATGGGAAGCCAAGAGTATCTTGGCCAAGGTGGAAGAGGCCAGGCTCTGGGGGCTTTTCCGACATCCTGTAGCGGCCAAATGGCATATGGGCGCTGTTGCGATTTTGGGCGACGCGGCACATCCGACGCTGCCGTTCCTTGCGCAGGGGGCGAACCTTGCGATTGAAGATGCATACACCTTGGCGCGCTGCTGTGATGAGGACGCATCCCTAGAGGCGGGCTTGCGCAGCTATCAGGATAAGCGCCGCGCGCGGGTGGTGCGGGCGATTGAAGCGGCTAATAAAAATGCGCGGAATTATCACCTGCATGGTGTGCAGCGCATGGTGGCCCATGCGGGGCTGCGGACCTTGGGCAAGGTGGCGCCATCGGCGTTTCTCAACCGCCTCAGTTGGCTTTATGATCACGATGTGACGGCCTAGCGCGGTCGCGCGCGCCTTGTGGTCAGTGGACTGCTAGAAACCCATCTCACACGGCACTTTTGTCAAATGGATTAAAACAAGAACGCTTTTGCCAGTTCTGTCGTGTCTGCCGCAACAATGCCCCGAAATACCTTGATTGTTTCCGGGTTTTGCCCCGTTTTCGGCAAATTGCGTTCGTAGACATGCAGCATGTTGTTAATCGATTTTCATAAGTACGCCCAAAAACCAGCCGCGCAACCGCAGCCTGGCTTTGTTTCTGCCGCAGATATGTTTCTGGCAATTTCGATCCGGCGCACGACGCTCTCTATCGCGTGCAAACGTCGTGTCAGTGACGACACCGAATCCGCTAAAGTGGATTCGGATTTGGTCGTCTCACATATTTCATAGCGCAGGCCGCACGTGCGCCGGTACCCCGTTGCGGTCAAGGTGAACGTGACAAAATCAGAAAGTGCCGGAATATCCTTTAGCATCTATAGGTTGCAGCACTCAGTGTATATAATCTGTGGCTTCCCATTGCGCTGCGACTGCGCGCGTATTTCCTGACCGTCACCATTTTGTTTGACCAAAGCGGTCAGGAGAGCTTACCCTACGTCAACTGCATTTTTTGCCTTTTTATCATAAGTCTTTCCGCATGTTTCAGTCCGTTGCGCTCCTCGCGCTGGTGTCAGCGTTTTTCTATTGCATCGCCATGATCGCAATGAAGTCGCTTGCCGAGCTTCCAAGTATTGGCCTCGCACTTATCATCGGGGCTGCACTGCTCACGGCTGCCACCTTTGAGGTTTTCGCGCTTCGGCATGAGCGTCTCGGGCTGATCTATGTCGGTATTCTTGGGGCCGAGGTGGTTATTCTGGGGGTGTTCTCACTGCTTCACTATGAAGAATCCTATAGTGCGCGCGAGCTGGCGGGCATGGCTTTAGTGCTGGTTGGGACTGCGATCGCCTGGACCTGATGCCAGATAGGGGGCCAGCCCCCCGCGATTTCCAGTTTGTTGAGAAGGTTTTACCAGTTCCGGCTGGCCTGATCTGTAACGCGCTCCAGAACGCGGTGGCTGCGCCAATCGACGCGGTAAATGTCGTCCTCGATCCGCATATAGACCCAACCGTCGCTAACCGTGGGCAAGCCATAGTAGCGGGCGTTCATGATCATCGAGTATTTGCCGCGCTCTATCGTTTCGCCGATCTCAACAGGGCCCGCCTGTGGCGTCAATGGTTGTGGGATGGAAACGCAAGAGGTGCCTGCGACGGCAATGCGGCACTGTGCGTGCCCGACGGTGGGCAGGGTGACGGCGAGAACGGCGATACTGATCAACTGGCGAAGCATAGGCGTGCGCTCCTAGAATACGATTTAAAGCCCCCTGTTTAGCCGATCAGGGGGCTAGGCCGCAAGATCAACCCAAACTGGCACGTGATCCGAGGGCTTTTCGCGCCCGCGCACCTCGCTTTCGATCCAGCAATTGTTCAGCAGATCGGCGCATTGCGGGGTCAGCAGGAAGTGGTCGATGCGGATGCCGTCGTTTTTGTCCCACGCACCGGCCTGATAATCCCAGAAGGAATAGTGCCCGGGGCCTGCTTCGCGCGCGCGAAAGGCCTCGGTATAGCCAAGGTTGAGAATGCGGCGAAACGCTTCGCGGCTTTCCAGGCGGAACAGTGCATCATCGCGCCATGCATCGGGGCGGGCTGCATCTTCGGCTTGGGGAATAATGTTATAATCTCCGCACATTAGCGCTACTTCTTCATGTGCAAGAAGCTCAGCAGCGCGGGCGTGCAGGCGTTCCATCCAGCGCAGTTTATAGTCGTACTTCGGCCCCGGCGCAGGGTTGCCGTTGGGCAGATACAGCCCGCAAATGCGCACGGCCTTTTCGCCAACCACGGTGGCCTCGATATAGCGGGCCTCTTCGTCGTCCACACCATCGCGCCCCGCACCCGCCGCACCGGGCAGGCCGCGTGTCACATCTTCTAGCGGAAGTTTGGACAGGATCGCGACGCCGTTGAACCCTTTTTGCCCATGGGTTTCAACGTTATAGCCTTTGTCTTCGAAAATCTCGCGGGGGAAGCCCTCATCCACCGATTTGATCTCTTGCAGGACCGCCACATCGGGCTGTGCCGCATCAATCCAGTCGGTGAGCGCGCCGATGCGCGCCTTGACACCATTGATGTTGAATGTCGCGATTTTCATGTGCGCCCCCTTGGTTTGCCAGCGTTTTGACGCACCCGCGCCAAGGGCGCAAGCTTACATCGAAAACGATGTGCCGCAGCCGCAAGAGGATGTCGCGTTGGGGTTGTTGATCACAAACCGCGCACCGATGAGTTCTTCGCTGAAATCAATCACGGCGTCCGCCAGAAACGGCAGTGATACGGAATCAATCACAACGGTTTCGCCTTGCTCGGACAGCACCAGATCGTCGTCTTTCGCTTCATCCAGATCGATCTCATACTGAAAACCTGAACAGCCGCCACCTTCGACCGCGACGCGCAATGCCTTGCCTTGGGCAGAGGCACCTATTTCGGCGAGACGCTCGAACGCGCGGGGGGTAACTTTGGGGGGGATGGTGAACATCACGTGGGCCTATCGGTTTGGGTGTAGCTGTAATATAGGGATGCTAGGCAAAAGCGACAAGACAGGCAAATCAAATGGCAGCGCTCTATGCGACAGACCCCGCAAATCCGCGCGGGCGGCTTTACCCTGAGGAGGAAAGCACCTTCCGCTCCCCGTTTCAGCGCGACCGTGACCGGATTATCCATTCGTCTGCGTTTCGGCGGCTCAAGCATAAGACCCAAGTGTTTATTGAGCATGAGGGCGATTATTTTCGCACCCGCCTGACCCATTCCATCGAGGTGGCACAGGTGGCGCGCACGGTGGCCGCCGCTTTGGATCTGAACGTGGAACTGACCGAGGCCGTGGCACTGGCCCATGATCTGGGGCACACGCCCTTTGGTCATACCGGCGAAGAGGCGCTGGATGCGCTGATGCAGCCCTATGGCGGGTTCGATCACAACGCACAGGCCCTGCGTATCGTGACCAGTCTGGAACGGCATTATGCGGAATGGGACGGGCTGAACCTGACGTGGGAAACGCTCGAAGGGATTGCCAAACACAACGGGCCGGTGACGGGGGATATTCCTTATGCGCTGGCCGCCTATAATGCGCGGCACGATCTGGAATTGCACACCCATGCCAGCGCCGAGGCGCAGGCGGCAGCTTTGGCCGATGACATCGCCTATAATAACCACGATCTGCACGATGGCCTGCGGGCCGAGCTATTCAGCACCGATGAGTTGGCTGAATTGCCGATCCTGCGCGACTGTTTTGCGCGGGTGGATGCGAAATATCCGGACCTGAATTATTACCGCCGCCGGCATGAGGCGCTGCGGCGGTTCTTTGGTATTCTGGTCGAGGATGTGATCACCGTCAGCCGCCGGAACCTGACCGAACTCGCGCCGAAATCGGTGCATGATATCCGCCATGCGGGACGGATGGTGGTGCAGTTTTCGCCCGAACTCTGGCAAGATTTGAAAGTGATCCGCGCCTTTCTGTTCACACGCATGTATCGTGCGCCTGCGGTCGTCGAAATGCGGGTCGTTGTGACCCAGATGATCAATGATCTGTTTCCGTTCTTCATGGAAAATACCGATGAATTGCCCAAGCAATGGCGCAAGGATGTGGCAGATGCCGCGGACAAGACGGAGTTGGCGCGGATTGTGGCGGATTATATCGCTGGAATGACCGACCGCTTTGCCATTCAGGAACACAAGCGGTTGATCGGCGGCGAGGATATTCCGCCAGGGGTGATCGACGGGAATTAAGGGGCCTGATTTTTGACAAAAGTCTGCTTGCCCTGCGCAATCGGGGTGGTAAACCCCAGTCAAACAAAGCTGTTGGATGAACCATGAACCTTTTTGCCGATATTCGCGCCCGTGTGCTGGCCTGCCTTGACCAATTGGTCACTGAGGGCACGCTGCCTGACGGGCTCTCGACCGCTGCTGTCTCGGTCGAGCCGCCGCGCGATGCGGCACATGGTGATATGGCGACCAATGCGGCGATGGTGCTGGCGAAACCGGCCAAAATGAACCCGCGCGTGATTGCCGATGCGCTTGCAGCAAAGCTGCTGGCGGACCCGCAGATCGCTGTGGCCGAGGTGGCGGGGCCGGGGTTTTTGAACATGCGGCTGGTGCCAGAGGTCTGGCAAGGCGTGGTCAAGGCCGCACTTAGCGATCCGGCTTACGGCCAGTCCACGCTGGGGCAGGGCCAGAAGATGATGGTGGAATATGTGTCCGCCAACCCCACGGGGCCTTTGCATGTCGGGCACACACGCGGTGCCGTGTTTGGCGATGCGCTGGCGCGGCTGTTGGATTACGCGGGTTATGATGTCACCAAGGAATACTACATCAATGATGGCGGCGCGCAGGTCGATGTGCTCGCGCGGTCGGTATACCTGCGGTATCTTGAGGCGCACGGCCAAGAGGTAGCGTTCGAGGATGGCACCTATCCGGGCGATTATCTGATCCCTGTGGGTCAGGCACTCAAGGACAAGGTGGGTGACGCCTATGTCGGTCAACCCGAAGAGGTTTGGCTCGAAGATGTCCGTGAATTCGGCACCGAGGCGATGATGGCGTTGATCCGCGAGGATCTGGCCCAGCTTGGTGTCGTCATGGATAACTTCTTTTCGGAAAAATCCCTTTATGGCACGGGCTTGATCGAAAAAGCCATCGCCGAACTTGACGCCAAGGGCCTGATCTATCGCGGTGTGCTGGAACCCCCCAAAGGCAAAATGCCCGAGGATTGGGAGCCGCGCGAACAGACGCTGTTCAAATCCACCGCCCACGGCGATGATGTGGACCGGCCTGTGCAGAAATCCGATGGGTCATGGACCTATTTTGCGCCCGATATCGCGTACCATTATGACAAGGTGCAGCGCGGCTTTGATCAGTTGATTGACGTCTTTGGTGCTGACCATGGCGGTTACGTCAAGCGGATGAAGGCGGCTGTTTCGGCGCTGTCTGATGGCCGTGTGCCGCTGGATGTGAAGCTGACGCAGCTGGTGAAGCTCTATAAAAACGGCGAACCGTTCAAGATGTCCAAGCGGGCAGGGACCTTTGTGACCCTGCGCGATGTTGTTGATCAAGTCGGCCCCAATGTGACCCGTTTCCACATGCTGACGCGCAAGAACGACGCGCCGCTGGATTTTGATTTCGACAAGGTGCTGGAGCAGTCCAAGGACAATCCGGTTTTCTATGTGAACTACGCCTATGCGCGGGTGAATTCGGCCGTGGCCAAGGCTGCGGCGTTCACAGATGTCTCTGACGCCACTTTGGCAGGTGTTGATCTGTCGGGTCTGACCCATGAAGCCGAGCTCACGCTGATCAAAAAGCTTGCCGAATGGCCGCGTCTGGTGGAAATCGCCGCACGCGGGCATGAACCGCACCGGATTGCTTTCTACCTCTATGATCTGGCGTCCGATTTCCACGCGCTTTACCACCAAGGCAGCGCGGATGAGGCCCTGCGTTTCGTCCAAGAGGGTGACTCAGATGCCACACAAGCGAAAATTGCCCTGATCAGGGCGGTTGCGATTGTTATTTTGCACGGTTTGGGTATTCTTGGCGTCACTCCGGCGGAAGAGATGCGTTAACGCACAGGCCGTCGGATCGAGCTGAAAATATTGACCCCGAAAAACCATAAGGTCTGGGGCGCAGTGAGGCAGAGATGGCAGTATACGATGACGGGTTCGCCCGGGCGGCACGTGAGCCGCGCTCAACCAATCTAGTCAACTTCGCAGGTGCGGCGTTTTCGCTGGCGCTGATCCTTGGCGTAAGCTTTTGGGGATATAAACTGATCGTGCGTGATGTCAGCGGGATCCCCGTGGTCCGCGCGATGGAAGGCGATATGCGGGTTCTGCCCGATAACCCCGGCGGCGGCGTGGCCGCGCATACGGGGCTGTCGGTGAATGAAGTCGCGGCCATGGGCGAAGCGGGCGGTCCCGAGGATCGTTTGGTTCTCGCCCCGCGCACCGCCGGATTGTCGCCTGAGGACCTTGATGTGCAGCCGGCGCAAGAAGTGATCTCAACCGTGTCAGCAGCCATTGAAGACGTCACAACAGGTTTTGAAGCGGATGTTTTCGAGAATGAGACCGTTGCAACCCCTGAGGTCCAAGATGACGCCACAGCGCTTGCCGCGCAATTGGCGGCACTCAGCACCGAGCCACCGATGACCGCTTCAGAGGCCGCAGCAAACCCCAATGTGATCCCGGCAAGCGTGCCCGGTGTTTCCACCTCTGTGCGTCCTGTGATCCGGCCTGCCAACATGCGGATTCCTGCGCCGGTTGCCGCTGCAACACCTGCGCCCACCAATAGCGAAGTAGCCGTGACCAACGCAACTTTCCCCGCAGGAACCAACCTTGTGCAGCTTGGCGCATTTCCCAACCCCAGCCTTGCCGCTGCGGAATGGGACCGCCTGCAAGGGCGCTTTGGCCAGTTGATGGCGGGGCGTGAGCGCGTCATTCAGGTGAGCAATCAAAGCAGTGCCACATGGTACCGCCTGCGCGCCAGCGGGTTTGAAGACCGCGCCGAAGCGCGCCGCCTTTGCGCCGCTTTGCAGGCCGAAGGCGCGGAATGTATTGCCGTGGTGGTTAACTAAGTGACCATGAATGCGACGATTTTCGGCCCTGAGGGGCTGGAAATCACCGAATGGGAACGCGGCTTTTTCCGTGAGGTCCAGCCGCTTGGCTTTATCCTTTTTGCACGCAATATCGACAATCCTGACCAGCTCCGCCGCCTGACCCATGCCTTGCGCGAAGCGGTCCAGCGCGACGCGATGATCCTGATTGATCAAGAAGGCGGGCGCGTGCAGCGGATGCGCAGCCCCCATTGGCGCGAATATCTGCCTGCCTTGGATCAGATGGCGCAGGCCGCTGATCCCCTGCGGGCGCATTGGGTGCGCAACCGATTGATCGCTGCGGAACTGCATGATGTGGGGATTGATGCCAATTGCGCGCCGCTTGCCGACATCGCCGAAGAGGCGACGCATCCGGTCCTGAAGAACCGCCTTTACGGGTATGATGTGCAAACCGTCGTTGAGGCGTGCCGCGTCTGTGCGGACGCGCATCTGGCCGGTGGTGTGCTGCCCGTGCTGAAACATATCCCCGGATATGGGCGCGCGTCGGTGGACAGCCATAAGGATTTGCCGCGTGTCGATGCCCCGCGTGAAGAATTAGAGGCATGGGATTTCGCACCATTTGCAGCGCTCACCGATATTCCGATGGGCATGACAGCCCATATCGTGTTCTCTGATATTGATCCCGCCAATCCCGCCACAACATCCGCCAAAATGATGGAAGTGATCCGCAAGGATATCGGTTTCGATGGTCTTTTGATGACGGATGATTTGTCGATGGAGGCGCTCTCGGGCACGATCGCGCAGCGTGCGGCGGCGAGTATCGCGGCGGGCTGTGACATTATCCTGCATTGCAATGGTAATGCGGCAGAGATGCAGGCGGTGGCACAGGCATCGGGAACGATGACTGACGCGGCTATAACCCGCGCAAATCGTGCTTTAGCATTGCGAAAAACACCTGCAAATATTGACATCGCGGCGCTGGAAGCGGAACTTGGCCGTCACTTAGGCTGAGGGCAGATGCAGGGCGAAGACTTTCAAGAAGACACGGTCAGTGTCAGCGAGCGTGTTGCCGCTGAAGCCCTGATCGTTGATGTGGGCGCTTTCGAGGGCCCGCTTGATCTGTTGCTGACGCTCTCGCGCACGCAGAAGGTGGACCTGCGCCAGATATCCATTCTCGCGCTGGCGCAACAGTATCTGGCCTTTGTGGAACAGGCCAAGCGGCTGCGTCTGGAACTTGGCGGCGGATTATCTGGTGATGGCGGCGTGGCTGGCATTCCTGAAATCGCGCCTCTTGCTGCCGCCTGATCCGTCGGAAGAGGGGCCGTCGGGCGAGGAACTGGCAGCGCACCTCGCGTTTCAGTTGGAACGGCTTGAAGCGATGCGCAATTCTGCCGCCAAGTTGATGGCGCGCGACCAGTTGGGCCGCGATTTCTTTGCCCGCGGCATCACCGAAGACGTGCAGCGCGTGCGCCGCGTGACCTATACCGCGACGCTGCTGGATCTGATGCAAGGCTATGCCCGCATCCGTACCCGCGATGATTTCCGCCCCTTTGTGCTTGACCGTCAGCATGTCATGACGATGGAACAGGCGCTGGAACGCATGCGCTCGCTGATCGGGTTTGCGGGCAATTGGACCGATATTGTCAGCTACCTGCCCGATGGCTGGGACGCCGATCCGCAACGCCGCCGGTCTACGACGGCGGCCACCTTTGCGGCCTCGCTGGAACTGGCGAAAGAAGGCAAAATTGAAATTCGACAGGGCGAAATGTTTGCCCCGATTGAAATCCGCAAGAAAGACCCGCGTGATGGCTAAGACAGAGACCCCCAAGAACGAAAGCCTCTTTGAAGCGCCGCCCATGGGCGAGCAGGAGCGCATGGTTGAGGCGATTCTTGTTTGCCACCGCTGATCCTGTGACGATTACCGAATTGACGGGGCGTATGCCCCATGGCTGTGATCCCGCCGAGGCGATTGCACATCTGCGCAAACGCTATGAAGGGCGCGGGGTGAATGTGGTCAAGGTGGGCGATGCTTGGGCAATCCGCACGGCGGGCGATCTTGGATTTTTGATGCAGAAGGAAACGGTCGAGACGCGCAAGCTGAGCCGTGCTGCGATCGAGACATTGGCGATTGTGGCCTATCATCAGCCTGTGACACGCGCCGAGATCGAAGAAATCCGTGGCGTCAGCGTCAGCCGTGGCACAATTGACCAGTTGATCGAGCTGGAATGGATCCGCTTTGGCCGTCGCAAGATGACTCCGGGGCGGCCTGTGACCTTTGTGGTGACACAAGGATTCTTGGATCACTTCGGTCTGGAAAACGCCCGTGATCTGCCAGGGCTAAAAGAATTGCGGTCTGCAGGTCTGCTGGAAAACCGTCCACCACCGGGCGCGCAGATCTTGGGTGAGGCAGAAGACAGTGATGACGACGATGATCAGTCCGAATTGTTTGAAGATTAAGCTGCGGGCCTTACATACCCGTGCAGAAACGGAGAGACGTGGATGAATATCAATCAGTTGATCAATATGGGCCTGCGGATGTTGATGCGCAAAGGCATGAACAAAGGCATCGCGATGGCGGCAAACAAGGGCAAACGGCCCGAGGATATGACGCCCGAAGAACGCGCGCAGGCCAACAATGCCCGTCAGACGGCGCAAAAGGCGCAACGCGGGATGCGCGCGGCGCGCCGGTTCATGCGCTGACGCAGTTCTCGACTTGATCTACGACTGAAAGTGCTTTGACAGTTTCAGCCCCTGACCCTGATAGTTCGACTTGATCTCGCGCCCATAGAGCGCGTCAGGCAGGGCTGACATATGTTCATAGACCAACCGCCCCACGACCTGCCCATGTTCAAGCACAAAAGGCGCCTCGTGACAGCGCACTTCCAGCACCCCGCGTGATCCTGCGCCACCGGCCTCGGCGTAGCCAAAGCCCGGATCAAAGAATCCCGCGTAATGCACGCGAAATTCGCCAACCATCGCCAGATAGGGGGCCATTTCGGCGGCTTGCATAGGGGGGATGACGATCGCCTCGCGGCTGACCAGAATATAGAACGCGCCGGGATCAAGGATGATCCAGCCGTCTTTGGTGTGCACCTCTTCCCAAAAATCGGTCGGGTCATAGTGGTTGAGTTTCGCCAGATCCACGACACCGGTATGGGGCTTGGCGCGGTAGCCGACCAAAGTGCCCTCTGTTGGCTTCAGATCGACGGAGAATCCCAAACCATCCGAGATAACAGGATCGCCAGAGACAATCGGCGTCTTCGCGTGAAGCGCGCGCAGATCATCGTCTGACATCAGGGTTTTTCCCTGACGAAAGATGATCTGGTTCAGCATCTGACCGGGCTGGGCCACGACCGAGAAAGAGCGCGGACAAATTTCCACGTAAAGCGGGCCGTCGTAGCCTTCGGGCACGCGGTCAAATTCAACGCCATGATCGGTGATGATCCGTGTCAGCAGATCAAGCCGCCCGATCGAGGATTTCGCACTTGCCGCAGCGGTCATGCCCTTGGGCAGGCGCAAACGCTCCATCAGGGGCACGACATAGACGCAGCCCTTCTCAAGAACCGCTCCACCCGTCAGGTCCACGGCATGCATCTGGAAATCCAAAAGGCGGTCTTTCACCGTGCGCTGGCGGCCCGCAAGGAAGGAGGCGCGCACACGGTAAGCAGTGGTCCCAAGGCGCAGATCAAGCGAAGCGGGTTGGATCTGGCCAGCCTCAATCGGGGCCTCGGCCGCAATGCCGCCCGAGGCGATCATATCGCGGATTTGATGGTCGGCGAGGACACCAGCGTGTGTCATATCAACTTCCCCCTTTGGCCCCGGTTGGATACCAAAACGCCCGCCCTGCGACAGCAGAAGCGGGCGGTTATGATTGGTCGGGCTAGCAGGACTCGAACCTGCGACCTTCCGTCCCCCAGACGGACGCGCTACCAGGCTGCGCTATAGCCCGACTGATCGCGTTCATACCCCAAATGGTTCCAAGGGCAAGCCCGAAAAACATGTCTTAGCCGTGCATTCGTGCGCGTACCTGTTCCAGACGCGCCAGCAAGGGTGCGATCTGGGCGGCACGGGCCCGCAGGCCGCTTGAATCGGCGGGCGCGCGCCCGATCAGGCGCGGCTTGGCAGCGGGCAGGGCCGTTGGCGGCAATGGCAGGTCGATGGTAAATGCGGGTGCGGGTGTTTCAAAGGGCAGGGCGTTTTGGGCCGGTGCGTTGTCTGCCACGGGCGCAGGTGCTGGTGCGGGCTCCGCTGGCGTCGGCGCAGGTGCTGCCTCAACTTGCGTGACCGGGGCAGGCTCAGCTGGAACCGCCGGTGCCGTCATTGACGGTCCAAGGCTCGCAACATATTTGACGCCTTTTTCGCGCAACAGTTTTTGCGTGCCTTTGATGGTCAGCCCGTCTTCGTGCAGCAGCTGTTTGATGCCGCCCAATAAATCCATATCCGCGGGGCGGTAATAGCGCCTGCCACCGGCCCCTTTAACAGGTTTGATCTGGCTGAATTTGCTTTCCCAAAAGCGCAGCACATGGGTGGGCGTATCCAACCATTCAGCGACTTCACTGATCGTGCGAAATGCGTCTTTGGCTTTGGCCATGACCTAGCGCTTATTCCCGTCTGCAACGCGATCTTTCATCAGATGCGAGGGACGGAATGTCAAAACACGGCGGGGGTGGATTGGCACCTCTTCGCCTGTTTTGGGATTGCGGCCAACGCGGGCCGCTTTGTCACGGACGGAAAAAGTGCCGAACGAGGAAATCTTGACCGATTGGCCACTGACAAGGCTGTCGGACACATGCGTCAAAACGCTTTCGACCAGATCGGCGCTGTCGTTTCGGGAAAGCCCAACCTGACTGTGCACCGCATCTGCCAAATCCATTCGCGTCAAAGTCTTATCAGCCATTGTTTGAACCCCCTCACAATTTCGACCGAGCATAGGCCCGGCGCAAATTCAGAGTCAATAACAACGGCTTGGCAATCACCGTCAACAGCGTGTTTCCGGGCTTTACCAGCGGATGACGACCGCACCCCAAGCCAATCCGCCACCAATTGCTTCGGTAACGACCAGATCGCCTTGCTTGATCTGGCCATTCTGCACGCCCACAGAGAGGGCGAGGGGAATCGATGCCGCCGATGTATTGCCGTGGTCCTGTACGGTGACAATCACACGGTCCATGCCCACACCCAGCTTTTTCGCGGTGGATTGGATGATCCGGATATTGGCCTGATGCGGCACGACCCAGTCAATATCATCTGCGCCGAGGCCCACTTTTTCCAGTGCAGTATCCGCGGTTTTGGCAAGTTTCTCGACAGCATGGCGGAAAAGCTCGCTGCCTTTCATCCGTACCATGCCGGAGTTCTGGGTCGACACACCCCCGTCGACATAAAGCAGGTCTTTGTAGCGCCCGTCGGAATTGAGGTCGATCGACAAGATCCCGCGATCCGTATTTTCCCCGGTCCCTTCTTCTGCCTCAAGGATCAAGGCACCAGCGCCGTCACCGAAAAGCACGCAGGTCGCGCGGTCGGTCCAGTCCATGATCCGGCTAAAGGTTTCGGCACCGATCACCAGCACGCGGTCCGCCTGACCCGACACAATCAGCGCATTGGCGTTGGACAATGCATAGACGAAACCCGCACAAACCGCTTGCACATCAAAGGCATAGCCCGAGGTGTTGCCAATGGCGTTTTGCACCATTGTGGCGGCAGAGGGGAATGTCAGATCAGCGGTTGAAGTGGCCAGAACGATGGCGTCGATATCGTTGCCGTCCATGCCCGCCATGGCAAGTGCGGCTTTGGCGGCTTTGGTCGCAAGATCAGATGTGGTTTCACCTTCGGCTGCGAAATGCCGACGTTCAATGCCGGAACGGGTTTTGATCCATTCATCCGAGGTATCGAGTGTTTTTTCGAATTCAGCGTTCAGAACCACGCGTTCGGGAAGGTAATGACCAACCCCTCTAACCACTGCGCGACGCACCATAATTATTTGCCCGTTTTTGTCTTGGAACCATCGGTTCCGCTTGCCGTGCTCGCATCTTGAGCAAGGGACGCAGCGGACGCAACCCTTGCCGCGAGTTTATCTGAAAAACCGCTCTCGGCGAGCCGGTAGGCAAGGTGCAAAGCCGCCGCAACACCCGTTTCATCAGCAGAGCCATGGCTTTTGATCACCGTCTGGTTGAGCCCCAGAAACACCCCGCCGTTCACGCGGCGCGGATCAATCCGTTTGCGCAACGCGCGCAGCGATCCGCCCGCAAGAACCGCGCCAAACATCGACCATGGGTTCTTCATCAGGGCGCCGCGCAGCAGTTCGCTGATCAGCGTGGCGGTCCCTTCGCCGGTTTTCAAAGCGACGTTGCCGGTGAAGCCATCAGTGACGATCACATCGACTTTGTTCGAGGGCAGATCGCCGCCTTCAACAAAACCGACATACTCAAAATCACCAATTATCGCTGCATTTCCAATAAGTTCGTGGGCGACCTTCAACTCGGCGCGGCCTTTGTGTTCTTCTGTGCCCACGTTCAAAAGACCCACGCGCGGGCGTGCGATATCAAGACCATTGCGCGCATAAGAGGCGCCCATCAGCGCATAGGTCAGCAAATCATCCTGATCGGCGCGAATGTCAGCGCCGGCATCCAGCATCACGTTAAAGCCTGACGGATTGCGTGATGGCCAGAGGCAGGCAATGGCGGGGCGGTTCACGCCCTCTGCCTTGCGCAGGCGCAGCATCGACATGGCCATCAACCCACCCGTGTTGCCACAGCTGATCGCGACGGCGGCCTGCCGGTTGCGCACCGCCTCAATTGCCGACCACATGGAGGTGTTTTTGCCGTTGCGCAGCACATGGCTTGGCTTGTCGGTCATCTTCACAATATCAGCGGCGTCGTGGATTGTGACACGCGCGCCAATGCCATGTTTGGCGACAAGCGGTTCCAGTTCAGCCTTGCGCCCGTGCAGGATCGCGCGGGCGGCAGGTTTATCGTTCAAAAACGCCGAAAGGCCCGCAACAACAGTTGCAGGCCCTTTGTCGCCGCCCATGGCGTCGACGGAAAGCACTTGGTGAGCAGCATGTCCCTGCGTCGGAGCGGTGTCCGTCTGGGGTGTTGTCATGCCACTATGCCTTTACGTGACTTTATGCAGCGTCGTCGTCGAGATCGATTTCTGTGGTGTCTGCGATCACTTCGCGTGTCGCATAGTGGCCACAGGATGGGCACACGTGGTGTGGGCGCTTGAGCTCACCACAGTTGTCACACTCGTTCGGGTTCGCCGCAACGAGTGAGTCATGTGCACGCCGGTTGTTGCGGCGGGATTTGGATACTTTATTCTGCTGGACAGCCATGTCTCAACCCTATGATTTAAAGGGCCGCGGCCCTGATTTCTGTGCGTCTGCGCGGGGTCCTACGCCATTGTGGCCGCCCTGTCGAGACACGATGTCAAAGAGGCCGCGAACATACTGCGATTCCTCTATAGTGCAACCCTTTTTCGCCAAGGGAGGGGACGCTATTTTTCCTCTTTCTTTTCAAGACTTTCCCGCAACGCACCAAGGCCTGCAAACGGCTTGGCATCATCGTCGCTCATTGGGGTCTGGCCCGGTTCGGTGAATACCGCATCCGTCAGATCGGCATCGGGTTTGCGCGGATAAAGCGGCAAAGCCAGCGCCAGTGCTTCGATCATCACCTGCGCAAGGTCGAGCGTTTCCGGCAAATCCTCAACCGTGTCGTCCACAGGCATTTCGACCTCGGTCGCCTCGATCTCGGGCAATTCGGCCATGTAATGACGGGTCAGCGGCTCATCAATGCGGGTGGTGACCGGATCAAGCGTGACGACGCAGGGCTGCACGACGGTTGCGCCCAGTTCGGCGTTCAAAACCCAATCCTTGCGGCCCTGCGGCGTCAATGTGCCTGCAAAGCGCAGTTTCTTGATGCCCACGATGTCCAGATTCTCCGCAATCGCGGCGCGTTCCTGTGGGGTCGGCACCAATTCAAAGGGCGTCGGCTTGCGTGTTGCCAGATCGGCCAAACGCAGATGTGACGTGGGTATGTTGGTCATAACTGCTTTCGATTCTTGAACAGGGGCGGGGTGTACTGTATCGGGGATAAAAGGCGCACGGCGCCAAGGCAAGAGGCGACGGGTATGAGTGCGATGACAGGTAAACTGCGCAAAACGATGAAGGCCGCAGGATTTGTATCAGCGTTTGCAATAGCAGCCGGATGCAGCCCGATGGACCGTTACCATGGTTTCATCCCACCAGCCGAAGAGCTTGCGACGCTGAATGTCGGCACCACAACCAAGGATGAGGTGATCGCGCTTTTCGGACCGCCAGTCTCTGATCGCGCCCTGCAGAACAACACGATCTACTATGCCTCCAGCCAGTTCGAAATCTTCGGCCCGTTCGCCCCCGAAGAGGTTGACCGGCAGGTGCTTGCCATTGATTTTGATGGCAACGACCGGATCCGCAACATCTCGCGCTACACGCTTGAGGATGGCCGTGTCGTCGTGCTGGACCGTCGTGTGACCGAGGACGGCATCAACGACATCACCTTCCTGAGCCAGCTGTTGGGATCGTTTGGTCGGATTGATGCGGGGCAGTTTTTGGGTGAAGAACCGTAGGGCGTATTTAGGCGATTACAAGCACTTGTAATGCCCGCTGGTTTGGTCAGGAGGCTGCCGCCATAGACGCCTGCACCTTGAAGTGACAGATCAGATTGCCCATAGTTCTACCTCAAGTAGAGCAGGGGAATCGATGCAGAATTCACTTTTCCTAGGTGGTGTTGTTTGCGCGTTTTTCATCGCGGCACCTGTCGCCAGCGATGCGGACACAATTTCATCAGATATTCCAAATGGATTATTTGCTCCGCTCACGATCATTGAAGATCACCCTCAATGCAATGGTCCCGGGCAAACCGCGTTTAAAGTGGAATTCGAGACCGGCGAAGTGTCCTATACGGCGCAGCATGTGCAGTCTTTGCGGGAAGCTAGCATATCATCGGATGGTGTGATCCTAGAGGAAGAAGCAAGATGCTTCGTAGGTAAGAGGTCTGGCACTGAACGCACACAGGTCGAAGTCAGCTGCAACGGCGGCGAATTGCAGCGTTCGCCTTTCGATGCACGCAATCTTTCTCAGACGGCCATCTCGGTCTCTGGAACATTTACGTGTCACTCACTGCATTCGAGATCGTGAAAAGTAGATGGCGTATCAACGAACCGAAGGGGCAGCTCTGTGCGTTCTTTGTTCAGTCGAAGAAGTGCGCGGTCCTTGGGCCACGCTTGTTTTGAGGTACGTGCAGCCAACGATGTCATTTCTATGCGAAAGTCCCTAGATGATCGTGATGTTGTTGCTCCGACACTTTTCAGGCTGATTGTCAATGATATTCCACTTCTGAAAGAGAGGCGCCGAGCGTTTGCCAGAGTCGACACGACAGGATCTTCTTCCACGATCAGGGCGGTGGCCGAGTTGTCGCGGCGGTATGTACTGTCCGCGGTTTGACGAACATGGTCGAATGGTTCGGGTGATCGCGCCACTGCGTCCAGTAGCGGCGCATTTGCGAGTTATTCTTCGGGTTCAAATTCCAGCGCGACCCCGTTGATGCAATACCGTAACCCCGTGGGCTGTGGTCCATCCGGGAACACATGGCCCAGATGCGCGTCGCAGCGGTTACAATGCACCTCTGTGCGCTTCATGAAAAAGCTGCGGTCGATTGTTTCGCCAACCATTTCGGAATCGATGGGTTGATAGAACGAAGGCCAGCCCGTGCCGCTTTCGAATTTGGCCGCCTGCTCAAAGAGGGGGGCACCACAGCAAACACACATATAAGTTCCCGGGTCTTTCGGGAAATCCTCATGTGTGCCGGCCCGTTCCGTGCCATGCTTGCGCGTGACCTTATAGGCCATATCCGACAGTTGCGCGCGCCATTCGGCATCAGATTTGACGACTTTGTCCATGGTTTCCCCATTCCTTTCGTAACTTCTATCGGTAACTTAGGCCTACAAAGGTAGTTCGCCAAGGTAGGCCCAGATGACAATTTCGTTCCAAAGTGGACGCTACGCGGCGCGGTTTGCGCTAACCGATGGTGATCTTGCCGCCTGTCAACGCCTGCGGCATCAGTGCTTTTTTGGCCGCGAGGGGCGGGATGCCGACACTTACGACGCGATCTGTGCGCATGTGATGGTCGAGGATCAGGCCGGGCGGCTGATGGCCACAGCCCGTTTGCTTGAAATCGCGACAGGGGCGGAGATCGGCAAGGGCTATGCTGCAGGCCATTACGATCTTTCTGGGCTTGCGACCTGCGATGCCCCGATGATTGAGGTTGGCCGCTTTTGTATTGCCGCTGACGCCAGTGACGCGGATGTTCTGCGCGTGGCATGGGGCGCGCTGACGGGGCTGGTGGACACGCGCGGGATCGCGTTTCTATTCGGGTGTACCAGCTTTGCAGGCACTGATCCCGCACCTTACGGGCAGGCCTTTGCGCGCCTGGCGGCCCGCCATCTGGGGCCGGCCCCCTTGCGCCCAAGCATCAAATCATCTGACGTCGTCCGCTTTGCAGATATGCCCCGTGCAGGCACCGTGCCGATGCCGCCGCTTTTGCGCACCTATCTGGCGATGGGCGGTTGGGTCAGCGATCATGCGGTGATCGACCGTGTGATGCAGACAATGCATGTTTTTACCTGTCTTGAGGTTGCAGCCGTGCCGCCCGCCCGCGCCGCCGCACTGAGAGCCCTTGCGCAGACAGCGTCTCTGCCATAGCAGGCGGATATGGCTAGAGCACCCTTACTCCAACTCTCTGATATCGCGCTGACCTTCGGCGGCGATCCTGTATTCGAAGACCTGTCCTTGGTCGTCCAGCCCGGTGACCGTGTGGCGCTGGTCGGGCGCAATGGATCGGGCAAATCGACCTTGATGAAGGTGATGGCGGGGTTGGTTTTGCCTGACAGCGGCACCCGTGTCGCGGCCCCCGGCGTGCAGGTGGGGTATATGGAACAGGACCCCACGATGGCCGGTTTCGCCACCTTGGGTGATTATGCGGCCAGCGGGCTTGATATTGATGAGGCCTATAAGGTCGATATGGTCGCAGAAGGCCTGAAATTCGATCCCGCAGGCGATGTGAACACCGCATCCGGTGGCGAACGCAGGCGGGCGGCATTGGCAAAACTGATGGCGGAAGCGCCTGAATTGATGCTGCTGGACGAGCCGACCAACCATTTGGATATCGAAGCGATTGCATGGCTCGAGAACGAGTTGAAAACGACCCGTGCGGGTTTTGTTCTGATCAGCCACGACCGTGCATTCCTGCGCGCGTTGACGCGGGCCACCCTGTGGATCGACCGCGGGCAGGTGCGCCGGGCCGAAGAAGGGTTTGAGCATTTCGAAGCATGGCGCGACAAAATCTGGGAAGACGAAGACCAGCAGCGCCACAAGCTGAACCGCAAGATCAAGGCCGAGGCGCGTTGGGCGGTGGAAGGCATTTCTGCCCGCCGCAAGCGCAATCAGGGCCGTGTGCGCGCCTTGCAAGAACTGCGCGCCGAGCGCGCCGCCCAGATCACGCGCCAAGGGACGGCGGCGATGGCTTTCGATGGGGGCAGTACGTCTGGCAAAAAAGTGGTCGAGGCCTTTGGCCTGACCAAGTCCTTTGACGGCAAATCCATCGTGAAAAACTTTGATCTGACGGTACAGCGCGGTGACCGGATCGCCTTTGTCGGGCCCAACGGTGTGGGCAAGACCACGTTGATCAAGATGCTGCTGGGGCAGGTAGAGCCTGATGAAGGGTCGGTGAAACTCGGGACCAATCTGGATATCGCGGTGTTTGATCAGACGCGGGCCGCGCTGAACGAAGATATGACCTTGTGGGAAAACCTTGCCAATGATCCCGAACTGGGGGTGTCGGGCAAGTCCGACCAGATCATGGTGCGCGGCACGCCCAAACATGTGGTGGGGTATCTCAAAGAGTTTTTGTTCAATGAGGCCCAAGCGCGCGCGCCGGTGCGGTCGCTGTCGGGCGGCGAAAAGGCGCGGCTATTGCTGGCGCGTTTGATGGCACGCGAAAGCAACCTGTTGATCTTGGACGAACCGACCAACGATCTGGATATCGAAACGCTTGATCTGTTGCAGGATATCTTGGGCGAGTACGACGGTACGGTGCTTCTCGTCAGTCACGACCGTGACTTTCTTGATCGGGTGGCGACCACCACGATCGCGATGGAAGGCAACGGACAGGCGGTGGTCTATGCAGGCGGCTGGACTGATTACCGCGCGCAACGGGGCGGCGACTTTTTTGAAGCCAAAGAGGCCAGCAAGCCCTTGGCAAAGAAAGAAAAACAGGCCGAGAAGAAATCTGCATCAGGCCTGTCATTCACCGAAAAACACCGGCTGGAAGAACTGCCCGGTGTGATTGATCAACTGACCGCCGAGATTACCAAGCTGGAAGAATTGCTGGCCGATCCAGAGCTTTTCACCAAGCATCCGGTCAAGTTTCAAAAGGCGACCGACGCGCTTGTCGCGCGCCAGAACGCGCTGTCAGATGCCGAAGAAGAATGGCTGATGCTGGAAGAAAAAGCGGGCTAGGCCTGCTTCCATGGGTCTCCTGCTTGGACCTCGGCGTAGGTCCAACGCTTGAGATTTGGTGCTTTTCCGTCCTGCGTAAACAAAATACCCCTGTGCATCTGCGTCGCAGGAAGTGGCTCTCTTGGAGCGCCAAGCCCCACAAGAATTGCGTCGAGATGTTCGGGCGTAAAGCGGTCCTTGATCCTCCGCGCCGCGAGGTGGCGTGTATCCTCAAACGGGTAGGGCGCGCCTGAGGCGCTGAAACGCCAATCCCCGTCGCGGACGGCAGAAATACTGCGCCGATAATTGCTCTGATCACCGCCACGCGCCTGGTTTTCGTAAGCTTCGAAGATGGTGGCGTCAGGGGCCTTCATGAGACGCAAACCGGTGCAGTCATGCGCGGCCGCAATGCGTGACACCGTCAAGAATACATCCGAGCCCAAAAGACCGTTTGCAAAATAGCTGGTCCAGCTTTCCCCATTGGCCACCAAAAGCGTACGATCCACGGCCATGCTAAGAGGTTCGAGTGTCGCAAAGAGATCGTCGGGTTGGCCGTACACTTCGCGTTGGTTGTGCCTTTGGTCGCTTTGCGCAAAGAGCGCGTCAAACGCTTGCGCGGCCTTTACCAATGGCAGGGCAAGCAGCCCGTAGTCGTGGGTCGTTGGGGCGAAACTGTCCATGCTTGATGGTAGAGAGGATGGCCGTCGCAAGGCAAGTGCCGATAGCGTCTCAGGATTTCGCCGCTTTTTCGGCCGCCTTCACCTGATCCCATAGCGCGTCCATCTCGGCCAGATCGCTGTCAGCGGGCGTTTTGCCTTGCGCTTTTAGCGCATCCTCCACCGCTTCAAAGCGCCGTGTGAATTTGGCATTTGTGGCGCGCAGGGCTGTTTCAGGGTCGATATCCAGATGACGGGCAAGATTCGCGACCACGAACAGCAGATCGCCGAATTCTTCCTCGACTTCCGCTTGGCTCAACGTGTCGCGCGCTTCCACCAATTCACCGGCTTCTTCCACAATCTTATCAATCACATGGGTCGTGTCAGGCCAGTCAAACCCCACACGCGCTGCCCGTTTTTGCAGTTTCACCGCGCGGGTCAGGGCAGGCAGGCCGGTGGCGACGCCGTCCAAGGTGCGGGTTTGTGCCTTGCCTGCGCGCTCAGCGGCTTTGATCTTTTCCCAGTCGGCGGTCTGTTGTTCGGCGGATTTGTCACGCGATTCGTCGCCAAAAACATGCGGGTGGCGGGCGACCATTTTATCGCTGATTGATTTGACGACGCTTTCAAAGCTGAAATGCCCCGCCTCGGACCCCATCTGCGTGTGATAGACCGTCTGCAACAACAGATCACCCAATTCGCCCTCTAACTCGCCCCAGTCCGCGCGGGCGATGGCGTCAGCCACTTCATAGGCCTCCTCAATGGTGTAGGGGGCGATGCTGGCGAAATCCTGTTCAATATCCCAAGGGCAGCCTGTGTCGGGATCACGCAAGCGGCGCATGATTTCCAGCAGACGCGGCATTCCGCCGTTCGGATCGTGGATCAGGGTGTCATCAGGCATTGCGCGGGGCCTCTTGTTGGGGTCAAGTGGCACCGTAAAAGCACAAAGCCCGGAGCGCCAGCCATGCCAGTGATTAACCGCATCGCCGATTTCGCCGATGATATGACGGCCTGGCGCCGCCATCTGCATCAGCACCCTGAATTGGGATTCGCATGCTTTGAAACAGCGGCTTTTGTTGTTGAAAAACTCCGCGCCTTCGGGGTGGATGAAATCCATGAGGGGATTGCCACCTCGGGCGTTGTGGCGATCATCAACGGCAAGGCGGATGGGCCGACGATTGGTCTGCGCGCCGATATGGATGCGCTGCCGATGCAGGAAGAAACCGGGTTGGCTTATGCCTCGAAAATCGCAGGCAAGATGCACGCCTGCGGGCATGACGGGCACACCACCATGCTTTTGGGGGCGGCCCGCTATCTGGCGGAAACCCGCAACTTTGCAGGCCGCGTGGCGCTGATTTTCCAGCCCGCCGAAGAGGCCGGTGGCGGTGGTGAGGTCATGGTGAAAGAGGGAATTCTGGACCGGTTCGACATCAAAGAGGTCTACGCCCTGCACAGTGGCCCAGGCGATGCGGTGGGGGCATTTTATACCACGCCGGGGCCGATTATGGCGGCGGTGGATGCCTTTCATATCCATATCAAAGGGGTCGGCGGTCACGGCGCATACCCCTATGAGACAGCCGACCCTGTGGTCGCGGCCGTGGGCATGGTGAATGCGATCCAGACCATCGTGAGCCGCAATCACGTACCTTATGAGGATCTGGTGATTTCGGTCACGCAGATTCACACCGGATCGGCCGATAATATCGTGCCCGAAAAGGCCTATATCAACGGCACCGTCCGCACGATGGCCAAGTCCGTGCAGGACATGGTGGAAAAGCGCCTGACCGAGATCGTCGCAGGCCATGCGGCGGCCTATGCTGTGCAGGCGGAACTGGTCTATGAACGCGGTTATCCGGCCACCATCAATGACCCTGAAAAGACCGCCTTCGCGGCAGATGTAGCGCGTGAAGTGTCACCGGATGTGGATGATGCGCGTCAGTATGACATGGGGGCCGAGGATTTTTCCTATTTCCTCGAAAAACGCCCCGGGGCCTATGTTTACGTGGGCAACGGTGACAGCGCGGGGTTGCATCATCCGCGGTATGATTTTGCCGACGGGGCGGCCCCTGCGGGAGCGTCGTATTTTGCGAAATTGGTAGAGCGGGCTTTACCTGCTGGGTAGGGTTTGCTTTGCAGGGGGCGGAGCCTCCGGCGGAAGTTTGATTGGACATAGAAAATGAGGTTGGCTGGTGACACTTGATCAAGCGAAAGACGCGGTGGACGGGGCGTTTACGGCCAAAGACCGGCGCGGGCTGGCCTATGAGAACGCCTTTGGCGGGGCGACGTCGTTCTTGCGCCGGATGTATACCAAGGATTTGACAGGGTTTGATCTGGCCGTCACGGGCGTGCCGTTCGATCAGGCCGTCACTCACCGCCCCGGCACCCGTTTCGGGCCGCGCGCGATCAGAGAGGCGTCAAGCCTGCAACCCTATGATCCGCCCTACGGTTGGGACGGGTTTGACCCATTGAGCGAATTTGCCATCGCCGACTATGGCGATATGGCCTTTGACTATGCCAATGTTGCGGGTGTGCCAGCCTTGGTGCAGGCGCATATCGCGGGGATATTGGGGCAGGGCGTTGGGACGATCACCTTGGGCGGCGATCACTTTATCACCCTGCCGATTTTGCGCGCCTATGCCGAGAAATACGGGCCGATGTCCGTCGTGCAATTTGATGCCCATTCCGATCTTTGGCCTGACGATGACATGGCGCGCATTGATCACGGCACCATGATGTACAAGGCGGTGAAACTGGGACTGGTGGATGTGACACGCTCGATCCAGATCGGGATACGCACGGAGTGTGAGGACTATCTTGGGATGCCTTTCATTGATGCGCGAACCTGCCATGAAAAGGGCACGGCTTGGGTGACGGACCAGATCAAATCCCGCGTGGGGGATCATCCGGCCTATGTGACCTTTGATATTGATGCGCTTGATCCTGCCTTTGCACCCGGCACCGGCACGCCTGTCTGGGGTGGTCTTGCGTCTTGGCAGGCGGCGGCGATCCTGCGGGATATGGCAGGGATCAATATGGTGGGCGGCGATGTGGTTGAGGTATCGCCCCCTTATGACACCACCGGTGCGACTGCGATTGCAGGGGCGCATGTCGCGATGGAACTTTGCTGCCTTGCGCTATGGAATAAAAGGAAAAAGTGATGCCAAACCAGCCAATATCCGGTAATGATCTGGCCCGTTTTTCGGGGCCTCAGACCTTTATGCGCTTGCCGCAGGTTGCCAGTGCCGCAGATCTTGATGTGGGGTTTATCGGGATCCCGATGGATATCGGCACCTCTTGGCGGTCAGGCACGCGGATGGGGCCGAAACAGCTGCGTGAACAATCCGCTATGATCAGGCCTTACAACATCCAAACCGGGGCGGCCCCTTTTGATGCGTTGCAATGTGCCGACCTTGGGGATGTGGCGATCAACACGTTTTCTCTGAGTGATAGTATTCGCCTGATTACAGAGACTTATGCCGCACACCTCAAGCATGATTTCATCCCGATGACCTTGGGCGGGGATCATACGCTGACGCTACCTGTGCTGCGCGCGATTGCGGCAAAACACGGGCCTGTGGCGCTGGTGCATGTGGATGCCCATGCTGACGTGAATGACGAAATGTTCGGCGAGCGTGAAACCCATGGCACGGTGTTCCGCCGCGCCTATGAGGAAGGATTGATCACCGCCAACAAAGTGTTCCAGATCGGTCTGCGCGGCACAGGTTACACGGCGGATGACTTTACCGAAGCCGCAGGCTGGGGCTTTCAGCAATATCTGGCACCGCAATTGTGGCACAAGTCGCTGTCGCCGCTGGCAGCAGAGATCAAGGCAACGATTGGCGACCAGCCGTGCTATATCACCTATGACATCGACAGCCTGGACCCCGCCTATGCCCCGGGCACCGGTACGCCCGAAATTGGCGGGCTGACGACACCGCAGGCGATGGAACTGATCCGGGGATTGCGCGGGCTGAATATCGTGGGCTGTGATCTGGTTGAGGTCTCGCCGCCCTATGACACATCCGGCAACACCGCGCTGACGGGGGCCAATCTGATGTTCGAGATGTTGTCAATTTTGCCCGGCGTGCCCTATCGTTAGGCTTCACATTGCACTTGTGCGGTATTACGTGATTTGCAGATTATTCACGCGGGGGCGTCATGCGTATTCTTTACATCCTGATTATCATTATTCTGGGCTTTGCCGCCTACGTGCGCCTGACACCCACCGATCCGGCCCGTTGGAATGTGGCCCCCCAAGCCGCAGCCCCCGGTGATACCACCGAGGCGGGTGGGTTTCTGGCTGCGCGCCGGATTACGGGATCTGCCGCCGAGGTATTGCAGGCGTTCGAGCAACGCGCTTTGGCCACGCCGCGCACCACACTGATTGCAGGCTCGGTGAACGCGGGGCTGTTGACCTTCCAAACACGGTCGCTGCTTTGGGGTTTTCCCGATTATACGACCGTCACGGTGAACGACGACCTGTTGATCGTTTATGGCCGTTTGCGGTTTGGCGGCTCTGACATGGGTGTGAACCAGGCCCGTATTCTTGGATGGCTGGAAACGCTTGGCCCCTTGACCGAGCCGCTGTGATCGGCCAATCGGGGTGCTATGATCGCATCTGATAAAATTGAACAACTGATTGCCCGTTTCCAGTTTCTGGAAGCGAAGATGGCAGGTGGCGCGGCTGGCAATGAAATTGCCACGCTGGGCAAGGAATACGCTGAATTGCGCCCCGTGGTGGAAACCGTGACGGCCTATAAGGATCTGCTGTCCCAGATCGCCGAGGCCGAGGCCATGTTGGCCGATCCCGAGATGAAAGAGCTGGCCGAGGCCGAGCTGCCGGACTTGAAAGAAGCCCTCGAAGCGTCCGAGCATGATGTGCAGCTGGCCCTTTTGCCCAAAGATGCGGCTGACGCACGCCCTGCCTTGCTTGAAATCCGCCCCGGTACCGGCGGTGATGAGGCGGGCCTTTTCGCAGCTGATTTGCTGCGGATGTATCAGCGCTATGCAGAAAAGCAGGGCTGGAAGTTCGAAATCCTTGAAGAAAGCCTGAGCGAATTGGGCGGCGTCAAAGAGGTTGTCGCCCGCGTCGTGGGCGATGGCGTTTTTGCCAAGCTGAAATATGAAAGCGGCGTGCACCGTGTGCAGCGCGTGCCGGAAACGGAAAGTGGCGGGCGGATCCATACCTCTGCGGCCACGGTGGCGGTCCTGCCAGAGGCCGAGGATGTGGATATCGAGATCAACCCGGGTGATCTGCGCATTGATACGATGCGCGCGTCCGGGTCCGGTGGCCAGCACGTGAACACAACCGATAGTGCGGTGCGGATTTTACATATTCCGACGGGGATGATTGTTGTCAGTTCCGAGAAATCCCAACACCGTAACCGCGAAATCGCGATGCAGGTTCTCAAGACGCGCCTGTTTGATCTGGAGCGCCAGCGGGTGGACAGTGAACGTTCGGCGGATCGCAAGAGTCAGGTAGGGTCGGGGGACCGTTCAGAGCGGATCAGGACCTATAACTTCCCGCAAGGCCGGCTCACGGATCACCGCATCAACCTGACGCTTTATTCGCTGGGGCAGGTGATGCAGGGCGATCTGGATGAGATCATCAGCGCCTTGCAATCAGACGCGCAAGCAACCCTGCTGGCCGAGATGGGCGCGTGACGGACACGCAAACCGGCAGTCAGGTTCTGATGGCAGCCGTCCAGCAGCTGACCAAATCAGGGGTGCCGGATGCAGCGCGGGATGCGCGCAAACTTTTCGCCTATGCCTCTGGTGTTGATGCAGGCCGCTTGACCCTCATCTTGCCCGAACCCGTTTCGCCACAGGTTATCGCACGCTTTGACCGTTTGATCGCCCGCCGGTCACGGTTTGAGCCTGTATCGCATCTGGTTGGGTCACGTGCGTTTTATGGGCGTGTCTTCGAGGTGACCAAGGATGTGCTCGATCCGCGCCCCGAAACCGAAACGTTGATTGAAATGGCCCTGCGCGATCCTTTCGCACGCGTGCTTGATCTTGGCACCGGCTCAGGCTGTATTCTGGTAACACTTTTGGCCGAAAACCCCGATGCGGTGGGTGTCGGGGCCGATGTCTCGCCAAAGGCGTTGGCCGTGGCTTTGCGCAATGCGCAGCGGCACCATGTCGATGACAGGGCCACCTTTGTCCAAAGCGACTGGATGGCCGGTATCCGGCGCCCCTTTGATCTGATCGTGGCCAATCCCCCCTATATCGCCGCCGATGAAATGGCAGGGCTTTCGCGTGATGTGCGCGAGTGGGAGCCGCGTTTGGCCTTGACCGATGAGGCGGACGGGTTGTCGGCCTATCGCACCATCGTCGCACAGACGCAAAAGGCGCTCTTGCCCGGTGGGCGGTTGATCTTTGAGATTGGATCAACCCAAGGCCAAGCGGTGGCAGAACTGATGTTAAAGGGAGGGCTGCGCGATGTTTTCGTGATTCCCGACCTTGATGGCCGCGACCGCGTTGTCATCGGTAGAAGCGTGGATTCTCATCAACATACACCAGAATAACCGGCGAAAACGCGCCTTTTTCTCACTTTAGTCTTGTCTTGCGCCCCCCCACATGCTTATTCAGACCCATCGGATGGGACGAGGCTCGCCACTGACCTCCCCCCGATCAGTCGCCAAACATCGCAAGGCCACACATTTAAGACGCGCTTTTCGCGCGACACTGGCCCAGCAACGACAGCCAAAGGCTTGAAAGCAACTTATGAGATCATCTAAGTCACGGTCGCGGAATAAAAATCGCAACACTCGGCCCTCGGGCGGAAATATCATCAACCGGGTTTTTGACAGCTCGGGCCCCGATGGTAAGGTGCGCGGTACCCCGCAGCAAATTATTGAAAAGTATAACCAGCTTCACCGCGATGCCTTTTTGTCAGGCGACCGCGTGGATGCGGAAAACTTTGCCCAGCACGCGGAACACTACACACGCCTTCTGGCCGAAGCGCAGCGCGAAGTGGACGCCAAGCGTGAAGAGCAGGAAGAGCAGAACCGCGCACGGCAGGCCGAGCGTGATCGCGAACGGCAGGACCGTCTGAAAGCGCAGGAAGAAGCCGGGAATGATCCTGCGGTGATGGAACAGCCCGAGATTGCCAGCGAAGCCGACAGCGGTCTGGTGGAAACGCCCGAAGCGAAACCAAAGCGCCCGCGCCAACCGCGCAAGCCGCGCAAGGCCCCCGATGAGGGACCAAAAAATGACAATGCCCCAGAGGCAGCTGAATAAAACAAAAGCCCTCCGATTTCGGGGGGCTTTTTGTTTGGAGGGGTGGGGATGCCTCCGGCGGGAGTTTTTAGGGCAAGATGATAGGCGTGGTCGGCGCTAACCTTCGCAGTGCAGTGAGCGTGCAAGTGCGCAGAATGCCTCTAGACCCACCTGTTCGGCCCGTTCGGTCGGTTTGATCCCCACAGCATTCAGGTGGTCCTCAATATCGGGGCTGACAGATTTCAGCGCAGAGCGCAGCATCTTGCGCCGTTGATTGAATGCGGCCGCCACAACTTTGTTCAGCGTGCCGGGATCGGCGGGATAGCGCGGTGCGGGCAGGGCGGTCAGGTGGACCACGGCCGAGTTCACTTTGGGGGGCGGGCTGAAGGCCTCGGGTGGCAGTTCCAGCACGATCTTTGCATCCGTGCGCCATTGCGCCAGCAAAGCGAGCCTGCCGTAAGCCTTGCTGCCGGGGGCTGCCACGATCCGTTGCGCCACTTCACGCTGGAACATCAGTGTCAGGCTCTCCCAAAAGGGTGGCCATTCGGGTGGGGTGAGCCAGCGTACCAAAAGCTCGGTGCCGACGTTATAGGGCAGGTTGGCGGCGATCTTGATGGGTTGGGTCAGGTGTTCCAGCGGATTGACCGTCAGCGCATCGCCATTGATCGTTTCCAGCCTTCCGGGATAGGCCGCAGCGATTTCGGCCAAGGCGGGCATGCAGCGGGGGTCTTTTTCGATGGCCAGCACGCGGCGCGCGCCCTCGGCCAGTAGCCCGCGTGTGAGGCCCCCTGGACCAGGGCCAATCTCAAGGACGTCAGCGCCAGTCAGATCGCCCGCCAGCCGTGCGATTTTTGCGGTCAGGTTCAAGTCGAGCAGGAAGTTCTGGCCCAGCGATTTTTTCGCGGCCAACTCATGCGTCGCGATCACTTCGCGCAGGGGGGGGAGATTATCAATCACGGGCGTCGGCCATAGTCGCGGCCATACGAATGGCGGCAATCATGGAGGTGGCATCGGCCACGCCTTTGCCCGCGATATCAAAAGCCGTGCCATGATCGGGGGATGTGCGGATAAACGGCAGGCCCAAGGTCACATTCACACCGCCCGAGAAATCCAGCGTCTTGATCGGGATCAGCGCTTGGTCGTGGTACATGCAGACAGCCACGTCATACTGCGCGCGCGCGCCTGCGTGGAACATCGTGTCGGCGGACATGGGCCCGCTGATATCCATGCCTTGGGCGCGGAGGGCATTCAGCACGGGGGTGATCATCTCCTGCTCTTCATGTCCCATCTTGCCGTCTTCGCCCGCATGGGGATTCAGCCCCGCCACGGCGATACGCGGCTTGGCGATCCCGAAATCGCGGCGCAGGGCTGCGTGGGTGATCAGCAGTGTGTCCGTCAAAAGGCTGGCAGTGAGCGCAGTTGGCACCGCTGAGAGCGGGATATGGATCGTTGTGGGCACGACCCGCAGCGCGTCACAGGCGAGCATCATCACCACCTGATCTGTGCCTGCGAGGGCCGCGAGGTATTCGGTGTGCCCCGGATAGGCGAAATCGGCGCCGTCGATCAGGGCCGCCTTATGGATGGGGGCGGTACAAAGCGCGCGGGCGGCACCGGCCTGTACCAGCGCCACCGCGTCGGCGATAGCGGCGATCACTCCGCTTGCATGGCGTGGATCGGGTTTGCCCGGGGTGGCGGGGCTGCCGAAATCACGTGCGAGCACCGTCATCTTGAAGGGGTGAATATCGGCAGGATCGGTCGCACAATGTACATCCGTGCCAGCAGGCAAATGGGTGGGATCACCGATCCACAACAGCGGCACTTCGGTCTTGAGCGCCTGCCACGCGGCGACCGCAATCTCTGGCCCGATCCCTGCCGGTTCGCCGCAACTGATGGCGATCGGCTGCATCAGGGGCGGATAACGGCAGAGGCGCGCAGGTCTTCCAACAGGGCATCGGCAAGGGCTGTGAGACGCTGGCTCAGGATTTGCTGGCGCACTGCTGCGGGATCGATTGTGTCGGCTCCCTGCGGCGTTGCGTGCGCAGAGCATCAGGAACACAAGCGTTTCGCCATTGTCGCGCGTCAGGTTGTAAGACACTTCGCCCGGATCAAGGCGGGCCAGTTCCAAAGCGACCTCGTTGGAAATCTCTGACGGGGCTTGGGTCAAACGATCGAGCACCTCGACGGGCTGGTTGCGCGCCACACCGTAAAGATCGTCGCAGGTATCGACCTGATCGCTCACGGCGGCTGCTTGGCGCAGGCCAGCCTCGGATTTGCCACCCGGAATGTAATAGGCGGCATATTCCAGACTTACAGGGGCCTGTGCGGGGCGCAGGGCCTCACGTGTGCCGCGCAACTGAAACAGCGCGATGCCGTTGGGGATCTCGATCGGTTCGGTCACTTCACCCGGCTGAAGTGCAAGGATGATACTGCGGATTTGGGGCGGATAGTTATCGATGGGCAGCCATCCCAGACGTCCACCATCTTCGCGTGAGGGCAGGGCCGACACCTGCCGTGCAGCCGCTTCAAACTCGGCATAAGAGCGCATCCGCGCAATTTGTTCGGCGGCTTGACGCGCCTGTGCGGCGCGGTCCGGTGGTGCGGCGATAATGATTTCAGAGAGCAGTACTTCGAGTTGCGAGCGGGCATTGCCACGCTGCGCAATGGCGCGTTCCACGTCGCTATCGGTGATCGTAACCTCACGGCTAAAACGCGCGCGCACAAAGTCGCGCCAAAGCACACCAATCTCGACGAAGTCGCGTAATGCATCCAAATCAACGCCATTCTGCGCAAGGACTTGCGTGAATTGTGGAAGGGTCATGTTCGCCCGTTCGGCAAAGGCTTCCAATTCCTGTTGCAGTGTCTCTTCAGAAATGGTCACACCGAAACGTGCCATTTCCTGCTGTTTCAGGCGATCCTCGATCAGCGCGGTGCGTGCGGCTTCGTTCAAATCACCGGGCGTGCGGAAAAGCTCAAGCAGGCGTGTCCGCTGTGTCAGTTCGTATTGCGTGATGACGCGGTCATTGACCGTGATTACAGGTGTCAATTGCCCCTGTGCGATGGCACTGGGCCCGACACATGTGCCGATAAAGACTGCAGCCACCGCCGCCATAATCCGACTTTTAAGCATCTCAAAACTCGTCATTCGTTTCAATTTCCGCATCCTGTCGCAAGCCCGCCGGTAGCGCGCCCTGTGGAAAAGCTGCCGATAGAGCCGCTTATCCCAAAAGTTGTCGTTGGTTCAACCGTACTGGAAGACGTAAAGCGGCGCGAGGCCGAAACGTCGACGGTCACACATTCGTTTCTCCATTGCAGGGTTGCACCTGCGCGGACGGGCCGTTGTGCCGCCACATCATAACGTGCATCAACGTCCAGGTTCCAAGCGTCGTTGATGACGTACCCCGCATCAAGCGTCCATTCCGAGATGGTTTCAAAGCGGTCTTCCTCTGCGTCCGGACCAAGCCAGACGTAGTTGGCACCCAGTGATATGCGGTCGTTTTGCCATGCGATCCGGCTGTCGATGACTGTCAGATCCTGCACGCCATTCCACAGGCTGCGGGTGTCAAAGAGGAACCCGCCGGGGGCTGTGAACTGGCCTGCAATCAGCCAGTCGGAATTGAGCCCGTTCAGGCCGGATGTATTGGTGAAACCGTCTTGTTCCTCTTCGCGAAACACACGTCCAAAGCTCAGGACCGAGTTGACCCCCCGTGGACCCAGCCGTGTCCATGTGGCCCCGGCTGCGCCCTGTAGACCTGTTTCGACACGATCATCGCCCGCATAGCGCGACACTGCAAAGAGATTGGCGCGGTCAAGCTCGGTGCGCAGGCTGTCTTCGTTGGGGGGCGTGGCACCATAGGCATCGGCCCAGCTCAGGCTGACCGTGGGTTCCAGAAGATGTGTCGCACGTGTTGTGCTGACGCGGCCCAAGGGCCAGCGCAAAGTCCCGCCGATACTTGGGGAGATGCGCAAATCTTCCGTCGGGAAAGCGACGTCATCATTGACCAGATAGACATCGGCCCGCACCGCTGTCTGCATGTCGGCGACAAAACCGTAGGGCAGCACCCAATTGTCCGCCCACGCGCCCTTGGCTCCAATCCGGCTGACATCGCGACCGGCGTCACCATCGTCGGTGCTATAGCGGTAGGCCACATCGAGACTGGTGCCATAGCTCAACACTCCGCCAAAGCTGGGTTCATAACGTGTCTCGTAGTTCAGATCGGCAATGATCGGGGGCAAAGATGCGTCTTCTTCGTCATCGCGCAGCGACTCGTAATTGGTCAGCCTTGCGTTGAAGAGGGAATTGTCGGTGACGCGTAGCAACTGGATGGTGCTATCAAGGCGGTCTTTTTCTGAATAATCGTAGTCGAGAAGATAGGCCGGGTCGCTGACGGTTTCGATATTAAAGATCAGTTGATAGGCATCGGCGAGGTCAAAACGGCCTTCCGCAAAGAGGTAGGAGCGCACTTCAGGCAGTAACGTGTCGTCGCTAACCGCACCTTCCGCCGTCACATTGCCATTGGCAAAGGCCTGCCTGTAGCGCAGCTCAAGCGTGGTGGTCTCTTGCGAAACATAGGGCGTGAGCGTCAGATCGCGATGATCGCCAAGCGTGATGAAATAGGGCAGCTTGATCCCGAACCCCAGTTGGGTGGTGTTGCGCTGCGCGGGGGGCAGCAGGCCGTTGGCCCGCTCAAGCGAGGGGTCAGGCAGGCGCATGCGGGGCAACCACAAAACCGGCACGCCGCGTACGCGCAATGTTGCGTTGCGGAAATAGAGCTGCTTTTCGAAGGAATCATGGATCACCTGCTCGGCCCGGATTTCCCACAAAGGGGCCTGCGTGCCGCACACGCGGCAGGACGTGGCTGTGGTTTTGTATAGCTGCGAATACCGCCCGTCGCGGCGATCAATCTGGTTTGATGCGACTTGAAGTTGCTGTTCCAGAACCATGCGCGCGCCCTGCAAAATCCCGTTTTCAAGCCGGGGATCAAGTGTGGCGCGGTCCGCGAGAAAGATAGTCCCATCTGCCGCCTGAATGACGATCGGGCCGATAATCTGCAATGTGTCACTGGGGCGATCAAAAATGATCTGGCTTGCGCTCAGGCGGCTGCCATCAAAGAGCACTTCAACATTACCAGAGGCAACCAGTTGCTCGTCTGCATTCAAAGTGACCGTATCGGCGACAAGCGTCGCCGCACCTTGCGCATTCAGCGTCAGAGGCAGGCAAAGCATGAGCAAAAGCAAGAAAACGCGCATTACCCGTCCTCATTGTGCAAGAGGAAACCCATCGATATCCCGATCGCCACAAAAGGCGGCGCCCATGCCGCCAGCAACACAGGCAACTGGCCATTTTCGCCAAGCACCTCTGCAAAGTTGCGGATGAAATAGATCACAAAAGCGAGCAGAATTGCGAACATCACCATCAGGCCGGTACGCCCGCCGCGTTGATGGCGCAGGGTGAAACTGGCCCCGATCATCACCATTGAGACCAGAAACAGCGGCTGGGCCAGTTCTTTGTGGAACCACATCAAATGGCGCTGCGCGGAAAACCCCGCAGTTTGCAACCGGTCGATAAAAGCGCGCAATTCCCAAATCGGGATCGAGGAGGGTGTGCCAAAGCTATCGCGGATCTGATCGGGCGTCAGAGTTGAGGGCAATTTGATTTCAGGCAGAAGCTGGGCAGTCGCTTCGGGCGTTGTGTCCTCGGCCAGAGCCCATGATTTTGCATCCTGCAAGATCCACGCACCGGCCACCAATTCGGCCGTGCGCGCATTGATCCGCTGGTTGGGCGACCCATCAGGCGCAAAGGTCAGGAAAGTGACATCGCTTAGTCGTGTCCCGTCCAGATTGGCGCTTTGGGCGCGGATGACGGTTTGGCCGGTTTCATCGCCCTGACGGAGCCAGAGACCGGACGAGCCAATGGACAGCACAGAACTCGTGCCGCGCAAGGCGTCGCTGCGCACCTCATATTCCTTTGATGTGCTGGCCACGATCGGGTTCAGGACCGCCACCGCCAGCACACCGACCATAAGCGCCACGGCCAGCGGGGCGAGCAATGCGTTCAGAGCCGAGCGTCCGGCGGCCCGGGTCACCACCATTTCAGAAGAACGCGCAAGGCTGAGGAACAGCGCAACGGTGGCGAGGATCATAATCAAGGGCATAATCGCATAGAGCGTCTGCGGGATGTTCAGCAGGCTCAGGATCAGCACTTCTGAAAAAGAGGCATCCGCGCTTGCAAAACGGCGCAGTTGCTCGACCAGCTCTGAAAAGAGCATAATCATGAAAAAGACACCGCCGACCCCGATGAGCGTGACCAAAAAGCGGCGTGCGAAATAGCGGTGCAGGATCATGGCGTTGGCCCCGCTGGAACGCGGCGCTTGAAAAGATAGGGGCGGCTGGCCCAAAAGAGCAGGCACCAAACCATCACAAACCCAACCACGCATTGAAGATATGCGACAAACCAAAGCTGCGGATCGCTGCGCGCCGTCCGCATGCCTGACGTTTCGACCGCTTTGACGATGATGATCAGAATGATTGCGCCAATGATCTGCTTCCACACACCAAACCGGCTATATCCGCCGACAATCAGTGCCGAAAAACCCAAAAGGGCGGCAACGGCCCCCAGAATGGATTGGCTGAAGCGGTCATGTGCGGTGGTCAGCAGCTGTGCAGCAGAGCGTCCGGTTTCGTCCTGCAAGGCTTGCGTCGGATTAAGCAATTCCCAAGTCGGAATGACGTTCTCGCGTCGTCTGCCTGCCGTGGGTTCGCTCATCAGGCTGCTGATGTTAAAGGCGAAATCGGCAAACGATGTGCGGAACAGACGTTGATCTTCTGCCACAAGCATCTGGATCATGCCGTCGATCATCACCAACTGTGTGATGCCGTCCTGCCGGACCAGAAATGCCTGCGCGGCGGTATAGGTCACCTGTTCCTCAGGATCTCGGGTGTCTGAAAGAAACACGTCGCGCAATTCGCCATCAGGTGTGATTGCGCGGATATAGACTGTCACGCCGTTGACCGGCTCCAGAAAGCGGCCTTCGGTGAGAAACCGCGCTGTGATGTTTTGCGCAATCTCAGCCTCGCGTTCTGCCAAGCGCGCGCTGCTCAGCGGAACAAGAAAATGCATCAAGATCGACATCATCAGCGCCACAATCAGCCCGAAATACGCAACTGGCCGCGCAAGGCGGTAAGGCGAGTATCCGGTCGCCTGCACCACGGTCAGTTCGGATTCGGTTGACATGCGGTTGGTCACATAGACCGCCGATGCAAAGGCCGCCAAGGGCAGGGCCAGTCGCATGACCGAGGGCAATGACAGCGCGGTAAATTCAAGAAAAACCGCCGCTGATTGCCCGTCGGCGATCAATTGGTCAAAGAGTGAAACCGCCCGGTTGATCCAATAGATCAACACCAGCACGAGGCTGAAAAAGCCAAACAGCACCATCAGTTGCGACAACATATATCTGTCGAATCGCCCCAATGCTGTGTCCTTTTTCATGCCTGTCGCTGTCTTGCGGATAAACTAGCCTAACGGGGCGGCGGATTGAACAGCTATCTGGTCAATAGCGCGGTCGCGGGCTACCTATTGCCGCAAAGCCATTCACACCGATCGGAGACACCATGACCACACCTGCCGAAATCCAATTCAAAGACGTTGATCTGAATGCTGTTGCCGATGCCGCAGGGAAGGTCGTTGTCTTTGTCGATGAAGACGGCAAGCTGGATGCGGGCGCGCGCAAAGTGAACACCCTGACCCGTAAAACGCTGGCGCGGTTTGTGGAAAGTGCGGCGTTTGAAAAGATGGCGGCGGGCGATGTGGCCCCGCTGGGATATCCTGTGGGCATGGCGGCTTCTGCGGTGGCTGTGGTCAAACTGGGCCGCAAGCCCAGCCGCGCCGATGCGCGCAAGGCCGGGGCGCAATTGGCCAAGATACAAAATGGTGATGATCTGTTGATCCTTGCTGGCACGATGACGCGGGCGGATGAAATTGCGCTGGGGTTGGCGTTGCGGGGCTATACGTTTGAAACCCATAAAACTGCCCCTGCCAAAACGGTCGGAACGGTCAAATTCATGGTCTCTAAACCCGAGGAGGTGGCCAAGGCCGCAGCCCCGATGGCCGCCGTTGCCGAAGGTGTGTTTTTTACCCGTGATCTGACGAATGAACCGGCGAATGTGCTGACCACTGATGATTTCGCCGCACGGCTTGCTGCGATGCAGGAACTGGGGCTTGAGGTGGAAATCCTTGAAGAGGATGATCTGGCCAAGCTGGGGATGCGGACCCTTTTGAGCGTTGGCCAAGGATCGGACAGCCCGACCAAAGTTGTGGTCATGTCTTGGAATGGCGGCGGCAAGGAAGCGCCTTTTGCGCTTGTGGGCAAAGGCGTGGTCTTTGACACGGGCGGCATCAGCCTCAAACAGCCCGGCGGAATGGAAGATATGACCATGGATATGGGCGGTGCAGGCGTTGTGGCGGGTGTCATGCGTACGCTGGCGCTGCGCAAGGCCAAGGCCAATGTTGTGGGGCTTGTGGGGTTGGTGGAAAACATGCCGTCCGGCAATGCGACCCGCCCCGGTGATGTGGTCAAATCCATGAAGGGCGACACGATCGAGATTATCAACACCGACGCCGAGGGGCGTTTGGTGCTGGCCGATGTGCTGTGGTACGCGCAAGAGCGGTTCAAGCCTGTGGGCATGATCAATCTGGCTACTCTGACGGGGGCGATTTTGGTGGCTTTGGGCCATGAAAATGCAGGGATGTTTTCGAATTCTGACGATCTCAGTGCCGCGTTCCAGAAAGCCGCCGCGACTGAGGGCGAAGGCGTGTGGCGGATGCCATTGGGCGCAGGCTATGACGCAGAACTGAAATCGCGCATTGCGGATATGAAGAACGTGGGCGGGCGTATGGGTGGTGCCGTGATTGCCGCGCAATTCCTGCAGCGCTTTGTGAAACCTGATGTGCCTTGGGCGCATTTGGATATCGCAGGTACGGCCAGCGTGAAGAAAGAAACAGCACTAGCCCCTGCGGGGGCCACCGGCTGGGGTGTGATGGCGCTCAACCGGTTGATTGCTGACAATTACGAGCAGGGCTGATGGGCGCTGCGTTTTTCTACCACCTGACTGATAGCCCGCTTGAGGCGACCTTGCCGATGCTGATCGGCAAGGCGCGCGGTGCAGGATGGCGGGTCTTGGTGCGCGGAAATGATGCAGCCCTGTTGAAACGATTGGATGAGGTGTTGTGGCAAGGCCCCGAGGACGGGTTCATGCCACATGGTCTGGCCGGTGGGCCGCATGACGGGGATCAGCCTGTTTTGCTGGGGGATGTGCCCAGTGACGGCTTTGCCTGCGTGATGAGCGTGGGCGGAGCGGCTGTGAGTGCCGAAGAGGTCAGCGCTGCCGAGCGGACCTGTATTTTGTTTGACGGCCATGATGGGGCTGCGCTGGATGTGGCACGCGGGCAGTGGAAGGCGCTGACCGATGCGGGCTGTGCCGCGCAATATTGGGCGCAAGAGGCCGGACGCTGGACGAAAAAGGCCGAGAAGTAAGGTGGATCTTGATCCACCTTACGTGACCCACAGTGACGCTAGAACGTGAACGTCGGGTCGAAATCTTCGGGCAGCTCAGTGGGTTGAGGCGTGCAGGCCGCCAAAAGAAGGAGGAGGGCAATTGCTCTGATCATCGGTTCAACACCAGTTCGCCGTTTGAAATTTCAATGCGGTTATAAAGCCCTAGATAGGTCATGCCCAGCAGCGAGTTGTCCATGTCACCGCCGTTGACGACCGCCGGTATGTTCCTGTCAGTGATGTCGCCCAAAGTGACCTGATCCAGCACCACAGGGGCTGTGCGCACCACGCCGTTGGCGGTGCTGGCCGCACCAGAGTAATTCAAGCTGTTTGCGTCAATCCCGATCCGCGCGGCGTCGCGTTGAGACAACACGACTTGGCTGGCACCGGTGTCGATGACGAAATCAATCGCGGTGCCGTTCACATCAAGCGTCAGATGATAGTGCCCGTCATTGCTGCGTGGCACGGCGATGGTGCTTTCGCTGAGGATCGCTTGGCGGGGGTTCACATCGTTTGTGATATCCTCCCACAACCCGTAAGCGCCGATGACACCCACAAAAATGAGCGCCCAGATCGCGGCCTGTTGCGCCATTTTGCCCATATTGTTGCGTCCGGCCACAATGGCAGAGCCGCCAATGGCCGCCGCGAGCAGCACCAGATAGGTCAGTTGCATGATTTGGTCGGTACTCATGGGAGAGATATAGGCACTACGCGCCGATCCCAAAACCCCGCAGACCATCCAGAACAAATTGCACGGCCAAAGCGGCCAGCAACATGCCCAAAAGGCGGGTGACGATGTTCAAACCGGTCTTGCCCAAGGCCCGTTCAATTGCGGGGGCAGCGAGGAAGGCCAAGAGGACAATCAGCAGCACAACAATGATCACAGCGGCAATCGCGCCCATATCGGCGGCACTCTGCGCCTCACCCGCCAGCAGGATCACAGTCGTGATCGCACCGGGGCCGACGATCAGCGGCAGGGACAGCGGGAAAACTGACGGATCGTCGTGATGTTCGGCCTGGCCTTCGGCAGCATTGTCTTCGCGCCGCGCTTGGCGGCGTTGGAACAGCATATCAAGGGCGGTCAGAAAGAGCAGGATGCCGCCTGCGATGCGGAAGGCGTCCATCGAGATGCCGATGAACCCCAATACGGCCTCGCCCAGAAACAGGAAAACCATCATTAGCCCGCTGGCCACAAGGAAGGCACGGATCGCGATGGTCCGCCTTTGATGCGCTTTCATCCCTTGTGTCAGCGCGATGAAAACAGGCGCAAGACCCGGCGGATCAATGATGATGAACAGCGTGGTGAAAGCGGCGATCAGGGCGGGAAGTTCGGTCATGGGGTCCTGTCTGGCAGAGGAAGGCGTGCGATTGCAAGCACCGGATGCCTCCGGCGGGAGTTTTCAGGGCAAGATGATAATCAGGCCTTTTCTGCCTTTTCGAGCTTTTCAAGCGCGGCCATCCACATCGCTTCGGCGCGTTCCAGACCGTCCATCACTTCGGCGTATTTCTTGTTCCAGGTCGCCAGTTCGCCCGCTTTACCGTCTTCGTAAAGTGCGGGATCGGCGAGTTTTTTGGCAAGCTTGTCGCGCATCTCGTTGATTTTCTTCACCCGCTCTTCGTTTTTACGCACGTCCGCGCGCAGCGCCATAACAGCCTCGCGTGTCGGTTTTGCCGCTTTGACCGGTGCCGGTTTGTCTTTTTCGCGCGGCTTTTCGGGTGTGAGCAGCATTTTGCGATAGGCGGCCAGGTCATCGTCATAAGAGGTAACGTGCCCGTCTTTGACCAGCCAGAGCCTGTCAGCCACCATCGACAAAAGGTGCATGTCGTGGCTGACAAGGATCACTGCACCGGAATAGGCGGTGAGTGCTTCGACAAGCGCTTCGCGGGATTCAATATCAAGGTGGTTTGTCGGTTCGTCGAGGATCAGCAGATGTGGCGCGGGCAGGGTGGCCAGCAAAAGCGAAAGGCGCGCTTTTTGCCCACCGGATAGCCGGCCCACTTCGGTATCGGCCTGGTCTGCGCCAAGTCCGAAACCGGCAAGGCGCGCGCGCAGTTTGGCTTGGCCTTCGTTGGGGCGTTCGCGGAACAGGTGGTCGAGCGGTGTTTCTTCGATGCGGAGTTCATCCACCTGGTGTTGCGCGAAGAAACCGATGCGCAGTTTGTTGGATGTCACCATCTTGCCACGCGCCAGCGGCAGGCGGTCGGACAGCATTTTTGACAGGGTAGATTTGCCTTCACCATTGCGCCCCAACAGGGCGATCCGGTCGTCCTGATCGATCCGCAGGTTCAGGTCATGCAGAACGATATTGTTGCCGTAACCTACAGCCGCCCCTTCGGTGGCGATGATGGGCGGCGAGAGTTCCTCGGGCTCGGGGAAGGTAAAGACCGTGCGTGCCGCATCTTCGGGCGCGCGGATCGTTTCCATCTTTTCGAGCATTTTCACGCGGCTTTGCGCTTGTTTGGCTTTCGAGGCTTTGGCCTTGAAGCGATCCACAAAGGACTGCAGGTGCGCACGTTGCGCGTCTTGTTTTTTCGCAGCGGCGGCTTGTACCGCACGGTTTGCGGCGCGTTGGCGCGCAAAGGTGTCATAGGGGCCGGTATAGTAGATCAGGCCCTTGTCTTCGAGGTGCAGGATGCCGCCCACGGAGCGGTTGAGAAGCTCGCGGTCGTGGCTGACGATCAGCACGGTATGGGGGTATTTGACCAGATAGGCCTCAAGCCAGAGCGCGCCTTCAAGGTCGAGATAGTTGGTTGGTTCGTCAAGCAGCAGCAGGTCGGGTTCCGAGAACAGCACCGCGGCCAAGGCCACGCGCATGCGCCATCCGCCCGAGAAGGCGGAACATGGCATCTGCTGTTCTTCGTGGGTAAAGCCCAAGCCCCGCAAAATGGTGGCGGCGCGGGCTTCGGCGGACCAAGCCTCGATATCGGCCAGACGTGTTTGCACTTCGGCGATGCGGGCGGGGTCAGTGGCGGTGTCTGCCTCGGCCAACAGCGCCTCGCGCTCGGTGTCGGCGCGCAGCACGGTGTTGATCAGGGAGACCTCGTTGCCGGGGACCTCTTGGCTGACGCCGCCGATTTTCCAGCCCTTGGGGATGCTGACAGAGCCGGTATCGAGCACCATTTCGCCGCGGATCACCCGAAAGAGCGTGGTCTTGCCAGAGCCATTGCGCCCCACAAGGCCCACCTTGTGGCCCGTTGGAATGGTGACTGTTGCGTGTTCGACCAGCGTGCGGCCTTCGACGGAGTAGGTGATATCTGAAATCTTGAGCATGCACGCGCTATGATTGATCGTCTGGGCGGGGTCAATCACCCGTTTTGCCCTGCCTTGCGATAGTTGTGCATGGTGCAGCACGGGCGGGATTGCTAAGCAACGAATATGGAGACTGCGCGGACCATATTTTGGGCGAGTATGATCGTCGTCGGCTTTGGCATGCTCTGGGGCTTTTACTGGCTGCCTTTGCGCCAGATTGATGCACTGGGGCTGACGGGGCCTTGGGGCACGGTGGCGATTATGGTGGTGGCTGTTGTGGTGCTGGCCCCTTGGGGGTGGCGCGGGCGGCGTGCTTTGCGCGCTTCGCATCCTTTGGCGATTGCTTCACTGGTTTTGGGTGGTTGTTCGCTGATGTTCTATTCGCTGGGCCTGCTTTACGGGCGCGTGGCGATCATCGTGATCCTGTTTTACCTCACCCCGATCTGGAGCACGTTGATCGGGCGCTACCTGATGGGCTGGCCGATCACGCGGGGGCGGGTTTTGGCGCTTTTGGCGGGGATCGCGGGGCTGGTTCTGATGTTGGGGGCGGATGGGCAGGTGCCTGTGCCGCGCGGTTTGGGGGAATGGCTGGGACTTGCAAGCGGGGTGTGCTGGGCGGTCGCCTCGATCGGGATCAAGGTCAAGGCCACGGCGGGGCCAGCGGAGAGTACGTTCTTGTTTGCAGTGGGCGCATTGGGCGGCGGGTTGATCTTGGCACCGCTTGTCGCACCGTTTCCCGATATCGCGGCACTGCCGGATTTAGGGACCGTGGCCTTTTGGGTCGTCTGCTGCGCGGTCCTTTGGTGGGCGCTGTCGATCGTGGGGCTGCTTTGGGCCACGACAAAACTGGAACCGGCGCGCGTGGGGATTTTGATGATTTCCGAGGTGGTGGTCAGCGTGGCCTCGGCGGCGCTGATCGCAGGCGAGTTTTTATCGCCAGCCGAGCTTTTGGGCGGGACTTTGGTGCTGGTCGCCGGCGTGCTGGAATTTCTGCCGGAACGAAAAAGGCGCATAGCCTAGCCCTGCGTCGGCCACGCGTGGTGTTCATCGTCGATCACCAAAGCATGTGCGTGCCTGTGACCGCCACCTGCAAGATGCGGGTGATTATCAGGCAAGTCGTCATGGCTATGGGTGACGACAACAGGATCGCCCTCGGGCCACAGGCGCAGGGCGGCCAAGAGCCCGATAGCACCGACGGCGGCCAAGATCCCCAATGTGGGCGTCATCCCCCATGCGGTCATCGCGTTCCCCGCCAGCGGATAGGTGAACAGCCAGCACACATGCGACAGCGCGAATTGCGCGGTAAACACCGCTTGGCGGTCCTCGGCATGGGCCGAGCGGCGCAAAAGCCTGCCTTGAGGCGTGAGCGTGGCGGAATAGCCAAGGCCGAGAAGTGCCCAGAACATAAGGAACATGGGCCATGTGACGGTGATGACCGCTTGCAGCGCCATGAGCGCGGTCAGAAGGGCGGCACCGGTCATCATTACCGGACGGTCGCTGAGCCGTTTGAGCAGTGCGGGCAGGGCGAGGGCCGCGATCATCGAGCCGCCGCCAAAGGCCGCAAGTGCGAGGGCCACGTCGCCATCGGTGCCGCCAAAGCCGCTCCGTACCACGACCACCGTGTTGACGATGACAAAGGCGCTGGCGGCAGCGGCGGTGAGCGTGAGCGCCAGCAACCCACGCAGGCGGGGGGTGGCCAGATAGATGCGCACGCCGCGTGTCAGGCGGGCGCGAAACGGGCGGTCTTTGGTGGGTTGGCGGACGGGTAGGATCGTGCCCCAGATCAGGAAGGCCGAGAAAGCGAACCCGATCACCGTGCCGCCGAAAAGCCAGTGATAGCTGATCAACAGCAACAGCAGACCCGCCAAAGCAGGGCTGATCAGGTTCTCAAGATCATAGGCAAGGCGCGAGAGCGAGAGGGCGCGCGCATAGTCGTCCTCATCCTCCAGAACATCGGGGATTGTGGCCTGAAAGGCGGGGGTGAAGGTGGCCGAGGCGGTTTGCAGCAGGAAAATCGCCAGATAAATCTGCCAAACCTCGGTGATAAAGGGTAGCGACAGGGCGACGGCGGCGCGCACCAGATCGGCCATGATCAGCACCGGCTTGCGCGGCAGATTGGATACCAGCGCCCCGGCAATGGGCGACAGGCCCACATAAGCCACCATTTTGATCGCATAGGCCGTGCCCAAGACAGCACCCGCAGCCGCGCCAGCCAGATCGAATGCCAGCAAGCCAAGGGCCACGGTCAAGAGCCCCGTACCCAACAGGGCCACCACCTGTGCGGCGAAGAGGCGACCAAAGATAGGGTGTCTGATGAGGGTCCACATGACGCCACGCTAGCGGGTCACAGGGGGCGGCGCAATTCACGCCTTTTCATGGGCAGACGTGCATGGTAGGGCGCAGCCATCATTTCACCGAGGCATCCGCCTCGTTAAACATCAAGAGGCTCACATGGCTATCCAGCGTACATTTTCTATTATTAAACCAGACGCCACCAAGCGTAACCTGACCGGCGCAATCGTTGCCAAATTCGAAGAAGCAGGTCTGCGCATCGTCGCATCCAAGCGCATCCAGCTGACACTGGCACAGGCGCAGCAGTTCTACGGTGTGCACTCCGAGCGTCCGTTCTTTGACGAACTGTGCGAGTTCATGATCTCCGAGCCGATTGTTGTGCAGGTTCTCGAAGGCGAAGACGCGATTGCAAAGAACCGCGAAGTCATGGGTGCCACAAACCCGGCAGACGCCGCACCAGGTACAATCCGCAAGGAATTCGCGCTGTCCATCGGCGAGAACTCGGTCCACGGGTCCGACGCACCAGAGACAGCGGCAGAAGAAATCGCATTCTTCTTCTCCGGTCTTGAGCTGGTCGGGTAAATCGGTGGTGTCGGGGTGAACCCCGACCTACGGGTCACTTTAAAACCGTCCGCACCATATTGGTGCGGGCGGTTTATTTTTTCGGCACCGCAACCACGCCAATCTGGTTCAAAACCCGCTCCAGCTCTGACCGCGCCTCATCAAAGCTGCCTGCTTTGATCTGGTCGAATTGCTTGCGCAGCGCCTTCTTTTCATCGCCTTTGCAGTCATTCCAAGGCCGCCCTTGCAGCGCCATGTGCAGCACATAATAGCCGATGAAATGCGGGCGCGCGCCGCCTTCGAGCATTTTGGCATAGGCGGCATCCGCACCGAGTGCGTGTAATTCTTCCGCCGTGGTAATGCCGACAGCTTTCAACGACGCTGCGAACGCAGGTCCAATGTTTTTGATTGAGGTCAGTTCCGCCATCTCGCGATGTTAGCGAGGCTGGAAAAAAAGGGCCAGTGAGGTTCCAGAGGTGTGATCGGGGAGGGCGATCGCTCTGGTCTTGGCCTCACCGGCCATTGGCGCAGATGAACCGTCAGATACTCGCGTAATCGGTATAGACGGGCGCTGTTGGTTTGCCCTGTGCTTGCGGAGCCAAAGGTGCTGGTTTTGGCGCCGGAGCGGGCGAAGTGGTATTTGGTGTTGCTGCGGCCATTTTGCTGGTCCTTTAGCTTGCTCGTGGGTTGAGGGTACGAAAGATTGCAGTCACAGAACTAGACTCCTGTGCCCACAACATGGGTTTGGCGTGACATAAATGTGACCAATCGCGCGGGTTTTAGGATTTCCCGCGCTTGGGGGCGGCACCGCCGCCTTTGCCTAAGCCCTTGCGTGGCTTGGCTTTTCCGCCCGGTGGGACGAACCGTTTGGACGTATCTTTGGCATTGCCTGCAGGTTTACCGCCCGGCTTGCCAGCGCCCGGTTTGCGCGGTTTGCTGTCCGCGTTGTAGGGCGGCTTGCCCTTTCCGGTCGGTTTTTTGCCGTCGGATTTGCCTTTGTAGGGCGGTTTGCTGCGCTTTTCGCTCAGCGCTTCACCATGGTCGCGGCGCTCTGGTTTATGGCGTGGCTTGCGCGCTTTGGCGTCATCGGCGGCACCGGGGATCGGTTGGATTGCGGGCACGTGATCTTGCTGCGAGGGCGGAGGTGCCGCCTGATCGCGTGGGGCGTGGCGCTTGGGCTTATCACCGTAGTCGCGCTTGGGTTTATCACCATAATCACGCTTTGGTGCGCGTTTCGGGCCATCGTCATAGTCGCGTTTGGTCTTGCGCGGGCCGCGCTCGCCCAGTTGGGGCGCGCCATCAAGCGTGGTGAGCGTGGCTTGGTTTTCCAGCTTCATATCGCTGCCGACGCTGTCGAGAAAACCGGGAACAGCGGGGGCCGAGATCTCGATGAAGGTCTCGTTTTCCTGAATACGGATCGCGCCGATTTCGTTCTTGGTGATCCCACCGGCCTTGCAGATCATCGGCAGCAGCCAACGGGCCTCGGCCTTGCCTTCGCGGCCGATATCGACGCTGAACCATTTGGAGGGGCCAAAGGATTTCACCTCGCGCGGGGCGCGTTCTTTGGCGGCGGGGCCGTCTTTGTATTCGGAAATGAATTCAGGGGCTGACTGCTTGCCTGCGTAAAGCCGCAGGTAGGCAGCGGCGATTTGTTCTGGTGCGTGTTGTTCCAGCAGACGCGCGGCGAAGGCGGTTTCTTCCTCGGTAAAATCCTCGGACCAGACCGGATCGGTCAGCAGGCGCTCTTCGTCTTTGGCCGACACTTCCTCTGCGGTGGGGGGCAGGGCCCAAGTCGCGGTCAGTTTGCCCCATTTGAGCAAGTTCTCGCCGCGCCGCTTCATCTTGGCGGGTACGATCATGGCGGAGATGCCTTTGCGCCCCGCACGGCCGGTCCGGCCTGAACGGTGCAGCAGCGTTTCGGCGTTTGTGGGCAGTTCTGCGTGGATCACCAGTTCGAGGTTCGGCAAATCAATGCCGCGTGCAGCAACGTCAGTCGCCACACAAACCTTGGCGCGTCCGTCGCGCATGGCTTGCAGCGCGTTGGAGCGTTCGGATTGTGTCAGTTCACCCGACAGCGCCACAACAGAAAAGCCACGGTTCGACAGGCGCGTGGTCAGCCGTGTGACCATCGCGCGGGTGTTGCAGAAGACGATGGAATTGGGCGCATCATAGAAGCGCAGCACGTTGACGATGGCGGCGTCGATGTCGTGGTTTGCGACAGTCAGCGCACGGTATTCGATATCGGCGTGCTGGCTTTCCTTGCTGGTGGTCGCGATCCGTACTGCGTCACGCTGATAGGATTTGGCCAGAGTCGCAATCATTGGCGGCACGGTGGCTGAAAACATCAGGGTGCGGCGGGTTGCAGGGGCCTGTTCGAGGATGAATTCAAGGTCCTCGCGGAAGCCCAGATCCAGCATTTCGTCGGCTTCATCCAGCACAACGGCCTTAATCTCGGACAGATCAATCGTGCCGCGCATGATGTGATCGCGCAAACGGCCAGGCGTGGCGACTACGATATGCGCGCCACGCTCAAGGTGGCGGCGTTCATCGCGGAAATCCATGCCGCCGACACAAGAGGCGAGCGTCGCGCCAGCACCGGCATAAAGCCACTGCAATTCGCGTTTGACCTGCAGGGCCAGTTCGCGGGTTGGCGCGATGATCAGCGCTTGGGGTGCCGCAGCAGGGCCAAAGAGACCCTCTTCGTTGAGGATGGTCGGGCCAATAGCAAGCCCGAAGCCGACTGTTTTGCCTGACCCCGTTTGCGCGGACACGAGAAGGTCTTGACCGACGAGTGCGTCGTCAGTCACGGCCTCTTGTACGGGGGTGAGGTCAGTATAGCCCTGTTTGGCAAGGGCGTCGGCGAGGGTCGTAATCATAAAAAAGGTGCTTTCTTCGGCGTCAGACTTGCGCCCTACGCCTGTGATGGTGGTTTGTATAGGGGGAATTAAGGAACTGGGGCGTCTGTGCATCAGCCTGTGTGTTGGGTAAACCACGCATCAATGCGCGCCTTGAGTGCGGACCAGATTGCAGGTGCGCCTTTTTCGACTTTGACGCCGACGCGCGATTGCAGTTGGGCTGCGGTGACGTTGTATTCCGGCCATGTGCCTCCGCCGGTTTCCAGATTAGAGATCACGGGCTGCACACGGTCGATGGATTTCGCAAAGATCGCGTCGTCTGTTTCGGCTGCTTCGAATTCGTCCCAGAGCGCGCGGAACGCGCTGGATTGATCTTTGGGCAACAGGCCAAAGATGCGGTCTGCAGCGGCCTTTTCGATCACTTCCATTTCAGCGGCATCATGGTCGCCGTGGATCGGGTTATCGCCGGCGTCAATTTCCACGATATCATGGATCAGCAGCATTTTAATCACGCGGTCAATATTCACGGGCCTGTTGGCATGTTCGGCCATGACCATGGCGTATAGCGCGATATGCCAGCTGTGTTCGCCCGAATTCTCGCGGCGCGAACGATCGCAGAGCGTCGTGCCGCGCAGCACCGTCTTAAGTTTGTCGGCCTCGATCAGAAAGGCAAGCTGGGCATCTATGCGCGACATCTGCGCCGCTTTATCCGCGTGACGGCCGCGATGGCTGAACGCCGGACTGCGGGGCCTCATCGGTGTCGTCGGACTGCAGGAATTCGTCGAGCGTGTTCAAGACATCGGCGAACGCCGCGTCCTCTACCGATTGCGGCTCTGCGGGCGCGGGCGCTGCGGATGCGCTGCTGCCCATTTCAATCGGGTCTGAGGTCTTGCCGGGTTTGTCGCCATCCGGCAGAAGCCGTGATTTCGTGCGCTTTGGTTTGCCTGCACGTTCTGCCAGGAGGTTCCGCGCGCGCGCTTCGGCGCGGCGGACGCGGACGGCGGTCAAGAACGCCTCTTGCAAGGTTTGCGAGGACGAGCCGAGGATTTCACCGATCGTATCAACGATGTTTTCGTCCCCGTTCACCTTGGCATCTTCCAGGGCAAGGTCGGCGATTTCGCCAGCGACGCGTTCAAGATAGCTATCGGCCATGGTTAGCGCGTGTTCTCTGTCAGACGGCGGCGTACATAGGTCCGCACGGTGTCGATCATCGGGTCCATGTAAGGATCTTCAAAGAAGTGACCCGCACCTTCCATCTCGTCGTGGGTGATCGTGATGCCCTTTTGCTCGTGCAATTTGTTCACAAGGTTCACGGTGTCCGCCGGTGGGGCCACGCGGTCGTTCGAGCCGTTGATGATCAGGCCGGATGACGGGCAGGGGGCAAGGAAGCTGAAGTCATACATATTCGCAGGCGGGCTGACCGAGATAAAGCCGGTGATCTCGGGGCGGCGCATCAAAAGCTGCATGCCGATCCATGCCCCGAACGAGAAACCTGCCACCCAGCAATGCTTGGCGTTGTTGTTCATAGACTGCAGGTAATCGAGGGCCGATGCCGCATCGGAAAGTTCACCAACGCCCTGATCGTATTCGCCCTGAGAGCGCCCGACGCCACGGAAGTTAAAGCGCAGCACCGTAAAGCCCATGTTGTAGAAGGCGTAATGCAGATTGTAGACGACGCGGTTGTTCATCGTCCCGCCAAACTGTGGGTGCGGGTGAAGAACGATCGCGATCGGCGCATCCCGGTCTTTTTGCGGATGATAGCGCCCTTCAAGGCGACCTTCGGGACCGGGAAAAATGACTTCGGGCATGGCAATTCCGTTACTGCTGATGGTACGCGCGCATTCTTGACGAAAATGCTCAGATACCTTAGAAAGATTCTAAACTAGGGCGCGGGCCCATGTTGTCGTGGTCAAAGTGACCTAATGACGCCAGCCCGTGTCGTCAATGTAATTGCGCCTGTTTATCTGGGGAAAGCCAATGAAATTAAGCACGAAGGGCCGCTATGCGATGGTTGCTTTGGCTGATTTGGCGTTGCAGCCGGAAAATACGCTGGTGAATTTGACCGAAATTTCCAAGCGTCAGGACATTTCACTGCCCTATCTTGAGCAGCTTTTCGTGAAGTTGCGCCGTGCCGGTTTGGTTGATTCTGTGCGCGGACCGGGGGGCGGGTATCGGCTTGCGCGCCCTGCATCCGACATTCGCGTGGCCGAAATTCTGGGTGCTGTGGATGAAACCGTGTCGGCGATGCACAAGGGTGCGGGCGCCTCTGGCGGGGCTTCGGGATCGCGGGCGCAGTCCATGACCAACCGGTTGTGGGAAGGGCTGAGCGCGCATGTCTATGTGTTTTTGCATCAGGCCCGCCTGTCGGATGTGGTGAGCAATGAGTTGGCCCCTTGCCCTGCTGTGCCGGCCTTGTTCGAGGTCGTCGATGAAGCGCCATAAAGGGGGCGCTGCCCCCGGCGCTGCGCGCCTCCCCCGGAGTTTACTTGGCAAGATGATAAGATGAGAACCTATCTGGATCATAATGCAACGACCCCGTTGCGGGCAGAGGCGCGGGCGGCGATGATTGCGGCGATGGATGTCGTGGGCAATCCGTCGTCCGTGCATGCCGAGGGGCGCGCGGCGAAGGGGGTTGTTGAAACGGCCCGCCAGCAGATCGCCGAGGCTGTGGGGGCATCGGGTGCGGATGTGGTCTTTACCTCTGGCGCGACCGAGGCAGCAGCCCTTGCTTTGGCAGGGCGCGGTTTGAAGGCGGCCCCGATTGAACATGACGCGGTGCATGCGTGGATTGATCCTTGTCTGGCGGTTGTCGATGGTGCGGTGCAGGTGGACGATCCTGCCGGATCGACGGTGCAATTGGCCAATTCGGAAACCGGCATTGTGCAGGATTTACCGCAGGGTCTGGCTGTCAGTGATATTACCCAAGGGTTTGGCAAAGTGCCTTTCGCCTTTTCGTGGTCTGGGGTGCAGATGGTGTTCTTATCGGCGCATAAATTTGGCGGCCCCAAAGGGGTCGGCGCGCTGATCTTTCCGCAAGGCACAGATATTGCAGCGCAAATTAAGGGTGGTGGCCAAGAAATGGGCCGCCGGTCCGGCACCGAGAACGTCGTGGCGATTGCCGGAATGGGGGCTGCTGCGGTGGCGGCACAGGCCGATCTGGCGGCCGGAAAATGGGAGCGGGTTGCCAAACTTAGAAATATTCTAGAAACAGCCATTGAGGCATCTGAAAAGAGCACTATTTTTGTCGGGAAAGGGTTGCAGCGGTTACCGAACACCAGCTGTTTTGCCTCTCCGGGCTGGAAGGGTGAGACACAGGTGATGGCGATGGATCTGGCTGGATTTGCCGTTTCGGCGGGCTCGGCCTGTTCGAGCGGCAAGGTCAAGACAAGCCGGGTGCTGCAGGCACTGGGACTGGACGATGAGGTGGCATCAAGCGCAATCCGCGTGTCACTGGGCATCGAAACAACTGAGGATGAGGTTTTGCGCTTTGCGCAGGCCTGGAGCGAAAAACGGGCGCGACGTCGCGCTGCTTGAGAGGATGAACAAATGACAGCTTTGGATACCGTAGAGGTCAAAGAAGGCGTTGATCAGGACACCGTGGATGCGGTCAAGGAACTCTCTGGCAACTATAAATACGGCTGGAATACCGAGATCGAGATGGAATACGCCCCCAAGGGCGTGAACACCGATATCGTGCGCCTGATTTCGTCGAAAAACAAAGAGCCCGAGTGGATGACTGACTGGCGTCTGTCCGCGTTCGCCCGTTGGGAAAAGATGGACGAGCCGACGTGGGCGATGGTGAACTATCCTGACATCGATTTTCAGGACATCTATTACTATGCGCGCCCCAAAAGCATGGAAGAGAAGCCGAAATCGCTGGATGACGTCGATCCAAAGCTGCTCGCCACTTACGAAAAGCTGGGCATTCCGCTGAAAGAACAGATGATCCTTGCCGGTGTTGAGGGTGCGGAAGATGCGCCTGCCGAAGGCCGCAAAGTGGCTGTGGATGCGGTGTTTGATTCCGTGTCCGTCGGCACGACCTTCCAGAAGGAACTGGAAAAGGCTGGGGTGATCTTCTGCTCGATCTCCGAGGCGATTGAAAAGCACCCTGAGCTTGTGAAGAAATACCTTGGCACCGTGGTGCCGCCGTCGGACAACTTTTACGCCACGCTGAATTCCGCTGTGTTTTCAGATGGTTCCTTTGTGTACATCCCACCCGGTGTGCGCTGCCCGATGGAGCTTTCGACCTATTTCCGTATCAATGCCGAAAACACCGGCCAGTTCGAGCGCACGCTGATCATCGCCGATAAGGGCTCTTACGTGTCCTATCTTGAGGGCTGTACTGCGCCCAAGCGTGATGTGGCCCAGCTTCACGCGGCGGTGGTGGAAATCATCGTCGAAGAAGATGCCGAGGTGAAATATTCCACCGTGCAGAACTGGTACCCCGGTGATGAGAACGGTGTTGGCGGCATCTATAACTTTGTGACCAAGCGTGCGGATTGCCGTGGCGACCGGTCCAAGGTGATGTGGACGCAGGTGGAAACGGGCTCTGCCGTGACTTGGAAATATCCAAGCTGCATCCTGCGCGGTGATGACAGCCAGGGTGAGTTCTATTCCATCGCGATTGCCAACAACATGCAGCAGGCCGATACCGGCACGAAGATGATCCACCTCGGAAAAAACACCAAGTCACGCATCGTGTCCAAAGGGATCAGCGCCGGTAAGGCGCAGAACACCTATCGCGGTCTGGTGTCGATGCACCCCAAGGCCACGAAATCGCGCAACTATACCCAATGTGACAGCTTGCTGATCGGCGATAAGTGCGGCGCGCATACCGTGCCTTATATCGAGGTCAAGAATAACTCGTCCCGGGTTGAGCATGAGGCCACCACATCGAAGGTGGATGATGATCAGCTCTTCTACTGCCGTTCGCGCGGAATGGACGAGGAAGAGGCGGTCGCATTGGTTGTGAACGGGTTCTGTAAGGAAGTGCTTCAGGCGCTACCGATGGAATTTGCGATGGAAGCGCAGGCGCTTGTCGCGATTTCGCTGGAAGGCTCGGTCGGCTAAACATGCTACCCATCTGTCACCATAACTGTCGTGACCTTGTCACGCTACGGCCCATTTGTTGCCCCAGTTCAATGCCATCCAGCATTGAGCAATACCTTTATGGGGCAGTGGCCAATGGCGACGAAGAAGTACGATATCAGCGACTTTCATGCGCGGGTGAAGAGCATCAAGAACCCGCGCAACAAGTCGTATTACGATCCCGATCTGGGGATGCACATCCCCAAGCGCGTCACGCGCGAAAAGATCGCAAAGCCGCAGGAAGAATCGTTTCTGGGCAAATTTATCGTCTCGATGATAATCGGGGCGCTGGCGCTGCTCTTCGCGCAAGTGGTACGGATCCGTTACTTTGGCCTGCTCGAACAAAGCGATGTGGTGTTCTATCTGGAACTGTTCATCTCGTTTTGGGCCATGGTGCTTTTGTCGGCAATTCTGGATCGGCGCAAGGTGGTGGAGCGGTTTGCGCAAGTCGCGGGTATCGCTGTGATGCTGACCGCAGGGCACAACCTGATCTGGCGCTGGCCCGAACCAATGGCGATGATCTATACCGCAGAATACGTGGATCAGGTCATGGAAGTCACAACACAACATTCCGTTGTGTATCGCGGGACCGTTTTCGGCCTGTAAACCCAACCCATCGCAACGACAAAAACCCCGGCGGCATGGCCCGTATCGGGGTCTTTGCCGTTGTCGCAATGCATTCATCTTCAGGAGAATAAGATGCTGGAAATCAAAGGCCTAGAGGTCAAACTGGAAGAAGAAGACAAGCAGATTTTGAAGGGTGTCGATCTCAAGATTGAACCGGGTTCTGTTCATGCGATCATGGGGCCAAACGGGTCTGGTAAATCGACGCTTTCTTACGTGCTCTCCGGCAAGGACGGCTATGAGGTGACGGGTGGGTCTGCGACGCTTGAGGGCCAGGACCTGCTGGATATGGAACCTGAAGAGCGCGCTGCTTTGGGTCTGTTCCTTGCGTTCCAATACCCTGTGGAAATTCCCGGTGTGGGCAACATGACCTTCCTGCGCACAGCCGTGAACGCACAGCGCAAAGCGCGGGGCGAAGAAGAGCTGAGCGCTGCTGATTTCCTCAAGGAAGTCCGCGAAAAGGCCAAGAGCCTGAAGATTGATGCAGAGATGCTGAAGCGTCCGGTCAACGTCGGCTTCTCCGGTGGCGAGAAAAAGCGCAACGAGATCCTGCAGATGGCGATGCTTGAGCCGAAGATGTGCATTCTGGACGAAACGGATTCGGGTCTTGATGTGGATGCGATGAAACTTGTGGCTGACGGTGTGAACGCGCTGCGCTCTGAGGGGCGGTCGTTCCTTGTGATCACCCACTACCAGCGTCTGCTCGATCACATTAAGCCCGATATCGTGCACATCATGGCCAACGGTCGGATCATCAAATCCGGCGGGCCTGAGTTGGCGCTTGAGGTCGAAAACAACGGCTACGCTGACATCCTGTCCGAGGTGGCCTAATGGCACTGGCACAGATGAAAATTGACGCAACAGAGGCCCGTTTGGCCGATGTTGACGTCCCGCAAGGGGCTGCGTGGGGCAATGCTGCGCGCGCCGATGCTTTGGCGCGTGTGCGCCAGATGGGTCTGCCAACGAAGCGCGACGAGTATTGGAAATATACCGATCCGGCGTCTTTGACGGCGCTGGATGCTCCCGATGCTGCTATCTTCAAAAGCGACGAAGCGCCGCTTTTTGATGCTGTGGATCGCGTGAAGATCGTCTTTGTCGACGGTGTGTTCGATGCCGAGGCTTCCGACGATTTGCAGGCCGAAGGGCTTGAGATCGAACGGCTTTCTGACGCGATGGCGACAGATATCCACTGGGCCAAGGACATCTACGGTGTGCTTGAAGCACGCGGTCAGAAACCTGTGGAGCGGCCACTGGCCACGCTGAACACCGCACTCGCCACCGATGGTGTCGTGATCCGTGTGACGGGCAAGGCGATGAAGCCCGTGAACTTCATCTACCTGCACAATGATCCGTCGTCTGACGCGATCCTGCACAACGTGGTAAAGGTGGAAGCCGGTGCCGAGATGACCCTGCTTGAAACTGGCCCTGCTGCGGCACGGTTTTCCAAGCTGTTGGAAGTCGACATCGCGGACGGCGGCAAGTTCAACCACGTTCGTGCGCAAGGCCGCGACCATGAACGTCGTGCTGTAACGCATTGTTTTGCAAGGATTGCAGCGGAGTCCACGTTCAAGTCTTTCACCCTGACCTTCAACGGTGTGCTGACGCGCAACGAGTGCATTCTTGAAATTGTCGGCGATGATGCAGTGGCCCATGTGGCCGGTGTTTGTGTCGGCGATGGCAAGGATTTCCACCACGACGACACCGTTTTTGTCACCCATGACGCACTGAACGGTGAAAGCCGTCAGGTGTTCAAAAAGGTGCTGCGTAACGGGGCCACCGGCGTGTTTCAGGGCAAGATTCTGGTCAAGGAAGGCGCACAGAAAACCGACGGTTATCAGATCAGCCAGTCGCTCTTGCTTGATGACGATAGCCAGTTTTTGGCCAAGCCAGAGCTCGAGATTTACGCCGATGACGTGGCTTGTTCGCATGGTTCGACCTCGGGTGCGATTGATGAAACAGCCTTGTTTTATCTGCGCTCGCGCGGTGTGCCCCATGATGAGGCGCGCAATCTGCTGACCTTGTCGTTTCTGGCTGAAGCGCTGGAAGAAATCGAAGATGAAGCCTTGGCAGATGACTTGCGCGACCGGCTGGAAGGCTGGCTGGCGCGGCATCGGTAATGCCGGTCACGAACGACATACTGCGGACGTGGCGCAGGCCGCGCGCCGTGATGCGCGACCTGCTGGGTCAAGGCCGGCGCGAGGATCGGGCGATCATGTACCTGATGGTCAGTTGCTTTTTGATCTTCGTGTCGCAATGGCCGCGTTTGCGCCGTGTGGCGGAGGGGTTTGAACCCTCTCCGTTTCCGCCCGAGATGAACTTTGAAGGCATGATGACCTATACGTTTTTCGGGTCGGTCATCATTTTGCCTTTGATGATGTACGGGATCGCGGCGCTGTCACATCTGGTGGCGAAGGTGCTGGGCGGGAAGGGTACGTGGTTCGGCGCACGGCTGGCCTTGTTCTGGACCTTGCTGGCAACCACGCCGATGTTCTTGTTCTATGGTCTGGTGCGCGGCCTGATCGGGCCGGGCTCTCAGGCGGTTCTGGTTGGTGCGATTGGTGCCGTTCTATTCGTTGTTATCTGGATTCAATGCTTGCGCGAGGCGGAAAGCACATCATGACCGTTGATTTTCAAACCTGGATGCGTGCCGTCTGGACCAGCATCATGGAGCCGTCCGACAGCGCGCGTAAGGTGCTTGCTATGGATATTCCGCCGCAGGCGCTTTGGATCGGTCTGGCGCTTGTTGCGGTGCTGAATGTGATCCTTGTGGCGCTGTTGCAGATGCTCTCACCTGCGCCGCTGGCTATGCAGGAACAGGCCTTTGCGCTCTCGCCATTCGGCTTTCTGGCGATCATTGGCATCTTCTTTGTGCTTTTCGTTTATGGCATTTTCTACGCAGGCCGGATGATCGGTGGTGTTGGCACGCTGACAGGCAGCCTGGCGATTGTTGTTTGGTTTCAATCTGTCAGCCTGACACTTGAGGCGATCCAGTTCGTTCTGGTTCTGATCAGCCCGGCGATCGGATCGATCTTTGGCTTGCTGACACTTGGTGCTTTGATCTGGTGTTTTATGAATTTTATCAATGTTTTGCATGGCTTTAATAACCTTGGCAAAGCCTTGGGTGCAATCTTTCTCGCCTTGATCGGAACAGCCCTGATTGCAGGCATCATTTTGGCCGTCCTTGGTGTCGGTCCGACAGGAGGCATGGCATGAGCTATGATATCACAAAAATCCGCGCCGATTTCCCGATCCTGTCGCGTGAGGTGAACAACAAACCGCTGGTTTATCTCGACAATGGCGCATCGGCCCAAAAACCGCAGGTGGTGATTGATGCCGTGACCCGTGGCTATGGCGAAGAATACGCCAATGTGCACCGCGGTTTGCATTACCTCAGCAACCTGTCGACCGAGCGCTATGAAGGCGTGCGCGGGATCATCGCGCGCTTTCTGAACGCGCCCTCCGAGGATGATATCATCATGAATTCCGGCACCACCGAGGGCATCAATATGGTGGCCTACGGCTGGGCCATGCCGCATTTGCAGGCGGGCGACGAGATTGTGCTGTCGATCATGGAACACCACGCCAATATCGTGCCGTGGCATTTCCTGCGCGAACGGCAGGGTGTTGTGATCAAATGGGTCGATGTGGACGCCAACGGCGATCTGGACCCGCAGAAGGTGATTGACGCCATCGGCCCCAAGACCAAGCTGGTCGCGATCACCCATATGTCCAATGTTCTGGGTACCGTGGTTGATGTCAAAACAATCACCGCAGGTGCCCATGCAAAAGGCGTGCCGGTGCTGGTCGATGGCAGTCAGGCCGCGGTCCATATGCCCGTGGATGTGGCCGATATCGGCTGTGATTTTTATGCAATCACCGGTCACAAACTCTATGGTCCCTCAGGGTCGGGCGCGATTTATGTCCGCAAAGAACGCATGGCAGAAATGCGCCCCTTCATGGGTGGTGGCGATATGATCCGCGATGTGACGCGTGATACGGTCACATGGAACGATCCGCCGATGAAGTTTGAAGCGGGCACGCCGGGGATTGTGCAGACAATCGGCCTTGGGGTGGCGCTTGAATATATGATGGATGTGGGCATGAACGCGATTGCCGCCCATGAGCGCGGATTGCGTGACTACGCCCGCGACCGTTTGGGCGGGTTGAACTGGCTCAGCGTGCAGGGGCAATCCGCAACCAAAGGGGCGATCTTTTCCTTCACACTGGAAGGGGCGGCGCATGCGCATGACATCTCGACCGTGTTGGACAAAAAGGGTGTCGCTGTGCGCGCAGGGACCCATTGTGCGATGCCATTGATGGAACACATGGGGGTGGGTGCGACCTGCCGCGCATCCTTTGGGATGTATAACACCACTGATGAAGTTGATGTTCTGATCGACGCGCTGGAACTTTGCCACGATCTTTTTGCGTAAGGTGGATCTTGATCCACCTTACCTGACTTTGCCGTTGCGACCCACAATCGGCGTCGCTATAGACACAAACAGGCACCCGTAGCTCAGCTGGATAGAGCGCTGCCCTCCGAAGGCAGAGGCCACAGGTTCGAATCCTGTCGGGTGCACCATTTTATATTGGTCGATTTGCATGCTGGACCGTCAGGACCCAGCGCGATAGCGTGCAGCAGATCGGCAAAGTGAAATCTGCGCCTTTGGTCAGCGAAGGCAGAGAATTTGACAAAAGCACGCCCGCAGATCCGTATCCATTTTACTGACATGTGGCGCGATTTTGAGCATCGTAACTTTCGCGTTTTCGTATCCCTTTCGAAATCTTATGAAGTCGTGATTGACCCGCAGGACCCCGAAATATTGGTGTTTTCTTGCTTTGGTATGGATCACCTCGATTTCGATTGCGTCAAACTCTTCGTGACGGGTGAAAACATTTTCCCCGATTTCAATCTTTGTGATTATGCGATCGGATATCATCACCTGACGTTTGAGGATCGCTATCTGCGTGCGTATGTTTCCCCTGCTGAGGATCTTGTCAGGGTGGCAACAACTGCGCGCAAAGAGGTTGTGGCAAGTGATCTGACAGCAAGACGTTTTTGCAACTTCATCTATTCAAACCGTGCGGCTGATCCTGTCAGGGACAAATTCTTTCATCTGCTGCACGACAAGAAGCCCGTCGACTCGCTTGGGCGCCATCTTAAGAACAGCGACGATGGAAATTTGAACCTGCCGGGCGTGGATTGGGGAACCTCAAAGATCGCCGTGCAACGAGGCTTTAACTTTACGATTGCTTTTGAGAATTGCGAAACGTCCGGCTATACGACGGAAAAAATTGTACATGCTTTCATGGCGGGCACGATCCCGATTTACTGGGGCGACCCACGCATCGCCGAGGATTTCAATCCCAAGGCGTTCATTCATTTGCGCGATTTTGAAACGCCAGAGGATTGCGCAAATTTTGTGATCGCCTTGAGCGAAGATGCCGAACGTATGGCGGCTTATTTGTCCGAACCTGTTTTCAGGGATAACCGCGTGCCCGACCACCTGAGCGAAGCACGCTTTGACAGCTTTCTGAACACCATTGTCAGCCAACCGCCCGCCGCACGACCACGTCGCGCAGCATATGGCGGACGGGGCAATGCCTACATCAAGCAGCGCCGCGACGCCCAACGCATTCTCAAGTCTGACGCCAAATTAAAGCGGATCTTGAGGAAATTTTCGCCGCGTCGGGTGTTTCGATTTTATGCAAGGTTTTTCCGGCGTTAAATCCCGAAAGCACGTAACTTGTCCGCCTGCCGCACTGCCAATGCGTCAACTTCGGCCTTTGTCGCCGCACTCAGCACGCCGCCGGGTTTGCGCAAAGTGTCATGCGCAATGACCCCGCGCTGTGCCAGCGTGTATTTTCGGATCGCAAGTCCCAGCCCCGGTTGCGCCTCATAGCGGACCATTGGCATATAGGCGTCAAAGATATCGCGCGCCTGCGCGGTGTTACCTGCGGTATAGGCCGCGATCACCTGCGCCATCATCTCGGGATAGGCAAAGCCGGTCATGGCCCCATCCGCACCGCGCAGCATTTCTTCCAACAGATACAGCCCGCCATTCCCGCAGAGGATCGAAATCCGCCGCGCACCCGCGTCTGATGCTTTGCGCAGGGCGCTGATCTTTTCCAGCCCCGGCCAGTCCTCATGTTTCAGCATCACACACGTCGGGCAGTCTTCGACCACTTGCAGGATCACTTTCGTCGGGATCACGACATTGGTGACCAGCGGGAAATCCTGCAACACGAAAGGCGCATCGCCCAAGGTTTCAGCGGTGTTGTGGTAGTATGTCAGGATCTGGTCGTCGGTCTTGAGGCTGCTGGGGGGTGCCACCATCACACCGGCGGCGCCGAGATCCATCGCCGCATCGGACAGCGTTTTCATTGCGGCAAACCCCGGTGCAGAGACACCGACGACAATGGGCACGGTGCTGCGCGCGATGACCCGTTTGACCACGGCGATGGATTCGTCCGCCGAGAGTTTGCCTGCTTCCCCCATCATGCCAAGGATGGTCAGCCCGGTGGCCCCCTGCGCGATGTAGAAATCAACCATGCGGTCGACGCTGTCCCAATCAATCCCGCCATCTGGCAGGAACGGGGTCACAGCGATGGTAAAGACGCCTTGGGCTGTTTCATCAAGCATCGGGTTTTCCTTTATGGCTCAGTTTCAGGGCAATCTGGCCAAGCACCATGGCGGCGGCGGCCTGACAGGGGTCTACGACGGGCAGGCCGGTCTCATGTTCGAGCGTGGCGCGGTAATGTGCCATGCCGGCGCAGCCCATGATCAGGACATTTGCCCCGTCTTCGTCGCGCAGGCGTTTGCCGGTGGCGATCATGGCATCAAGGCTTTTGTCGGGATCGGCAAGGTCGGCCACCGAAAGCCCCAAGGCCCGGTCACCGGCCAGCCTGTCCAGCACCCCCATCGCCCCAAAGGCCCGCAGGTGGCGCGGGATCGAGGCGGGCAGGATGGCAATGACGCCAAAGCGCTGTCCAAGGCTCAGCGCGGTCATCACAGCGGCCTCTTGGATGCCCGCGACGGGCAGGGCGGTTTGATCGCGCAGGGCGTGCAGCCCCGGATCACCAAAACAGGCGATCACATAGCCCGCCGCATCGGTTTGTGCTGCGGCAAGTGCCAGCATCGGGGCAATGGTCAGATCGGCCTGCCTTTGGCTTTCGATGCCGGGTGGTCCTTCGGCCAGTGTCAGACAACGGATCGGGGTGCCGAATTTGCGCAGCGGATCAAGCGCAAGTTTGATCCCATCCGTCACCGTCTGGGAGGAATTGGGATTGATCACAATCAAGGTTTTAGCGGTCATGCACCCTCACGCGTGGCGGATTGGATTTCGATTTGATAGCCTTCGGGGTCATTGAAAACAAAGGCGCGGATGCCCAGTGCGTCATTGACAAAGAGGTCGGACAGGTTGGCGAGGTTTTCCTCTTTGGCGTAAGCGTACCACGCATCCACATCGGGCACACGGATGCAAAGCTGCACAGGTTTGACCGCCTGCCATTTGTTCATACCCCGGCTTTCATCGACCAGCCCCACATGCGCGCCGGGGCAAATCCGATAGATTTTGCACCAGCCTTGATCGATGGCGAGCGGCAGGCCGAGGATGCCCTCGTAAAACGCCATGGCGGTGGGCAGGTCGCGATAATAGAAAAAGGTGATCGCAAGCGTGTTTGGTGCGGCGGGACGGGGCATTCTTGATCCTCAGCTTTGGGGGGCTGTTGGTGTGACGGCAAGCGCGGGGCGGTCAATCTTGCGCCCCATGCCGGGCGTGGTTGTGAGTGCGCCATCCGTGACAATCTGCGTACCGCGCAGCCAAACGTCTGTCGGCCAACCTGTGATGGTGCGGCCGACCCACGGGTTATAGCCCACATTGTCGTGCAGATCGTTCTCGCCATAAGTTACGGTCTTTTCAGGGTCCCAGAGCGTGATATCGGCGTGCATACCGACAGCCAGAGCGCCCTTTTGCGGCAGGCCATAAATCTCGGCAGCGGCTGTGGCGGTGAGGCGTGCAAAGCCTTCGGGCCCGCCGCGCCCTTGGCTGACCATCGCATCGAACATCAGCGGCAGGCGCGTTTCCAGCCCGGGCAAACCATTGGCGATCTCGTGAAATCCGGCGTTCGGTCCGGCAGAGAGTTTACCGCTTTCATCAAAGCGATAGGGCGCATGATCGGACGAAACGATTTGCAGGTCATCACCCAGAAGAGCCGCCCAAAGCGCCTCTTGATCCGCCACCTGCCGCTGCGGGGGCGAGCACATCCATTTACCGCCCTCCAACCCCGGTTGGTGCAGGATATCTTCGGTCATAAACAGGTAATGCGGACAGGTTTCGGCCCAAACCGGGGCGCCGCGTGCGCGGGCGGCGCGGACCGCTGCGGCGCCTTCGGTGGTTGAAATGTGGAACAGCATCACTGGCTGTCCCAGATATTCGGCAAAGCGGCACATACGCTCGACCGCCTCGATCTCGGCCATGCGCGGGTGCGAGGCCGCGTGGAAATGTGGCGCGGTTTTGCCTGCCGCGATCAGCGCGGCTTTCGCCTGTGCGATGATTGCGTCGGTTTCGGCATGCACGCAGACCAGTGCGCCGTGGGCGCGCGCGCTGGACATCACCGACAGAATTTGTGCGTCTGAAAGTTGGATATTGTAGGTGGTGAAGACTTTGATCGAGCGGTTGCCAGCGCCGATCAGTGCGGCCAAATCATCCGTGAAATCAGGCACTTCGGTGTCGGTGACCGTCATGTGAAACGCATAGTCGATCAAAGCACCCCGTGCCGCACGGGCGCTGTAATCGGCGACGGTCTGGGCCAGCCGCTCGCCCTTGGCTTGGGCGGCGAAGGAGATCACGCTGGTGGTGCCGCCCAATGCCGCCGATTGCGTGGCGGTTTCAAAGGTATCGGCGTTCATCACGCCCATGCCGGACATTTGTTCGATATGGGCATGGGGATCTATCCCGCCGGGCATGACGTATTTTCCGGCGGCATCGACGGTGGTTTTCGCAGGGCCGAGGTTTGTGCCGATCGCTGCGATCTGCTCACCGCGCACCGCGAGATCACCGGTGATCACGCCTTCCGGCGTGACGATCTGGCCGCCTGTGATCAGCAGATCAAACGGGTCTGACATGGGTACGGCTCCTTGCGGTGTGTCGGGTTTATGTTGCCCTTCACTCCATGGTGTCCGCAAGTCCCTTAGTCGTTTTCAACCTTGTCATGCTTCTGCGTGAGACCACGTACCGACGCGCGCCCGATCATATGCGCGCCGATGGGCGAGGTCAGCATCAGGAACAGGATCGTGGCGACAACGCGGGCGGTGACCTCGGTCTCGGCCAGATAGATCGCGCCGCCGATCAGGATCAGGCTACTGCCCAGCACACCGGCCTTGGTCGAGGCGTGCATACGGGTCAGCACATCGGGCAAACGCAGGACGCCAATCGCGGCGATCAGGGCAAAGAAGCCACCCAAAAGCAGGAAAATACCGATGATGATATTAGTCATCTGCGCTCTCCTCCTGGCGGGCATCGCGGCGTTCGGCAAAACGTGCCAGTGCCACGGTGGCAAGGAACCCGACCAGCGCCAGCACAAGTGCTACGTCAAGCAAAGCGGCCTCACCAGTGCCCACGACAACCACACCGCAGACGGCGATGATGGTCACGGTCATCATATCAAGCGCGACAACGCGGTCCGCAAGGGTGGGGCCCTTGGCCAGCCGGATAAAGGCGATGGCCAGCGACAGCATCACCATGATGAAACTTGCATAGATCGACAGATCCAGAAACGCGGCGGATGTCATGCTTCGAATACCTCTTTGACCATACGTTCCATGCCGGACTTCAGGCTCTTGATCACCGCTTCCGGATCATCGGCAAACATCGCATGGACAATCAATGTTTTGCGGTCAGGTGTCACATCAAGCGACAACGTGCCGGGTGTGAGCGAGATCAGGTTCGTGACCAGCAGAATCTCGATGTCGGATTTCACATCCAAGGGCATCTCAAGGATTTTGGGGTTGCTGTAATCCGTCGGCGTCAGCACGTCATAGGCCACGCGGATACTTGAGACACAAAGATCATAAAGGAAGTACACAATCAGGCGCACAATGCGGTAGGCGCGCAGATAATACCCGCTGGGCCCACCAAAGAGTGGTTGCGCAATCCATAGCGTCACAAAACCAATGACGAAACCGAATGTCAGTTGGGTCAGTGTGAAACTCCCCCAAAGCCCGGCCCAGATGACCGCCAGCAGTAGGTTGAGAAGAAACAGGTTCATCGCACGTCTCCCAACACGGTGGTGATATAGGCGGTCGGATCAAGCAGTTGCGCGGTTGTACGTTCGGCGAATTGGACAAAAGGTTCGGGGTTGAGACCAATAAAGATCGTCAGCGCCGCAAGACCCGCAACAGGGATCAGTTGCGCCCATTTATGCTCAAGGTTTTTCAGCTCTGGCTTGATCCCATCGGGGTGGTTTTTCCAGAACGCCTCGGCCCAGATTTTCGTCATCGAATAGATCGTCATCAGACCCACGGCCAGCGCGATAAAGGCCACGAACCACATCTCGATATCGAGCGTTGCTTTGACGATGATATATTTCGCCCAGAACCCTGACAGTGGCGGGAAACCGGCCAGCGAGAACGCGGGGATCAGGAACAGGATCGCAAGGAAGGGCGCCGATTTATAAAGGCCACCGATCTGGTAGACCTCGGTGCCGCCGGTCAGGCGTTTGGCGATGCCTGCGATCAGGAAAAGGTTCGCTTTCACGATGATATGGTGGACCAGATAGAAAACAGCCCCGACCAGCGCCAGCGGCGTCATCAGCGCCAGACCAAGGATCATATAGCCAATCTGGCTGATGATGTGGAACGACAGGATTTTGCGGAAATCCGATTGCGCCGCCGCACCCAAAACGCCGATCACCATGGTGAAACAGGCGACCCAAAGCAGCACGGTGTGCGTGAATCCAATGTCGTGATCGAAGACCAGCGTGAACATGCGGATCAGGGCGTAGACGCCGACTTTGGTCAGCAGGCCCGCAAAGATGGCCGAGACCGAAAAGCTGGGCGTGTGATAGGCCGCAGGCAGCCAGAAGAAGAGCGGGAACACCGCCGCTTTTACCCCGAAGGCGACCATGAACATCATTGCGACAACGGTCAGCAGGCCTTGGTTCTCGACCTCATTCACCTTCAGCGCAAGATCGGCAAAGTTCAGCGTGCCGGTCATGCCGTAGAGCAGGCCGATGCCGGTCAAAAACAGGATCGTCGAGATCAGGTTCAGGGCCACATATTTCACGCCACCGTCGATCTGCTCTTTGCCGCCGTTCAGGATCAGCAGGCCGAAGGAGGCGATCAACATGACCTCGAACCAGACATAAAGGTTGAAAAGGTCGCCTGTCAGAAACGCGCCTGTGACACCCGCCAGCAGGATCTGGAACAGGGCGTGATAACCCAGTTTCGCCTGCCGTGCGGTGATATCGCCCAAGGCATAGATCGCCACGGCAAATCCGGTGATCGCGGTGATGAGCACCATGACAGCCGACAGCAGGTCCGCCACCAGCGTGATGCCGAATGGTGCAGGCCAGTTGCCCATTTGTCCGGCCACGACACCCGCGTCCAGCACGACCACCATCAAGGCGATTGACGCAAGCAGCCCAAGGCCCGAGCCGATGATCGACACCCACGCCCCCAAGGGCGAGGACCGCAGCAGATAGGCGACAATCGCCGCTGCAAAAGGAATGACTAGCGGAAGGGTAAGATACCAACTCATTGATGGGGTTCTTTTGGTTCGGCGACGCGCATCTCGTCGGTATTCAGGGTGCCAAGGCTTTGATAAGCGCGGAAGGCAAGGATGAGGGCAAAGGCAAAGAGGCCAAAGCCGATAACAATCGCGGTCAGCACAAGGGCTTGGGGCAGGGCGTTGGCCACCACGCCCGCAGGCGCATCAAGGCCGCTGGGGACCAAAGGCGGCGCACCCGGCGTCAGCCGGCCCGCGACAAAGATCGTCAGGTTGGCCGCGTTGGACAACAAGATCAGCCCAAAAAGGAAACGCAGCAGGTTGCGCGCCAGCATCAGATAAACCGCCGCCGCCACCAAAATACCGATCAGGATCGAGAGAAGCTGTTCCATTAGACCGCCTCCTCCAATGCAAAGGTGATCGACAGGATTGCCCCCAGCACCACCAGATAAACCCCGATATCAAAGACCAGCACGGTCGAAAGCGGCAGGCCTTTTTCTGTCTCGGTCGCGCCGATAAAGAGCCATTGTCCGGTAAAAAGCGCATCGCCCCAGAGCACGGCCATGAGGCCTGCGATCAGCGCGATCCCAAGACCGGCGCCTGCGATACTGCCGGGATCAAAGCGCAGTGCCTTGCGCGCGTCCGCCGTGCCACAGGCAATGGCATAGACCACAAAACCGGTCGCGGCGATCAGACCGCCGATAAACCCGCCACCCGGCGCGTTGTGCCCGCGCAGCAGCATATAGGCGGAAAACACCAAGAGCAGGACGACTTGCAGCCGCGCACCGGCGCGCAGAATGACCGAGTTCATGGCTTATCCTCCTCGGGTTTGCTTTTGAGCAGGGCAAAAATGCTGATCGACGCAATCAGGACGACCGCGATTTCGCCGAAGGTATCCAGCGCACGGAAATCCACGAGGATCACGTTGACGATGTTCTGGCCAAACGCTTGCGGATAGCTGGCGATTTCAAAGAAAGTAGTCAGTTCGCGGTCAATCGGGCCGGTGGTGACTTTGAGCAGGATGATCGTGGTCACGACGCCCAAACCACCTGCGATGATCGCATCCAGCCAGCGCTTGCGCAGCGGTTCAACGCCGAGGCTGGGCAGTTTCAGCGCAGCCGCGGCGAAGAGCACGACGACAAGCGTTTCCACCAATAGCTGGGTGATTGCGACGTCAGGCGCGCTGTAGAGGATGAAAATCATCGCCATACCAATGCCAACAACGCCAAGCCCCGCAATCGCCGTGATGCGCGAATTGGTCACCAGCACAAGAATTGAGCCAAGGATCACCAGCACGAAGACCAACCAGTCCCAAAGCTCGACCTGGGGCAGGCCGACCGCAGGAATACCTGTGCTGCGGAACATCAGCGTGACGGCCAGCACAGCAAGGGCGGTGCCGAAAGTCACAACCATATAGTGATGAAGCACGCCGGTCTGGATCGCGCGGGTCAGCGCCTTGGAACCTGATGCGATGCCCGCCATCAAACTGTCCCAGCCGTTGTCAAACTTCGGGCTACGATCGGTCAGATTGATCAAGGCGGCGCGCAGTTTCAGTTTATAGGCATAGATCGTAAAGCCCAGAACGAAGGTCGCGATGCTGAGGAAAAGGGGCACGTTTACGCCAGCCCAAAGTTTGAGCTCTTTGGCAGGTTCTGCATTGCCAACGATCGCTGCGACGGCGGGATTTACCAGCATCGTGGCGAGCGTATCAGGGAAAATGCCAAAGAACGCGCCAAGGGCGGCCAGCACGACGGGGCCGACCAGCATTGGCCATGGCGCCTCTTTCACACCTGCGATCGGATCGCCGGATTTGCTCCAGAACGGGCGGAACGACACGATACCCGCGATCGCGACCATGAGCGCACTGGCGATCAGGAAGGCGCCGGCGACAAAGACTGGCTCGGAGGCGACGGCGATTGCGCCGGCATATTTCAATTCTTTGCCGATAAACCCGAGGAAGGGCGGAAAGCCTGCCATGGACAGGGCGGCAATGGCGGCGGCGGCGGCGGTGACGGGCATGGCGCGCGCCATTCCAAACAGCTTACCCGCCTCGCGCGTGCCTGTTTGCGCGTCGAGTATACCGACCACGAGAAAGAGGGCTGCTTTATAAAGAGAGTGCACGATCAGGAATGTCGCGGCGGCTGTGATGGTATAGCCGCTGGTATTGCCCAAAAGAAGCGTGAGCGCGCCAAGGGCCATGAGTGTGGTATATGCGAGCGCCAGTTTCAGATCGGTCTGGCGCAGCGCCATGACTGAGGCAAAAACCATCGTGATCGCACCGGCGATTGTCAGGGTCCACAGCCAGAAATCCGTCCCGCTCAACGACGGGTGTGTGCGCGCCATCAGATACACGCCCGCTTTTACCATCGTTGCCGAGTGCAGATAGGCGCTCACGGGGGTCGGGGCCGCCATCGCGTTGGGCAGCCAGAAATGGAACGGCATCTGCGCCGATTTGGTAAATGCGCCAGCCAGCACCAACAATGCAATCGGCAGATACATCACACTTTGGGTCAACACGCCGGGCATGGCGTTGATTTCAGACATCTCGAAGGTGCCCGCCGTAGTGCCGATCAGGATAATGCCCGCCAAAAGCGCCAGACCACCCACGCCGGTCATCATCAAGGCCTGAAGCGCAGAGCGGCGCGCCTTGGCCGTGTCATGGCTAAAGCCGATCAACAGGTAGGACGTGATCGTCGTCAATTCCCAAAACACAAACAATGCCAAAAGGTTGTCCGAAATCACCAAGCCGATCATCGCCAACATAAAGCTGGTCAGAAACAGCGAAAACCGCGCCTGATGCACGTGACCCGCCAGATAGCGGGCGGAATAGAGCATGACCAAAGCGCCGATGCCGGTGATCAACAAAGCAAAGGTAAGGCTGAGGCCGTCGATATAGAAGCTGACGTTCACACCAAGGCTTGGGACCCATTCCCAGACAAACCGCAGCGTGTCGCCCGCGGCGATCACGGGGATCATCCGTGCGAACCAGACAAAGAGGGTGCCAGCAATGACGACAGGAAGGAGGCCGGAGAGCGTCACCCAGCGGGAAGGCGTTGATGTATCCAAGGTATTTATCCGGTCAGCAGGTATTGAATGCGTTAAGATGAGGTAGCGTTCAGGGCATCAGTAGCAACAGGTAGGAAGAAGCCAGACAAGGCGGCGGACAGACGGCTAAGATCACCTGGTGTGGCAGCAATCATATCTATGAGCGACACTTTCGCCTGATTGGGCACCGCCAGATGCATCGCGCGCCCCGTCTCGGGCGCGTCATCACTGCTCTCGTCGCATCCGACAAGGATGTTCTTAAATCGTTGCATTCTGCTTTTGGCCTGTGGCGATTTGCACATTGTGCAAGTCTTTGCAGACACGTCCCTTTTGTTCCCCGACTGCGACTGGATGTAGCAGCTAAATTGCTATAGGGAAGCTAATGATGTAGTAAGTTTTGATAGGAAATACCTATCAACGGGGACCTGATGACCAAATTGCCCAGTATACGCCAGATGCGCTATCTTGTTGCCCTTTCTGAGGCGCGTCATTTTCGCAAAGCGGCTGAAGTGATGGGGATCAGTCAACCATCGCTCAGCCTGCAAATCGGCAATCTTGAGGATCTTCTTGGCGTGCGTTTGGTGGAACGCGGACGCGGGCCGGTCACGCTGACGCCTGAAGGGCGTGAGGTCGTGACGCGGGCGTCGCGTATTCTGCAAGAGGTGCGCGGGATCATGGATTTGACGGCCGCACTCCAGACGGGGCTGACCGGCACAATCCGGTTGGGCACAACGCCGACAATTGGCCCCTATCTGATGCCTTTTGTGGTTGAGCGGCTGCATGCGAAATACCCTGATCTGCGGCTCTATATCCGCGAGGTGGCCCCGCGTGATTTGCGCGGCGAGCTTTTGGCGGGAAGTCTTGATGTGATTCTGACGCAATTGCCGGAAGGGGGTGCCGATCTGACCACGCAGCGCCTGTTTCGTGAACCGCTGCTGCTGGCGCTGCCGGATGACCATGCGTTGACAGCGAAATCGGAGGTGACCGAGGCCGATTTAATGGACCTGAATGTCCTCTCGCTAGGGCCGGACTATGCCATGCATGCCCAGATCGCGGCCCTTTGCCAGCAACATGGCGGGATCATTGCGCGCGACTACGAAGGCACGAGCCTTGATGCGATCCGCCAAATGGTCGGGATGGGCATGGGCGTGGCACTCTTGCCGCGTCTCTATGCGTTGTCAGAAATTGATAGCCGGTCCAGCAATGTCACCGTGCGCCCGTTCCGGCGCAGTTCGGTGACGCGGTCCATCGGTCTGGTATGGCGACGTGCCGCGAGTGCGGGCATGTTTGAGCGGCTCTCGGATGTGATCCGCGATGCCGCGCGCGCAAATCTACAGACAGGGCAATCGCCCGTTATCCTGGATTAATAGGTAGGGGTGGTTTAGCCGCGCCAGCTGCGGATCGGGCCGCAATCCATGTGCACAAAGTTTGACCCGTTGTAGCGGCCAACACCACCTGCACGACACGCAATTGCTGCACTTGCCATCTGGGCTGTGCTCCGGCTTGTCAGGCGCAAATCGGCGGCCTGGCCGCGCATGTGCAGCGAGTTGCGTGCGACACCACGGCTGGTGGAGCGTAGCATCTGGTTGGTCTGGGGAGACCGATAACCGGAGAGTAGGAGGTAAGGTTCGGTCGTTTCCATCAGGTTCAGCGACGCTGACATAATGTCGATTGTGCGCAGATCCATCTGGACCGCTTCGCCTGTGCGCCAGTCGCGCATGTGCATGTTAATTTCGCGGACAGCTTCAGCGATATATTCGCCCTCGATCCAGTAGATCGTGTCGAGCCGTTCGCCGGTCCGGCCAGAATGCATTGCAATGCGCCGGACATCGCCCGCGCCACGCAAGAAACCCGCAGCATTAGAGTAGGTCGGTGTCGCTGCAATCGCTGTTGCCGCAAAGGCGCCCAACAATCCGCGCCGGGTTAACCCAGAGGAGTTCTTCTGTTTCATGTGTTTCGCGCCTGTCCCGTCGCTCGACTAATTTGGCCAATTTTTCAATGGCTTTTGCCCACATCTCCCCAGATGTGTCGGTTATATTGCACATTTCGAATCGATGACCAAGACCTGTTTAGGCAATTGTGCTTAACAAGTGGGAAATTGGCGAGATTTCGCGCATTTGTGGTTTTGAGGATTCAATGTCACACATAAGGGCTGCATCAGGGCAACACTTTAGATTGGCATGCGGGACTCGCGGTTTTGTCAATAGACACAAGATCAGGTAGGGATATGCATACCTTTGATCACGCCACATATCGTGTATCGTAAGTCACTGTTATTTTTAGGGATCGAAAAACGATGTCTGCTGCCATTTTGCCCCAGAACCGTTTGCGCGCTGTGTTGCCGACGATTTTTGCTGTCTTTATTTTCCTTTTTTCTGCCCCTCAGGCCCACGCACAGGTCACTGAATTCCGTCAGGCCGTTGCAGAAGCGGCATCAAATGATCCCGATCTGCTCAGCTTTTATCGCGAGCGCGGGTTCGATGGAATTTGGAGCACACGGAATGACCGCAATCGCCGCAATGCGTTGCTGGCGGCCTTTAACGGCGCGGCCGACCATGGTCTGCCAAGCAACCGCTATGATGCGGCGGGCCTGATCGCCCAGCTTGAGGCTGCCTCGACGCCGCAACAACAGGGCCGCCTCGAGGTCGAGCTGTCGCGCCAGTTTCTGGACTATGCGCGTGATATCCAGACGGGTCTGCTGACCCCGTCAAGCATTGATCCTGCGATTTTCCGGCAGGTGCCCCTGCGCTCGCGTCTGAGCACGATGCGCGCCTTCGCCCAATCCAACCCGTCCGCATTCATGCGGGCGCTGCCGCCAAGCGCACCGGAATACACGCGTCTGATGTCCGAAAAGATGCGGATGGAACGCCTTTTGGCCGATGGCGGGTGGGGTCCAACAGTACCGGGCCAGAAGTACGAGCGCGGCGATAGCGGTGCCGGTGTTGTTGCCCTGCGCAACCGCCTGATCGCGATGGGCTATCTTGAGCGCACGACGACCCAATCTTACGACGATGCAATCTTCGGCGCGATTACCCGGTTTCAAGATGCCCATGGCCTTGCCATTGACGGCACGGCGGGTCCGGGCACACTGGCCGAGATCAACAAACAGCCACAAGAACGTCTGCAGTCTATTATTGTCGCCATGGAGCGCGAGCGCTGGATCAACCGCCCACGTGGCGAGCGCTATATCTGGGTGAATATCACCGATTTTACCGCCAAGATCTTCGACAATGGTGTCGAGACATTCTCAACCCGTTCGGTCGTTGGTGCGCGTGACCGCGACCGCGTGACGCCCGAGTTTTCCGATGTGATGGAATTTATGGTCATTAACCCAAGCTGGTATGTGCCCCGTTCCATCATCACCAAGGAATATCTGCCCCAGTTACGGGCGAACCCGAATGCTGTGCGTAACCTTGTGATTACAGACCGCAACGGGCGCGTCGTTGATCGCAATACAGCAGACTTCAGCGGCTATACCGAGACGAATTTCCCCTATTCCATGCGCGAACCCCCAAGCCAGGGCAACGCTTTGGGACTGGTAAAGTTCATGTTCCCGAACCGCCACAACATCTATCTGCATGACACCCCCTCCAAGAGCCTCTTTGGCCGTGAGGTGCGCGCCTATAGCCATGGATGTGTACGTTTGGCCGATCCGTTTGACTTTGCCTATGCCTTGCTTGCCAGACAGGTCGGCAACCCTGAAGAGGTGTTTCAGGCCCACCTGCGCGCCGGTCGTGAACAGCGGGTTGATCTTGAGGCCCCGGTACCGGTGCATCTGGTGTACCGGACCGCCTTTGTGCCTGCCGACGGGCGTGTGCAGTTCCGCCGCGATGTTTATGGTCGTGACGGACGCATCTGGAACGCGCTTGCGCGGGAAGGGGTGGCTCTTCGCGCCGTTCGCGGGTAAATCTGACCTCGGAATTTAGGCCCGGGGGCAAGATGGCACATCGTGTGAAAGACATTGCAGCGGCGCTGGGGGCACAAGCCTTTGGCGCCGTTGATCTTTTGGTGAACGGTGCGTCTGAGCCTGCCAGTGCCGGCCCCGATGATCTGGCGCTTGCGATGAGCCCCGCCTATGGCGCGGCCTTGGGCAAGGGTCAGGCGCGCGTTGCCGTGGTCTGGCCCGGTGCCGATTGGGAAGCGCTCGGGCTGGAGGCCGCGATTATCGCACCGCGCGCACGGCTTGCGATGGCCCATCTGACGCAGATGTTGGATGCAGCGCTGCCGCGCACCGGGATCAGCCCACAGGCGGCGATTGATCCCTCGGCGCGGATCGGGGCCAATGTGACGATCGGGGCCTTTTGCGTGATCGGTGCGGATGTCGTCATCGGCGATGGCACTTGGATTGCCGATCAGGTCAGCCTCTCAGCAGGTGTTCAGATTGGCGCTGATTGCCAAATCCACGCGGGCGTGCGCCTGCAACGTGGCGTGCACCTTGGTGCGCGTGTGATCGTTCAACCCAATGCCACAATCGGGGGCGACGGGTTTTCCTTTGTGACGGCAGAACCCTCAAACGTCGAAAAGGCACGCGAGACATTGGGTGAAGCCGCGATGGAAGCGCCCGGATGATCCGACATGGTACCGGATCCATTCGCTCGGCGGCGTGGTGATCGAAGATGATGTGGAAGTGGGGGCGAATTCCTGCATTGATGCTGGCACGATCCGCCCGACGCGCATCGGGACGGGCACCAAGATCGACAGTCTTGTGCAGGTGGGCCACAACGTGATTGTCGGCGCGCATTGTTTGCTATGTGCGCAGGCCGGTGTCGCAGGATCAACCGTGATCGGTGACCGCGTTGTTGTGGGGGGCAAGGCCGGGATTGCAGATAACTTGATCGTCGGTGATGACGTGGTGCTGGGCGGCGGCAGTGTGGTGCTGTCCAATGTGCCCAAGGGGCGCGTCATGATGGGCTATCCGGCGACCAAGATGCAGACACATATCGAGGGGTATAAAGCCCTACGTCGTTTGCCACGGATGCTGCGCGATTTGGCGAAGCGTTAATTGCCTGTTTCAAATTGCTGCTAGAATGACTACATCCCCGCCAAGCAACATGGGTGTGATAAGATGAGCATCAAAGATCAGGTGATTGCAATCATAGCCGAGCAGGCCATGCTGGAACCATCCGATATCAAAATGGACAATACGCTTGAGGATATCGGGATCGACAGCCTCGGGCTTGTCGAGAGCATTTTTGCTATTGAAGAAACCTTTGATGTCTCCGTGCCTTTCAATGCCAATGATCCCAGTGCCGGTGACTTTGATATCTCCTCTATCGCGGCAATCGTCGCGGCGGTGGAAAAGCTGAAGTCCGAGCAGGCCGCCTGAATGCGGCGCGTCGTGATCACCGGGGCCGGGACGATCAACCCGCTGGGATCGGATGTGCCCACCACGCTTTCGGCGATGCAAGAGGGGCGCTGCGGTATTGGCCCGCTTGAGATCGAGGACGTTGATCGTCTGTCGATCCAGATTGGTGGCCAGATTAAAGGCTATGATGAAACCGCCCATTTCAACCGCCAACAGATATCCCTCTATGATCGTTTTACCCAGTTCGCGCTTTTGGCCGCACGTGAGGCGATTGGTCAATCAGGCCTGATGTTTTCGGGCGAACTTGCCGACCAGTCCGGTGTGGTCTTCGGCACCTCTGGCGGTGGGTTGAACACCCAAGATGAAAACTACCGCGCCGTTTATGAGGCGGGTAAGAACCGCGTGCATCCCTTCATCGTACCGCGCTTGATGAACAACGCCGCCGCAAGCCATGTCTCGATTGAATGGAACCTGCGTGGCCCGAACTTCACCGTGTCCACCGCTTGTGCGTCGTCCAATCACGCGATGGGGCAGGCGTTTAATATGGTGCGCTCTGGTATGGCCAAGGTCATGGTCACAGGCGGGTCCGAGGCGATGTTGTGTTTCGGCGGAATCAAGGCGTGGGAAGGGCTGCGGGTGATGTCACGCGACGCGTGTCGCCCGTTTTCGGCCACGCGCAACGGTATGGTACAGGGCGAGGGGGCGGCGGTGTTTGTCTTCGAAGACTATGAACACGCCCGCGCCCGCGGCGCAGAGATCCTTTGCGAAGTTGCAGGTTTCGCGATGTCGTCGGATGCCTCCGATATCGTCATGCCGTCCAAACAAGGGGCCGCCCGTGCAATCGCTGGCGCGCTTGCCGATGCGAAACTGCCCAAAGAGGCGGTGGGCTATATCAACGCCCACGGCACCGGCACGGCCGCGAATGATAAAACCGAATGTGCCGCTGTTGCGGATGTGTTTGGCGCACATGCGGACAAGCTGATGATGTCGTCTACCAAATCCATGCATGGGCATTTGATCGGTGGTACCGGCGCGGTCGAGCTTTTGGCCTGTATCATGGCGCTGCGCGACGGGATCATCGCGCCGACGATTGGCTATGAAGGCCCTGATCCCGAATGTCCGCTGGATGTGGTGCCGAATGTGGCGCGTGACGCACAGGTGGATGTCGTCTTGTCCAATGCCTTCGCATTTGGCGGACTGAATGCCGTGATCGCGCTGCGCAAGCATTGAGCGGCTGATGGGCCGCTCAATGGCTATTCTGCGGTTGTGTCGCTGTCGCTTAGTCCGGGCTGGTTTGTGACGACGATGTAAATCCGGCGGTAAATCCTGTCAGAGACACATCCAACACAACTTCTGCCTCTGGCGCTGCTGCAGGGACCAGGCGGACGGTCGCGGTCGAACCACGCTTGAATTGATCGACCTCAGCTTGTGTAAAGCCGATACGGGCCACACAACCCGCACGATTGCAGAAGGTGAAAGGGTAGCGGCGTGCGTTCGCACCATCGACGGCGATGGTCAATTGCTCGGTCAAAAGCGTTTCAAGCGGCACGACAACAGTCGCACCCGCTGCGGCGCGCTGGCCTTCCGGAAGCGGGAAAAGGTTGAACTCAGCAACAGCGATCCCGTCTTCATTGGTCAGCAGTTGATACAGGTTGCACGGATCCCGCGCACCTTCTTCTGCTTTGATGCAGCGCAGGGCCCAGTCACCGAAAACCTCGCGCTCGTAGGGTTCGCCCACTTGCGGGCCAACGGGTTCACCCAGCGCCAGATCGTCTTCGGCTGCGGTTTCTGGTTGCTCTGCCGTTTCTTGGGCCATCGCGACGCCGGCGTGGCTCAACAAGGCGGCCAGAAGGGCTGATTTCAATAGACTGCGCATAGATATTATCCTTATCGGTTTTGTGGCGGCTTAACATGTGGCGGGCAGGGTGTCAGGGGCAAAAACCACGCACTGGGCTGGCTTTCGCTCACATTTTCGGGGGAATAAAAAAGAAGAAGGGCCCTCGAAAGGACCCTGCTTCATATTCTCCCTGTCGGACTTGGCCGACTAATTAAAAAGAAGCTACGAAAACAAAAAGTGACCGTCAACAGCAAATATTTGACGTCTTGGTGAATAATGGTGTTGCGCCTGCCGCAGAAAAAAGCCGTGCCCGAAGGCACGGCCAGTCAAACAGGGAGGACGTATGCAATAATGCCAAAGTCTGACACGATCGCGCGCTTTAAGGTGGCACGATTTGGTTAACAATGTATTTTGCTTGATACAATTTACGCAGGGAACGCTGGTATGTCTGAAAGTATCTTTATTGGTGGCGGCGGTGAGGGCTACGGCGCGCCACAAACGCTTTTGCTGGATAAGGCCAACCGTCACGGTCTGATCGCGGGGGCAACGGGCACCGGTAAAACAGTCACTTTGCAAATCATGGCCGAAGGGTTCGCGGCAGCGGGCGTGCCGGTGTTCCTGTCGGATGTCAAAGGTGATCTGTCCGGTCTGGCGCTCAGCGGTTCGGCCGATTTCAAACTGCACGAACCCTTTATGTCGCGTGCTGAAACCATTGGCCTTGATCTGCAATATGACAGTTTCCCTGTCACCTTCTGGGATCTTTTTGGTGAAAAAGGCCACCCGATCCGCGCCACGGTCGCGGAAATGGGGCCTTTGCTGTTGTCACGGCTGATGGACCTGACCGATGTGCAAGAGGGCGTGTTGAACGTGGCGTTCCGCGTGGCGGATGAAGAGGGGCTGCCGCTCTTGGATCTCAAAGACCTGCAGGCTTTGCTGGTCTGGGTCGGTCAGAACGCGCAGGACCTGTCCTTGCGCTATGGCAATGTGGCGTCGTCTTCTGTCGGGGCGATCCAGCGGCAATTGCTGGTCCTTGAAAACCAGGGCGGCACCGCACTTTTCGGGGAACCCGCACTTGATCTGGCCGATATGATGCGCACCCGCGACGATGGACGCGGCGAGATCAATATTCTGGCCGCCGATCAGTTGATGGGCAGCCCACGCCTCTATGCGACGTTCCTTTTGTGGCTGCTGTCGGAACTGTTTGAGGAACTGCCCGAGGTGGGCAACCCTGACAAACCCAAGCTGGTGTTCTTCTTTGACGAAGCGCACTTGTTGTTTGATGACGCGCCCAAAGCGCTGGTGGACAAGGTTGAGCAGGTTGCGCGCCTGATCCGTTCCAAAGGTGTCGGCGTGTATTTCGTCACCCAGAACCCCGGTGATATTCCCGATGATGTGCTGGGACAACTGGGCAACCGCGTGCAACATGCCTTGCGCGCCTTTACCGCCAAGGACCGCAAAGAGCTCAAGACAGCCGCCGAAACCTATCGCGACAATCCCGCGTTTGATACCGCGCAGGCCATTCAGGAGGTGGGCACGGGCGAGGCTGTGACATCGTTCCTTGATCGCAAAGGTATTCCACAGATCGTTGAGCGGACCTTGATCCGGCCCCCTGCGTCGCAACTTGGCCCGATTGATGAACCGACCCGCCGCGCGATCATGAGCGTTTCTGACATGGCCGGAAAATACGACAAAACATTGGACCGCGAGAGCGCATTCGAGATGCTGCGCAAGCGGGCGGACGCCGCCGCGAAAGCCGCCGAAGAGGCCGAAGCCGAAGAGGCGCGCCTTGAAGAAAAAGAGCGCGAGTTCAAGGCGGCACGGCGGTATGACGGGACGCGCAGCAAACAGTCATCCTCATCGCGCAAGTCATCGGATGAGGGTTTTGGCGGGGCTTTGGCGTCGGTCGTTGTCAAAGAACTCAAAGGCACAACAGGTCGCCGTTTGGTGCGCGGCATCTTGGGTAGTTTGTTCAAGGGGCGGTAAGTGTGTTGCGTCCTGGATTCATAACTGTGGCGCACGTGCGGTTTCGGCCAAAAAAATGTTCTAACCACCTGTATTTGGTCGCATGTCAGCGACAAGAAGGTCCACGAACATACAGAGTTGAGTTATGTTTTAAATCAACGTATCGGCTTAATATATCTCGTACGTGTGACTTTGGATGATTGATTGCTGGACCCATGGAAGCATACGAAACCGTTATTTCCTCCGCCGCCTTTCTTGCTGACTTAAACAGCCTGAACAATGCAATAGCCGACGCGTTGCGCACGGCTGGCGAGCCTGTCGCGATCAACGGAAACGTCTGTTATCCTCATCTCAAAGAAGACTTTCACCTTGGCGACCTCTCGCCATTGATGGAGGCGAAACGCAGGGCGCTTGTGGTCTTGGCAAAGCGGTCAACTTGCTTTGTAGAAGTCGGTGTCGCCGGCGGTCATGCGCTCTTGATCGCGCTGCATGCGAACCCGGATATCAAGTGTATCGGAATTGATCTGGCGCAGCGCCTACGTGCATCATGGCCACCCGTCGAAGTATTTGTCCCTGCGGCGTTTGAGTGGTTCAGGTCAAATTATCCGCACCGCACGTTGATGCTGCAAGAAGAAGCGATATCCGGACTGACGCAGGTTGCAGAAGAACAACCATTTGGTCCCGTGAACCTGCTGCACCTGGATGGAGACAAGCGCAACCGTTTTTCAGAATTACGGACTATATGGCCGGGCTTGGCGGAGAATGCGTATTTGCTTCAGGGTGACACCAAGAATGGGTACGTTGTTGATGATACGAAAAGCATGATTGAAAAGGGGTTGGCCAAGCCGGTGGCTGACGAAGAAATCCAAACGCTCGCGGCCAAAAACTTTCAGTGCCTAGAGATAGGTAAGAATGTTTATGCTCAGTCGCTGACAGTCGATGATCTAATCGGCAAGCGTGTTCTGCTTTGCGTGGCCCACCAAGATGATGAAACGCTCTTTGCGGGTGGGCTACTCGATGGAATAAAGGGCCGCGCGAACGTAACCATTGCTTGCTTTTTTCGCCCGGCCGAAGGTCGCAAAGATACACAGTCTCGCGTAGCGGCGATGAACAATGTTTGTCACTACGTTGCGGCGGAATGCGTTCAATACCCATTTGCTGTTGAAAAACACCACAGGCGTCTAAGACGCTTTGTCAGAGTGCCGAGCGACGAAATTCCAGACAACGATGTACCTCCGCGTCCATTGCAAAGATATCCGCTATTCGGTTTGCTGACTGGGACGGCATATGCCGCGATGCAGCAGTTTAAGCCCGACATTGTGGTGACGCACAATGCGAAAGGTGAATATGGGCACAGGGAACATGTTTTGTTGCATCATGCGGTTATGCATGCCGCAAAGCAGGCAGTGCTACCGGCAGTTCTGACATTTGGAAATGGCCAGGATCGGCCCGGGCTTAAAATTGCAGTTGATGAAGAAAAGAAGCGCAAGTTGTTCGCGTTCTATCTGCCACAATGGAAAGGGGTGGAAATGTACGATTTTGCCTTGAGCCGAAATCTTTGTCAGAAATGGTTTCGAAGGGTGCAGTCAAAACCACCTGTCAAAACCGTGCGGCGGTATGATGGGACGCGCAGCAAACAGTCATCATCACGCAAATCGTTGGATGATGATCTTGGCGTCGGTCGTTGTCAAAGAACTCAAAGGCACAACAGGTCGCCGTTTGGTGCGGGGCATCTTGGGTAGTTTGTTCAAGGGGCGCTAGGGTCCGCGCTTTACTGCAACCGCAACCCGAGGAACAGGACGGCCAAGGGCACGGGCGAGACTGCGATGGCGATTGTCAGAAAGGCAAGGAGTGGCGAGAATATCCCGCTCAGACCTGCGATCATCATGATCCCGCCGCCGCCGCCGATGATGGAATTGCCCGGTGTATTCACCGCGACCGCAAGGGCGATATAGCGATAGCGCAGCCCCACACGGACCGCACGTTTGGACTGACCGTCCAGCAGCATCGCAAGCCTGTCGTCGCCGGACAGCGGTGCGGCGCGGGCGACGAGGGCCGCGGCGCGTTGCATGTGCAGCAAGTTTAAAAAACGTTCCAGCGCACTAATCGGAAGAAACCGCCCGATCATATAGGCCAGCATCATGGATGCGACGGTCGCCACATAAATCAGCGGTGCGATCCCGGGACCAAAGGCGGCCAGCATTGCAATGCCGATTTCGGCACCCGGCACAAAGGGCAGGGCCAGCAGCCCGACATAGGCCACCCCACCCAGCATGATGGCACGATGGACCATCGCCTCATTGCCGGGTCTGATTTCGAGGTTCAGTGCCTCTTTGACCATATGCGCGCCCCAAGTGGCCAGCACAAGAAAAGCGATCAGGATCAAAAACCGCACCACGAATTTCGTCGTGCTCGTGCGTGAAGGGTTCACAGGTGCGGCCTTATCCGGTGACGTTCGGATCAAGGGGCGGCGTTGTGGATCCTTCAGCCGAGAAGCGGATTTGATGGTTCCAGTACCACCGCCGTGTGGTCCATGTGCCAGCGAGCTGCATCTGGTCTTCGGTCACAGTCCCGTACCAGACGACCGTATGGGGTGCGTCCGGGCATTGCGTCGTGGCCGTGAAGTGGATCACATCATCCAGTACTTTCGTCTGGTAGTTGCTCCACCCGAAATCGCAGTAGGTCTGGCAATTCACGGATTGAAACGTCCCGTCGCGAAAGACGAGCTCATCTTGCAAGACAGTGCCACTGTCGAGATCAACCCCTTCAATAAAGTAGGATTGACCATCCAATATCTCACCTGCGGACCAATCACCCTCAGGCACGGCAAGGTCTGCCATCTCGGGCTTCATGACTGTCATCGTTGCGGCACCGGTCCCCACCGTTGCCATGGCGATCGCTGCAACTTGTAAAATCTGACTCATAACGATCTCCGGTAAATACCTTGTGTCGCGCGTCGATATATGCGGTTCGCTTGGTCAGATGATAATGGCAGGACCGCTCAGAACAAAGTAAATTCTCACGCGCAGCATGCACGTTGCGTATCGGACACCGACCTTGAACGCAAAACCAGCGTCATGCCCGTTTGTTGCGCAAGCCGAGATTTGAGGGCGCTAGCGGGCTGCGCCGTTCAAAGCTTGCTGATCTTCAGCGTCGCCAGCCGGTTTTCATCCTTGCTCAGCACCTCGAAGCGGAAGCCGTGGAACGAGAACACCTGACCCTCGACAGGGATCATCTGGGCCTCGTGGATGACCAGACCGGCAACGGTATTGGCCTCGTCATCGGGCAGGTTCCAGTCGTGGGCGCGGTTGAGGTCGCGGATCGTCATGCCGCCGTCCACGATATAGGCGCCGTCCGAGGTGGCCTCGATCTGGTCTTCTTCGTGGTCGTCGAATTCATCGGCGATTTCGCCGACGATTTCCTCAAGGATATCTTCCAGCGTGATCAGGCCTTGCAGCGCACCATACTCATCCACCACCAGCGCAAAATGCGTTTTGCGCTTGAGGAAGTTGCGCATCTGGTCATCAAGCGTCGTGGTGTCGGGCACAAAATAGGGGGGCATCGCCACTTTCATCACGTCAAACGCCGCAAGGCCTGCCGCGTCTTCGCCGCCGCGCACCAGTTTATGCATCGCGCGCAACAGGTCTTTGGCGTGGATCACACCAATGATGTTTTCCTGCTCTTGGCGGTAAAGCGGCAGGCGGGTGTAGGGGCTTTCTAAAATCTGCGCGAGGATATCTTGGGGGGGGAGATCGGCATCCACCATTTCAATCTGCGAGCGGTGCAGCATGATTTCCTCAACCGCACGTTCGTTCAGATCAAGCGCGCCAAGAATACGGTCGCGGTCCTCTTTCTGGACAAGCCCTTCGGAATGGCCCAGTGACAGCGCACCTGCGATTTCTTCGCGCACAGCAAGGATGTTGCTGTCTGGGTCGGTCCGCACGCCAAACAAAAACAGCACGCCGCGCACCAGATAGCGCACCGCCGCCACGATGGGCGAAAAGACAAAGACGATCACCGAAATCGGGCGTGCCACGCCAGAGGCCACGGTTTCGGGGTTGGTGATGGCGAAGGTTTTGGGCAGCACCTCGGCAAAGATCAGAACCAGAAGGGTCATAATCAAGGTGGCAGCGGCGACACCGTTCTGGCCGAAAACTTTGGTCAACACGGCCGTGGCCAGCGAGGTCGCCAGAATATTCACGACGTTATTGCCCAGCAGGACCGACCCGATCAGGCGTTCGTTGTCCTCGGTGATGGCAAGCGCGCGTTCAGCACCCTTTGAGCCCTTATCGGCAGCTGAGCGCAGTTTCCCCCGTGAGGCTGCCGTCAGTGCGGTTTCCGAGCCGGAAAAGAAGGCCGAGAGCACGAGAAGAATAAGAATGGCGCCAGCGGTCAACCAAAAGGCGGCGTCGAGAGATGCGGTTTCCATCAGAGGCTTTCAAGCAAGAACATCATCGTTATGTAGGGTCTGGGCGTCAGCTTCAAGACTTGGACGCTTTTGCAAGGGGATGATGGTCTAACACAAGCGATTTAAGTCGTTCATCCAGCACATGTGTATAAATCTCGGTTGTGGCCACATCAGCGTGGCCCAACATGGTCTGGATCGAGCGCAAATCGGCCCCACCAGCCAGTAGGTGCGTTGCAAAGGCATGGCGCAACGTATGCGGTGTCACCTTGGCAGGTGAGATACCACCGGCCACAGCGAATTCCTTGATCAGCCCGAAGAACCGGTGCCGTGTCAGATGCCCCGCCTTGCCGCGTGAGGGAAAGAGGAACTTTGAGGGCGGTATGCCTTTCTTGCGGGCGGCTTCCTCGGATGCATCGCGGTCTTTGAGGTAGAGCGCCAAAGCATCCCGCGCCGAAGGTGAAAGAGGCACCAAGCGTTCCTTATCGCCCTTGCCCCGCACCAAGAGCATGCGGGGGTCACCACGGGCGGCAGAGACGGGCAGGCTGACCAGTTCGGTCACGCGCATCCCCGTGGCATAGAGCAGTTCCATCAGGCAGGTGTTGCGCAATGCCTCGCGCGGGGTGTTGCGCGCGGCGTCCAGCAATTTGTCGACCTCTGCAATCGAGAGCGTTTTGGGCAGCCGCTGCGTGCGGCCCGGCCCTTTGATCTGGATGGCGGGATTGTCATCGCGCCAGCCTTCCTCGAATGCAAAGCGGTAGAGCTGTTTGATCGCTGACAGTCGCCGCGCCCGTGTGGAATTGGCCAGCCCCTCATGTTCGCAATCAATCAGATAGCTTTCGACGTGATCCCGCGTGGCGTCCGCAAAATGCAGCTTTTTGCGCGCCAGCCAGCCTGCAAAATCCTGAAGATCGCGGGCATAGGCCAGCTGCGTGTTGGTGGCTGCATCCAATTCTGCCGCCTGCGCCTCAAGAAAGACCTGCACCCAGCGTGCCATCGGCTGATCGGTTTGGGTCATGCCCTGCGGTCCAGAAGCATCAGTTGCAACGCGGCGCGGCGCGCCACATCTTCCAGACCGACCGCGCGGAAAAGCAAAAGCGCGTCTGTCACAGAGCGTAGATCACCCTCTGCGCCCTCCGCAAAAAGGGCAAGTGCGCGCAACAGGGCCTCGCCCAGTTGGCCTTGGTCCACTTTGCTTTCCAATTCCCCCGGAGGTGGCACGTTTTCAAAGCCGCGCTGAATGGCGCGCGCTTGCGGCGCGGTCACGCGGACCTCTTGCGGTAAGCCTTGTGCGATCCCGATCAGAAACGGATCGAAACCTGCGCCCGTAGCCGCGTTTGCCACGGCCTCGTAGCTGGGTGACAACAAGCCCACTTCAAAGGCAATCACCGCCGCGTCGCCGGACAATGGTATATCTTGGAGCGCCTCTCCATAGAGGTTGGCGAATTGGACCTCGGCACGCGCCTGCTGCATCGCAGCCCATGCATCGGGCAGGGTGCGTGCTATGCGCGCAGGGTCATTTGCGGCCATGGCCGCATCAAAGCGCTGGATCGCGGCAGCACGATCCCAGATGCCACCAGAGGCGGCGGGGGTGCGGGCGGTGTAGAATTTCAACAGCACATTTTCAGAGATGGCGCCAAGACGCGCCAGCCGTTCCGCCGCCTCAAGCTGAGATTTCCATGCCGTGGTCGGCTGCAGATCGGCATGTGAAAACGCCAAAGGCAGGTTGGCGGTAATCAGCGGCTCGCCAATGGCGGCATGCATCCGGAATGTCAGGGGGCTGATACGGGCAGGGGGCGTCAGTGGCGGTTCGCCCTCATAAAGTTCGGGGTCCAGAAAGCGGGACAAAAGCGCCTCTTCCTGCGGGTTGATATCGCCAAGCACGCGGTGCGTGTTGAGCGATAGCGCCGCCGCAGGCCAATCACCGGTGCGGGCCAGACAAAAGATCCGGGCCGAAAACGTGGGCGCAATCGAGGGCGTGCTGCGCATCGCATCACAGGCGTAATCCTCGGTGCCTGTGAGCAAAGCCACATCAAACCAGCGCCGGAATAGCGGCGCCGTATCCGGATCGGCCTGTTCGATCAGCGCCTGTGCGGGTTCGAGCGCGCCAAGGTCCAAAAGTTTGTCAACACGGGCAAGAAAGAGTGCGCCTTCGCCATCCGCACCACGGGGCGGATCAGCTTCGGCAAGCATCAGCACCTTGAGGAAATCCTGCAAGGCCGGGACCGTATCGACACGCTCGGCGCGGACCAGATCAACCAGCACAGCCTCATCGCTGGCCGCCCAAAGTGAGCGCGGCAGGCCCGTCACATCGGATGGAAGCAGGCCAATCGGGTCTTTGGAGGGGCGGTCCAAAGGTGTGACCTGCACATTCGGTGATGTGGCGTCACCCACGGCAGGGGGCTCATACAAAGGGATTGGTTCGACGCTGCGCGACAGCCATTCAATCGCCGACATCGGCTCGCTCTGCCCGTCGCTTTGCGCGGACACAAACGTACCTGTCAGGCAAAATGCCACGCCAAGCGCCTTAGTTTGTTTCCAGCGTAACAGGATAAGTTACCTCTTCTGAGGGGGCTGCGAAATCGGCCGGAAAAAACAGAGGACCGATGTAGGCATAAGCCACAAGACCCAGACCCGCGATAATAATCAAAAATAAAAGCGCCTTGATGAGCCGCCACATAGTCTGCCCCAATTCGTATGTTTGCCTCAATATGCGGGTTCTTGCCCGCCTGTTGAAGGGATTATATATGGCCTTTCGCGCAAGATCACGGCATTCATTCATTAAATTTTGCGTTCGGCAGAGGTTAGCCGACAAGAAAGGCATTTTCGAGATGGCCGCAGGGCAACGATATCACCTCAAACGGACCGTCGTTCTGGTCGGTATGATGGGGTCTGGCAAGACCGCGATCGGCCGTGCATTGGCGTCGGCACTGGATGTGCCGTTTGTGGATAGCGATGCCGCCATCGAAGAGGCGGCAGCGGCCAGCATTGCCGAAATCTTTGCCCGCGACGGTGAGGCCTTTTTTCGCAAACGCGAGGCCGAGGTGCTCAAACGCCTGCTGTCTGGCCCGCCGGGGATCGTTTCAACCGGCGGCGGGGCGTTTCTGGCCGAGGCGAACCGCGATGCCATTGCCAGGATGGGCGTAGCGGTCTGGCTGGATGCGGACCTCAAGATTTTGTGGGAACGTGTGCGCCACAAAGACACGCGGCCCTTGCTGCGCACCGCCGATCCCAAGGCCACGCTGGCGGCGATCCATGATGAACGGACGCCCATTTATGCGCTTGCAGGGCTGAAAATAGACGTCAAAGAAAACGCCAGCATTGAAGAGACGATGATCTCTGTGCGCGATGTATTGGCCAGCCGCCCTGATATTCTGGAGATCACCTAAATGACCGCTACCGTCCATGTCGATTTGCCGGGCCGCGCCTATGACATTCTGATCGGCCCCGGTGTGCTGTCGCAGGCGGGCGCGCGGATTGCCCAGATGGGTGGCCGCCGTCATGTGTGTATTCTGACGGATGAAAATGTGGCGGGGCTGCATTTGGCGGCGCTGCAAACGTCGTTGACGGACGCGGGGCTGACGTCTGAGGCGCTGGCCTTGCCGCCGGGTGAGGCGACGAAATGCTGGGCGCAGTTGGAACGCTCGGTGGAGTGGTTGTTGGCCCAGAAGGTCGAACGCGGTGACATCGTGGTGGCCTTTGGCGGTGGTGTGATTGGCGATCTGGCGGGCTTTGCCGCGGCGATCCTGCGGCGCGGCGTGCGCTTTGTCCAAATTCCCACATCGCTTTTGGCGCAGGTCGATAGCTCTGTGGGGGGCAAGACCGGCATCAATTCCCCCAGCGGAAAAAACCTGATCGGGGCCTTTCATCAACCCAGTCTGGTGCTGGCCGACACCGCCTTACTTGGCACGCTGCCTGCCCGTGATTTTCTGGCGGGCTATGGTGAGGTCGTGAAATACGGGCTCTTGGGGGATGCGGCGTTTTTTGACTGGCTGGAAACCGAGGGGCCAGCACTGGCTTCGGGTGACATGGATGCGCGCGTGCGTGCTGTGACGCGGTCCTGTGAAATGAAGGCCGATATCGTGCAGCGCGACGAGACCGAGCAAGGCGACCGTGCGTTGTTGAACCTTGGCCATACATTCTGTCACGCGCTCGAGGCGGCGACCGGCTATTCCGACCGGCTATTGCACGGCGAAGGCGTGGCGATTGGCTGTGCGCTGGCGTTCGAACTCTCTGCCCGCATGGGCCTGTGCAGTCAGGAAGACCCCAGCCGCGTGCGCGCGCATTTGCGCGACATGGGAATGAAGGTGGATATCCGCGATATCGCGGGCGATTTGCCTGATGCCGCGGGCCTGATGGACCTGATGGGGCAGGATAAGAAGGTACTGGATGGTAAACTGCGGTTTATTTTGGCGCGCGGGATTGGCGACGCGTTTATCACCTCGGATGTGCCGCGTGAGGCCGTGTTGGGTGTGCTGGAAGATGCTTTGAATAGGCCACCGTCCCGGACTTGATCCGGGACGGTGCATCATTCGTCTTCGTCGCGCCCATCCAGACGAATACCATGCTTTTTGGCGAAATTCAGAAACAACGGAATCTCGATCAGCGCGTAGCAGACGATCGTGAAGATCACCCAATTTGTCTCATAGAACACGAGCGTAAACGTCACATCCGTGCCCCAGAACCATGCGCCCGCCACAATCAGGGCCAGCACATTGAGGGCCAGATCAATCCCCATCAGCTTATTGATGGTCTTTTCCTGAAGGGTCGGAAAAATCCCCAGATAAGCGACCGCGAGAATAAGCCCGATAAGGATCAGGATCTGCGCTTCGGGTGCAAGGACCATTGGCTTTAGAACGGAATTTCGTCGTCCATGCCGCTGTCACCGCCCGATGGTGCGCCGCCACCGCTGCCGCCGCCATAGCCGCCATCATTGCCGCCGTAACCGCCGCCTGATGATCCACCACCATAGCCGCCACCGCCACTGCCGCCACCATAGTTGCCGCCGCCGCCTTCGTTGCGGCTGTCGAGCATGGTCAGCGTGCCGTCATAGCCGTTCAGCACCACTTCGGTCGAATAGCGGTCCTGACCGGACTGGTCCTGCCATTTGCGGGTCTGCAATTTGCCTTCGATATAAACCTTGGACCCTTTCTTGAGGTACTGTTCCGCGATGCGCACCAGACCCTCCTGAAAGATCGCGACAGTGTGCCATTCGGTCTTTTCCCGACGCTCACCGGTGTTTTTGTCTTTCCAGGTCTCGGATGTCGCGATCCGCAGGTTGGCGACTTTGCCACCGTTCTGGAATGTCCGCACTTCAGGGTCAGCACCCAGATTACCGATGAGAATAACTTTGTTTACTGATCCGGCCATGATGGCACCTCCGACGATTCTGCTTTGCGCTTTTGTGACAGACACGGGATGGCGCAACAAGGTTAACGAGTGGTTCACGTGCAAGAGCATTGGCCTGAGCGCGCAAAAGGTTTAGGTATCCCCCATGCGAAGCCAGTGAGAGCGCCCCGATATGTTCCGATTGCCAGTGACTGTGTGCCTGTTGGCCGCCCTTGCCGCCGCCCCTGTGGTCGCACAAGAGCAGGTTTCCACGATGTCGCGGTCAGGGCTGCTGAAAAGCCAGACATCCATTCTGGATGGTCGTGCGGCTGAGCAATATGAGAATTCTGTGCGCCTTCAGCCGCCGCGTGCGCAAGGTTTCACGATCACGCCAACCTACACCGGCAACTACAACGGCCCGCACCTGCGCTTGGCGCAGGCAGCAGCGACGCGCCACGGTATTCCGGTCGGGATATTCCTGCGTCTGGTCGAGCAGGAAAGCGGTTGGAACCCGACAGCGCGCTCGGTCAAAGGGGCCTTGGGGTTGGCGCAGCTGATGCCGGAAACGGCCCGTGGTTTGGGTGTTGATCCGCTTGATCCGGCGCAAAACCTCGATGGTGGCGCGCGCTATCTGCGTGCGCAATACGAGGCTTTCGGATCATGGCCGCTGGCGCTGGCGGCCTATAACGCAGGGCCGGGTGCGGTTGAGCGGCACCGCGGTATTCCGCCCTTCGCGGAAACGCAAAATTATGTGCAGGTCATCTGGGGCGAATAGCGCCGCTATCTAAGTCCGCGCAGGAGCGGCCCCTTTGCGGCGGAAATCCGTGGGGGCTTGGCCTGATTTTTCCTGAAAACTGCGCGTGAAATAGGCGGGTGAGCTGAACCCCAGACGCTTGGCAATGTCCTGCACAGGGATCGTCGTGTCGCGGAGCAATGTGCAGGCTTCAAAATGGATGCGATCATTCAACAGCGATAAGGCCGAGCGACCACAGGTCTGTCGGCAACTGCGGGCCAGATGCGTGGGTGTCACACCGAGTGCGGCGGCATAGCTTGCCACGCTGCGATCCGAGCGGAAATCCTGTGCGATCAATGTGGTGTATTGCGCGACAAGCTTTGCTGCGGCGGTATTGCGCCGTGCGTCGATTGTCGCAGGGTTGCGGCTGGCCAGTTGGCGTTCCACATAAATACCCAGCAAGCCAAAATGACAAAGCGCTGCGCGGTGATCGCCCGTCGGCTTGAGTTCGCGTTCAATCGCCTCGATCAGCGATACCAGTTCCTTTTGTGGCACCACATCCAAAAGCCGCAAATGAAACGGCGTGTCCGGCCATCCATTTGTGTCGGGCAGGGTCAGGATTTGGCCGAACACGGTTGGGCCAACCTCGATGCCGTACATCGTGTGGGGTGGTATATAGATCAGGTTATTGGGGCCATACCCGTTGGTCAGACCCGCCACCGTGATGCGCCCTTGGCCTTTGGTAATATGGATCAGTCGGGCCGTGCTGTGGCTGCGCATGGCTTCGGTACGCCAGCGCGACGCAGGCCCGCCATGTGTCAGGGTTGCCAGCGCAAGCGCTGCGTGATCGGTGCTCATCATATTCATCAACTTGCCTCATTGTTGATTTTTGGCAAGTCTTTGCAGATTTTGCTTTGGATTCAATCCTCTGCCGTATCAGCGAATCGGAGTGTTGCAGATAAGTCAGCGCACTCTGCCGCGATATGGTGCCAATCCTTATGCCGCGCGCGGAACCACGTGCGCTGGCGTTTGGCATATTGCCGTGAGGCGATGATGGCGGCGTCGCGTGCGGCAGGCAGGCTGATTTCGCCTTGCAGATGGGCGATCAGCTCGGGCGCGCCGATGGCTTTTGATGAAAGGTGATCGGGGTTCCAACGGGGCAGCATGGCGCGGGCTTCCTCCAAGGCGCCTTGGTCCAGCATCTGATCAAAGCGCCGCGCGATGCGGTCGTTGAGCCAGTCTTTGGGCGCGTCAAGCGTGATGCAGGTGGCCGCAGTCGTGGAAAGCAATGGCGGCGGTGTCTGGTCTTGCCAAGCGGCAAGGCTCTGACCGGTGGCTTGCAGTACTTCCCATGCGCGCTGTACCCGCATCCGGTTCTGGATGTCGATCCGCTGCGTGGTTTCATCGTCGAGTGCTGCGAGCAGATCGGGCAGGGGCAGGGCGTTACCGGCTTCTCTGACCTCGGGCGGTGTTGGTGGTATTTCGGCCAACCCTTGGGTCAATGCATTAAAGTTCAATCCGGTGCCCCCCACGATGATCGGGCGCTTTTCGCCATCTAGATAGGGGGCAACGTCGCGTAGCCAGTGCCCCACAGAGTAATCCGCATCAAAGGGAACATGCCCGTAAAGCGCGTGCTCGGCCAAAGCCAGATCATGGTCATCGGGACGTGCCGTCAGGATGCGCCAGCCGTCAAACACCTGTAGCGCATCAGCATTGACGATCACGCCGCCTTGGGTCTGCGCGATATGCAGGGCCAGCGCCGACTTGCCCGAGGCTGTCGGCCCGGCAATCAGTACGGGCCGATCGGGCAGGATCAGCGGTGTTGGAGCCGGTCTGGTCACGTGAGTTTGCTTTGGCTTTGCCCAACTTTAGTCGGTGACTGCAAAAGCGCCTTCTTCGAAATCTGGTCCAGTGTCGCCAAAATCGACTATCGGCGCTCCCCGCGATGGCGTCAACAGTCCCGTGGGCATTCAGAAAAATAACCTTCTAGCGCGATATTAGCGTTATATTCTTCGCCATTCGGTCCCGACAGAGCACCGCCTGTCAGCGACATGCCGGTGAAGTGAGGCTCGTCGGTTGTACCCAAGAGGCGATCAAAACTGCCGTTCCCGTCGTCGGTAAGTGTACCGTTGAGCGCGACTTCTGGAATGGAGCCGTCGTCGCTTTCGCTAATAAAGAAGTTACCAGCATGGCCAACCATGGTAGAGGTGTCAAAAGCCACGTCCAATTGTAACTGTCCAATTACAGTCCGGTCCGCGCCACCATCTGCTTCCTGTGCAATGATCGCGCCTGTGTAGGTCGTTGTACCGCCAGCGACTGGAAAATCAGCCGTTTCGGCGATGGCTACGCCTTCTTGAATTGTTCCATCTGTGCCAACCAACGCAAGCGTTGAGGCTTCCAAAGCAGTCTCGATGTTATCAAACGTGTCATATGTCGTCGCAAACGCGAAGGGTTCAGCAGGTCCGTCACAGCCAGCGAGGCCAATTGCACTGATGAGAAGAAGACAAGTCTTGGTCGCAGTTTGCATCGGGCGTTCCTTTGGTCTGGTTGCGGGCGCGTCGTGTGCTGGATTGTACCACACTATGAATATGTTGCGACCATAGGGGGCAGGGTTCGTTCCGGTCAACGCTTGCCTGTGTGTTTTGTGGTGAATGTGGCATTGAAACTACCGTCGTTTTCCGACATTTTGCGCGACAATCAATCAGACATAGGGGTGCGCCATGAGCGGAACTGAGAAAACGGCATATAAACGTGTGATGCTCAAGATCTCGGGTGAGGCGCTGATGGGCGACACATCCTTTGGTTTGCACCCGCCAACGGTGCAGCGGGTCGCGCGCGAAGTGCAATCGGTGCACGATATGGGCGTCGAGATTTGTATGGTCATCGGCGGCGGCAATATCTTTCGCGGGCTGCAAGGCTCGGCCCAAGGGATGGAGCGCACGACAGCGGATTACATGGGCATGCTGGCCACGGTGATGAATGCGCTGGCGATGCAGTCGGCGCTTGAGGAATTAGGCATTCATACGCGGGTGATCTCGGCGATTACCATGAACGAGGTGGCCGAGCCCTATATCCGCCGCCGGGCTGTGCGCCACCTTGAAAAGAAACGGGTTTGCATCTTTGCCGCCGGTACTGGCAACCCATATTTTACGACCGATACGGCCGCGACGCTGCGTGCGAGTGAAATGAACTGCGAGGCGATCTTTAAGGGCACCAAGGTTGATGGCGTCTATGACAAAGACCCAGCCAAGCATGACGATGCGGTGCGCTATGAGACGGTGAGCTATGACGAGGTGCTGCAAAAGCATCTGGGTGTGATGGACGCCAGCGCGATTGCCTTGGCGCGCGATAATGATCTGCCGATTATTGTGTTTTCATTGGATGAACCGGGCGGGTTTAAGGGGATCTTGGCCGGGGAAGGCACCTACACCATTGTAAAGGACTGATCCACGCAGCAGCGCCGCAGGCAATTTTGTCGAGAAAGGGCGCTGGCCCTTGAACACGCGGTGGTGTTTTCCAACATAATAAGGGATCTGCACGGAAATTGCACAAAAGCGCCTGATTTGCCTGACTATACAAGGCGGTCCCTTTGGCCTAGAACGAACAAAAGCGGGCCAAGCCCGATGAGGAAGAGCAACTGAAATATGTCTGACGATTTTGAACTTGATACCGATGATCTGACCCGCCGCATGGAAGGCGCAATTGCAAACCTGCGCGTTGAGCTGGCGTCGTTGCGCACCGGCCGCGCCTCTGGTTCCATGTTGGAACCTGTGATGGTTGATGCCTATGGATCCATGACGCCGATCAACCAGGTGGGCACGGTCAACGTGCCGGAACCACGGATGGTCACCATCAATGTCTGGGACAAGGGGTTGGTCGGCAAGGTCGAAAAAGCCATTCGTGAGAGTGGCTTGGGCATCAATCCTCAACTGAATGGCACGATCATCATGCTGCCCATTCCGGAATTGAACGAGGAACGCCGCCGCGAATTGACCAAGGTCGCAGGCCACTATGCCGAAAGTGCACGTGTTGCGATCCGTAACCTGCGCCGGGACGGCATGGACCAGATCAAGAAAGCCAAGAGCGACGGTTTGTCCGAGGACGACCAGAAATTCTGGGAAGCGACCGTGCAGGAAGTGACCGACCTTCATATTAAATTGGTCGATGAGACGGTCGAGACGAAACAAGCCGAAATTATGCAGGTCTGACCCGCAAGGTTATTCTACCGAAAAGGGGGCCCTATGCCCAAGGATGCAGACGCCAGAACAGCCCCTGCCCATGTCGCGATCATCATGGATGGTAACGGGCGTTGGGCGCAAAAGCGCGGGCGTCCACGTCTGTTTGGCCACCATGCGGGGGCCCGCAAAGTGCGCGAGATCCTTGAGGCGTGTCCCGATCTGGGCGTCAAGTACCTGACCATTTTTGCATTCTCGACCGAAAACTGGAAACGCACGCAAACCGAAGTTGCCGGATTGATGAGCCTGTTTCGCCGCTATCTTGAGCGCGAGGCGCAGGAGCTTTTTGATAGCGGTGTCTGCGTGCGCTTTATTGGCGACCGTGTGCGGCTTGATGACAAGCTTGTTTCGTTGATGGACGACCTGGAATTGCGGACGGCAGGCAATGACCGTGTGCATCTGACTGTGGCGCTTAACTACGGCAGCCGCGATGAGGTGACCCGCGCGGCCAAGCGGTTGGCCTATGAGATCGAGCAGGGCCGCTTGACCCATGAGGATGTAGACGCCGAAACCCTTGCGCGGTTCCTTGACACCCATGTGCTGCCGGACCCTGATCTGGTGATCCGCACAAGTGGCGAAGCGCGGATTTCAAACTTCCTGCTTTGGCAGTCGGCCTATGCTGAATATGAATTTGTCGACACGCTTTGGCCGGATTTCACCGCCGAGGAGTTCGCCCGCGTGCTGCGTGATTACGGTAAGCGGGACAGGCGTTTTGGGGCCGTTCGAGCCTGAGAATGAACAACGCCGCACCTCCCCCCGCGAAATGGGATGATCTGACCGTTCGCCTGACCTCAAGTGCTGCGATGGTCGTGATTGGTGCTTTTGGCGTGATCCTGGGCGGTATCTGGTTCCAGATGCTTGTGGTTTTCGTCACGGCGGTGATGGTTTGGGAACTGTGGATGATGATCCGCCCCAGCGAACCCACCAAGGGCATGTTGATGGCGGCTTTGGTGGCCTCGGTTATGTCCGGACAGTTGGCCGAAGGATCAACCTGGGGGATGCTGCTGTTTTTGGTGGTTCCGGTGATCGGGGTCACGCAGCTCAAGACAGAAATCAAAACATTCTTCTTCTTCGCTTTGGGGATTCAGCTAGCGGGCTGGGGCCTTGTACATTTCCGTTCGGATTTCGGGTTTACGTGGCTTTTGTGGTTGATGTCCGTTGTGATCGTCACGGATATTTTCGGCTATTTTGCGGGTAAATCGCTGGGTGGTCCCAAGTTTTGGCCCAAGATCAGCCCCAAAAAGACGTGGAGCGGGACTATTGCGGGCTGGCTGGGGGCTGGCCTGATAGGCTTTATTTTTTCGCTTTTTACCGATGCGGGGCTGTGGATCATTGTGATTTCAATGCTGCTGAGCTTTGCCGGTCAGATGGGTGATATTGCCGAAAGTGCGCTGAAACGCCGGATGGGCGTGAAAGACAGCTCAACGCTGATCCCCGGCCATGGCGGGTTGTTTGACCGGTTCGATGCGCTTTTGGGGGCGTCGCTGTTTCTGCTTGTGCTTGCAGATGTCTTTGGTGTGCCAGGGGTCGTTTGGTGAGACGTATTTCGGTTTTTGGAGCGACGGGTTCAGTCGGGCAAAACGCGCTTGATCTGGTGGCACGGGATGCGGACGCGTACGATGTGGTAGCCCTGACCGGTGGCCGGAATTTGACGCAATTGGCCGCTGATGCCCGCCGGTTTCACGCGGATTTGGCGGTGACCTGCTATCCTGAATGTTACAATGAACTAAAGGACTTGCTGGCCAATACGGATGTCGAGGTGGCCGCCGGTCCCGATGCGATTGCACAGGCGGCCGCACGGCCGGTTGATTGGGCGCTGTCGGCGATTGTCGGGTCGGCGGGATTGGTGCCGGGATTAGAGGCCTTGTCGCATGGCACCACTCTGGCCCTCGCAAACAAGGAATCTTTGGTCACTGCAGGGCCGCTTTTGTTGGGGCGCGCCAAGGCGCATGGCGCGACTGTCCTGCCGGTTGATAGTGAACATTCGGCGGTGTTTCAGGCGCTTGTCGGCGAACATATGGCGGCGGTCGAGCGGGTGATCATCACCGCAAGTGGCGGCGCGTTCCGTGACTGGCCCATCGAAAAACTCGCGACTGCAACCTTGGCCGAGGCCTCAAGCCACCCGAATTGGGATATGGGGCAGCGGATTACCATCGACAGTGCATCGATGTTTAACAAGGCAATGGAGCTGATTGAAACCAAAGAGTTTTTCGATGTCTCGCCCGATATGATCGAGGTGCTGGTGCACCGTGAAAGCCTGATCCATGCGCTGGTTGGCTTCAACGACGGGGCGCTGATGGCCCATGTCGGCCCGCCTGATATGCGTCATGCCATCGGCTATGCGCTGCATTGGCCGGAACGCCGGTCGCTGCCGGTTGAACGGCTTGATCTGGCCAAGATCGGCAGTCTGACGTTCGAAGCACCGGATGCAGCACGTTATCCCGCGCTGGCGATTGCCACGCGTGTCATGGAGGAAGGCGGTCTTTCGGGTGCTGTATTTAACGCGGCGAAAGAGCGCGCACTGGATGGATTTATCGCTGGCGACATCGGCTTTTTGGATATGTCAGAGGTTGTTTCACGCACGCTCGACAAAATGTCATCGGATGGTGGGCTGCAAAATGCGGCAATTACCCTAGATAACGTGTTAGAGACCGACCGAGTGGCGCGGATCTACGCCGCCGAAACCTTTAGCCGACTGGGATAATACTTTTGGACCTGATGCAGTTTGTGCCGATGTTCGGCAACTTCGCCTTTATGATTGCGGCTTTTGTCGTGGCGCTTTCGGTGATCGTGGCGATCCATGAATACGGCCATTACATCGTGGGGCGCTGGTGCGGCATCCATGCCGAGGTATTTTCGCTCGGGTTTGGCCCGGTGATCTTCAGCCGCGTCGATAAACGCGGCACCACATGGCAAATCGCGGCGCTGCCTTTGGGCGGTTTTGTGAAATTTCTGGGCGATGCCAATGCCGCCAGCGTGGGCGATGATGGCACCGTGTCCGAGGCCGATCTGCGCCGCACCATGCTGGGGGCGCCGCTTTGGGCGCGCACGGCGACGGTGGCGGCGGGGCCTGTGTTCAACTTTGTGCTGGCCATTGCGATCTTTGCAGGCTCGATCATGGTGCAGGGCCGCTCGACGGATCCGCTGACATTCGGCGACACGCGCCCATTGCCTGCAAGCTTTGCGTCGGATCTGCGTGAGGGCGATCAAATGATCGCAGTTGAAGGGGTTATATTCAACGATGCAGAGCGGACAGTGGATATGTCCGATCTCGTGCCCCTGCAGGAACGGCTGGATTACACGGTGCTGCGCGATGGCGATGAGATCACGGTAGACGGTCCTTATTTCTTCCCTGCCGCTGTTTCCAGCGTCAGCCCGCGCTCTGCGGCGGATGATGCCGATATCAAAGTGAATGACGTGATCACCGCGATCAATGGTGAACCGATCTTTGCCTTTGCACAGGTGCAAGAGATTGTTCTGGACGCCGATGGCGCGCCGCTCAATTTCACGATTTGGCGCGACGGAGAAACGCTTGAAAAAACGATCGCGCCGCGCCGTGTGGATTTTCCAAATCCCGAAGGCGGGTTTGAAACACGCTGGTTGATCGGCATCAGTGGCACGATCTTCTTTGAAGAAAAGACCGAAAGCGTCGGTCCCTTTGAGGCCATCAGCCTTGGCGCGCAGGGCCTTTGGGACACGACCACCACATCGCTGTCCGCCATGCAGCATATTCTGTTCGGCCAGATTTCGACCTGTAATCTGTCTGGTCCGGTGGGGATCGCGGAAACGAGCGGGTCAATGGCAGAGCAGGGCGCGCAGAGCTTTATCTGGTTTATCGGCGCGCTGTCTGCGGCGGTGGGCCTGATCAATCTTTTCCCGATTCCGGTGCTGGATGGGGGCCACCTTGTGTTTTACGCCTATGAGGCCGTCACACGGCGCAAACCAAGTGATCGTGCGGTGCAAGTCTTTATGTTTGTTGGATTGTCTCTGATCCTGTCGCTGATGACCTTTACAATCCTCAACGACACGATCCTGTGCCCGTAAGAAATCCGTCGCTTTTCGCGTGAAAGAAGCCTTTTGGCGTTTTGACATCCGCGCATATTGTCGCTACTCAAATTAGTAACAATAATCTTGGCACGGGCGGTCGAAATGAAGACAGGTGTGGGGCGCTTTCTGGCGCAGGGTTTTGCAAAGGTGCGGTCGCTTTGGATGGCGCTTTGCATCGTGGTTTTGGCGACGGGTGCAGCAAACGCACAAAGTTTCGCTTTCAGCAGCTTTGAGATCGAGGGCAACCTGCGGGTTGCCGATGGCACGATCCTGACATTTGGCGGCCTCGCGCCCGGTGCGGGCCTGTCTATGGCCGAATTGAACGCAGCGGGGCAGAACATTCGCGCCTCTGGCCTGTTTGAGAGTGTGGACCTGATCCCGCAAGGCAACCGCCTGCTGATCCGTGTTGTCGAATATCCGACAATCAGCCGCATCAACGTTGAGGGCAATAGCCGCCTGCGCGACGCGGAACTGCTGGCGCTGGTGCAATCACAGCCACGGCGTGTCTTTACCCCCGCACAGGCCGAAGCCGATACCGCCGCCATCACCGAGGCCTATGCCCGTCAGGGGCGGATCAACGCGACGGTGACGCCGCGCATCATCCCGCAGTCTGACAACCGCGTTGATCTGGTTTTTGAGGTGGTAGAATCCGCAGTCACCGAGATCGAACGCATTTCATTCGTGGGCAACCGGACCTACTCGGAACGGCGTTTGCGGCGTGTGCTGGAAACCAAACAGGCGGGTATTTTCCGGATGTTGGTTGGTCGTGATACGTATTCGCCCGACCGCGTGGCGCAGGATCGCGAAGCCCTGACGGATTTCTACCGCTCGCGTGGCTATATTGATTTCGTTCTGCAAAACATCGACGTATCGCTGACCCGCGAACGGGACGCCTATCTTGTAACGTACAACGTCCGCGAAGGGCAGCGCTTCAGTTTTGGTAACACATCGATTTCCAGTGAGATCAATGGCGTGAACGCCGCTGACTTTGCGGATCTGATCGGCGTGCGGTCCGGTGCAACATACTCACCCGTACCGGTCGATTCCGATATCAGCCGGATTGAGCGGGAAGCCGCGGCACGTGGTCTGAACTTTGTTGAGGTCCAGCCGCGCCTGTCACGCAATCCACGCGATCTTACCATTGATGTGAATTATGTGCTGGTATCTGGCGAGCGTGTGTTCATCGAACGCATTGATATCGAAGGCAACGGGACGACTTTGGATCGCGTGATCCGCAACCAGTTCCGGTCGGTTGAAGGGGACCCGCTGAACAGCCGTGAGATTCAGGAAAGCGCACGACGCATCCGTGCCCTTGGTTTCTTCCAAGGCGTCAACGTCGACACGCGCCCCGGTACCACGCCAAGCCAGCGCATTGTTGATGTGAATGTAACAGAGGGGCCCACTGGAACGCTGTCATTCGGTGCAAACTTCAATACGGATAACGGGGTGAGCTTGCTGGCCTCTTACCGGCAGAGCAACTTTCAGGGACGCGGTCAGCGTTTGAACTTTGACTTCTCGACAGCCGAAACGAACCGGCGCTTCGGGTTTGGGTTCACCGAGCCACAGCTTCTGGGGCGTGACCTGCGCGGGTCCTTTGACCTGAACTATGGGACAACGAACAACGAAAACGCGCTTTATGACACCGAAACGCTGCGGATGTCGCCTGCGGTGAGTTTTCCTGTGAGTGAAGCGGGGCGTGTGTCGTTGTTTTACGCGCTGGAATATACCGATCTGACCGATGTGTCTGCGGATGCCAGTACCATCATTCAGAATGAGGGCCTCGTTGGCGGTGTGTGGACGAACGCGATCGGTTATAACTACAGCTATGATAGCCGCCGCACAGGTGTGGACCCGACGACGGGTTATGTGCTGCGGTTTGGTCAGGAATTTGGCTTTGGCGACTCGCAGTTTATCAAGACAACGGCCTTTGCTGGCGCAGAGACGGCAATCCTGAACGAGGAAGTCACCATGCGTGCCTCATTGCAGGGCGGGCTGCTCAGCTATCAAGATGGCAGCAGCCGCGTGACCGACCGTTTCTTCCTTGGCAGTCGTTTGATGCGCGGTTTCGAGGCAGGTGGTATTGGTCCGCGCGATGAAGACACGGATGATGCCTTGGGTGGGAACGCTTTCTCGGTGCTGACCCTTGAAACCGAATTCCCGCTTGGCCTGCCAAGTGAATACGGGATTTCGGGTGGCGCGTTCATCGACTATGGCGCGGTCTGGGATGTGGGCGAGATCGGGACTGCCAACGTTCTTTCCAATGATCCGATTGGGCGGGCTGTTGCAGGTCTCTCGATCTTCTGGACCACTCCGATCGGTCCGCTGCGGTTCAACTTTACCGAACCTCTGGACGTGCAGGACTTCGATAACACGCGCAACTTCGATGTGACCATTTCGACGAATTTCTGATGGGCATTCTGCGCGCGATTATTGTTTGGCTGATACTGGTGCTGCCTGCATCAGCCCAGCAATCGTCGCCTGCAGTCCTGATCGTTGACAGTGACCGGCTGTTTCTTGAGACGCTCTATGGCCAACGGCTTACTGCGGAACTCGCGGAACAGGCGGCTGAACTGCAAGCCGAGAATGACCGGATTGTTGAATCTCTGACCCTTGAAGAACGCAGCCTGACGATCAGGCGCCCCGAAATGACGCCCGAGGATTTTCGCGCCGAGGCCGAGGCCTTTGACCGCAAGGTGCAGGATGTGCGCCGCGTGCGCGATGCCAAGAACGTCGAATTACAGGTCGCCAACGCCGAGGCCCGCGCCCGGTTTGAGCAACGCGTGCAGGGGATCGTGGCCAATATCATGATCGAACGTGGGGCGGTTTTGGTGCTGGAACAGCGCAATGTTGTCTTGTCTGTGCGCGCGGCAAATATCACTGACGATGCGATTGTGCGTATTGATGCGGAATTGGGCAGCGGTGAAGAGTAGCCGATGCTTGCCGCGCTTGTCGCGGCTTGCTAGTCATGATGAACGGCGGCCATGGCGCGCCACAAGCAATAAGAGGAGCCGCCCAGCATGAGCGAAGCTGTCACCACCGCCGATATCCAACTGATCCAGAAAATCCTGCCACACCGCTATCCGTTCCTGCTGGTGGATAAGGTGCATAGCATCAACGGCACAACGTCGGCTGTCGGGATCAAGAACGTCACGATGAATGAGCCGCATTTTCAGGGGCATTTTCCCGGAAACCCGATCATGCCCGGCGTCACTATTGTTGAGGCGATGGCGCAGACCACCGCCGTGATGGTGGGGGCATCTTTGGGGCTGACCGATGGTAATCTGCTGGTTTATTTCATGGCGATTGATGGCTGCAAATTCCGCCGCAAGGTCGTGCCGGGTGATGTGCTTGAAATGCATGTCGAAACCACACGGGGCAAACCGGGTGGCAAGGTCTGGCGCTTCCGCGGTGTGGCCACGGTAGATGGCGAAATGGCCGCCGAGGCCGAGTTTACCGCAATGATGGATATGCAAGCTTGATGGCAGCCATTCACCCCTCTGCCGTGATCGCCGATGGTGCGCAGATCGGCGCGGATTGCGTGATCGGCCCGTTTTGCGTGATTGGCGAAGATGTGGTGCTGGGCGACCGTGTGACGCTCAAAAGCCATGTTGTCGTTGATGGCGACACCCATATTGGCGATGACACGGTGGTGTTTCCTTTCGCCGTGATCGGAGAGATCCCACAGGATCTTAAATTCGATGGCGAGAAGACCCGCCTGCGGATCGGCGCACGCAACCGTATCCGCGAACATGTCACGATGAACACCGGCACCGCCAATGGCGGGGGTGAGACGCGGGTGGGCGATGACGGGCTGTTTATGGCTGGCTGTCATATCGCCCATGACGCGCAGATCGGCGACCGTGTGATTGTGGTGAATTCTTCCGCCGTGGCAGGCCACTGCATTATCGAGGATGACGTGATCATCGGCGGTCTGTGCGGGGTGCATCAATACGTGCGCATCGGGCAGGGCGCGATTATCGGCGCCGTCACAATGGTCACGAAAGACGTGGTGCCGCATGGTTTGGTGCAAGGGCCGCGTGGCGTTCTGGACGGGCTGAACCTTGTGGGGCTCAAGCGCAAGGGCGTGGATCGCGGTGATATCACTGCCTTGCGTGCGGCGTTTCAGATGCTTCGGGATGGCGACGGCACGTTTCAGGACCGCGCAAAACGTTTGGCGGATGAAAGCGACAGTGCCTATGTGCAACAAATGGTGGCCTTCATCCTTGGCGATACCGACCGTAACTTTCTGACACCGGGCTGATGCTTGCACTGATTGCCGGAACCGGAGAATTGCCGCCCGCGCTTGTGGCGCGCTTGCCAGAGCGGCCGTTGATTTGCGCGCTCGACGGGTTTCGTCCCGCGCTAACGCCCGACATTACCTTTCGGATAGAACAGTTGGGCAGTTTCTTGGAAACTTTGGTCCAGCGTGGCGTGAGCGAAGTCTGCCTTGCAGGTGCGATCAAGCGCCCGGCGATTGATCCTATGGCGATTGATGAGGCCACCAAGCCCTTGGTCCCGCGCATTATGCAGGCCATCGCACAGGGTGACGATGGCGCCTTGCGCGTGGTCATCGCCTTGTTCGAAGAGACTGGATTGACCGTGCGCGCCGCGCATGAGATCGCGCCTGATTTATTACCACCTGCGGGGGTTTTGAGCCGCAAACCTGTGACCATTGATCATCGGCAGGATGCGGTGACCGCAGAACAGACCATCGCCGAAATGGGCCGCGCGGATGTGGGCCAAGCCTGTCTTGTGCGCAACGCCCGCGTTCTGGCGCGCGAAGGGCAGGCAGGGACGGACGCGATGCTGGCGCAATTTGCCCCCAGCGATGATCCGCTTTGGGGCGTTGTGGATGGATTGGGGTCCGTTCTCGGCGGTGCCGCTGAGTGGCTCAGCGGTGCGGATGGTGAACCCACCGATGCGCGCGGCGCGTTGTTGTTCAAGGCCCCGAAACCCGATCAGGACCGCCGTGCGGATTTGCCAGTGATCGGGCCGCAAACGGCCAAGGGCGCGGTTGCGGCAGGGCTGTCTGGGATCGTGATTGAAAGCGGCGGCGTGATGGTTCTGGCGCTGGATGACGTGGTGGCGACACTTGATGCCGCGGGCCTATTCCTCTGGGTTCGGCCCAAGGGGGGCGCATGAAGGTTTTTGTGATCGCAGGCGAAGCCTCGGGCGACAAGCTGGGCGCGGCGTTGATGGCGGGGCTCAAGACATTGCGCCCAGAAGTGGAATTTGACGGCGTTGGAGGGCCTTTGATGCAGGCCGAGGGGCTGGAAAGCCGCTTTCCAATGGAAGAGCTGAGCGTCATGGGGCTTGCGGAAATCCTGCCAAAATATCGTGCACTCAAGGCGCGGATCCGGCAGATGGCCGAGGCGATTATCGCCACCCAGCCCGATGTGCTGATCACGATAGACAGTCCCGATTTCTGCCTGCGCGTCGCGCGTCTGGTGAAGGCTGGCAGCGACATTCGCACCGTGCACTACGTCGCCCCAACGGTCTGGGCGTGGCGACCAAAGCGTGCCGAAAAGATGGCGCGCCATATTGATCATGTGCTGGCGCTTTTTCCATTCGAGCCACCGTTGATGCAGGCCGCAGGCATGGACTGCGATTTTGTCGGGCATCCTGTGGTCGCGGAACCTGTGGCAAGCGATGCAGAGGCGGCGGCCTTGGGTTCCGGTACGGTCGTGCTGGTCCTGCCGGGCAGTCGCAAAGGCGAGGTGGCGCGGCTGGCTGAGCGTTTCGGCAAGGCTGTTGCCAAGATCGCGGCCGCCGTGCCGGATGCGCGGTTCGTGATCCCGACCACACGCGGTGTGCATGAGCTTGTCGCGGCGCAGGTCAAAACATGGGCGACGCCCGTGACGGTCTTGCCACCGGCCTCACCTGACAAAGCGGCGTGGTTCAAACGGGCGGATGTGGCGCTTGCGGCCTCTGGCACGGTGTCACTGGAACTCGCGGCCAGTGGAACGCCGATGGTCATTGCCTATGATATGGCGTGGCTCAGCCGGATCATCATCAGCCGGATGTTGATGGTGGATACGGTGACCTTGGTGAATTTGGTCAGCGACACCCGCGTGGTGCCCGAGTTTATCGGTGATGCCTGCCAGCCCGGCCCGATTGCCGATGCGGTTCTGGCGGTGCTTGCCGATCCGCAGGCACAGCGCGCTGCGATGGCGCTGACCATGGAACGCTTGGGGCAGGGCGGCGAGGCCCCGGGCCTACGCGCGGCGAAGGCGGTTCTGGAACGGCTTGACCAAGCGGCCATCAAGGATCAGTAGGCCGAGCGCCAAGATCGCAAAGCCGATATAGGCGCGCAGCGGCAGCGCCTCGCCCAATACAATCGCGCCCAGGACGATGGCGACAGGCGCGACCAAGAGCGTCACCAGCATCGCGTTGCCACTGCCTGCAAGCGCCAGCACGCGGTAATAGAGGATATAGGCGATGGCCGTCGCAACGATCGCGAAATAGCCGATTGCCGCCCAGGTCTGGGGTTCAAGCGCAAGCGAGATTGGCCCTTCGACGATCCATGCCGCGGGGATGGTGACAATGCTGGCCCCGGTCAACATGCCGGCGGCGGCGACCTGTGGTTTGAGGTGCCCCAATGTCTTGCGCGCCCAAACCCCGGCCAGCGCATAGCTGATCGTGCCACCGATGACGGCGAGCTGGCCCAATGAGCGGATGTCAAAATCCTTGAAAGCATCTAGCCCGATGGCGGTTGAGACCCCCAGAAAACCAACCGTCACGCCGATGGCTTTGCGCGCCGTCAGCCGTTCGTCTGCCAAAAACACGGCGGCGGTGATGACAGCGAAAATGGCCGTAGAGGCATTGAGAATGGAGGTCAGGCCGGTTTCGATATGGAGTTGTCCCCATGCCATCAGGCTAAAGGGAATGGCGTTATTCAAGAACCCCATCACGAGAAATGCGCCCCAAACCCGCAGGTCGGTTGGAAGGGCCAAGCGGCGGATCAGGACATAGGCCCAAAGGATTAGCATCGCCCAACCGGTGCGGTGTGCAACAGCCGTGAGCGGCCCGATTTCTTCCAATGCCACATGGACCGAAAGGAAAGACGCGCCCCAGATCAGCGAGAGCATCAACAGCCCGGCCCAAGCTTGGGGTGATATGGTTTTCTGGATCGGTGTCATGGCCGTGACATGCGCCCTTTGGCAGGGGCTGCGCAACCCGGATTATGCGGGAGAATGAAAAAAGCCCCGCCTGTGAGAGCGGGGCCTTTACTGATTTATGGGTTTGAAAAGCCTTAGAAGTTATAGGCGATCCGCACACCAGCGGCCCAGCCGCTGTTGTCTTCAAAGTCACCCAAGTGTTTGTCCGGGTGTACCGCCGGTGCAGGCGCAGGTGGCGCTTCTGTCTCGGTATCACCAACCCAAATGTAGCGCACGCCACCGGTGATCCGCAGGCTGTCCATCGTCCGCGTCGCAGCGACACCCAATGATTTATTGCCATCTGTTGGGCCGAGGTTGCCTGAGAAGCCACCGTTTGCGGCTTCGTAGCCTGCTGTGACAGCGCCGGACCATTCGTCGCTGAAGCGCCGACCAAGCCCAAGATTGTAGGTCACGGTATCGTCATCATAATCGACGAGTGAGCCGCCGCTGGTAGCCAAGCCATAGTTGACAGGTGAGATATCGAATTCGCTCCAGTCTACCCAACGAACCGATCCGAAAAGCAATGTATCAGCGGCAACACCGGTCTGGAAATCGAGCGTAAGGGATTGTGGCATTGGTCGATTTCTGTGGTGCTCGTTTCCGCAGGTTTTCATCAGCTTGTCGAAATCATGCTCGATCTCGCTATGATAGGTCAATGACACACGCGCTGCGATATCGGGGCGTTCCCATGCTCCGCCTACGACATAGCCAAAGTCGGTCTCTGTGCTCGTTTCCATGGTATAGCCATTGAATAGTGCTACTTCACCAGCGGTTTGGACCGCACGCGCACCGCCATAGACAGTAAAGTTGTCCGGCAACTTGTAAGCGACAAGTGCGGTAATTGCGTTGCTGTCGATGCTTGCCGTTGATCCAAATGGCGTCACACCGCCGCCATACGCATAGTCCGTATCTGCGCCATAATTCACATCGGCACCGTATGGTTGGTCAATGATCAGCGCAATCGAGAGCCGATCATTCAGATCGTTCTTATAACCGAAACCAAGCTGCGTGTATTCTTCCGCCATGTTTCCGGAGACGCGCCGCCCAGAAGCTGGCGGTCGCCGAGGGTGGAATTCGCCTGCGTCCCGCTGACATCAGGCGACACAAATCCGAAGTTCAATTCCAGATAGTTGCCATCTTCAAACAAAAGAGCTGCTGAAGGTGCCGCGCGCTCAATTCCCCCCGCGCTGGCAATCGTCGTCGACAGCAGCAGTGCTGCCCCCGTTGTTAGTACGTGTTTCATGTCCTCATCCCTGTCATGAACAATATATGTGCTAAAAACCCTAAGGAGTGCTTAAGCTTTACGTCAATTATTGACGCCACGTCACGTATTGCGCCGCGCCGTAGCGTCACAAATTTGCAATAAGGCACTGTCAGACAATCTTTTTGGCTCTAGACCTTGGCCGGCCGCATCGCGCGGGTGATGTTGAGATAGTTGGCCGCGAAAATGAACGCGGCCCCCACAAAAACCCACACCTCAAGCGGTTCGTTATAAAGCAGCATCCCCACGATCGCGATGGTGGGCAGGCGCACGAAATCAATGGGCATGACGATGCTGGCGGGCGCGATGCTCAGCGCTTTGGTCAGGCAGAAATGCGCCAAAAGCCCCGCACAGCCGATCAGCACGACCCAAGGCAGTGCCGTCATCGAGGGGACCGCGATATCGCCGTCGTATCCCGCGCAGATCAGGCCAAAGATCGCCTGCATCGTCGTGAGGTAAAAGAGGATGGTCGTGATCGTTTCGGTCTGCGTCAGTTTGCGGGTGAAGATCGCGGTCATTGCAAAGAAGACGGCACAACTGGCCGCAGCGATCAGGCCCCAGCTGAGATTTGTAGGATCGGGCCGCGCGACAATCAGGATGCCGATAAACCCGATGGTGGCACTCAGCAGCCCGATTGCGGTGATCCGCTCGCGCAGGATCAGGGGCGATAAAAGAATAACCCAGATCGGTGTGGTGAATTCCAGCGCAAAGACCTGCGCCAGCGGGATCACGGTGATCGCATAGAACCACAGGTTCTGGCCCGCAAAGTGAAACAGGTTGCGTGTCGCATGCAGCCCGAGCCGGTTGCGCCCGATCTGCCTGATGGCACCGGTTGCGATGGCGACGCTGACGACAATGAAAATACCGGTCAGGCTGCGGAACAGCATGATCTCGAACGTATCAAGTTCGGTGCTGACGGTCCGTCCTGCGACAGCCATCAGGGTGAAGGATGAAATTGCGCCAATCATCCAGAGGGCTGCAAGTGCTACGGTGTTCATGGCTGCAGTTGTCCCTGTGTTTTGTGATTTGGCAACCCCTGTCGATCTGTGTTTGGTTGCGAATAGCAGAAACGAGGTTTGAAATGTTGAGATGGGTCATGGCGGTTATATTCCTGGGGCAGGCGGCAGCGGCGGATCCCGTAGCGCAGGTCGAAGCCGCAGCACAGGCCGCTTTTGACAGAATGCCTAGCGTCCGTCGTGTTGATCAGATCGCGGGCCGTTGTGGTGCCGATGACAGCGTGAATGCGGTTGTGGCCTATTGCACGACGACAAACCAGATATTGCTGGCGCGCGGCGCGGTAGCATCACCGCAGACGCCTTATATGTTGGCGCATGTTTATGGTCACGCGGTGCAGGTGCAGCATGGCGTAGCGGATTTTGCGCTTGGCCAGATCCGTCAGCGCCGCGCAGAAGAAGCCATGTTGCGCGGGCTGGTCACGCGGCAGGTGGACTGTATCGCCGGTTTTCTGCTGGCGCGGGCGGGATTGCCCGCGTTTGACCTGCAGGACGCGTTTGCAGACGAGCCATTCACCGACAGCCATTGGGGGCGCGATCCGCTGCGGGTGGGCCCTGAGGTGAGTATTGGGATCGCCGCGCGCGCTGAATGGCTTTTGCGCGGACAGCAAGGTGATCTGGCGGTCTGTGGACCGGGTGAATTTACTGCTGATCTGCTGATTGACGCGCTGAACCCCTAAGGCCGTGTCGCAAAGATATTCCCATCCATTTGGGCGGCGTGGCTAATCGCGCCACCATCCGGATGCTGGAGATCAAAGTTGAGTTCCGTCAGGATTTCAAAGATTTCCTCATGATTGCGCGAGACTTCGATCATCAGGCCGCGCGCGGATCGCAGAACCTTTTGCCCCCCGATCAAAACGGCCAGTTCCGCACCCTCAGCGTCGATTTTAAGCACATCGGGCCAGACATTGTGCGCTGTGGCATAGGCATCAAGGGTTGTGGTGTTCACGCGCCGCTGGCGCAGGTTAAGTGCGCGGCCTTGTGTTTTGGCGTTGTCGGTCGCGCCCGCGAAATCGGGATCGAGCGAATTCATAAAACCGCCAAGGTTTTCTTCGTAAAACAGCGCCTTTCCGATGGTGTCACTGACCGCGGCATTGACGTGAACGCATTGCGTGCAGCGCGCAATGTTCCGGCGCAGAAAATGCTGGTTTTGCTCACCCGGCTCAAACACATGAACCTGACCGCGGTGGCCGACCTGTTTGGCAAAGAACTGGGCAAGATAGCCGATATGGCCGCCCACCTCGAACACGATGTCGCCGCGGTGGGTGAGTGCGGTCAACCGTTGCATCGTTTCGCGTTCGCGGTGTCGCCCGTAGAACCAGTACCCTTTGTGTGTATAGCTGCGCAGATGGAACGGCAGACCCGAGAAGGGGTTTGTCATGGTGATGGGCCGGTCGCATTTGCGCAAAAGCGGCAGCGCAACGGCGCGCAGAAATCTGTTTGCGGCAAGCCCTTCACGGAAGGGGCGGAAAGTCGGGTTGGTCAGGAGTGGCTGCACGGCGGTTGCTCATCAAGTTACGTTTCCGCCGAGTTTTAAGTGGAAGCCTTAACAGATGGTTAAAGAATGGAGATTGCGGTTGTAAGGTTGTGACAGCGCATGATATTTCACTTGATTTGTGTCTTTTAAATCACTGATATCATGATGTGAATCGGCGCACGCTAAAGGTAATACGAAGTATCCTGCCCGTGTCGGAAAAATGGACACAGTTCCGCTTAAATGAGACTATTGTTTCCGCATGGCGCGAACCCGTTTCTACGGTGCCTTGGCCGCAGTTATTCCCACTCGATGGTTCCGGGGGGTTTGCTGGTGATGTCATAGGTCACGCGGTTGATCCCTTGCACTTCGTTGATGATCCGCGTCGCGGTTTCACCAAGGAATTCGTGGCTGAAGGGGTAATAATCGGCCGTCATGCCATCCACCGACGTCACCGCGCGCAGTGCACAGGCAAAATCATATGTGCGCCCGTCACCCATGACACCCACGGTGCGTACGGGCAGGATGGCGACGAAGGCCTGCCAGATGTCGTCATAAAGACCGTGGCGGCGGATCTGGTCGATATAGACCGCGTCGGCTTTGCGCAGGATTTCCAGCTTTTCGCGGGTAATCTCGCCGGGGCAACGGATCGCAAGGCCCGGACCGGGGAACGGGTGCCGCCCGATAAAGGATTTCGGCAGGCCCAGTTCCACGCCAAGGGCGCGTACCTCATCTTTGAACAGTTCGCGCAGCGGTTCGACCAGTTTCAGGCCCATCTTTTCAGGCAGGCCGCCCACGTTGTGGTGCGATTTGATTGTGACGGATGGACCGCCAGAAAAACTTACGCTTTCAATGACATCGGGGTAGAGGGTGCCTTGTGCAAGGAACGCCGCGCCCTCAATGCCGTTGGCGTATTTCTGGAACACGTCGATGAACAAACGGCCAATGATCTTGCGCTTGGTTTCGGGGTCGCTGACGCCGTCAAGTTCGCCCAAAACAACTCGGATTCGTCGGCATGGATCACTTTGAGGTTCATATGGTCGCGGAACATGCCGACAACCTCTTCGGCCTCGTTCAGGCGCAACAGACCGTGGTCAACGAAAACGCAGGTCAGTTGATCGCCAATCGCTTCGTGCAGCAATGCGGCAGCAACAGAAGAATCAACGCCGCCGGACAGCGCACAGATCACATGGGCGTCGCCCACCTGTTCCCTGATCGCTTCGATCGCCTGTTCGCGGTACGCGCCCATGGTCCAGTCACCGGTGAACCCAGCGATGCGCACGAAGTTTTCATAAAGCTTCGCACCGTTGGGCGTGTGATGCACCTCGGGGTGGAACTGCACGGCGTAGAAGTTGCGCGCAACATCCGCCGTGATCGCAAAAGGCGCGTTAGGCGAGGTGCCATAAACCGAAAATCCCGGAGCGATTTCAGAGACATGGTCGCCATGGCTCATCCAGACTTGTTCTTTGTCGGTGGCGAACCAGCCATCAAGCAAGCGCAAGCTTGCCTTCGGGCTTCACATAGGCGCGGCCGAACTCGGCGGTGCCATGCCCGCTGGTTACTTTGCCGCCCAATTGCGTCATCATGGTTTGCTGGCCGTAACAGATGCCCAGCACCGGGACACCCATCTCGAAGACGGATTGCGGGGCGCGGGGCGAACCCTCACGTGTCACGCTATCGGGGCCGCCTGACAGGATCACCGCTTTGGGCGCGAAATCGGCCAAAAACGCGTCGGTGACGTTCTGATAGGGGTGAATTTCGCAATAGACGTTCAATTCACGCAAGCGACGCGCGATCAGCTGCGTCACCTGGCTGCCGAAATCAATGATGAGAAGGCGTTCGTGGGTGCTGTTTTCCATGGCGCTTCGGTAAAGGCAGGGCCGGATTTGTGCAAGAGGGGGCGATGAGATTCGCACGGCATGCGCGGTGTTTTTAGGCGCATGTCGTTTTCGCGCCTGAGGGGGCGCAAATTTGGCAAGGGGGCTGTGCGCTGCGTTGTATGAAGCAGCAACATTTTAGCGAACCCACGGGGAATGATCATGTCGGACGCACCAGCAGCACCAGCCAGACGCGCACGCGGCGGAGGCGGCGCGGCCCGTCGCGCAGAGCGGACGGCAGTCAGCGTTGAGACGGCAAAATATATCGAACGCAACATCCCTAATTACGAGGTTCTGACCGACGAGGCGCTCGACATTATCGAGGCCAACGCCGAAACCGTGCTGGCCGAAATTGGTGTGAATTTCGTGGATAACCCTGAGGCGCTTGCGCGCTGGAAGGCCGCCGGTGCCGAAATTGACGGCGAGCGTGTGCGCATTCCGCGTGGTCTGGCGCGCAAACTGTGTGCGACGGCCCCTTCAGAATACACCCAGCACGCGCGCAATCCGGCGCGTAATGTGGTTGTTGGTGGGAAGAATCTGGTTCTTGCCCCAGTCTACGGCCCACCTTTCGTGCGCGATGTCGATGGCGGGCGGCGCTATGCCACCATGGCCGATTTCGAGAAATTCGTGAAGCTGGGCTATATGTCCAAATGGCTGCACCATTCGGGCGGCACGGTGTGCGAACCCACAGATGTGCCGGTGAACAAGCGCCACCTCGATATGTTGCTGGCGCATATGATCTATAGCGACAAACCCTTCATGGGGTCGGTGACAGAGCCTAGCCGCGCCCAAGACAGTATCGAGATGTGTGAAATCCTGTTCGGTAAGGAATTCGTGCAGGAAAACACGGTGATGACTTCGCTCATCAATATCAACTCGCCGCTGACCTTCGACAGTATCATGATGGGCGCGTTGGAGGTGTTTGCCGCCAATAACCAAGCCTCGATCATCAGCCCCTTTATCGTGGGCGGTGCCATGGCGCCTGTGTCTGTCGCCGGTACACTGACGCAAGTCTTGGCCGAGGTGCTGGCAGGCGTGGCCTATAGCCAGATTATCCGTCCTGGATCACCTGTGATCATGGGCACATTCGTGACGTCGATCGACATGAACTCTGGCGCGCCGACATTCGGCACACCTGAGGCGAGCCACATTACCTATGGTGCGGGGCAGTTGGCGCGGCGTTTGGGCCTGCCGTATCGCTCGGCCGGTGCGTTCTGCGGATCGAAAACTGCCTGATGCGCAGGCCGCGTATGAGAGCGCAAACAGCCTGAATATGGGGCTGTTGTCGGGCGTGAACTTCATGTTGCACAGCTGTGGCTGGCTCGAAGGCGGGCTTGTGGCTTCGTTCGAGAAATTCGTCATGGATGCGGATCAACTTGGCACGCTGCACCACTTTGCGCGTGGTGTGGATATGTCCGAGAACGGACAGGCCATGGGCGCGATTGCCGAAGTGGGGCCGGGTGGTCACTATTTGGGCTGTGAACATACGCAGGCCAATTTCAAATCGGCCTTCTGGCGGTCAGACCTCTTTGACTACAAACCGTTCGAGACTTGGGACGAAGAGGGCGCGCGCGACACCCAGATCCTTGCCAAGGCGCGGGTGGCCAAGATGCTGGACACCTATCAGCAACCGCCCCTTGATCCCGAGATCGAGGCACGGCTGCGGGCCTATGTGGCTGATAAGAAGGCCAGCATGCCGGACGCATTTACCTAAACCACATGCAGGGCGGTGGCGCGCAACAGATGCGCCTCGCCCAGAATCGCGATCAGCACCTCGACATGGCGCGCAGGCCGGTAGCTTGCGGCGTTGTCTTTGCGCTGCGCGTCAATCTCGGCTTCGATATCCAGTAGCTGCATGAGTGCCGGGCCCGATTTGGGCAGGCTCTCGCGCCCCAGAATACGGCGCAAATGCACCTCGCGGCGGTAATCATCCACCCCAAACCGGGCCGCCCGCGCCAAAAGCGCGGGGCGTTTCAACGTGGCAATTCGTGTGTGTAGATCAAGCATCTGTCAATGTCCTGTTACAGTGTGAGAGTCCGGACAGGATGACACAACTTATGCGGGTGTTGCGGAAACACCATGCGATAAGAACGCTGCGGTCAGGTTTGTTTAGCTTTTGGAAAGAATAGTTGACGGGCAATTGGCAGCGTTAACAAATGCGTAACCATGCACGCTCAGGTGGTATGCCATCATGCCCCATTGCATGTGGCTCTGTCTGTTGCGTCGGTAGTTTCGGCAAAAGGATGCATGATCATGACAGCACCACAAGGGCAGCAAAAGGCGTCTGATCTTCCACGTTGGGTTCCTGATGCAGCCCGTCACTATCTTGTTCACACAGAAACTGGGCTGTCTATCCGTGCGCTCGCACGGGCCAGTGACTGTCACCCGTCAACGGTTCTTCGACAGGTACGTCGACTAGAAGGCCGCCGTGATGATCCGCTGATTGATGCGGCATTGCGGTCGCTCTCTGCGCAGGTTTCTGCGCGTGACATCTTGAAACAGGGGAAGACGAAGTCAATGAAAATGGAGTGTTTGAAGAGTGATCCGCACCAGCCGGTCGGCCTGACACAGGCGCGGATTGACCAAGAGGCCAAGCGGATTTTGCGGCGTTTGTGCGAACAGGGTGCGGTACTTGCAGTCGCCCGTGAGATGGAGACATCTGTGGTCGTCCGCATGACACCCGAAGGCGAACAGGTGCGCACGGCTGTGGTCGAGCGCGAGATAGCACAGGCCATGGCATTGAAGGACTGGATCACGTGCCCTGATCCTGATGGACGCATCGCGCGTTATTTCATCACCAATACCGGGCGTGCCGCCTTGCGCCGCCTGACAGCGCAGGACGACAACCGCGCCAGTGGTTTTGCGGAACGCAGTCTTGATCCTGATGGCGATGCCGGATGGGATATAGCCAGTATCGAGGGTGCCGCCCGTCCGCCATCGCGCGCCTATGCGACAGAAAGCCCGCTGGTGGGGCTGGCACGGCGCAAAGACCGCGACGGCAAACCGTTCCTGCCGCGTGAATTGGTCGCGGTGGGCGAGCGGCTGCGCGAAGATTACGAACTGGTCGAAGTGGGCCTTGGCGGCAGTGCAAGCTGGGAAAGTTTTATGAACGGTGCAGCACTTGCCGATACCATCGAAGGCCCCAAAGGCGCTGTAGCCGCGCATGGCCGGATCAAGGATGCGCTGACTGAATTGGGCCCTGGCCTTGGGGATGTGGTATTACGGTGCTGTTGTTTTCTTGAAGGGCTGGAGCAGACCGAGAAAAAGATGGGCTGGTCCGCGCGGTCGGGCAAAATCGTGCTGCGGATCGCTTTGCAGCGGCTCAAACGCCATTACGAGGAAACGCAGGGCCGCTATGGGCCGATGATCGGTTAGCGCCGTCGGGCCATGCAGAGCGCACAGGCCCGACATGCGACACCGCCAGATGGTTGGACAATGGGCCACAGCAACGCTACATATCAGGCAACATGACTGGAGCCTGATATGCCCACACGCGATTTGAAAATTCCTGCGCAGCGCCACCCTGAAAAGCAGCGCCGCCCAGATGCGCCGCAACCGAAAAAACCGGACTGGATTCGGGTGAAGGCGCCAACGTCCGAAGGCTATAAAAAGACCCGCGATATCATGCGCGACAACAAGCTGGTGACGGTCTGCGAAGAAGCGGGCTGTCCCAATGTCGGCGAATGCTGGAGCCAAGGCCACGCCACGATGATGATCATGGGCGAGGTTTGCACCCGCGCATGCACATTCTGCAACATCGCCACCGGTAAACCGCCCGAGGCGCTGGACGTGTTTGAACCGGGCCGCGTGGCAGATGCGGTCAAAAAGCTGGGGCTGAAGCATGTGGTCATCACATCCGTTGATCGCGATGATGTCGAGGATGGCGGTGCCGAGCACTTCGCCCAGACGATCCGCGCCGTGCGCCGTCAGTCGCCTGATACGACGATTGAAATTCTGACGCCTGATTTTATCCGCTGTGATCCCAAGGTGTTAGAGGTCGTTGTTGAGGCGCGCCCCGATGTCTTCAACCACAACCTTGAAACGGTCCCCGGCCTCTATCCAGAGGTACGGCCCGGTGCACGTTACTTCCACTCATTGCGCCTCTTGCAGCGCGTGAAAGAGCTTGATCCGACGATGTTCACCAAATCGGGCATCATGGTCGGGCTGGGCGAGGATAAGCAGGCGGTCACGCAAGTTATGGAAGACATGCGCGCGGCCGATATCGATTTCCTGACGATTGGCCAGTATTTGCAGCCGACGCCGAAACACCACAAGGTGGACCGTTTCGTGACGCCGGAAGAATTCAAGACCTATGAAAAAGCGGCCTATAACAAAGGCTTCCTGATGGTTTCTGCCACGCCGCTGACGCGGTCGTCCTATCACGCAGGCGATGATTTCGCCCGTTTGCGCGAGGCACGTCAAAAGAAACTGGGTCTGGCCTGATTACTCGGCCACAGGCGGGATCGCTTTGAGATAGGCGGCAATCGCGGCCCTGTCATCATCGGTCAACTGGCTGGTGTTCTTGACGACCTCCGCCATTTCACCGCCCGCGCTGTCAAAATCGGGGGTGAACCCGCTTTTCAGGTATTCGGCGATATCACCCTCTGACCACGACAAAGCAGCGGTCGTGATGTTCGGAATACGCCCTTCGTCAGACGGGTGCGCCGCACCGCCCATCCAGCGCGCCGTGTCCAATCCACCCAGCGCGTTACGCGGCGTGTGGCATTCGGTGCAATGGCCCAGCGCTTCGACCAGATAGCGCCCACGGACGAGTTCGGGCGTCGGGGCGTCTTGCAGCACCCAATCCTCAGTCACAAAGAGGAATTTCCAAGGACCTAGGGCGATCCGCTGGTTGAACGGGAACGCCAGATCATGGGGCGCGTTCGGTTGGTCCGACGCGGGCAGGGTGCGCAGATAGGCGATCAGATCAACGATATCCTGCAGATCTGCCTTGTTATAGCTGGTGTAGGGAAACGCAGGGTAAAGATGCTCACCGTTTTCACCCACGCCGCGCGTGATGGCGCTGGCAAGTGCCAGATCGGACCAAGCGCCAACACCGTGCACAGGATCGGATGAGATGTTGGGGGCCACAAAGGTGCCGAAATCCGACACAAATGTCTTGCCGCCACTTAAAAGCGTGGGCGGGCCGTCTTCACTGGTGTGACACGAGGCGCATCCTGCGGCGGCAAAGACGATCTGGCCGTTGGCCGGATCACCGGTCAGACCATCAAGCGCATCAGACGGCAATGGTGCCGGCTTGGTGATGTACCAGCCAGCACCGATCCCGATGAGGGCCAGAAGCCCGATGATCCGCCATTTTGCCATGCTTTGTTAGGTGCGCGGTGCCCGATACGCCTCATGGCACGACCCGCAGGATTGGCCCACGGGACCAAAGGCCGCCTTCATCGCATCAAGACCATCGCCTGCGACAGCGGCCAAAGCAGCGGTCGCTGCGGCCAGTTTCTCTTTTTCTGCCATATATCCGGCGGCGTCTGTCCAAATCTCGGCCTTCGCGCGCGAGCCTTCGATGCTGGCGTCAGTGCCTTCGACCCAATAAGCGGTTTGATCGATGCTGGCGAGTGCGGCAAGGTTAGCGGCCGCTGTCGCGGCGGTTGTGGCATCATATGGGATCTTGTCCTGAACCATGCCACCGATCGGGCCGAGGTTGAACGAATAGAGCTCCATATGGGATTGCCGCGCATCCATCGCGCGTTGCTGATCTTCGGTCAGATGCCCGGCTGCAAATGCGGCACCCGCGATACCCAAAGCAACGGCAGTTGCGAGAACGCGATTGAGTTTTTTCGGCATAGGACTCTCCTGATTAATCAATGAAATATTGTCCCGAGCGTAACCGTGAGTTGCGCAATTCCCGCCATAACGTTTTCGTGATCATTGTATCCGGCGTAAATCATGCGGTGTGAGCCAGACAGGCCACCCGAAAAGGCGCTCAATCGCAAAGAGGATCATGCAAATCGCAAGGATGGCAGCGATGAATTTGATCTTGGCGGGGGACGGCGGGTTCTGTGCCCAGCGCTTGGCCTTCAAAAGCCAACGCGGGTTCATGTCTCTTCGACGAACCGCACTTTGCCAATAAAGCCAAGATTGCGGTTGCGTTGGCCAAAGTCGATTCCATAGCCCACGACAAACTCGTCCGGGATTTCAAAACCGATCCAGTCGGCCTTGAGATCAACCTCGCGACGGGCGGGTTTATCCAGCAGGGCAATCGTTTTCATCCGGGCGGGTTTGCGGGACCAAAGAAACTTGGTGACATGCGCCAGCGTGTGCCCCGTGTCGACGATATCCTCGACGATCAGCACATCACGCCCTTCAATTTGACCGCGCAAGTCTTTGAGAATACGGACTTCTCTCGTGCTTTCCATCCCGTCGCCATAGGAAGAGGCCTCAAGGAAATCGACCTCTACGGGCAGGTCCAGTTCGCGCACCAGATCGGCGATGAACACAAAAGAGCCGCGCAGCAGGCCCACGACCACCAGCTTGTTGGTGTCTGCAAACTCGGTGCGGATCTCGCGTGCCAGATCTTCGATCCGGGCCGCAATCGCTTTGGCGCTGATCATTTCGTCGATCACATAGTTGGGGTGCGTCATTCAGGCCTCTGCTCAGGGAAATAGGTTGATTTTCCTGTCAGAGTTTACGACATCCATCAGCGAAGTCACCCGCGAAAGGCCGTTATGCCCCGTCATTCTGAAACGAAGTTCCTGCCCTATAGCGCCCAGCAGATGTATGACCTCGTCGCGGACGTGGGGAATTATCCTAAATTCCTGCCGTGGACCGCCGCCGCGCGGGTGCGCAGCGTCACCGACAAGGGCGACCATCAGGAAATGCTGGCCGATCTGGTGATCTCTTTCAAAGTGTTTCGCGAAAAATTCGGCAGTCGCGTGCTTTTGTGGCCAGAACAGATGAAGATCGACACTGAATATCTTGATGGCCCGATCCGGTACCTTGAAAGCCAATGGACCTTCAAAGAGGTCGAAGGTGGTTGTGAAGTCTCTTTCGTGGTCGATTTTGAATTCAAAAGCCGCCTTTTGCAGGGGGCAGCGGGCATGTTCTTTAATGAGGCCATGCAGCGGGTCGTGCGGTCCTTTGAACGCCGCGCGGCGGAACTTTATACCTGAGCCTCAACCGCACCCAATAGCAGCATCAGCGCATGATCGCACGCCGCCAAGCGCACTTGCGCACGGCCCAGCGCGCCAAATTCGACTGTCTCGGTCGTCACGCCAGCGGCAGTGGCCAGCCCGAAACACACGCGCCCTTCGGGTTTATGTTCGGACCCACCAGGCCCCGCGATGCCGGTGATGGCCACGGCGATATCAGCGGCAGAATTATCCCGCGCACCCGCCGCCATTTCGCGTGCGACCTCCTCGGACACGGCGCCATAGGTGTCGAGTGTCGCAGGTAGTACGCCCAGCATCTCGATCTTCGCGGCATTGGTATAAGTCACAAAGCCCCGATCAAAAACCGCCGAACTGCCCGCAATATCGGTGATCGCGGCGCTCACCATACCGCCGGTGCAGCTCTCGGCGGTGGCGAGCATCACACCTTTGGCTTTGGCAGCCGCGAGAAGTGCCTCGGCACTCATATCAGAACGATGTGATAAAGTGCCGCGAGCGCACCGACACCAATCGCGGCAAAGATGCCCGCGATCACGTCATCCAGCATCACACCCGTTGGCCCGTGCATCCGGTCGGCCCAGCCGATTGGCCCCCATTTGGTGATATCAAACAGCCGGAACAGCGCGAACGCGGCAACCCAACCGGGCCAAAGGGCCAAGATATCAACGTCTTGGCGTGCCGCTCCGAAGGCCAGCGGCAAGAGTGCGATCCATTGGCCACAGACCTCGTCAATCACGATCTCGGAAGGGTCGTGGTCGTCTTTGCCCTTGGTCTCGACCCCCGTGGCCCAGACGCCGAGGACATATGACGCGACGATCCCCGCGATAAGGCCCCAAGGGCCAAAGAGCGCATAGATCGCCCAGCCAGCGGGCAGGGCGGCGAGTGATCCCCATGTGCCGGGGGCTGGGCGGATGTGGCCCACATAAAAGAAGGTTGCAATCAGATGTGTCATGGCTTGATCAACGTTACTGTGGCGATGGCGGCAATGCCTTCTTCGCGGCCTGTAAACCCGAGCTTTTCGGATGTCGTTGCTTTTACACTGATCCGGTCGCTCTCGATCCCCATATAGGCGGACATGACGGCCTTCATGGCGTCGTGGTGCGGGCCGATCTTGGGGTATTCGCAGACCAAGGTGCAGTCTGCATTGCCAATGCGGAACCCCTGCGATGCGGCAAGGGCCACGGCATGTTCCAGAAAGATATGGCTGGCGGCCCCTTTCCACTGCGGATCAGAAGGCGGGAAATGCTGGCCGATGTCACCCTTGCCCAGCGCGCCATAGATGGCGTCTGTGACCGCATGCATCCCCACATCGGCGTCAGAATGCCCCTGCAGGCTGCGGGTATGCGGCACCTGCACACCACACAGCCAGACATGATCGCCCTCGCCAAAGCGGTGCACGTCATAGCCGTTGCCACAGCGGATATCGATGGTGGATGTCATGGTTTGCCTCATCAGCTCTGCCGCCCGATCGAAATCCTCGGGCGTGGTAATCTTTATATTCGCTTCATCGCCCGCCACGATCGCCACGTCCAGCCCTGCCGCGCGGGCAACCGCTACATCATCGGTTTCCTGCCCGGTGCTGGCGGCATGGGCGGCGCGCAGGGGGGCGAGGTGAAAACCTTGTGGTGTTTGCGCGCGGTAAAGGCCTGTGCGGTCTTGTACCCCTGTCACGGTCGCGTCCACGCCGTGCCACAGTGTATCGGTCACCGCAATCGCAGGGGCCGCGCCGACGTTTGTGGCAAGGGCGTCCAGCACACGGTTAATCACTGCATCGCTGACCAGAGGGCGCGCGGCGTCGTGGATCAGAACTGTCTCGATCTCGGGCCCTGCCGCCGCCAACCCCGCTTGGACAGAGGCGGCACGGGTGGCACCACCGGTTACCACCGTCGCTGCCGGGTCACGCGGCCAGAGCGGCGTGTCGAGATCATCGGGGTGCAGGACCAGTATTAACTGCGTGATCGCGGGGTGGTTTGCAAAACGCGCCATCGCATAGGCCGCCACAGGGCGGTCGCCGAGCACCTGCCATTGCTTGGGAATATCGCCGCCTGCGCGTGTGCCGCGTCCTGCCGCTACGATGATTGCCGCTACTGTCATCTGTGGTCCATCCTTTGGTCGTGACAGGTTTAGGCCCCAGACGGCGCAGGTGCAATTCGTCAGTTTCACAAGCGATATGCACAAAAATTAAGCAAACGCCGATTAATCGGGATAAATGGGGCGAGTTTCGTTGAAGGAGGGCAAAAATCCCCCTACATCTGGCCCGACGCCCAACTTGTAAGCGAATGATTATCTCAGTGGCAGTAACCGGATCTTTGATATTGAACGATGTGGCTTTGACGCCGCCGGTGGCGCTTGCGCCGCTGGCCGGGATCACGGATTTGCCGTTTCGTCAGCTGGTCGCGCGGTTCGGGGCAGGCTGGGTTGTGAGCGAAATGGTCGCCAGTCAAGAAATGGTGCAAGCCAAACCCGGTGTGCGCGAACGCGCCGAACTGGGCTATGACCAAGAGGGCACAGCGGTACAGATCGCGGGGCGCGAGGCCTATTGGATGGCTGAAGCGGCACGCATGGCAGCCGGAAACGGCGCTGCGATCATTGATATTAATATGGGCTGTCCGGCCAAGAAGGTGACGAATGGTTATTCGGGTTCGGCGCTGTTGCGCACGCCCGATCATGCGCTCAGCTTGATCGAGGCGGTCGTGAATGCTGTGGATGTGCCTGTCACGCTCAAAACGCGGCTTGGATGGGATGACGATAGCCTGAACGCCGCTGATGTTGCCAAACGGGCCGAGGACGCGGGGATCAAGCTGGTCACGATCCACGGGCGCACGCGGTGCCAGTTTTACAAAGGGGCGGCGGATTGGGCGGCTATTCGCAAAATTAAAGAGGCCGTGACGATCCCGGTGATTGCCAACGGCGATATTGTGGATGCAGCGACGGCGCGCGCGGCCTTGCGGCTCTCCGGTGCGGATGGCGTGATGATCGGGCGCGGGGCGCAGGGGCGGCCTTGGGTCTTGGCGCAAGTGTCCGCCGCGCTGCATGGCACGCCGGACCCCGCCATTCCGCAGGGTGCAGACCTGATTGATATGGTCTGCGGGCATTATGAGGCGATGTTGTCGTTTTACGGGCATGAGCTTGGGCGCAAAGTGTCGCGCAAACATCTGGGCTGGTACATGGATGATGCGGGCACAGCACCTGCTTTGCGCAAGGCGATCCTGACCCACGCCAACCCCGCAGATGTGCTGCGCGATCTTCCCGAGGCTTTGGATTTACAGGTGGCTGCATGATTTTAGGACAAGCGCTTTGGTTATCTTTGCCGGTACCATCCCTGATGCTCGATGGCGATGACGTGATCACCATGAGCAACCCTTCGGCGGAAAGCTTTCTCAACCTCTCGTCCAAGTCGCTGGTGGGCGAGAAGCTCTGGGAAAAGGTCATGATTGACGCGCCGCTTGAGGCACCTTTCCGCCGCGCGCGCGAAAACCGCACCTCGCTTTTCGTCAATGACGTGGATGTGGGCAGCGGTGAGCGCCCCCCGATGCTGTGCAATCTGCAATTCGCGCCGCTGCAAGGCAGTGATGACGCCATGATCGTCATGATCAGCCCGCGCGAGATTGCCAGCCGGATCAACCAGAACCATTCCTCGGGAAAAGCCGCAAAATCAGCGATTGGTATGGCCGAAATGCTGGCCCATGAGATCAAAAACCCGCTCGCGGGGATTACAGGTGCGGCACAGCTTTTGTCGATGGGGCTCAGCCCCGAAGATCAGGAAATGACCGATCTGATCGTTGAGGAAAGCCGGCGGATTGTGAAGTTGTTGGAGCAGGTCGAGCAGTTCGGAAATCTGCGCAAACCGGTTCTGAAGCCATTGAATATACACGATGTTCTTGATCGCGCGCGCCAGTCGGCCGCGGTCGGATTTGGCGCACATATGCTGTTTGTCGAAGCCTATGATCCTTCCTTGCCGCAAACACTGGCGGATGGCGATCAGCTCTTGCAGGTGTTTCTGAACTTGCTGAAAAATGCTTCAGAGGCCTGCAAGGAAGCGGGCACCATTACACTGCATACATTCTACGACACTTCGCTGCGCGTCCATCGGTCCGATGGCACCCATGCGCGGCTGCCTTTGCAGGTTGAAATTATTGACGACGGCCCCGGCCTGCCGCGCGAGATTGCGGATGATATTTTCGAGCCCTTTGTCTCCGGTAAAGAGAACGGAACAGGGCTCGGGCTGGCGCTGGTGTCAAAACTGATCGGTGACGCCGGTGGGTGGATTTCGGTAGACAGTGCGCCTGGGCGCACCGTGTTCCGCATTTCGCTGCCGGTTGTGCCCAAAGATTATGAAGCAGGAGAATAAGAAATGGACGGGACAGTACTTGTTGCCGATGACGACCGGACGATCAGGACGGTCTTGACCCAGGCGCTGACGCGGGCAGGCTGCAAGGTGCATGCGACATCCTCGATCGTCACGCTGATGCGCTGGGTCGATGAGGGCAAAGGTGATCTGGTGATCTCTGACGTGATCATGCCCGATGGCAACGGTCTTGAACAACTGCCCAAAATCGCCGAGGCGCGTCCCGGCCTGCCTGTGATCGTGATTTCGGCGCAGAATACGATCATGACCGCTATTCAGGCGGCCGAGGCGGATGCCTATGATTACCTGCCCAAGCCTTTCGATCTGCCCGATCTGATGAAACGTGCGGCCCGCGCGCTTGAGGTCAAGCGCCGTGCCCCCACGACACGCGCGCCTGATATGAACGCGACCGAAGGCGGTGGTGATTTGCCGCTCGTGGGGCGGACGCCTGTGATGCAGGGGCTGTACCGCTTGGTTGCGCGGGTGATGAATACGCAACTGCCGGTGTTGATCACCGGTGAAAGCGGGACAGGTAAATCGCTGATCGCGCGCGCCGTGCATGATTTCTCGGATCGGCGTAGCCTGCCGTTTATTGTCGTGTCCGCCTCTGATCTGGAAGGGATGGACGGCCCCTCTACCGTGCTGAGCCGTGCGAAAGGCGGGTCGATTCTTTTTGATGAGGTCAGCGATCTGTCGGAAGAGGCGCAGGGCCGGATTGTACGGATGCTGGACACGCTGGGTGATAATGCCCCGCGGATCATGGCGACATCACAATCGGATCTGATGGGCCGCATGGAAGACGGGCAATTCCGCGAAGATCTGTTCTACCGTCTTGGCGGTGTGACAGTGGATGTGCCGTCGCTGCGGGAACGTGTGGATGATATCCCGCTGCTGGCCGAACATTTTCTGGCGCGTGCGGAACGTGATGGCGCACCCTTGCGCCGCTTTGGCGATGCAGCCCTTGATCTGGTGCGCGCCTATAGCTGGCCCGGCAACGTGCGGCAGTTGGAGAACGCTGTCCGCCGTCTGGTCTTTACCGCGTCGGAAGACGAAATCACACGCGCCGAGGTGGAAACGGTCTTGGGCAACCAGCCCGCGATCGAGCCGCTGCGTTCAGGTGGCGAGGGCGATAAACTCAGCGCCAGCGTGAACAAGCACCTGCGCCGCTATTTCGATCTGCACGGGGGTGTTCTGCCACCGCCGGGGCTTTACAACCGAATCCTCAAAGAGGTCGAAGGCCCGCTGATTGAGATTGCGCTGGATGCCACAGGTGGAAATCAGGCCAAATGTGCTGATTTGCTGGGAATAAACCGCAATACCCTGCGTAAGAAGATCACCGACCTCGATATCCGCGTGACACGGCGCCGCAAATTGATGTAAAACCGCAACAGAACCGTGGCACTGCTACGTCAGCGTAGCAGAAAGACCACAGCAAATGGCGGTACCGTGAGGGCGACCTCACCTCAATAACAGGGCATTGCGCGTGCGGCGTACCCTTCCGGGCCTGAATATGACGCGACTAAGTCGCTGGTTCCGCCAGCGCCATGTGCAAACTGCGTCCACGATTGCCTTGGTGGTAGCTGCGCCTTTGCTGGCGGTCCTGACTTACATTGTGGTCGGGCCGCTGGATCGCGGGGCCTCTTCCACGTCTCTGCGTTTGGTGCTTCTGCTTGATTTTATCTACGTGCTGGTCGTCGCCGCTTTGGTGATGCGGCAGGTGGCGCGGATGGTTTCAGCGCGGCGCGCGAAATCGGCAGGCTCGCAACTCAGTTTGCGCCTGACGGGTGTCTTTGCTTTGTCGGCGCTGGTGCCCATCGTGCTGGTGGCGGTCTTTTCGGTCACGCTCATTTCCATCGCCTTGGACGGGTTGTTCTCTGAACCGGTGGGCAATGTGCTGCGCACGTCTCTGACGACTGCACAGGCCTATGAGGAAGAGCACCGCCAAGAGCTGACACGCGACGGGCTTGATTTGGCGGGATATCTGAACCGCGAACGGCAAGCGAACCTCTTTATGGATGATGGCGAGGTACGGCGCGCTTTGGGTGAGGTGCAGGCGCAGGTCGAGCGGGGCTTGAGCGAGGCTTTTGTGATTGACGGGTTGGGCACGATCGCAGCACGCGGTGCGCGGTCCTATGAGTTTGGCTATGAACGCCCCTCAGCTGATGATTTTACACGCGCTGATGACACCGGCCTTGCGATCATTCAGGACTTTGCCAACAACGAATTCCGCGCACTGATCCCGCTTTTGGCGTTTCGGGACAGGTATCTTTATGTCACGCGCCCCGTGGACGGGAACGTATTGACCTTGCTTGATGATACGACCGAAACGGTGGCGCAATATGAGGAACTTCAGAACGAGCGCGGGCAACTTTTGTTCCAGTTTGGTCTGCTTTATCTGGGGTTCGGTTTTATCCTGATCCTTGGCGCGATCTGGGGCGGTTTGGTGTTTGCCGAGCGGCTTTCAACGCCTGTTGGCCGCTTGGTGTCTGCCTCGCAGCGCGTGGGGTCCGGCGATCTGGATGTGCGTGTGATCGAAGATGACGGCGATGACGAGATTTCGCAGTTGGGCCACTACTTTAACCAGATGACCAGCCGCCTCAAAGGCCAGCGTGATCAGTTGATTGAAACGAACCAGCGGACGGAACGGCGGGGGCGCTTGTTTGACTCTGTGCTGCGTTCGGTCACATCCGGCGTTGTGGGGCTTGATGCCTACGGCCGCGTGACCTTTGTGAACCCATCGGCCAGTCGGCTGTTGTCTGTGGGCGATAACCCCGAGGAAACAGCGCTTTCGGTGGCGATCCCCGAGTTTGCCGATCTCTTTACGCAAGTTTGCGAAACCGACCGCGAAAGCGTGCAGGGCCAGATCAACCTGATCCGTAAAGGCCAACAGGAAAGCCTGCTGGTAAGGATGGCGCAACGCCGCAATGTGGACGGGACATTGGAGGGCTATGTTGTGGCCTTTGACGATGTCACCGATCTGGTCAGCGCCCAGCGGATGGCCGCATGGGGCGACGTGGCGCGGCGGATTGCGCATGAAATCAAGAACCCGCTTACCCCCATTCAGCTCTCGGCGGAACGGATCAAGCGCAAGTTCATTTCTCAGGTCGGTCACGACGCCGACAAGTTGGAACAGATGACAGATGTGATTGTGCGCCAGACAAATGACCTGCGGCGCATCGTGGACGAGTTTTCCAAATTCGCGCGGATGCCGGAACCTGTCTTGCATATCAACGATCTGACCCAACTGGTGCACGATGCGCTGTCCTTGCAGATTGCAGGCCAGCCTGATGTGCATTTTGCCGCCAGCATCCCCGAAGAGGCTGTGCTGGTCGATATGGATGACACCATGATCGGGCAGGCGCTGACAAACCTTCTGAAGAACGCAGGCGAAGCAACAGAGACCTATAAGAGCCGCCATGAGGCAGAGGGCTATCGCCCCGAGATCCAGCTGCGCATGTCCTACGATAAGAACGCTGTAACGATTAAAATCTCGGACAACGGGATCGGCCTGCCGGAAGATCGCGCGCGCCTGTTCGAGCCTTACGTGACGACACGGGGCGAAGGGACAGGTCTTGGCCTGCCCATCGTCAAGAAGATCATCGAAGAACACGGCGGTACGCTGACACTTACAGATGCCGAAATCTTTGCAGGCCACGATCACGCCGGGGCCTGCGCCATTATTCAACTGCCCGCATCGGCGCAAGCCGCGCGAGCCCCCAAAATTCCAGCATGAGGTAAATTATGGGCGATATTCTGATTACGGATGATGAACGCGACATTCGCGAACTCATCTCGGAAATTCTGATCGACGAAGGCTATACCACACGGCTTGCCGGAACATCCGATGAATGTATGGCGCAGATTGCGGCGGAACCGCCTGCGCTGATGATCCTCGATATCTGGCTGAAAGACAGCAATATGGACGGGATTGATATTCTCAAGACCGTCAAGCGCGATCAACCTGATGTGCCGATTGTGATTATTTCGGGTCACGGCAATATCGAAATCGCGGTCGCTGCGATCAAACAGGGCGCCTATGACTTTATCGAAAAGCCCTTCAACATTGATCAGCTTTTGGTCGTCATCCGCCGTGCAATGGAAACATCGCGCCTGCGCCGCGAGAACGTGCAACTGCGGCGCGGTGAAAGCCAAAGCGCCGAAATGCTGGGCGACAGTGCAGCGTTCCGGACGCTGAAATCGCAACTGGATAAGGTCACAAAATCCAATGGTCGGGTGATGCTGACCGGTCCTGCGGGGGCAGGCAAGGAAATTGCGGCGCGGTATATCCACGCCAATTCCAACCGCGCCTCTGCGCCATTTGTAGTGGTGAATTCTGCCTCGATCGAACCGGACCGCATGGAAGAGGTGCTTTTCGGGCGCGAGGATGCAGGGCGCGGGATTGAGCAGGGTTTGCTGGAAGAGGCCAATGGCGGCGTTGTTTATTTCGATGAAATTGCGGATATGCCTTTGGGAACACAGTCGAAAATCCTGCGGGTTCTTGTCGAACAGCGGTTTCAGCGCGTGGGCGGCAATGACAAAGTGCAGGTTGATCTGCGGGTGATTTCCAGCACCAACCGTGATCTTTCTGCGGCCATCGCCGCAGGCACGTTCCGCGAAGAGCTTTATCACCGTCTGAATGTCGTGCCGATCCCCGTGCCATCACTGGAAGAACGCCGCGAGGATATCCCGCTTTTGGCCGAGCATTTCATCGAGACCTGCAACAAGGTGCAGGGCTTGCCGCTGCGCAAACTGGCAGAGGATGCGCGCGCGCTTTTGCAAACCATGCTCTGGCCCGGCAACGTGCGGCAGTTGAAGAACGTGGTGGAACGTGTTCTTATCCTTGGAGAAAATACAGGTGATATCAGCGCCAAAGAGCTACCCAATAGCGAAGATGGCGGCGGCGAGGAAGGCAGGATCGTGCTTGCTGGTGGGCTTGCGACGCTGCCTTTGCGCGAAGCCCGTGAGCTTTTTGAACGTGAATATCTGCTGACCCAGATCAACCGCTTTGGCGGCAACATCAGCCGCACGGCGGCCTTTGTCGGCATGGAGCGTTCGGCCTTGCACCGGAAGCTGAAATCGCTAGGCGTGGTGACAACAAACAAGGCAGGCGGCCGCGTGGCCTATATTGAAGGCGAAGACGAATGAAAGTCATCATTTGCGGCGCAGGTCAGGTCGGCTGGCAAATTGCCCGCCATTTGTCTGGTGAAAACAACGATGTAACGGTTGTGGACAGCAACCCAGAACTGGTGCGCCGCGCCACCGATACCCTTGATGTGCAGGGGATTGCGGGGTTTGCAAGCTATCCTGACGTCCTGGATCGGGCAGGGGCTTCGGATGCCGACATGATCATCGCCGCGACCTATTCGGACGAGGTGAATATGGTCACCTGTCAGGTGGCCCATTCGGTGTTTTCCGTCCAACGCAAGATCGCGCGCCTGCGGGCGCAGAACTATCTCGATCCGGCTTATGCCGATCTTTACCGGCGCAATCACCTGCCGATCGACGTGGTCATTTCGCCCGAGCGTGAGGTGGCAGAGGCGGCTTTGCAACGGCTCGCGGCCCCTGCGGCCTTTGATACCGAGAGCTTTCTGGAAGGGCGTGCGCAACTTCTGGGCATCTCGATTGACGAGGATTGCCCCGTCATCAACACCCCTCTGCGCCAATTGACCGACCTCTTTTCAACGCTGCGCGCCGTGGTTGTGGGTATCCGGCGTGAGGGTACGCTTTTTGTACCATCCCCCGGCGACCAGATTTTTCCCAATGATGATTGTTATATCTTTACCGACACCGAAGATATGACCCGCACTTTGGAAATCTTCGGAAAAACACAGTCAAAACAAGAACGTATCGTCATAATTGGCGGCGGCAACGTTGGCCTTGGGGTCGCGCGCGCGCTGGAAGCGCGGACCGAGCGGATTCGCGTCAAAGTGATCGAGAAAGACCGTGAAATCGCTGAACGTGCTGCCGACGCACTTGACCGGACGATCGTTCTGCATGGCGATGGATTGAACAGTGGCTTGCTGGAAGAGGCCAATATTTCATCTGCCGATGCGGTGCTGGCCGTGACGGACGATGATAAGACAAATCTGCTGGCCGCTGTGCGCGCCAAGGAAATGGGCTGTAAAATGTCGATCTCTTTGGTGAACGACCCGACTTTGGTGCCGCTCATGGGGCCCTTGGACATTGACGCCTATATCAACCCCCGTGCGGTCACCGTGAGTTCGATCCTGCGCCATATTCGCCACGGGCGTGTGCGCGGTGTCTATTCCATCGGGGATGCCGAGGCGGAAGTGATCGAAGCGCAGGTGCTGGGTACATCGCCGATTGCGGGCCAAAAGGTGAAGGATATCGACTTTCCTGAGGGCACATTGATTGGTGCGGTCATGCAGCAGGGCAAGGTCGTGCGCCCTACAGGCGAGACGCGCATCGAAGAGGGCAATGTGATTGCGATCTTTGCGATGTCCGAGGATGTGCCCGAAGTTGAACGCCTCTTGCAGGTCTCGATAGACTTCTTCTGATGGCTTGGATTGTCCGGCTTCCTTTCTTCGTGATCCTGATGGGTCTGGGTGCGGCGTCGATGATCGTGCCTGCGGTTCATGGCGCGGTGATGGAAGATTTCGACACGATGCGCGTGTTCTTCTACGGGTTCATCCTGTTTTCCATCATCACCCTGATGATCGGTTTGGCGACCGCAGGCTATGCGCCGCGTAGCGTGGCCCGCAGCCAGTTGGTGGGGCTGTTTGCGGCCTTTACTGCTTTGCCGATTATGTTCGCCATTCCGTTCTACGAGGCGGTCGGGAACACGACATTTCTGGACGCCTGGTTTGAAATGGTGTCGAGTTTCACCACCACAGGTGCCACGGTCTATGACAATGCGGGCCGTTTGACGCCGTCGCAGCATCTCTGGCGCGGTCTTGTGGGCTGGATGGGCGGATTGCTGGTGTGGGTCACGGCGGTGTCGATTTTCGCGCCCATGAACCTTGGTGGTTTTGAAGTGCGCGCCACCGGCAATGCGGGCAGGGGCACCAGTGGCGGGTTTTCACAAATCGCCCAGATCGCAGACCCGTCTGAAAGGCTGGTGCGCTATACGCTGACGCTCACGCCGATCTATATCGGGCTGACCGCGCTGCTTTGGATCGGCCTCGTGATTGCGGGTGAGTTTCCCTATATCGCCTTGATCCACGCCATGTCGACGCTTTCGACCTCGGGTATTTCGCCCATTGGGGGGCTTTATTTTGCGGCCTCGCGGTTCTGGGGTGAAGTCCTGATCTTTTGTTTCTTCATCTTTGCGCTGTCCCGGTTGACCTTCAGCCGCGGCCTGATCGGCGAGCGCGAGCGCGGGCTGCGCCGCGACCCGGAGTTTTTAACGGCGCTTGTGCTGATCGGTACGGTCACGACGCTTTTGTTCATGCGTCACTTCATTGGGGCGGCCGAACGCCAAGACATGGCCGGCCTTCAGGAAGTGGCATCGGCACTCTGGGGTGGATTGTTTACGGTCACCTCGTTTTTAACGACGACCGGATTTGAATCGCACTTCTGGGATGGTGCCACAGCATGGTCGGGCCTGAATACGCCCGGTTTGTTCCTGATCGGGATGGCACTGATCGGGGGCGGCGTTGCGACCACGGCGGGGGGTGTCAAACTCTTGCGGATTTACGCGCTTTACCGGCACGGCGAACGCGAACAAGAGCGGCTCTTGCATCCCTCATCCATCGGCGGTGGGGGCAAGGATGCGCGGCGTATCCGCAAACAGGGCGCTTATATTTCTTGGGTGTTTTTCATGTTGTTCGCGATCAGCATCGCGGCGGTGATGGTCGCGTTGTCGCTGACAGGCGTGCAGTTTGAAACATCCATGGTGTTGGCCGTCTCGGCGCTATCAACCACAGGGCCTTTGGCGTCGGTCGCCGCAGAAACGCCGATTGCCTATTCGGGAATCCCGGACGCGGCCAAGGTGATACTTGCCTTTGCGATGGTGCTGGGAAGATTGGAAACACTTGCGATTATCGCGCTCTTCAATCCCGAAATCTGGCAACGCTAAGCACTTCTTTTGAATTGAATTTTGGGGGTGGAAAGTCCAGATCACCCGCGACATACTGCTGATGATTTAACTGGGGGGCCGGTCCGCGGCCGCAAGAACAAGAAAAAAGGGATTGGCGATGGCTGCCGACAAAGCAAATCTGCAAGACGCATTTCTCAATCATGTGCGGAAGACAAAAGTTCCTGTGACGATTTTTCTCGTGAACGGTGTCAAGCTGCAGGGTGTGATCACCTGGTTTGATAGCTTTTGCGTCCTTCTGCGCCGCGATGGGCAATCGCAGCTGGTGTATAAAAGTGCGATTTCGACAATCATGCCAGCACAGCCCATCAGCCTTTATGAAGGTGAAGAGTAACTTTGCTCGAACATGATCGCCCCGTCACACGGGCTTGGGTGCTGCATCCCGATTTGAAAAGTGACCAGAGCCGCCGTGCGGCTGAACCTGCTTTGGCAGAGGGCGTGGCCTTGGCTGATGCCCTGCCTGATCTGGAAGTCGTGGGCGCCAATGTCGTCCGCCTGCCGAAAATCCACCCTGGTAAGCTGTTTGGCAAAGGCAAGATCGCGGAGCTCAAGGATGTGTTTCACGACGCCGAGGTCGAGCTTGTCCTGATCGACGGTCCCGTCACCCCTGTGCAGCAGCGCAATCTGGAAAAAGAATGGGGCGTCAAACTGCTTGATCGCACCGGCCTTATTCTGGAAATTTTCAGCGACCGCGCCCGCACCTCTGAGGGTGTGTTGCAGGTTGAAATGGCCGCGCTGTCGTATCAGCGCACCCGACTGGTCCGCGCCTGGACCCACCTTGAACGCCAGCGTGGCGGTTTGGGCTTTGTCGGTGGTCCCGGTGAAACCCAGATCGAGGCCGACCGTCGCGCGATTGATGACCAGTTGAACCGCCTGCGCAAGCAACTGGCGAAAGTGGTGAAAACCCGCGAGTTGCACCGCGCGTCCCGTGCCAAGGTGCCGTTCCCGATTGTCGCCTTGGTGGGCTATACCAACGCGGGCAAATCAACGCTATTCAACCGCCTGACCGGGGCTGATGTTTTCGCCAAAGACATGCTCTTTGCGACCCTTGATCCGACAATGCGCAAGATCGTGCTGCCCACAGGTGACGAGATCATCATGTCCGACACCGTGGGTTTCATCAGTGACCTGCCGACCGAACTGGTCGCGGCCTTCCGTGCGACATTGGAAGAGGTGCTGGACGCGGACCTGATCGTCCATGTCCGCGACATCAGCCACGAGCAGACCGAAGAGCAGGCGCAGGACGTCCATGCGATTTTGCAAAGTCTGGGCGTGGCCGAAGAAGCGCCGATCATCGAGGTCTGGAATAAAATCGATCTGCTCGAAGGCGACGACCGCGACGCGGTGCTGACCCAGGCGGCGCGGATGGATGATCTCTTTGCGGTATCAGCGATCACGGGCGAAGGCATGGATACGCTCTTGGCCGCGATCCCCGATAAGCTCAAAGACCCGCGCAGCGAAGAAAAGCTGACGCTGACCTTCGCCGAAGGGCGCAAACGTGCGTGGCTCTTCGATGCAGGGATCGTGACGGATGAGGTGCAGACCGAGACGGGGTATGACCTGACGGTGTTTTGGACAGCTTTGCAGAAAGAACGGTTCGCGCGGTTGTAAGCCCCGAACATGAAGGCACTGAGAATAGCAGACCTGCAATACCGGCACCTCAGGAAGCGTGACGCGCGATACGGCTAGTTTTCCACCAAGGATTTCCGATCATTACGTTTTCGTCGAGCCGATGCCATAAGTTGGCGAAAATAAGGCAACTTTGCGTTGAAAGTGTATATTTTTCAGTGCATTATACCTAAAAGGATAGGTTGTTCTTACTGTGATATAGCACTACCTGTCCGCCATGCGCGGGCATTGCTCTCGCTCGTGAAGTCTGCTTGTGAAGGAAAGAGTGATGTTCGAGTTGGTCTTGGTAGGATTGCTATCGATTGTGGTGCTTTTTGGGTCCCCCAAAAAACATGTGGTATCGCGCCGGACAAAAAAGTTCGTTGCGAAAGAGTGTGACGCATAGGCACACACAAAGCCAATTTGGATTTATCGAGGGTTGTGACCAAATGTCACTCTGATAGTAGGTGAGCATAGCTGACCTAATATCAAGTTTGATTCGGGGCCAATCCATTGGAATTTCTTAAGTCATACGTCATTCAGGGCATTTCGACGTTTGTCGGTTGTGTCCTCTTAGCTATTGGATTGTCCGGTATTCTCGGTTTGCCGCTCTACCCGATCAGTGCAATATCCTATCTCGCGGAACCCAGCGGAGTGTCTGCTTCCTTTGATCGTCAGTACTGCTTTGCTTTGGCCTTCGTCGGATTTTGGCTGGTTTTGTTTTTTTTCGTCCGGTTCGCGGCGCTTGCGGGGATAGTGCTGATTGTCGGCAAGTGGGCGATCCAGCACGATATTCTTCCGGTTTAGGCGCAATCGCGCAGCGATCCTCTAAGGCACACCCGGCCGCAACACCGTCACACCAACCGCCGCCGCCCGTGCCAGATCGGGATCAAGAGACATCGGGATATATTCGCCCCGTCGCCACAATTCGCCCAGATTATCGTAGTGCCGTGACAGCGGGTGGCCGGATTGCCCTGTGGAGTTGATGAACACCGAACTGTCAGGATCGGCGAAATCATAGACACCGCGATAGCCTGCCGCATGGACGTTGTAGAATGGATGCGGGTCCATGCCTGATGTCTTGGCCCGTTGTAGTGTGTGATCGCCGCCACTGGTGGATTGGCGGATGTTGACGATCCATTCAAGGATCGGCGTGTTGCCCAAAACAGGGTGATCGTGGGTTGCCACATGCGCATCGCCCCAGCGCACGGCCTCGATCGCCTCGCCGTAGTTCTCGGCAATCCAGACCAGAGCGTCATCCAGCGACTGCCGCGCGATATCTGTGCAGGTTTCCACCGGTGCGGATTGGATCACATCGCACCACACACTGGCCCCGTCGATATCGCGGAACACGCGTTCGATGAACACAGGGTCCACATGGGTGAATTCTTCGGCCAATGGCCCCAACTCGTCGCGGATCAGGCGTTGCTGGAATGCGCGCACCCACGCCGAATAAATCAGCGGCTCGGGCAGGTGTTCGTTCATTTCGCCGTTCCAGGCAGACAGCAGGTTCAGCGCAATCTGGCGGCGGCGTTCGGGGGTGCCTTCGGCGGCGGCATCGCCGGTGAACCACAGATCCGCGCCCATCAGCGTCGAGAGCGTGCGGGCGGCGAAGCTGACCGTATCAAGCTGGGTTTCGATGAAACTGTCGCGGGTGTGCACCTCGCGCGCCTGCATCAGACGCCGCCAGCGGTTGATCCGCTGGGTGTCGCCCCATTTGTGGGTGACGTGGAAAGGAAAGGGCCGATCGACCGTTTTATTGTTGGTGTTCCCCAAGATCCCGCCGGGTGGGTCAAGGAATTCTGGATTGTCGCCATAGGGAAACCGCCCTTGCCAGCGGTTTTCAGGCAGGTAGCCAAAGGCGGGCAGGCGGCCCTGGCTTTGGTGGGCCGCGTCGCGTGCGGGGATGGCGCCGATGGTTTTCATGGCGATCCGGTTCCGATCCGCCAGCGTCAGGTTCATCGCCGGTGCGATAAAGTCTGCGCCTGCGGTGATCGCCTCTTCGACCGTGCGGGAATGGTTGATCGCAAAGGCGGCGGACATTGATGTGTCACGGTCCGACAGCGCGGTCCAAGAGATCGCGGTCACATGTCCGGGCGGGGTGATCGTACCAAGGTCATATTGGCCGCGCGGCATCACGGGGCCATTGGCCGTCCAGCGCAGGCGCAGTGTGACGGCAGGGCCATCTTTGACGTTGATGATACTGTCACGCGTGCGGAAGGGCGCCCAGCCGGTTGGGCTGCGGTATTCTTCAGAGTTGTCGGGGTTCACCTCTTCGACCATCACGTCCTGATCATCGACATAGGCGCTGGTCAGCCCCCACCCCAAGGCATCGCTACGTCCGGTCAGCACCACGGGCATCCCTGGAATGGTGCCGCCAATGATGCCACCTGTTTCAAGCTCAAGCCGCGCCAGATACCAGATCGAAGGGGCGGTCAGCCCCAGATGCGGGTCATTGGCCAAAAGCGTTGATCCGGTGGCCGAGCGTGAGGCGCTGGCGGCCCATGCGTTAGACGCACCTGAAAGGGGTGCGGGTTTGAGGGGGGAAAGCGGATCATAGGCCAGCCGCATATTCGGCGTATAGGATGGCACGCCGGGAATGAGGCTTGCGTATTCGGGCAGTGCTGCGACCGCACCGGTGGGATCATCCGGCAGGATGTCGCGCAAGCGGTCGTTTTCCAGCAAAAGCGAGGTGCGCGCGCGCAGCACTTCATCTTCAAGGTTTGATGTCAGGTCCAGCGCCATCAACTTGAGGATCGCAATGGAATCGGCAGGTTGCCATGGCGCAATTGCATGATTGAAGAGCCACATTTCCGGTGCGCCACGCCCCAACGCGCCTGTGTTGACCTCGGCCAGCCACGCGTTGACGCCGCGCGCATAGGCGTCAAGTGCGGCATTGGTTTCGGGGGTCTGGGCGTTCACCGACGCCACAGATGTCGTATAAAGATCAAAGCGCCGCAGCACCTCATCAATGCCAAGCGTGCGTTCGCCGAAAAGTTCCGACAGACGCCCCTGTGCCGTGCGCCGCAGCATTGTCATCTGCCACAGCCGATCCTGCGCATGGGCGTAGCCAAGGGCGAAATAGACGTCGTTGTCGCTCTGCCCAAAGATATGCGGGACATTTGCGTTATCGCGCACGATCTCGACCGGTGCCGCAATGAATGTTACTTCGCGATTGGCGTTATATTCGGGAAGCGAGCGTGACGCGAAATAATAGGCCAGCGCAATTGCCGCAACGCCCAGAAAAATCAGGGCGGTGGCAAGCCGGATAAGCCAGCGAAAGATAAGCGCCATGGTGTCCTCTAGGTGTTGGGTCTGCCCCGTTTTAGCAGGGCAGACAGCAAGGACAAGCTAGCGTTCGGGGATCAACCCGCGCGGGCTGAACCGCAAGACCAGCAAAAGCACCACACCCATGGTCAGCAAACGCATATGGGCGGCAGATTCGATCATCCAGTCCTTCATCGCGCTGCCGTCTTCAAGACCGCTGCTGAGGATGTTCATCAGGCCAAGCCCAAGCGGTTCCACCTGCACCCACAGCCACCAGATCAGCATACCGCCCAGCACTGCGCCAAAGTTGTTGCCGGACCCGCCGACGATCACCATGACCCAGATCAGGAAGGTAAAGCGCAGCGGCTGATAGGTGCCCGGTGTCAGCTGACCATCAAGCGTGGTCATCATCGCACCGGCGATCCCGCAGATGGCAGAGCCAAGGATAAAGATCTGCAAATGCCGTTTGGTCACGTCTTTGCCCATCGCTTCGGCTGCGGTTTCATTGTCGCGGATCGCGCGCATCATGCGGCCCCACGGGCTTTTGAGCGCCTTTTGCGCCAACCACAAAAGGATCAGCAGCACGATTGTGAACAGCACCGCATAGGCCATTTTGGTGTAAAGCGTGGACGCCAGCACCGGATCAAGGCCAACGCTGGCGGCGCGTTCAACGAAAACAGGGTCTTGTTGCAGGTCAATTTCGAACGGCACCGGACGATCAAGGCCGATCACGTTTTTGACGCCCCGCGCCAGCCAGTCTTCGTTTTTCATCACAGCGATGATGATCTCGGCAATGCCGAGCGTTGCAATCGCCAGATAATCCGAGCGCAGGCCAAGCGCCGTTTTGCCGATGATCCAAGCGGCACCAGCGGCCAGCAGACCACCCACAGGCCAAGACAGCAGAATCGGCAGGTTCAGACCACCAAGGTTGCCGCTGACAGCGGGGTTGATTGCCTCGACCGCTTCCTTACCGGGATCAAAGACCGCGCGGTAAAGAAAGAACCCACCCACAAGGATCACCAGCGTGACGATCGTTTTGGTGCGTCCCTCAAGCCGTTTTTGCGCCATCACGGCCGCCACAACCGTGGCCGCACCCAGTGCAAGGCCCGCGAAAATGCGCAAACCACCGGCCTGCCATGCCTCGGGCACAGGCTCGGACGACACCAGAACGGTGGCAAGACCACCAAGGGCGACAAAGCCCATCACGCCGATGTTAAACAGCCCGGCAAAACCCCACTGCAGGTTCACACCCAGCGCCATAATGGCCGAAATCAACCCCATGTTCAGGATCAGTAGGGCCGAGTTCCAACCTTGGATCAGGCCGGTCCCGATCAACAGGACCGCAACAATGCCGAAAAGGGCGGTATCTTTGACTGTAGTGTTCATACGGATTGTCCCTTGAAGAGGCCCGTCGGTTTGAACAGCAGCACGATAATCAGGATCGCAAAGCTGACGGCGAATTTATAATCGGTGGAAAGCAGCTGGACCAACCCGTCAGGCTCAAGACTTTCGGGCATCAGATAGACCAGCACTTTTTTCCATGCATAGGTGATGGTGACTTCGCTAAATGCGATGACAAACCCACCCGCGATAGCGCCCAGCGGATTGCCCAAGCCCCCCACGATGGCGGCGGCAAAGATCGGCAGCAGAAGCTGGAAATAGGTGAAGGCTTTGAAGGATTTATCGAGACCGTAAAGCACACCAGCGGTGGTGGCCAAGGCGGCGACGATCATCCATGTCACTTTCACCACCCAATCGGGGTTGATGCCTGACAGCAGCGCCAGATCCTCGTTATCGGAAAAGGCGCGCATGGATTTACCGGTGCGTGTCTTGTTCAGGAACCAGAACAACAGCGCCATGACGATAAAGGCCACAACGACCGTGATGGCTTGGGTCGTTTTGATCGCCAGACCTTCCTCAAGGCCGGTCATATCGCGGAATTCGCGGGCGGTGATGATAAACCGCTCGCCATCGGCAAAGTTGATATCACGCACACCAATGATGAAACGCACGACGCCGTTCATCACGAACATCACACCCATCGACACGATCACAAGGATCACCGGAGAGGCCTTTTGATCGCGGTAGAATTTATAAACCCCACGGTCGATGCCAAGCAAAAGCAGGATCGTCGCACCAATGCCGACGGGCAGGGCGAGAAGGGCGGTTGGCAGCGGGCCAAAGGTAATCCCCATTCCCGTCAAGGCGGTGGTGACAAGGATCGTAATGGCGGTGCCAAAGGCCATCGTGTCACCATGGGCAAAATTCGAGAACCGCAAGATCCCGTAAATCAGCGTGACACCCAGCGCGCCGATGGCCAACTGCGCGCCGTAAGCAAGGCCCGGCACAAAGACGAAATTCGCAAAGGCGACAATCGCGTTCAGAAAATCCATGAGAAACGATCCCCAGCGTTCATAAGTTCATTCATTGCAGCATCTCGCATGTGCCGGTCAGCGGCGCGTCGTTGCGTGCGTCTGTGTAAATCGCTGTGCCATCGGCTTGCATGACCAGCAGCACTTCGGTGCCATCTTGCTCGGCCCAAAACCCGCGCGTGCCAGCGATCATCAGCGGCTCAGCCACGAATTGCGCGTTGCCCATCCGCACGGTTGTGACTTGGCGACGCGGTGGATCGGCGGGATGCTGCGCTGGTGCAAACTGCGACGCATCAATTGCAAACTGAACAGGCACGCCAGAGAGGTCGCACGCAACGACATCAGCCATGGCAGGCCCGGCAAATGTGGCGCAAAGGAGTGCTGCCATCTTCATCCGCCCAGGAAACTGCGCCGGACCTGTTCGTCCGCGAGCAGTTCTTTGCCGGTTCCGGTATGCGCATTGCGGCCCTGTACCAGAACATAGGCTTTGTCCGCAATTTCAAGGGCTTGTCTAGCGTTCTGTTCCACCATCAAAATGGGGATACCTGTGCGCGCCACTTCGATGATGCGATCAAACAACTCGTCCATCACGATGGGTGACACACCGGCGGTCGGTTCATCCAGCATCAGAACTTTGGGCTGCGTCATCAGCGCACGGCCCACGGCGACCTGCTGGCGTTGGCCGCCAGAAAGCTCGCCTGCGGCCTGATTGCGCTTTTCCTTGAGGATCGGGAACAGATCGTAGACCTGCGTCATTGTATCCTTGAAATCATCGCGGCGGATAAACGCGCCCATTTCAAGGTTCTCTTCCACGGTCATTGACGTAAAGATGTTCGAGGTCTGCGGGACGAACCCCATGCCCTTCACAACGCGCTGCTGCGGCGACAGATGGGTGATATCTTCGCCATCAAGGCGCACGGCCCCCTGATTGACGTTCAACATGCCAAACAGGGCTTTCATCGCGGTGGATTTGCCAGCGCCGTTCGGCCCCACAATCACGGCGATTTCGCCCCGCTCAGCGGCAATCGTGCAGGAATGCAGAATGTCGGGGCCTTTGCCGTAGCCACCGGTCATGGCGTCCCCGATCAAGAAGGGTTCACCAGTCTGCGCTTTGCTACTGCGAGCGGCGTTTTTGGCCGCAGTCAGCGTGCCGCCACCTTCTTTGGTGATGGACCGGTCCTTGTTGCCACGGTCATCCTGATAGGGGTTCTTGGTCACGGGGTGATGTACTCTTCAAGGAAGGGCGCATAGGTCAAAAGCGTGTCGCGCATCAGCGCCTGCTCGGTCCCATCCGCGTGGTTGAGATAGATGTAATAGAAAGTCGCCGCAGAGCCCAAAATGGCCCCGAGTAGAATGGTCAGTAGGAATTTCATGTCGCACTTACCTTATCTTTGTTTTTCAACCCGGTGCCGAGGTAGGCCTCGATCACCTGCTCATTGGCCTTGATCTCGTCCAAGGTCCCTTCGGCCAAGACGTGGCCTTCCGCCATGCAGATCACCGGATCGCAAAGGCGGCCGATGAAATCCATGTCGTGTTCAATAACAACGAAAGTGTAATTGCGTTCTTGGTTCAGGCGGATGATGGCATCGCCGATGGTGTTCAGAAGGGTGCGGTTCACACCGGCGCCGACCTCATCCAGAAAGACGATCTTGGCGTCGACCATCATGGTGCGCCCCAGTTCAAGCAGCTTTTTCTGTCCGCCGGACAGGTTGCCTGCCTTCTCTTCTTTCAGGTGATCAATGGTCAGAAATTCAATGACTTCATCGGCTTTCGCTTGCAACGCGCGCTCTTCATTGGCGATCCGCTTGCGGCCGAACCATGTATTCCAAAGCACTTCGCCTGACTGGTCGCCGGGGACCATCATCAGGTTTTCGCGCACTGTCATCGAGGAAAATTCATGCGCGATCTGGAAGGTGCGCAGCAGTCCTTTGTGAAATAATTCATGCGGCGGCAGACCGGTAATGTCCTCGCCATGCATCGTAATGCGCCCAGAGGTTGGTTTAAGAACGCCCGCGATCACATTGAAAAGCGTTGTTTTTCCCGCTCCATTTGGGCCAATCAGCCCCGTGATCGTGCCTTCTTCGATGGTCAGTGTCGCGCCATCAACGGCACGAAAGCCCCCAAAGGTTTTGACAACATCTTCAACAACAATCATCGCACATCCCCTTGCGCACAGGTTACCCCGTGTCTTGTTTTGCAAAACGGCGCGGGGGGTAAGCCCCGCGCCGTTTCTGTATCAAATCAACCGATTAACGGTAGTTGATTGTGGAATAGACGCCATCGACGAATTCGATTTCCTGATAGGAACCAGCCGATTCACCGGGGCCGATCAGCTCAACCGCGGAGGCACCAACATAGTCGATGTCTTCGCCAGCTGCGATCAGCTCCAGACCACGGGCCAGATCGCCGGGCAGGATTTCGATACCAGGTGCGTTTGCAACGTCAAAGACGTGCTCTTTGTACACTGCTGGGTCCTTGGAACCCGCAGCCTGCATCGCCAGCATGATCAGCGCCGCTGCGTCATAGCTTTCTGGTGCAAATGCGCCTGTGCCGTCGAAGCCAGCTTCTGCAGCCAGATCAACAAAGATGCCTGCGCCTGCGTTATCGGTGCCGGGGTAGGCGCCGAAAGAGCCGTTCAGTTCGGACCCGAAGTTATCGTTCAGAACCGCACCGACCATGCCGTCTGGCAGGTAGAATGTGTCAAACGCGCCGCTGTCGAGCGAGGAGCGGATGATGCCGGAACCACCTTGGTCAACATACCCTGCAACAACCAGCACTTCACCACCGGCAGAGGCCAGCGCGCCGACTTCAGCAGAGTAGTCTGCTTTGCCGTCTTCGTGTGCCGCAGAGATTGTGACTGTGCCGCCAGCTTCTTCAAAAGCGGCTTGGAACGCATCGGCAAGACCCTTGCCGTAGTCGTTGTTTGTATATGTCAAAGCAACTTCGCTGACACCACGATCCTGCAGGATCTCGGTGATGATGACGCCTTGACGTGCGTCGGATGGGGCTGTGCGGAAGAACAGGCCGTCATCTTCGGCAGTGGACAGGCCTGGCGATGTTGCGGATGGTGAAATCATCACAACGCCGTTTGGACGTGCCACGTTCTGCAGGATCGCACCTGTCACACCGGAACAGTCAGCGCCCATGATGGCGTCAACTGCGTCGGATGTGACCAGACGTTCGGCTGCGGCTGTTGCGGCACCTGCGTCGATACATGTGCTGTCACCGCGTACGGATGAGACAGTCGCGCCGCCCAGCAATGCGCCGGATGCAGTGACTTCGGCCATCGCAAGTTCCGCACCGGCACCCATGGCGGGTGTGATGGACTCAAGCGGGCCTGTGAAGCCAAGGACCACGCCGATTTTGACTTCTTCGGCGTGACCAGCGGCAAAGGCACCACCAGCCATCATGGCGACTGCAGAGGTCGCCAACATTAGTTTTTTCATAACTTTTCTCCCAAGTTGGATTTTTTATCCTGCGTCAATTTATCAGCCGCTTTTCAAAAGGAAAGCCGGAACAACACGATTTTGTCCCTATGTAGAGGGGTTTGGAAGCCAATTTCACTGTTTGGCGGCGGCTTGGGGCGTTTCTTGGCCCAAATTTGCTTAATTGCTTTCCAGTGTCATCTCGACCGCGTCCCAGTTCTGCGCCAAGAGGTCGTCTTCACTGATCCAGAACTGCACAACCCCGCGGTCGCCCCACATCCAGTTGACAAGCTGGTCCGAGTGCAATTGCAGCAGCAAATGGTGGTGTGTGTGTGTTGAGGCGGCGGCGCCGATCTTGAAGCCAAGCCCGAACATCTGGTGCCAGCGGCCCACATTGGCGATCCGGTAGCGTGTATCGATATCGTCGCGCACCTCGAAGGGAAGCGTGGCATAGATTTCCGGCGCGGCATTGGCCACGGCAACCAGCGTGGCTTTGGCTGCCTCTTGGACGCTGATTAATTCGCCTTGGGTGAATTGGTAGAAGGGCTTGAACCGACCCGGCTCTGCGCCGTTATCGCGCACCTGCGCGAAATAGGTTTCCAACTGCGCGGCATCTTCGGGGGTCATCCTGTCCCAAGGTTCATTTGAAACGGCCCAGATGCTGACCTCATCGACGAAGGCGGAAAAAGCATCCTGATCGCGGCGGATGGTATCAACGGCGGCCTGATAGCTTGGCCCGTATTGCTGAACCCGCTTTTTCGCTTTTTGAAGCGTGTCTTGCACGTCATCGCGGGCCAAGCGCACCGACATCGTGAACCGGTACGCCGTATCCCAGAACCAAGGGCGCGCAAACTCCGGCAGGCTTTGACGATAGTTTTGCGGTGACAGCTCTCCGGCCGCCTGAAACGGCAGCAGATCGCCCATCAGTTCATGGGCGTCATCGTCCCTGTTTTGGTTGGTCATCGGCAAAAGCACGAATTCGACGGGCCAGCGCGGGAATGTGTCGGGTGCGCTGTCGCGCGCGTGGCCTTTGACATAATAGCCCCAATCGGGCCCGTGATAGATCGGAACCAGATCTGGGGGTGGTTCGGTGGCGACATTTCCGATGGTGGGCGAATAGACCACCTTGCCGTGACGTGGACCATCGGTTGCTGTGTTCATAAAAAAAGCCAAAGCGCCTTTTTGCGGCATACCCTTGGGCAAGAGCGGATCAGGCACAGTATCAAGATCAATCTGCGCCAGATGATGCATGGCGCGGCCGAACTCGTCACGGGGCCAAGGCGTGTCGCCTAATGTCGGCAAGCCACCCAGCCAGCTGGTGCCGCCGTATTCCACATCAAGATCGGCGCGTTGCATCCGCACAAGCGCGATACCGGGCGTACGCTTGAATGTCTTGCCGCGCAGGTCACGCCGGTCGATTTCTGCGGCAAGGCGGTCGATGTCCTCGGCCGTCAGATCCGGCAAGCCATTCTTGTCGATAATGTGCTGGACATTGGCCCGGAAGGCATCACCGGTTTTATGTCCGGCAAGGCGGGAAAAAACGATGTAAAGCTCGTCATCCTTCAGGTCTTCGTTTTCATCAATTTCAACGGTGGGGGCAGGGCGTGGCTCTGGGTTGGGACGGCGTTGCCGGGGGGCGCTGTTGTCGGGCACCGCAGGGTGGGAAGGGGCCGCGACCTGATCTTGCACCACAGGTTTGCGGCGGAACACACCAAAGGCATAGGCCGCCGCCAGTACAACCGACAAAAGGCTGAGTGCGGTTGAACGCAGATAGGGATCATTCAGGATATGCGCATAAAGCGCGAGGCCAAGCGTGGCGATACCAAGGATGAGCAGCAGTATCTTGAGGAGCTTCAATACCATCGCATCCGGTCAGACCGTCAGCCGTGCCGCATGACTGCCGCGCTCGCGATAGGGCGTGGTGTCGTAATGCGACCGGTAGCATTTGGAAAAATGTGAGGGTGAGGCAAAACCACAGGCCAGTGCGACATTGATCACGGTCATATCGGTCTGCATCAAAAGGTTACGCGCCTTTTGCAGGCGCAGTTCCATGTAATAGCGCTTGGGGCTGCGGGATAGATAGCGCCGGAACAGCCGCTCAAGTTGGCGGGTGGACATGCCAACATCTTTGGCAAGGACCGCAGGGCTGATGGGGTCTTCGATGTTTTGTTCCATCATCTGGATCACGCGGCTGAGTTTTGGGTGCCGCACGCCGATGCGCGTCGGGATCGAGAGGCGCTGGGTGTCCTGATCGGTCCTGATCGCGGAATATATCTGCAGATCGGCCACCGCATTGGCCAATTCCTCACCATGTTCATCGGCGATCAGTTTAATCATCAAATCAATCGAGGCCGTGCCGCCTGCGGTCGTAATCCGGTTGCCATCGACCACAAAGATCGACTTGGTCAGTTGGACCTCTTCGAACTCTTCGGCAAAACTATCCTGATTTTCCCAATGGATGGTGGCCTTCTTGCCATCAAGCAATCCCGCCTTGGCCATCGTATAGCCCGCCGTGCAAAGCCCCGCGACGGTCACACCGCGCCGTGCCTCGCGGCGCAGCCAGTTCAACAGCCGTTTGGTTGTGGCCTTTTGCACATCAATGCCACCGCACAGCATGATGGTGTCGTCGCGCTCAAGCTCGTCCAGCCCGTGATTGACCCGAAAAATACAACCGTTCGAACAGCTGATCTCTTCGCCGTCTTCGCTGACGATGATCCATGAATAAAGCTCTTTGCCCGCCGTTCTGTTTGCAATGCGCAGGCTTTCAATCGCCGCCGCAAAGCTGAGCATGGTGAAATTGGCCATCAGTGCAAAAACAAACCTGCGTGGTTTGCCAGAATGGTCTACGTCCACGATCTGGGGGTCGTTGAGCATCTTTATCTTTCTGGGTCGTTTATTCAGTTAAGGACATCAACAGGTTTGACGCCTGTGGACAAGGGAAAAGTCGCCACACCAAAGCCGCCCCGCACCTTGCTTTTTGCCATTGGCCTGCCTGTTTTGCCGCGCTATACGCTTTGGGCTGATAACGCTAACCGACCCCGATATGGAGCAAGATGATGACTGACTGGCAAAAATCTGACTGGCGCAAAAAGCCCCGGGTCCAGATGCCTGAGTATACTGACGAAGCCGCGCTGAACGCTGTTGAACGTCGTCTTGCAAGCTATCCACCGCTGGTTTTTGCAGGTGAGGCCCGCAACCTGCGCGCTGAACTCGCCGCTGTTAGCCGTGGTGAAGCGTTTTTGCTGCAAGGTGGCGATTGCGCCGAAAGCTTTGCGGAATTCGGTGCCGACGGTATCCGCGACACCTTCAAAGTGATGCTGCAAATGGCGATGGTCCTGACCTATGGCGCGAAAGTGCCTGTGGTCAAGGTGGGCCGTATGGCGGGCCAGATGGCCAAACCGCGCTCGGCCCCGACCGAAACAGTGGATGGTGTGGAACTGCCAAGTTACCGTGGTGATATCATCAACGGGTTTGATTTCACCGCCGAAAGCCGCAATCCCGATCCCGACCGGATGTTGCAGGCGTACCTGCAGGCGGCAGCCACGCTGAACCTGTTGCGCGCGTTCTCGACCGGTGGTTTTGCCAATGTGCATGAGGTCCACAAATGGACCCTCGGCTTTACTGACAGCAATGAAGTCAAGAAATACAGCGATATGGCGGCCCGTATCAGCGATACGCTTGATTTCATGGAAGCAGCAGGTCTGACGACCGAAACCAACCACGAATTGCAGACCGTTGATTTCTATACCAGCCACGAAGCGCTTTTGCTGGAATACGAAGAGGCGCTGTGCCGTCTGGATTCGACCTCTGGCAAATGGTTGGCAGGGTCCGGTCACATGATCTGGATCGGTGATCGCACACGCCAGCCCGATGGCGCGCATGTGGAATTCTGCAAAGGTGTGCTGAACCCGATTGGGCTGAAGTGCGGCCCGTCAATGACAAGCGGCCACCTCAAGGCGCTGATGGCATCGCTGAACCCCAACAATGAGGCCGGTCGCCTGACCCTGATCGCACGCTTTGGCGCGGGGTCTGTGGGGGAACACCTGCCGCGTCTGATCAAAGCCGTCGAGGAAGAGGGCGCCAACGTCGTTTGGACCTGTGACGCGATGCACGGCAACACGATCAAATCTTCCAGCGGTTATAAGACACGGCCATTTGAAAGCGTGCTGCGCGAAGTCAAAGAGTTCTTTGCCATCCACAACGCCGAAGGCACCGTCCCCGGTGGTGTCCATTTCGAGATGACCGGCAAGGACGTGACCGAATGTACCGGCGGTGTCCGTGCGGTGACCGACGAAGACCTGTCCAGCCGTTACCACACGGCCTGCGACCCGCGCTTGAACGCGTCGCAGTCGCTGGAACTGGCTTTCCTTGTGGCCGAGGAACTGTCGTCGCGCCGCAGCGCGATGGCGCAGGCCAAAGCGGGCTGATTACCCGTTATTGATGACAAGTCGGAGGGCCGGGCGTGCTGCGTCCGGCCTTTTGCTTGGCGCAGGCGGAAACAGCGGTGTCGGAGCAAGCCGCAGGCCGATCGGTTCATGCCGGATGCGCGCCCCTTGCGGTATCGTGAAACGCCGGGGGCGATTGGCAGTGTGCGCTTGCGTCACCAAAGCGCCCAACATGCGGGTGGTATTGTCGTCGCTGTCGCGCAAGGGTAGCAGCAGGATTTTTCCTTCCAGCGCGGGCCGTAAGAGTGTTGCCGGCGAAACCAGCGGAATGCAGACAATCGCGGGTGAACTAAAGGCAGATTCCAGCAAGCTCTGCGCTTGCTCCCGCGCGTCAGGCAGAAAAATTGTGCTGAACGGCATGCCGCGCGCATCCATCTTTAGAAGATCATGCAACCGTTGACCGGCCACCCGAAACCGGGCTGTGCCGGGGGCGACGCGCTGGAGAATAAAAGCATGGGGCAGGGCATCGTCGATCTTGCTCGGGGCCACGTCATTGCGCGCAGGCAGACGTTGGGCGTGCCGCAGGGTTTGCCAGTATTGCTCGAGGCTTTTTAAAATCGGATCGCTTTGACCAGGCATATCGGCGCCGCGCCGTTCTTTCATATCGTCGTTCATATCCATACCCATAATCACTCGTTCTCCCCAACAATCGGGGTACTAATTCTCACCAACTTCATAACATTTTAACAAATTCTTGGGCCGCAATCATGCAAGAAATTGTAAAGTGGTTAATGGCCGCGTTGCAAGGCGGCCCTTGCTCCGCCCTGTCGATTGGCATTAGTTGCAGGCACAGCAAGACAGATGGGTTCATCCAATGACACATTCCATGACAGCCTTCGCAAGCCGCACAGGCGCGATCGGTGCGGCCTCTTGGAGCTGGGAAATGCGCGGTGTAAATGCGCGGGGGCTGGATCTGCGCTTGCGGATGCCCGAGGGGATCGAGGGGCTTGAACCCGCCGTCCGTGCGGCACTGACCAAGGCGCTGTCGCGTGGCAATGTCACCGTGAACCTGCGTTTGCAGCGCGAAGATAGCGCAGGCGCGCTGGCCGTGGATGAGGCCTATCTTGATGAGGTGCTCAAGGCGCTTGATCTGGTACAGGAACGCGCCTTTGCGATGGGCGTCACGCTGGGACAACCGACGGCGGCGGATGTGCTGACACAGCGCGGGGTGTTGATACCTGCAAAGTCAGAGGATGATGCAGCGGCTTTGGCGGCGGCCTTGATCGCCGATGTTGCCCCTTTGGTTGCCGATTTCGTCGAGATGCGGACCCGTGAAGGCGCCGCACTTGAGGCGGTGATCCGCGACCAGTTGGACCAGATCGCAGCACTGACCGAGGCAGCGGCCGTTGCGGCCCAAGCGCGCGCGCCGCAGGTCAAAGCCACCCTGACCGCGGCATTGCGCCGTGTGCTGGAAGACGTGGCCGAGGTTGAGCCCGGGCGCGTCGCGCAAGAGTTGGCCTTGTTGGCGGTAAAATCTGATGTCACCGAAGAAATCGACCGCCTGAAAGCGCATGTTGCCGCGGCAAGGGCGCTGTTGGACGATGACAAACCAGCGGGCCGGAAGCTTGATTTTCTCGCACAGGAATTTAACCGTGAGGCCAATACGCTTTGCGCCAAAGCGCAGGCCGCCCCGCTGACGGCCATCGGCCTTGACCTGAAGGCGGTGATCGACCAGATGCGCGAGCAAATACAGAATGTGGAGTAACAGATGACCCGACGCGGCCTATTGATCATCCTGTCGTCACCATCAGGGGCAGGGAAATCCACATTGGCAGGGCGTTTGCGGGCCTGGGATGACACGCTGCGGTTTTCGGTCTCTGCCACGACACGTGCGCCGCGTGAGGGCGAAGTGAATGGCAAAGACTATTTCTTTGTCTCGGTCCCCGAATTTCAGGAACAAGTGGCCGCGCAAGAGATGCTCGAACATGCGCGGGTCTTTGGCAATTACTATGGGTCGCCCAAAGCGCCTGTCAAAGCGGCAATCGAAAGCGGGCGCGATGTGCTTTTCGATATTGACTGGCAGGGCGCGCAGCAGATCAGCAATTCGTCGCTGCAAGAACATGTCTTGTCGATCTTTATCTTGCCACCCTCGATCACGGAATTGCATCGCAGGCTTGTCAGCCGTGGGCAGGACGCCCCCGAGGTGATCGAAGGCCGGATGCAGAAAAGCTGGGACGAGATCAGCCATTGGGATGGCTATGACTACGTGCTGGTGAACGATGATCTGGATGAGACGGAAAAGCAGCTTAAAACGATCATCAGCGCCGAGCGTTTGCGCCGCTCGCAACAGCCGCAATTGGTGGACCATGTGCGCGCCTTGCAGACCGAATTTGGAGAACGGACATGACCCTTTATGCCTTGGGCGATATCGCCCCACAAATCGCTGATGATGCTTGGGTGGCACCGGGCTGTCATTTGATTGGCGATGTCGTGCTGGAAGAGAAAACCTCGGTCTGGTTTGGCAGCACCCTGCGCGGCGATAATGAACGGATCACGGTTGGTGCGGGCAGTAACGTGCAGGAAAACACGGTTATGCACACCGATATGGGGTCGCCGCTGATCATCGGGCCGGGCTGTACCATTGGCCATAAGGTGATGCTGCATGGCTGTGTGATTGGGGAAAATACACTGATTGGCATGGGGGCCACTATTTTGAACGGGGCCGTGATCGGACGCAACTGCCTCATCGGTGCAGGTGCGTTGATCACCGAAAACAAAGTGATCCCTGATGGTAGTCTGGTGATGGGTGCGCCGGGAAAAGTGGTGCGCGAGCTTGATGCACAGGCGATCGAAGGTCTGCGGTTGTCAGCACTGCATTATCAACAGAATGCTGCGCGCTTCCGGCGCGACCTTACACCCTTGTCATGACTTTTCGCAGCGTTTTGGTGGCAGCGACAGAAGATCAAAATCCAGACCCTCGGACTGCGCGCAGACTTCCCTGCGGATCATTTCGCTGTCGGGCATATTTTCACTAATGGCGCGATAGCGTCCCTCATAACCCAACTCTGTAAGGCGCTGTGCGACATCAATCACGTCAAAGTTGCCGCCAAACAAAGGTGATAAAATCAAGTCGGGATCAATCTCGCTGAGCAATTCCGATGTCAGGCTGTCCAGTTCCGTGAAATGCACATGATCCAGCGAGACGAGCGTGCGTCCTTCCGCGATCCACCGGCCCACATTTCCGATCACCAAGGTTCGAACAGCCAGCTCTACTTCAGTAGTCGGCTGCGCAGCAAATTGCTGTCGCGCAGGATTATGCATTAACTTTCCGTCTAAATTATTTTTGTGCTCGTAAACTTAAGTAGGAAGAAATTAAGGCGAAATTCAACCAATGATTGAGACAACTTTATTACTTTGGTAGGGCATTTTGTCTCAGGCTTTCCGAATGTCTTGAAAAGCCTTAGGAACGCAACATGACGGACGAACACATTGTTTCCATTCTCCATGCTTTTCCGATGCCGGTTCTGGTGATCGGCGTTGATGAGCGTGTGAGCGCCACCAATAACACGGTTGATTCTATCCTTGGACCGGATCTTTTGGGTAAGCACTATATCACTGCCTTGCGGCAACCGACCATCATTGCCGCAATTGCCGAAACCCGCCGCACCGGTGTGGGGGCATTCGTGCGCTATACCGGAAGGTCAGGTCCGAAGGATACGATTTACAGGGTGAGCGTTGCTGCGGCCCAGGATGATATCGTGCTGACCTTCGAGGATCAGACCGCATCCGAACAAGCAGGCCAAATGCGCCGGGATTTCGTGGCAAATGTCAGCCACGAGTTGCGCACACCGCTGACGGCTTTGCTGGGCTTTATTGAAACGCTGAACGGGGCGGCAAAGGACGATCCGGTCGCGCGGACCCGTTTCTTGGACATTATGGCACATGAGGCGAACCGTATGCGGCGCCTCGTCGATGATCTGATGTCGCTGTCCCGTGTCGAAGAGGACGAGCGCGTGCGCCCCCGCGAAGAGGTGGAACTGGGCGCTTTGCTTGCCTCCGTCATCAAAGGACTAGAGCCGCAAGCATCGGTGGCGGGGGTCACGGTCACCTTGGATCTTGTCGCACCGGAAGAAACTGTGCCGGGCGATGCAGGGCAGTTGGTGCAGGTGTTCACCAATCTGGTGGAAAACGCGATCAAATACGGGGCCACAGGAAAAGAGGTGAAAGTATCGCTTTTGCCGCGCACCCTGCACCAGCGATTGCGCGCAGAGGCGGTGCAGATCACCGTCACTGACAAGGGTGAGGGGATCGCAGAGCATCATCTTGCGCGATTGACCGAGCGATTCTACCGCGTTGATAATCACAGATCGCGCGAAGTGGGTGGGACCGGCCTTGGGCTTGCGATTGTGAAACACATCATCAACCGGCATCGCGGGCGCATGACGATCGAAAGCCAAGTGGGGCAGGGCACAACCGTGTCAGTTTTTTTGCCAACGGCGCCTTTGTCATAAAACTTTTACATGAATGTCACAAAAGGTTTGGGTGGGCTGCGTAAACGGGCCGCGATGGTGGGGCGGTTCGCGCGTCACCGATATCTGACAGACAGGAGTGATTTGATGTCTATCATGAAGCTGACCGCGACAACCGCGGTGATTGCCCTTACAGCCACCACATCTTTTGCGCGTGACAACGTGCAGGTTGCCGGCTCTTCCACCGTGCTGCCTTATGCGGCAATCGTGGCAGAAGCCTTTGGCGAAAACTTTGATTTCCCGACACCCGTTGTCGAATCCGGTGGCTCTTCCGCTGGTCTGAAGCGGTTTTGTGACGGCGTTGGTGCCAACACAATCGACATCGCAAACGCATCCCGCGCGATCCGCCCGGCCGAGATCGAAGTCTGCGCCGCAAACGGTGTGACAGACATCATCGAGGTCCGCATCGGCTATGATGGCATCGTTTTTGCCTCGGACATCGATGGCAATTCTTTCGCATTCACACCAGAAGACTGGTACAAGGCGCTGGCCAATGAGCATTTCATTGATGGCGCGCTGGTGCCAAACACGTTCGAAACATGGGATCAGGTGAACCCGGACTTCCCCGCGCAGCCCATTCAGGCCTTCATCCCCGGCACCAAGCACGGCACACGTGAAGTGTTCGAGGAAAAAGTGATCCTTGCCGGTTGTGAAGACGGTGGTTTCCTGCAGGCAATGCTGGACGCCGGTGTCGATGAGGACACCGCTGAAGGTAAGTGCATGGAAATCCGCACTGATGGCCGCTCTGTCGACATCGACGGCGATTATACCGAAACACTGGCCCGCATCGAGGCAGACACCAACGGCATCGGCGTCTTTGGTCTGTCGTTCTACGAGAACAACACTGACAAGCTTCAGGTTGCGACGATGAACGGTGTGGTCCCAACGACTGAGAGCATCGCAGCAGCAGAGTACCCTGTGTCGCGTCCGCTCTATTTCTACATCAAAGCGGCCCATATCGGCGTAATCCCAGGCCTGAAAGAATTCGCTGAGTTCTTTGTCTCGGACGACGTTGCAGGCCCGTTCGGTCCTTTGGCGGAATACGGTCTGGTCTCTGACCCAGAGCTGATGGACGTGCAGGCGACTGTGGCAAACGAAGTGGTCATGGGCTCCGGCTCTTAATCTCGACAACATGGTCGGGGGTGTTTAAGGACGCCCCCGACATTCCCCGATTATGGAAAATACCCCATGCAATCGCTGACGACACCGCTCTTGATGACCTTCGCGCTGGCCGTCGTGGGCTTTTTCCTGGCCAAATCGCGGGCCTTGCAAGTGGCTGGTGGCGATATCCGCGTTCTGTCCTCACTTCCCAGACAGCATGCGTTGAATACGGTGCTGTCGACTGTCGTGCCGCCCGCTGCTGCTGTTCTGCTTTTTGCCCTTTATGCCCGCCTGTCAGGGTCTGAGCCGAACTGGTTCTTTGCGTTGGTGGTGCTTGGGCTTGGTGTGACGGGTTTTGCGCTGTCACTGATCAAGATCAAGGTTGATAGCCGCGCGCGCACCGCCGCAGAGCGCTGGATACTGGGGCTTTTGATCTTTTCCTCGACCATCGCGATCATGACGACCGTGGGCATCGTGTTTTCGATGCTGTTCGAGACGTTCAATTTCTTTGGCCAGTATGACTGGCGTGATTTCTTCTTTTCCACGACATGGTCGCCCAATTTCCGAGGCGATAGTGATCTGGGTATCATCCCGCTTTTGTGGGGCACACTCTACGTCAGCTTTATCGCACTGTTCTTTGCGGTGCCTGTGGGCCTGTTTGCCGCGATTTACCTGTCGGAATACGCAAGCCCGCGCATGCGGTCCATCACAAAGCCACTGATCGAGGTGCTGGCCGGTATCCCCACAATTGTTTACGGCCTTTTCGCGCTGATCACAGTGGGCCCGCTGTTGCGCGATTATTTCGCCGAACCCATGGGGTTGGGGCAGAGCGCCTCATCGGTGATGACGGCTGGTTTGGTCATGGGGGTGATGCTGATCCCCTTTGTCAGCTCGCTCTCTGACGACATCATCAATGCGGTCCCGCAAGCGATGCGCGATGGCTCGCTTGGCCTAGGCGCGACCCCGTCCGAGACGATCCGCCAGGTTGTGATCCCCGCCGCTTTGCCCGGTATTGTCGGTGCCATCCTGCTGGCTGCGTCCCGCGCCATTGGCGAGACGATGATCGTGGTGCTGGGGGCAGGGGCCGCGGCACGGCTTTCGCTCAACCCCTTTGAGGCCATGACCACCGTGACCGTGAAAATCGTCAGCCAGTTGACCGGCGATACCGATTTCGCCAGCCCCGAAACACTGGTGGCCTTTGCGTTGGGTCTGACGCTCTTTGTCATCACGCTGGGACTGAACGTCTTTGCCCTCTATATCGTGCGGAAATACCGGGAGCAGTACGAATGAAGACCTCGCTACTTACCCTTGATGCGCGCACCAAAAAGCGCAACGCCACCGAGGCGCGGTTCAAGGCCTACGGTTTGGCCGCCATTGTCGCGGCGATGCTGGCGCTGGCGGTGCTGCTGACGTCCGTGCTGACCAATGGTCTTAGCTCGTTTCAGCAGACCTTCATCACGCTGCCGGTTGAACTGTCAGAAGAGCGGTTGGACCGCGACGGGACCCGTGATCCTGAGGAAATAGCGCGGGTGACGACACTTGGCTATGCGCCGATCTTGGCGAATGCGATTGTGACGGAAGTCGCGCGGCTTGGACTGACGACGGATTTGTCGGACAGGGATATGTTCGACATGATCTCGAAAGAGGCGGCAGCGACGGTACGAGACCGCGTTTTGGCGAACCCTGATCTGATCGGTCAGACCGTCACCTTTGATCTTCTGGCCGCGGGCCGGATTGATGGGTATTTCAAAGGCCGCGTGACATTGGAAAGCGCCGAGCGCGATGGCAACACCTCGCCCGAGGCGCTGATGCTGGCGCAACAGATGGCCGATGCGGGTGTGATCGAGACCAAGTTCAACTGGAATTTCTTTACCGCCCCCGATGCATCCGGCCAGCGCCCCGAAGCCGCAGGGCTTGGCGTGGCGATCCTTGGGTCGCTTTATATGATGCTGGTGGTGCTGTTTCTGGCGCTGCCCATCGGCGTGGCCTCGTCGATCTATCTTGAGGAATTTGCACCGAAAAACCGCATCACCGATGTCATTGAGGTCAATATCTCGAACCTCGCGGCTGTGCCGTCGATCGTCTATGGTATCCTTGGTTTGGCGATCTTCATCAACTTTATGGAGTTCAACCAATCCTCGCCGCTTGTCGGTGGTCTGGTGCTGACACTGATGACCTTGCCCACGATTATTATTTCGACACGTGCTGCGCTGAAATCGGTGCCGCCGTCGATCCGTGATGCGGCGTTGGGTGTAGGGGCGTCGAAAATGCAGTCGGTGTTCCACCATGTGTTGCCTTTGGCGGCCCCGGGTATTCTGACAGGAACGATCATCGGGCTGGCGCAGGCGCTGGGGGAAACCGCACCGCTTTTGTTGATCGGCATGGTGGCCTTTGTGCGTGAATACCCCGCCGCCTATACGCCCGAAGCGGGGCTGTTCGGAGAGGCCTCAACCGCCTTGCCCGTGCAGGTCTACAACTGGACCCAACGCTCTGATCCGGCCTTTGTGGAACGGGCGTCGGGTGCGATCATTACACTGCTGGTGTTTTTGCTTATTATGAACGCGGTCGCGATCTACTTGCGTCGCCGGTTTGAACGGCGCTGGTAAGAGGGCAGACAAATGGAAGATATGACACAAATGGACCGCGCAATGAGTACCCAACACGACATCAAGATCTCGGCCAAGGGCGTGCAGGTTTACTATGGTGAAACCCACGCAATCAAAGACGTGAGCGTTGATATCGACGACAAGACCGTAACGGCCTTTATCGGCCCGTCGGGCTGTGGCAAATCCACGTTCCTGCGCTGCATCAACCGGATGAACGACACGATTGATATCGCACGTGTCACCGGTGACATCCGCATTGATGGTGAAGATATTTATGATCCGCGTGTCGATCCGGTGCAGCTGCGCGCCAAGGTGGGCATGGTGTTTCAAAAGCCAAACCCGTTTCCCAAGTCGATCTATGACAACGTGGCTTACGGTCCGAAAATTCACGGTCTGGCCCGCAACAAGGCCGATCTGGACGAGATTGTTGAAAAATCCCTGCGCAAAGCCGCCCTTTGGGAAGAGGCCAAGGACCGTTTGGATAAACCCGGTACCGGCCTTTCCGGTGGCCAGCAGCAGCGTTTGTGCATCGCGCGCGCGATTGCGACCGCGCCCGAAGTTTTGCTGATGGACGAGCCGTGTTCCGCGCTTGACCCGATTGCTACGGCACAGGTCGAGGAACTGATCGACGAGCTGCGCCAAAGCTTCTCGGTGGTGATCGTGACGCACTCGATGCAGCAGGCGGCCCGCGTCAGCCAGAAAACCGCGTTTTTCCACCTTGGCCACCTTGTGGAATATGACGACACCGACAAGATTTTCACCAACCCGCAGGACCCGCGCACGGAAAGCTATATTTCCGGCCGGATCGGGTAAGGAGCAGCACCCATGAACGAACATATTTCGTCAGCTTACGATCGTGATCTTGAAGGGATCACCACGCTCATCATGAAAATGGGTGGTCAGGTGGAAGAGGCGATTTTGAAGGCGGTGAAATCGCTTTCGGATCGTGACACCGAACTGGCCGAAGAGGTGCGCGCAGGTGATAAGTCAATCGACGCGCTTGAGATCCAGATCAACGATGAGGCCGCACGCACGATTGCGCTGCGCGCCCCTGTTTCCAAGGACTTACGCTCTGTTCTTACAGTGCTGCGCTTTGCTGCATCGCTGGAACGGATCGGGGATTACGCCAAGAATATCGCCAAGCGGACCAGCGTGTTGGTGGAAATGAACCCTGTTGCTGGATCAGATGCAGCGCTGCGCCGGATGGCGCGCGAGGTCGAGCAGATGCTCAAAGATACGCTTGATGCCTATGTGCGCGGTGACGCGGAATTGGCCGAAGACGTGCGCCAGCGCGATCAGGAAGTCGATCAGATGTATAACGCGCTGTTTCGCGAATTCCTGACCTTCATGATGGAAGATCCCCGCAATATCACGCCCTGCATGCACCTGCATTTCATGGCGAAAAACATCGAACGGATGGGTGATCTGACGACAAATATGGCCGAGCAGGTGATTTATCTGGTCACCGGCGAAATGCCTGATGAGGCGCGGCCCAAGGGCGATAAAACTGCATATGTGACGGATCCGAGCTAAGCCAATGACACAGCAACCCCATGTTCTGATTGTTGAAGATGAGGCCGCCCAGCGGGAAGTTCTGGGGTACAATCTGGAAGCGGAAGGGTTCCGCGTGAGCCGCGCCGAAAATGGCGAAGAGGGCCTGCTTTGCGTGGCAGAAGACGCGCCTGATGTGATCGTGCTGGATTGGATGATGCCCCATCTGTCAGGGATCGAGGTGTGCCGGCGTCTGAAGATTAACCCCGAGACCCGGACAATCCCGATCATCATGCTGTCGGCGCGTGCCGAAGAGGTGGACAAGGTGCGCGGGCTGGAAACGGGTGCTGACGATTATGTGGTGAAGCCATATTCCGTGTCCGAACTGATGGCGCGCGTGCGCTCGCAATTGCGGCGCGTACGTCCTGCGACGGTGGGGCAGGTGCTGACCTTTGATGACATCGTGCTTGATGCGGAAACCCACCGTGTGACGCGCAATGATATGGCGCTCAAACTTGGGCCGACCGAGTTTCGCCTGCTGTCGACCTTTATGGAAAAGCCGGGGCGCGTTTGGTCACGCGATATGCTGCTGGATCGGGTGTGGGGGCGCGATATCTACGTCGATACCCGCACTGTCGATGTGCATGTGGGACGTTTGCGCAAGGTCCTGACGCAGAACGGTGGCGCTGATCCTGTGCGCACGGTGCGCGGGGCAGGGTACGCTTTGGGTTAACTGCCCCAAGGGCCGTGGTGACCCTCGCCGCCATCGAACCGCGCAAACCCATGCGCGCCAAAGAAATCACGCTGTCCTTGGATCATATTCGCGGTGCCGCGCGCGGTTCGCATCGCGTCAAAATAGGCCAGCCCTGACGATAGTGCCGGTACTGCCAACCCATGCAGCGCCGCTTGTGCGACCACATTGCGCAGCGCGTTATGGGTATGCTTGAGCCGATCTGCGAAACCGGAGGCCATCATCAGGTTGCGGTCAGGGTCTTCGCGCAGCGCGGTGGCCATATCATCCAGCATGTCCGACCGGATAATGCAGCCTTCGCGCCAGACTTCGGCAATGGCGGGCAAGGGCAGCGCCCAGCCGTATTTGTCCGACGCCTTTTCGATCATGCCAAAACCCTGCGCATAGCACAGGATCTTGCCCGCGATCAGTGCTTCTTCCAGTGCGTCCAGAGACAACACATCATGGGCAATATGGTGTGGTGCGGCACCGAAAAGCGCCTCGCCTGCGGCGCGCGCCTCTCGCTGCGCTGAAAGGTTCCGCGCCACGACAGCGGCCTCAATCGCGGGGATCGCGGCGGCCAGATGCTGGGCCTCGATCGCGGTCCAGCGACCAGTGCCTTTCTGACCCGCCGCATCAACGATGACGTCCAGCATGGGTTGGCCTGTCTCGGGATCAACCGCCGCGGCCACCTTGCCTGAAATCTCAATCAGATAGCTGCGCAGCGGGCCCTTGTCCCATTTCGCGAAGGTTTCAGCGATGGCGGTGTTATCCATCCCAAGACCGTCGCGCATGATGCCATAGACCTCGGCGATCATCTGCATGTCGGCATATTCGATCCCGTTGTGCACGGCTTTGACAAAATGCCCGGCACCTTCTTCGCCCATCCATGTGGCACAGGGCTGGCCTTTGTGTTTGGCGGCAATCGCCTCAAGAATATGCGCCACACGGTCCCAGTAGTCTTTCTTGCCGCCGCCCATGATCGAGGGGCCGAAACGTGCGCCTTCTTCTCCGCCAGAGACGCCGATGCCCAGATAGGGTAGATCACCTGCCTCTTTGACGCGGCGGTTGGTGTCGTGGAAATTCGCGTTGCCCGCATCAATGATCATGTCGTCATCATCGAGCAGCGGGCGCAGGGCGGCGATCTGTTCATCGACCGGCGCGCCAGCGGGGACCATCAGGATAATCGCGCGGGGGGATTTGAGGTTTGCGACCAGATCTTCCAGCGTGTCGGTCGGCGTAATCCGGTCCGCCAGATCACCCGCGTTCTCATGAAAGGCGTGGGTCGTCTCGGTGGTCCTGTTCCAGACCGCGATGTCAAAACCCTTGTCAGCGATGTTCAATGCAAGGGCTGCGCCCATGGTGCCAAGGCCTACCAGACCGATCTCTGCTTTGCTCATATTGCGGGGCTTTCTTGGTTAGGGCGTCAGGTATTGCGCCGCGACAAAGACCACATAGGCGGCCATCATCACGATCCCGGTCGAGCGCTTCAGGCTGCTGATCGTCAGCATCCAAAGCGCGAAGAGAACAGCGACTGCCACAGTGACCCAAAGGTCCGCGCCGAGCAGCACCGGATCGACATCCAAAGGTGTGATGACGGCGGTCAGGGCAATAATCGACAGGATATTAAAAGTATTCGAGCCGATGATGTTGCCCAAGATCAGGCCAACCGACTGCTTGCGCGCGGCGGCGATACAGGTGGAAAGCTCGGGCAGGGAAGTGCCGAAGGCCACGACGGTCAGACCGATAACCGCCTCGGGCACGCCGATTGCGGACCCCGTTTGAACGGCCCCTTTGACAAGCAGTTCTGATCCGATCCCAAGGGCGGCCAAACCCGCGAGCAATACGACAATCGCGCCTTTCATCGTCGCGATGGCAGGGGCGTCATCATCGTCATCGTCTTCTTCAAGCGGGATGCTGTCGGTTTTGTATTGGTAGAAAACAAAACTCGCCAGAATAGCGAACATGATCAGGCCGAAGATCTGACCGAAACCGCCGGTCAGCATGCCGTAGGCCATGATTGCCGTCGCCAAGAGCATCATGCCAAGGTCTTTGACCAGATCCTTTGGCTGGGCTGTCACCTGAAACACAAAGGCCGTCGCACCCAAAACCAACAGGATGTTGGCGACATTCGATCCCAGAACGTTGCCAAGTGCGATGCCGGGGTAGCCTTGGACGTTGGCGGTGACGGATGTAAAGAGTTCGGGCACCGAGGTGCCGAAAGACACGATGGTCGCCCCGATAAACAGCGGCGAAAGCCCGGTGCGTTCGGCGACAAATACAGCAGCATCGACCGTCCAATCCCCGCCTTTGATCAAGAGATAAAGGCCAAACGCCATTGCGCCAGAGGCCAGTACGAAAAGCTCATAAGGGCTGAGTTCAATCAAAGCGGACTTCCAGATTGGTGGTCAATTCTTTACGCAGTGCGCGCCGGATAACTTATTTTTCGCGCAAGTGTAATAGCCATTGTCTGAGCGGATCACTGCGATTGCGGCGTGGTGTATTCTGCCGGACAAGGGACCATCCCGTTCTTGCTTGTTGGTACCCATGTAGACCGCCTTAAGCGTGATTAAAGGTCTGGTGCGGAAATATAAAAGGGAGCGGGGCATTTGCGCCGCTCCCTCTTTAGTTTGTGGTCTTTGTCAGCTTACGCAGCAACCTTTGGCTGCGCAACTTTGGCCATAAAGTACAGAGCAACAGCGCCGCCAATTCCGATCAGGTCTGTCAGCAATCCGCCAGCAATCATGCAAAGCGCGACAATCAGCAGGCCAATCCGGATCGGCGCTGCCGCGCGGTTGCCAACCCACCAGCCTTGGACACCCGAGGACAGCAAGAACACCCCGAAGACCGCCGTGATACCGGCACGGATCACTTCGAACCATGTGCCATCCATCAGGATCGCCCCGTTGTAGAAGAACATGAACGGCACGATGAAGGCCGAAATGCCGATCTTGAACGATGCCACGGATGTTGCCATCGGGTTCGCCCCCGAAATACCCGCAGCGGCGTAACTGGCCAAGGCCACAGGCGGCGTGATCGCAGAGACAACGGCGAAGTAGAACACAAAGAAGTGCGCCGTCAGCAAGGGAATACCCAGTTGCACAAGGCCCGGCGCCACAACCGATGCCGCCACAGCATAGGCCGCCGTTGTTGGCATACCCATGCCCAGCAGGATCGCGATGCACATCGCAAAGAACAGGGCCAGCAACTGGTTGGCTTCGGCAATGTTCAGGAGCACGGACGAGAAGCGCGCGCCAACACCGGTGAGCGAGATAACACCCACGATGATACCGGCACAGGCACAAACCGCGATGATCTGGATCGACATGATGCCCGCCAGTTCAAACGCTTTGGTGACCGAGCGCAGGCCCATGCGGTAAGGCGTGAACCAGCTGACCACTGCAGCCGAGGCCGTTGCCAAAGTACCGGCACGGATGACCGAGTAGCCCATGAAAAGCGCACCAATCAGAATGATGATCGGCAGGAACAGGAAGACCCGACGGACCATGTCCTTGAGCTTCGGCAACTCGTCTTCACGCATCCCGCGCATACCCAGTTTCGCGGCCTCAAAATCGACCATGAAGTAGATGGATACGAAGTAAAGGATCGCGGGAATGATCGCGGCCACCGCGATATCGGTATAGGGAATACCTGTGATCTCGGCCATGATAAAGGCACCGGCCCCCATGATCGGCGGCATGATCTGGCCACCGGTCGAGGCGGCGGCCTCAACTGCGCCTGCGGTCGTTGGCTTGTAGCCTACCTTTTTCATCAACGGGATCGTCAGAGACCCTGTTGCCACAACGTTACCCGCAGAGGTGCCGTTGATCATCCCCATCAGGCCAGAGGCAAAGATCGCCACTTTTGCTGGGCCACCACGTGCGCGGCCAGCGACAGCGAACGCGAAGTTCACGAAATAATCGCCCACCTTGGAGGCCTGCAAGAAGGCCGCGAAAATGATGAACAGGATGATGTAGGTCGAGGATACAGCCGTTGTTGGCCCAAGGATACCGGCGTCAGTGTAGACTTGGCTAAAGAAACGCTGCCATGTGATGTCAGGCGCGTTCAAAAAACCTGGCAGAAGGTCACCGACAAACACGTAGACCAAGAAGACACCTGCGATGATGACAAGCGCCATACCCGCCACGCGCCGTGTCAGCTCCATGATCAGCGCAGTGCCTGCAACAGCAGCAAGGCTCATCCCGATTGGCGCAAAGGGCGTCCCGGTCGAGTTCCGCATCAGCGTGCCAAAGATCGTAATCAGGTACATGGCAACCGCGATGCCGCAGACGGCCAGCACCAGATCGGCGGGTGCAACGGTGCCGCGCACACGCGCACGCATCCACCCCAGTACGATCCCGGCTGTTGTCGCCGCGAGCAGTGGATAACCATAGTGATAGATTTCGGCACTACGGATGCCTTCATCCATGCCGTTCCACATGACACCGCCTTGGATATCGGCGGCAAAGCCGAGTGCTGTCCAGCAAGCGTAAAGGGCAGGGAGCAAGGCGAGATAGGCCAGATAATCCAGCGGGCTGTGGGCGTCAGCGTCTTCATCAGGGAAGGCGCGCGCGGAATAAAGCGTGAAGCCAAGGATCAACGCGCCAGCAACGTGCACGATCCGGAAGTTCCATGTCTCCATCGGAAAAACAGGCAGGAACGGAATACTGATGCCGGTCCAAGAGCTGATGGACCACCCGTTCAGGGCCGCCATGTGAAACAGCGCGTAGAAGGCTGAGACAGCCGCTACAACCAGATATGTGCGTCCCGTAAAGATGCGGCGGTTATGCTCAACCGGTTCTTCGTCGACACCTTCGGCCAGAATCGGGCCATCCGTTTGATCGTCTAATGTTTGGTCGGTTGTCATCGTGTGGTCCTCGCATGCTCATAGAGTGCCCTGACGGACATCTAGCCTGCATCAATTTTGTCGAAAAAATCAAGTGTCCCGAGGCCGCTTGCGAAAAGCGGCCCCGGGGTGATCAGTGGCTTAGTTGCCGAAGATCTGATCGGCAGGGATGTCTGCGCCAGCGTTCTCGATGAACCACTCGGCTGCACCTGGGTGCCATGGCAGAACGCCTGCGTTCTTGTCCCAGTTCTCTGGCAGTGTGGAACGGGCCGCACGGTGGATGTTCACCATACGCTCGTTGTCGGACATAACGACATCCACGGCTGCTTTGACGAAGGACGCTGGCAGATCACAGTTTGCGATCGCAAAGTTCCACATGGAAACCGAACGTGCCGGTGCTTCCAGTGTTGTGTATGTGTCAGCTGCGATTTCAAAGTTCGCCACAGGGAAGGCCGCGGAAATTTGCGCCTGCTCTTCTTCTGTGAATTCAATGATGTTCACGTCTGTCTGTACTTCCAGCTGGGATACAGCAGGAACAGGAACACCAGCTGCAAACGCGATCACGTCCAGCAGGCCGTCCTGCAACTGGCCACCAAGGTCGCCCCAACCGCCGTTGCGGCGCTCAAAGTTTACGCCCAGTTCTTCCATCATGCGTGGGAAGTATGTGTCGGATGTCGAACCCGCTGGGCCGAAACCGATACGTGCGCCATCAGGGATTTCCGCGATGGTTGTGATGCCGGATGAAGCCAGTGTCGTGACCGAGAACGGTGTCTGGTACATCGGGAACATTGCACAGGCGTTGGTCATCTGCAGACCAGGTGCAATCGGGTTTGTACCGGCGATGGATTCAGCCGCTGGACCCATTGTTGTCATGCCGAACTGTGCATCACCGGTGTGAACCAGTGCCATGTTCTGCATTGGGCCGCCGGTGACTTCTGCGCCGCCAGTCATGCCCAGCTCTTCGGCCACCAGGTTCGCCCAGCCGGAACCATAGGCAAAGAATGTGCCGCCCTGGGATGCTGTCCCGACGGTAAAGCTCTCTGGCCAACCTGTGCGGTCTTCGTGACCGGCTGCAAAAGCTGTTGTTGCTGTCAAAGCAGTTGTCGCAATAAGCGCTGCTAGTTTCATAGGGTGTTCCTCCACAAATTTATCCTGATCTCTCCGTGATCAGGCCGTGATCTCAGGCACGTGCGGTGCATGTAGATCGCATGGCGGGCACTTCCACTGTCTGACGCGGTCGATACAAGGTTTCAGAGGGGGTGTTTGCGATAACAGTTAAAATTAAGCGCAAGTGATGGGTGAAAAAAGGGACAAACCGGAAATTCAATGGGTCGAAAAGGGTACATTTTGGCTGCTTTAGTCAGCATCCGATTTGGAAAGCCCATATTTCTGCATCTTCTCATAGAGCGCTTTGCGCGACAGCCCCAGCGCCTCATAGGTCTGTTTGAGGCTGCCGCCCTGGGCCGTGAGCGTGGCCATGATCAGCGCGCGTTCATGCTCGGCCATCTTCTGGGCCAGCGACTGCGCTTCGGTATCCGAGGCAACCGTCGCCGTCGGATCAAGCCCCAAAACGAAGCGATCCGCGGCATTGCGCAGCTCGCGCACATTGCCCGGCCAGTCCTGCGTGGCCATCTGCGCCAATACATCGGCAGGCACATCGGGGGTTTGTTTCGAATAGCGTGCCGCCGCCTGGGCTGCGAGGTTGAGGAACAGTGAAGGGATATCATCGCGCCGCTGATCCAGCGTCGGCACATGCAGCGTGACAACATTCAAACGATAAAGCAGGTCGGCGCGAAAAGTACCGGCTGCGACGGCCTCGGAGAGGTCCGTTTTGGCGGCCGCAATAATGCGGATATCGAGATCAACGGGCTCATTGGACCCAAGCCGGGTAATTTTGCGCGCCTGAATGGCGTGGAGCAACTTGGCCTGCACGCTGACGGGCAAGCTGTCGATCTCATCAAGGAACACGGTCCCTTGGCGGGCAAATTCGAACTTGCCGAAACGGGCGCGCATGGCCCCCGGGAAAGCGCCGGCCTCATGCCCGAACAATTCGCTTTCCACCAGATCGACGGGCAGGGCGGCGCAGTTGATGTGCACGAAAGGGTGCGGGCCGCGCGCAGACAGATCATGCAGCGCATGGGCGGTCATATCCTTGCCCACCCCCGTGGCCCCTGTAATCAGCACATCGGCGTCTGTGGCGGCAATCGTGCGGGTTTGTTTGCGCAGCGCCACCATGGCGTCCGAACGGCCGATCAAACGCGCCTCTAATTTGTCCCGCCCGCCAACCTCGCGCTTGAGCGCACGGTTCTCGATTGTCAGGCGGCGTTTTTCCAAGGCGCGATGGATGGTCGACACAAGACGCGAGGGGGCGAAAGGCTTTTCAATAAAGTCATAGGCCCCTTCGCGCATCGACTGGACCGCAAGGTTCACATCGCCATGGCCGGTGACAAGGATCACGGGAAACTCTGGATCAAGCTCAAGCACTTTGCGCATCAGCCACAGCCCGTCTTGGCCGGGCATACGGATATCGGTGACAAGCACGCCCTCAAAGCCACGGCTGATCTGCGCAAGCGCCAGTTCGGCCTTATCAAGAACAACCGCAGGAATATCGGCCAGCATCAGCGTCTGACTGGTCGCGTGGCGCAACTCTTCTTCGTCATCCACGAAAATCACGGTCTGCTTCATTGCGCGGCAACCTCCAGCGGGGTGGCCGGTTGCAGTTTGACGGTAAAGACCGCGCCACCGTCCGGATGGTTGGCCGCAGAAAGCGTGCCGCCAAAGTCGCTGACGATATTGTACGAAATGGACAGCCCCAGCCCGAGCCCTTTGCCGGGCGCTTTGGTCGTAAAGAAAGGATCAAAAATATTGGCAATCGCCGCATGTTCGATCCCGGGGCCGGTATCGCGGACATGCAGGCTTGTCTTGGTGATGTCCAAGGTCACGACCCGCTTTGGCTGATCCTCCATCGCGTCGAGCGCGTTGTTGATCAGATTGACGATGACCTGTTGCAAGCGCACGTGCCCGCCGGTGACCCAGATTTCCGTCTTGGGGGGCGTGTAGGCAATTTCGCCGCCCTCCGAGGCCAGCCGCATTTCAATCACCGCCAGTGCGTCCTGCACCACGGCATTGAGCAGCAAGGGACCGGTGGCTTGCTGGGGACGGCGGGCAAAATTGCGCAGGTGTGCCGAAATCGTGGCCATACGATCCGCCATTTTCGAGATGCGCGTGATGTTGTCTTTGGCCTCGGCAACCTGACCACGCTCAAGAAAAGCACCCGCGTTATCGGCGTAGGATTTCACGGCGGCCAGCGGCTGGTTAAACTCATGGCTCAGTGCCGCCGACATTTGCCCCAGCGCCGACAGCTTGCCCGCCTGAATAAGATCGGTCTGGGTTTGGCGCAAATCCCCCAAGGCAGTCTCAAGATCCGTCGTGCGGTCCGCGACAGCGGCTTCCAGCAGGCGTTTGGCGTCCTGTTCTTTGGCAAGGGCCTCGGTCTGGCGCGCCTGTTTGAGAAGATAGGCAAGCAGGGCGCCCAACAGCAAAAGCACGGTCAAACCCGCAATCAACATCGAACGCAACGCGCTGAGCGTCGCAGGCCCGAGCGGAGAGAGCGACGACATCGTCCAATCAAGATCGGCCAGGCGTTGCGAGGTCAGGATGTAGGTTTCACGCGTATCACCTTCGATTGTCACCAGACGCGCATCTTCATCAAGCGGGCGTACTGTGATCGGTAAAAGCTCGATCCGGTCGATGGGATACTGCAGGTTTTGCGCAATCAAGCGCAGGGTGCCATCGCTGAGCGGGCGCATGGCGCGGAAATGCCAATCGGGACGCGACGACATGAAGACAAAGTCATTGCGGTCCGCGACCATAAATTCACTGTTCGCGCCCCGCCAGATGCTTTCAAAAGCCGAGATGTTGAATTTAACCGCCAGAACACCGACGATACGTTCACCGTCCTCAACGGGGGCTGCGTAGAAATAACCGCGCTCACCCGTGGTCGTGCCGTAGACCGAGAAACTGGACAAAGCGCCGTTGAGCGCTTGGGTGAAATAGGTCTGATAGTTGAAATTCCGCCCTAAAAAACTGCCAGGTTCACGGTAGCTGCCTGCGGCGATCGTCAGGCCCGAGATATCCATCAGATAGACATCACTTGCCCGAACAGTGGCCGCTGTCTGGCGCAGGTCTTCATTGACGGCAGCGACGAGGGCGGGGTTTTCGGGATCCGCCAACAGGTCAATCAACGTACCCCTTTCGGCGATCAGCGCGGGCAGGGGGGCATAGCGGTCGACAGCGGCGCGCAGACCTTCGACCGCGAGTTTCAGCGGCACCGCGTCTTTTTCGGCCTGCAGGCGCATATAATGCCGCTCAATCGCGGGAAACGACAGCGATCCCGCAACAGCCACAATTGCGGCGATGGCGGCAACAAAGCCAAAGATAGGACGACGGGACAAACGCATGCTGTGTTTATGATGCAGAGCGGTGCTGCTGTACAATCGGAAAGTGGCGCTGGTTTTGTGCTGTGGGGCAAGGTGCCAAACCATGAAATACGCGCTGCAACCGGTTGCAAGACGGGTGAGATGTATTAGACTGAAGGCCACAAAGAGAAAGACCAGCACGCAATGTCGACCAATCACCCCAAACCCGGTTTCTTTGATCTCGCGGTCCCTTTCTTTCTGCCCATGTGGCGCAGGGTGGTGACCGCAGGCTTGCCGCTGCTTTGGGCCATGGTTGAAGTCGCCAATGGCGCGCCGTTCTGGGCTCTGCTTTTTGTGGCTTTGGGCGGCATCGCCATCTGGAAATTTGTGACAGCGGATTGGGCGGCAGTGGCCGCAGAAGCGGAGAAAGATGCCAAAGGAGGCCGTTAAAGGGGCGATTACACTCAAAGACGTGGCATTGCTTGCCGGCGTGTCGCGCTCGGCTGTCTCGCGCACCTATACCGAAGGGGCATCGGTGTCGGAAAAAACCCGCGCCAAAGTGGAAAAGGCGGCGGCTACTTTGGGCTATAGTCCCAATGCGCTCGCGTCTTCATTAACCACAGGCCGGACCAAGATGATCGGGCTGGTGTCGAACAACTTTCACAACCCGATTTTTCTTGAGGTTTTCGATCTTTTCACCAAAGGCCTGCAAGCCCGCGGTCTGCGCCCTTTGCTGGTCAATCTGACCGATGAGGTCAGCCCCGAAAACTCGATCCGCATGTTGCGGGCCTATTCAGTGGACGGGGTCATCGTTGCGTCATCAACACTGCCCGAGAGCTTTGCCGAAGGGTTCAAGGATGCAGGTGTGCCTGTGGTGCATTCCTTTGGGCGACACTCAGCCAGCCCGAAAGTGAACGTGCTGGGGATCGACAATATCGCGGCAGGGCGGATGGCGGCACAAACCCTGATTGATCGCGGCTATGGCCGTGTGGCGTTTCTGGGTGGGCCTGCGACGGCCACATCGACCCAAGACCGCTTTGCGGGCTTTCAAGAGGTGATCGCGGGCTCTGATCTGGACCTTTCAGTCAGCTATGCCAGCAATTATTCGTTTGACGCGGGCCGCGCCGAAATGCTGCGTCTCTTGGAGACCACTTCACCCGCGGAGGCCTATTTCTGCGGCGATGATGTGCTGTCCATCGGCGCGCTTTCGGCGATCCAGTCTGCGGGGCTACGGGTGCCGGAAGACATTGGGATTATTGGGTTAAACGACATGGAGATGGCAGGCTGGGCAAACATCAACCTGACCACGATCCACAACCCGTTCAAACAGATCATCGCGGCGTCAATCGAGCTGATCGAGGCGTCTTTGAACGACGACAGCCGCGACCCGGAGGCGCGGCTGTTTGATTGTACGATCGTGGAACGGGGCACTTTGCGACCCCTGCCGTAGGGTGGATTTTAATCCACCTTACCGATACATCGGGGGGCGTGCGTCCAGCCACTTTCCTTCTGCTTTGCCGGATTCCGCCACAGCATAAACCGCCGCCATCGACCGCAGCCCATCCTCGGCGCGTGGATAAAGGTTCGCTGCCGGATCCATTGTGCGACCCTCTTTGCGTGCGCTAATCGCTTCGGCGAGATCAGCGTAGATATTGGCAAAAGCCAGCGGCATGCCCTCGGCATGGCCGATCGTCACGCGGCTGGTCCGGTCCGCCTCGGGTGACAGGTTCGCCTCGCCGCGTTCGATCACTTGCAGGCGTTGTCCAAGAGGCATGTAATAAAGCTGGTTGGGCTGTTCCTGGCTCCAGCGCAGACCGCCGGTTTCGCCAAAGACCTGAATGCCCAAACCGTGCTGACGCCCAATCGCAATCGAGCTGGTCCAAAGCCTACCCACAGCGCCCCCATCCATGCGGAAGTTCACCATTGCGTCGTCTTCCAGCGTGCGCACATCAATGCAAGACACTGTATCTGCTGACAGTTTCGTCACTTCCTGACCAGTGACAAAGCTGGCCATATGCAGCGCGTGAATACCGCAATCGGCGAATTGCGCCGACACACCCGCCTGTGCCGGATCATACCGCCAGCGCACGCGGGGGTTATCGGCGTCGGTGGCATCGGCGTGATGCCCGTGGGCGAATTCGGCGTTCACCAGACGGACCTTGCCGATGTCACCGCGCGCGATCATCGCCTTCATGTGACGCACCAGCGAGTAGCCGGTATAGCCATAGTTGACCGCACAGATATTGCCGGTTTTCTTTGCGATTTCGACGATCTCTTCGCCTTCTTCCACGGTCATGGTCATGGGCTTTTCGCACAGCACATGAAAGCCGTTCTCAAGGAACGCTTTGGTGATCGCGAAATGCGTCGCGTTCGGTGTCGCGACCGTGACCAGATCAACGCGGTCATCGCGTTTCAGCTCACCCTCCAGCATGTCCTGCCAGCCGCCATAGGCACGGTCGCCAAGGCCCAAGCGCTGGCCGTAATCAATGCCGTATTCAGGGCGGTGATCCAGCGCGCCTGCACTGAATTCAAACAATCCATCAAGCCCCGCACCAAGCCGGTGCGCCGGTCCGATCTGGCTGCCTTCGCCGCCGCCGATCATGCCCCATTTGAGTTTTGTCATCGTGATCAACTTTCGTCTGATGGGGCTTAGAAGCCGATTGATTCCAGATATTTGCGGTTGCTTTCGGCATCCTCAAGCGGCGTGCCGGGCAGGGCAGGGATCGCAGTCTTGTTCGACGGTGCACCAGCCCTCAAATCCCGCGTCCAGCAGCACTTGGCGGACGGCAGGGAAATCCACATCGCCTTGGCCAAGGTTGCAGAAAATCCCCTGACCGCAGGCGGTGTAGAAATCGGTGCGCTTGGCGACAACGTCGGCTTTGACCACAGGATCAATGTCTTTGAAGTGCATATAGCTGATGCGGTCGATGTGGCGCTTCATAAAGGCGACAGGATCAAAACCCGCATAGGAATGGTGGCCGGTATCAAAGCAGATTTTCAGGATGCTTTCGTCGACCTCGTCCAAAAGGCGCTCCAACTCGGGCTCAAAATCCATGAAACCGGCGGCGTGGGCGTGGATGCCAACGGTCAGCCCGTATTCTTCGGTGCCCATTTTCGCGATGGTCGCCAGACGGTCGCGAAAGGCGGTCCATTCGGCTTTGTCCATCTGTTCGGCCTCATCGGCACGCCCTGCGGTGGGCGCGCGGCGCGGCGAGATGCTGTCGATCAGGACCAAATGCTGTGCGCCGTGGGCTGTCAGCGCCTTGCAGGTGCGCACAGAGGCGTCCATCACATCGTCCCATTTCGCAGGGTCATGGAAAGCGCGAAAGACCACGCCGCCAATGATGCTCAGGTCGTTTTTGTCCAGCTCATCGCGCAGGATCGCAGGGTCTTCGGGCATATAGCCGATGGGGCCAAGTTCGATCCCTTTATAGCCCGCGCTGGCACATTGGTGCAGCACCGATTGCCAGGTGGGATAGGCGGGGTCAGAGGCGAATTCGATGCCCCAAGAGCAGGGCGCGTTACCGATATTAATCATATCTTTGGTCTTTCGGTTAATAGTCTGAGACGTTGACCCAAGTCTGTTTTTCGCTTGATGCAATGGCGGCGGTCACGACGCGATTGACCTCAAGCCCTTCTTCAAACGTGGGCCAGATGTTGGTGTTGGTGGCAATCGCGGTCAGGAAATCCTTGGCCTCGATAATGATCTGGTCTTGGTATCCTGTGCCATGACCGGGACCTTGGCAAAAAGGAAGGTAATCGGGGTGGGCAGGCCCTGTCAGGATTTTACGAAACCCGCGTTCGGCCTCAGGCCCTTCCATGGTGTAAAGATGCAGCGCGTTCTGGTCTTCCTGATCGAAACGGATGGCACCCTTTCGTCCCGTGGATTTCATAGGCGTAGCCCATTTTGCGCCCTGTCGCGATGCGGCTGAAGAACAGATGGCCTTGCGCGCCGTTTGCAAAGCGGCACATGAATTGTGCCTGATCGTCGTTGGTGACATCCGCGTCACCGCGTTTGGCGTGCACGGTTTCAACCTGCGCGCAAAGGGCCGTAATCGGCCCGATCAGCGCCCGCGCGCCGTTGATCATATGGGGGGCCAGATCGCCCATCGTGCCGTTGCCCATCCCTTGGGTGCGCCATGTGGCGGGCAGGGCGGGATCGGCGAAGAAATCCTCGGTATGTTCGCCGCGAAACCAGGTGACATCACCGATGCGGCCGTCGGCCACCAACTGGCGCGCATATTGCGCGGCGGGGGTGCGGATGTAGTTGAAGCCGACCATGTTGATGGCACCGCTGGCTTTGGCGGCATCCGTCATGGCGATGGAGTCGGCGAGCGTTGCACCCAGCGGTTTTTCGCAGAAAACGGGTTTGCCCAAAGCAAAAGCAGCGAGGGCGATTTCGCGGTGCGTATCTTGGGGCGAGGCGATCACGATGGCTTCGACCTTGGGGTCATGCACCAGCACGCGCCAATCGGCGGTGCCACGCGCAAAGCCGAAGGCCTTTTGATACTTGGCTGCTGAGGCTTCCGAAGACGCGCAAACCATCTCCAATCGGGGGCGCAGGGCGGTGTCAAAGAGCGTGCCGACCGACCCGTAGGCGGCCGCGTGCGCCTTGCCCATATAGCCGCCGCCAATGATCCCGATGCCGATCTCTGTCATGCTGTTCCCCTCCCGAAAAACCGGTTGCAACCGGTTGCAAAATGCGTAACGTTCTTTTAGGTGATTGGTCAACACGCAATCGCGACCATCGCAGAATTCATGCGGACCGCTGGGGGGATATCATGGGGCAAACTGCCGAAACTGTCACGCTGACGACGGCGCAAGCGATCGTGCGCTATCTGGCAAATCAGTGGATTGAGATTGACGGGGTTGAGACCCGCATTTGCGGTGGTGGCTTTGGTATTTTCGGCCATGGCAACGTGACTTGTCTTGGTGAAGCGCTTTATAACCACCAGACAGAACTGCCGCTTTATCGTGGCCAGAACGAGCAGGGGATGGGGTTCGCTGCGGCGGCCTATGCCAAGGCCTATCTGCGCCGCCGCTTTATGTTTTGCACGGCGTCCGCTGGTCCCGGGACCGCGAACCTGCTTACCTCGGCGGCTTTGGCCCATGCCAACCGTTTGCCCATGTTGCTGCTGTGTGGTGATGCGTTCCTCACGCGATTGCCGGACCCCGTGTTGCAACAGCTTGAGCATTTCGGAAACCCGACCTTTGGCGTCAATGATGCCTTCAAGGCCGTCAGCCGCTATTGGGACCGGATCACACATCCCGCGCAAGTCATCCAGTCGCTGCCAGCCGCCTTGGCGACAATGCTGGACCCAGCCGATTGCGGCCCTGCGTTTATTGGCTTGCCGCAGGATGTGCAGGGCTGGACCTATGATTATCCGGTCAGTTTCTTTGACAAACGCGTGCACCGCATCCGCAGGCAGACGCCGGACCATGATGAAGTGGCCGATGCCGCAGCGTTGCTGAAAGCCGCCAAACGCCCGATGATTATCGCAGGTGGTGGTGTGCAGTATTCCGGTGCGGTTGCCGAATTGACCGCCTTTGCCGAAGCCACGGGTATTCCTGTGGTGGAAACCATCGCAGGGCGCGCCAATCTGCTACATGATCATCCGCTGAATATTGGACCGATTGGGGTGACCGGATCAGATAGTGCCAATACGATTGCCGAAGAGGCCGATGTGATTGTCGCCGTTGGCACCCGCCTGCAGGATTTCACCACCGGATCGTGGACGGCTTTCGCCCATGATGCCAAGTTGATCGGCCTGAACGCCGCCCGTCACGATGCCGCCAAGCATATGTCGGCGACCGTGGTGGGCGATGCGAAATTGGGGTTGGCGGCGCTGCAAGAGGCGCTTGCGTCCTATCGCACGCCAGAAAGCTGGACCCAGCACGCGCAAGCAGAGCGTGCCACGTGGAACGACTATGTCGCGGAAAACACCCGCGTCGGGAATGGCCCTGCGTCCTATGCGCAGGCCATTGGCGAGGTGAACCGCCTGTGTCATCCGCGCGACCGGATTGTTGCCGCCGCAGGTGGTTTGCCTGCAGAGGTCACGGCCAACTGGAAAACGCTGGATATCGGCACGGTCGATGTGGAATTCGGGTTTTCCTGCATGGGCTACGAGATCGCGGGCGGTTGGGGCGCGCGCATCGCGCAATCGCAGATGGAGCCGGATCGTGAAACAATCGTCTTTACTGGTGACGGATCCTATTTGTTGATGAACTCCGATATCTATTCTTCTGTTTTGACAGAGAAAAAGATGATCGTGATGGTGCTGGATAACGGCGGTTTTGCGGTGATTAACAAGCTGCAGAATAACACTGGCAACGAAAGCTTTAACAACCTGATCGCAGACACGCCGACGGCGACCGCACAGGTGAGTGTTGATTTTGAAGCCCATGCCAAGGCGATGGGTGCAGCCGCGGAAACCGTCAGTTCACCTGCGGAACTGGAAGCGGCCTTTGGACGCGCGCAGGCCTCGGACAAGACCTATGTGATCGTCATGAAGGTCGACCCATACGAGGGGTGGACGACCCAAGGCCATGCGTGGTGGGAAGTGGGCACGCCGCATGTGACGACCTCGGACCGCGTGCGCGACGCCCATATCGATCAGGAATCGACGCGCCACAAACAACGGAATGGTGTGTGATGCCGGGGCTGATTGAGGGCATTCGCGCCAATAACTTTGTTGTCGTGGGGCGCGCGGGCATCGACCTTTATACCGATCCGGGCGTTGCGACCGAGGATGCAGAGACCGTGACCGTGGGATTGGGCGGATCATCCGCCAATATTGCGGCGGGGATTTGTAAATTGGGCGGGCAGGCGTCACTTGTCACCCGTGTGTCGGACGACAGCATTGGCAGCTACTGTTTGGGACAGCTGAAACGCTATGGCGTCGGCACCGAATATGTAACGCCTGTGGGCGGGGAATACCGCAACTCGCTGGCCTTTTATGAAAGCCGCGTTGAGGGGCACCGCAACGTGATTTACCGCAACGGGGCGGCTGATTTTCAAATGGATGCGGGCGATGTGGCGGCTGTCGATTATGGCAAATTCGGCGCGCTGATTACGGCAGGGACTGTGTTCGCAGCCGAGCCATCACGCAGTGCCACGTTTGAGGCCTTCGCGCGCGCCAAAGCCGCCGGATTGCCGATTATCTTTGACGTGGATTACCGCCCTTATTCTTGGCCCTCACCACAGGTTGCCGAAGAGGTGCTGAGCCGTGCCGCCGCACAATCCGACATGATCGTCGGCAATGATGAGGAATTCGGTTTTATGGCGGGCGGGATTGAGAAGGGTTTGGACAAAGCCCGCGCGCTGGCCGCCAGCACCGCCACGATTGTGGTCTATAAAATGGGCGAAAAAGGCGCGATCACATTTGCGGATGGCGCTGAAATCCATACCGGTATCTGGCCCGTTGACGCGCTAAAACCCACCGGGGCAGGGGATAGCTTTATGGCCGGTCTGGTTACGGGGCTGGCCGAGGGGCAAGACCTGCGCGATGCGATCTTGCGCGGCTCTGCCTGTGCATCGGTGACCGTGTCCCGCCCGGGCTGTGCGCCTGCGATGGCAGACACCGCAACTTTGACGAAATTTATGGCCGACCATCCTGGCCCGACTGACGCATGAGAGGATTGACCAATGCACATCCCACCCTTTGACAACCAGAACAAACCTATTGTGGATGTGGATGATCCGACGGTGCCGCTCAACTACTTCAACATCGTCAAGTTGAAGAAGGGGCAGGCGTTTGAATATGCCGTGCCGGGGTATGAAACCTGCATCGTTCCCGCGACGGGGACCATTGATATTGATATCGAAGGGTTCAAGGCCGACGGGATCGGCCAGCGGGTCGAGGATGTTTGGGACGGTGAGCCTGAGGGTGTTTATGTCCCCACAGCGGCCAAGGCGCAAATGGTGTGCACCTCGGACGAGGCTGAGGTGTTTGTTTGCGGTGCGCGCTATGACAAGGTTCTGGATGCGTTCGCGGTGCGTTCGGATGAATTGGATCTGGTGCAATACGGGTCCGACGACACGAAAACACACCGTAAAATCAAACACATCCTTGGGACCAAATACCATGACAAGGTGGGGCGCTTGCTGGTGTCCGAGCTCTTTACCGTGGGCGAGGGCGGTTGGTCCGGCTTTCCATCGCATAAGCATGACACCGACCGTCTGCCGCTGGAAACGCGCCACGACGAGACCTACAATTTCCGGTTCAAGCCCAACCATGGATCGGGCGTGCAGATGCTGCAACGCGAAGATGGCAAGGCGGGCGATGCCTATCATATCGTCGATGGGTCCACGATCTGCCTTGATAACGGTTATCACCCTTGCGCGGTGCTACCGGGCTATCAGATGTACTACTTCACCATTCTTGGCGGTCTGTCACAGCGCAGCCTGATCCAGTATTTCCAGCCCTCCCATGCCTATCAGATCGAAACGATCCCGGGGATCAAAGACATGATTGCCAAGTTCAAATGACCGTTGCCACCCTGAAAGATGTGCTCCAGCCCGCGTTACGCGGGGGCTATGCCGTAGGTGGTCTTGTGACGCTGGGCTGGGAGGATATGCGCGCCTTTGTGGCGGCAGCAGAGGCCGAGAATTGCGCCGTGATCTTGCAAGCGGGGCCCAGTTGTCGGGCGCATACGCCACTGCCGGTTCTGGGCAAGATGTTCCGCTATCTGGCGGAGAATGCCAGTGTGCCCGTCGTGGCGCATCTCGATCACGGGTATACCTATGATGAATGCTCCGAGGCGCTTGATTCCGGGTTCACATCGTTGATGTTTGACGGGTCGCGCAAATCGTTGGCCGAGAACATTAAAGAGACACTGCAAGTCTCTGAAATGGCGCATAAAGCGGGCATTTCTTGCGAGGGCGAGATTGGCTTTGTCGGCTATTCCGGTGGCGAGAATTCTGCTGGCACGGACCCCGCAGAGGCGGCCACTTTTGCTGCTGAAAGCGGTGTGGATGCGATGGCGATTTCCGTCGGCAATGTCCATTTGCAGCAAGATAAAGAAGGTGGTTTGGATGAGGCGCGGATCGCGGCCATTCAAGCGGCAACACCTGTGCCTTTGGTGATCCATGGCGGCTCTGGCGTGCCTGTGGAACAGCGCAGGCGCTTGGCAAAGACCACGAATATTTGCAAATTCAACATCGGCACCGAATTGCGTATGGCCTTTGGCGCGGCGATGCGCGAAGCGGTGAATAGGGATCCTGATCGTTTTGACCGGGTCACGATTTTGAAAGAAACCCATGATCCTGTGATGGCAGCAGCCCGCACAGTTCTGCGTAACCTGAAGGGGTAGGGCGTTGATTAATATCGGTATTTTGGGATGTGGCCGGATTGGTCAGGTGCATGGTGCAACTCTTCGGGGCATGACGAACGCACGCCCTGTGGCAGTCGCAGACGCTATGCCCACAGCGGCCGAGGCTTTGGCGGCCAAACTGGGCGCCAAGGCGATGGATGCAACGGCCCTGATCAATGATCCCGGTATTGATGCGGTAATTATCGGTACGCCAACGACCACGCATTACGATTTGATCCAACAGGCCGCTGCAGCGGGCAAAGCCATTTTCTGTGAAAAGCCGATTGATCTGTCGGTCGACCGTATCCACGATTGTCTAGCGGCTGTTGCAAAAGCGGGCGTGCCATTCATGACGGCCTTTAACCGCCGTTTTGATCCGAATTTTGCTCATCTACAGCGCCAGATTGCCGATCAAGTCATTGGCAACGTTGAACTTGTTACGATCCTGTCGCGTGATCCGTCGCCGCCACCGATCGGCTATATCAAGACGTCGGGCGGCATTTTCCGCGACATGATGATCCATGATCTGGATATGGCGCGCTTTTTGCTTGGCGAAGAACCTGTGGAACTGACCGCCGCCGGATCGTGTCTTGTCGATCCGGAAATCGGGCAGGCGGGTGATTTTGACACCGCTGTGGTGACACTGAAGACCGCGAGCGGCAAGATTTGCCAGATTTCCAACTCACGTCGCGCGACCTATGGCTACGACCAGCGGATCGAAGTGCATGGCAGCACAGGGATGTTGCGCGCTGATAACATGCTGGAGAACACCGTGGAGCTTTCGAATGCCAACGGCATGTGCAAAGCGGCAACGCAGCCGTTCTTTCTCGAACGCTACGCCGCAGCGTATCGGGCCGAGATGGAACATTTCGTTGCGGCGTTGATCTCGGGGGCACAGATGACACCCACAGGCGAAGACGGGTTGCGTGCACAGACGTTGGCAGATGCCGCTGATGCCGCTGCACGGGACGGGTTGCGCAAGACGCTGTAAGAGGGACGCCGCTTAATGGCTTGGTATCATTGTGACTTCTGTTAATCCAATAAACGCATAATCAGTATTATGTAATATAATATACTATTAGGTTTGATCGGACAACGTGGGAGGCTTCTAATGCGAACATGGTTATTTTCTGATGTCATACATGTCATTGGACCGGTGATATAGACAAGATCCTATTGATTGATGTAATCATATTCATAGCCCTGACTGATTGCTGCGCGATAAGCAACCGAAGAACTGTCAGACCGCCGAGACGAAGCTATCTGTGAGAGAATGTCCATGAGTTTTTTGACTCGGACCTGATTCCTGCGCCACAGGCACCGCTGATAAACGCAAGGTCGTCAATAAGCATATCAAACATCTTAGGAAACCCTGGTGATCTGTGGATAGCGATCGTAAGACGGTAAGACGACCGGTTTTTATTTCGAGCGTTGATTATGTATGCCAATGAAAGTAAAACAAGGGAGGTCCACGCCGGAGCCTGCGCGTTTTCATTTGGTTTAACGTTTTTTGATTTGTCTCATTTTTATTGGGCTTCATCCTTCTTCAACGTGAACTATCTCCAGTTTTTTTACTCTTCTGGTCGCGCGAGTATATAGTCGATCAAACCTGGATTACTCCAGCCGAAGCCAATTTGGCCGCTTGCGTCCGGACAATTCATCAAGAAACATGTTCCGCTTCAAGGATATGCGCGTCTGACGCGCACTTTTTTGCTCCTGTTGCAGACGAGCCGAGTTTTGCATCGCCTCGGCTAGCTCGGGTAAAGCATCTTCTTTTGAACGGCTTGCGGAATATGCTGCAATAATTTCATCAATATTTTCGCGGTATTTTATAGTTTCGAGAGCGTCCATATTCGCAAACCATGGTAGTCGATTTGCCTTCTTTCTGACTGCAATTTCTTTCAGTCTTGCCCCTTGTGTGGTCCTAAGAAAGCAATCTGGGTCGAAGTGAACGCGGTTGAGCGCTTGTGTTGGATCAACGAGGGCATCGTCCGCAATACTGACCGTCTTGGCCGATTGGAAGAGCTCATACCGTTCGGTAAACGCCTTCGCCTGTGGAATCTTGGAACTATCAATGATTTTTTCTTTGTGATACTGAACAGATGCGCAGTGTAATTCATCTAAACGTGCATCGTCACGCAACGCTGCAAACCGCTCGCGTACGAGGTCGATCTTTTTCTTCATAGATGGCTCGTGAACAACGTTCCAGCAATGGAGTTGCCAATAGCGTTCGCCAGATTCCTCCATTTTACTATGAAAACTCGTAGTATTTACATCCCCTCTCTGCCGCTTCATCAAATAAGACTCGATGCTCCTGACTGCATAGTGGTTCATGCGTGCCAAATTTGTGCCAAACCCGTTGCCGGATCTGCAATAGGCCCATCCTTGAGTTTCAAAACCATAAATCCTTTGCCCATCGCCGTCTGTCCAACGAACTTGCTTGGCCCGCAATCCTTTTGGGCGATGCGTTGAGATTGCTTTGTAGGCTCCATTCATGCGAACAAGTGACTTAAACGCACGGGCCTGCGGCGGCCAGGTCTGGCGGATTGGGGCAGCCATCGTCATCTGTTCAATAATGAATCGGTCCTCAAACTTTGTTATCCCACTATGTCCGAATAGCCGCCAAACGAAAGGATATACATCAGTCTCTGGAGTTGCTTCAAACAGGCTATCAAGTGTGTAGGCGCCGACTGAGATATCCAGAAACTCATCTGCGTCACATACCAATACCCATTCCGCCTCTTTGAACCGCGGATGAGCCATGGCATTTTTATAAGCAGAAGCCTGTGGGCCTTTGGGCCAAGGACCCGGGTTATGTATATGGCTGGCGATCCCCATTTCTTCCAGCCTTTTGATGATCTTATCGGTACCATCCGAACAATCGTTCGTGTTAATTATGAAATGGTCAAAGCCAAGGAATTGATAGTAGGCGACCCATTCCAGAATGAATGGCCCCTCATCCTTCATTGTGGAGACAACTAGACGCATTCTGAAAACTACTACTCTGATTGTTTGATGCTGTCGTCCGCAACGTCGATAACTTCAAGTGCGATTTGAGCACCGACCACCGCCCTGATTCTCAGTGCGCTTGGATGCGCTCCCAAGAAATCATAAATTGCGCGTATGACGCCATCTCCCCACCAGCCGCGCCTGTGGTAATCGTCAAACGCCATGATTCCACCCAGCTTCATTTTTGGGAAAAGCACTTCAAGGTCCGATTTGACCCCCTCGTAAGAGTGATCACCGTCGAAGTAGGCGAAGGAAATGGTTTGGGGTGCGAACATCTCCAAAGCCGGAACGGAAAAATCGCGAATTAGGGCCACCTGCCCTGCCTTAATCTCGTCGTCAAATTTCTTTACGACGCGATCAAAGATCTTGTCCATTTTTGTCTTTCCGGTCCGCCCGACAAAGGCCTCAACATGGCTGTCGTCGTCAATATGGGTCCAAGGATCGATTAAAATCAATTTCTCTGGCTTGATAAGATCGAGAATGGTCGTGGAAAATTGGCCCTGCCAAACGCCGATCTCTACAGCAAGCCCACCCTTTGGCAGCTTCTGCAAAAACCTCCGACGAACAACATCTTTGGAAATGCGGCGTTTCTGCTTTGGGCCCTTCGCGGGTTGGTTGCCCGGCAATTTTCCAACGATGTCTTGTGTCATATAATGTCCTTATATCCTAGCATTCCACATCGTGGCGTCTGGATTATACTATACCGCTGTGGCAGGGTTTGGAAACAAGCTCGAACCACTCCAGACCTGTCCGAGGTACTGATCAATTGTGCTTGGAAGCTTATCGTTGCCAACGTAATCGGGGGCTATAGTAATGTCGCTTATCAAGACATTTTTGCCTCTGACATAAACTTCTATTTGTGTACACTCCAGTCCCGTAGCAATCCCCTGCACTGTTTCGACGGCCTTCATTATATTACGTGGTCGTGTTGTTGGCTTTCCAGGTTCAGCGTCACCAAGAAGTTTGAGATTTCGGTCATAACGCAATGTGGTTGTTTGCGATTTCGTCTTAGAAATGTATTCAATCAGCGCGATCTGCCCGCCCAGCACCAATACGCGAAAGCGCGTCGGCGCTTGTCCCTCGACCAATTGCTCCACCGCTACCGCGGGTCGCTCCTGCTGCGATCCAAAAAGAACAGTGATCGCCCGTTTCTCGCTATAGGTTGTTGGATGATTGAGATTTGGTAGCCCACCAGCCTTTTTGCTATAATCCTGAAGTAGCCTGGCAAGAGCGAAGACCTTGCCAGCATCGTCCGGGAATCCATCAATCCTACGGGGGGCATCAACAGAAACTGGTTGGTCGATCCCGTAGCGTTTCTCCGCTTTAAGTTGGCGAAGAACCCTTTCAGCCAAACGGATAAAGGCGCCAAACTCTCTCACTTCTGTCGTTGCTGCACCTGCTGATCTTGCGATGTCTTCGGTCGGCGTCTGCTGTTTTGGCAAATCGGCCGGGAACGAAATGCGTTGAGGGTAAGGGCTGCGATGTGTTGGAATGGGGGCTAATGAAGCGTCCATGCCCAGTCTGCGTAGCTGCCGATCCAAAATGCTGTGACGTCGCACGCCTCGCCCTGCAACCCACCAGCGGAACCGCCGCCCCCACAGATGAACACCGACGGTATTGTCTTTAAAATAACGCGCGCGGGTCTCCTTGGCGTGACGATCACTTATACAGCCAGCTTGCCGGAAAGGCACTGGATAGAAAACTGAAATAGGCAAGGCATGATTGATCTCGCCACTTTGTTTCATAAACCAGGTAAAAACCCCTGGTCCATATACGCTATGGGCTTGCTCGGACGCATGCTTGTGCTGACCTGCGGCCCTAAGCGCTTCCAGTTTTTGCCGTTCTGCTCCTGTGATAGCTGGATGGATGGGGTATTCATCCTGCGTGTACTCAAGATAAGCCCTCAAACTAGGGCTGTCTTTCGGCAACCGCATGACCGCGTTGCAAAGCTCTCGGCGTCGGAAATATCCAAAAAGATAGCCGTCCTTTTGGCACGAACGGTTCTAGACACAACATGTCGGCGTCTACCCAGATGCAATCAGTTTTTTGCATCAAGTGTAGGCGGAAGATGTCGGACTGTACGACTGGCGTGCTAAACTGCTTATTGTAAATGATTTTTTCCGGATCGTGTATTTCTTTCGCATCAATCAGATCAACGCCCTCTGGTACGTTGTCCACGCGCCCATAGTGATACAGGCGGACCGGATGTCCTTTATCGACAAACGACTTCAAGCAAAGTTGCTCTACGAAGCTAAGCGGCCCTTCAACCCAAAGTGTGCCGACAGGCAATAACGGATCCGGTTTAGGCCGATGCGGTATGAGCGTCGGACGGACATCACGGTCCTTGGCGACGGTCTTGGTCGGTTCCGAGTTGGCGGTTTTGCGATATAGATCCTGATAGGTCGGATCTTGCAGCAATGAAACGAGCGCATCCTTGTGCCATCTGAAACCCTGCCGATGATAGTTCTTTAGCACGGCATCTGAACGAAACCCTTCAAGCAACGCCGTGACTTTCGGATCATAGCGATGAATGCTGGTATCGGTTTCGCCGCCACGGTTCCATCGTTCCCAATACTTATTGTCAAGCACGTGGGATTGATGGTTTGCCCTGCCACGAAATTTTTTGAGTAAGTAGCTCTGTGCAGACCGGACGGCGTAGTGATTGATCTGCGCAAAACCTTGACCAAACGGCGGAGATACATGGTTGCCAAATGGCTGTGTTGAGGTTTGAACCCCTCCCGGTAATGCCCAATTTAGCTTGTCGATATGCTCTTCTCGAACATGCGGGTTGTGCAAACCTATGCGGCGGTAAACATCTTTATTGCGGAACAGTGATTTCACAAATCTACGTCCTGCCCCACCGTTCTCATAGGTCAGTTCAGCATCTGTAAACTGCGTCGTGATCGGGATGTCACGTAGAATGGCACGCTTATTATATGAAAAAATGCGCCATGGTATCATAATGATGTCAACATCGTCGCCACCACTGGCTTCTATGAGTGCATCAACGCTGTGGTCGCCCACATGAATGTTAAGGAATTCGTCGGCATCCGTTACATACAGCCAATCGGCATTCTTGATCAGGTCAAGCCGCCGAGCTTGTCGTAGTGCTGTCCTGTGAATGCCACCGGCACCGCGATGATTGGACCTGAGTGTCACATGACCCAATTCCTGCAGTCGGCCAAGAATTTCATTCGTTCCATCGCTGCAGTCATTGGTGAATACCAATATATGATCAAAACCAACAGCCAAGTGATGGGCGACCCATTCAAGTATGTAGGGCGCCTCGTTCTTCATTGTTGTGATAATGACTTTGGATCTACTCATGCAGCCTTGGTTTTTCTATAAATGTTAGTCTCGAAGGGCTCATAATCCATCATGCGCGGTACTGCCAGTGCGGTATCTCCAGACAGTGTCAGCGCAAACTGAATAACATCGGAACAAATTGTGCATAGTCCTGGATACTCAAGAGGCCGGGCTGTGCATCAAAAACAGCCATCCGACCTACAATCTCGGTGGGCTGCAGAAAACGCTCAACACGATGATAGGTTTTTCGGTCACCATAGTCATCAAATAGAATGCGCACATCGCGCTTGGTCATGGCCAGCGTAGCAATAAAACAGGCAGCTCGCATCCGGCCATCAATCAAAACCTTATCAGGCTCAAAATTGCTGTGATGCAGCCATGGCTCTAACGGGTATTTCCAAAAATTTCCAAACTTTTGGTTATCGAGCGGATACCCCCATTTCTTTGTTGGACCAATATCGACATGCGCCACATGCGTCATCGCATGCCGCCCTTCAATCTTTTCAAGTTCGGTACGCAGGCCGCTTGCCCATTCTTTGCTAGATTCGACCGAAATTATCGGGGTACCGATGCGTGCGGCCAGAACTGTTGATCCGCCGCTTCCGTATTCGACGATCCCTTTGGATCCAGAATATGCTTGCCGAATGAAGTGACGCTCTTTCTCTGGCAGAGTGAGCGGAAACTTATCACGATCATGATCTTTGGCCGCCATATATCCGGCGAGATACTCTTTGGTGGTCGCAGCCGCCAAGTCCTGTATGCCACAGACCTCGATGATCCGCTCTAACTGACGAGTTGTTTCACCTTCAAAACGCAGAATAGAGATATCGCTAGCTTCGTTCCTATTCCATTTGGTGTAGAAATCATCTGTGTGGCGAGGCTTTGCAGCCTCCGTAGCATATCCCCTCCCACGTTCCTTTTTGAGCTCGAACGAGTATTGGTCGCGCACCATATAGTGATTGATTTGGGCAACAGGGTATTCTTTGAAATTTCCATCTACTGTACCAAACGGGCTCGACCCGCCCTGAATCCACTCTTCAAGCCATCTTTTTTGCCGCTGGGTGGTTCCCCAACGATCCATTGAAAAAACCTCTCCATCGGGCGCCAAGAACCGGCTCAGCTCACTTTTGGCAGGTTCCAGATCACACAAATGAAGATATCCTGAGATACCCGCAGTCTCAGAATTTTTCAGAAAGAGTGTTTTGAACTGCGTCGTCTTGAGACCACCTTCACAGCGTGTGTAATCACTTGAAACCATACGTCCCTGATAGAAATCTTGGTAGGAGTCACCGAAAACGCGCCAGTTAATGAGCATTCCGATAGTATTTTTTCCCACTATGAAATTGATCAAGTCATCGACTGTTCCATGATCCTGAATGGCCCTAACCTCAACCTGCTAGGCACCCGCCAGCCCGAAGTTTATGGCCCCACAACGCTTGCTGATATCGAGGCACTTTGTCACGAGAAGGCCAAGGCACTGGGGATTGAGATTGTCTTTGCGCAAAGCAACCATGAAGGCGCACTTGTCGATATGTTGCACGCTGCACGCGGTGTTCATGCGGGGGTGATCCTGAATGCGGGTGCCTACACCCATACCTCTGTGGCGCTGATGGATGCGATTTCCAGCATCATGCTGCCCGTGGTCGAGCTGCACCTGTCGAACATCCACGCCCGTGAGGCGTTTCGTCATAAGTCCTATATCGCCCCTGTGGCGGTGGGCCAGATTTGCGGATTTGGCGCGGCAGGCTATCCCTTGGCGATAGATGCGCTGGTGTCTCATATCGGGCAGGTCGATGACATTACTCGTTGATCAGCTGGAAAGGCTTACCAACGCGCACACGGTCGAAGAGTTGTGGGAACTCCACACCTGCCGGATGGCCACTTACGGCTTTGATAGGCTGATGTACGGCTTTACCCGTTACCGGACATCGACGGGCCTTGGCGATCCGCAAGACTGGGTTCTGCTCTCCACCCAAAGCCCCGAGTACATGAAGGTGTTCGTTGACGAAGGCCTGTATTTCCACGCGCCAATGCTGCGGTGGGCGCTGGAGAATAACGGCGCCTGTAGCTGGCGCTGGATGATGGATATGTCCCGCGTTGATAACCTGACCCCCAGTGAGTTGCGGGTGATGGAATTTAACAAGTCCATGAAAGTGACCGCCGGCTATACGATCAGTTTCCGCTCTGTCTCGGAGCGGATCAAAGGTGCGATTGCTCTCACGGCGAAACCCGGCATGACCCAGGACGCGGTTGAGCAGGTTTGGGCCAAACATGGTGACGAGATCGTGGTGATGAACAACGTGATGCACCTCAAACTACTCACCCTGCCCTATTCCGGCGAGCGCACCCTGACCAAGCGACAGCGTGAGGTGTTGCAATGGGTGGGTGATGGCAAGACCACACAAGACATCGCCGAGTTGTTGACCCTGACACCCGCGACGGTTGAAAAGCATCTGCGTCTCGCGCGCGACACACTTGGCGTTGAAACCACGGCTCAGGCTGTCCTGAAGGCCGCATTTTATAATCAAATGTTCCTGATGGACCCTGAAATCGCCTGAAAAGAGGCGCGTGCCTGTTACACTTGGCGTCGCCTAATAAACTTTCTGTGAAGTCAGGTTTACCATACTTTCGTGACCCAACGTAAGCTGTCAGGGTACACGTGTTCCGTGAGTGGTGGCCTTAGGCCTGGGAACATGAGGGGGTATTACCTTGTGATTACAGGGCTCTGTTCCCTCGTTCCGGGTAACCGGATGCTGGCGTGGCAGGTTTGCCTGTTTACGTCAGCGCTTTAACGATGAACCTCAGTTCCTCGTCCCGAAACTGAACTGGGTCTTCTATCGTTGCGGCACCGATCTTCTTCCGAGGTTGGTGTCGCGTTTTTTCACCTGAAAAGGAAAACGGCCCGCGCTTTGTGAACGCGGGCCGTCATCGTTTGTCGTATAGTTTCGATTAGCCGTTCAGTTTTGCAACTTCTGCTGCGAAATCTTCTTCAGCTTTTTCAATGCCTTCGCCCACTTCCAGACGGATATAGCCTGTGATTTCAACACCGGCATCGGTTGCGGCTTGTGCAACGGTCACGTCGGGGTTCACAACGAACTGTTGGTTCAGCAAAGTGACTTCGGCCATGTATTTCTTCATCCGGCCAACGATCATCTTTTCGATCACCGCTTCTGGCTTGCCGCTTTCGCGCGCGATGTCCATCTGGACCTGCTTTTCTTTCTCGACCACGGCTGGATCAAGGTCAGCCTCGGACAAGGACGCAGGGTTTGCAGCGGCAATGTGCATGGCAACCTGACGGCCGAAGGCCTCGTTATCGCCGGTCATAGCAACCAGAACACCGATGCTGCCCATACCGGGGGCTGCTGCGTTGTGCACGTAGTTGACGACGGTGCCACCTTCGAGCACGGCCATACGGCGCACGGACATGTTTTCGCCGATCACGGCAACCGCGTCAGTGACGGTTTGTTCAACCGATTTGCCGCCCATGTCAGCCGCTTTCAGACCGTCGATGTCGGATGTGCCAAGAGCCACATCAGCGATGCCCGCAACCATTTTCTGGAAGTCCGCGTTTTTCGCAACAAAGTCGGTCTCGGAGTTGACTTCAACAGCCACGCCCTTGCCACCGGATACAGCAACAGCCACGAGGCCCTCTGCAGCGGTACGGCCGGATTTCTTGGCAGCTTTTGCAAGGCCCTTGGTGCGCAGCCAGTCAACTGCCGCTTCCATGTCGCCATCGGTTTCTGTCAGCGCCTTCTTGGCGTCCATCATGCCTGCGCCTGTGCTGTCGCGCAGCTCTTTCACCATTGCAGCGGTGATTGCCATGTTACTTCTCCTTTGGAGGTAAATATAATTGACGGGCGGGGGCGTAAGCCCCCTGCCCTGAAACGTGTCGAATGGATTATTGCGCTGTTGCGGCTTCGGCAGGTGCTTCTTCAGCAACCACTTCTTCGACCAGCTCTTCCAGCTCGCCCATGTCTACGCCTGCGGCGCCCATCTGTGCGGTCATACCGTCAAGTGCGGCACGTGCGGCCAGATCGGTGTAGAGTGCGATCGCGCGTGCTGCGTCGTCGTTGCCGGGGATGACATAGTCGATGCCAGCAGGCGAGCAGTTGGTGTCAACGATCGCAACAACAGGGATGCCCAGCTTGTTGGCTTCGGCGATGGCCAGATCTTCTTTGTTCACGTCGATGACGAACAGAAGGTCAGGCACGCCGCCCATTTCGCGGATACCGCCCAAAGACGCCTGCAGTTTGCCCTGCTCACGCTCCATGCCAAGACGCTCTTTCTTGGTCAGGCCGGCAAAGCCGTTTGCGGATGCTTCGTCGATTGCTTTCAGACGGTTGATGGACTGCGAAACTGTCTGCCAGTTTGTCAGCGTGCCACCCAACCAGCGGTGGTTCATGTAGAACTGCGCGGATTTCTCGGCGGCTTCCATGATCGGCTTGGCTGCCTGACGCTTGGTGCCGACGAACAATACGCGGCCGCCTTTGGCGACAGTGTCACGGATAACTTGCAGCGCCTGGTCCAGCATTGGAACAGTCTGTGTCAGGTCCATGATGTGGATGCCGTTGCGCGAACCGTAGATGTATTGATCCATCTTGGGGTTCCAGCGGGCGGTCTGGTGACCAAAGTGTACGCCTGCTTCAAGCAGCTGACGCATGGAGAACTCGGGAAGAGCCATGTCGTTTTCCTTTTCCGGTTTCAAGCCTCAGCGGGGGATCAGCGTGATGCCAACCGGTGGATCCTTTGGGATGTCTCCCCATCGGACCCGCCCCCGCCTGCGGGATTAAGTGAGCGCTCTTTAGCGGGGGCTGGTGCCCGGTGCAAGCCTTAGGATGCCTCCGGCGGGAGTTTTTAAGGGCAAGATGATATGCAGGCCCGTATTATGCCCCAGTGATTGTGCCGTAGGACCGTTCGATGAACCAATACACACCAATCGTTGCAATCACGACCGAGGCAGGCACCGCGACAAAGCGACGGTAGGAATCGATATGGTCGCGCAGCACGATCGAGATCATACAAAGCACCGCCATCGCCACAAAAGTCACCGCAAAGAGCAACCTTGGCGTATCAAGCAACAAGACCGGATCACCCAGGACCGCCGGAATTTCGGCACTATCCAGCGCGATCAGGACGACGCCGATCACAACGAAGACGCCATAAAGCGCAAGCCCGCGTGACACTTCGTTTTCACCGCGATCAATCCGCAACGCCTGCCAGATGAAGAAGAACATCACAGAGATCACGGCCAACTGACCGACCTCGACGCCCACGTTAAAGCCGATCAAGGCCGCGACGAAAGTTTCCTCAGGCAGGCCGAATTCAGCCAGCACCGATGCAAAGCCAAGCCCGTGCAACAATCCGAAGATGAAGATCACGAACGGCCGCCACGGGCTGATGCCTTTGGTAAAGATGTTCTCGATTGCGACGTAGGCGATCGACAGGGCGATCAGCGGTTCCACGATATCAATAAAGGCGATGCCAAAGGCGGCTTGGGTAAACTCATCGACAAAGTCGGTATGCCCGAGCGCCGCAGCCGCCAGCGTGATGGTGTGAGCCAAAGTAAAGAGTGACACTTGTAGTATGAGCGGACGGAACCGCGCGGCCAGAAAGAATAGACCCAGCACGAAGAGGATGTGATCGAGGCCCTTTGGCACGATGTGATCAAAACCAACGGGGATATAGTTGGCAAAGGTTTCCCACCAGGTCGCCTGCCCGCCACCGGCGAGGGCAATTTGGTCAGACAGCGCACCGGCCTCCAGATAGCCGTCGTAGGGCAAAGGCACATCCATTTGGCGCAAGACAAGCACACCAAATTCAGGGGCCCAGCCCATTTGCACGTTTTCGGCCCCTTCGGGCAGTGGCGCGCTGAATTCAAAGGTCGAGAAGCGCACAACGCCCACATCACCGATAGGCTCCACACTGACCGACGTGAGTGTCGGCACCAGTGGCGCGCCATCAGCGGTCAAGGTGATCCCTTGGGCCATTTGCGGCCAGAATGCCTCAAACCGTGTGGCGAGTTCTGCGGGCGGCAGCGCGCGCAGCGCGTCATATGTTTCGGCCTGATCGCTTTCATTGGTGTCGGCGGTTTCGGTCAGGTTGATGCCCGCGATAAAGCTTTCGAGGTTGGCGCGAATTTCGAACGTCAGTGCGCCATCCACGGCGCGCATGTCGCCGATTGAGGGAATCACCTCATGCGCCTGGGCCGTTGACAGTGTCGTGAACCAGATCAGGACGGCGCTTGACAACACACGAAGAAAGGCCACCCTAGCCTTAATCAAAAAGGAAAGTTCCATGCGCATTCTTGCCCTCATTCTTACTCTTATCGCAGCACCTGCCGCCGCACATGAGTTCTGGATTGAACCGACCGACTATCAGGTGGAGGCAGACGGTAGCCTTGAGGCCAATATTGTCAATGGGCAGGAGTTCGCGGGCGTGAAATTAGCCTATCTGCCCCAACGCTTTGTGAATTTTGCGCTTTTTGCTGGCGACGAAACCGCCCGTGTTGAGGGGCGCCCCGGCGACACACCCGCCCTGCAACAGGATCCTGTGGCAGAGGGCCTGAATATCGCGGCCTATCAGGCAAATAACGCGACGGTTGATTACGAGAATTGGGAGAAATTCCAAGGGTTTGTCGACCACAAGGATTTCGGCGATGTGCTCAGCCTGCATGAGGCGCGTGGCCTGCCGCTTGAAAACTTTAAAGAGGTCTATTCCCGTCATGCCAAGACCCTGATTGGCGTCGGCAACAGCGAAGGTGCGGATCGTCGCGTGGGGTTGGAGACAGAGATCGTGGCCCTCACCAATCCTTATACCGATGATCTGAGTTCTGGTTTTCAGGTGCAGGTCTATTACCGTAACGATGTGCGGGCCAACACGCAGGTAGAAGTCTTTGAGAAGGCGGCGGATTCACGGGTTTCGATTGCGCTTTATCAGACCGATGATAACGGCGTCGCCACATTCCCTGTGCGCCCCGGCTATAGCTATATGGTTGATGCTGTGGTGCTGCGCGAACCCAGCGACCGCTTGGCGGAACAATTCGGCGCTGTCTGGGAAACGCTTTGGGCCAATCTGACGTTTGCCGTGCCTGAGTAGGGCTTGCCCTTCGCCTTACGCTCGGTCAGAAGACCGATATGACCAAGACCCCTGATATTTTGTGCATTGGATCCGTCCTTTGGGATGTGATCGGGCGCGCGGCAAGCCATATGCGCGTGGGCTCGGATGTGCCGGGGCGCATTACCCGCCTGCCCGGCGGTGTGGCCATGAATATCGCAATGACGCTGCGCCGCTTTGGCATGACGCCTGCGCTGCTGACCACCGTTGGCCGCGATGCCGAGGGCGAAGAGTTGATGGGTGAAGCCATCCGCATGGGCATGATATGCGAGCATGTCTATCGGTCGGACGACCTGCCAACCGATGTTTATATGGCCATTGAGGGGGCCAATGGCTTGGTGGCCGCGATTGCCGATGCCCATTCGCTTGAGGCGGCTGGCGAGAAAATCCTGAGGCCACTGACTAATGGCAGCTTAGGGTCCGCAGAGGCCCCTTTCGCGGGCCTTGTGGCCCTTGATGGCAACCTGACCAATGAGCTGTTGCAGACTATCGCAACCTCCCCACTCTTTGCGGCGTCAGATTTGCGTGTGGCCCCCGCCTCGCCCGGCAAGGCCGAGCGGCTCTTGGCACTGGTGGGCCATCCCTCAGCCACGCTTTATGTGAACCTCGAAGAAGCAGGCCTTTTGTGCCAGACCACGTTTGACACGTCCGCCGCTGCCGCTGCCGCCTTGATCAAACGCGGTGCGCACCGTGTCTTGGTGACCGATGGCGGCAAATCCGCGTCCGAAGGCACTGCGGGCGATATCATCACACAAACCCCGCCCGCCGTGATGGTCACCCGCGTCACCGGCGCAGGCGATACCTTTATGGCCGCCCATATCGCGTCCGAGGCGCAAGGCATGGACCGCGCGGCTGCCTTGACCCGCGCTTTGAATGCGGCCGCCACCTATGTTTCCGGAGAGACCCCCCTATGATCGAGATCCACTACAGCGCCGAAGTGGCCACCGCCCGCGCATCCGGCGCAGCGATTGTCGCGCTGGAAAGCACCATTATCACCCACGGGATGCCCTACCCCCAGAACGTCGAAACCGCCCGTCTGGTGGAAGAAGACGTGCGCGCCGCCGGTGCCGTGCCTGCCACGATTGCCGTGCTGGAGGGTAAGTTGCACGTGGGGTTGGAACCTGACGCGCTTGAGGCCTTGGGTCAGGCGCAAGACGTCGCCAAGCTCTCGCGCGCCGATATGGCGGCTTGTATTGCCACGGGTGGCACCGGTGCAACCACGGTCGCGGCAACGATGATTGCGGCGCATCTGGCGGGCATTCATGTCTTTGCCACAGGCGGGATTGGCGGCGTGCATCGCGGGGCTGAGCGCAGCTTTGATATTTCGGCAGACTTGCATGAGTTGGCACAAACCCCCGTCACGGTGGTTGGCGCTGGCGCGAAGGCGATCCTTGATCTGCCCAAGACCTTTGAGGTTCTGGAAACGCTGGGCGTGCCGGTGATTGCCTACGGACAAGACAGGTTGCCTGCCTTCTGGTCTGCCAGTTCCGATCTGCCCGCGCCTTTGCGCATGGACAGGCCCGAGGATATCGCCGCAGCCCAAAAGATGCGCACGGCCATGGGGCTGCAAGGCGGGCAGTTGGTTGCCAACCCGATCCCAAAGGCAGATGAAATTCCCGCAGAGGTGCTGCAACCCATCATCACGCAGGCCCTTGATGAGGCCGAGGCCCAAGGGATCAGCGCCAAAGCTGTGACGCCGTTTTTGCTGGGGCGTATCTTTGAGTTGACCGAAGGCCGCTCACTGACTGCAAATATTGCACTGGTACGCAACAATGCGCGGTTAGCTGCACAAATTGCCATCGCAATGGCGAAATAGCGGTGTCACGGTCCGATGCCTTCTTGCTGCAAGCCATAGCAACACATAAGTGTTCTCAGAGGTAGTTTGAGACCATCATGATGATCGACCCACATCCAGACGACAAGCGACGCCACAAGCCGGGCATTATCGCCAAACTGCGCAGTAATTTTCTGGCGGGCTTGATTATTGTCGCCCCGATCGGGATGACGATCTGGTTGATCTGGACCGTTGTTGGCTGGGTCGATAGCTGGGTCTGGCCCTTTATTCCGCAAGCCTATCAGCCGACCGCGCTGCTGAATGATCTGCTGGGCCGTGGGCCCGAGAACCAGATTGATGTCAACCTGCGCGGTTTGGGTGTCGTGATCTTTCTGATCTTCACCATTCTGGTGGGTTGGGTTGGTAAGGGTCTGATCGGGCGGTCTTTTCTGGGCATAGGTGAACGTCTGGTCGACCGGATGCCGGTCGTCCGGTCCATCTACAACGCAGTGAAACAGATCGCGGAAACCGTGTTTTCGCAGCGCGAAACCTCATTCGATAAGGCCTGTCTGGTTGAATATCCGCGCAAAGGGATTTGGGCCATCGCCTTTATCTCGATCAACGCGAAGGGCGAAATTGACTCCAAGCTGAATGATGGCGAACCCTATGTCACAGTGTTCCTGCCGACCACGCCAAACCCGACCTCGGGCTTTTTGCTGTTCCTGCCAAGGCGGGATATCAAAGAACTGGATATGTCGGTCGAAGACGCAGCCAAGCTCGTGATTTCTGCCGGTCTTGTCTATCCCAACGGCAAAACGCCCGTCGAAGTCGCGAACCCTGCGGCTTAATCCATGATCCCTGCAGCCCTGACCGGTTTTGCGACCGCTTTTGCCTTGATCCTGGCGATTGGCGCGCAGAATGCCTTTGTGTTGCGCCAAGGGTTGGCGCGGGCGCATGTGTTTTGGCTTTGTCTTTTATGTGCTGCGTCTGACGCCCTGCTGATCACTGCCGGTGTGTTGGGGTTCGGCTATCTCGTAACCCTCTATCCGATGTTCCCGCAGATCATGGCATGGGGCGGTGCGGCTTTTCTGATCGTCTATGGTGCCATGCGCCTGTGGGAGGCGTGGAAAGGCAGCTATACGATGCAATTGGCCGGGAAGAGTGCGGGGCTTTGGGCGACTTTGGCAACCGGTGCAGCACTCACTTGGCTGAACCCGCATGTCTATCTGGATACGCTTGGACTGATCGGTGCGGTATCAACGCAATATGTTGATCCTATTCAAAAAACGGCCTTTGGCATCGGTGCGGTCACCTCCAGCTTTGTGTTCTTTTTCTCGCTCGGGTACGGCGCACGGCTCTTGGCCCCGATCATGCAATCGGCCCGCGCATGGCGTATTCTGGACGTGCTGATCGGGCTGGTGATGTGGGCGCTGGCGGCGAAACTGCTTAGTTGAACATTTCGGTCAGGTTGACCGAACTGCGTTTGCCGATGTCTTTCTTGTGGTTCTTCAGGAAGGTATCCGCCGCCGCCTCGCCCGCCTCTTTCAACCGCGCAAGGATCACTGCCGTCGGGATGGTTTTGGTGGCGACGTTCAGATTGTTCATCAGGTCATCATCCGCGATCATATGAACAAGAACATTTTTCATCGAACCGGGCTTAAGGTTCCCATCAGACAATAGCCGCCCCACGAAATTGATGGCGCGCAATTCGCGCAAAAGCGAACTGTTAAAGCTGATCTCATTAACGCGGTTCTCGATAGATTGGGTATCCATCGGCAACTCTTCGCGGTAGAGCGGATTGATATTCACGATCAGAATATCGTCCGGTAAGTCCTTGGCAAATAGCGGATAAAGCGCGGGGTTGCCAGTATAGCCCCCATCCCAGAATGCCTCAACCTTACCGGTTTGCGGGTCCTCGAACTCAACCGCCTGAAACAGGCTTGGCAGACAGGCCGAGGCCATGATGACCTCTGGTTTGATCTCGTCGCCGGTAAAGACCCGGATCTTGCCCGAACGCACGTTGGTCGCGCAAATATGCAAATCAGGGCCATCACTGGCGCAAACGGCATCATAGTGGAATTTCTTGACGATATTGGCCAAAGGGTTCTGCATTGCAGGCCCGTAAACATAGGGCGACAGCATGCGCGTGGTCATGTCAAAGGCCGTATAGGCAGGCGAATATTTCAGCGCTTTTGCCCAAAGCTCCGCTGTGGGTGCAGCCGCACTGATCCACGGCGCGAAATTGGGGTCTGTCACATGGCCGATCTGTTTCCAGAGCCAATCAAGATTTTCCAACGCCCCTGCGCGGCCATCTGCGACCCAACCCGATTTAAGCGCGGCTGCATTCAACGCCCCCGCAGAAGTCCCTGAAATCGCGGCAATTTCAATATCATCTTCATGCAGCAGTCGGCACAGCACACCCCAAGTGAATGCACCGTGCGCGCCCCCACCTTGCAGTGCCAGATTGATCCGCTTCACAGGGCTGTCCAGCCGCCATCAACGCTGATGGTGGTGCCGGTGATTTGCGCCGCAGCGTCAGAGCACAGGAAAACCGCGGTGCCGCCCAGTTGTTCCACGGTTGCGAATTCCTTGGATGGCTGGCGTTCCAGCATCACGTTCTTGATCACGTCCTCGCGGGACATGTTATATTCTTTCATCGTGTCGGGGATCTGCGCTTCAACCAATGGGGTCAGCACATAGCCCGGGCAGATCGCGTTGCAGGTGATCGGATCGCGTGCGGTTTCCAGACCGATGGTCTTGGTGAACCCGACGATCCCGTGTTTGGCAGCGACATAAGCCGATTTATAGGGCGATGCGGTCAGGCCATGTGCCGAGGCGATGTTGATAATCCGGCCATAGCCACGTTCGCGCATACCGGTGACAGCGGCGGCGGTGGTGTGAAAGGCCGATGTCAGGTTGATCGCGATGATCGCGTCCCATTTGGCGGTGGGGAAATCCTGTACCGGTGCGACGTGCTGAATGCCGGCGTTGTTCACCAGAATATCACAGCCGCCCGCCGCCACGATCAAGCGGCGGCAATCCTCGCCTTTGGACATATCGGCCTGCACGTATTTCGCCTCAACACCTGTCACATCTGCAATTTCGGCGGCCAGCGCGTGATCTTCTTCAGTGTCGGTAAAGGAATTGAGCACCACATTGGCGCCCGCCTTGGCCAATTCGCGGGCGATTCCAAGACCGATGCCCGAGTTCGATCCGGTAATAACGGCGGTTTTTCCTGACAGGGACATAGTTTGGCTCCGATTCTGCTGCGTTGCGACTCACCTTATATGCTGCAACTGCGAAAGCCACGATACGGTTGCGTGAGCCATAAAAAAAACGCCCGCACAAGGCGGGCGTAAAGTTATTGAGGCAGGTTTCATACAGGCAAGAAACCTATCGAGCAGTGCCCTCTTTATAAGCAATCCCTTGCCCGCCTCCAAGCTAAAAGTTTGAAAAGGTTGAAAACCCTCTCTAGGGTCGCGTCATAATAAGAAATGAGCCAGCAGGGGGCCTATCAAAATGACACGACTTTCAAGCAAAGCAATCCGCAAGGCAGCGGTCGCAATGGTGCTGGGGCTGGTGGCGCAGGCCGCCTTTGCAGAACCCCAGCATGGCATAGCTATGTATGGCGATCCCGCACTACCACCGGATTTTGTGTCCCTACCCTACGCTAACCCTGACGCGCCCACCGGCGGCCAGATCGTCACAGCCGAGGTCGGCAGCTTCGACAGCCTCAATCCATTTATCCGCAAAGGCTCGACTCCCTGGCAGCTGCGCTTTTTCCTTGGTGAGAGTTTTATGGGCCGGTCTTTGGACGAACCTTTCTCGCTTTACGGTGTTTTGGCCGAATCGGTCGAGACCGGACCGAACCGCGAATGGGTCGAATTTACCCTGCGCGAGGGTGCAGAATTTTCCGATGGCAGCCCAGTGACGATCGAAGATGTCATGTGGTCGTATGAAACCTTGGGCACTGTCGGCCACCCCCGCTATCTGGGATTCTGGGCCAAGGTCGCGAGTATGGAACAAACCGGCGACCGGTCTGTGCGGTTTACCTTCACCGAAGAAGACCGCGAACTGGCTTTGCTGGCAGGCCTGCGCCCGATCCTGAAGAAGGCCCAGTGGGAAGGCGTGGATTTCGCCGAAAGCACGACCGAAGTCGTTCCCATTACATCGGCGCCGTATGTGATTGCCGACTATGAACCGGGCCGTTTCGTATCCTTGCGCCGCAACCCCGATTATTGGGGGGCCGATGTGCCATTCCGTGTGGGCACCAACAATTTGGATGAAGTCCGGCTTGAATTCTTCGGCGATGAAACCGCCGCCTTCGAGGCCTTCAAGGTCGGCGAAGTGAATTCCAACCGTGAATTCAACGTCGCCCGTTGGGAAAGCCAGTACAATTTCCCTGCCGTGCAAGACGGCGATGTGGTGCTGTCGATCCTGCCCCATGAACGCCCCTCGGGGATGACGGGTTTCGTGATGAACACCCGCCGCGACCAGTTTGCCGATTGGCGCGTGCGCGACGCGATGATCCATGCCTTCAACTTTGAATTCATCAATGAGGCGATGACAGGATCGGCCCAGCCGCGCATCACATCCTACTGGTCCAATTCGCCCTTGGGCATGTCAAACGGTCCAGCTGAAGGGCGCGTTGCGGAATTCCTCGCACCTTTCGCCGCCGATCTGACCCCCGGCACGCTTGAGGGGTACACCCTGCCCGTCAGCGACGGGTCCGAGCGCAATCGCGCTGGCACCGCCGCCGCGCTGGCACAGATGGAGGCCGCAGGCTGGACCGTGCAGAACGGCGTGATGGCGAATGCCGCGGGCGCGCCATTTACCTTTGAAATCCTGCTCCCGCAGGGCGGGTCTGAAAATCAGGCGATTATCGACATGTATACGGAATCGCTGGCGCGGATCGGGGTCACACCCACCGTCGCTGTCGTTGACAGCGCACAATTTGCCGAGCGGACCGATGCCTTTGATTTCGACATGACCTACTACCGGCGTGGCGTGTCGCTGTCGCCGGGCAATGAACAGTTCGTCTATTACGGCTCCGAAGCTGCCGACACGCCCGGTGGCAGTAACCTGATGGGGGTGAAATCACCGGCGGTGGATGCGATGATCGGGCGTTTGCTGACCTCGGAAAGTCAGGATGATTTCGTGGCAGCCGTCAAAGCGCTGGACCGGACCTTGACCGCTGGCCGCTATGTGATCCCGATCTATCAGTGGAACATCAGCCGTCTGGCCCATGCCAAAGAGCTGAAATTCCCGCAAGACCTGCCGATCTTTGGCGATTGGCCGGGCTGGCAGCCTGATGTCTGGTGGTACGAAGAATAGCAACGGGATCACTGCCGGAGATCTGCGCGCTGCGCGCGACTTTCAGGCCTCCGGCGGGGATATTTCCGGGCCAATAATAACGGCGCTAGCTGAGGGATGTGACCCACAGGATCGTGGCATCCTCGGCGCTGATCGACACGACATTGTGCCCCATGGCGGCGTCATAATAGGCGCTGTCGCCACGTTTGAGCTCAATGGGTTCATAAAACTCGGTGTAAAGCCGGATGTGACCGGTGAGCACATAAAGAAACTCTTCGCCGTCATGGCGCACCCAGCCGTCAAAATCCTCGATCTTGCGGGCACGGATGCGGGCACGATATGGCAACATCTTTTTGGTGGTCAGCGCTTCAGCCAGCATCGCATGTTCATAGGTGGTGGTCACTTTCGCCGTCTCTTCGCCGTTGCGCGTGACCGCCATGCGCCCGTTCACCTGCCCCTTGGAGGGCGGCGTAAAGAGCTGTGGCACCGAAATCTCAAGCCCTACCGCCAGCTTTTTCAGCGCGTCATAGGTGGGCGACATCTGCCCGTTTTCGATCTTGGACAGGGTTGAGCGCGCAAGCCCCGCCTGCTGTGCCGCTTGCTCCAGCGTCCAGTCGCGGGCCTTGCGCAATTCACGCACACGCGCCCCGAGGTCAAGCGGTTGTGCGACGCTGCTTTCGCCGTTTTCCCGCGCGACGCGGATCATATCTTTGGGGCCGTTTTCTGTCATGCGTTTCTATTAAGCAGCCCGCATGCATCTTGCAACCTAGGCACCCGAGCGGTAGCGGTGAGACATGCTGTCGCTGGTACAATCAGACAGGTTTCCCCCTGCCCCGGACCATTTCAATATGGCCGACTATGTGCTGCGCCATGCGGACCGTCTGGGTGATAAGATGGCCCTGCAAATTATGGGCGCAAACGGCGGCGGTGAAAGCTTTGATTATCGGGCACTGAAGCAGGCCATTCTTGGCACCGCAACGGGGCTTCTGCAGCATATGCACCCAGGTGATCGGATCATTTTGCAGCTTGGCAACAGCCCTGAGTTTCCCATTGCTTTTCTGGGGGCCATCGCCGCCGGGATCGTGCCGGTCTCACTCTCCAGCGCGCTCTCTGAACAAGAATACGCCGCGGTTGTCCAAACCATCCGCCCCGCCTTGGAATTACGCAGTGCGAATAGCACCACCAGCACCCGATTGCGGGCTTTCTGGGACTTGCCGCCATCAAAGATCGCACTGGGCGACCCGAACCGCCCCGCCTATATCATCTATACCTCCGGTACGAGCGGCCGGCCCACCCCCGTCGTCCACGCCCACCGTGCGATCTGGGCGCGGCAAATGATGTGGGACGGCTGGTACGGGCTACGCGAAACCGACAGGATGCTGCATGCAGGTGCGTTCAACTGGACCTATACATTGGGCACCGGATTGCTGGATCCCTGGGCAATCGGGGCGACAGCACTGATCCCGGCCCAAGATATCACACCCGCCCAATTGCCCGCGTTGATGCAAGCCCACAAAGCCACGCTTTTTGCAGCAGCGCCGGGCGTTTACCGCAGGTTGTTGCGCGCTGATATGCCCGCTCTGCCGCACTTGCGCCACGGCCTCTCTGCCGGTGAAAAAATGGCGCAACCAGTTCGGGCCGCATGGGAGCAAGCAACAGGCACACCGGTTTATGAAGCCTTCGGGATGTCCGAATGTTCAACCTTTATCTCATCCGCGCCCGCAAACCCGGCCCCAAGCCGCACGTCCGGCTTTGTGCAAGCCGGGCGCACCGTCGCGCTGATCGGCCCCGATGGGCCCGTCGGGCGCGGCAAGGTCGGCATGATTGCTGTCCACAAAGACGACCCCGGCCTGATGCTCGGCTATCTCGATCAACCCCAAGAGACGCGCGCACGTTACCAAGGCGACTGGTTCCTGACCGGTGATCTGGCCACGATGGACGAAAGCGGTGCGATCACCTACGCAGGTCGCGCCGATGATATGATGAACGCAGGCGGCCACCGTGTCAGCCCGATTGAAGTGGAAGAGGCGCTGACCGCCCATCCGCTGATTTCTGAGGCAGCGGCCTGCGCTGTGCAACTGCGCACAGGTGTGCACGTCATTGCGGGGTTTTACGTGGCGACAGACGTGATAGAGGAAAAGGAACTCCGCGAATTTGCGGCGCAGCGTCTGGCCACCTACAAGATGCCCCGCCTGCTGATCGCCCGAGACACACTTCCCCGCGGGGCCAACAACAAACTTTTGCGCCGGACGCTGCGCGACGAATGGGAGACCACGCATGGTCAAACTTGATATCATTTCCGATCCGATTTGCCCGTGGTGCTATATCGGCAAAACGAACTTGGATAAGGCACTTGTCGAATTCCCCGACCACCCCTTCACGATCGAATGGCACCCGTTCCAGCTGAACCCCGATATGCCCGCCGAAGGCATGGACCGTCGCGCCTATCTCGAGGGCAAATTCGGCGGCAAGGAAGGGGCTATCAAAGCCTATGCGCCCGTCGTTGAACAAGCCGAACGCTCTGGCGCGCATATCAACTTTGAGGCCATCAAACGCACACCCAATACGATCGACGCCCACCGCCTGATCCATTGGGCGGGCATCGAACAGCGGCAATCCTTTGTGGTCGATCTCCTGTTCAAAGCTTATTTCGTCGATGGCCGCGATATCAGCGATCCTGAGGTGCTGGCCGATATCGCAGACACCGCCGAAATGGATGCGGCGATGGTGACCAAACTGCTGGCCTCGGACGCGGATACCGATGACATCCGCGCCCGTGACAAGCACAGCCGCGAAATGGGCGTAAATTCCGTGCCCACATTTATCGTGGCCCACCAGCATGCCATCCCCGGCGCACAGCCGCCCGAAATGTGGGTGGGCGTGATCAAGGATATCATGGAACAGATTGCCGCCGACGAATGAGCCAGACGCCCAAAGCCCGCGCATTGCCGCAAGGCGAGTTTATCGCACTGATGGCGATGGTGTCGGCCACCGTTGCGTTTTCGATTGACGCAATGCTGCCTGCGCTGCCGGAAATGGCGCAGGCGCTGTCACCCGACGATTTCAACCGCGCGCAGCTGATCATCACCAGTTTCATTCTGGGGCTGGGCGTGGGCACTTTCTTTACCGGCCCGCTGTCTGATGCCTTCGGGCGCAAGCCCGTCATGATCGGCGGGACAATCGTCTATATGCTCGGCAGTGCCGCCGCTTGGCAGGCGCAAACGCTTGAAGTGATGCTGGCCGCGCGCGTGCTGCAAGGGCTGGGTGCAGCAGGTCCCCGCGTTGTGGCGATGGCCCTGATCCGCGATCTTTACGCGGGGCCACAAATGGCGCGTATCCTGTCGTTTGTGATGATTATCTTTACATTGGTCCCCGCCATGGCCCCCACTTTGGGGCATTACATCGTGACCGCCTTTGACTGGCATGCCATTTTTGTGGCCTGCATCCTGTTTTCGTTCATCACGACCACTTGGCTCTTGGTGCGCCAGCCCGAGACGCTGACCGCTGAAAACCGCCGTCCCTTGAGCGGCCGCGCGCTCTGGCGCGCTTTGATTGAGATGTTCATGCATCCCACCGCGCGCCTGTCGATCCTGATCCAAACGCTCACTTTCGCGATGCTTTACAGTATCCTGTCGTCAACCCAGCCGATCTTTGATCTCACCTACGGGCAAGGCGACAATTTCCACCTGTGGTTCGGCGGCATCGCGATTGTGGCCTCCTCATCGGGCTTTTTGAACGCGCGGCTTGTGGTCAGGCTGGGCATGCGGGCGATCATCAAGACGATGTACACGGTGCAAATCTTTATGACAGTGGCGCTGATCGTGGTGCTTCTGGCAGGCACACCAGACCACATCGCCTTTCCGATCTATGTTCTGTGGGTCCTGTCCAACTTCTTTCAGGCAGGCCTCAGCATTGGAAACCTCAACGCGCTCGGGATGGAAGAAATGGGACATATGGCGGGGCTTGCCGCGTCGGTGCTGACATCAGTTGCCACCGTGGGCGGAGTCGTGATTGCCGTGCCAATCGCACTGCTCTTCGACGGAACACCCCTGCCCGCCGCGATCGGGTCACTGGTGCTGGCCTCTATCGCCCTGTGGCTGACCACGCAAATCAAACGCCCCGGCGAAACTTAAGGTTCCTTACTGGCCCCTAAATATCCCCGCCGGAGGCATAAAATCTCTTAGGCTCCGGCCTTGGATTTCTTCTCATCCGCCAGTTTCTGTGCCAGATCCCGTGCGATATTGAACGCGCCTTGGATCTTGTCGCGCTCTTTATCCCAATCACGGCGCACGACGATCTTGTTATCCTTGATCTTGGCGGTCCCGTTCTGGGCATGCACAAAATCGACAAGCCCTCGGGGTGAGGCGAATTTATCGTTATGGAACTGGATCGTGACCCCCTTGGGCCCCGCATCCAGCTTGGCAATCCCTGCGCGCTTGCACATCGCCTTGATCCGCACGACGAGCATCAGGGTGTTCACCTCGCGTGGCAATTTGCCAAATCGGTCGATCAACTCCGCAGCGAACCCTTCCAGTTCAACCTTGGTGGTCAACTCAGACAAGCGCCGATAAAGGCCCAAACGCACATCGAGATCAGGCACATAGTCTTCGGGGATCAGCACAGGCACACCCAGATTGATCTGCGGCGCCCAATGCCCGTCGTCGATAATCCCTTCGGCCTGACCCGAACGGATCGCGGCGATCTGATCTTCCAGCATTTGCTGGTAAAGCTCATAGCCCACTTCGCGCATCTGGCCGGATTGTTCTTCCCCCAAAAGGTTACCGGCCCCGCGAATATCCAAATCCTGGCTGGCCAGTGTAAAGCCGGCCCCCAGCGTATCAATCGACCCCAGAACGCGCAGGCGTTTCTGTGCGGTATCGGTCAGTTTCTGACGTGGTTTGGTTGTCAGATAGGCATAGGCGCGGGTTTTCGAGCGGCCCACACGACCACGGATTTGATAAAGCTGGCTCAGGCCGAACATATCCGCCCGCCACACGATCATCGTGTTCGCAGTCGGAATATCCAGCCCGCTTTCCACAATCGTGGTCGCCAGCAGCACATCATATTTGCCGTCATAAAACGCGTTCATGCGGTCATCGAGCTCACCTGCCGCCATCTGCCCCGTGGCGGAAATATAGGTGACTTCAGGCACCTCGCGTTTGAGGAACTCTTCCATCTCCTCCATATCGGTAATGCGCGGCACGACGATAAAAGACTGCCCGCCGCGATAATGTTCGCGCAACAGCGCCTCGCGCACGGTGATTGTGTCGAATTCGCTGACATAGGTGCGGATCGCCAGACGGTCGATCGGCGGTGTGCCGATGATCGACAGATCGCGCACGCCGGACAGCGACAATTGCAAAGTACGCGGGATCGGCGTCGCGGTCAGGGTCAGCACATGCACATCGGTGCGCAGCTGTTTGAGGCGCTCTTTGTGCTGCACCCCGAATTTCTGTTCTTCATCAATGACCAGCAGCGCAAGGTTCTTGAACTTCACGCCCTTGGCCAGCAACGCATGGGTGCCGACCACGATATCAACGGTGCCATCCGCCAGCCCTTCGCGCGTCAGGTTCGCGTCCTTGGCCGACACAAAGCGCGACAAAGGCCGCACTTTGACGGGGAAACCACGGAAGCGTTCGGCAAAGTTCTGGTAATGTTGGCGCGCCAGCAACGTCGTAGGTGCGATGATGGCCACCTGCACGCCGGACAGGGCCGCGACAAAGGCCGCGCGGATTGCGACCTCGGTTTTGCCAAAGCCCACATCGCCACAGATCAGCCGGTCCATCGGTTTACCCGACCCAAGGTCTTCGAGCACATCGGCAATCGCGGCCAGTTGATCGTCGGTTTCCACATAAGGGAACCGCGCCAGGAACTGATCCCAAAGCCCGTCAGGCGGATCAAGGGCTGGTGCTGTGCGTAATTCGCGCTCTGCCGCCACACGGATCAGGCGTTCGGCAATCTGGCGGATACGTTCTTTCAGTTTGGCCTTTTTGGCCTGCCATGCCCCACCACCCAGTTTATCCAATAGGCCGGTTTCATGCCCGTATTTCGACAGCAGTTCGATATTTTCGACTGGCAGGTAAAGCTTTGAATCCTCGGCATATTCCAGCAGCAGACATTCATGGGCGGCGCCCAATGCCGTGACCACCTCCATGCCCATATAACGCCCGACACCGTGGTCGACGTGCACCACCAGATCACCGGGGGACAGGCTATTGGCCTCGGACAGGAAATTCTCGGCGCGGCGTTTGCGTTTGGTTTGCCGGATCAGGCGGTCACCAAGGACGTCTTGTTCGGAAATCACCGTGAGACCCGGGGCCTCGAACCCGTGATCCAGCGGCCAGACCGCCAGATGAACACCGCGTTTACCGACGCGGGAGAAATCCGAAACCGGGATCGTCTCACCGATCCCTTCGTCTTCAATCAAGCCTTCCAGACGCTCGCGTGCGCCTTCGGAATATGACGCGACCACCACAGGACCGTCGTTGAGCTTTGCCTTGATATGATCCGCCAAGGCGCTGAAAAGGCTTATTTGTTCTTGCTGACGCTCTGGTAGAAAGTTCCGTCCGATCCGCCCGCCTGCATCAATCACGCCAAGTCCTGTGGCCTGTTTGAGCGGTGAAAACTGCATCACGCGGCGGTTGGCGACCGCCTTCTCCCATGCCGCATCATCAAGATACAGCAGTTGCGGCGGGGCCGGTTTATAGACGCTGTCCATACGGCCTTTTTGGGTCAAGGCATGCATCCGCGTGCCGTATTGATCCGCGATACTGTCCCAACGCGCGATGCGCATCGGGGTCATCTGATCGTCCAGCGTCACTGTGGCCTTGGGCAGGTAATCAAAGAGCGTTTCCAGATCGTCTTGGAAGAAGCCCAGCCAATGTTCGACACCGGCGTGTTTGCGGCCCGCCGAGACGGCCTCGTAAAGTGGATCGTCGGTGCCGGCCGCCCCGAATTCAAGGCGGTAATTCTGCCGGAAACGTGTGATCGCGGCCTCGTCCAAGATTACTTCGGACACAGGCGCGAGTTCGATCTCACTCAGCTTTTCGGTGGTGCGTTGTGTTGCCGGATCAAAGCGGCGCGCGCCATCCAGCACATCACCAAAGAGATCAAGGCGCACAGGCCCCGATTGCCCCGGCGGATAGATATCAATGATGCCGCCACGAATGGCGTAATCACCCGGCTCCATCACTGTGGGGCTTTGGGTGAAACCCATCCGCACGAGAAAATGGCGCAAGGCCTCTTCGTCCATGCGGTTCCCGACGGTGGCTTTGAACGCCGCTTCGCGCAGCAGGCTGCGGGCGGGGACGCGTTGGGTTGCGGCGGAAAGTGTGGTCAGGATGATGAATTGTTCCGGCATCCCGTGCACCAGCCCCGCAAGCGTGGCCATGCGCGCCGCAGAAATATCGGTGTTGGGCGACACGCGGTCATAGGGCAGACAATCCCACGCGGGAAAGACGAAAACCGGAACATCAGGGGCAAAAAACGCCAAAGCCGCCTGCATCGCCGCAAGCCGTTTGTCATCGCGCGCGACATGCAGGACGGGGGTACCCTTACCGAGCTCGGCAAGGACAAGTTGGGCATCGTAGCCTTCAGGCGCGCCACTGACGGTAATATGATTGGGATCAGACATTCCGCTGACCTACCCCGCGCGCCCGCCTTGTCAACCGCTTAGAAGAAATGCTGTGATGAAATCACCGAATACATGCCGTACATCGCTGTGAAGAAGAGTGCGATCATGCTGACGACTTGCGTCCAAAGCCGCACGCGAAACAATCTTTGCACCAAGTCCCGCCCGCTCAGCGGCGCCGCGTGCAGCTGATGCGCCAAACGCATGTTCATCACCATGATCAGCGTCAGGGGCGCTGCCAATGCCAATAGCCCCTGTGCGAGTTCAAAACGGTAAAAGACGCTCAGTATGACAAGAACACTCAGGCTAAAGGCAACCATGACCGTAATCGCGACACCAAAGTATGCATTGATCTCAACGATGCGCCGGACGTTCACATCAACAACCGCCTCAAGATCAGCCAGATGCGGCGCGTCTAACTTGCGCGCGCGAAAAAGCATATCAAACGGCACGCCAAGCAACCAATTGCTGGCCACGGCAAAAGTGACCATCACGGCCATCCAGTACCACAGACTGCCGAAGGTCTGAATGTCGAGTAACCGTAGCAGCGCGAGCGTCGAGTCCAAGCGTCTTATCCATCTGTCGTTTCTTGTTTGAGCGGAACCTAGCGCCCGACACCCAGCTTGCCCAGCCTTGTGATGGGACAAAATCCGTGGCACCAAGAAATCCACGTCATTTGAGGCCACAGACTATGAAACCGATCGTTGCACCTTTCCCTGCCACACGTTTGCGCCGGATGCGCCAAAGCCCTGCCCTGCGCGCTTTGTCCCGCCAGAACACCCTGACCGTGGATGATCTGATCTGGCCGGTGTTTGTGATGGACGGCAAGGATGACGAAACGCCGGTCGCCTCAATGCCCGGTGTGGTGCGCCGCACGGTGAATCGCGTGGCGCAGGCCGCGAAAGAGGCGCAAGCCCTTGGTATCCCTGCGATTTGTATCTTTCCCTATACGGGCATGGAGGCCCGTACCGAGGACTGTGCGATGGCTTGGGACCCCAACAACCTGACCAATCAGGCCATTCGCGCCATCAAGGATGCAGCCCCTGATATCGCGGTGATGACCGATATCGCGCTGGACCCGTATAACATCAACGGCCACGACGGTTTTGTTGAAAACGGCGAAATCGTGAATGACCGCACTGTCGATGCCTTGGTCAAAATGGCACTGGCGCAGGCCGACGCCGGGGCGGATATCTTGGGCCCGTCCGACATGATGGACGGGCGGATCGGGGCGATGCGCGCAGCCCTTGAAGCCGAAGGGCATCAGAACGTGGCGATCCTGAGCTACACCGCCAAATACGCCTCGGCTTTTTATGGTCCCTTCCGCGACGCGGTTGGTGCGTCCTCAGCGCTGACAGGTGACAAAAAGACCTATCAGATGGACCCCGGCAATAGCGATGAGGCGCTACGTCTGGTGGCGCGCGATCTGTCGGAAGGCGCGGATATGGTCATGGTCAAACCGGGAATGCCGTATTTGGACATCTGCCGCCGGGTGAAAGACACTTTCGGTGTGCCGACCTACGCCTATCAAGTCAGCGGTGAATACGCGATGTTACAGGCCGCCGCGCAGAACGGATGGCTTGATGGCGAAAAGGTCATGATGGAAAGCCTGCTCGCGTTCAAACGCGCAGGTTGCGACGGGATCTTGACGTATTTCGCGCCAGAGGCCGCAAGAGTCCTCAACGCTTAGCGGTGTCAAGCGCGGAATAAGCGCCACCCCATCGAAGGCGAACTTCGGCCCCTATGGCACCTTCAAGGGTGACACCGCGATGATCCTGACCTATAAACATGCGTATAAGGGCCGGAAAACGGCCCCATGACAGGCAATAGGCGGATATATCATGAGCAAATTGACAAGGCGCAGCTTTGCGCTGGGTACTTTGGCAGCGTCAACTCTCGCAGCATGTAGCAACGGCATCGGCAGCCCCGGGGCCGCAACGATTGACGCTCGCGTCGATAGTACCCTGAACGGCATGTACCAGCAGTTTCCCGGCACGCGTGATCTTGCAGCAAACGCCTCGGGTATGTTGGTGATGCCATTGGTGACCGAGGTGGGTTTGGGTCTGGGCGGTTCGTTCGGACGTGGCGCATTGCGCGTCGGCGGATCAACGGTGGATTATTATTCCGCCACATCCGGCAGTGCGGGCTTTCAGATTGGCGCACAGCAGTTCAGCCATGTGTTGTTCTTCATGACACCAGAGGCGTTGATGGAATTCCGCCAAGGCCCCGGTTGGGCGGCAGGTGCGGATATGGAATATGCGTTCCGCGACCAGAGCGAAATGATCCGCGCCGAGACGACCACGTCACTGGCCCCCGTGATTGCAGTGGTTTTCGCGCAGACCGGTTTGCGCCTTGGGGCCACTTTGGAAGGCACCAAATACACGCGCATCATTCCTTAAGCGCGCAATCTCTTTCCGGCGGGGTCAAACGGTGGCTCCGCCAGAACCACGCCGCGGTGCGGTTTGCCAAGGATCATGACATCAACGGCCGTGCCTGCGGGCACATTTTTGAGATATCCCAAAGCGAGGGATTTTTCCACGCTATAACCGTAAGTACCCGATGTGACGCGACCAACTGGCGTGCCGTCCGGCAAAAAAATCGGCTCGCCCCCTGAGGCGTCTGCGTCGGTGACATCCAGCACTTCGATGATCGACAGCTGCTCACGCAGTACGTTGTCTTTGACCTTCAAGTAACCGCTTTTGTTCAGAAATTCCTTTTCTAACTTGATTAACCGATCCAGTCCCACCTCTTGTGGCCAATATTCGGGCGAATATTCGCGGCCCCAACTGCCATAGCCTTTTTCGATCCGCAGCGACATCAGCGCCCGCGACCCGACAGGGCCTGCGCCCATGTCGCGCCCTGCCTCTAGAAGTCCCCTATAGAGCCGTTTCTGATCCGCTTGTGCGCAATGCAATTCCCAACCAAGATCACCGGTAAAGGAGACGCGCAGGGCCACTGCGTCAACGCCAGCGACCATGATTTGTTGCGAGCGCATGAAAGGGAACGCTACGGTGCTGAGGTCCGCATCCGTCAGCTTTGCCAGCAAAGCCCGCGATTGCGGCCCTGCGACGTTGAAACCGCACATTGTGTCGGTAACACTCTCGAATGTCGTGCTTTCGGGCAGCGGCACCTCTTTCCAGAACCGCTGGTGATAGCGTTCTGCCGCACCGCCGCCGATGATCATAAATGCGTCTTCGGCCAAACGGGTCACGGTAAAATCTCCCGCAATCCCGCCATTCACGCCGATCAGCGGCGTCAGGCACGACCGTCCCACCGCTTTGGGCATCGTGTTGGCAAAAACAGCATTGAGCCAATCCGCAGCGCCCGCGCCCTTGACCATGTATTTTGCAAAGTTCGAAATATCGATGATGCCAGCCCTGTCGCGCAGCATCCGCGCCTCGCGCCCAACCGGTTCAAACCAGTTTTGGCGCGTGAACCCATTCGTTTCTTCTACACCCGGCGTCTCTGCAAACCAAAGCGGGTGTTCCCAGCCGTAGTTCAGGCCAAAGACCGCACCCATTGCCTTTTGCATCTCATAGACGGGCCGCGTCCGCACAGGCCTGCCTGCGGTGCGTTCCTCATTGGGAAAGTGGATCGCGAAACGTTTGGCGTATTGGTCACCCACGCGGGCCTTGGTGAATTTGGCATCCGCCCAAGGCCCAAAACGGGCCACATCCCACGCGAACATGTCATAGTCGCTCTCGCCCTTGATCATCCATTGCGCGGCCATCAGGCCCATGCCGCCCGATTGGCTGAACCCCGGGATAATGCCGTTGCAGCAGAAGTAATTGCGCAAATCAGGGTGGGGGCCATAAAGGACATTGCTGTCAGGTGACCAGATCATCGGGCCGTTGATCACCCGTTTGATCCCCGCTTCACCCACCGCAGGAACGCGGGCAATCGCGCGCATCATGTTATCTTCGATCCGTTCCAGATCATCGGCGAAAAGCTCATGTCCGAACCCCTGCGGCGTGCCATCTTCAGCCCAGAACCGCACGTCTTTCTCGTAAGCCCCGACCAAAAGGCCCTGCCCCTCCTGCCGCAGATAATATTCGCCATCACGGTCCGCCACCGACGGCAAGCGGCGGTCCAGCGCAGCGATCTGTGGGATCGTTTCGGTGACGAAATACTGATGTTCCGTCGGCAAAAGCGGCAGTGTGATACCCGCAAGTTTTGCGACCTCGCGCCCCCAAAGGCCTGCTGCGTTGATGACCCATTCTGTGTGGATGTTGCCCTTAGGCGTCTCGACGATCCACGTGCCATCAGGCTGCGGCACGGTCGCTGTCACAGGCGTAAAGCGGTGAATTTCCGCGCCGCGCTGCCGCGCGCCAATCGCATAGGCATTCGTCACACCGGACGGATCGACATTGCCGCCATCGGGTTCGAACATGATGCAGCGGATCCCGTCGAAATCGACAAGCGGATGCAGGCGTTCGGCCTCTGCGCGGTCAACCTCATGGAAATTCATGCCGTAAAACTTGGCCTTCGCGGCCTGCAAGCGCAGTTGATGCTCCCGCGCCTCGGTTTGCGCCAGATAGAGCGAACCGGGTTGGAACACGCCACAGGATTGGCCCGTTTCCTCTTCGAGCGCGTTATAGAGATTCATCGTATAATGCTGGATCCGGCTGATATTGGTGCTGTCATGCAACCCGTGGATATTGGCCGCCGCGTGCCATGTGGACCCTGACGTCAGCTCATCGCGTTCCAGCAGCACAACATCGGTCCAACCCAGTTTTGCCAAATGGTACAGGATGGAACAGCCGATCACGCCACCTCCGATTACAACGGCTTGGGCATGGGTGCGCATGGCGGAACCTTTCGTTTGATGACATCTTCACCGTCTGCAATGGTGCGGATATGCGATAGCCACCCACCGACACCGCATGTCGTTTTCTGAACCGTTCGTGGTTTTTTCGACAGGAGCGCCCAACATGAACGCCACCCCCCAATCCGTTCCGATCCTGATCCTTGCAGCAGGACAATCCGCCCGCATGCGCGGGCGCGATAAGCTGTTGGAGGACGTGGGCGGCGTACCACTGCTGCAGCGCCAGATTGCGATGGCACAGGCAACAGGCCATCCGGTATTTGTCGCCGTGCCACCCGATGCCACGGCCAGATTGGCCATCATCGCGCAAAGTGCAGCAACACCGCTGATCGTCTCGGACGCCGATGAGGGCCTCTCGGCCAGTTTGCGTGGTGGCGTCGCGCAATTGCCCGATGCACCGGCCTTTCTGGTCATGTTGGGCGATCTGGTCGCACTTGAGACCGCAGATCTCATTGCCGTTCTGAAAGCGCGGGATACGGCACCTGACGCTGTCATTTGGCGGGGGACAACATCGCAGGGCAAACCGGGGCATCCCATCCTTTTTGCGGCGTCATTGCGCCCCGCCTTTGCGGACCTGACCGGAGACAAAGGCGCGGATGTGCTTGTCAAAAAACATGCAGCCGATACCCATCTCGTCAGACTTGCGGGAACCCGTGCGCGCTTTGATCTGGATACGCCCGAGGAATGGGACGCTTGGAGACGCGCTAACCCTTGAACAAAAGGGCCGCTTCGTGTCCCTTCAGCGTGCGCCGCGCCGCACGATACGCGGCAAGACCGTCTTCGGTGGCCAGTTCAGGGAAAAGCGCAAAGAGTTCTTTGCGCTGATCTTCATCAAACCCTTTGAGCGTGTAATCGCCGGGCTGGAAGCTCTCGCTCCAGGCCCCATCTGCAAGGAGAATTTCATGGTTATCGCACATGATGTGGATGTACGTGACATAAGGCTGATCCGAAACGGTGACACCATCCATCGCCAGCATGTGTTTGGCCGGCACCAAAATCTCGGACTGGCCGAAATAGAGTTCGGCCCGATGTGACGTGATCAACATGCGGTGCGTCGGTGAGACCAACATGTCTCTTTCCGGCATACCATCCCCAAGCGCACCCGCGGCGATCTTGATCGCCCGCAACTCAGGCGCTTTTTTCAGTTCCATGAAATCGAGACGCTTCTGGCCAATCCAGTTCAGCGTTTGAATACCGTTATCGCGGGTCAAAACGCGGTCACCGGCTTTGAGCCTTTCGACAGCGACCTCACCCCTTGGGGTGGCGATCATTGTGCCGGGGGTAAAGCATGGGACAACCTGCTCAATCTCTTCGAAGGTCATGGTGCGGCCGCCGACACGTTTATGTTGTCCTGCAGGGCCTATGGCTCCGTCCTCAGTGTCGTCGGGAAAGAAAATGTCATCTTGTATGCCCTCACTCGGCAGGGTGGCATCATCAGAACTGATCCTGTCGCCGTCGGGATCAGTCATGTGAGCTGAAAACCAATCCAGCGTTTTTCTCGTCATTTCCAACCAGCCCCAAACATCGCAGGCATCTCACCACTTTTATCATCACTGCAGCCAACCCACGCGGGTTCACCCCAATGCCACTCATAAACCAAGCCTATTCATAGGCCGCTAGGAACAGCGCCCTATAGGACCGAAAGACGCGGCACGTTCACCTGACAGTTTATCGTCCCGTCTGGCCGGTCGGCAGCATCTTGCCGTGTATTCACAATTGCCAAAATACAATGCAAGTAGAAAGGCATGGAAGCCCCACTAAAGGAAAGGCTCTGGGCCGTCTAAAAGTGAAATCTGGCTAAAATATGCTCATGTTGTGGCTTGTCAGCACACACTCACAACCCGTGGTGGTGAAAAGCGGGCTGGTCTTGCAAGCAGGACCAGTGGTGCCGATGGAGAGACTCGAACTCTCACGATATTGCTATCGGGGGATTTTGAATCCCCTGCGTCTACCATTCCGCCACATCGGCAACAGCGCTTCTCCTAATGTGCAAGCCGCGGCGCGTCAATCGCGATTTGCTACAATCTGTTGGTAGAAAACGTGTCGCAATCCGCAAGGTTGCCGCTGTCCAATCCGCGCTGGAACCAGCGCTGCCGCTGTTCGCTTGTGCCGTGGGTGAATGTATGGGGTTGCACGCGCTGTCCGGCGTTGCGTTGGAGCGTGTCATCACCAATCTGTGCTGCCGCATTCATCGCCTCGGCGATGTCGCCGCGTTCCAGACTGCCGAACTTTTCCTGTGCTGTGCGCGCCCAGATCCCTGAGAAACAATCCGCCTGCAATTCGACCCTGACAGACATGGCATTGGAATCCGCCGCATTCATTTGCGCGCGCATCTGATTAACCTGTCCCAGAATGCCCAATTCGTTCTGCACATGGTGCGCGACCTCATGGGCGACTACATAGGCGGCAGCGAAATCGCCGCCCGCCCCCAGACGATTTTCGAGTGTTGTAAAGAAGGCCGTGTCGAGGAAGGCCTTGCGCTCGGGTGGGCAATAGAACGGCCCTGTTGCCGCAGATGCCCCACCACAAGCCGACCGTGTTTCCCCCTTGAACAAGACAAGCGTCGGCGCCGCATAGGGTTGGCCGACCTGGCGCGCGAAAATATCGGCCCAGACCTCTTCTGTGTCCGCCAGCGTGACCGACACAAACTGTGCGGCGCGTTCATCGGCAGGCGTGATTTCGCTTTCTGCGCTGCTTTGCACGCTACCGCCGCCCAGATCGACCAGCTGGCTTGTGTCCACCCCAAAATAGAGACCCGCCAGCAAGATCAGGACACCTGCGACACCGCCGATCCCCCCTGCCCGCCGGGTGCCGCCGCGCCGCCGTCTGTCTTCGATATTGCCGCTTCCGCGTCGTCCCTGCCACTTCATTGCGCATCTCCCGCCAGACTATTGCAGACAGTTTAGATAGAACCCGACACGACACAAGCTTGACGATAAGGGTACTTCATGGCCTAAGGCTCAAAACCAACGGGCAGACGATGTTACGCAGGCTTTACAACTGGACCATTTCGAGCGCGCAATCGCCTTATGCCCTTTGGGTGCTGGCGTTGGTGTCCTTTATTGAATCCTCGTTTTTTCCAATTCCCCCTGATGTGCTGATGATCCCGATGATCATCGCACGGCCCTCACGCGCCTTTTTGATTGCTGCCGTGGCCACCGTCGCGTCCGTGGCAGGTGGTCTGTTCGGCTATTACATCGGTGCTGTCCTGATGGAGACGATCGGCCAGCCGATTTTGGAGCTTTACGGCAAAGGCGACAGTTTTGCCGAAATGTCGGCTGTCTTTAATGAATACGGGGCTTGGGCCGTTGTTGTGGCGGGCGTTACCTTCCTGCCGTTCAAGGTGATCACGATTGCCTCAGGTGTGACCGGCCTGCCCTTGTCGGTGTTTATCGTGTCGTCCATTTTCGCGCGGTCTCTGCGGTTTTTCCTTGTGGCCGCACTGTTGTGGAAATTCGGCGCACCGATCCGTGACTTTATTGAACGTCGGCTCGGATTGGTGTTCATCGTATTTTGCGTGCTGCTTGTCGGCGGATTTGCTCTGATTGGACTGCTATGACCAGAAATCTGATGATTATGTTGTCTGCTGGCGGCTCTGCCGCCCTTTTGGCCGGTGCCTTTCTGTTTCAGGCTATGGGCTATCCGCCCTGTCAGATGTGCCTGTGGCAGCGCTGGCCGCATGCCGCCGCTATTGTGATTGGCGTTCTGGCACTGCGTTTCCCGGGCCGTGTCCTTCCTGCGTTTGGCGCCATTGCAGCGGCGACAACCGCCGCGATTGGCGTGTTTCACACGGGCGTTGAACGCGACTGGTGGGAAGGCCCGACAAGCTGTACCGGCGGTGGTGGCCTGGAGGGTCTCAGCGGTGCCGATTTGCTGACAATCACCGGCCCGCGCGTGGTGATGTGCGATCAGGTCAGCTGGGAGCTCTTTTCACTGTCCATGGCAAGCTGGAATGCGATTCTTTCTTTTGGTCTGATGATCGGCTGGATCATCGCGGTCCGCCTTAGCGCCGCGTCGACAACAAAAGATTCGTCTCGGATCGCGTGACGCCCTCTAGTCGGCGGATCGCAAACAGCACCTGATCGAAGTTTTCGAGCGTATCGGTTCCGATTTCGGCGATCAGATCCCATGTGCCATTGGTGGAATGAACCGCCTGCACCTCTGGCATCCGCTGCAGTTGTTTCATCACCTTCTCGGCCCCGCGCCCTGCGATTTCAAGCATCATCAACCCGCGCACCGGATCAGGGCGCACGTCTGATCGTGTCAGTACGGTAAACCCCGCGATCTCGCCCCCTTGCACAAGCCGGTCAAGACGCACGCGCACGGTGCTGCGGGTGACACCGAGCAGATCGGCAAGCTCGGACAGTGACGCGCGTCCGTTGCGTTTGAGCGCCGCGACAAGGTGACTATCCAGTTCGTCCATTATCAGTATCCACTTCGTGCAATCCATACACATTTTGCACAATTTGCGGGCTTAACCCACCCCCTGTTTTGGACAACACTGCAGGCATGACAAAAAAACACTGCATATTAATCGGCGCCCCCGTGGACTGTGGCAAACGCCGCCAGGGCTGCCTGATGGGCCCCGACGCATACCGTACTGCGGGCATCGCCGAGGCGATCACCAAACTGGGCCACACGGTTGAAGATCTTGGCAATCTTGCGCCCAAGGACGTGACTGTGGCCGCCCCAAAAAACCCGCTGGTGCATAAGCTGGCGGAAAACGTGGGCTGGACGCACACGTTGATGGCTGCGGCCCAAGAGACTGCACCACGCGGGATGCCGATCTTTCTTGGCGGCGATCACGCATTGGCTGCGGGCACCGTGGCTGGCATGGCCGCGCATGCGCAAACCATGGGGCGACCTTTCTTTGCGCTCTGGCTTGATGCCCATAGCGATATTCACACGCCTGACACCAGCGACAGCGGTAATTTGCACGGCACGCCAGTGGGTTATGTCACGGGGCGCGCCGGATTTGACGCCTTCCCACCCTTGCCCGTCAAAGTCGAAACACAAAATATCTGCATGATCGGTCTGCGCTCAGTTGATGAGGCCGAACATGCGGTCCTTGCAGGCGGCGATGTCGAACTGGTCGATATGCGCCGGATCGACGAGGAAGGGATCAGCACCCCGCTCAAGGCGTTTCTTGAGCGTGTCGCGGCGGTGAACGGCATGTTGCATGTCTCGCTGGATGTTGATTTTCTGGATCCGTCCGTCGCCCCCGCTGTCGGAACCACAGTGCCCGGCGGCGCAACCGTGCGCGAAGGCCATCTGGTGATGGAAATCCTGTCGGACAGCGATCTGGTGACGTCACTTGATCTGGTCGAACTCAATCCGTTCCTCGATGATCGCGGCACCACCGCAAACCTGATGGTCGATCTGACCGCATCACTGCTTGGCCGTCGTGTCTTTGACCGCCCAACACGAGATAAAAAATGAGCCTGAAAGCATCCAAACTGGCCATGGTGCCCTTTGTCAGCGTCGATAACATGATGCGGCTGGTCCATCATGTGGGGATCGAGGCGTTCTTGGCCGATCTGGCCGCCGAAATTGAGGTGGATTTCGCGCGCTGGGAATCGTTCGACAAAACCCCGCGTGTGGGCAGCCATTCTGACGTGGGTGTCATTGAATTGATGCCAACGTCGGATGGTAAATTCTACGGGTTCAAATACGTGAACGGGCACCCCAAGAACATGAAAGAGGGCCTGCAAACTGTTACGGCCTTTGGCGTTTTGTCAGATGTCTATAGCGGCTATCCCGTTTTGTTTTCCGAAATGACGATCCTGACGGCCCTGCGCACTGGCGCGATGTCTGCGGTGGCGACAAAACACCTCGCGTCCCCCGATGCCAAAACCATGGCGATGATCGGCAATGGCGCGCAGTCGGAATTCCAGTGTCTGGCGATCAAGGCGGTCTGCGGGATCGACACTATCCGGCTCTACGATATCGACAGTGCCGCGACCGAAAAATGCATGAAAAACCTCGCAGGCTTGGGCTTTCACATCACCCCCTGCACCACGCCGGAAGCGGCGATTGAAGGCGCAGATGTAATCACCGTGGCCACGGCCGACAAGGATATGCAAACGATCCTGACCGATAATATGGTCGGCGCAGGCGTGCATATTAACGCCATCGGCGGCGATTGCCCCGGCAAGACCGAACTGCACCGCGATATCGTGGCACGTTCGTCGATCTTTGTGGAATATCCGCCGCAAACGCGGATTGAAGGCGAGATTCAGCAGATGCCCGAGGATCATCCCGTCACCGAGCTTTGGCAGGTGATCACAGGCGCACAAACGGGGCGCAAATCAGCCAGTGAAGTGACCCTCTTTGACGGCGTCGGCTTTGCGATCGAGGATTTCAGCGCCCTGCGCTATGTGCACCGCAAAATTCAGGACACACCGTTCTACATTGATCTGGACCTGATCGCCGACCCCGATGATCCGCGTGATCTCTTCGGGATGATCAAACGCGCGGGTTAGGCGAATTTTCGTAAATGCGGATTATCTCTCTTTTCGAAAGAATTTGTTGCACCTAAATTAGGCGATGAACGATAAAGGTAGACCTCCATGCAAAAACGCGCCCTTGTCCTGTCCGCGCTGATCGGCCTTCTCACGCTGGCTGCCTGCGACACGCCAGCACGAGACATTCCACTCGTGCCACAGCCCAAAGCGGGACAGTACTGACGCCCTAGTGATAGGTAAATTCACCTGTCACGTGGCGCCATTCGCCCGGGCTGATCATCTTGCGATGGACAAAACGCACGGAATGGAGCGGACCTTCAAGTTCTTTGCGCCAAAAGCTGATAAAATTCAGCAACTTGTCATGGTCTGGGGCAAGATCGTAGTCCTGCCAGACAAAGGTGTTCAGCACATGTGGATAATCCGGCATGTGATAGAACATCTCGGCGGTTGTCAGCCCGTACCCCTTCAGCATCAATTCGGTTTCTGATGGCATGTTTTTTCCTCTGCTCTGGCGCCCCTCATAGTCATGATTTCACCAGATAAATTTATGTCAACAAAAACAATATATTAGCAGCATGACGGCGTGGCTGCTAACGCCGGATTGCATCCATCGTTGCACCCTATATCAAGTGTCTGATAGAGTAGGCGCAACCAGATGTAGCAGTCCAAAAATCAACAGGCGGATCACGTGAACGATACCCCAGAAACACCTGAAAACGAAGAAGAAACCCCGCCAATGCGCCCTGCGTATGACGGCCCTTCGGTCACGATCGAGCATGAGCTGAAGACCAGCTATCTTGATTACGCCATGAGCGTCATCGTGTCGCGTGCGATCCCGGACCTGCGGGACGGTTTGAAACCGGTGCACCGCCGCATCCTTTATGCGATGCATGGCACCGGCAACACGCCGGACAAACCTTACCGCAAATCATCGCGCCCTGTGGCCGAGACAATGGGTAAATATCACCCCCACGGTGACAGCGCGATCTATGACGCGCTGGTGCGTATGGCGCAGGATTTCTCGATGTCGCTGGTCCTGCTTGATGGTCAGGGCAACTTTGGTTCGATGGATGGCGACCGTGCAGCGGCCTACCGTTATACCGAGGTGCGGATGGACCAGCCAGCGGTCTATCTGCTGGCGGATATCGACAAGGATACCGTTGATTTTCAGGATAACTACGACGGCAAAGACCGCGAACCAACGGTTCTGCCGGCGCGCTATCCCAATATGCTGGTCAATGGTGCCGGCGGTATCGCCGTGGGTATGGCCACGAATATTCCACCGCATAACCTGGGTGAAGTGATCGATGCCACATTGGCGCTGATCGACAATCCCGACATGACGTCAGAGGAACTGATCGAATACATCCCTGCCCCTGATTTCCCCACCGGCGGGATTATCCTTGGCCGTTCCGGTGCGCGTAAGGCCTATCTCGAAGGACGCGGGTCCGTGGTGGTGCGCGCCAAGACCTTTGTGGAAGAGATTCGCAAAGACCGCTACGCCATTGTGATCAGCGAGATCCCCTATCAGGTGAACAAAGCCTCGATGATTGATCGGATCGCCGAGGCCGCGCGCGACAAAAAGATCGAAGGCATCGCCCACGTGCAGGACGAATCCGATCGCAACGGTGTGCGCGTGGTGGTCGAGCTAAAGCGTGATGCCACCGCCGAGGTCGTGCTGAACCAGTTGTTCCGCTTTACGCCGATGCAAACCTATTTTGGCTGCAACATGCTGGCGCTGAACGGCGGCAAGCCCGAACAGCTGACGCTGCGCGCCTTCCTGACCGCGTTCGTGGATTTCCGCGAAGAGGTGGTTGCGCGCCGCACTGCATTTGAATTGCGCAAAGCGCGTGAACGCTCGCACCTGCTCTGCGGTCTCGCCGTTGCCGTCACCAATATTGATGAGGTCGTGGCGACCATCCGATCATCGGCTGATGCCGCCACTGCGCGTGAAAAGCTGATGACACGTCGCTGGCCCGCCGAAGCCATCCTTGAATATATCAAGCTGATCGATGATCCGACCCACCCCGCGAACGAGGACGGCACCTATAACCTGTCCGAGGCGCAGGCGCGCGCGATCCTTGAATTGCGCCTGCAACGTTTGACGCAGATCGGTGTCAAAGAAGTCACCGACGAATTGCAAGAATTGGCCGGTAAGATACGGGAATACCTTGAGATTCTGGGATCGCGTGAACGCATCATGCAGATCATCCGTGACGAGCTGACCGAGGTCCGCGATCTATTCGCCGTGCCGCGCCGCACGGAAATTGTCGACTGGTCCGGCGACATGGAAGACGAAGACCTGATCGAAAAAGAGGACATGGTCGTGACTGTGACCTCGGGCGGGTACATCAAACGCACCGCCCTGGCCGATTTCCGTGCGCAACGGCGTGGCGGCAAGGGCCTGTCGTCGATGGCCACCAAAGAAGAGGACGTGGTCACTACCCTCTTTGTCGCCAATACGCATACGCAACTGTTGTTCTTTACGACCGACGGCATGGTGTACAAGCTGAAAACATGGCGCCTGCCGCTGGGCAGCCGCACCGCCAAGGGCAAGGCGATTGTGAACATTCTGCCGATCCCGCAGGGTGTATCGATTGCCGCGATCATGCCTGTGGACCGCCCCGAGGAAGAATGGGATGACCTGCAGGTCGTCTTTGCGACCTCTGCGGGCACTGTGCGCCGCAACAAGCTGTCGGATTTCACCAATGTCATGCGCAACGGCAAGATTGCGATGAAATTCGAAGACGAACACGCCGACACAACGCTGATCAACGCGCGCATTGCGTCGAATGATGATGATGTGATGTTGGTCACCGACAGTGGCCGCGCCATTCGCTTCCCTGCCACCGACGTGCGGGTGTTCAACTCGCGCAGTTCCGTGGGTGTGCGCGGGATCCGTCTGCAAGGCGACGATAAGGTGGTGTCCATGTCGATCATCCGCCACTTCAAGGCCGAGGCCGAAGAGCGCGCCGCCTATCTAAAAATGCGCCGCGCGATGGCAGGTCTGGCCGATGACGCCGAGGTTGATGACGAGGAAGAGGCCGTGGCCGGGGCGATCAGCCCAGAACGCTATGCGGAAATGTCGGCGGCTGAAAACCTGATCCTGACGATCACGGCAAAAGGGTCTGGTAAGCTGTCCTCCAGCCATGATTACCCGATCCGCGGACGTGGCGGCATGGGCGTTGCTGCGATGGATAAGGCGATGCGCGGCGGGCCTTTGGTCACCTCCTTCCCTGTTGAAATGTCCGATCAGATCATGCTGGTCACATCGACCGGTCAGTCGATCCGCGTGCCGATCGAGGGGATTTCCTTCCGGTCGCGTGGCGCTGGCGGGGTCAAGGTCTTTGACACCGGCAAGGGTGAAACCGTGGTCAGCGTGGCCTGGATCGCTGATCAGGGCGACGAAGAAGTTGAAGCTGGCGAAGCACCCGCGACAGAATAACAGATCAGGCCCGCAGATTGTCGCGGGCCTTTTCTTTTGCGGGTCCGCGGATTAGATCACGGCTATGGATAAAACACTCAATATCATCGGCGGCGGCATGGCCGGATCTGAGGCAGCTTGGCAGGCGGCGAACGCGGGCCTGAAAGTTGTCATTCACGAAATGCGCCCCAAGGTCGAAACCTTCGCGCATCGTACGGGCAACCTGGGCGAAATGGTCTGTTCCAATTCGTTCCGGTCGGACGATCATGAACAGAATGCCGTTGGATTGCTGCACTGGGAAATGATGCAAGCCGACGGGCTGATCATGCACACCGCCCACAAACACCGCCTGCCAGCCGGTGGCGCGCTGGCCGTGGATCGCGATCCTTTTGCGGAAAGCGTGACGGCAGCGCTGAAGGCGCATCCGAATATTTCTGTTTCCTATGAAGAGATTACAGCCCTTCCTGAAAGCGGCAACTGGATCATCGCGACAGGTCCGCTGACCTCTGGCGCTTTGGCCGAGGCGATACAGGCCGAAACCAGCGCCGAGGCTTTGGCGTTCTTTGATGCCATCGCGCCGATTGTGTATCACGAAAGCATCAACATGGATGTGGCATGGATGCAGTCGCGCTATGACAAAGGCGAAACCGAGGCCGAGCGCACCGCGTATCTCAATTGCCCCATGACCAAGGTCCAATATGAGGCGTTTATTGATGCCCTGTTGGAAGCCGAAAAGACCGAATTCAAGGAAGGCGAAACCGCCGGTTATTTCGACGGCTGTTTGCCGATCGAAGTCATGGCCGAACGCGGGCGCGAAACCTTGCGCTTTGGCCCAATGAAACCTGTGGGACTGACCAACGCCAATGATCCACTGAACAAACCTTATGCCGTGGTGCAGTTGCGCCGCGATAACGCATTGGGCACGCTTTACAATATCGTCGGCTTTCAGACCAAGATGAAGTACGGCGCGCAGAAGTCTGTTTTTAAAATGATTCCCGGACTTGAAGATGCCGAGTTTGCAAGGCTTGGCGGCATCCATCGCAATACATTCATCAATTCGCCCACGCTGCTCGACGATCAGATGCGCCTGCGCAGTCGGCCGAATATTCGCTTTGCCGGCCAGATTACCGGTGTTGAAGGCTATGTCGAAAGCGCCGCGATGGGCCTATTGGCTGGGCGTATGGCGGTGGCGGAGCTAACCGGACACCCCCTTGCGCCGGTGCCGAATACGACCGCGATGGGCGCGCTTGTCACCCACATCACCGGCGGGGCCGAAGCCAAGACTTTCCAACCGATGAACGTGAATTTCGGGCTGTTCCCACCATTGGACGGTGTGAAAAGTGGCCGCAGAGGGCGCAAAGAGCGCTACAAAGCCTATACCGACCGCGCCAAAATTGACTGGCAGGCATGGCTAGGCCAAACGGCGCAAAACGCGGCTTGATCACGCGGTTCGCCCCTTCACCCACTGGGCCGCTGCATCTTGGGCATGCCTATTCAGCGCTGACAGTGTGGAAGGTGGCGCATGATCTGGGCGGCACCGCGCTATTGCGGATCGAGGATACCGATAGCACGCGCGTCCGCCCCGAACATGAAAGCGGCATCTATGAAGACCTTGCATGGTTGGGGCTGACTTGGCCAACGCCTGTCCGCAGGCAATCAGAGCATGGTGCGGATTACGACGCCGTTCTCGACCAGCTGGCCCATGCGGGGTTGATCTATCCCTGCAGCTGCACCCGCCGCCAGATTAGTGACGCAGGTGCAATACCGGGTGCGGATGGTCTGGTTTATCCGGGCACCTGCCGCCATCGGGATATGGCGGATGCAGACCCCGGTGACGGGATACGTTTGAATGTTCGTAAGGCCTTGGGCACGCTCACCGCGCCCATGCAGTATTCCGAGACCGGCGCAGGCACATCACAAGTCGTGCCAATCACCGATGATCTGCTGATAAATGCGATCGGTGATCCTATCCTGCGGCGCAAAGACACTGGCGATCCGGCCTATCATCTGGCCTGTGTGCATGACGATGCCTTGCAGCATATCACCCATGTCGTGCGCGGCATGGACCTGCGCGATCTGACGCCTTTACATGTCCTGCTGCAGAACGTGCTGGGTTATCCAACGCCGATTTATCACCATCACCCGCTAATCACGGACACAAACGGCAAGCGTTTGGCGAAAATCGACCGTTCCAAGGCGCTCGCCAAATACCGCGCGGAAGGTGCCAGTGTGCAAGACATCAAGGATTTGATCGGTTGGCGCGATTAATCGGCATCCATCGGGGTGGCAATCTCAACCTCTGTGCCGTCGCGCACCGCCGTGTAAAAACAGCTGCGTCGCCCCGTGTGACAGGCAGGCCCCACTTGGTTCACCCTCACCAGCAGGCAATCCCGGTCGCAATCCACGCGGAAATCCACCAATTCCTGTGTGTGCCCGCTGGTGGCCCCTTTGATCCAGAATTCCTGCCGCGAGCGTGACCAATAGGTGACGCGCCCGGTTTCTAACGTCTGTACAACGGCAGCGGCGTTCATCCATGCCATCATCAGCACCTCTCCGGTCTTGGCATCTTGCGCAATCGCGGGGATCAGGCCTGCGTCGTTATAAAGCAGGGTTGCGGGGTCGAATGACATATCAAAAACCTTTGCAAGCGGGTTAGCCCGCACTATCTAATGAGGGGAAAGAAAAAGGGCAACGTGATGTCAGCGGAAAACGATCTGATCAAACTCTACTCGGGGCGTATTCTGGCGCTTGCAGCTGACATGCCGCGCACCGCGCGTTTGGACCACCCCACGGCCACCGCCAAGAAACGTGCACCTTTGTGCGGCTCCACCGTGACCGTTGATGTGCAGGTGACTGATGGCGTCATCACAGATTATGGGCAGGATGTGAAAGCCTGCGCCTTGGGTCAGGCGGCGGCGGCTGTTGTGGGGGCCAATATCGTCGGGTTGACGCTGGATCAGGTGCAGGCAGGACGCGATGCGCTTATTGCGATGCTGAAATCAGATGGGCCTGTGCCGCCTGCCCCTTTTGGCGATCTTGAGGTGTTGCAACCCGCCAAGGATTATAAAAACCGTCATGCGTCGATCATGTTGGCCTTTGATGCCACCTTGGACGCCCTGCACAGCCAACAGGCCAGCGCATAAAAAAAAACCGCCGCACATCCGGGCAGATGGCGGCGGCAGGTTTGAAAACGATCACGACCCGGTCCAGTTTTCCATGGGGAGAGGCAAAACCCCCGCTTTGGATATCAGACAGGCAGGTCATCAAGCATTGCATTCTTGGGACAGGGCAATGTGACAGACCGGGCCGTGACCGTCTCGGCAAGTTAGATCAGCCCGGGCAAGGCCAATCCAACAATCAGCATGACCATGAGGGCGGCAACACCCAAAGCATCGGCGACAATCGTGTCGCGGGAACGTGCGATAACGGATTTAATCTCTTCAGCCATTGATTTGTTCTCCTCATGTTCTGTTGCTACTTTGTTCTCATAGTATTAACCACCTGTAAAGAACTTTTATAGAACATTTGAGAACATTTTGTGACTGACGTCGCTAACCCACTGATATTAAACGGATCGCTTTGTCCTGCTCCATCAGCCAAAGTAGCGTGCGGGCGGCCTTACCGCGTGCGTTTTCCAGCTTTGGATCGTCATTCAGCAGTGCACGCGCATCAGTTTGCGCCACCGCCATCTGACCCGCCTGTCGTTCCAGATCAGCGATCCGGAAACGCGGAATGCCCGATTGCGCGGTGCCAATCACGTCGCCCGCGCCGCGCATCGCCAGATCTTCCTCTGAAATGCGGAACCCGTCTTCGGTCTCGCGCAAGATCTCAAGACGGCGGCGGCCGCTTTCGCTCAGCGGGGCTTGATAAAGCAAAAGACAGGTCGAGGCCGCAGAACCACGGCCCACCCTGCCCCGTAGCTGATGCAATTGCGCCAAACCAAAGCGGTCCGCATGTTCGATCATCATGATCGAGGCGTTGGGCACGTTGACGCCCACCTCAATCACGGTCGTCGCGACCAAGACCTTGGTTTCGCCCGCCACAAACCGCGCCATTGCGGCGTCTTTCTCGGCATGTGGCATCTGTCCATGGACAAGACCGACCACGCCCTCGCCCAAGGCCGCGCGCAAGCGTTTGAACCGCTCTTCCGCGGCGGTCATATCGACGACTTCGCTTTCCTCGACCAAGGGGCAGACCCAATAGGCCTGACGGCCCTGTGCCACCGCATGGCGCAGTTTTTCGACCACCTCATCCATCCGCGACGCAGACACCAGCGCGGTCTGAACAGGGGTGCGCCCGGGCGGCTTTTCATCCAGCACCGACACATCCATATCCCCGTATTGCGCAAGCGCCAGCGAGCGTGGGATCGGTGTTGCCGTCATCACCAGCACATCCACCGCTTGGCCCTTGGCGCCAAGCTGCATCCGCTGGGCCACACCGAAACGATGTTGTTCATCGATGACCGCCAGTCGCAAGTCTTTGAAGGCGATATCTTTTTGGAAAACCGCATGGGTGCCGACAAGGATATTGATGTCGCCTTTCGCCAGCGCCGCCAGCTTGGCTGCGCGCGCGGCCCCTTTGTCGCGCCCTGTCAGGATTTCGAGCGTCACACCCGCCGATTCCGCCAAAGGCCGCAAACCATCCAGATGCTGGCGCGCCAAAATCTCGGTCGGGGCCATCATCACGCCCTGCCCGCCTGCCTCGACCACGGCCAGCAGCGCCATCAGCGCGACCAGAGTTTTACCCGATCCAACGTCGCCTTGTAGCAAACGATTCATGCGCAAAGGTGTTGCCAAATCCGCGATGATTTCGGCGATGGCGCGGTTCTGTGCGCCGGTCGGTTTGTACGGGAGGGCCGCCAAAACCTGTGCGCTCAGCGCGCCCGTGGCCTGTGACGGGCGCCCCTTGGCACGCCGTGTCGCCGCGCGCGCGAGGGCGAGTGTCAGTTGATGCGCGAAAAGCTCATCATAGGCCAGACGTTCGCGCGCAAGCGCATGCGGCGACAAATCCGAGGTGGATTGCGGGCTATGGGCAGCCTGCATCGCCGCCGTCCAATCGGGCCATTTTTCACGGGCCTTGAGTGCCGGATCAATCCACTCAGGCAGGTCCGGCATCAGTGACAGCGCCGATCGCGTGGCCTTCCACATCGCCTTTTGCGTGATGCCCGCGTGCAGCGGATAGACCGGCTCAAAGGCGGGAATATCTGCGGCTTCTGCCACCGGCAGCACGTGATCGGGATGCACGATTTGCGCAATTCCGTCGAAGATTTCGACCTTGCCAGATACCACCCGTTTCTGCCCTGTGGGGAGAAGCCGTTGCAAATAATCGCCGCGCGCGTGAAAAAACACCAGCTGAAATGATGTTTCCGCGTCTTCTACATGCACGCGATAAGGACGGCCCCGCGTGCGCGGCGGGTGGTGTTCGCCAACCGTCACCTCGACCGTGGCGACGTTGGGTGGCACCACCTCTTTGATGCTGGCGCGCCTGTGGCGATCCACACCCGAGAGCGGCAATGTCATCAGCACATCCAGCGGTTTGACGATGCCCACCCCTTCAAGGATTTGCGCCGATTTGGGGCCGATCCCGTCAAGCTTGGTCAGCTCTGCAAAGAGCGGAAAGAGAACTTCGGGGCGCCCGCTCATGCGTCGCCGATCAGGGCGAGCCAGGCGTCTTCGTCCATCGTCTCCACACCCAAATCTGCCGCCTTTTTGGCCTTTGATCCCGCACCGGGCCCCGCGATCAGGATATCTGTTTTCGCGCTGACCGATCCGGATACTTTCGCGCCCAGACTTTCGGCGCGGGCCTTGGCCTCGGCCCGTGTCATACGTTCCAGCGTGCCGGTGAAGACCACGGTTTTGCCCGCCACGGGGCTATCCGTGGCGCGCGCTTCGGCATCCTGCACCGAAAGTTCCGCGATCAGGCGGTCGATAGAGGCGCGCTCGGCCTCTTGTTGCATGGTGGTGACCAGTGATGTGGCCATCACGGCACCCACGCCGTCGATCCCGATCAGGTCTTCCCACGCGGCCCCGGCGCCGATTTCGGCTGTGGTCATGGCCTGCTCGAAAGCGTCCCAAGAGGTGTAGTGATTGGCCAACAAGGCGGCACTATTTTCGCCTACGTGCCGGATACCCAGCGAAAAAATGACGCGCGCGAGCGAAATTTCGCGTTTCTCGTCAATCGCGTCAAAGAGATTGTTGGCGCTTTTCTCACCCCAGCCTTCGCGGTTTTTGAGCTGTTGCATCCCCGTGCCGTACCGTGCGCGCAGGGTGAAAATGTCGGCCGGCGTAGTGATCCAGCCATCGGCATAGAACTGCTCGACCTGCTTGGCACCCAGCCCTTCGATATCAAAGGCGGCGCGTGAGACAAAATGCTTTAGCTTTTCAACGGCCTGTGCGGGGCAGATAATGCCGCCGGTGCAGCGGCGCACGGCGTCACCTTCTTCGCGGATCGCGTCTGAGCCACATTCGGGGCAGGTCTTGGGCATTTCATATGGCACCGCGTCTTGCGGACGACGCGCCAAATCCACGTCGCTGATTTTCGGGATCACATCGCCCGCGCGGTAGACCTGCACCCAATCGCCCACGCGGATATCGCGCCCCTCACGAATGGGCGCACCGTTGCCGTCGCGCCCTGCGATGTAATCTTCATTATGCAATGTGGCGTTAGAAACCACGACGCCACCCACCGTGACCGGCCGCAGCCGCGCGACCGGCGAGAGGGCGCCAGTGCGTCCGACCTGAATGTCGATGGCTTCCAACACGGTCCAGGCCAGTTCGGCCGGAAATTTATGGGCGATGGCCCAACGCGGCGTGGTTGAGCGAAAGCCAAGCCGTTTTTGCAGGCCAAGATCGTCAACTTTGTAGACCACCCCGTCAATATCATAGCCAAGCGTGGCGCGCTGTGCCTCGATCGACTTGTAATGGCGGATCAAAGCAGCAGGGCTGTCGCAAGTTTGCGTCAGCGGATTGGTCACGAAACCGTAGGACGCGAGTTTTGCGATTGCACCGGACTGTGTGTCGGCCAGAGGCGCGGAAAGCTCACCCCATGCATAGGCAAAGAAACGCAGGGGCCGTGATTTTGTGATTTCGGCATCGAGCTGGCGCAAAGACCCGGCGGCGGCGTTGCGCGGGTTTGCAAATGTCTTTCCGCCCTGTTCGATCTGTCGTGCGTTCAACGCAGCAAAGTCTTCATGGCTCATGTAAACTTCACCGCGGACTTCCAGCACGTCGGGCGCATCTTTGATCCGGGCGGGGATATCGGCAATGGTGCGCGCATTTGCGGTGACGTTTTCGCCCGTTTCGCCATCACCGCGCGTGGCTGCCTGCAGCAGCACGCCGTTTTCATAGCGCAGCGAGAGTGACAGCCCGTCGATTTTCGGCTCCGCCGTATAGGTCACGGGCGTGTCTGCCTCCAACCCGAGGTATTTGCGAATCCGCCCGTCGAACTCAAAAACCTCCTCATCCTCAAAGGCATTGCCCAAGGACAACATGCGCACCGCGTGCCGGACTTTCCCGAACCCTTCTGCAACCGCTCCGCCGACCACATCGCTGGGGCTATCGGCGCGTTTGAGCGTGGGAAACTGTGCCTCAATCGCGGCATTGCGTTGCTTCAGCGCATCGTATTCCGCATCGCTGATCTCGGGCGCGTCATCGCGGTGATAGGCGGTATTTGCGGCTGCCAGTTGCTCGGCCAGCCACGCCAATTCCGCGCGCGCTTGTTCTGTGGTCAGCGCGGCGACGGGTGTATCGCCTGTTTGTGCATGTCGTGCTGTACCTTGAACCATGCCGGCCTCCCACCCAATGACGCCCCACCCTTGGGATGTTTCGTCATAATTAGGCGGGCTGCGCGGCGGCGTCCAGTGCTGGATGCGCTAAGTCTGAGACCACAAAACAGCTCTGATCTCATGCACCGATGGCAATCGGTGCATGGGTTGTCACAGGGTCAGGATCACGCAGGACGTAACCGCGCCCCCAGACCGTTTCGATATAGTTCTCGCCAAGCGTTGCCTCGCTCAGCTTTTTGCGCAGTTTACAGATGAACACATCAATGATCTTGAGCTCAGGTTCATCCATCCCGCCGTAAAGATGATTGAGAAACATCTCTTTCGTCAGGGTTGTGCCTTTGCGCAGGCTGAGCAGTTCAAGCATCTGATATTCTTTGCCAGTCAGATGCACAGTACTGCCTTCCACCTCAACCGTTTTGGCATCAAGGTTCACGGCAATTTGCCCTGTCTTGATAATGGATTGCGCATGGCCTTTTGACCGCCGGATAATCGCATGGATACGCGCCACGAGTTCTTCGCGGTGGAAGGGTTTTGTCAGATAATCATCTGCCCCAAAACCAAAGCCTTTTAGCTTGCTTTCTGTCCCATCGTCCCCTGAAAGGATCAATATAGGCGTATCAATACGGCTCAACCGAAGCTGGCGCAAAACTTCATGCCCGTTCATGTCGGGCAGATTAATGTCTAAGAGGATCAGATCATAATCATAAAGCTTTGCCAGATCGATCCCTTCCTCCCCCATGTCTGTTGCATAGACGTTAAGATTGGCATGGGTCAGCATCAGTTCGATGCTTTTGGACGTGGTAGGATCGTCTTCAACCAGCAAGACTCGCATTGCAGTTCTCCGCTCTGAGTTCGGTAGCCTTCAATTAAACCAATAAAGGTTAATTAGCCGTTACCCCCACCGCACTTTAACACGATGCAACCTATAGTTGTCTATAGCGCTGTAATGCGGTGGCCTTCAACGCCGCTTCGCCATGTTGGTCGACGGCTGTTTCCCATTCTGAAAACTCTTCCTCAGAGAGCGCATAGCTTTCCAACGCTTCGTCGCGCGTGATCAAGCCAGCGCTGACCGCCCGCACGACAGCGGCCTTGCGTGACGCAACCCAGCGCCTTGTTTTATGACTGGGCAGGTCCGCCCGCGTCATGATTGTTCCATCCGGCAAAGTCACCGATCTTGGTCCTTCGATCTTACGTAAGTACATATTTGCACCCCTCTTTATCACTCCGTGGGTAAATATCGGGTGAAGGACTTAATGAGTGGTATAAGCCCCCCTTGAGAGTGCATCGCATTTTCCTATATTTCGTTATGTAACCGAAGCTTCCAGGACACCGATATGTCACTTGATTCGCCGCTCAATTCGCTCGGCTTTGCCAAGCCGCCCGCACAGACGCGTGTTGTCGTTGCCATGTCTGGCGGCGTCGATAGCTCTGTTGTGGCCGCAAAACTGGCTGAAGAAGGCTATGATGTGGTGGGCGTGACGTTGCAACTTTATGATCACGGGGCGGCGTTGGCCAAGAAAGGCGCCTGCTGTGCTGGCCGTGATATCCATGATGCGCGCCGTGTGGCCGAGGAAATGGGCTTTCCCCATTATGTGCTGGATTATGAAAACACCTTCCGCGAAGCGGTGATGGATGAATTCGCTGACAGCTATCTGGGCGGGGCGACCCCTGTGCCCTGTATCCGCTGTAATGAGCGGGTGAAGTTCAAGGACCTGTTGGAAACTGCCAAAGACCTTGATGCCGATTGCATGGCCACCGGCCACTATATCCAGCGCAAGATGGGCGCTGAGGGGGCAGAGCTTCATTCTGCCGCTGATGCGACCAAGGACCAAAGCTATTTTCTGTTCTCGACCACGCAAGAGCAACTTGATTACCTGCGCTTTCCTTTGGGGCATCATGCGTCCAAGGAAGAAACCCGCGCTTTGGCCGGTAAATACGGGCTGAGCGTGGCGGATAAACCCGACAGTCAGGATATCTGCTTTGTGCCCAACGGTGATTATGCGGCGGTGATTGAAAAGCTGCGTCCCGGTGCCGCCGCCCCCGGTGATATTGTGGATACCGAGGGCAACGTGCTGGGCACTCATAAGGGTGTGATCCATTACACCATCGGCCAGCGTCGTGGTTTGGGCATCGGTGGTTTGGCTGATCCGCTTTATGTGGTGAAACTTGATGTGGACCAAAAGCAGGTTGTTGTCGGGCCAAAAGACTTGCTTGCTACCCGCCGTGTGCCGATCCGAGAGATCAACTGGATCGGTGGCGGGAACCTGATGGATATGGGCGAACGCCCGATTGCGGTGCGGGTGCGGTCAACACGGCCCCCGACCGATGCGGTGCTGCGTCCGATCTCAGAGACCGAGGCCGAGGTGGAACTGCTGGTGGCCGAGCAAGGGGTGTCACCAGGGCAGGCCTGCGTGTTCTATGACCCTGACAGCACACGCGTGTTGGGCGGCGGCTGGATCTGGCGCGGCGCCTAGGGGTCTTGCAACGAAAGGTCACATGTCTGTGTGGCCTCTCGCTTTTTTGCGCCGGATTGCCCCAAATGGACGCAATATCAGCGTGAGGAGCCCCGATATGACGATCACACGACGCCATCTTTTGACAGCTGCCCTTGCGGTCCCTGCCATTACGGCCTTTGCGCCCCGCGCCATGGCCGCCACGCCTGAAGTCTATGCCGAAGACGGGATCGCGGTCGATGGCTCAGATGTGGTGGCCTATTTCACCCAAAGCGCGCCTGTCGCGGGCGATCCTGCGATCACGGCTGACTATATGGGGGCAACATGGCGCTTTGCGTCTGAGGCCAACCGCGATGCCTTTGCCGCCGACCCTGCCCGCTATGCCCCGCAATACGGCGGCTATTGCGCCTATGCGGTCAGCCAAGGCTATACCGCGCCCACTGTGCCCGAGGCGTGGTCGATTGTGGATGACAAGCTGTATCTGAATTTTTCAACGCGCATCCGCAGCCGCTGGGAACGCGATATTCCGGGCCATATCGCAGCGGCAGATGCAAATTGGCCCAGTGTATTAGCGTAAAGACTGTGGCAGGCGGCCCGATGGTTATCGGCCCGCCCGCGCGACATTCTTAGAGCTTGCGGTAAGCGCCCAAACCACCCGCAATGAACTTGGCATTGCGATACCCCATGTCCTTGAGCGTCGCAGCGGAAAGCGCCCCGCGGTTATAGGCGTTGCAATAACAAAGGATGGTCGTATCGAGGTCGGTGATTTCGCCTTCGATATTCATCTCGAGTTTGCCGCGGCTGACGTTGAGTGAGCCGGGGATGTGATAGGCGTCATGCTCTTCCTTGTCCCGAATATCGAGCGCCACCGCACCAGCCGCGATCAACGCGTCCACATCTTCGGGTTTGACTTCTTCGACCTTGGCGCGGGCCGCATCCGCCATCGCTTGGAATTTTTCGGTATATGCCATGGGGTTCATCCTGTGTTTGAAAGCTGTTCGATCACTTGCTACACCGGATGGCCGCGCCTATCGGTGATGATGTCACCAAGTGCGGATAAAAAGACGCTGATGCAAAAATTTGCTGGCAGAATTTTCTCTGCACCGTTACCCAAAGCGCCATGATTTACAAAACCGCATCCGACTGGCGAAACGCCCCCCAGAAACGTGTTCTGCTTTTTGCCATGTCAGGTTTGGGTAAAACCTATCTGTCGAAAATGCTGCGCGACACAGGCGATTGGTTTCACTACTCGATCGATTACCGGATCGGGACGCGGTACATGGGCGAAAAGATCGCCGATAACGCCAAGCGCGAGGCGATGAAGGTGCCGTTCCTGCGCGATCTGCTGCGCTCGAATTCAATCTATATCGGCTCGAATATCTCGTTCGATGATCTCAAACCGATGTCGTCCTATCTAGGCAAACCCGGTGATCCGTCGCTTGGGGGCTTGGAATGGGACGAATACACCCGCCGTCAGGACGAGTTTCAGGACGCCGAGGTTGCGGCGCTGCTGGACACCAGCCATTTCATCGACCGTTCTGTGGCGCTTTATCAATATCCGCATTTTGTCTGCGACACCGGCGGGTCGATTTGCGAGTGGGTGGATGCCGATGATCCCAATGATCCGGTCCTGACCGAGCTTGCGTCAAAGACCCTGATGGTCTGGATCAAAGGCACCGACGAACATACCGCCGAACTGGTCCGCCGTTTCGATCAGGAACCCAAACCGATGTCCTATGATCCGGCGTTCCTGCTGGCGACATGGCAGGCCTATCTGGCGGAATTCAATGTGGCCCCTGACCGCGTGAATCCGGATGATTTTATCCGCTGGGCCTTTGCCAAGGCGCTAGCGCACCGTCAGCCACGCTATCAGGCGATGGCCGATAAATGGGGCATCACCGTGCCCCAGCAGGCGGTCGAGAATGTCAAAGATACGGAGGGCTTTGTCAGCATGATCGCTGACGCCCTTGAGATGCGCGGCTAAGCCGCCTATCTCTGCCCTCTTATCAGGACCAAAACCAATGCCCATTAAATTGCCCTCCGCCCTGCCCGCCTACAACGTTCTGTCGAACGAAGGCGTCATGGTGCTTGATGAAGATACCGCGTCCCGTCAGGATATTCGCCCGCTGCGGATTGCGCTGCTCAACCTGATGCCCAAGAAAATCCAGACCGAGAACCAGTTCGCGCGGCTGATCGGCGCGACCCCTTTGCAGATTGAGCTGTCCTTGGTGCGGATGTCCGAGCATCAGACCAAGAATACAGCCGCCGAGCATATGGAAGAGTTCTATCGCCCGTTCTCGGACGTCAAAGACGAGAAATTCGACGGGCTGATCATCACCGGCGCCCCGATTGAGCATCTGCCATTCCATGAGGTCACCTATTGGGATGAGCTGACGGAGGTGTTCGACTGGACCCAGACCAATGTGCATTCCACTTTTGGCGTGTGCTGGGGCGGGATGGCGATGATCAATTATTTCCACGGCGTGCAGAAACACCTGCTGGATCACAAGGCCTTTGGCTGCTTCCGGCACCATATCACTGACGCCGCCTCACCCTATTTGCGCGGGTTCTCGGATGATTGTGTGATCCCTGTCAGCCGCTGGACCGAAATGCGTCAGGACGAGATTGACGCAGCGGACGGTTTGACGACACTGATCACCAGTGATGACGCCGGCCCTGCGCTGGTCGAGGATAAGGCACACCGCGCGCTCTATATCTTCAATCACTTCGAGTACGACAGTGGGACGCTCAAGCAGGAATATGACCGCGATATCAGCAGTGGTACGCCGATTAACGTGCCAATGAACTACTATCCGGATGATGACCCGACGAAACAACCTCTCAATAGGTGGAGAAGTCACGCACATCTCCTATATGGAAACTGGATAAACGAAATTTACCAGACCACCCATTTTGAGTTGGAAAAAATTGGCAGTTAAGACACTTACCATCGTTCTCGGCGTCACCGCGGTCGCAACGGCGGTGATATCACAGTACCGCGCGGCACAGGCCACGACCCAGTACCCACCGCTGGGCCAGTTTGTCGACGTGACCGGCGGACAGGTGCACTATGTCCAAGAAGGCACTGGCCCCCATGTAATTCTTCTACACGGGGCGGGTGGCAACCTGCGCGAATGGACCTTTGACCTGATGGGCCGCCTGACGGATCGTTACACGGTCACGGCCTTTGACCGGCCCGGTCTGGGCTATACCGACAGGGTGCCCGGCATTGCCACAGGTCTGACCGCCACTGAAGGCGATAGCCCGCAGGCGCAGGCGGCCATGCTGCGTGAAGCGGCGGAAAAGATCGGGATCACGGATCCGATTGTGGCGGGTCATAGCTTTGGTGGCATCGTATCCTATGCATGGGCCGTTGCCGGTCTGGATCAGGACAGCCCTGCAAATGCCAAAGCGGTTGTCTCAATTGCTGGCGTCACCATGCCGTGGCCGGGTGAGTTGGACAAATACTATTCGGTCAACGGCAGCGCCTTTGGCGGTGTTGTCACCATCCCTGCCATCTCTGCCTTTGTGCCGCCATCAGTGGTGGATAGCAGCATTAACGCAACTTTCGCCCCGCAAAGCGCGCCTGCAGGCTATGCCGATTACATCGGTGCGGGGCTGACACTGCGACCGTCCAGCATGCGCGCCAATACCCGGCAGGTGAACACATCGCGCCCGCATGTGGTGGAACTGTCCAAGCGGTATCCGGAACTTACGCTGCCAATTGAAATCGTGCATGGCGAAGACGACAAAACCGTGCCGATCCATATTCACGCCGAGGAAATCGAAAAGATCGTCCCGCAAGTGAACACGACCCGCCTGCCCGGTGTCGGGCATATGCCCCATCACGCCGATCCACAGACAGCGGTGGATGCCATTGATCGTGCCGCAATGCGTGCGGGTCTGTAGCTCTCGTCGGCCCCTGACCCACAAAGCTGAATTGCGCTTCCAGACACAAACCCCCATATATGGTTTGAGAAGATCGGGAGAGTTTTCATGGATTTACCGTTTGACGGCGGGATCAGTCGTTATTTTGCCGAAGATGCTCCTGAAGACGTGCGTGCGGCGATAAAGGGCGCTGGCAAGGGTGAGATTATCAATCCTGCCTTTCCCTATGACGAACGCTGGAAACGGAGCGAATATGAAGACGCGCTTGCCGCACTTCAGATTGAGCTGGTGCGGATGCAAGCCTGGGCGCGCGAGACAGGTCAGCGTATCGCCGTGGTTTTCGAAGGGCGCGATGCGGCGGGAAAAGGCGGCACAATCAAACGGTTGCGCGAAAACCTTAATCCACGTGGCGCGAAACTTGTGGCGCTGTCCAAGCCCACAGATGTGGAGGCCGCGCAATGGTATTTCCAACGCTACATCGCCCATTTGCCTGCCGCCGGTGAGATCACGATCTTTGACCGCAGCTGGTATAATCGCGGCGTGGTCGAGCATGTTTTCGGCTTTTGCACCCCCGAACAACGCGCCCGTTGGTTTACGCAAGTGCCCGAGTTTGAGGAAATGCTGGTCAACGAAGGCATCAAGCTGGTGAAAATCTGGCTCAACGTCGGACGGGCCACGCAGCTGCAACGCTTTCTTGACCGCGAAAAAGACCCCCTGAAACAGTGGAAACTCAGCTGGATTGACGTTGAAGGCCTGAGCAAATGGGACGCCTACACCGCCGCGATCGGCGAAACGCTTGAACGCACCCATACCGAACACGCGCCCTGGACCATCGTGCGGTCAGACGACAAACGCCGCGCCCGCGTGCAGGTGATCCGCCATTTGCTGGGCCAGCTTGATTATCCGATGAAGGACAAAACCGCCGTCACGCCCACCGATGACAAGATTTTAGGAGGCCCCGACCTCTGGCATGGCTAAACGCGGGTATCATCACGGCAATCTGCGCGAAGCGCTGATCGACGGCTGTCTGACGCTGATCGAAAAGCGCGGGCCGACGGGGTTTACCCTGTCTGAGGCCGCGCGCGAGGCCGGTGTGACCCCTGCCGCGGTTTACCGCCACTTTGACGGACGCGAAGACCTGATCGCCGCTGCGGCCTTGCAAGGGTACGAGATGTTTGGCGACCTGATGGAACACGCCTACGGCGATGGCCAGCCCTCGGCGCTCAAGGCGTTTGAGGCCACGGGGCGCGCCTATCTGGCCTTTGCGCGCAAATATCCCGGGCATTATATCGCGATGTTCGAGAGCGGCATTTCGATCAACCGCTCGCCCGAGCTCCACGCCGTCGCGACCCGCGCAATGGGCGTGTTGGAAAAGGCGGCCGAGCAGTTATCACAACATATTCCCGCCGAAAAACGCCCGCCGCCCCAGATGTTCAGCGCCCATATCTGGGCCCTGTCACACGGCGTCGTTGAACTTTTCGCGCGCGCCAACCCCGGCACCAAGAGCCCGTTTCCACCCGAAGACCTGCTTGAGACAGGGATCGGGATTTACCTGCGCGGACTGGGCCTGATCGCCCCTGACAGTGAGACGCCCCATGACCAATAGCACTTTTGCGTGGATTTTCATTATCGCCAGTTCCACCGACACCTATCTGAACGACTGCCAAACCGACTGTTTTCAGCAAAGCGATGCGCCGGCGCGGTTCAGCGTGCAATTTGGCGATACCTTGTTTCAGGAAGAAGACATCGGTGAAGAGCTTTTCGTCAGCTACGACCTGCCCAAGCGCTACGGATCATTGCAGCCCACCGCAGGGATCAGCGTGACCAGTGACAATGACGTTTGGGTTGGTGCCGGTGCGAAATGGTCAACAGAGCGGACCGTGGGGGGGCCGATCTTTATCGAAGCATCGTTGATGCCTGGCGTCTATATGCAGGGGGATGGTCCTGATCTCGGCTTCCCGGTCCAATGGCGCGGCGCACTTGGGGCTGGTGTAAAATTCGGCGATGTCGGAAGCTTCTCGGTCTTTCTCGATCACCGGTCCAACGCCGATCTCTCTGAGGTAAACCCGGGACTTGAGACTGTCGGGATCCGGTTTTCCTATCAACTCGAGTAGTCAAACCAAAAAGGGCGGCCCGATGGACCGCCCTTTTGCAATTCTGGGTACCAGAGCTTAACGCTTGGAGAACTGGAAGCTCTTACGGGCTTTCGCCTTACCGTACTTCTTACGCTCAACCACACGGCTGTCGCGTGTCAGGAAGCCAGCAGCTTTGAGTGCTGCGCGCAGTGTTGGATCGTAAAGCTGCAGTGCTTTGGACACACCGTGCTTGACCGCACCGGCCTGACCGGACAGACCACCACCGGCAACAGTTGCCATGACGTCGAACTGGTCGACAACACCGGCAACCTGGAAAGGCTGGCGCAGGATCATCTGCAGAACGGGACGCGCAAAGTAGTCGTTCATGGCCTTGCCGTTGACGACAACCTTGCCCGAACCTGGCTTGATCCACACGCGGGCGACAGCGTCTTTACGCTTGCCTGTCGCGTAGGCCCGGCCCAATGCGTCGCGGACGGGTTCACGGGTGACGGCGGTTTCGACCGCTGCAGCTGGCGCCTCAGCACCTGTCGCAACTTGGCCCAGCTCTTCGAGCGAGTTTACTTGATCGGCCATTATGCAGTCCTCGTATTCTTTTTGTTCATGGACTTCACGTCCAGAACTTCGGGCTTCTGGGCTTCCATGCCGTGCTCAGCGCCTGCGAAAACGCGCAGGTGGGTCATTTGCTGGCGGGACAGTTTGCCACCGGGCAGCATGCGCTGAACGGCTTTCATGATGACGCGCTCAGGGTGCGCACCCTCAAGGATGTCGCCCTTGGTCTTGGATTTGATGCCGCCGGGGTGACCGGTGTGCCAGTAGTACTTCTCATCACGCTTGTTACCAGTCATCTGGATTTTCTCGGCGTTGATGACAATCACGTTGTCGCCCATATCCATGTGCGGCGTGAAAGAAGGCTTGTGCTTGCCGCGCAAGCGCATTGCGATGATCGATGCAAGACGACCAAGAACAACGCCTTCAGCGTCGATCAGGATCCATTTCTTGTCGATATCCGCAGGAGTTGCGGTAAAGGTTTTCATATTCCACCAAAAGTTTGGGGTGGCTCACGCCACGTGTCATTCGATTGGGGCGTTATAAAGGGCGCGCTGACGCAGTCAAGCGCCTTCAATGCGACGAAATACATATAAAACAATGGCTTACGATTTAGGTATCTATTTACCCCATCACTTTGGCGGGATCGAATAGGTCAGAGTCGCTCTTGCCACAGGGGCCGCCTGCCCTGCGCTATAGATCATGGCATCACCGACCGCCAGAACCCGGCCAACTTTGTGCATCTTTGCAACGCAGGTCAGATCAGCCCCCGCCGCCGGTTTACGCATGAAATCAATGCTGCAATTGGTGGTCACCGCCAACGCCACCGGCCCGATCCGCGACAAGATCGCCAGATAGACCGCAACATCCGCCAGCATGAACATCGTCGGCCCCGACACCGTGCCGCCGGGCCGTAAATGCCGGTCTTGCACCTTGAGACGCACCGTTAGCCCATCCTCGGTAAGTTCGGTCACCTCGATTTCACCCGCAACCTGCGGAAAGGCATCAACCATGAAGGATTGAAGCGCCGAAATATCCATCTTGTGTTCCATATCGCCTCGCGCTGCATTACGGTTTGCCCAAGCAACACCGAAAGGGACAGAATGACAATCCTGCTTCGCGAAGACACCGCCCATATCGCCACCCTGACGATGAACGCGCCCGAACGTCTGAATGCCTTGTCGGACGCCATGCTGGCCGCTTTGCACGGGGCGTTTGATGAAATCGCAGAAGACGACAGTATTCATGCGGTCATCCTGCGCGGCACAGGCAAGGCGTTTTGCGCGGGCCATGACCTCAAGGAAATGCAGGCCGGACGCCAATCCCCCGATGGCGGGGCCGCCTACTTCAAGGATCTCTTCGATCGCTGCGCCGCAATGATGCAACGCATCCAGTCCATGCCCCAACCCGTCATCGCCCAGGTCCACGGCATTGCAACAGCGGCGGGTTGCCAGCTTGTGGCGACTTGCGATCTGGCCGTGGCCTCCGACGACACGCGCTTTGGCGTCAATGGCGTGAATATCGGCCTGTTTTGCTCGACCCCGATGGTGGCACTGACCCGCAACATCCACCGCAAAGCCGCGTTCGAGATGCTGACCACAGGGCGCTTTATCAACACACGCGAAGCACAGGACCTTGGCCTGATCAACCGCGCCGTCCACAGCGATGCGCTGGAACGCGACACGCATGACCTGGCCCAAGCAATCGCAAAAAAGCTGCCCTCTGCAGTCAAGATCGGCAAACAAGCCTTCTATGCGCAGGCCCAGATGACCACCGCCGCGGCCTATGCCTATACCGGCGATGTCATGGTCCAAAACATGCTGGTCGAGGACACCAACGAAGGCATCAACGCCTTCCTTGAAAAGCGCGATCCCAACTGGTCATAGACTTTCTATGTCCAATCAAACTTCCGCCGGAGGCAATCCTGCCATCACAGCCCGTAGATGCCGCTGAATTTATCCTCAAGATAGGCCAAAAGCGGCGCTTCACTGGGGGCAGCCCCCGTCGCATGGGTAATCGTATCCACAGGGGCGCGCAGGCCGCCAAATTGCTGCACATTTGCGCGCAACCAGTCTGTCGCCTTCGACGTATCCCCGCGCGCCAGATCATCATCCAGCCCCGGCACCGCATCGCGTAGCGCCACATGCAGGCAGCCCGCATAGACATTGCCCAGCGTATAGGTCGGGAAATAACCAAACAGCCCCTCGGACCAATGCACATCCTGCAAGACCCCGTTGGACGGCTTATCAACGGCATAGCCGAAATCAGCTTCAAAACGGTCGTTCCACGCCGCTTCCAGATCGCCCACCGCCAGATCGCCCGCGATCAGCGCGCGTTCCAGATCAAAGCGCAGCAGCACATGCAGGTTATATTGCACCTCATCGGCTTCGGTGCGGATAAACCCGTCATGGACGCGGTTGACGGTGGCAAAAAACGCCTCTTCATCCGCGACCCCGAAATCACCAAAGGCATCGCGCATCTGCCCATAAAGCCAACCCGTAAAGGCGCGGCTGCGGCCCAGCTGGTTTTCATAAATCCGGCTTTGGCTTTCATGCACACCCATCGACACACCGCGCCCCAAGGGCGTCAGCAGATGCGCGGCATCAATGCCTTGTTCATAGGCGGCGTGGCCGACCTCGTGAATGGTGGAATAAAAGCAGTTGAACGGGTCGGTGGGGTTCGTGCGCGTCGTGATCCGCACATCTAGGCCAGAACCGGATGAGAACGGGTGTATGGCTTGATCAATCCGGCCATTTTCAAACCCGTAACCAAAGCTGAGCGCGAGCTTTTCCGACAGCGCCAATTGCGCGGCCTCATCGAACGTCCCGCGCAGCGCTGTCGGGGCTGGCCGATCCAAAATCGCCGCGCGCAGGTTCACCAGTCGCGGACGCAAGGCGCTGAACATCGCGCTGAGGCTCTCGCCTGTTGCACCCGGTTCGTAATCATCCAGCAGGGCATCGTAGGGATCGGTATTGCCCGCAACGGCGCTGGCTTCCTCGCGGCGCAGATCGACAACCTTTTGCAGCATGGGCAGAAAAGAGGCCACGTCCTCTTCAGCCCGCGCACGGGCCCAAACGCGGTGCGCCAGAGAGGTGGTCTTGGCCAGTTCAGCGGCCAGTCGTGCGGGCACCTTGGCGGTACGCTCATAATCGCGCTTGATATGGCGCAGGTTTGCGGCGGCCACATCATCTGCGGCTTCAGCCATTTCCAGCCATTCGCCAATGCGCGGATCAATCCGGCGGGCGTGCAGGATATTGGCCATCGCGCCATGTTCCTCGGCGCGCTGGGGCGTTGCACCCTCCGGCATCATGGTTTCCTGATCCCAGCCTAGACGGCCCGCAATTTGGGATAGCGCCTCGGTCTCGCGCTGAAACGCCATCAGGTCGGTATAAGCGGTCATGACGTCAGGCCCCTTTGATGGTTTGCGCGATCGGATATTGCGCCACAAAACGGCCCCGCAGGATCAGCGCCCAGAGGATGACCGCCATTAACTGATGCACAATCGCGATCTGCCATGGTGCGGAATACATGACCGTCACGATCCCAATCACCACCTGCAGGGTCATCACCGCCATGATGGCGTTGAAGGTAAAGCGGGTGGTGTCATTGGCCGAGCGGCGGGCGCGCAGCCACACGAAGATCGCATAGGCAAAAAGCGTATAGCCCGCCATCCGGTGCATGAATTGCACAAGGCCTGCGTCCTCAAAGAAGTTGCGCCAAACGGGGGTCAGCGACAAAGGCTCGGGCGGCAGGAACCCACCGGCCATGAGCGGCCAGTCAGGAAAGGCGCGGCCCGCGTCAATGCCCGCGACCAAGGCGCCGAGGATGATCTGCAGGAAAGCGAAACCCACCAGAATGCTGCTCAACCGCGCGAGACCCGCATTACCGCTGCGGCGGGCCTGCAACAGATCGGCTTGGCTGCGGCCCAATTGATAGACGAACCATGCGATAAAGCCGAAGATCACGAAAGCCAGCCCGAGGTGCGTGGCCAACCGGTATGAGGCCACGTCCAACATGCCTTCTTCAAGGCCGGATGACACCATCCACCAGCCGATAAACCCTTGCAGACCGCCCAAAGCGCCGATGAACAACAGCTTCGGCGTCCAGCCTGTGGGGATTTTGCGGGTGGCGGCGAAGGCCACAAAGCCAACAGCCCAAACCAGCCCGATAAAACGGCCCAACTGGCGGTGGCCCCATTCCCACCAGTAGATCACCTTGAACTCGGCCAATGACATGCCACGATTTTGCAACTGGTATTCAGGGATCGCGCGGTATTTGTCGAATTCTTCCACCCAAGCGGCCTCGGACATGGGCGGCATGGCCCCTGTCACAGGTTTCCACTCGGTAATCGAGAGGCCGCTGTCTGTCAGGCGGGTCAGCCCCCCCACAACGATCATCGCAACGACCAGCGCAAAAAGCACCATCAGCCAGCCGCGGATCGCACGGCGGGCACCTAGGCCTGCACGGTTGATCCCGCCCGGGGCGGCTACTTGTTTTGGGGTGTCACCGACATCTTCGAAAATTGTGCGCTTGGTTGCCATCTTCGGTCTCCGCTTGAACTTGCCTGTTACCTAGAACCCATGCGCAGGGGCCGCAAGCGTCAGGGTGCCACATGTAAGGTGGATTTAAATCCACCTTACCCCCGCTCTTTCCAGCGCACCATCTGGCGCATCATGCCATGCAACATCTGCACATCCGCCCGCGTCATCGGCATCCGCGACCACATATTGCGCAGATTCATCTTCATATTCTCGGCCTTATGTTCGGGATAAAAGAACCCCGCCTCTTGCAGCCGTTCCTCATAATGATCGCTGAGCTTTTCAATTTCGATCTGTTCGGCCCAATCGCCCACGGCATCAACGCGTGAGGGATCGACCTCAACCGCCTCGCGGCGCCATTCATAGCCTGTCAACAACACACATTGCGCCAGATTGAGCGACGGAAAATCAGGATTCACAGGCACTGAAATAATCGCATTGGCCCGCGCAATATCATCATTTTCCATGCCCGACCGTTCCGGCCCGAACATCACCGCCACTTTCTGCCCCTGCCCGATCCGCGCCCGCGCATCTTTCATCGCGGCTTCAGGCGTCAGCACCAGTTTCGTCAGGCCCCGTGGCCGCGCCGTAGTCGCATAGACGTAATCGCAATCCGCAATCGCCGCTGCCGTATCGTCAAAAATCTGCGCTTCATCCAGCAAACGCCCTGCCCCGCTTGCCATCGCAACCGCCTTTTGGTTTGGCCAGCCATCACGCGGATCAATAATCCGCATCCGGTCCAACCCGAAATTCCACATGCCCCGGGCCGCAGCCCCGATGTTTTCGCCCATCTGGGGGCGGATCAGGACAAACGCAGGCTGAAGCTGGGCGCTGGGCATAGGACTTCCTTTGATAAGATCGCCGCCTGATACGCCCCACGCAGGGCCAAGGCAAGAAGCGCAACCGTGCGACCCCCATAGCCAAGCCCGATTTTCCCCGCTAAAAGCGCGTCAGAATTCAAGTATATCGGAACGCCCTCATGTCGGACGCCCAAGACCACCCGCAAATCTATCTCATCAGCCCGTCGGAATTTGACCTTTCGACATTCCCTGCCGAATTGGCGGCCTGTCTGGACAGCACCGAAGTGGCCTGCGTCCGGCTTGCGCTGGGCACTACCGATGAAGGACGCATCGCCAAAGCCGCCGACGCTTTGCGCGAAGTGACCCATGAACGCGACGTGGCCTTGGTGATCGACACACATATCCAGCTCGTCGAACGTCTTGGCCTTGATGGTGTCCATCTTCAAGACGGCGCGCGTTCGGTCCGGCAGGTGCGCAAAGATCTGGGCGATGATGCGATCGTCGGCAGCTATTGCACCAATTCGCGCCATGATGGCATGACCGCAGGTGAACTGGGCGCGGATTATGTCAGCTTTGGCCCCGTTGGTCACACCGCCCTTGGCGATGGCCGTCAGGCCGAACTGGAGCTTTTTGAGTGGTGGTCGATGATGATCGAGGTCCCGGTCGTCGCCGAAGGCGCGCTGGATGCGGATCTGATCCGCGCCTTGGCACCGCATACGGATTTCTTCGGCATCGGTGATGAAGTCTGGAAAGAAGACAATCCAGCCGCCGCGCTGGGCGCCTTACGGCGCGCGATGCTGGGCTAGGCCTGCGCGTACCTGCTCTTCCATGGCTTTCGCCAACGCTTTGCGGTCCGCAAAATCAGCCACGCGCACGGGCGGGTGATAGATCACCTGCACCCCGCCTTGCCGTGCTGCGGCCAGCGTCGCCAACAAATGCGGTCCAAACTCCATATCGCCCCACCAGCCATAAAACCGTGGATCGGCACCGTCAGGGGCCTGATAATTCACAGTGACCGCCTGCATCTGCAATGTGTCGCGGAGGCTTGGGTCAAAGAACGCCGCGAAAAGTGCGGGCTTGAATGGTAGCACCTGTTGGCCATCGGTTGATGTGCCCTCGGGAAAAAACAGCAGCTTATGACCTGCCGCCAACCTGTCACGGAAAACTGTGATCTGGCCCTGCACTTCACTGCGATCACGCTGGATAAAGACCGTGCCCGTCGCCCGTGCGAGCCAGCCAATGCCAGGCCAACGCGCGACCTCGGATTTCGAGACAAAGTAGATCCGTTTGCGTGCATTCAATGCAAAAATGTCGAGCCACGAGGCATGGTTCGCCACCACAGCGCCCGCGCCCGTCATGGGGCTACCCTGAGAGCTATATCTGATGCCCAAGATCACAAAGGACGTCCGGCACACAAACTGCGTGATGTAAGGGGTGACCGGCCTGCGCAACCCGCACAGGGGCCGTTCCACCAAACGCACCACAATCAGGATCAGCAAACCACCAAAGACCAGAATAATCAGCGGGATCGCCCGCAGCACGACCCTGACCCAACCGGTAATACCTATGCCTACCGGTGGCGGACTGCTTTTGCTGTGCCACGTGTCAGCCACGCCAGCCCCCTTTGGCCAAAATGGCCCGCTGCAACCCGTCAATCGCATCCTTTTCAAGGATCAGACAGATATCGACCGTGTTGAACGCGTGATCGACAAAGGCATCCGCGCCGACTTTGCCACCCAAACGCAAGTAAGCCTTGATCAGCGCGGGGATGTCACGCACAGCGGCGATCCGGTCGATCGTCTCGGAGGGCTGCATATCCATTGCCACCGCAGTCGGCCCTTTTGCCGTGACGCGTAGCGCCTCTGGTGCAAGGTATTTGTGATGCAAATGGCTCAACGGTGCGGCCAAAGCCTGCACATCGGTGCCATGAAAAGAAGCCACGCCAAACAGCACGTCGATATGGTGCGTTTCAACATAGGAAGCGAGAGCTTGCCACAGATGCAGCATCCCTGCGCCACCGCGATAGTCAGGGTGCAGACACGAACGGCCCAGCTCCAGCAACCGTCGCCCGCTTTGGTAAAGTGGCGTCAAGTCATACTCGGTTTCGCAATAAAACCCCCCTGCCGCCTGCGCCATCTCGGCGGTCATCACGCGGTAGACCCCAACAACCTGATCATCACCGGGGCGCGTCTTGTCCAACAGCAGGATATGCGCGGCATGGGCATCAAAGGCATCACGCTCTAATCGCCTCGCATGGTCAACCAACGGGCCATCGCCACCGAGTTCGGCCACGAATACCTCATAGCGCAGGCGCTGTGCCGCGCGGATCTCCTCTGGCGCGCGGGTCACGCGGGTCTCAAAGACGGGGTGTGGCGACAGGGTCATGTCAACGTGGGGGCCTTCATTTCAGGACATCATGAGAGAAATTAACAATTTGGCAACCATATCGCGACACTTTGACGAGGTAACGAAACCTGACTTGCGCAACTCTCCTTTAGGTTGTAATCTATTCATTAACCAGTATGAGTAACACACGCCTGCTATCAATGACGACTTTTCCCATCTCTCTGAAATTGACGGTAATCCTGTCCCCGATATTGGACTGGACCTGCCCCGTGCCCCAGTCTGGTTGGTCGGGATGGCGCACAAGCACGCCGGGCTCAAAGATCGCATTCATATCTGACATTTTTTCTCTCTCACAACGGAGGCTGCATGATGCAACCTGATCTCGCAGCTTTGGTTGGTTCGCGGATTTGCCACGATCTTATCAGCCCAATTGGGGCAATCGGCAACGGAGTCGAGCTTTTGGCGCTGACGGATGGCGATACCGGCGCGGAAATGGACCTGATTAGCGAAAGCGTGCAAAACGCCAGCGCGCGCATCCGGTATTTTCGCATCGCCTACGGTGCGGCCAGCGAAGAACAATCCGTCAGCCGGTCCGAGATCCTGTCGATCCTTGCGGCGACGGCGCGGGGCGGCCGGATTAACTATATCTGGAAGATCGAGGGCGATCAGCCCCGCCGTTTGGTGCGCGCAGCCCTTTTGATGTTGCAGGCGCTGGAATCGACCATGCCTCTGGGCGGGGATATCCAGATCACGCAGGACGGTGAGACTTGGGTCATGCGCGCCGAAGGGCCGCGCCTGAACGTCGATCAAGAGCTGTGGGATAATATCGCCGCGCCGCAAATGGGGTTTCGCTATACCGCCGCGCATGTGCAATTCGCGCTGTTGCCCGGCGTGTTGACGGAAGCGCAACGCTCCTTGCAGTTCGCCCATATGAGTGACCATCTGATCGCGCGGTTCTAGCTGCGCACGGTTCCGTTGCCTGTCACAAGATACTTAAAGCTGGTCAACTGTGTGGCCCCGACCGGCCCGCGTGCATGCAATTTACCAGTCGCGATTCCAATCTCGGCGCCCATGCCGAATTCAGCACCATCAGCAAATTGGGTTGAGGCGTTGCGCATCAGGATCGCACTATCCAGCTCTTTGAAGAAATGCGCGGCGGCCTGATCGTCGGCGGTGATGATCGCATCGGTGTGGTTCGACCCGTAGGTGCGGATATGCGCAATCGCCTCATCCACACCATCAACAAGCTTGGCGGCGCAGATCATATCCAGAAATTCTTTTCCGAAATCATCAGGTTGCGCCTGTTTTGTGCCCGCAATCTTGGCCAGGTCGCCGTCGGCGCGCACCTCGACCCCTGCTTTGAGCAGCGCATCAACCAGCAGTGATCCGTATTGCGTGTAAAAACGCCAGTCAATCAGCAGACACTCCATCGAGCCACAAATGCCGGTGCGCCGCGTCTTGGCATTCAGCACGATCTCAACCGCCATCGCAGGATCAGCGGTGGCACCCACATAGATATGACAAATCCCTTCAAGATGCGCGAAAACAGGCACACGTGCCTCGCGCTGGACCAAGCCGACAAGGCCCTTGCCGCCACGCGGCACAATCACGTCGATATGGTCTGTCGCGGTCAGCATCGCCGAAACCGCCGCGCGGTCGCGCGTAGGCACAAGCTGGATCGCCGTTGCAGGGAGCCCTGCCTGTTTTAATCCGGTTTGCAGACAGTCGTGGATCGCCGTCGAGGAATGAAAGCTCTCGGACCCGCCGCGCAGGATCACGGCATTGCCCGATTGCAGGCAAAGCGCGCCTGCGTCCGCTGTCACATTGGGGCGGCTTTCATAGATGACGCCGATCACACCCAAAGGCGTGCGCACGCGCTGAATATGCAGACCGCTGGGCATGTCCCATTCGGTCATCACCTCGCCCACCGGATCGGATTGGGCGGCGACGTTGCGTAGCCCTTCGGCCATGGCGCGGATCCGCGGTTCATCCAGCATCAGACGGTCCATCATGGCGGGGCTCAGGCCCTTTTCTTCGCCGTAAACCTGATCTTCGGCATTGGCATCCATGATCGCCATGCGGTTTTCCCAGATCGCATCCGCCGCGCCAATAAGGGCCGCATATTTACGCTCTGATCCGGCGGTCGCCAAAACGGTAGAGGCAGCACGCGCATCCGCGCCGATCTTGGCCATCATCGCGCCGATGTCTTGCTTATCCATCTTCTTCCCCTCTTACAGCACCATGTCGTCGCGGTGTATCAGCGCCGCGCGGCCATCATAGCCCAGAATTTCGACAATCTCCGCCGAGCGGCGGCCCATGATCTGGCGCGCCTCGGCGCTGGTATACCGGATCAGGCCTTGGCCCAGCGTCACACCGGCGGTGTCTATGATCGTCACCACCTCGCCGCGTCCGAAACTGCCGCTGATCTGCGTGACGCCGGCGGGCAGCAGGCTCTTGCCGTGGTGCAGCGCATCTTGTGCGCCCGCGTCCACCGTGACAGTGCCACGCGGTTTCATGGCCGAAATCCAGCGTTTGCGTGCCGCCTGCGGGTCGGTTTGTGCGGCAAACCATGTGGCAGGTGCGCCGTTTTCCAAGGCCTGCAGGGGGTTCAGCGCGGTACCCAAGGCGATGGCCATGGCACAGCCCGCCTCGGTCGCGATCCTTGCGGCGATCAGTTTTGTGATCATGCCGCCCTTGGACAGACCCGAGCCTGCGTCACCGGCCATCGCCTCGATCTCGGGCGTTAATTTCTCAACAAGATCAAGATGTTTCGCGGTGCTATCAATCTTGGGGTTCGCGGTATAAAGCCCGTCAACATCGGACAAAAGCACCAGTTGATCGGCCCCGACCGTCACCGCCACCTGCGCCGCCAGTCGGTCGTTATCGCCGTAACGGATTTCGTCGGTGGCAATCGTGTCGTTCTCGTTCACAATCGGGGTGACGCCAAGGCCAAGCATCGTTTCCATCGTTGCACGACTATTGAGATAGCGCCTGCGATCTTGAGAATCTTCAAGTGTGACAAGCACTTGTCCGGTGACAATGCCATGGGGCGTTAATGCTTCCTCATAGGCACGGGCCAACCGGATCTGACCGACAGCGGCGGCTGCCTGAGATTGTTCCAGCGCCAGCGAGGTGAGCGGCAAGCCCAGAATACCCCGCCCCAAGGCAATCGACCCTGACGAGACGATAATCACATCCGTGCCACGCGCCCGAATGCGCGCCACATCTGCGGCCAATGAGGTGAGCCAGTCTTGGCGTAACGCGCCCGTGGCGGCGTCGACCAAGAGCGCCGAGCCGATTTTGACCACAAGACGCTTGGACGCGGTCAGGGTTGCCATGGCGCGTCCTCGCCCTCGTCCTCCTCCGCCGCTTTGCGGTGGCGCAGGCGGTTGTCGTCAATTTCGGCACGCAGCGCGCGCAAGACCTCGGGGATCCCTTCACGGCTGACCCCCGACATCATCATCACAGGGCCTTTGGCAACAGCAGCGATTTCATCGCGCAGGAAGACACGTTCTTCCTCATCCAAAGCGTCAATTTTGTTCAACACGGTGATCCGTGGCTTTTCGGCAAGCTCACCGCCATAGGCCTCAAGCTCGCCAATGATCGTTGTCAGATCACCCGCAGGATCACCGGATGTGCCATCAATCAGGTGCAAAAGCACCGCACAACGTTCGACATGGCCAAGGAACATATCACCCAAGCCGCGCCCTTCGCTGGCCCCTTCAATCAGGCCCGGAATATCAGCGACGACAAATTCGACATCATCAATGCCGACAACGCCCAAGTTCGGGATCAGCGTGGTGAAGGGATAGTCGGCCACTTTGGGCCGTGCGTTCGATGTGGCGGCAAGGAAGGTCGATTTGCCCGCGTTCGGCATGCCCAAAAGCCCCACATCGGCGATCAGTTTCAGGCGCAGCCAGATGGTGCGTTCAATCGCCTCTTGGCCGGGGTTGGCGCGGCGCGGTGCCTGGTTTGTGGCCGTCTTGAAGCGCAGGTTGCCCCAGCCACCGTTGCCGCCTTTGGCGATTACGATCTTTTGGCCAACTTCGGTCAGATCGGCGATGACGGTTTCCTGATCTTCATCAAGGATTTCAGTGCCGACCGGCACGCGCAACAGCTTGCTTTCGCCATCCTTACCGGTCCGCTGGCTGCCCATGCCATGCTGGCCGCTGTTGGCGAAAAAGTGCTGCTGGTAACGAAAGTCGATCAGCGTGTTCAGGCCCTCGACAGCCTCAACCACAACATCGCCGCCACGGCCACCATCGCCGCCATCAGGGCCGCCATATTCCATGAACTTCTCGCGTCGGAACGAGATGCAACCCGCACCCCCGGACCCCGAGCGGATGTAGACCTTTGCAAGATCGAGAAACTTCATGTGTATGGCCTTCCGAGGCTGTTCATGAGCGCGATAAACTACTGCGCGGCAGTTCTCAAGCGGTCCCATGTGCTGCGGGGCAAACGGTAGTGATGCGTCAGGGTCGGCAGACGCGCAGGACTTTGATCATAATAGGTCTGCCAGTGGGCAAAGCCGCATTTGCGCAAAACGGCAGCAGAGCCTGCGTTATCGACCCAAACTGTGGCTTTCAGCGCAGGAAAATCGTAATTCTGGAAGGCGTGTGATATCGCATCGCGCGCGGCCTTGGTCGCAATGCCACGCCCGTGCACATCGGGGGCGAACATATAGCCCAGCTCGCCGCCGGTCACGGCCATCGTGCCGATCATCCGGTCGCCAAGACAAACGGCCCAGACAAAGCCGTGGCCGGTATAAGGTTTGCACCTGCTGCGGGTGAACGCCTCTTGTGCGGGCCATGGCCAGCGGCCCAATTGGCGCACGATTGACCATTCAGATGCCATGGCATGCAGTGCGGCAAAATCATCAGCGCTCAAGGAGCGATAGGTCAGGTCAGGCGTCATGGCTCTTTTCCCAAACCTGCCGTGTCAGCAGCATCCGCCGCGCCGCGACTTCTGCGTTGCGCGCCTTTGAGAAATGCACTTTCGGCCCTGCGTCGACAAAGCCGAGTTTTGTGAGCACGTGCTGTGACGCAGCGTTGCCCTCAAAGTAACTTGATATCAGTTCTGAAGCCGCCCCGTCGCGGAAATGATGCGCGACAACAGCACGCGCCGCTTCGGAGGCATAACCATTGCCCCACGCGCCCTGCGCCAACCAATAACCCAGCCCGTCATCAAGCCCGATCGTGCCAACAAAATTATCTTCAGCCCAGATGAACCACGCGCAAACCGCGCCCCGTTCACATTCCTTGATGAACCATTCCGCATCGGTGATGCCGTAGGGAAACGGCACAACCGTCAACCAACGGCTGACCGCAAAATTGTTGAGGGCCTTCGTGACCTCACGCGCGTCACGCAGACGTGGCGCCTGAAGCACCAAACGCTGCGTGCGCAATGTCGGGACGGTCATGACCCCAGTTTGAGCGTATAGGTCCATGTGGGGGCCGTGGCCTTGCGCGAGACGGAAAATGCCTCTGCATCGCCAAGATAGTCAAAGCCGCAGTTTGTCAGGACACGGGCCGAACCAGGGTTATCTTGAAACACCTCGGCGAAAATACGGTCTGACTGGTGCGGATTGGCGGCGATCAGGGTGCGCACGGCCTCGGTGGCGAAGCCGGTGTTCCAAAAGGCGGGCGCAATCCAGTAAAAGATCTCGGACTGGTCGCGATCCATATGCGAAAGGCTGATCAGGCCAAGTGCCTCGGCGTGACCTTGGGCAGAGCCATCAATGACCCAGACGTCTTCGTCGCGATCAGCTTGGCTTGCGCGTTCGATCATCGCCTCAACAGATCCGGGGGGCAGCGGATGGGGCATCGCACGCGTGCCCCGCGCAACACGATCATCGCTGGCATACATCGCGATCAGACCCGCGTCGGATTTGCGGCACGGACGCAGCACGAAACGTGCGGCCTCTATCGTCTGCTGCACTGTAATATCTTCATGTCTCATTGTTTCCCTCCCCGAAAACAATTTCGTCAGTGCCACCTCTTAAATCGACTTGATGGCAGAAATATGAATAAAAAAAGGGACCGGTTTTCACCGATCCCTCCAATTGTATCTTTTGGAACTTTCGGCTTACTCAGCGGCCTCCGCCACTGGCAGAACCGAAATAAAGGTGCGGCCTTTCAGGCCTTTGTGGAATTTGACGTTACCATCAACAGTCGCAAAGATCGTGTGATCTTTACCCATGCCAACGCCCATGCCTGGCCACATCTTTGTGCCACGCTGGCGCATGATGATGTTGCCGGGAACGACAACTTCGCCACCGAATTTCTTTACACCAAGACGACGACCAGCTGAGTCGCGTCCGTTACGGGATGAACCGCCTGCTTTTTTATGTGCCATTTGGTCTCTCCTTAGCCTTTTGCCAGCTCTGCCGCTTGCGCGATCCAGCCTTCACGATCGATACGGCCTTTGAACGACAGTTTCTCGTCCATAGCAGCCACATCAGCTTCCGTCCATGCTGCGATCTGGGCGAATGTTGTTACGCCAGCTTCGATCAGCTTCTTTTCAAGTGCCGGACCAACGCCAGACAGCTTTTTCAGGTCATCCGCGCCAGCAGCCGCTTTTGGCTCTGCTTTTGCTTTCGGTGCGGCCTTTGCCTTTTCAGCCTTTGGCGTCGATGCACGCGCAGCAGCTGCAGCCGCTTTTTTGGATGTCGGTGCGCCGTTTGCGCCAGTCACATGCGCAATACCTGCGCCGGAAACAGCGGCCATAACGCCAGACTTGTCAGCGCCTTTTTCAAGGATCTCGGCGATGCGGACCAGTGTCAGTTGCTGACGGTGGCCTTTGGTGCGCTGGCTGCCGTGCTTACGACGACGCTTGACGAAGTTGATCGTCTTTTCGCCTTTGATCTGGTCAATCACCTCGGCCTGGACGCCAGCGCCCGCGACCGTTGGTGCGCCCACTGTGGAGCCGACCATCAGAATCTCGTTGAATTGAACTTTGTCGCCTGCTTTTGCTGCAAGCTTTTCGACACGAAGTACGTCGCCAGTGGCCACTTTGTACTGCTTGCCGCCGGTTTTGAGAACCGCAAACATATGTATTTCCTTTATCTTTCGCGTCACTGAGGCCCCGGGTCGTTCCGGCGTTTGGTACCTGTGGACAGCGCGCCCGTGGGCGAGTTTTCGCATATCACCCTGCAAATCCCTTGCAGAGTGGGCGCTATATCTGACCAATGCCCCCATAAGTCAACATAAAAAGAAGGATTAATCCCATGCGCTGGCTCGTCATCGTCACTGTCCTGACATCGGCCTGTAGCCAAGACGGGGCGCAGCTTGGCAATCCGTTCATGTTGCCCGCGAGCGGGACCAGCACGCTTTTTGGCAATGCGGCCTATACGCAGCGGCGCGGCGCGGTTGAAATCGTCGTGAAATCCAATTTTGATGCGATCATCACCGATATCCGCGCAGGCGGCGGACCCGTCTTGTCCGAGGCAATGGACACCGCAGGCATCCCGCCGCGCGACCGCCCCACCCGTATCATTCAGCTGCAATCCAATATGGGGCTCTATCAATCCAATCCCGGCGCACTGGTCACGGCGCTTATGGTCTATGGCGGCTAGAACCCTGCCAGCAGGCTATCGCGCTTGGCGACCAGATCCCAGAAGGCCTTGGATTTCGAAATATCACCTGCCAGATCGGCGGGAATGCCGCGCGCGACCATGCGGTCATAAAGCGTTTGGGGATAGCCCGGTGTCACTGGCGGCACGCTGACCATCGGGTTGATATCGGCAGCGATCCCTGCGGCATCTGCCGGGCAACCGCGTGTAGGGTTGCCACTCACGCCGCGCCCATCCGCTTCCAACTTTACCACCGCCGCAAAATAGATCGTGCATTCCGCCGCCAGCAGTTCGGCCTGACGCGGATCATCGGCTGGCAAATCCGGTTGCGGGGCGATTGCTGCGGTTTGATCGCAGGCGGCCAGCAAGAAAAGAGCAAAGAAAGCGGGTTTGAAGGCGGGCAAAAGAGGCTCCTGTATTCGGTGTGTCAGGTCTAGCATAACTTGGCACACAGCAATGCCAAGACGTTGCGGTCACAGTTCTTGCGTCAGCATAAAGCGGGAAGACGCAAGACCCAGCGCGCGCGAAATATCGTCAAACATGCCGTTAAATGCTTCAAAGAGCGCGTCGGTCATGTCTTGGCCCGCCTCGCTGCGTGAAAAGGCAAGATAAGCGTCCAACTCATCATCCGAGAGCGGCTGATAGGCCATCAACAAGAATGAATAGAGCCACTCAGTTGTGTCACTGCGCACCGCCGGTTCCTGCGCCCAGACGTCTTGTAGGGCGGTTTCAAGCGTGAAACCTGCGGGCATGGCACCGCCATCAATCAGCCCGGTGTAGAAGGCATAGGTCGAGTTGAGCGAACCGATCACATTGGCCTCGATCAGATCATTGGCGTCGATAAACTCCTGCACCACCTGAAAGCGGGGTGTTTCATCCATCATGGCGATCGCCGCGTTTTCCTTGCTGATCTCTTCGACGGCATCATCAAGCAAAGCACGGCGCGCGCTGACTTCAAGGCTGACGATCCGTTCGCCCTGCTCAGAGGTGAAGAACGCAAGCATCGCGTCAATATCGTCGCCCTCAAGCGCCTCGCCCAGAACGCCGCGGACCTCTTCGGTCATCATCTCGATATCATAGATGGTTGAAACGGCCATCGACCATTCCGCAGAAGGGCCGCCGGGCAGCATATCGGTGGCAAGGGTTTCTCCGTAGGCCAACCCCTCTTCGCGCATGATCTCGATCATTTGCGGCATGCCGAGCGCGTCAAACAGCTGGTCGACCTTTTCGGCATCAGCCTCCTGTGCCCAAAGAGGCGCCGCACAAAGCGTCGCGGCGAAAGCGAAGGGGGCCATGATACGGAACATGCGTCATCCTATCCAAACAAAACCTGAAGCGTGAGTTATGCACCCTGCCCGCCCTTTGCCAAGTCCCCCCACGCAAATGTCAGCAACCCGTGCTTTGGGTCTTGCACAGGCGCGCTTGTCACAGTACCACCCGCGCTGATCCCCGCGGAGAGGTGCCGGAGTGGTCGAACGGGGCGGTCTCGAAAACCGTTGTGGGTGCAAGCCTACCCAGGGTTCGAATCCCTGTCTCTCCGCCAGTAGTCCTTTGTATCAATTAGCGAAACAATGGACCGGTCATTTTTCGTCAGGACTAGTTTCTTTATCGGGCAGGCGCTAGCGTGAACGGGCGGACTCACCTCTTAGAGCCGCCGTTCATAGTCCAAGGTTTTCAAAATGTCCCCCCCCGCGTTACAGACCACTGCGGTCCTGCGTCAGAACTCGATCCCTTTCGTTGCACAGCTTTTTGCACTCTATGATGCGCGCAAGCCATTGGTTTTGGTGAACGATGCAGCAGAGATCGCCACGCTGCCCGGCCTCTCAATTGATCGCTGCATCACGCCGGGGGATGCATCCGGTTGGTTCACGGCACAACACCCTCTGATCTACGACGACATACCTGCGCAGGTCAGCTATACCTCGGGCACCGAGGGCAAGCCCAAAGGTATCCTTCTGACACATGCGAATATGGCTGATGCCGCTGAGCGGATCATCGACCAGATGCAGATGACGGCAGAGATTCGGGAATACGTAGGTGTGCCTGCGACATACAGTTTCGGGATGGGACGCTACCGCGCGATCAGTGCTGTCGGTGGGCAGGCCTATTTGCCGCCGCGCGGTTTTGATCCGCTTGAACTGGCCCGTATGCTGCAAGACGGTCAAGTGAATGCGCTGTCAGTCGTGCCAACTTTGCTGCGGATCCTGTTGGCCGCACCTGCGATCATCGGTGATGCGGGGCAGTATCTGCGCTGGATGGAAATCGGGTCGCAGCATATGACGGCGGACGAAAAGCGCCGTGTTTGCAAACTGTTCCCCAATGCGGTGATCGTCCAGCACTACGGTTTGACCGAAGCATCACGCAGCACATTTCTGCGTATCTCTGACGCCGCGCCTGCGCAACTTGGGTCGGTGGGGCAACCTGTTGGGAAGACGCAGGTCAAATGCAGCACCGACGGGCGCATCATGATCCGCGGGCCGCATGTCGCCCAATTCCGTGTTGATGCGGACGGTTTGCACGCGCTCACAGATGCGGACGGTTGGTTGCAAACAAATGACCTCGGGCATTTTGAGGACGGCTATCTGTTTTTCGATGGCCGCGCCGACGATCTGATCAATTGCGGGGGCGTCAAGATTGTGCCCGACGACATCGAAGAACGTTTGCGCAGCCAGCTTGCACCCGGTGCGCAGATCGCCGTTGCCAAAGTTCCTGACCCCCAGCGTGGCGACGGGATCTTGGTCGCCGTACAGACCGGGACATCCGAAACCGCTCAGGTGAAAGACGCGGTTTTGGCCACGCTCAAAGATCTGGGGGTCGCGGTCGGCAGCGCGCTCCACGTCATGGAAGTTGATGCGCTGCCCGTGACCGGGACCGGAAAGGTGCAAAGGGGTGTTCTCGCAGAGATGTTTGCGGCGCAGCAGGCGGCTTCACCAACAAAAGCCCATGCGACATCCAAAAAGATCACCGATGTGCCGTCTCTTTTCCGGCACGAGTTTCCAGGCCAGAAAATCGGGGCTGAGGACACGTTTGAATCCTTGGGTGGAGACTCGCTGCACTACATCCAGTTTTCTCTGAATTTTGAGCAGCATTTCGGCCAGCTTCCAAATGACTGGGAAACACTGACTGCATCCCAGTTGCAGCAATCCGTCAATGCGGATGGGGGGTCCACGTGGCGGCGACTGGAAACGGTTACGCTGACACGCGCGTTCTTTATGGTTTGCATCGTGGCTTTGCACACCGAGGCATTTATCTACAGCCCGAATTGGGGTGCTGCCTACTTTCTTTACTTGCTGGCCGGCTATTCCGTTGCGCGTTTTCAGTTGCCTGAGATCACGCGCACCGGAAGCGTCAAAACACTCATCGGAAGTATCAAGAGCGTGGTCATCCCGACGTTGCTTATGGTCGGATTATTGCAGGTCCTTACGAACCGTTTTGAAATCACGCCGCTCCTGTTGATCTCCAACTTCCTCGACCCATCCACACTCAAAGGATTTCTCTTTTACTTCATAGAGATCTACGTGCAGCTTTTGGTGCTCGCGGCCGTTCTATTTTCATTCTCGAAGGTCCGCGCCGCTTTTTCTGCGCGCCCGTTCATCAGTGCGATCGTGTTGCTTGCCGTGTCTATTGTTGCCGCACGCGGTATCGAAATGACCTACGACCATATTTATAACTTCGACAGGACACCTTGGCACTACGCGTGGCCGTTTGCCCTTGGCATGGTTCTGGCATTTGCAAATGATACGCGCACACGGCTCTTGGCGCTTGGCATCTCACTTTTGGTTGTTTTCGAATATTGGGGGTTCACCTCTGCCGCGTACTACGTCAGCGGTGCAATTTTCCTTGTCTTGTTCGTCAAAGACATTGCGGTGCCCGGACCCGTCAAGCGCGTGGTTGCCGAAATTGCCGGGGCGTCATTGTTCATTTACCTCTTTCACTATCAAATGATCAGTGTGGATCAGAAGCTTTTTGACCAGCTCCACCCCTGGGCAGAGCTGATTACTGCCATTGTTGTCGGGATCATAGCGGCCCATGCCTATGCATGGCTCTCAAGGAAGATCGTGCAGTTCACGACCCAAAAAAGGGCTGACCAAAGCGCTCTCCGGCAACCATAGATGTTGCGCGTGCCGGCACACCTTTCTCTGGTTGCCGACACGCTGATAAATGGCCGCTAACGCCTGTCTTAAGACCTCAGACGGGGCTCGCGGCCAACCCTACTCGGCCGCGTCCAGATATTCTTCCATCGGCGGGCAGGTGCAGGTCAGGTTGCGGTCGCCCCAGACGTTGTCAACGCGGTTCACCGGTGGCCAGTATTTGTCGATCCGGAAGGCCCCCGGCGGGAAGCATCCCACCTCGCGCGAATAGGGCCGGTCCCAATCGAGCACCAGATCCTCCATCGTGTGTGGCGCGTTTTTCAGCGGGTTGTTCACCGGGTCCATGCGCCCGCTTTCGATCTCGGTGATTTCAGCGCGGATCGCAAGCATCGCGTCGCAGAACCGGTCCAACTCGGCCTTGGTCTCAGACTCGGTGGGTTCCACCATCAACGTGCCTGCCACTGGCCAGCTCATCGTGGGCGCGTGAAAACCGCAGTCCATCAGGCGCTTGGCGATATCATCTACCGTCACGCCTGCACTGTCGGCAAAGGGCCGTGTATCGATGATACATTCATGTGCCACGCGGCCTGTCGGGCCTTTGTAAAGCACATCAAACGCCCCTTCGAGCCGCTTGGCGATGTAGTTGGCGTTCAGGATCGCCACGCGTGTGGCCTGCGTCAGCCCCTCGCCGCCCATCATCAGACAATAAGCCCATGAGATCGGCAAAAGCGAGGGTGAGCCATAGGCGGCAGCCGACACAGCCCCTGTCCCGCCATTGGGATCACCGGGCAAATGCGGGATCAGATGCGATTTCACACCAATCGGCCCCATGCCGGGGCCACCACCGCCGTGGGGGATACAGAACGTTTTGTGCAGGTTCAGGTGGCTGACATCACCGCCCAGATCACCGGGGCGCGACAGGCCCACCATGGCGTTCATATTCGCCCCGTCGATATAGACCTGCCCGCCGTGGTCATGGGTGATTTTGCACACCTCGATCACGGTTTCCTCGAACACCCCGTGGGTGGACGGATAGGTGATCATACAGCCTGCAAGGTTCTCTGCGTGCTGTGCTGCCTTGCTGCGGAAATCATCCAGATCAATATCACCCTTGGCGTCCGATTTGATCGGCACGACCGTCCAGCCCACCATCTGCGCCGAGGCAGGGTTTGTCCCATGCGCCGACATCGGGATCAGACAGATATTGCGGTGTCCCTGCCCTTGCGCGCGGTGATAGCCCGCAATCGTCAAAAGCCCCGCATATTCGCCCTGCGCACCCGAATTGGGCTGCATGGAAATTGCGTCATAACCTGTGACATCGCATAGCTTGGCGGACAGATCGTCGATCATCTCATGGTAGCCTGCGGCCTGATCGTGCGGCGCATAGGGGTGCAGCAGCGCGAATTCATCCCACGATACCGGCATCATCTCTGCTGCGGAGTTCAGCTTCATCGTACAGGACCCCAGCGGGATCATCGCGCGATCCAATGCCAGATCACGGTCCGCCAGACGGCGCATATAGCGCATCATTTCGGTTTCCGCGCGGTTCATGTGGAACACAGGATGCGTCAGATAGGCCGATGTACGGATCAGCGCTTCAGGCACGTGATAGTGCGGGGTGTAATTCTTGTCTTCGCGGTCGATCCCGAAGGCGCGCCAGACGGCCTCGATCGTGTCAGCCCGTGTGCGCTCGTCCAGCGTGATCCCCACTTGGGTTTTACCCACAGCGCGCAGGTTGATCCCCTGATTGACAGCAGCGGCCATGACCGTCGCCTGCAGTGGCCCGACCTCAACTGTGATGGTGTCAAAGAATGTGGCGGGACGGACATCAAAGCCGCCGTCCTTCAACCCCTCAACCAACCGTGCCGTTTTGCGGTGGATGCGTTGCGCAATCGCCTTCAACCCCTCTGGCCCGTGGAATACCGCATAAAACCCTGCCATCACCGCCAAAAGCGCCTGTGCCGTACAGACGTTCGACGTGGCCTTTTCGCGGCGGATATGCTGTTCGCGCGTCTGCAACGACAGCCGGTAGGCGCGGTTGCCATGGCTATCAATTGACACCCCGACGATGCGCCCCGGCATTGAACGGGCATAGGCCTGTTTGGTCGCCATATAAGCTGCATGCGGGCCGCCGTAGCCGACAGGCACGCCAAAACGCTGGGTGCTACCAAGCGCGATATCAGCGCCCATGGCGCCGGGTTCTTTGAAGAGCGTCAGCGAGAGTGGATCGGCGGCAATCACGCCAATCGCCTTGGCCTCATGCAGCGCGGCAATCTGATCGCTGAAATCGCGCAATCGCCCGTGGGTGCCCGGAAACTGGAAGATCCCGCCAAAGACGGTCTCAGCATCCATGGTCTCGGGATCGCCCACGATGATTTCGATCCCCAAAGGGGCGGCGCGCGTTTTCATCACCGAGATGTTTTGCGGATGACAGTTTTCATCCACAAAGAACCCCTTGGCTTTGCTCTTGGCGACACGCTGGGCCATTGTCATGGCTTCGGCGCAGGCTGTGGCCTCATCCAGCAAGGATGCATTGGCAATCTCAAGCCCTGTCAGATCAGACACCATCGTTTGAAAGTTCAACAACGCCTCAAGGCGACCTTGCGAAATTTCCGGCTGGTAGGGCGTATAGGCCGTGTACCACGCAGGGTTTTCAAAGATGTTGCGCTGGATCGCGGGCGGTGTGACCGTGCCGTGATACCCCTGCCCGATCAGCGACGTGAGCATCTTGTTCTTTTGGGCGGTCTTTTTCATACGACGCAGCAACTCTGCCTCGGACAGCGGCTTGCCGAAATCGAGCGGCGCTTTTTGCCGGATCGTCGCGGGCAGCGTATCGTCGATCAGCGCATCAAGGTCTTTTGCCCCGACCACTTGCAGCATCTGCACCATTTCGGCCTGCGAGGGTCCGATGTGGCGGCGGTTGGCAAAGTCATAGGGCAGATAATCGGTCGGGGTAAAAGGCATGTCAGGCTCCGCGCGCTTTAGGCGATCATTGCGTTATAGGCAGCTTCGTCCATGTATCCGTCCATCTGGGACGGATCAGACGGTCTGATCTTGAAAAACCACCCGTCGCCAATGGCATCTTCGTTGGCGAGTGCGGGGTTGTCGGCAAGGGCGGTGTTGATTTCAACGATTTCGCCGTCGATGGGGGCCAGAATATCAGAGGCCGCTTTGACACTTTCGATCACGACGATTTCGTCATCTTTGGCAACGGTCGCGCCCACTTCGGGCAGTTCGACAAAGACGATATCGCCCAGCTGTGTGGTGGCATGTTCGGTGATGCCCACAACGATCAGATCGTCTTCGGGGCGCAGCCATTCGTGTTCTTCGGTGTATTTCATGGGGGCTCTCCAGTGTTAGCGTTTGAAATTGGCAGGGGTAAACGGCATCGCGGCAACCGTCAGCGGCAGGCGTTTGCCGCGCAATTCGCCCCAGACAGTGGTGCCGATGGTCGCATGTTCCTTGGGCAGATAGCCCATGGCGATCGGTGCGCCGACCGTCGGGCCGAAACCGCCCGATGTGATGGTGCCGATTTGGGTGGCGTCATCTTCGCTTGCAAAAAGCGGCACACCTTCGCGCATGGGCGCACGGCCCTGCGGGAGCAGGCCCACGCGTTTGCGCGCAGCATTCCCAAGAGCGGGCAAGATCACATCAGCACCGACAAACCCGCCTGCGCGCGCGCCACCTGTGCGGCGCACCTTCTGGATCGCCCAACCAAGGGCGGCCTCGGCGGGGTTCGTGCCCGCGTCAATATCATGTCCGTAAAGGCAAAGCCCCGCCTCAAGCCGCAGGCTATCACGTGCGCCCAGCCCGATGGGCGCTACATCGTCATGCGCCAAAAGCGCCTTGGCAAGTGCTTCGGCCTGATCCGCAGGGACCGAGATCTCATACCCGTCCTCGCCCGTATAGCCCGAGCGCGACACCCAGCATTCCGCCCCTGCTAGTGTCAGTGTCGCCACATCCATAAAGCGCATGTCGGCGGCACGCGGATCAAGGGCAGACAGCACCGCCTGCGCCGCTGGCCCCTGTAGCGCCAAAAGCGCGCGGTCGGTGATTTCAGTCACCGTCACATCAGGCAGTTCAGCCGTCATGTAGGCAATATCCGCGGCCTTACAGGCGGCGTTGACCACAACGAAAATATGATCGCCGCGGTTCGCCAGCATCAGATCATCACGAATTCCGCCCGCGTCATTGGTCAGAAAACCATAGCGTTGGCGGTTTTCAGGCAGATCAAGAATATCAACAGGGATCAGCCGCTCAAGCGCTGCTGCGGCGCTGGCGTAATCCGCACCCGCAATACGCACCTGCCCCATGTGGCTGACATCAAACAGCCCCGCCTTGGTGCGCGTGTGTAAATGCTCTTGCAGCACACCCATCGGGTATTGGACGGGCATGTCATAGCCCGCAAACGGCACCATCTTGGCCCCAAGCGAGAGGTGAAGCGCATGCAGCGGTGTTTGGCGCAGATCAGACATCAGCAGGCCGTTCCTTCTTTCCGGCCGCAACATAATCTTACGATCAAACGGCACCACGTGACCACGGCAGCGGCTGCTGACGCGGGTGATGCCCCCTCTGTCCTGATGCCTGAGATTGCTATCCCTTCGGCGGGCACGAATGTACCACTCTCCAGAGTCTTCACCTCGAAGTCGGTCCTGTGGCCTGAGAGTTTCCGGGGCGGTTGCTCCTTCGGCACCAACAAGGTTGGTTCTCCCGATTTCGATTACGACGCAATTTGCCCCGTTCCCGACCCGTGCGCAAGAGATTCGATGCGCACAGACGGCCTAAATAACCGGCAGCTCTGGCGCAGCACGGGTGGTCAGCAAACGGCCCCCTGTGGGTGTGATGACGATGTTTTCCTCATGCACCATCATCAGCCCGTCACCATACGACACCGACGGTTCCAGCGTCAGAACCATGTTCTCTTGCAAAACGGTCGTATCAAAGCCCGCCAGCGAGGGCTGCTCGGTCAGTTGCAGGCCCAATCCATGCCCCAAACGTCCGATATCGCCGCCGCTCTGCTGCATCTCTGCGGTCACTGCGCCCATGGCGGCGCAAAGCGCCTGACAGGTCGTGCCCGGTTTCGCAGCCGCGATCCCCGCCTCGGTTGCACGCCACAGCACATCATAGGCGCGTTTGGCGGTATCATCTGCACGGCCAATCGCCCAGTTGCGGTCAAAATCACAATAGTAGCCGTCGCAGACCATGCCGCTGTCCAGCATCAGGATATCGCCCCGCGCAAGCGCCGTGCCGTCGGGCGGCGAGATCACATCCGCATAGCCGCCCTGCGCCGCCGCCCCAACGACATAGGGTGCGCCATCGGCACCTTGGGCCAGTGCTGTACGGCGAAATTCGCGAAATACCGCATCCAGCGGTGTGCCCTCTTGGGCAAACGCCGGAACCTGCGCGAATGTCGCCGATCCAATGGCGCAGATATGCGCCAGCTTGGCGATTTCAGCGGGGGATTTCACCATGCGCAGCCCTTGAACCAGCGGACCCGCATCGGCGATCTGCAAGCCGGGTAGTGCCACCATCAACCGGTTCCAATCGGCCAAAGGCATGCGCAGATGTGTTTCATGGCCCAACATGACACCGATCTTTGTGCAAGGGGCCAGCAACTCGGTCAGCAGGCTGATCCCGTCATCGGCAGGACAAGGTGCGCGCCACGTGCGGATATCCTCAACCCATGTCTGGCGCATCAGGGCAGCCCCGATTTCTGGGATGATCGCGATCGGCTTGCCCGCCTGGGGTACGAAAACAAACCAAGGCCGCGTAGGGCTTTGCCAGAAAAGGGTTTGAAAACCGGTAAAGTAGGTCACCTCTGGTTCGGTCATCAACAACAGGCCATCAAGCCCCTGCGCGGCCATGCGTTCCTGTGCGCGGGTCGTGCGCACCAGATATTCGGCGTCAGGAAACCCGCGTGGGGGCGCTTGCAACGTCATGGTGTCACCGTCGGGGTCAGCGCATGGCCGGGGTGTTTGAAAATCTGGCCGAACCCTTCCAGCTCGTCCATAACCCCTGCCCGCCGCAAACATGACCAGAACTGCGCCTGATTTGAGGTGATCACCGGCTTGCCCGCGATCTGTTCGATCTCTTCCACCACCTCAAGCGCGCGGATGCCGCTGCAGGACAGAAAGATCGCATCGGCGTCGGGCCGGTCAAGCTCTAGCGCAAATTGTTTCCAATAAGCCGGCGTGACGCATCCGAAAGCTGCGCCGGTGTCCAGTTGCAGCCCTTGAATATCCAAAACCGCAAAGCCTGCTTGCGTCAGATAGGCGGCCTCAGCGGTATTGATCTCATCCAGATAAGGCGTGCCAACCACGATCTTCTGCGCACCGATTGCGCGCAACGCATCCATCACACCGGTCACGATGCACATGGGTTGCGCCCAAGGCGCACCTTTGCGGATTTCGCGAAAGACGTTTTCTTCACCACAAATGATCGACCCCGAGGTGCAGCAATAGCTGATCACATCAGGGCGCATGTCGGGCTGCACGCGCGACGCAACATCGGCCATATCGTCAATATGCCGCGCGAGCGTTTCATTGGTGGTGTAATCGTCGGTTTTGAGGCGCGTGAAATGGACGCCCACACCTTCGGGCGCCATATCCATGCAATCGGCCTCGCAGGCCAGATCGGTCGACATCAGGATAAACCCCAACCGCGCCCGGTGGTGACGGCCTGCGTTCATTTCAGGATTGCGCGCTTTCGATCTGATCATGGCGTCGGCCCCTTGCATGCGCGGCAGACCGCGATGTTACGTGCCAATTGTTAGGTCGCGGCGGACAAATTCCAAAACGAAATCTGCACGCGGCGCGCGGGCGTCATTGCGCGTTTACCGCTCGACGGGCACACGGTGGGTCATGCCAAAGGACTGGCCGAAATGTGTGGATCACATGGGGCGACACTTTGTTGCGGGCATGGGCGATGAAAGCCTGCAAGAGACACCGACAAGCCCTTGATCGCATTGAATATCTAGCGTGCCAGAACCAGTTCCGCTTTCAACCCGCCCAGTCGTTCGCTAACCCCCAAACGCAGCACACCACCATGCGTGCGGGCGATATCGGCGACAATCGAAAGGCCCAAACCTACGCCACTGCCTTTGTCCTGATTGCGCGCCGGATCAAGGCGCACAAAGGGGCTGAGCGCCTCATCATAGCGCTCGGGCGGAATACCAGGGCCATCATCCTCGACCCAGAACCGCACAGCACGATCAGTGACGCTGACACCGATTTCGGCCTTGGTGCCATAGCGCAGGGCATTGCCCACCAGATTGTCCATTGCACGGCGGATCGCGAGGGGACGGAGGCTGACCGTTTCGTGACTGCCCTCAATCGCCCCCAATGTGACATCATGGTTCATCCGTTTTGCATCGGCCAAGAGGTCCTCAATGATCTGTGCAGGAATTGTTGGTTCTAGACTGTCACCGGCATCGGTGCGGGCGAAATCCAGAAAGGCATCCAATAGCCGCTCCATGTCATCCACGTCATGCCCCAGCGGTTCGGCATCCTGAGGGTCCAACATGGAAAGCCCCAGACGCAGGCGTGTCAGTGGTGTGCGCAAATCATGGCTGACCCCGGACAGCATCATCGTGCGGCTTTGGGTCTGGCGCTCAAGGCGGTTGCGCATATCGAGGAACGCCATGCCCGCGGCCCGGACCTCGACCGCACCTGTTGGCGTAAACGGCGTGATCCGCCCTTTGCCGTAATCGGTGGCGGCACGGGCCATACGTTTGATCGGACGCAACTGGTTGCGCAAAAAGATATAGGCAATGGCCGTCATCAAACCGCCCAGCACCACCATGATCACCAGCAACTGATGCGGATTTGACGCCGACACCCGCGCGCGCCGAAGATCCATGCGCAACGCGCCATGGCGGGTATCCACCCAAACGACCACAGAGCCACGCTGCTCAAGCGAAACCGCAAGAATACTGCTGACCCCCTCGCGCAGCGTTTCAATCACGGTGCCGCCGGTGAAGTCGACAGACGGGATGATGTCTTGCGGGATCACATCATCTGCCGGCAAAACAGTGTCGATTTCCAAGGGGCCATCAATACGCGCAAGGGCTGCGCGTGCTTCTGCAACTGTCGCTGCGCTGTTTGCCGTATCTACCAAAAATCGCAACTCGATATTGACGGCACTTGTCATCAGGCGGGTCACGCCTTCAAAGTGGCGCTGGATAAAGACAACAGAGACAAGCAATTGCAGCAGCAGAATAGGCAACACCAGGATCAGCGCCGCCCGCGCGTAAATGCCTCGCGGCATGTATTTTTTGAGCCAACCAAAGAACATAGCGCTACGCTACCGCGCCGCGTACGAAACGGAAAGCGGTTGTGATGGCTGAATTTGCCCCTATCGCCGGAGAACCGCTGGCGCTCGCCGATGACCTACAACTGGTGCTGGCGCCAAACCCCTCGCCGATGACCTATCTGGGGACCAATACGTATATTTTGGGTCGCGATACACTTGCCATCATCGACCCGGGGCCAGACGATCCTGCACATCTGGCGGCCTTGCAGTCGGCTATCGCGGGGCGTTCTGTGTCACATATCTTGCTCACGCACAGCCATTTGGACCATTCCCCGCTTGCAGCACAACTAAGCGCACAGCTCGGTGCGCCAACCTATGCCTTCGGCGACAGTCGCGCAGGTCGCAGCGCCGTGATGCAGCAACTGGCCGCAGAAGGACTGGCCGGCGGGGGTGAAGGAATTGATCATGCCTTTACACCCGACCGATTTCTAAAGGACGGTGCGGTCCTGACGGGGGCTTGGGGCGAGATTACCGCATTGCACACGCCAGGGCATATCGGGAACCACCTTTGCTTTGTCTGGAATGATGCGATCTTTACGGGCGATCACGTCATGGGCTGGGCCAGCTCGCTTGTCTCACCTCCTGATGGTGACCTGAGTGATTTCATGGCGTCCTGCAAAAAACTACAGGACCGTGACGCGCGCATCTACTACGCTGGGCATGGCGCCCCCGTCACCGACCCCGCTGCGCGGATCGCGTGGCTCATCGCGCATCGTGAAAATGCGTGAGGCACAGATCATCGCGGTCTTGGACAATAGACCCGCGACCCCAGCGGAGATTACGATGGCGATCTATCATGACCTCGCCCAAGGCCTGCGCCAAGCGGCGGAACGCAATGTTTTTGCGCATCTTGTAGACTTGCACGAACGCGGGAAAGTCCGTGCCATGCCGCAGCTTGCGACCGGTGCAACATTCGCGCTGACGTCCTAGCGAAAGATGTGTTTAAAAAGTTTCGCACAAACTGCGCAAAACCCTCTGGACGTCTCGGAATCGCATTGCTATAGGGGCGCGAGTGTTCCGACGTAGCTCAGCGGTAGAGCAGTTGACTGTTAATCAATTGGTCGTAGGTTCGATCCCTACCGTCGGAGCCAAAAAACCCGCATTATCAACGGTTTATGGCAAGTCATCCGCTGAGGATCCGACTAGATGTTGAGCTTGTCACCGGATTTGTTACTCAATAAGAAAATTGCAGGCAACATAAGTTGATTTTGCTATTGGTATAGAGCAAAACACGAACATATGTCTATCTAGGGCATGCAGTATCAACCAATCATGCTTGATCTAAAGCTTGCTGTGAGGGTTAGCGGACCTTCGTGGACTGCGCAGCGAAAGGCAACTAAGAGCCCGTACCTGCCTCGTACAAAGAGAGCGTCTTTGCCCAACACGCTGGAGCAAACTGTGAAGTGACTTGACCCATGAACGATAGTTTACGCGGGTTGAGCTCAAGCTCCAAACAGCCGACTATCGACCGAAGTGACAGCGGTGCCCGTCGAAGCGGCGCGTCTTCTTGAAGATAATCGCGAAGCGGATGGCGGCGAGCCAAGCTGACCGACCCTACCGCTAAAGTTGGCGCGTCGCCTGCGAAAACGGCGCGAAGAGGCGAGAGCCTCCTTCCGAGATTGATCTTAGTCAATCCTGATTCCCCCAAAATATGCTATAAATACTCGCTTTTTCACACATCAGGAGGGCTGGCGATGAGCTTCGAATCACAGGAAAAAAGTCCGCACGGTATACCAACAATCGCGCTCATCGGCTTTCTGGCCCTGACGTTTCTGATCACATGGGGGCTGATCGGGTTCTATGTTTTGGCACCTGAAACCGCCTCCGCCCGGTTCGGCGAAATCAGCGGCTCGCACCCGTTCTTCTTTCTGGCAACCTGGGCCCCGGCAATCTCTGCCTTCGCGCTCGTACTGTATTACTCGGGTACCGCTGGTTTGCGCGCCTTCCTGACCCGCCTGTTTCTTTGGCGAGTCTCGATTGGTTGGGTCGGCTTCATCCTGATCGTCATTCCGTTGGTCTTCGTGGCCGGTTCGTTGATCAAGAGCGGCCCAGTTCTGGCACCGATCCCGCCCGAGGGCGCGAGTGCCATGATCGCGATCCTCTTCATGATGCTGTTTCTCGGCCCGATTGAGGAATTCGGCTGGCGCGGCGTGGCGCAGCCAATCCTGCAAAGACACATGGCCCCGATTTGGGCCGGGATCGTGATCGGGATGATCTGGGGCTTTTGGCACTTGCCAGCCTTCTTTCTGTCGGGGACGGTCTTTGCGGGCTGGAACTTCCTGCCGTTCTTCGTCGGCAACATCGTCCTCGCGGTCCTGGTCACGCCCATCTTCAACGCCGCGCGCGGCAGCCTGCTCTGGCCGATGCTGTTTCACTGGCAGTTGATCAACCCGTTCTGGCCCGATGCGCAGCCTTGGGACACGTGGATCCTCGTCGCCGTGGCCGCTGTCGTCGTCTGGTGGAACCGCGACACGATGTTCACCCGCGCGGGCGCTGTCACAGAGGTTCTGCCGCCAATGGCGACCGCCGTCGCCCGCCCGGCGGAGTGACGCACATGCTTGTCCGCCTCCTCACCGCTGTCGCGATGGTTTTTGCCGCAGCCTCTTCTCCACTGAAGGCGCAGGATGGGCCGGACCTGTCGGCGCAACTGGAAAACACACTCGCGGGTTTTCAAGACCGCTACGGCTTTCCGGGCGCGACGGCCGCGATCACTTTGCCAGATGGCACGGTTGTTGTCACCGCCGTTGGCTTGGCCGATGTCGAGGCCGGGCGTGCGATGACACCCGAAACCCGCATGCTGGCCGCGAGCATCGGAAAGACCTTCGTTGCCGCGACGGTGTTGGCGCTTGAGAGCGACGGGCTGCTCGCACAATCGGATCTTCTGGCCGGTCACTTCGGAGATCGCCCTTGGTTTGCGAACCTGCCAAATGCAGAGGCGATGACGGTCGGGCACCTCTTGCACCATCAGGCCGGGTTGCCGGATCATCCGCACTTGCCGGAGTTCCAGGCAGCCGCCACCGCACGGATCGCTGAGGGTGGCGTTGCCTTCTCCCCAGAGGAAGTTCTTGGCTTTGTCGCCGGTCACGAACCCCTCTTTGAGCCCGGGACGGCCTGGGCCTACAGCGATACCGGCTACATCCTGCTTGGCCTGCTCATCGAACAGGTGAGCGGGCGATCCTATTACGATGTCGTACAGGAAGAGTTTCTGGATCCGCTGGACTTGTCCGGCACGATCCCCTCCAACCGACGCGCCATTCCGGGCCTCGCGGTGGGTTACACAATCTCTGGCAACCCCTTCGGCCTGCCGGAGCGCACAGCGGACGCGGAGGGTTGGTTAGTCTGGGACCCGTCCGTGGAATGGACCGGCGGCGGGCTGGCCTCGACCGCGCATGATCTGGCGCTCTGGGGGCATTTGCTGTTCGGCGGTGCCGCGATGTATACACCCTATCTCGACCGCTTGCTTGACGGGGTGCCGGTGTCACCCGACGCACCGGGTATCCTCTACGGTGCCGGCGTCGCGATCTACGCCGACACGCCGCGAGGTCCGGTTTATGGCCATGGCGGCTGGATCCCCGCCTATGTGTCAAGCCTGCGCCATTATGCCGATCATGGAGTGACCGTCGCGTTCCAGATCAACACCGATGCAGGCATTGTGGACGACAGCACGGACCTTGTGCCTGCGCTTGAGGCGGCTCTAGCAGAACTCGCCGTCGCGTGGATCAGCCGCGAGGGGGCCGAACAGTGACGACACGTCGTGCCTTTCTTCTGGGCCTTGGTGGACTTGCGTTGGCAGGCGGTTCCTATGCGCTCGGTGCCTTCCGCGAGGCGCGCGCGCAGGCCAACACACGTCTGTTTGGCCAAAGCTCGGTGATCGAGGCCAATGCCGGAGCGCTGGAATATGCGGTCGTAGGGAATGGCCCGCCCCTGATGATGATCCATGGCACGGGGGGCGGCTTCGATCAGGGCCTGCTGTTTGCGTCGAACCTCAGACAGCGCGGTTTCCGCATCGTTGCCCCTTCTCGCTTCGGCTACCTCGGCAGCGCCTTTCCCGACAATGCCTCGCCCGCGGATCAGGCGGATGTGCTGGTAGAGTTGCTCGACCATCTTGGGATCGACCGCCTGCCCGTGGTCGGCGGGTCTGCGGGCGCATTGAGTGCTGCCGAATTTGCCCTTCGTCACCCCGACCGTTGTTCACATCTAGCGCTTCTGGTTCCGGCCGCAAACCTGACCAACCGCGATCCGGTGGCGTTCACGGCCCTGCAAAGGCTGGCCGTGGGGGCCGTGCTTGGGTCGGACTTCTTGTTCTGGGCGCTGTCGCGTGCGGCACCCGGCCAGATGATCCGAACGCTGCTGGCCACTGACCCGACGCTTCTGGCCCGCGTTACCCCTGACGAGCGGCAGCGCGCCGACGCAATCCTCGCCCAGATATTCCCGATCAGCCGCAAAGTGGACGGCTTGCGTACCGACGGGTTCTGGGCCGGAACGCCGTCGCCCACCGCCTATGACCAGATCACCGCGCCCACCCTGATCCTGTCCTGCGAGGATGATCTGTTCGGCACCGCGACCACCGCACGGCTTCTGGCAGACCGCATCCCGAACACCCGTCTGGTCGTCTATCCGGACGGGGGACATATCTGGCTCGGCTATGATGACGCGCTTGCGGACGAGATCGTCCATTTCATCTCAGACACACAAATCGACTTGCCCGAGGAGGGCTGAACACGATGCCTTATCAACAGATCGAACTGCGAGCCTTCGGCGGACCCGAGGAACTGCACATCCGGACTGTCGCGGACGCGCCGGAACCACTGTCCGGCGAGGTGCGCATCCGGGTGCTGGTCACCAGTGCGGCCTTCACCGACGTGATGATCCGCAAGGGCATGTATCCCGATGTGAAAGAGAAACCGCCCCTCGTGCCCGGCTATGATCTGGTGGGCGTGGTGGACGCGCTCGGCCCTGATACCTCCGGGTTTACCGTGGGCGAGCGGGTCGCGGACCTGACGACCATCGGAGCCTATTCGGAATACATCTGTCGCTCCGCCAGTGGCCTGACCAAAGTGCCCGAGGGTGTGTCCGACGAGGATGCGCTGGCCATGATCCTCTCGGCAGTGACGCCTTACCAGATGCTGCACCGCGTCGCCAAAGTTCAGAATGGGCAAAGCATTCTGGTGCATGGTGCAGGCGGCGCCGTGGGCACAGCGATGCTGCAACTGGCGCGGGAGGCCGGGATTGCCGCGTTCGGGACGGATGTTGCGGCGAAACATGACCTGATCCGGCAGTATGGGGGCACGCCAATCGACAGTGTCGCCGCAGACCTTGAGGCGTCAATCGCGGCGGCTGTGGGTGACGGGGTCAATGCCGTGTTCGATCCGCTCGGGGGCGACAGCTTCCCCCGCTCGCTGCACGCGCTGAAACCCGGCGGCATGCTGGTCGCCTACGGGTTCATGAATGAGGTGCTGGGACGCGGCGGGTCGATCCCGCTGGATTTCGTCAAGCTCAAGCTCTGGGACTGGCTGCCGAACGGCCACGCGACGGCGTTCTATTCCATCGGGGCGATGCGCCGGACCCATCCAGAGTGGTTCAAGGAAGACCTGGCGACGCTGTTCGCCCTGCTGGCCGAGGGGCGGCTCGATCCGGCCGTGGCCGAAGTCATCCCGCTATCGGAGGTGCGACGCGCCCATCAGCGGGTCGAGGCGGGCGAGGTGCAGGGCAAACTGGTGATGCGGGTGACGGAAGCATGAGACAGGTTGCAACGACAACGCTTCTTATTTGGCTGCTTGCGATCAGCGGCCCTACGAGCGCTGACACTCTTCTGACCGACGTCACGCTGGTCGATGTCGGAACCGGCACGCTAGCGGAAGGCCAATCGGTGCTGATCCGCGACGGCGTGATTTCCGAGATGGGCGCCGATATCGCTCCTGCGGACGGGGTCGAGGTGATCGACGGTTCGGGCGGCTACCTTATCCCCGGCCTCTGGGACAGCCACGTCCATGTCTTCTCCAGCGCCACCGAGCCAGACACTGCGTTTCCGCTCTACCTGATCAACGGCGTGACGGGCATCCGCGACATGGGTGCACTCTGGCCCATCGAGAATCAGCAGAACTTGCAGGCGCGGATCGAGGCGGGCGAGGTTCTCGGGCCCCGGTTGATCCTGTCTGGCGCATGGGTGGACGCCAGTCCCGGTTCATGGCCCGGCATGTTCCTTGCCGACACGCCCGACGAGGCGCGCGCCGTTGTGGAGCGCATCGCGTCGGAGGGTTGGGCGGCGGTCAAGGCCTACTCGATGCTGGACGAGGCGACCTATCTGGCGCTGGCCGAGGCCGCCCATGACCACGGCCTACCCTTGGTCGGCCATATCCCCGAACGCGTCGCGCTTGGCACGGCCATCGAAGCGGATCAGGACGGGATGGAGCATTTCGGGCGGGTCGCCATGGCCTGCTCGACCGGCGAAGCGCGCATGCTGGAGGATCTGCGGCGCGTCATGGCGGAGGGTGGCGATCAGGCGGCCATCTTCGCGGTCATGGCCGGGCAAAACCGGATCATCCTCGACACATGGGACCGCAACTTATGCGACAGCCTCCTGGCGCGGCTCGCCGCATCGGGGATGCATGTCAGCCCGACGCTTGTCGTTGCGGATTTCTACACCGGCAACTGGCCTGCCGCCGATGCGCCGCGCATGCGGATGATCCCGGCCGAGGTCCGCGAGGCCTGGGGGCGGCCCGATTTCCGGCTGGAGGCGATGACGGATGAGGTGCGAGCCTTGGCGACCGACAGCATCGCGCTCGACCGGCGAACCTTCCTGATGGCGTTCGAGGCGGGCGTGCCGATCCTGGCCTCGACAGATGCTTCCTTCGCCAACCCCTATCTGTTCCACGGCTTCTCGCTGCTGGACGAACTGGACCTCTATGTTGCGATCGGCCTGACCCCGCGCGAGGCGCTTTACACGGCGACGGTCGCGCCGCCCCGGTTCTTCGGCCTGACGGATCAGGACGGCACCATCGCGCCGGGTCGCCGCGCCGATCTGGTGCTGCTGGACGCGAACCCGTTGGAAAGCCTCGGCACGCTGCGCCGCCCGCGTGCGGTGATCGCGGGCGGCAGGGTGCTGGACCGCACCGCGCTCGATGTGCTGGAGGCGACGCTGCTGGCCGAGGGGGAGTAGGCGTGTGGCCGATCTGGATATCCGCAAGCCGGGAAAGCTCCGGCGCATCATGACAAGCATGGCTGTCCTCGTTGCAGTTCTCTTTGTCATCGTGATAGGCACGCTCTTCGCGATCAGCCCGGGCCGTCCTGCCCCGCTGCGCGATGACACTGGCCAGATCATCCCCGGCAGCCTGTCCGAACGTGTCACGGTCGACATCGGCGGCATCCCGCAAGGCATGTTCATCCAGAGCGTCGATCCCACAAACCCGGTGCTGCTGTTCGTGCATGGCGGCCCGGGCATGACCGAGTTCTTCATGGAGGACGACTACCCCACAGGTCTGGAGCGTCACTTCACCATGGTCTGGTGGGAACAGCGCGGCGCGGGCATGTCGTTCTCGGGCGGTATCCCGCCCGAGACCATGACGATGGGCCGGATGATCGCGGATACGATTGAGGTCGCCGATTACCTCCGAAACAGGTTCGGGCAGGACAGGATCCTGCTCCTCGGCCATTCCTGGGGCAGCTATCTGGGCATTCAGGTTGCAGCAGAGGCACCCGACCGCTTTCTCGCATATGTCGGCATGGCCCAGATCACCCACCAGCTTCGCTCCGAGGTCATGGCCCATGCTTACATGCTCGACGCCTACCGCGAACGGGGCGACAGCGCGATGGTGCGCAGGCTGGAGGCCGCGCCCGTCAGCATGGCGGACGGGCTGTCGCCCGCCTACATGCGGCTGCGCGATGCAGCGATGCACGGCCTTGGCGTTGGCCACACGCGCGAGATGCGATCCGTGATCACGGGCATCTTCCTGCCTGTCTGGCGGATGCGTGCCTATACCGTGATGAACAAGATCAATATCTGGCGCGGCAAGATCTGGTCGCGGCCCTTCTTCTGGGAAGACCTGCTTCGGGATGATCTGGCGGCGCGACTGACCGAGTTCGACCTGCCGGTCTATTTCTTTCTTGGGCGCTACGACATGACCGCCAACCCCGACCTCTCCCGCGCCTATTTCGACCGGATCGAGGCACCGATAACCGGCCTCTACACATTTGAAAACTCCGCCCATAGCCCACTGTTCGAGGAACCCGACCGCGCGACGGAGATCCTCCTTCAGGATGTCATGCAGGGAACGAACACTTTTTCAGACGTGAATTGAACGGGCTGGAAGGACCAAGATGACACATCGATTTTTGCTTTGCGTTGCCATCCTTGGCGCTGTTGCGGTTAGTTCAGTCGTTCTGCAAGCGACACCCTCGGACCGGATCAGCGATGCCGTGCAAGCACGCATGGCAAGGGATGGCGTGCCGGGGGTTGTCGTCGTCGTGTTGGAGAACGGTATCCCGGCCTGGACCCGCGCCTTCGGCTATGCCGATCCTGCCACCGGGCGCGAGATGACAGCGGATGCGCTGTTCCGGGTCGAGTCGATCACCAAGCCCGTCACCGCATGGGGCGCGATGCGGCTGGCAGAGACCGGGCATCTTAATCTCGATGCGCCGATCAGCGATTGCCTCGCGCGCTGGCAACCACCAGATGGCACGCCGCCGCTGACGCCCAGGCAACTTCTGTCGCACAGTGCCGGGATCGGTCTTGGCGATTTCGCGGAGCGGTATGCGCCGGATGCACCAAGGCCCGGACTGGCCGAGCATCTGGCAGAGGACTTCGAAATCCTTGCGCCCGCGCCCACCGCGTTTTCCTATTCCGACACCGGATTCAATCTGCTGGAACTGGTGATTGAGGACTGCACGGGCGAGGATTTCGCCGCGTTCATGATCCGTGAGGTCCTTGGTCCTCTCGGGATGGAACAGGCAGGCTTCGACTGGCCCGGTGTTGAAATGCCGGTGGGACATGATCTACACGGGCGAGCCGTGGCAGCTTACGTCTATCCGGGCCGCGCGTCGGGTGGGCTTTTCGCCACCGCCGGTGACGTTGCACGCTTCGCCGCAGCCGCGATGAACCGAGCGGATCAGGATGTGCTGTCCCCCGGCGGGGTGGCCGAATTGCATTTTCCTGCCGTGGCAGTGGGCGGATTGTTCGGCTTTGCCGCCGAGGGCTACGGACTTGGGCATTTCACCGAAACCCTGTCGGACGGGCGCGCAGCAGTCTGGCATGGCGGACAGGGCTATGGCTGGATGAGCCACTTGCATCTGGTGCCTGAGACCGGCGACGGGATCGTTATCCTGTCCAACAGCCAACGTGCCTGGCCGCTCTTCGCAGATGCCCTTCGGGTCTGGTCCGAGAGCCTCGGCGTGCAGCCTGTGGCCATGACGCGCGTGCTTTGGGCTGAAACGGCGGCACGCGTCGCCATCGCCGGGCTTGGCATTGTGGCGGCACTTGCGTTTTGGGTGGCCGTCACTGGCGCATCACGCACTCGCGCCGTCCGAGGGATCGCAGGCGCAGCATCCGCCGCCCTTATCCTCTTGTCCCTCTGGGCAGCGGCCCAAGACTACCTGTTCCTCTTTTCCATACTGCCGGGCTTTTGGCCGTGGCTGGCTGCGTCTTGCGGGATCGCTGGCCTGTGCCTTGCGGCGTTCGCCCTTGGACGGCAGCAGCGATAACCTGCGCGGAAGCAATCGAACCGCCGCGCGAACGGATTGGCTCTCTATTGCCGTGCCGTGTGCCACTTGGAGCGCAGATGCAGCGCCGCCACCAGGGCGACGGCTGTCAACAGGCCTTGGAACACGGCCTCGACTTCGGAAGGTCGCGGCAGCACCTCACCTGTGGCGTTGATCATGAAGTGAAACGTCACCATCAGCAGGAGCGACCGTACGCTGTGCAGATAGGCCCATGTCATGATCAGGCTCTTCATCAGGATCGACCAGAGAAAGGGCAGCAAGGCCGGTGCGCCACCGAACTCGTCATAATATCCATCCATTGCGAACAGCGGCAGGTGCCACGCCGCCCATGCTGCGCCAAGAATGATCGAGGCCGCAACAGGGTCATACCGGTCGAGCAGCGCGTCGAGTCCGTAGCCGCGCCAGCCGATCTCTTCCGGCAGTGGCCCCAGAAAAAAGATAAACGCGGCGTATCCGAGGATTGCAGTCCATGTGGCACCCGGTAGAGAAAGCATGGGAGCCGCGCCGCCACCGAGCATCAGGAGACCTTGCGCAAGAAGCGAAAGCGCCGGGATCAGCAGGAGCGTCGCCGCCCAGAGCCAGAGAGGTGCGCGGCCCGGCTGCACCAGCCGCTGCCAGAGATCCGTCAAGCCGCGACCGGCGCTGTGCCGGTGCTGAAACCAGAGCCCGGCGACGAGCGGACCAACGCCGCCGAGGTAGAGCAGCCATCTCCCTGTACCGCTCCAAGGCCCGAGCCCCGTCAAAACGAGCCCCCACCAGCAGGCCCATGTCCAGGCGAGCGTCAGAGCGAGAAACGCGAACGGTCGGTAGACCCGGGCCGTCATTCTGACAGGCCCCGAAGGCGATCGCCACGCACGAGAAAACGCCCATCGATGCGCAGGGCCAGCGGGTCGCCCGAGATCGGCGGCGCACCCTCGGCGGCGGGGCGTTGCGCGTGGATATGCAGATGCGGCTCGGTCGAGGCACCGGAATTGCCAACCTCGCCCAGTCGGTCGCCGGGCGCGACCTGATCGCCCGCCGCGACAACGACGCTGCCCTCACGCATATGCGCGAAGACAATCTCGGCCTCGCCGCACCGCAGGATGACATGGTTGCCGAGGCGATTGACCTGATCGCTCTCGGGCACCTCGAAATCGGGGCTGTCGTTTTGGGCGGCGATGACTTTCCCCGCGCAGGGCGCCACCAGCGGCGCACCGAAGATCGCGTAGTCCGCCGGATCGACTGGCTGCCATCCCGATGCGCGCAGGCCCCAGGGGCCGAGGCCGAAAAAGTCGATGGCATAGGATTGCCCCCGCCAAGGGCGAAACCGCGCGACACTGGCGTCCAGCGTTCGCTGATGGCCGTTAACCAGCGTGTTGGATCCACCATGCCCAACCAGATAGCGGCCCGGCCCGAAGGGATTGGAGATATCGACGACCTCGACCAGCGGCAGGGTCCGCCCGGACAGGGCCTTGACCGTGTAGAAGCTGCCGAGCACCAGAAGACCCGCCCCGACAAGCATTGCCGACCACGCCCACGCGCCATGGGGCAACAACGACCGCGCGGGCAGCGCAGACACCTGCCAAACCACGATGGCAAGAAACAAGCCCGCATATCCCCAAGGCAGCCACCAGACCGGCAGCGCCCATTGGGCGACGCGCGACAACGCGAACAGAAGCGTTGCAATACCTGCGGCCTGCATCAGCCACCCGACCATCGATCCCGCCGGGAACAGGGCCAGCCACGCAAGCAGGGCCAAAGGCAAGGCGACCTGCACGAGCAAAACGACCGCCATCATGGCGAAACCTCTGCGGGATGCGGCGCAAAGGCCCGCATCAGATCGGTCCTCCGAAGGCCAGCCCCCAATTCAGCATGAGGCCCGCCAGCCCGATGAGCGCGAGCGTGAAGGCTGTTTGGTGCGTGCGCCGCCAGAGGCTCCAGCCCGGTGCGCGCCAGACGAACGGCGAAGACAGCACAAGCGCAACGGCAAGCACACCGACGGCGGCGGCGATCCCCAGGAATATCTCGAACGTCGGTTGCGGCTGATCGAACAGGAATTGCGATCCCAGCCGCGACGCCGCGAGTGCCATCGCCACACCGGCCGCCGCCAGCGCCCAGACGGTGACCGCGCCAGCGACTTGAACCGCCGCCACCACCGCCCCAATGCGCGATCCGCCGCGCAGCCCGTGACGCCAGATCAGGCCAACGAGACTGGTCGTCGCCAGCAGCAGCGCCAGCGCAAATCCAGCGGTCAGCCACACCGGGTCCGCCAGCCCGCGCACCCGTTCATGGGTCTGCGCCCCGGTCCCGTCGGCAAGGCGCGTGACCCGTCCCTGCGCATCGCGGATCACCGTCACGCGGTGTCCCATCGCGTCCTGCCACAGATCAGGCGCGATCGGATCGAACCGCGACGGCATCGGCAAGGTGCCTGTCGGGACCAGCAATGCGCCGTCTGCCAGTGCGACCACAGTCAACGGTGACAGCGCGGCGAGGACCTGGGCTGGGCCCGAGAAGGTCCGTCGGTTGGTCACATAGCGGCCCGCCGCCTCAGCGGCGCGCGCGGCGGCCTCGGGCACCGGCTGCGCTTCGGGTGCCGTGAGCCCGGCATCGGCGGCGAGGTCCGCAAGGATCAGGTCGGGCGCCAGAAGCGGAAGGCTCACTCCCGCGCCGCCATTCTGGGAAATGAAGACGCCGGCACCGATCTCGGGGATGAACACGAGGTTTGAGAGGAACTCGTTGAGGCCGCCGCCATGGCCATAGATCATAGTGCCAAAGCGCGGCCGGGACTGAAAACCATGCGCCATGTCCGCCGCCTGTGGCCGATCCTCAAAGAGCCGCCTGCGCGTCTGCGCCATGGTGTCGGGCTGGAGCAGTCGCGCGCCCTCCAGCGCCCCGTCGCCCATCAGGAAGCGCAGGAACCGCGCCATGTCGGATGCCGTGCTGGCAGTCGCCCCGGCGGGACCGAAGGCACCGATGTCGATGCGGAAAGCCGGGCGGGCGATGCCGCCCTGCAGGGTGTAGCTTTGCGCAAGGGGCGGCTGATCGGGCTGCCGCAGGCGCTCGGCCAATGTCGTGTCGTTCATGGCGAGCGGGTCGAGGATACGCGTCTGGACGAAATCTTCCCAAGGCTGGCCGGAGACCTCCTCGACGACAAGCCCCGCCAGCGCGGCCCCCCAGTTCGAGTAGGACGTGATTTCCCCGCGCGGGAACACCTGGTCCGGGGCTGCTGCCGCCAATGCCTGCGCGCGCGGCAAAGCGGCGATGGCCTCGTCGAAGATCGCGTAGCTTTCTTCAAAACCGCCCCGGTGGCTCATCAGATGTGCAAGGGTCAGCGGCTCGCTGCCCGGAACATTGAAACCCGGCAGATAGTCCGTCACATCCGCGCGCAGGTCCAAGCGACCGTCCTCTACCAGCATCATCACCGCGACCCAGGTGAACAGCTTGGTGATCGAGCCGATCTCGAAGCGGACATTGTCGGGGCCAACCGCCGTCTGGCCATCGAGGCCCGCGACGCCGTATCCCCGCACGATCACCTCATCGCCGCTGACCACCGCCACGATCACGCCCGGGACCTGTTCGCGCGTCATCAGCCCTTCGACGAGCCCGTCCAACCGCGCGGCGAGCGCAGACGGGGCGCTGTCCTGCTGTGCCGATACACTCCCTGTGAAGGCGCAGTAGAGTGCAAAAGCCACGATGGCTTGGATGAAGGACCACCGAGCAGCGTTTGCCGCCCGCTGTGCAACACGGGCTGCGGCACCCCCGCGCACAGAGCTCATACAGGTCACAAGTCGGGCGATCATGGCTCGGGCCTTGGGAAGCGTATCTCGGTGACGTCTGCAAGGAAGAAGGGAAAATAATCGTCGGTGCCGAACATATTCCCGGCCTCCACGCGGAACGGCAAGCGATAGCCTTCAACGTCCCTAAAGTCCGACATAAAGGCCCCGAATGGTTGCAGGCGGTGGACCTGTTCGGGGTTGGCATTGCTCCAGCGCTGGAAGGTGACCTCATAGGGCCTCCCTTCTTGATCGACGCTCACGTCGACTGCTTGCTCCAGATCGCCGTGCTGTATGACGACACGCGCACTGTCCTCGCCAAAGGCTTCCCAGCTTATTCCGGGTCCCGGCAGAAGGGCGGCAGGAGCCCAGATCACCGCCTCAGCCGCATAACGTCCGAAGGCGGACCGGGTGTGATCCGGATCGCCGCCAAGCCGCCCCACCGGGATCACTCCGAAGATGCGAAACCGCGTCCAACTCCCTGTGTCTGACCCCGAAACCGGCATGCCGCCCCGGGTACGCATCGCCCAGACGAACCCTTCGGGCGCGGCAAGGATCTGGCGGGCTTGCATCGGTTGATAGCGTGGATCGTCCTTGGTGCCGAGGCTGAACTGGCCGGTCATGTCGATCTCGGCAACAGGCAAAAGCGGGGTGCCCGGCTGGATCATATAGGTGAAGTAACGGCCCGCGGGCTCTGGCAGATCAGCAATCATCTCCAGCGCGAACACCCTTGGATCGGTCGGCTGCAGGGACGCCAGCCTGTTCCATTCTGCGCGATCGGCCCGCCGGTCCGAAAGCACAAGAAGCGCCAAGCCGCAAACGCCCAGAACGATCGTGAGGAAAAGAGCAAGAAGTAGTTTCATTTCTTTTGGCAATCTTGAGTTTCGCAGGTCCTTTCTAACTGCAAAAAGTATGCCACTTGATGACATGGGTCAATTTGCGGCGCGGCGATGGATGCCAGGTCTCAATATATTTTGTTGGGTCGCGGGCGGCGCTGGTAGGGGTCGTGGACGGCGTTGACGCTCATCGCCACGCAATGGGCGAACAGTGCCTCGCGGCTGAAGCTGTCGAATTCGGTCTGGGCCTCCCAAAGGTCACCGGGCGCCTTCGAAAGGTTGCGCGCCCAAGTCTCCTCGAGCTGGTCTATGGCCTGCGCATAGGCTGTTTCGCCAAGGCCCGGCACCTGCGCGCCGAAGGCCGCGTTGCGCGGTTCGATCTCGACGCAGCTGTCGAGCACAGTGTGTCGGATGCTGCGCGTTGTTCAAATGACCGCGAACTTAGGAAAGCCGACTTTAGCGATGTACTGATCGGCTCAAAGCGTCTGGTGGTTTAAAAAGTCAGATGCTGCGATGTCGGTTTGGCAACCAGCCGGTCGTCTAACCCGCCGATTGATCGACTGACTGACACCGTTATTGAATGGTTGGAGAATTTGATGGCAAGGGCTTAAGCTTCAAGTGCCTGAAGCCTCATGAAGGATACATAAATTGCATTCAAAGACCACTACCGTGAATGACATTTCACTTCACTATGTCGAAGCCGGTTCAGGTCCGGAGACCATTGTGTTCTCTCATGGGTACTTGATGAGCCATCGAATGTTTGATGACCAAATCACCGCACTTAGCACCTCTGCGCGGGTGATTGCTTTTGACCATCGTTGCCATGGTGATAGCGAGAAAGTCCAAACAGAGTTTGCGCTGCAAGACTTGGTCGACGATGCTGCCGCATTGATCCGCGAAACCTGTGATGGTCCTGTTCATTTTGTGGGCATGTCCACCGGTGGCTTTGTGGGGATGCGGCTTGCCCTGTATCAACCCGAGTTGATAAAGAGCCTTGCTCTAATCGACACTTCCGCCGATCACGAGGTACCTAGAGCTCTACGCAGAAACAAACTCTTGCTGGCGATCCTTGGCGTTTTTGGGTTTCGCCCGGTTATCAATAAGGCAATGTCGATCCTGATGGGGGCATCTTTCCTGAATGATCCGAAACGTCAGGAACAAGTCGGTGTCTGGAAATCCTACATTATGTCACTTGACATTAAGGCTATCCGCCAGTTTGGATTCGCGATCTTCAGCCGGGATTCTGTTTTGGAAGAGCTGAAGAAGAAGGACGACTTCGTTCCGACGCAAATAATCGTCGGCGAGGTTGATCAAGCCACCCCCGTACGGAACGCGACGGATATGCGTGCCGCCATTTCCCGCTCTGAATTGACAGTTGTTCCTCGTGCCGGACACACGTCTCCGATAGAAGAACCGCAGATCGTCACGGATGTTTTGCGAGCTTTTTTCCAAAGGATCGGAGCGTTTGACTGAGAATTGCAGCTTTGGTGGCTCGCTGGGCCTAAAGTTAATTCATAGAGTAAACTAGATCACAGTTCGGCCCACATTGCTTGACGCAAGTGTGTATGCGGTGTGATCGCGGGATGGTCTAATCTGCCGTTGTTGACTTGACTGGAGTTTCCGCCATGACCAGAGCCTACATGACGCCCAAGCAACCCTTCGGAGCACGGCGCTACTTTCTGAAGGTTCTTGCCGCGCTGCCCCTGCTGGCCGTTACACCTGCTACGGCACAAGTGACCCTTTTTGATGCTGCCTGGCCCAACACGGATTTCTCGCGCCTCGCCATCGACCTCGGCGAGGTCATCTCGGGTGGGCCGCCGCGCGACGGGATCCCGGCTATCCTCAATCCCAGCTTTATCTGCGCTTCCGAGGAGACGCGGCTCGATGACCGAGAGCCGGTAATGACCTACGTGCCAGACGACGGTCCTGCCCGTGCCTATCCGATACGCTATCTTATGTGGCACGAGATCGTGAACGACGTAGTGGATGGACAACCAATCACCGTCACCTTCTGCCCGCTATGCAACACTGGAATGGTCTTCGACGGTTTACTGGGCGGACGTACTCTGACCTTTGGCGTCTCCGGCCTGCTGCGTCATTCGGACATGATCATGTACGACCACCAGACAGAAAGCTGGTGGCAGCAGGCAATAGGAGAAGGTATCGCGGGCGAGATGACGGGACGTTCCCTGACTCAGCTTCCGGCCTGGATGGAAAGCTGGGCAGCGTTCCGCGACACGCATCCAGACGGGCTTGTTCTCGACGAGCCGAACTGGCGCCGGGCCTATGGCACCAATCCATATCGCAACTACGACACGACACGGCCCTTCCTCTATTCAGGCGAGGACCCGCCGCAAGGCATTCCACCTCTGGAACGCGTCGTCCGCGTTGGTAACCGAGCCTGGCCACTGACGCGCCTGTCTCGCGAGCGTACGATCACCGAGGCGGGTCTGACGCTGAGTTGGGCCGAGGGGCAGGCCTCCGCGCTCGATACCGGAAACATCCGGCAGGGGCGCGAGGTGGGTAATGTCCGTGTCCGCGATGAGCAGGGCCGGGATGTGGTGCACGACATCCCCTTCGCTTTCGCGTTTCACGCCTTCCACCCCGAAGGCCGCTGGATGCTCGGGGACTGACTGACCTTAGCGGACCTTGGTTCATGCCGCAGCGAAAGGCAGGTTGGAGCCCGAACCTGCGTCGTACAGAGCGTTTTTGCCCAAAGGGACTAGTGTGCTATATCTCTATAAGTGGGCCGATCGCCCATTTTTTCTGGGAGGTAACAATGAAGAATTTGATTTTCGCTACTACAGCAGGACTTCTGATAACGGGGGCTGCATTTGCTGACGCTCACCGGAGCCCTGCGCCCGAAGGTGCCAGCGCGTACATCGTTTCGCCGGCGAATGGATCAACGGTGTCGAACCCGGTTACTATTGTTTTCGGATTGGAGGGTATGGGCGTCGCCCCGGCCGGAACGGAAGCGGACAACACCGGCCACCATCATCTGCTGATCAACACCGACCCGAGCACGCTGGACATGGATTCCGGACTGCCCGCGACGGACGAGATCGTCCATTTCGGTGGCGGTCAGACGCAGGTGACTAAAGAGCTGCCTGCAGGCACGCATACGCTGCAACTGTTGCTTGGCGATTGGAGCCACGTACCACACAACCCGCCTGTGATGAGCGATGTCATCACAATCACAGTAAACTAATCCGGCTGTGCCGTTGCAACCGGCAGCTCAGCAGGCGGAGCGGATCAGTCCGCTTCGTCGTGCATTCCAGGCCTTTTTGTTTGGCGCAGCGAAGGTACTACGTACTCCCGTTAACTTGAAAAACGTTCTTACCCAGATCTGGGCCAATTGTATTAACTTGCATTGGGTGGCTCCTCCTATAAGCAGATATGTACACCTACAGTATGGCGCATTGCGACGCCGATTGAAGCAGGAGCCATCCACCCCATCAGATATGGCTACTTTCGGCGCCTGCTATAGGCGGCTTCTTCTGCAATTTTGGAGATGTCTGAGACTGTGATACCGATGTCTGCCAATTCCCTCTGCGACATTTCTGACAGCTCGCGCAATGTTCTTATATAGATGGCTCTTGCTCTTCGCCGCTCCAAATGTTCGGCCCAAAGTCGCTGTATCGTATTATGGGAGCCTCGGAATTGGTGGGTTGTAAAGATACTCTGAAGTGTCATGTTTTTGATCTCTCATTTTTGTTTTGGAAGTTCATCTACTTGGGTGCCACCAATGGCTTCATCGCGTCAGTTTTGGACTTGCGCGCTGTTATTTACAGGCGCTTCAATGCGGACGGACTATTCTAGCGATTGGTTGTAGATAAGGCAGCCATTGCAGCCGCTTCGGGAGCAGACTGAATTGGTCAGGCTGTGGCGGTACTTAGTGATTTCTTGCGCGCCAAAGCGCTGAGAAGGTGAGTGATTCCAACCTTGATCGATTTAGCCAGATATTCGCTGCGCATGCGGCGCGCCTGATAGATAGATCTGTCTATCTCAATGTAGCTTGGCACTACGACATTAATGGAAGTAGTCATTCTGATTCCTGTTAGCTCAGTTTCTCGCTTGTCAGGAAGGTATGTTTGAAGCCACGAATTGCGAACCATAGTCGGTATGCTATAGCTGCATAGCAAAATAAATCATGCGCTTTGGTAACTTCATCTCGAACCGAGCGCAGCCTGCATCGATCATCAATCAGTAGTTTGCCGGCTGCAAATCCCTAAGATTTGCGGCCGGCGATAGAAAATCGATACTTGCGTTTAATTATTGCCGTGTTTCTGCCCAGTGTTCACTGTTGGCACAAAGCGTAGATGGCTTGTGTGTTGGGTCTTCTTTCAGCCGCTGAACAGACCGCGATGCAAGAAATGCCAAAACCGCGAAAAAGCCCAACTTCCCAAAAGCAAGCATAGCCATGAGCAAGGATGGACCATCCGGCATCGGTATCGAGGACTACTGCCATGGTCCTTGCGCAACGTTCGGCTCATTTCAATACGACTAGAGGAAGATGAGATGCGGCTATTACGCCGCGAGCTGGATCGGGCGTGGTCGTCACTCAAGCTCGAAGAGCACAGCAACCGCGATTTACCCCCGCTGACGCCCGTGGAAAGCGCTGAGGCCTACGAGCAACTGGCGGAGCGCTCTCTGGAAACGTTTATGCAGTTCCTGGTAGAAGGCGACATCCTGCCGCCCTATGACTACCTCGAAGCTGCTCTGCGCGCCCAGATGGGACAGTTCGTCCCCGCAGAGCAGCGTAATTTCTTCTATACCGTCTCTCATCATGAGCCGCTGGCCTTGTGGACACACTGGTATCACTGGTTTGACCTGGCCCGTATCGCATCGCAGCCGCATGCCAGTCCGATCAGAAGCAGCGCACTGCTTTACAACATATGGGACAGCCGGTCCGAGGGACTATCAACAGCGTTTGAAGAAATCACCATGCATGCCGGGCTGTATGACAACAACCCACGCGCCCGTGAACTGGTGTGGATCATGGTTGCTCAGCGATCGGCACGTGGTCTCGGGTCGCTGCAGGCACAGGCCAACGTCTTTACGCTGAAGGAAGCGCGCGATTTCCATGTCAAATGGACGCCGCGTGGCTGGATGCGCGAGGACCTGGACCTGCTCGGGTTTGAACAACTTCTCTACCTGCGCCAGCCGGGATATGGCACCAGCTATATCACCGGCAAAGCGCTGATGGACAAGTTGATAGCCGACCGTGCACGACAATTGGGTGAAGATTTCACCCTGGAGGGTTTTTTTCGTGAAGTCGACGAGGTCGGGGTAATTCCGGTGTCCCTGATTCGCTGGCAATTGACCGGCGAGGACGATGCGATTCGCACCATTATGGCAGCGCCCAATGGCTGACGTCACGGGCTGGTGCTGCTATCGTGTCGACTCCGGTTTACTGCGAAGGACCAAAGATGTCAGCTTATAAAAATTCGATCCTGGTGGCGCTGCTCGCCCTGATGGTAGTTGTTGGCTGCACGCCGCAATCCGGTCCCCGGGCGGACCTGGAATTGACGGATATACCGCAGTATGGAAAGTTTATCTGGCACGATCTGATTACAGATGATGTGGACGCTGCCCAGGCCTTTTATGGACCACTGATGGGTTGGACGTTTGAGCAGACGCAGCGACCGGGTGGTGGGCCGTACACGCTGATTCGTTCTGTTGCAGGTGAGTACGTCGGCGGTATTGTTGAGCTGGAGGATCCGGCCGATGGGACAGACTACTCCCGTTGGTTGGGGTACTACGCGGTTCCCGCAGTCGATGAGGCTGTTGAAGCAACCCTGGAGGCGGGCGGACAGGTCGTGGTCAGCGCCCGCAACCTGGCCTCGGTGGCGCGCGTTGCCGCGGTCCGGGATCCGGATGGCGCCGTCATCGGGCTGGTGAACAGCAGGGTGGGTTACCCACTGGATCGGCCGGTTATCGGTAATGGGGAAATCGTCTGGAACGAACTGTTAACAGCGAGCCCGGCAAAAACAGCCGCTTTCTACGCAGCACTTGCTTCAGGTTCGGTTCGCGATTCTGCCCGGGACTACGATGAATATCATCTGCTGGAGGATGCGGGGCAAGCTCGAGCGGGCATCATGCTGCGTCCTGACCCCCAGGTTGACCCCGTCTGGCTAACCTATTTTGCAACGGGCGATGCAAGCAGTGCGGCCGGCAAGGCTGCAGCACTGGGTGGCAAGGTCATACTCGAGCCGCAAATGGAAGTCCGGCAAGGAACGATCACCCTGCTGGAAGACCCAACCGGGGCGGTCTTCGGAATGCAGCAGCAAACCAAAGGAGCGAACTGATGAGACTTTCGTTGAGAAGACTACCGCTGGTTCTGGTGCTGGCCCTGTGTCTGTTTATGACAGGTTGCAGCGGCAATGTGGGTATCGGTATGAGCGTTGGCGTGCCCGTGGGCAACCATGGCTATATGAGCGTCGGGAGCCGGTCGCTGGTACTGAGTCCCTGTTCTGCTCCGGTAACGCGCTGAACGTTACCGGGGCAGGCAGCGAAATACAGCGATTAGCCTTCGTCAGGTGATTCGACGACGATTCCTACCGCTCCAGTGATCGTGATTACGACCAGGTCACCGACGTCTGCCTTACGCAGATTGTCGGGGTTTTGCGCGACAAACTCCTTGATATTGCCTTGCGGTCCACGCAGTTTGAACGTATTCATTTCAAGGTTGATTTCTTCCACCACCGCAGAAATCACAACCGTGTCCATCACGGCAGCGCCAGGCTTTGAACCAAGTTCGGCAGCGGCTTCGGCAGCAAACTCGCCGGCCCCTGGCTGAACGCCCTCGGGGTTTGCGAATACCTCGATAGTGACATTTTCTGTGACCTCAGCTGAGACGACGTCACCAACTTCGACCTGGGCCAGGTTACGCACTTCATCGCCGGCGGTCATCGTAATGCGGTCGCCCTCAGGGCCTGTGAGCGTGACTTCACGGGTTTCCTGGTTGATGGCCTCAACCACGGCGCTCATGGTCAGGGTGCGGCTGGCCGATATGGAGGGCTTCTCGTCAGCTGCTCTCGTGATTGTCAGCCAGGGCGGAGGCGCCGGGTAGCAGATGCCCAGGCTGGCAGCAAGGATAGTTAGAAAAGGTTTGGATTGCGCATGACGTTGTTCTCCTCAATGTTGATCGGAAGTGCCGTAGTTGAGTGCCAATGCGATTGCCTTCTGCTGATCATCCGATGGCAAGGCTTCACGGCCGGCGGGATATCATATACCCATGTTATGGATTTTGTTAATCGGCGTCGTGCTGGTGGCGGTCTTCCTGCCTTCCTGGTGGGTGAGGCGCATCATGGCGCGGTATGACAGCCCCGCGGACCGGTATCCGTCAACCGGTGCTGAGCTGGCGCGTTTTCTGCTGGATGAACAAGGGCTGAAACAAGTTAGCGTCGAGGAGACGGAGCAGGGCGACCATTATGATCCGGCTGCCAAAGCAGTCCGCCTGGAAGCCGCACGTTTCCATGGGCATTCCCTGACTGCTATCACCGTCGCTGCCCACGAGGTGGGTCACGCGATGCAGGATGCCAGTGGCTATCAACCGCTGGTCATGAGAACCCGGCTGATTCAATGGCTCAAGCCGCTGGAGCGTCTGGGCGCGGTGATCCTGATGGCGTCGCCATTTCTGGCGATTCTGACCCGTTTGCCCTCGGTAACGGCGATTGCGATCCTGGGCGGCTTGTTGACACTGGGCACGGCAAGCGTGGTTCACCTGGTGACCCTGCCAACCGAGTGGAATGCGAGCTTTACGAGAGCCATGCCCCTGTTAAGACGTGATGGTGTTTTGCTCCCGACGGATCATCGTCATGCAAAAGTCATTTTGCGGGCTGCAGCGATGACGTACGTTGCGGTATCGCTTATGAGCCTTCTGAATGTGGCGCGCTGGTGGGCGTTGATCCGCCGATAATGGCAAATGCACCGATGCTGACGGCAGACAGCAACAGAAGGAAGCCGTTAAACTGCACCAGCGCAGCAGGGGCACCAGCCCAGAGCCCCTCAAGGACGGCGCCGGCGAGGGAGAACAGAAAAATACGTTACTAGAATCAGTTTTGCGGTCATTGGGAGACCCTCCATGGTGTGGCCATTAGCGTCGCATAACTGCGTATCGGCCGCCTTGTCGAAAAATGACAAGTGTTTGTCATATCACTTGACAATCAACCTAACTTATACTTCGCAACCTACTGAAAATCAATAGTTCATTGTAAAATAAATTGACTCACTAATTTGCATCGGTGGCGTCGTGATTATTGAGAGAGGGGTAAAAGCTTGAAAAACCTGTCTGCAAAGGTCCGGGCCTGGCTGGTCCACCTGGCGTTAAGTTGCTTGTGGTGCTGTTGCCTGTTTTCCTGCTGGTAACGCTTCTGGTGGTTTCCCGAGCCGTTCTTTCAGACCCAGGACGTGGCGCATATCCTGGCCATTCTGATTGGCGTGCACCTGGTTCTGGGACCAATGCTGACGTTCATCGTTTATGTCCCGAACAAGAAGGGCATGAAGTTTGACCTCTGGGTGATTGCCTGCGCTGCAACTGACTGCGCTGACCTACGGTACCTACGCCATCTACAGCGAGCGTCCGGCCTACGTTGTGTTTGCGGTTGACCGATACGTGGCGCTGGCGACCAAGGATGTCGACTTTGAACGGGTCGGGAATGGATGGGTTTTGGTGAGGCCTTGCCTGGTGAACCGGTATACGCCTTTGCACAGATGCCCATGGGACAGGCCTATCAGAGCTTTCTGGAGGGTGTCATGTTTCGGTGGACAGCCTGACCTTGAGCAGCGCCCGGAATTCTGGCTGCCTCTGGAGATTGGCAAGACCGCGATCCTTGGCAAAGCCCGCTCCCTTGCCGATTTAATGGAACAGCGCCCGGCCGCTGCAGAACAACTCGCCCGCATGGCAGAGCGCGTCGATATGGACCCTGAAACTGCCTTGTTTGTACCCATGCCCGGCAAAAAGGATGACTACGCCGCCATCATTGACCCCGTTACCGCGCGCGTGATCGATGCGGTGGCCATTGACCCCTGGATTGATTAATGAGCCTGCCCATGATGCCCCAGCTCGAAGTCCCGTTTGCCGGGTTTTGGAACCACCATCTTCACCGTGATGTCCCGGCTGGCCCAGGAACACGGTGCCATCAACCTGTCGCAGGGGTTTCCTGATTTTGAAGGCCCCCAGCTGCTCCGCGATCGTGCAGCCTGGCATATGAACCACGGCCATAATCAGTATTCGCCCCTGGCTGGAATTCCGGGCCTTCTGGAAGGAATTGCTGACAAGGTGCATGACTTGTATGGCTATCGTCCCGATCCGGCTGCAAATATTTGTGTAACCCCCGGGGCGACCGAGGCGCTGTCTACCGCCATTGCGGTCATGGTTCAGCCAGGTGACGAAGTCCTCATCCTTGATCCGGCGTATGACTGCTATGAACCTTGTGTGCTTCTCAACCGGGGCATACCGGTTCATGTCCCCATGACCAAAGCATTCCGCCCGGACTGGGAGCGCATCGAAGACGCCATAACAGAGCGGACCCGACTGCTGATTATCAACTCACCTCATAACCCCAGCGGAACGGTATGGCATGCTGATGACATCGAGGCAATGAGAGGCGTACTGGCCCGGCACCCGCTGTTCGTTCTGTCTGATGAGGTCTATGAGCATATTGTGTTTGATGGTCAGGAGCATCTCAGCCTGCTGCGCTATCCAGATTTGCGCGAGCGCGCTGTCGTGGTGAGCTCGTTTGGGAAGACGTACCACGCGACGGGCTGGCGGCTTGGATATGCCATCGCACCGCAACGGCTCATGTCCGAGTTTCTGCGCATCCACCAATTTACGAATTTCAGTGCCAATGCGCCTCTGCAGTATGCGCTGGCTGATGTTCTCAGTGACTCTGCCGGGACATCACACTGGGCTGGGTGCTTTTTACGAACAAAACGCGATCTGTTCCGGGATCTGCTGGAGTTCTTCAGCGCTGAAGCTCTTGCCCTGTGAAGGAACATACTTTCAGCTGGCTGATTATGGCGCGGTCAGCGACAGGGACGATGTGGCTTTTTGCGAGTGGCTGACAAGCGAGATCGGCGTGGCCGCCATTCCTGTATCGGTGTTTTCGTCTGCGCCACGTGCGCAAAACGTCGTCAGGTTCTGCTTTGCAAAAGATGATGAGACGCTTAGCCAGCTGCCGCTGTAAAACTGGTCGCGCTTGTGAGCAACATCGGCATGCCTGCTTAACCTCATGCCGGCATGCCTTGCGATAAAGCGAGCCGGTTTGAGACAGGCCAACCAGTGCATCAGGTCCAAGCGTCCTGGACAATTCGCCGAAACCCCGTACAATGCCGCCATGAAATTTGAGGCGATACTCAATAATCACCGCAGGTTATTCTGGTGGTTGCATCTGGGCGGCTGGGTGTTCTGGGGCGTGTTCGTCAAGTACCTGTATACCACCGAAGTACTGAATGAAGAGATTCCCCGCTATCACATCTACGTGATCACCATTACGGTGATTGGCCTGCTGATCACGCTCGGCCTGCGCTACCTGTACCGGTGGACCCTGAGCCGGCCATTCTGGGTCCAGGCGCTGGCGTTTCTTGCCGGAACGGCCACCGGCGCATATGCCTGGATGAAGTGTCGAAGCTACATCTTCATGGTCTACATTGAGGATGACCAGAGTTTTGGTGAGTGGGTTGAAAAACTGGGCAGCGCAGCGGAAATCTACGAAAGCGTTGCCTACTTTTCTACTTTTACCAGTGCCTGGACAGTCATGGCTGCCTGGAGTGTTCTGTATTTCGGGATCAAGTATCACCGGGTATTCCAGCAGGTGACGGAAAGTGCCCTGAAGTCCTCGGCGATGGCGCACGAGGCGCAATTGAAAATGCTGCGCTACCAGCTCAATCCCCACTTCCTGTTCAATACGCTCAATGCCATTTCCACGCTTATTCTTGAGCGTGACACCGAACTGGCGAATCGCATGGTGTCAAAGCTCTCCAGTTTTCTGCGCTTTTCACTGGACAATGATCCACTTCAGAAAATCACCCTGGACGATGAACTGCAGGCAGTATCCCTGTATCTCGATATAGAAAAGGTCCGCTTCGAAGATCGTCTTCAACTTGAGGTTGATATCGAGGATGAGGCGCGCAGGGCACATATACCCAGCCTGTTGCTTCAACCCCTGGTCGAAAACGCCATCAAGCATGGAATAGCCCGGTCCGAGAGCGGTGGAACGCTGCGCATTGCCGCCCGCGTGTTCGCCGGCGAGTTGCTGCTCGAATTGAGTGATGACGGACCCGGCTGTGAATTGCCCGGTGGTGAGTTACCCAATGATGCCGGTGTGGGTATTCGGAACACGCGCGAGCGCCTGGTGGAGCTCTACGGGAGCGACCACGACTTCCGGCTGAGTCACAACCAGCCACATGGCCTGACCATTAAAATTCGTATTCCGTTCGAATCCTAGTCACGGTTTCTGCGTGCCACGCAATGCAACGGGCTTAGCCGTTGTCGGTCTCAACGCGGAACAGGGTGCCCTCGGCACTCTCGTCAATCAGCTCCAGCCAGCGCCGTGCGGCAGGGCTGTCGATGCGCAGGCGGCGCCAGCGCTGGCGTTTGGGCTCACCAATGTGTGCTCCCGGCATTCCATCGCTGTAGTCGCCGAGAAACAGCACGTAATCCAGCGTGCTCAGGGGTTCGTCAAAAGGCAACGTTGCGCGCATCTGCGCGGCATGCGGCAGTAACTGATAGCGTGAACGCAGTCCAAAATAAAGTTCTTCCGAGGGATCCAGGATGATCAGGACTCGCGCCGGTGTGGGCCCCAGTTTTTCCGCCACAAGGCGTTGCAGATAGGGGTAGTACTTGCCTGAATACCCGTCGGCGATCCGCTCTTCAACCGTCATGCCCATTAACTGTCCAAGTGACAACCGCGCTTGCCAGTTACGCTCCGTCAGCCAGCGTGCGTCGAGGATAAGCCAGCCTGCCGTGAGGCACAGCAGCATTACAGGCATAAGAGCGGTTTTGCCTGCCAGCAGCCAGCTGAGAATAACCCCGAGAATAACGGCCAGCAGAACGAGAGGCGCAAGACGCAGCACCTGCTCAAAGGCGCCGCCCGGAATCCAGTTACTGGACGTCTGCGACCAGCCGGCATAGGTGAACCATTGCCGCGGAATTTGCCGTAGGTGCTGGCAAGTCCCTCGCCTTCAAGCGTGACCGAGCCGATTTCCGCAGGCTCGCCCCGGTTTTCAACGAAGAAAAAGCCCAATTCAACAATGTCGCCGCGCCAGTCTTCCGATTGCGAGAGGTCGGCAAACCCGGAGCTGTCCAGGGTAACGCGCGAGACCTCGCGCAGCTGGTCGGCCCGGCGCCAGAAAAACGCCGGCGCCTGGTCAAGACTGACGATATCCTCGTCGAAACTCAGCGTGTAACTGAGCAGGAATAAGCGCTCCGCATCGACGGAAACGGGGCCTGAGGAGAGCAATGCAATGCCGTCCTGGTAACGCTCGACCCGGATCAGCTCGTCCGCCGTCTCACCCGCTCCGAGCACAAACCCCAGGTCCGCGGTCTGGATCGCCTTGCGCTCGGCCGGTGCAAAGCCCTGGCTGCCGGCTTGCCAGGTGAGTACAGCTCAGCGCAGCCGAGACTATGCCCCCGGCCAGGCCGATGACCAGTGCACGCCCGGTGCGCTGTTCGGCCAACGCGGAGCAGCGCCGGCCGCAATTGCTCAATGGCCATGGCCAGCAGAAATAAAATCGCCGGCAACATGTGCAGGGGCAGGCGATTGATTGCCGTGTAGTCACTGGCCCACGCGCCCTGCGAACTCAGGCCAAAAATCACCAGCTGGGTGCCGCAGAACACGGCAAAGAAGCCAGTGCCAGCCTACGCAGTAAACCGCGCGTCACAAACCAGCACGAAGCCTGCCGCGACCAGGACCGGAGGCCAGAGCAGGTGCCAGCTGTCCAGCACAAACGCGTTCACCAGGTAGGCGCCACCCACGTCCTGCACGCCGATGCTGACCCCCTCCCGCAGCGGTATCAGCAACACGCCTTCCCGGTAGCCCAGTTCACCGATCAGGGGCAGTTCAATCCACGTCAGGCCCGTGAGCGCGCCAACGATGGCCACGGCCAGGGCGCCCGTGAGCAGCAGCGCCAGCTGCTTGCCTGTCAGCCTGGCAAGAATGAGGATGCCCAGGGCCGCCGCCAGCCATACGGTGCCCTCCACCTTGACCATGCAGCCGGCAAGCAGCAGCAATCCGCCGAGTGCTTGCAGGAGGCGATCTTTGAGCAGCAGGCCGCACAGAAATAAAGTCATGCCGATGCCGGCAAAGCCTGCCATCCAGATGTCGCCATAGCCGCCCAGCGAGCTGTGAGCGCCCATTAACGGCACGGACAGGAGCAGGTACACCGCGCCCAGGCTCACCATGCCTGATCCGCCCGCACGGCGGATGGCGCCGGCCACGCCCAGGGCAATCGCCAGCGCGCAGCTGAAGACCGGAAGGTTGATCAGGGCCTCGTGCCAGGTTCCCAGGGCGAGGGCGGCCCAGAGGTGCATCAGGGAGGGAAGATAGGGGTAGTTAATGGCGGTCGATGCGTAGCGGAAGGGCTCCGCGGTGAGCATCCAGTCCGTGCTGTCCATCATCGGCGTCAGGGAGCCATCGAAGAACCAGGCCTTGGCCCGGTAGGCCCAGACGGTCCAGGCATCCCAGGGGAACAGCGGTTGGGTCAATAGCTCCACAAGGGAGTACGCCAGGTGAACAACGATTCCGGCAGCCAGCAGGAACGCCGCCCAGCGGGCGGGACCGCGCATCGAACCGGTGTCCCGCGGGGGCGGGGCGGGTGCGGATTGCCGCGCCTGAAGCCAGGCACCGGTGGCCGCGGTCAGTGCCAGCAGCCCCAGGGGCAACCACAGGCCGACCGATCCCAGTAGCGCGTTTTGCAGCATCAGTAACAGTGCGACCGCCAGGTAGCCCAGCAGCGCGCCCGCAGACAGGGCAATCAGCACCTGGCCGGGTTCTCCCGCGGACCTTTGCAATGCGCGCAGGCAGAAATATCCGGCGACCCAGGGGATGACCAGTCCTGCGATCAGGGTCAGCGCCGCGGCCATTCAGACAGGATGGAGCGTCTGCTCAGGGCTCACGGGGATCCGGGCCCGTATCCGGCTTGCCCGCCGGCTTCCGGAGCTGCTCCAGGTCCGCTTCCAGAATCGCGATTCGCTGCACCAGCCGGATAATTCGCGCCTCGTTATTGGAGCGGGCGATATCCTGGGTCAGCACCTTGATCATCAGCAGGCTCAGGCCAATGGTAAGCGCCAGTATCGGACCACTGGCGATGCCCAGCATGGCCGCCAGGGCATCGAAGAGTGTGGGGAACAGTCCCAGGAACATGAAAGCCAGCGCGACCATGATCCACCAGAGTCCAAAACGCACGCGCAGGTGGTCCTTGCGGATCAGCAAAAAAATGGCAATTGCAGCTGCGATACCAATGACGCCGGAGACCAGGGAAATCATTTGCTCTGCGCTCCTGTGATCACGTGGCGGGCGACCGCTTCAGCGGGCTGAAAATCGCTTGCTGATTCCCAGCAGCAGCGTGTGGACCATGTAGTAGGCAACCACGAACCAGGAACTGTAAACCCGGGAGGTGCCGCTCGTCCTCGGCAACATTGTAACGTCAACATCCCGGATGCGCAGACCCGCATTCTTCAGCAGCACCAGTACGCCCACGTCCTGGTATTCAAGGAGCGTGGCGTCGCGGCCGGACAGCAGTTCCATGGCGCGCCGGTTGTATACGCGAAAGCCGGAAGTGATGTCCTCCATTTTCAGGCCGGACGTCAGCTTCAGCATGACCCAGGCAATCTTGCGGAGCTTCGAGCCGCGGCGCGTGTCACAACCGATAGAGACATCGGCCTGGTTTGCCACCACCGGCGCAAACAGCTCATTGATCCAGGCCGGCTCGTGCTGCCCGTCCGCATCCATGGTCATGGCGAAGTCATAGTTCTTCTGACAGGCGTAACGCAGTCCTGCCTGGATCGCGCCCCAGGCGCCGAGGTTCTGGGACAGGCTCATGACCAGGGCGCCGGCCGCACGGGCCTCGTCCATGGTCTGATCCGTGCTGCAGTCATCCACCACCAGGATGTCCAGCGGGGAAACACGGCGAACCTCCCGCACCACGGCGCCGATATCGCGCTGTTCATTAAAGGCCGGCATGATCACGATGCCGTTCACATTGGGACCCCTGGCTGGCTCACCGGTGTGGCTCCCGGCGTCGTCACGCCCTGGTAAACCTGCGACCAGCGAATCTACCGAAGGGCCGATTGAGAATAGCTTGTCGAAACGCAGCCGGCCCGCGCGTCCCATTGAACGGGCCCGCTCCGGATCATTGCGCAGGGTTTCCAGGGCGGCCGCGAGGGCTTGCGGGTCCCCGGGCGCCGTGTGCAGGCCGGTAACGCCGTCCTCGACCACCCAGGTCATGCCGGAACCGCTGACCCGCGAGACGACCGTCGGCCTGGCGGCCGCCATGGCCTCGAGCAGCACCAGGCCGAAAGCCTCCGTGCGCTCAATGGACGGCAGGCACAGGCAATCGCACCGGTTCAGCTGCTCTCTCAGCCCCTGGTCATCGACGCCACCAAGAAAGTGCACCCGTTCAGCAACGCCCAACTGCCGCGCCAGGCCGGCCAGTTCCCGGTCAAGACTGCCTTGTCCGATGAGGGTCAATGCGGGATGGGGAAGGTCTGCCATGGCGCGTATCAGGATATCGAAGCCCTTGTAGTAGGTCAGGCGCCCAACCGCGAGCACCCGGAAACGGGTCCCCTCTGTCCGGGCATCAGGCGCCTCGATGCCGTTTAAGCGGTCCGGATCCAGGCCCAGGGGCACCACGTGGCATTTGTCCGGAAGGTCCTGCAAAACGTCGCTGCTTTCAAGATAGGACGGGAGGTGGCAATGATGGCGCCCGCCCGGTGCAACAGCCGGTGCTCACAGGGTCGGTACAGCCGGTAAAGCAGCCGCATAAGCGGCCCCTGCCGGTCCGTCAACACATCGGAATGCCAGTGCACCACCAGCGGGATACGCCCCGCCGACCTGAGGGTCAGGAGCCAGCAGGCGGAAGGGTTGGGAAGGTGGACATGAATCACCTCGGGGTGAAAGGTCCTGATCAAACGTGCCAGGTCGCCGCGAAAGCCCGGACTCAAGGGTGTGAAGAAGGCGGTGGTCCAGGTGGCGCTGCGCACGATGCGCCAGGATGCGCAGCCCCTGGCGCCGTGATCCTCGTGCCGAGGCGTGCAGCCCCGCTGCATGATTGTGAACCAGCGCCTGGCAGTCATCACCCCGCGCCGCCAGGGCCTTCAGGGCGTCCTGCAGATAGGTCTCAACGCCGCCCTTGAAGGGCGCGTAATACTTGCCGATATGGAGGATTTTCAAGGCGGCGGTTCCGGCGCGCGCGACGCCGTATTTTACGGTCCCGCCGGGGCTGTCATTGGAGCTCTCGGCGCCAACAGTCAACGGCGCGCCGGCCAGGAACTCGTCCAGGCGCCGGTCGAACACCGCGCTGTCGGGAAATGCTGCGGCCCGGCTCTCGCAGGCCTCACGCATGTCCAGCGCGCGTGCTTCGGTCATCCAGCCAACGGCACCAGCGAGCGTATGCGGAATCGTCGATCAGCTCGCCGCATCGAGCAGTAGACCGGTTTTTCCTGCAGGACCGTCTCCTGCAGGCCGCCTTCCTGCTGCGCCGATAACCGGCTTGCCGGCAGCCATGGACTCCACCGGCGACATGCCGAAATCCTCGTCCCGTGGCCAGGTACAGGGTGGCGCGGCATTGACCGGTCAGTCGCCTGATTTCGCTGGCGCTGCACCAGCCTGTGAAACGGATGTTGTCAGCCCTGCGGCCTGTTGCCCGCAGGGCCCGCTGTGAACCGCCGGATGCAACCACCAGTTTTTGCGCGGGCATGGCCTTGAAGGCCTCAATGATGAGGTCGACCCGCTTGTAGGGTTCCAGCCTGGCCGTGGACAGAAAAAAGTCCTCTTGCCCGAGCCAGTTCCACTCGGCGGTGCTGACCGGCGGGTGAATCACTTCGACCTGTTCCAGGCCGACATGGTGCTGGAGGCGTTGGCGCACCGTCTCCGAATTCGCCGCAACCCGGTCCATGCGCTTCATCGCCTGCTCGAGAAACGGTTCCGGACCCTTGCGGCCAGCCAGTCCAGCGGCGGGCGCTGCCACGGGCGCGCTGGCGCGTCGATACCAGTCCGCGAGGTCATAGGCGAAACGCGGCGGTGTATGGCAGTAGTAGAAATTGCCCCCGGCATCCCGGCCGTTGACCGCGGCCGGCGCATAGGCCCCGCTGAACAGGAGCCGGTCAAAGGAGGCCAGGGCAGGGGCCGCCCGTTCAAAGGCATGCAGGGCCTTCAGCGCTTGCCAGCCCTGGCGCCGGCTCAGGCTGGTCAGCGTTTGCAGCCGGTCCAGTGGAAGGGCGGAGTCTTCGAAGGCCGAATCATCGGTAAAGGCGGTGATCAGGGTCCAGTCCGGGTGCTGCGCCAGGGCGTGCAGCGTCAGGCGTTCTGCACCGCCGGGAACCAGCATGAAGTCATAGAGCATTGCGGTGGTCACAGCATTATTTCCGCGCTTGATCATGGCGCATGATAGCCGAAGCCTTCGCCGGCTGGATGCCGCCCCGGGGCTGACCTGGCCCGGGCAATGTCCGATAATGGCCTGCGCGGCCATGTATCGCCACTGGATGAACGCGGGCGTGAACCAGTAGCCCAACTGGGTCCTGATCTGTTATTTTCGGAGAGACCGGCTTGCTTTCAGCCAATTCGCCCCAGTTCTGGGCTGTGTTCTTCACCAAACTCCGGTTCAACCTGCGTTCCGAGGTGTCGCGTACCTATTTGGGGTACCTGTGGTGGCTATTGGAGCCGGTGTTATTCGTGGCCGCGCTTTACCTGGTATTCGCCATTTTTCTGCAAATACGCACCGAGAATTTTCTCCTGTTTCTGATTTGCGGGCAGGTCTCGTATTCCTGGTTTCAACGCAGTGTCAGCAACTCGTCAAATTCACTGCTGGATAACAAAAGCCTGCTCACCCAGGTGGCGATTCAAAAAATGTTTTTTCCATTGCTTACGTTCAGCCAGGACTTCGTAAAACAGACGGTGGTGTTTGTCGCCATGCTGGGGTTCTTGCTGTACCTCGGTGCGCCGCCGACGTTATCGTGGATCAGCCTGCCTGCGGTCATCCTTACCCAGGCCTTGTTCACGCTGGCAATCGGCGTGGTATGCAGTGGCATTGTGCCGATGATTCCCGATTTCCGGTTCCTGATTACGACCTTGCTGACGGTGCTGATGTGGGGTTCGGGAATGTTTTACAGTTACAAGGATGTGCTGCTGGAGAAGCACCAGGACTTGTTTCTGATGAACCCGATGGCCAACCTGATCAAGAATTACCGCCAGGTGCTGCTTGACGGCCAGTCGCCGGATTGGGGAGCGCTGTTGCTGATCTGCCTGCTGTTTGCATCGTTCTGATCGTGATCATGGGCGCTGGTGTTCAGGCGCCTTGAAACAACCTATGCGCGGTTGGCGACTGCAATGAGTAAAGAGCGCAAAGTCCTGCTGGAGCTGAACAACGTCGGTTTTACCTATTCAACGGGAATCGGCTTTTACGGTGGCAAAAAGATTGAAGCACTGCGGGATATTTCCCTGCGCATTCATGAAGGCGAGACACTCGGCCTGATCGGCAGAAACGGCTGTGGGAAATCAACCCTGTTGCGCCTGATCATGGGTATTTTCAAGCCGGGTTCCGGAACCGTTAATCGCTATTGCAACCGCATAAGCCTGCTGGCTCTGCATGTAGGTTTTGATCAGCAGCTCTCGGGAACCGATAACCTTATTATTTCCTGCATGTTCCTGGGTGCATCACGCCGCGAGGCGTTCGCCATGCACGATGAAATCGTCGAGTTTGCCGAGCTCGAAGAGTATATCGGTCAGCCTTTGAAAGCCTATTCCACCGGCATGCGGGCCCGGCTGGGTTTTTCCATCGGGCTGAAAATGAAAGCCGACCTGTTGCTGGTTGACGAGGTGCTGAGTGTCGGTGACCGGTCATTTCGGGTCAAGGCCCAGCAAGCCATGCGCGAGCGGATCAGCTCGGAGCAGGCGGTGATTTACGTGTCACACGACGACGCGTCGGTTGCCAGACTGTGCCAGAGGGTGATCTGGCTCGAGGACGGGGAGATCATGGAGGAAGGCAAGCCGGAAAAATCATGGATGAATATCATGACTTTATTCAGTCGAACCGGGGTGTGGGCAGGCCGAGCACTGGCAGGTTTCCTGAGTGAATGCGACCGGGGACCTGCCTGAGTGCGGTGCGCGTCTCTGTCCTGATGAGCACCTATAACCGGGCCGGCACCCTGGCGCGGGCGGTCGAGTCCGTGCTGGCACAGAAGGATGCGCCCCTGGAGCTGCTGATCGTTGATGATCACAGCAGCGATGGCACGGCGGAACTCCTGGCGCGCTGGCAGGACGATGGGCGCGTTGTTGCCGTGCGCAATGAGCAGAATCTCGGGCTCCCCGCGTCCCTCAACCGGGCCGCTTCGCTGGCCCGTGGTGAATTTCTCGCGCGCCTGGACGATGACGATTACTGGACCGATACGCGCAAGCTGAGCGGCAGCTGGCCTGGGACAGCCGGTCCTGATGGCGTGTTACTGGGAACTGCCTACATCGATGAACAGGGCAGGGCATCCGTAAACCCGCTCAGCGATGAGGATATTCGCGGCCAGTTGCTGTTCCGCTGTCCCTTCTGCCACTCCAGCGTGCTGATGCGCCGGGCGGCGTTCGAGGCGGTTGCCGGATACGATGAGTCGCTGCCGTACGCGGAGGACTGGGACCTGTGGCTAAGGCTTGGCGCGCAGGGCGCCATGGGCAACCTGGATGCCGTGACGCTGGTCAAGGAGCCTGGTGACAACACGATGTCCCGGCGCTTTTTTCACCGCCAGCTGGCCATGGCCCAGGGTTTTGCTGAACGCTACGGCGCTGACTATCCGGGCGCCCGCAGGGCGGCAGCGCTGCACCGTTTTAACCGCTTGTTTTTCAGCGTAGTGCCGGTCAACAGTGCCCTGCACCAGGCTATGGGCAAAGCATTCAGGCGACTATTTCAGCTCGAAAATGCAGACAGGAAGGGCAGCGCCTGATCTTTTTCGCTGACCAGCGGGGTGTCGATTGGCCAGTCGATGGCCAGGTCCGGATCATTCCAGCGGACGCCTGATTCGCCGCCAGGATCGTAGTAGTCCGTGCACTTGTATTCGACATCAGCCATGTCCGAAACAACCTGGAAGCCATGTGCAAATCCCGCAGGCACAAACAGTTGCTGATGGTTTTCCTCGCTCAGGTGCACGCCAAACCATTGACCAAAATGCTTGGAACCCGGTCTGACATCCACCGCCACGTCAAAAATTTCACCGCGCACGCAGCGCAGCAGCTTGCCCTGGGGGCGGCGGGTCTGGAAATGCAGTCCGCGCAGCACACCACGCGCGCGAGCGGCTGTGGTTGTCCTGGCAGAAGCGCTCATTGTTACCCAGCAACTCCGCGTAGCGGTCCTCGCGCCAGGTCTCCAGGAAAAAGCCCCGCGCATCGCCATGGACGGAAGGCGTGATCAGCACAACGCCGGGCAGCGCGGTTTCCTCGAAATTCACCGGGGCGACTCCACCAGGCCTGCCAGGTAGGTGCCATAGCCGCTTTTCTTCAGCGGTTCAGCCAGTCGCAGAAGCTGTTCCCGGTCAATCCAGCGCTTGTGAAATGCCACCTCTTCCGGGCTGGCGACTTTCAGACCCTGGCGGCGCTCCAGCGTCTGGATGAAATGCGCCGCCTCGAGCATCGCGTCGAAGGTGCCGGTGTCCAGCCAGGCCATTCCGCGACCCATGCGCTGCACGGAGAGCGAACCCTGCGCCAGGTAGTGGCGGTTGACGTCGGTGATTTCCAGTTCACCGCGCGCCGACGGGCGGATTTCCCGGGCGACCTCGACAACGTGTTCATCATAGAAGTAGAGACCGGTGACGGCGTGGTGGCTCTTGGGCTTGGCGGGCTTTTCCTCGATGGAAATCGCACGTCCTGTTTCATCGAAGGCGACGACACCGAAGTCTTCCGGGTTGCTGACCTGGTAGGCAAAGACGCTGGCGCCGGAAGACTGCTGGGCAGCTTCCTGGAGCTGCTTTTCGAGGCCATGACCGAAAAACAGGTTGTCACCGAGAATGAGGGTGCTGGGCGCCCCGTCGATGAAGTCCTCGCCGATCAGGAAGGCCTGCGCGAGGCCGTCCGGGGAGGGCTGCACCGCGTAGGACAGGTTGATGCCCCACTGGGAACCGTCGCCGAGCATCTGCTCGAATCGTCCCGTGTCGTTCGGGGTCGAAATAATGAGAATATTCCGCAGGCCGGCGAGCATCAGCGTGGTCAGCGGGTAGTAGATCATGGGCTTGTCATAGACCGGCAGCAGCTGCTTACACACACCCAGCGTGACCGGGTGTAGCCGGGTGCCCGAACCGCCCGCCAGAATGAGGCCTTTCCGCGACGCCCCGGCTCACGAGACGGCTCCCAGGCGCTCAAGACGGTAACGCCCATCCAGAACGCGTTGCCACCATTCGGGGTTGTCCAGGTACCAGCGAACGGTCTTGCGTAATCCGGACTCGAAATCCTCAGCTGGTTTCCAGCCCAGTTCCCGGTGCAGTTTGCCGGCGTCTATCGCGTAGCGGACATCGTGCCCGGGCCGGTCTTTGACAAAGGTGATCAGCTCACGGTAACTGGACAGGTTATGCCGTCCCGGTGGTCCGGGGCCAGTTCATCCAGAAGGTCGCAAATGTTGTGAACGACATCCAGGTTACGGGCCTCGTTCCAGCCGCCAATGTTGTAGGTTTCACCAGGTAGTGCCAGCCTCAACCACGCGTACCAGCGCACGCGCATGGTCGTCGACATAGAGCCAGTCGCGAACCTGCTGTCCATCGCCATACACCGGCAACGGCTTACCCTGCAGGGCATTGAGGAATCATGTGCGGTATCAGTTTCTCCGGAAACTGGCAGGGACCGTAATTGTTGGAGCAGTTGGTGACCAGGATGGGCAGGCCAAAGGTGCGTCCCCAGGCCCGTACCAGGTGGTCGGAACCGGCCTTGGTGGCCGCATAGGGCGAACTCGGCTGGTAGGCCGTGTCTTCCCGGAACAGCGCGTCGTCCGCTCCCAGGTCGCCGTAGACCTCGTCGGTGGATACGTGCAGGAAGCGGAAGCCTTCCGGCGCTCCCTGGTCCCGGTACTGACGGGCTGCTTCCAGCAGCTGGTAGGTGCCAACAATATTGGTCTGCACGAAAGCGCCGGGACCATCGATGGAGCGGTCCACGTGGCTCTCCGCTGCCAGGTGCATGATCGCGTCCGGACGGTGTTGCCCCAGCAGCGCCTGCATGGCGTTGCCGTCGCAGATATCGGCCTGCTCAAAGCAATATCGGGAAGTCATTGGCCACTGCGGCCAGGGAGTCAGGGTTGCCGGCATAGGTCAGCAGGTCGACGTTGACCACCGACGCATCCGTTTCGTGGATCAGGTGTCTGACCAGGGCCGAGCCGATAAAACCCGCACCGCCGGTCACGAGAATTTTCACAATCGTATTCCTTTCTCTCTCGGCTACCCTGTCCGGCCGCCGGTTACTTGCCCAATTTGTCTGGTGCGCATTATACGGTCTTCGCCGGAGAATGACTGGACCCGCTCTTCCCGGACTGCTAGCGTCTCACAGGTGATCGTTCCAATCGCCAAGGAGCCTCTCGTGGCGGCAAAAATCAAGCGGAAAAGGTCGTGCTGGTGACCGGTGGCGCCGGCTACATCGGGTCGCACGCCTGCGTCAGCCTGGTGCAGGCGGGATTCACGAGCCGGTGATCCTCGATAATCTCAGCAACAGCAGTCCCGAGGCGCTCGACCGGCTCGCGGTGATCTGCGGCCGGCCCGTTACGTTCGTGGAGGGCGATATTCGCGACCGTAGGCTGCTGCGGGGACTTCTGCAGCAGTACCGGCCGGACGTGGTGCTGCATTTTGCCGGTCTCAAGTCGGTCGCCGAGTCGGTAGAGCACCCCCGGCGCTACCACGACAACAACGTGGCCGGCTCCGAGAGCCTCTTCGATGCCATGCAGGAGGCGGGGCTCAAGCGCCTCGTGTTCTCCTCCTCGGCAACGGTTTACGGCGCTTCCGCCGCAGTGCCGGTGGCCGAGTCGGCGCCGCTGCAGGCCAACAATCCCTATGGCCAGTCCAAGCTGGACGTGGAGCGCCTGCTCGCGAAGCGCTTTGCGGATGACCCGGAGTGGTCGATCGCCTGTTTGCGGTACTTCAATCCCGTGGGGGCGCACCCCAGCGGACTCATCGGCGAAAGTCCGACCGGCGTACCCAACAACCTCATGCCCTATATCACGCCAGGTGGCGGTTGGCAGGCGTCAGGAGTTTCTGCAGGTCTACGGAAACGACTATCCGACCCGTGACGGCACCGGGGTGCGCGATTACATCCACGTGATGGACCTGGTGGAGGGCCATGTTGCGCCACTCTGGACCTGGTGGCCTCTGAACCGGCAGCTTGAATCCCACCTGAACCTTGGTACCGGGCAGGGGGTTTCCGTGCTGGAGATGGTTCGTGCTTTCGAGCAGGCCTCGGGATGCGGCAGGTTCCCTATCGAATCGTGGACCGGCGTGCCGGGGACGCGCCGGAAGTCTGGGCTGATCCCAGGCTGGCCGGGCAGAGCCTTGGCTGGCGGGCAACGCGCAGTGTGAGCGAAATGTGCGCGGACAGCTGGCGCTGGCAACAGGGTAATCCTGAGGGTTATCCGGCCAGTGACTGAGGCAAAAAAAAGCGCCCTGACCGGGCGCTTTTTTCTGCTTCCTGTGGCTTATGGTTTTACTGAGCGGTGAGACCGCGACGGATCAACAGCGGCTGAACGTCCGGTTCGCGGCCCCGGAAATCCACGAACAGTTCCATGGCGTCCTGGGAGCCACCGCGGGAAAGCAGGGTTTCCCGGAAGTGATCGCCGTTTTCACGCAGCATGCCGCCGTTTTCCTTGAACCACTCCACGGAGTCCGCATCCAGCACTTCGCTCCAGATGTAAGCGTAGTAACCGGCGGAATAGCCGCCCACGATGTGGGAAAAGTAGGTGCTGCGGTAGCGCGGCGGTACCGGCGGAAAGTCCATGCCGGCGGCTTCGAGAGCGGCTGCTTCAAAAGCCAGCAATTCCCCGGCAGACGGTACTTCTTCGGGTGTCAGTTGATGCCAGGCCTGGTCGAGAAGCGCGGCCGCCAGGTATTCCGTGGTGCGGTAGCCCTCGTTGAACTGGCTGGATGCCAGGACCTTGTCCAGCATCTCCTGTGGCAGCGGCTCGCCGGTCTGGTAGTGCACGGCGTAGTTGGCCAGCACTTCCGGCCAGTCCGCCCACATTTCGTTGACCTGCGAGGGGTATTCCACGAAGTCGCGCGGAACCGATGTGCCGGAGAAGCTCGGATAGGTCACGTTGGAAAACAGTCCGTGCAGGGCATGGCCGAACTCGTGGAACAGGGTGGTTACCTCGTCCCAGGTCAGCAGCGTCGGCTCACCCGCGGGCGGCTTGGGAATGTTCAGGTGGTTAGCAACAACGGGTTTTGTACCGAACAGGTCCGACTGGCTGACGGCCGCATTCATCCAGGCGCCGCCACGTTTCGATTCGCGCGCGTACATGTCCTCGATAAACAGTCCGAGTGTGCTGCCATCGGCTTCAAAAACTTCCCAGACCCGGACATCGGGGTGATAGACCGGCAGGTCCGTGCGTTGCTCGAAGGTCAGGCCGAAGACCTGTTCCGCTGCAAAAAACACACCGTTGACCAGAACACTGTCCAGCTCGAAGTAGGGCTTGAGCTGTGATGCATCAAAATCATACTTCTGCTGGCGCAGCTTTTCGGTGTAGTAGGACCAGTCGGCAAACGTCAGCTCGAAGTCGCCGCCTTCCGCATCGATCATCGCCTGCAGCTCGGCGGCTTCGCGCTGGGCGTTGGCCAGCGACGGCGGTGCAAGGCTGGCCAGCCGCTCGTTGACGGCCTCTACGGTGCCTGCCGTCTGGTCTTCCAGCCCGTACGCTGCGTGGTTGGGGTAACCCAGCAACTGCGCGCGTTCGGCGCGGATACGTGCCACGCGGCTCAGGATTTCCCGGTTATCGTATTCCCCGCCGCTGGAACCGCGTCCCAGCGATGTCTCGGCGATGCGCAGGCGCAGGTCCCGGTTGGTGAGCGACGCAAGGGCGGGCTGTCCGCTGGTGTTGAGCAGGGGAAGGACATACTGCCCTTCCAGGTCGCGCGCCTTGGCGGCCTCTGCTGCGGAGGCGATGCCTGCTTCGCCGAGGCCGTCGAGCAATGCCGGGTCGTCGACCACTATGGCCTTGGCATTCACTTCGCCCAGCACGTTCTGGGAGAACCGGGTCTGCAGGGTGGCCAGTTCGGCGTTGTAGGCCATCAGCTGTTCTTTTTCCACGTCGTCCAGCAGCGCGCCGGCGCGCACAAAGTCCTTATAGGTTTCCTCGACCAGGCGGTAGGACTCCGGATCAAGCTCCAGCGAATCACGCTGGTCATAGACCGCATTCACGCGCTCAAACAGCGCCTTGTTCAGCAAAATGGCGTCGCCATGGGCCGCCAGGCGTGGCGCCATTTCGCTGCGCACCTTCTTCAATGGTCTCATTGGTGTCGGCAGAGGCCATCGCATAAAACACACGGGACACGCGGTTCAGCATGCGGCCGGAAAGGTCCATGGCGACAATGGTGTTTTCGAAGGTCGGCGCTTCCGGGTTGGTGGCGATCTCCTCGATTTCCGCCAGGTGCTCAGCCATGCCGAGGTCGAACGCGGGCAGGTAGTGTTCGTCCTCGATCAGGTCATAGGGCGGGTACTGCAGAAACAGGGGGCTTTCCACGAGGAACGGGTTGGCGTCCTCGTCAAGCGCCACGGGTTCAATGACGTCAGCCACGACTGCTGAGGACTCCGGTTGCGCCTCGGCGCTGGTTTCCGCGTCCGGTCGGACTTTGAACAAGGCGGTCGGCGGCGAAGGCTGATGGCCACTGCCACCGCCAGCGTTGAACGGGTTTTCATTGGGGAGGTTACCTTTGGTGTGAGATTGCAGCCGGCCAATATACCGCAATTCGAAGCACCGGGTGAACCAACCGGGCGCGTGAGGCGCCCGGTCCTCAAGCTGACTTATACCTTGAGCGGTTTCATCGGCAGGCTGCGATGACGTGGGCCACCGGCAGCGTAAATGGCATTTGCCAAGGCTGGTGCAAAGGTCGGCACACCCGGCTCACCGAGGCCTGTCGGTTGCGCGTCAGTGTTGGTGAAATAGACATTGATTTCCGGCGGGGCCTCACTGCCACGCAGGACCGGGTAGTCATCAAAGTTCGAGTTCACCACGGCACCGTCGCGGAATGTGATCTCGGTATACAACGCCAGTGACATGCCCATAATGACTGCCCCCTCCATCTGCGCCCGCGCCTGGTCAGGATTGAGCACCAGGCCGCAATCCACGGCGCAATCGACGCGCAGAACCCGGATATTGTCGCCATCGAGCGCGACGTGCACAGCCATGGCCAGGTAGGACTCAAAGCTGTGGTGCACCGCCAACCCGATGCCCTGGCCTTCCGGCAGGGGTTTGCCCCAGCCGGCCTTTTCAGCGGCCAGTTCCAGCACGCCCAGGGACCGCTCCACCTGTTCGGCCTGCTCGGGGTTCTTGTTGTTGCCGTAGATGCGCCGGTAGAAGTCCAGCGGGTCCATGCCCGCCTGCTCAGCCAGTTCGTCGGTAAAGACATTGATCGCGAAGCCGTAAAAAATGGCATACACGGCGCGGTACCAGCCAATCCTGGTGTGCGAGGGCGCCAGGCCGGATTCGATGTCCAGGTTGATGATGCCGTAGGGGTGATTGATCAGCGCTTCGAGGTCACCTTCCGAGGGACGCTCGACAGACGGGTCAAAGGTGCTGGAAATCGACGGAAAGGCTGCCCGATGCAGCCAACCGGTCACGTTGCCTTCTTCGTCCAGCGATGCCTGGATGTGTTGCGCGTTCACCGAATGGTAGTAGCCGGTCCGCGTGTCCTCCTCGCGCGACCAGGTCAGGTGCACCGGAGCGCCCACCGCGCTGGACATGGCCGCTGCCTCGTGCACGTAATCACACATGAATTTACGTCCAAACGCGCCGCCGGCCATCATCACGTGGACGGTCACCTGCTGTGGCTCGACACCAAGGAACTTGCCCACGGTGCGCTGAATGCCCACCGGGTCCTGCGTTGAGGCCCAGACTTCGCAACTGCCGTCGTCCTTGACCCACACCGTGCTGGCCATGGGTTCCATGGGCGAGTGGGACAGGTGACCGCCGGTGTAGGTTGCGCTGTGCTGGCTGGCGGCCGCCTCGAAGGCGCCCGACAGGTTGCCCTTGCTGAATACCGGTTCGGCCTGTGATTCCACGGCGCTGATCAGGGCAGCCTTGTACTCCGGCGAGTTGTAGACCGCATTGGGGCCCGCCTCGAACTCGATTTCAACCGCGTCCAGGGCCTGGTTGGCGTGCCAGGTGGTCTCGGCGATGACGCCGATGCCGCCTACGGAGCTGTAGCCGTCCTTAATCGGTTCGATCTGAATGATGTCAATCACGCCGGGCATGGCGCGCGCCTTGTCCGCGTTGAACGATTTGATGCTGCCGCCCCTGACCGGCACGTGCCGAATGGCGCCGAATTTCATGCCGGGCGCGCGGGCATCTGCGCCGTAAATGCGTGTGCCGGTGACCACCTCCTGCATATCGACCCGGGGAATCGGCTGGCCAATGTAGCGGAACTGGTCCGGGGCTTTCAGCGTGACCACCTCGGGAACGGGCAGGCTGGCGGCATCCGCCACCAGTTCGCCATAGCCCAGCTCCGGTCATTCTGCTGTGTTGTATACCACGTGGTTTCTGGCGTAGCACTCGGCCGCGATCAATGCCCCAGCGGTTGGCTGCCGCGCTGACCAGCATGGCCTGGGCGGCGGCGCCGGCCTCGCGCATTGGCAGGAACATCTGGTTGATGGAATTGGATCCGCCGGTAGCCTGCGGGCCGTATTTTTCGTCCGCATCACCCTGCAGCACGGTGACCAGGGCCCAGTCAGCCTCCAGCTCATCGGCGACCGCCGCGGGGAGGGCGGTGGAGATACCCTGGCCCATTTCGCAGCGACCGCAGTACAGGGTGGTGGACCCATCCTCGGCGATGTGAATAAACGCATTGATCTCCGTCGCGTCACCGCCTGCGTCGCCGCCGGCCGCGGATGCGCTGCCGAAGGAAATACCCAGGGCGAGGCCGCCGGCCGCGACACCGCTGCTTTTCAGAAAGTCACGACGGTTCAGGTGAAAAGTGCTCATTTCACGCCTCCCCCGTGTTGCTGGCGGCGCTGCGAATCGCCGCCTTGATCCGGTTGTAGGTGCCGCAACGGCAAATGTTGCCCTGCATGGCGCTGGTGATTTCCTCATCGGTGGGATTCGGGTTACGCTCCAGGAAGCTGGCCGCGTTCATAATCTGGCCGGCCTGGCAATATCCACATTGCGGCACACGCTGTTCGATCCAGGCGATCTGGAGCGGATGCGTTCCGTCTGCGGAGAGGCCCTCGATGGTCGTGACCTTGCGGCCAAACGCGGCGCTCAGGGGCAGCAGGCAGGAGCGGGTGGGCTGGCCGTCCAGGTGAACCGTGCAGGCTCCGCACAGGCCTTTGCCACAGCCGAACTTGGTGCCCGTTTGCTGGAGCACGTCACGCAGAAACCAGAGCAGCGGCATCTGGCCGTCCGACTCTACCTCGTGGTTAACGCCGTTGATCTCAATGGAATTGGCCATGACAGGGCACCTTGGAATTGATCAGCGTCGTAGTTTATACCAACGCATGTCAGCAATTCGTGAGTTAATCCGCCTGGTGCCCTTCAGACCTTACTGCTTATCCCGTTGCGGGCCGGGCTATGGTGGCAAGGGTTTGCGCCGGTCTGTGGACAGTCGCTATGCATAAAAAAAGGCCGGGACGAATCCCGGCCTTTTCCTAGCGGTCTGCAACCGCTCCCCTTGCAGTCTGACTGTAATCGTCAGTCCCCTCGTTACTACCTATACAACCGTATTCCAAAAACATTTCATATCATCGTTGCGGGTTTTTTTATGACGAATTCTGCCGGGCCGCCGGCATGATACGTTTTGCCGGCGTCCGCCGTTTGCTCTGGTAAGGGAGATGACGGGGCACGAGGCCCGGTCGAGGTGCCATCCACCGGGCGCCGAACCAAAGGAATGGTCAAAAAACGGGGCCGGACTGCGCCACGCAGGCCGGCCCCGTTCTTTATTTGCGAAAGGCGCCATTCAAACAACGCACCAGCGCGCCGGTTCAGTTGGCGGCGGTTACCGGCAGCGGTCTGCGTCCGCCGCGCAGGGCGTCCACCGCTGCCCGGCTTTTCGCAACATCCGGATGATTGTCACCGTACAGCCGTTCCCTGGTGGCCAGGGCGCGCTCCAGCAAAGCCTGCGCCTGGCCCATGTCGTTCAGTTGCCAGCGAATCAGCCCCAGGTAGTGTTGCGCGCGGGCCGTGCTGCGATGCCCGGAGCCGCGCAGCCGCTCCCAGGTCACCAGCGCCTGCGTCATCATCCGGTCCGCCTCCTCGAAGCGGCCCAGGGCGGCCAGGGCCAGGGCGGTGTTCTGCCCGCTGAAAGCGGTCAGGATATGCCCCTGGCCGAACAGTTCCTGGCGCAGTTCCAGCAGGCCCTGGTGAATGGCCAGGGCCTCTTCGTAATCACCCTGCTGCCAGGCCAGCCAGCCCAGCGAATCCCAGACCGCGCGGGTGCGCCGGTCGTCCTCCCCGTAGAACTCGTTGGCCAGCGCCAGGGCGCGCTCCAGGTCACGGGCCGCCCCGCTGTAGTCACCGGCGAAGCCCTCGTTGATGCCCAGCGCCAGCAGGCTGGGAATCAGGTCCGGGTTATTCCGGCCCAGCGTGCCTTCGCGCAGGGCCAGCGCCCGCTGACCCGCGATGATGCCCTCGTTGTAGCGGCCCCATCGCGTCAGGGCCTGGACCAGCCGTTCCAGGGCGCGAATGGCATTGCTGTTGTCCGGTGACTCGATGGATGCCCACGTGTCATAGGCCTCGCGCAGGTGGAGTTCCGCATCATCCAGCTGGCCGATCTCTTCCTCGGAGACCGCCAGGTTCTCCAGCGTGTCAGCGGTCCGCTGACCGTTGCCCAGCACCCGCCGGTAAAGTTCGATGGCCTGGCTGAAATAGACCTCGGCCTCCGCATGGCGGCCGCGGGTTTGAAGGATGACACCCAGGTCATATAGGGAGTCGGCCAACGCGCGATCATCCTGGCCGCTCATCTCCAGTTCACGAATTTCCAGGGCGCGCTCGTACGCGTCGATCGCCTCGTCCAGGCGCGATTGGTCCGAATACAGCTCGCCGAGACGGCTCCACAGGTCCGCGGTGATGGCCAGGTCCTGGGGCCGGGCGCTGCGTGCGATGTCCAGGGCCTCGAGCAGCAAGGGCTCCGACTCCTCGTAACTCATCTGGGTCCGGTAGATATCCGCCAGTTGTCCCATGCTGTCAGCGACGGCCGGGTGGTTGGGACCCAGTAGCTCCCGCCGTGTGTCCAGGGCCTGGCGGACCATGGATTCGGCCTGGTCCAGCATGAACAGCTCCGTATAGACCTCTCCCAGCAGCTGGCGCAGGCGCGCCTTGGCCAGTGGGTCTACCGCGACCATCCCATCGAGATTGTTGGCGCCAAGATCCAGCAGTTCGCGCGTGGTCATGCGTTCTGGCGTGCCGCTTGCCTCACCGGTGAGGCTGAACAGGCTGACCAGGAAGTTGGACAACTCGCGCGACTCGGCCAGGGCCTCTTCTGCCAGCATGGCTTCACGACTGGCTCTCTCGGCCTCGAGGTTGGCCCGGTGCGCCTCGCCGGACCAGGCGACCAGGCCCAGGAACATGGCGCTCATCAGGAGTACTCCGGCGGCCACGAAGCCGAGGTTACGCTGCGCAAAGAGGCCAACCAGGTAGGTGAAATCCTGGGTCTGGGCCGATACCGGCTTGCGGTTCAGGAAATTCGACAGGTCATCGTAGATTGCAGCGACCGAGGCATAACGGTCTTCCCGATCACGCGAGATCGCCTTCATGATGATCGCGTCCTGGTCGGACGAGATGGTTTTGATCAGTCGGGAGGGGCGGGTGCCACGGGCCGCGGCCACGCCCTCGGCGGTGTCTGTGTCCATCATGGAGATCTGCTGCGCCGGGTGCAGAGGGGTGTCCTCGTTGATTTTGCGCCACACCTCCTGCATCGAGTCGCCGGGTGCGTCAAAAGGTCGGCGGCCACAGGTTAGTTCGTACAAAACAATACCGAGCGTGTACACGTCCGAGCGCGTGTCCAGGCCCCAGATCTGCGCCCTCGGGCTCCAGCGATTCGGGCGAGATGAGTACCCTGGTGTGCCGGCGCGTTGCCCTTTTTGACGCGCTTCGCCGGCTGTCTCGTCAATGCCCAGGGAAATCCCGAAATCAATGACCTTCACCATGGGGACCTGGTCAAGCTCGGTCACCAGGATGTTGGAGGGTTTCAGATCCCTGTGCAGCAGCTGCCGCTGGTGGGCGTGTTGGACGGCGAGCAGCACGTCCATGAAAATATGCAGGCGCTGCCAGATACTCAGGCCCCGGCTATCGCAGTAGCGGGTAATGGGCATGCCACGCACCAGTTCCATGGCAAAAAACAGTTTGCCGTCGGTGGTCGAGCCGGCTTCAAACATCTGCGCAATATTGGGATGGCTCAGGCGGGCGAGAGAACGGCGCTCCGCGTCAAAACGAGCCTCGTCGGCGGCCGTGGAAAGACCATGACGCATGAGCTTGAGCGCCACCTGCCGCTGAATCGGCTCTTTTTGATAGGCAAGGTAAACACGCCCCATGCCGCCTTCGCCCAGAACTTCTTCCAGGGTGTAGTGGCCAATGGTTCGCCGAATGGGCTCTTTTTCCTTTTCCGTGCGGGCTTGCTCAAGCTGGTCCAGATCAAGGTCAATCGTGGTCATCAGCGGTGCGTCGAGGACCTGTTCCGCCCGTGATTCGCCCTCCAGAATGGTCAGTACCCGGTTGATAACCGACTCGTCGTCGGTCGCTTTGCGTAAGTGAGTCCGGCGTGCCTCCGGCGTGAGATCAACCACCTCATCCAGCAGTTCCGCGATAAGCCTGTCCTTTTGCTGTTGCGTCGTTGCGTTCATGGGCCCTGTTTCCCTCAGTGCTCCTGATCTTCACTCAGCCAGTCGTGCAGCAATAGTCGCGCCACCCGCCAGTCCCGGGCCACGGTTGGTACGGAAATATCCAGTACCTCCGCAACTTCTTCCTGTGACATGCCACCAAAATAACGCAGCACTACAACCTGTTCCTGCCTTGGGTTGACGGCTTTCAGGCGTGTCAGCGCCTCTTCCAGGGCCAGCATGTCAACATCATCCGGGCCGGCGGCTACTGCGCCTTCCACCAGCGTGACCCTGTCGGCCGGGTCAAAACGTTTGTCAGCATTTTTCTTGCGTGCGTGATCGATCAGCAGGTGGCGCATGGCCTGTGCGGCCGCGGCAAGGAAATGCGAGCGGTTCTTGAAGGGCGTGTCGGTCGGCGTATTCATGCGCATCAGCGCTTCGCTGACCAGCGCGGTAGGTTGCAGGGTGTGACCGGCCCGCTGTTGTGACATGTAGGCGCCCGCGGTGCGGTGCAGTTCGTGGTAGAGCAGGGGCAGCAGCTTGTCCAGCGCACCGGCATCGCCACCGCTCCACTGATCCAGCAGCTGCGTGATCTCGCTTTCTGTTTCCGTATCGGTCATTGGAACGGCTCCCCTGCGCTCGCCGGGCTGATTGTACATGGCGCAGCGCGGTGCTTGGCAAGCATCACGGCACGCGGGTCCCGTTTTGTCGCAAATTCACTGATATGTTTCAGGTTCATGGTCCGTAGGTCTTTGTAAGGGGAAAATCTGGACTGGCTGACCTGCTTACTCATTGTGTCGATAGTCCTACCCGGTTTCAGCGTGACGTGAGTCCATGGAATGGATTTGAACAAAAAGCGTTGAATAAGGCCGACCCTGCGGAACCCCGGCAGGACCGTCTCAGGACGGTCCTGCATGTGGGTATTGGTCTTTGTGACCACTGCCTGGCCGCAGTAAGCGCTGGTCAGGAGCCGTACGAAATCTCATCTCATTGTTCTTCGCTGTCATATACCGCGACCGCAGGCAGGCCGGATTGCGCGGCCAGGAGGTTGAATGCCTCCAACTCCGCACCGGTTAGCTCATTCAGTAACTGCAACTGAACATCGATCGCGCTGACCAGTTCATCACGAACGGCGATGGCGGAGGCGGTCGGAGAATGATCGCCAAAGCCCCCGACACCCATAACTCCAGCCAGCTTGTCATTCAACCGAATGGGGTAGTTCAGCGGATCCTGGGGGCTTTCCATCCGGGTCTGATACAGGGTGTTTTCAATATCGTCGAGACTGACTTTAAGCGCGTCTCCCTGTTCCAGCAGGGCGTCAAACTGTGGCTGGTCGCCCGCCCGGCTTTCAACAAGGTTGATGGAGTTGCGGAGCTCTCCGATTTTTCGAATTGCCCGGTGTGTCTCGGTTAATTTCTGGTTGATTCCCCAGACGAACTCAAACTGCTCACTCAGTGCGTCGTTGTCGGCCTGCGCGCGCGGATCCGCCAGCACCTCGATTGGCACCGTCTGCGACAATTCCCCGATCGTCAGCGTGGCGCTGTAGTTGCCGGGCAGGGCCAGCGGGCCCTCCAGGTTCCGGTTCCAGAGCACCAGTCCATCGAATGTTTCCACGCTCGGGTAGCGGAGGTTCCAGACAAATTCATGCAGGCCCGCCTCTGATTCAAGCAGCCGGTCATCATCGCCATAGCTGCTGTCCTCATCCTCGTCCGGCTCCGCAGGCTTGCGGGTAAAGCGACGCACGGTCTCACCATCGGCATCGGTGATGACCAGCTCGAGCATCGTGTCATCGTCCAGGCTGTCGATTAACTGGTAATGAAGGACCACGCCGGCCGGTGCATGCGTTCCCGCCTGACCGGGATCTTCGCTCGCATCATTCGCGACCCGCCATGCCGGCGCCGGAACATAAAGACCATTGCCTGCAGGCGCCTCACCGGCGGCCAACTGGCGAATGACATTAAGCGGATCCAGTATCCAGTAACCGCGGCCCTGCGTGGCTGCGACAAGGTCGCCCTCCTTGATGGCCAGGTCCGTAACCGGAACGATGGGCAGGTCCAGCTGAAATGCTTCCCAGGACTCGCCATCGTTGTCTGACAGGTAGATTCCACGCTCGGTGCCCGCAAATAACAGTCCCGGCTGGGCGGGGTCTGCACGGATCACCCGGGTGAAGTGTTGCCGGTCAATCCCTTTATCGATGCGCTTCCAGTTGCGACCGTAATTCGTGGTGCGGAACAGCCAGGGGCTGAAGTCATCGTCCTTGTAGGCGGTCGCGGCCAGGTAGAGGCCGCCAGGCTCGAAAGGACTCGCTTCAATGCTGTTGATCTGAATCTCTTCGGGCAGGCCGTCGGGGGTGACGTCCGACCAGCTTGCGCCAGCATCGGTTGACAGGTGAACCATGCCATCGTCGGATCCGGTCCAGAGCACACCCGGTTCGAGCGGCGATTCAGCCACCGCAAAAATGGTGCCGTAATACTCCACGCTCGTATTGTCCTGGGTAATGGGGCCGCCAGAGGACCCTTGCCGGGTCTTGATGTTGCGTGTCAGGTCCGGACTGATCGCTTGCCATGTCTGTCCCTCGTCGGTCGTTCGAAACAGCACATTGCCTGCTGCATACAGAGTGTTGGCGTCGTGTGGGGAGAACATAATGGGGAAATTCCAGTTAAAGCGGTACTTCAGCTCAGCGGCGCCCCAGCCCATGGGGTTGTCTGGCCAGACGTTAATAATCCGGCGGTCGCCGGTGGCATGATCCATGCGCACCAGGTAGCCGCCGTATGAGCCGCCATAAACGATATCCGGATTATCAGGGTGCGCCACGATGTGGCCGCTCTCGCCCCCCGCGGTCGGATCCCAGTCCCGCGCAGTAATGGCCCCGCCGCGCGCTGAGCGCGAGCGGATTCGCACGGCCGAGTTGTCCTGTTGACCACCCAGCAGTCGATAGGGGAAATCGTTATCCGTTGACACCCGGTACATCTGCGCAGTGGGCTGGTTGGCTTGCGTAGACCAGCTGGTGCCACCGTCATAGCTGACATTGGCTCCGCCGTCATTGGCCTGGATCATACGCTGCGGATCCGCCGGGTCTATCCAGAGGTCGTGGTTGTCACTGTGTGGAGTGGGTATGGCCTCAAAGCTCTTGCCGCCATCTGCGGAGCGGTGAAAACGTACATTGGAGACGTAAACCACTTCCTCGTTCATGGGGTCTGTGTTGATTCTCGTGTAATACCATGCCCGTTGCCTCAGCTTGCGCTCGCTATTGACGCGTTTCCAGGTCTCGCCCCCGTCGCGCGAGCGGAACAACCCACCTTCGGCCGCCTCGATCATGGCGTAAATGTTGTCCGGGTTACTGGGGGAAACTGCAACGCCGGCGATCCCTAGCGGCGGTTCCGGCATGCCTTCATTTTCCGAGAGGCGCGTCCAGCTGTCACCGCTGTCTGTGCTCTTCCAGATAGCAGAACCCTCACCGCCGGATTCAAGGCTGTAGGGCGTACGCAATATGCGCCAGGTCGTGGCATACAGAATCCGCGGATTTGTCGGGTCCATCACCAGGTCAACGGCGCCGGCGTTCTCATTAACGAACAGGATGCGTTGCCAGCTTGTGCCTCCATCCTCACTGCGATAAACACCACGCTCTTCGCTGGGACCGTACAGGTGACCCATGACGGCGGCGTAGACCAGGTCCGGGTTGCGCGGATGAATTCGCAGGCGGCTTATGTGCCGGCTGTCTGCCAGTCCTTTGAAGGTCCAGTTGCGCCCGGCATCCGTTGATTTCCACACGCCATCACCGTGGGACACGTTGCCGCGCACTGTCTTTTCGCCGCCTCCTGCATACACGACGGCCGGGTCCCATTCCGACACCGCCACCGCACCGATGGAACCGCCAAACCATCCGTCGCTGACATTGACCCATTCGCTGCCGCCATTATCGGTTTTCCATACGCCGCCACCCGTCGCGCCAAAGTAGTAAGTTTCCCGATCTCCCGGGATACCCGCGACAGCTGCTGATCGACCGCCACGGTAGGGGCCGATCTCACGCCACTTGAGCGATGCAAGCTGTTCGGCTTCAACGTCGGCCTCAGCCGTCGGTACCAGGAAGGTGAGGGTGAGCAGTGCTGCGATCAGGCGTTTATTCATGCATGTTTTCCTGCAGTAGCGATGTTGCGTTTTGTTGTTGGCGCCGATTATGGCATCAAGTCCGGTGCAGTGGAGGCGGGACGGATTAGTGTGTGATTCAGGGTGCTCTTGCCGGGTCCGGAATTTCCAGTGACCTGGCTTTGGACCAGAATCCCGCGGACAGCTCCGAGAGGCTGTTGGCCTCGGCGTTGAGGAGTATGGCAATGCCCAGGTCGAGTTGTGGTGCAAAGGCAATGTCAGCGCGAAAGCCCTTTACCCAACCGCCGAGAAAAACCACCGTCAGGCCGTCCAGGTTCTAAACCCGCCAACCCATGCCGTAATGCGCGTCGTCGATAATGTCGCGCCAGTAGCGCCGGCGCATCTGGCCCGTTGTCCGTTTACGCGGGGCGGTCAGAAATGCCACGAGGTCCGGCGGCATGATGTCCGGGCGGGCGCCGAGCTGGGCCTGCAGCCAGCCCGCCATGTCCAGGATGCTTGCGTTGACCCCTGCGGCTGCAGGCAGTCGATAATAGTCCGGTTCAACCGCGACGGGTTGCCAGCGGCCCCTTGATCGCACGTGCGGAACGGCATGGTTGGGGTTTTGCATGAATGCCTCGAACCCCACAGAGGCACTGCGCATGTCCAGCGGTTCGAAAATCCGGCGACGCACCAGTTCATCAAAGGGCAGGGCGCTGGACTGTTCGACGGCGGGTTCCAGCAGGCTGAACACCACGTTCTGGTAGCCATAACAATCGCCTGGCGCGCACACGGGCTCAAGTTCGGCGAGTCGCTGGATAACGGTATCCCGGGCAACGCCGTCTTCGATCAGGTTGTCGTAAGCGTGTGGTATCAGGCCTGAGCTGTGTTCCAGCAGGTGACGCAGTCGCAGGGATTGGGTGTCTCCGTTAATGCTGAAGTCCGGGGCATAACGAATGACGGGATCATCCCAGGCGAGATACCCGTCGTTGGCCAGCAGGCCAACCGCTCCTGCAGCAATGGTCTTGGACACTGACGCCAGGCGAAACACCGTGTTTTCATCTATCGGTGTTTTGCGCGATGCGTCCTGGTGTCCGATGGTTACCAGGCTGAGTATTTGGTCCCGTGAAACGACCACCATGGCGGCGGCAGGATAATCATGCTCCGCCGCCGCGGCGCGAAATACGCCCGTGAAGTCGTTCGCAAGCGTTTCAGGCGTCGCCGCCACCGCTGCCTGGCACAGGCTGGTGAACAGCATGACGGCTATGGCTGTTTCACACAGCATGGGTACAAAAACGTTACGTGCCGGTAGCATTGGGGCATTCTAACGCCTGCAGGCCTGGCTAAACCATTCGTCGTTTTAATAGCCCTTTACACGGAAATTTAACGGACTTTGCGGATATGTTGCTGCTAGACTCAGAGGTCCCCTAGCAAAGAAAATTCGGAATATCTCATGTTTGACAAGCGCAAAGACAGTAACCAGGAAGGACCGAAGGCCCATTACGAAGCGGGCCTGAACGACCTGTCAGCCAGCCAGGCCAGCCAGGCCAAGCAGGCTCAGCCCAGTGGACGGGCGGCTGTTATCGGGCCGCGCATTAAGATCAACGGCGACGTCAGTGGTGAAGAGAATCTCATCATCGAGGGCAAGGTGAAAGGCAGTGTCGATCTCAAGCAGTACCGGGTGGACGTGGGTCCCTCGGGCGAGGTTCACGCGGACATCCAGGCCAAAGTTGTCAAGGTTGATGGCACGGTCCAGGGCGATATCGACGCCAGTGAAATGGCCACGATTTCCCGGACCGGTAACGTTCGCGGCAACATCAAGGCCCCGCGGATGACCCTTGAGGATGGTGCCAAGTTCAAGGGCAGCATCGATATGGATCCAGGCAACGCGCCGAAAGCGGAAGCCAAGGCTGCATCAAGCAAACCCGAGTCGAAGGAGGCTTCGAAAGAAGCACCCAAAGCAAACGGCGCAGGGGCAGCTTCAATGCAGAACAAAGCTGCCGCCGACCAGGGGCTTCCCCTGAAAGGCAACTGAGCCGGATCATGCAAGACAACGCGCCCGCAGAGCCGGGCGCGCTGTTTCAGCGAGGACAGTAAGACGTGAGCAACATAGCGACGTCTGCACCCGTCGGTGCGGGCTCACCCCCGTCTATTCCTGAAATGGAGCGGCAGCAAAGCCTGCTGTTTCCCTCCCTGTTCAAAAAACTGGACACCAGTGGGCGGCTCAAGGTGCTGGATATTGGTCCCGCGCACAATGAAACCATTCATTTCTTTTCGCAGATCCGCTGCAGGCTGCATTTTGCCGGCATGTACACGGAATCTTTGACGCTTGAGGGCCGGGGCGAGCGGAGCAGGAAGAGCTGGTCGAGGAATTTACCCGCCTGCTTGCCGTTCCCAGGGACACGCAGTTTGACCTGTGCCTGTTCTGGGATTACCCCAATTATCTTGATGATGAGAGCTTGCAGGCCTTCGATGAGGCGCTGCGGCCCTATCTGCATTCGCGCACGCTGGCACATGCATTTGCGGTGCGAACATCGAATACGACGATTACCAATCAGTGGTACGGCATTGATCAGCCACATCTGTTCACGCGCCGGCCGCCACGGGTCCGGCAGCCCGCGTTCTACCCGCATTCCCAGGCCATCCTGATCAACCTGCTGACCAGCTTCAGTATCGAACGGGGCATGTTGTTGCCTGACGGCAGGCTGGAAGTGGCGATGTCTTCCAACGTCGGGCAGTAACTCCCGGATGACAGGCAACGGTGAGTTGCCAGCGCGAAGTGAGCGCTAATTGACCCCGGTCAATCCGGCGCTTGCAGTGCGGGCGTAAAGTTGGTCGCACTGATGCGCGCCAGGCCCCAATAATGACTGAAAACGCCCTGTTTGATGCCGACCTGCTCCAACGTTACGGACTGAACGGCCCCCGCTACACGTCCTACCCCACCGCGGTGAGCTTTCACGAGGGGTTTGATGAACTGGCTTACCGGGAAGAGGCCCTGCGAAGTAACGAGGATTTCATACCGCGGCCGCTTTCCCTGTATCTCCACCTGCCATTCTGCAACTCGCTCTGTTACTACTGCGGATGCAACAAGAAAATCACCCGGCACAGCCGGCATGGCGAGGATTACCTGCACTGGTTAAACCGCGAGATCGAGATGCAGGGCCGCCTGTTCGACAGTGACCGCGAGGTGCTTCAGCTGCACCTCGGCGGCGGTACGCCCACGTTTTTTGATGACGAACAGCTGAACACCATGATGGACTGGCTGCGTTCCAGTTTCCGCCTGTCCATGGCGGCCGAGCGCGAGTTTTCCATTGAGATTGATCCACGCACCGTGGATACCGCACCGCGTCGAGCGCCTTGCACTGATGGGCTTCAACCGATTGAGTCTGGGCGTTCAGGATCTGGATCCGGCGGTGCAGCTGGCGGTCAACCGGGTACAGGATCCGCAGGCAAACGCTGGATCTGATCGCACAGTCCCGCGAGGCGGGATTTAATTCAATTTCCATCGATCTGATCTATGGCCTGCCCAAGCAGACCCTGGAGTCGTTTCACCGCACCCTGGATGCGGTGATTGAAGCACGGCCGGACCGCCTGTCGGTCTATAACTATGCCCATATGCCAAAGTTGTTCCGCGCCCAGAGACTCATCAACGAGGCGGACCTGCCGGCGCCTGAAGTCCGGCTCGGCTTGCTGCAGTGCACGATCGAAACGCTGGCCTCGGCGGGTTATGTCTATATCGGCATGGATCACTTTGCCTTGCCGGATAACGAACTGGTTCGCGCTCGCGAGACCGGTCAGTTACAGCGCAATTTCCAGGGCTACTCGACCTTTGCTGACTGTGACCTGGTCGGGCTTGGCGTCAGCGCCATCAGCAAGGTCGGCGACAGCTATTCACAGAACCGCAAGGATATCCGGGACTGGCGGCGCTGCCTGGAGTCCGGAAACCTGCCGGTATGGCGCGGTATCCAGCTGAACTGGGAAGACCGGCTGCGGCGGCGCGTGATCGAGTCGATCATGTGTCACGGCGTCCTGGATTTTGCCGAGACGGAAGAGCGCTTCGGTATCGAATTCAGTGAGCACTTCGCGCCCGAGATGGTGGCCCTGCAGCAACTTGCCGACGACGGGCTGATCGAGTTGTCCGATACCGGCCTGCGTGCGACGCCCGGGGGCATGCTGCTGGTTCGTGCCATCGCCATGACCTTCGATGAGTCCCTGCAGCTGGCCGGCCCGACAGCCGCGTACTCCAAAGTGATTTGAGCCCGCCCGGTCTGGGCTATACTCTCCCCTGAGGTATTAAACAGGGGGTTTCATGTCCAGTCCCGTTTTCGAAACGAATGCCACCAGCGAGGTGCCCACGGGCCGCACGCAGGTCGCCTGCAGCGAATGCTCGCTGGGTAACCTGTGCCTGCCGCGTAAACTTGATGAAAACGAACTCGCGCAGTTTGAGAGAATTGTCCAGAAGCTGCGTCCCGCTGCAGCGGGGCGAGCATGTGTTTCGGGCCGGTGACTCGTTCGGGTCGATCGTTTCGGTTCGTTCAGGGAGTTTTAAAAGTTACGTGATCAACCAGGAAGGGGAGGAGCAGGTTCTCGGCTTCCATCTTCCCGGTGAGATCATCGGCCTTGATGCGATCCACTCGACCACCCATACGGCCAACGTGGTCGCACTGGACACCAGCTCGGTGTGTGCGCTGAACTTCGGATCCGTATCGGAAATGGCGCGCCACCTGCCGGAACTACAGGCGGAGCTGTTCCGGATCATGAGCCGTCACATCGCGGAACTGGAGGCCAATGCGGCGGACCTGACCGCGGACCAGCGCATTGCGCGTTTCCTCCTGTCCCTGTCCCATCGCTACGAACGACGCGGTTACTCCCGCCAGGAATTCAAACTGTCCAGGGCCCGCCGCGATATTGCCAGCCACCTGCGCCTGGCTACTGAAACGGTCAGTCGCGTCCTCGCGAGGTTCCAGGAGAACGGCCTGGTCACCGTGAACCGGAAAAATATCATGATTGATGATTTTGAAGGGCTGGAGGCTGCGGCCAAACCGACCGAATAGGCCGAACAGGTTTGCAGCGGCAGTCCTGCCCGCTGCGCCGGGTTTACCGGGGCGTGCCGGCAGCTGTTCAGTCTTTGCGCAGCTTGCGGCTCAGGGCGACCGGTGTCGGGAAGTTAAACACCACGATCGACGATGAGCCGATGATGCTCAGCACGGTTGCGACCTGTATCAGGATCACCACGTCCGGACCGAACAGCGGCACCTGCATCGCCATGAAGGTGATCAGCAGGGAAAACTCGCTCATCTGACCCAGTCGCCAGCCGGTCTCCCAGGCCAGCTTCTGCGACTCTGCAACCCTGCCCAGGGCAAACTTGAAGGCCGCCGGCTTGATCACCAGCATCATGGCGGCCAGCAGGGCGGCCGGCAGGAGAACGCCGGGCACCACGTCCAGGTTCAGTTGGGCGCCCAACGCGAAGAAAAACAGCACCAGGAAGAAATCCCGCAGCGGGTAGAGGCGTGTTGATATGAATTTGGCAATCGGGCTGGTGGCCATGATTACCCCGCCGAGGAACGCACCCAGTTCATAGGACAGGCCCACCGCGTGACCGGCCCAGGCCATGCCGAGGCACCAGGCCAGGGTGACCAGGAAAAGAAACTCCTGGACCTGGTCAAAGCGCTCGAACAGGGGCATGAGCACCCACCGCTCGAAGGCGTAGCCGCCAAGCGCCAGCACCGGCAAGCCCAGCAGGGGCAGCAACAGGTCCTGCAGTTCGGCAGACTCCTTGCCCATGGCCTGCAGCGTGATAATCACGGCTATCGCAATCAGGTCCTGCAGCAGCAGCACCGAAATAATGACTTCACCCGTATGGCGATGGTGGAGAACGGTGGTGGGCAGCAGCTTGATGCCGATAATCGTGCTGGAGAACATGCAGGCGGCGCCTATCAGCAGTGCATCGTGCAGGGCAAAGCTGAAACCCAGTCCGAGCGCCGTTCCGCTGGCAAAGAACAGCACCGAGGTCATTAACGTGACCAGGGTGGTCTGTCGGAACAGGGCAAACAGCTTTTGGGGAGTCAGGTCCAGGCCCAGCAGGAACAGCAGGAAAATGATCCCGGCCTCGGAAAGCTCCCCGATAACCCGCGTGTCGGCGACCCAGCCCAGGCCCCAGGGGCCCACCAGCACGCCGGCCAGCAGGTAACCGACGATCAGCGCCTGGCGCGCCCACAGCATGGCCGTCGCCGCCAGCGAAGCGCTGGCGAGCACCAGGAAAAGAACAAAAATCAGGTCGGTTTCCGAGGACATGACACCGGTTTCAGCAGTTCGCTTCTATGCTACAAGATCGGTGACAGGCGCGTTCGGGAGGCTTACAGGCGATGAACTGGAGTGAGGAGCTGGTTGAGGGGCACTGCCCCTACTGTGCAGAACCGGTTCAGCTGCTGGTGGATCCCACGGCGGGACCGCAGCGTTACGTGGAGGACTGCCAGGTGTGCTGTCGGCCGATGACCGTTATCGTGCTGTCCACGGACCCGGTGGTCATGCAACTGCAGCACGAGGACGAGGTCTGACGGCGGCCCCCGGCGATGCGCGGCCGTGCCGGGCTGATTCAGCCCGGTCGCTTGAAACGGTCCCAGAAAGACTTGTGCATCAGGTCCGTGAACTCGCCCGCGTCCAGGAAGGTGCCGTGGCCATTGGGGCAGCGCTCGTAAAGGATATGCGGCTGATCCTCATCGTGTTCCTCGACCATGACTGCTGAACAGCGTGGACAGCTTATGCCTTGCACCCGGTTGAACTGTTTGCCGACCCTGGCGTCGCCGGTGTCAACGATATAATCCGCCATCCAGGTATCCTGGCGCAGTGCTTCCAGCTCGCCGCTGTCGAACCACAAGCCCTTGCAGTTGGTGCAGCGATCGACTCGGACTTCGTCATAGTAGGTCTCTTCGGTTTGCGCAGAACACTTGGGACATTGCATCGGCTGATTCCTTACCCGTGGGGTGTTGTTGTGGCGTTAAGCCTATTCTAGGCCCAGTTGGCCCCGGTGAAGCATACTGAATCCTGCGCCGTTTCACCGGCGGGCCGGGCGGTCCCGGCGGGCCGGATGGCCGGCAAAAACCTAAATTTATATTTAGATAAGTTATATAAGCTCTTGTATATAATTAATTAATGGTTTACAGTTTTTTGGTCTCAACGCGATTGGCCGGTCAACTAACACGGTTGGCGGACAGGATGTCCCGACACCAAAAGGAAGCGATCTGAGACTATGTTTTAGGTGTTCTTCATCGCGATTGCTTTTCCCCGCTACTATTTGGCTGACGGCTGCCGTGAGGGCAGGCGCTCACAGTTACCAACACCCCTGGGCCGCATGCACCGGAAATCGCCGGACTGCTGATACCGCTTGGTGTCCGACTTGCCGGGCAGGATGCGTATACTGATGCTGCGGTCGGTTGTGCTTCATCCCCGGTTATTCCGGAATGGTTGCCAAAACCAAAACCAAAACCAACGACTCGACCGACCTTAATTGATGGTCATAAATCAAAAGCCGGGAAGGGTCAGCAATGTCATCCAAATTCAGAGTCCCACATACGCTGGTGTTGCTTTACGGCATGATCATCGTGGCCTATCTGCTCACCCTGATTCTGCCAGCTGGACAGTTCGCTACCGTTGTTAATGATCATGGTCGCGAAGTGGTTGAGCCGGGAACCTTTGCGCTTCTGCCCGATGCCACGGCGCCATCAATATGGTCGTTGTTTACGATAATTCCCAGAGGCCTTGAGGCTGCCCAGGGCATCATCTTTTTTGTCTTTCTGATTGGTGGCGCCTTGTCGGTGATCCGTGCAACGGGCGCTCTTGATGCAGCTCTGGCACGAGTCCTGGAGCGTTTCGGCGGTCAGCCGGCGTTACTGATTTTTATGGGGATGCTGGCGTTTGGCATCGGTTCGTCAACAATTGGCATGGCCGAGGAATACATTCCACTGATTGCCATACTGATCACCTTGTGTGCTGCCATGCGCATGGACACGGTCGCCGCACTGGGTATTGTCACCGTCGGTTATGCGGTTGGATTTGGCACGGCCATGATCAATCCGTTCACGGTACTGGTTGCCCAGGAGGTTGCGGGGCTGGAACCGGCATCAGGTTGGGCCTTTCGGGGTGCAATGTTTCTCCCGTTCCTGGCCATCGGTTTTTTTCATGTGTGGCGATATGCCTCGAGGGTGCGGAACGATCCCTCAGCGTCGCTGGTGGCAGATATTCCCGAGGCGCAGCCGCCAGAGGCGCCGGACATCGGACCGTTATCCCGGCGCCAGAACATCGTATTGGCCATGACCGTTGCAACCCTGGTGCTGCTGGTCTGGGGCATCAAACAGCAGGGCTGGTACCTGGTTGAATTAGGCGGGGTATTTGTTGCCCTGGCCCTGGCGGTCGGACTGGTTTCAGGACAGAGTCTTGATGCCATGGCGCGGCGCTTCACTGAAGGCGCCATGGAGCTGACCAGCACCGCACTCCTGATTGGATTTGCCCGTGGTATCGAGCTCATGCTCAGCGATGGCCAGGTATTGCATACGATTGTTAATGCCCTGGCCATTCCGTTGGAAGCCCTTGGTGGTTCACTTTCAGCCGTGGGCATGCTCCTGATTCAAAGCGCCCTGAACCTGTTTATTCCATCCGGCTCTGGTCAGGCTTACGTGACCATGCCATTGATGGCGCCGATTGCGGACATCGTGGGAGTCTCACGCCAGGTGGCGGTGCTGGCTTACCAGATGGGTGATGGTTTCATGAACATCATAGTGCCCACCAACCCGGTATTGATGGGCATGCTTGGCATTTGTGGCATTCCATATGGGCGATGGCTGCGGTTTATCTGGCCGCTGATCGCCCAGTTCCTGGTTGCCGGTTCCGCGGTGATCGTGATTGCCGTGGCCATCGGTTACCAGTAGTACGCGTCAACGAAATGTTCAGGGTTTATGCCGCAGGAAATTCATTAACTGTTGCCCGCCTGGCTATGCGGGCTGTTGTCCTTGGTATTTGTCTTGGGCTGCTTTCCTGTAAGCAAGACTCACCCGGTACTGGCCCGGAGCTGCCTGCTCCGGATCAGCTTGAGCAAGCCGCCACCAGGGCAGGCCCCGTCGCACGGGTCAGTTTTACGGGGCCGGACCAGGTCGAGGCACTTTTTCCTTTCGGCATGTTGCGCCTGCATCCCGTATTGTCCAAAGAAGAAAACTGGCTTGGCCTGCGTCATGCGCGGTCAGAGGATGGTGTGGACTTTGAGCTTCGCTGGCAGCCGGACCATGTTCCTGATTCGGCGAGTATGGCCTTGCGCGGCGGCCCGGGCTGGTTCAACCTGGGAATGCCCGGTCAGCCGCAGCTTGAAGCAAGCGCCAGTCAGCGTGGCGCGCATTATCGCCTTCAGTCACCGCCTGATTCACCGCTTGTGCTGGCACTCGGCTGGCTGGATTTCGGGCAAGCCCGGGCGGGTCAGCTGGAAGTGGCACGGGGACGTCGGTCCATCAACGGACAATTTACCGGCCGTGGCGGAGAAACTTTGCACGTTGCGCTGCGTTTCAGCCGCGCCTTCCGTGCTGCCAATCGCAACCCGGACGGCAGCATTGAGCTGGTTTTTGATCAACGAGCGGAATCACTGGAACTGGCGTTGTCCCTGTCAACGGTGGATATCAACGGCGCGCGTGCCAATCTCGAATCCTTCGGCGTCCCTGATTTTGCGGACGTGCAGCGGCAAGCGAGGGAGGCCTGGGCCGCGCAGTTAGAGCATCTGGGCCTGAGTGGTGATGAAGCATTGCGCGGCCGCGCTTACCTGTCGCTTTACCGGCTTATTGCAGCTTATGGTGACATGGCGGACAGCGACGGCCGCTATCGAGCGGCAAACGACACAATCAGGCGGGTTGCGCACGGCAGGCCTATCTCGCCAACCTGGCGCCGGAGCAGTTACCGCACCGTGATACCCATGCTCAGTCTCGTAGCGCCGGATATCATGGCGGACCTGTTTGAAACCATCATGGCCCACCAGCGCGCAACGGGTCATTTGCCGCACCGGACAGTATGGGGCAGGGCGCGTGGCTCTGTTGCAACGAACCCTTTCGCCACGGTGCTGGCAACCCTTGCAAGCCGCTCTTTGCCCGGTATTGATGCTGCCCAGGCCTTGCCATCATTGCTCAGGGCCTCTCTGCCTGGCAGCCCGGGCCTTCCGTGGGCCGAATATGACCGGCTGGGCTATTTTTCTTTTAACACTGTGCCAACCGGCTCGGTAAGCCGCAGTCTGGAAGCGGCCTCAGTTCATCATGCAACGGCGTCGCTCGCCGCGCAGCTCGGTGAACGGGACCTCGCCGAGTCATTCGCCGCGCGGGTATTGCTCTATCGGCAATTGTTCGATCCCGGCGAGAGTCTGTTTCGCGGACGCGACAACGCACGCGATTGGCGCACACCTTTTGCCCCGCTGGATAACCGAGGCGATGGTGGCCCTGGAAGCGTGGATTATGATGATGCTGACGCCTGGGCCGCGCTTTGGTCCAGTAGCCCAGTTTGACGTCGACGGACTGCTGACCCTGTTGGGTGGGCGACAGGAATTAACCCGGCGGCTGGATGCTTTTTTCGAACTTACGCCCGATGGCGATTTCATGAACCCGGAAGGGCCCGGGTTCTACCGGGAAGCATCACCGGCACACTGGCATGTGCCCTGGTTGTACACACTCTCCAACCAGCCTCAACGCGGTCAGTGCTTGAGCGGCATCCTGTTTCAGGAAGTTCCTGAAAGTAAAATAACGCCGCCGAGGGCGGCCTGGGAATTGTTTACTTTGCTTGGTCTTTATCCCGTCATTCCGTCGCGCGGTCAGTACATGCTGGGTAGTCCCCAGGTGGCGAGTGCACGTCTTGATGTTGGCGGTAGCAACATTGTTTATTGAGGCGCGGGCTGGACAATCAGCAACCCATGTCCTGGTGACGGGAGCTTTAATGACGCCCGGCTGCCCGGATTCAGCGTATCCCACCGGCGATTCGTCAGGCGGCGGCACACTGGTGTTTCTGATGGCTGAAAACGGAAGCAGTGGTAACGAATTAAACCCGCCCGGGTGCAGCCTTAGCCAGCCCCGGACGGGGGCCAGTCAGTGGGCTTTCTGCTGGGGGAGAAAGGTTCTGACCGGAGGAAAGGGTCGGAAACCAGGCCCACTGTCCTTATTGTCTTAATACGGCTCCCGGCGTCCAGCCGTATCACCAGCCGCCCGATTAAGCCTTATTGCACGTGTCTAAGTTGGTCGTGATTGGTTACACTGCAACCGTCATGACCCTCCTGATTGTTTACGTCTGCGTAGCCCTGGTATTTTCGTTCCTCTGTTCGATCGCCGAGGCGGTCCTGCTCAGTGTCACCAGCGCCTACGTCGCCCTGAAGGAAGAGCAGGGTGAACGTTGCGGTCCGGTGCTGCGCAAGCTCAAGGACAAAATCAACCAGCCGCTGGCGGCGATCCTGACCCTCAATACGATTGCGCATACGGCGGGCGCGGCCGGGGCCGGAGCCCAGGCCACGGCGGTCTTTGGCAATGCCTACCTGGGCATCACCTCGGCGATACTCACCTTACTGATCCTGGTTTTTTCCGAGATTATTCCCAAGACGCTCGGCGCCACCTACTGGCGGCAATTGGCGCCCGCTACGGCCTATGGTTTGAAGTTCCTGGTGCTGGTGCTTTACCCCTTCGTCAAGCTGTCGGAATTCATGACCCGGTCAATGACCGAAGGCCCGACCATCAGCGGCTTCAGTCGCCAGGAGTTTGCGGCAATGGCGGAGCTCAGTGCCGAGGAGGGCGAGCTGGGTCGCCAGGAGTCGCGGGTGGTGAAGAACCTGCTGGCCCTGCGGCACACCCCGGTGCATGCGGCGATGACACCCCGCACGGTGCTTTTTTCGCTGCCGGACACCACCACGGTTGAGGAGTTTTTTCACCGTTACGAACAGGAACCCTTTTCCCGCATTCCGATCTATGACAACGATGACGTTGACCGGATCACCGGCTTTGTCCTGCGCAGCGATCTGCTGCTTGCCCAGGCGCGGGGCAACCAGCACAAGCTGCTGGAAAACTACCGTCGGGATATGCCCTCGGTGCCCGAGACCGTGACCCTGGGCCGGGCCTTTAACCGCGCCCAGGAAACGCGCGCGCACATGATGCTGGTGGTTGACGAGTACGGTGACACGCAGGGCATTCTGACGCTCGAGGACATTATCGAAACGCTGCTTGGGCTGGAGATCGTGGATGAGAGCGACGCGACCATCGACATGCAGGATCTGGCACGTCGCAAATGGCGACGGCGTGCGCGGCAGATGGGGCTGGATCTGGAAGAGGCCGGCAAGGGCAGCAAGTCCTGAGTCCCGGGCGATAGGCGACAAGTCCCGGGCGCGGTGTTCACGGCTGATTGATCCCGCAGCGCGTAAGCTTTTACGTATTCCGGTCTTTATCCGCAGTACACCCTTACACCCTGCCGGATCGCCATCATGCTGATACGCCGTAAGTCTGACATTCTGCCCTCCGAGATCACGTCCGAGTCCGTCTATCTGCGCCGCCGTGAACTGCTGCGCCGCGCAGGCATCGCCTCCGCCGGCCTGGCGCTTGCGCCCCTGGCCAACGCCCAGTTGCTGGCGGAAGAGGGCAGTACACCGGTCCTGGGGCCCATTGAAACGACCAGCTACCGGCCGGAGCGGGCGCCCAACAGTTGGGAAGACATCACCACCTACAACAATTTTTACGAGTTCGGCACCGGCAAGTCGGACCCGGCGCGCTACTCCGGGGATTTTCAGCCGCAGCCCTGGACGGTGAGGATCGCCGGGGAGTGTGACAAGCCCGGTGATTACGCGCTCGAGGATTTACTCAAACCCCAGGTCCTGCAAGAGCGGATTTACCGCCTGCGTTGCGTGGAAGCCTGGTCCATGGTCGTGCCCTGGGTCGGCATCCCGATGGGCGACATGCTCAAGCGCTTCCAGCCCAACTCCCGAGCGAAGTTCGTGCGCATGAAAACCGTCATGCGTCCGGAGGAAATGCCCGGGCAACGGCGCCGGATCCTGCAGTGGCCGTATGTCGAGGGCCTGACCATTGAAGAGGCGATGCATCCTCTGACCATCATGGCGGTGGGCGTTTACGGCCGTGAACTGCCCAACCAGAACGGCGCTCCGCTGCGGCTGGTAGTGCCCTGGAAATACGGATTCAAAAGCATCAAGTCCATCGACACGATCGAATTCGTGGAGCAGCAGCCGGTTTCCAGCTGGGAGCGGGCGATTCCCAGCGAATATGGCTTTTACGCCAACGTGAACCCGGATGTTGATCATCCGCGGTGGAGCCAGGCTTCCGAGCGGCCGATCGGGGCGGGGCTGTTCGCCGGAAGGATCCCCACCAAGCCTTTCAACGGCTATGCGGATGAAGTTGCCGGCCTGTATACGGGGCTGGACCTGCGCCGCAACTACTGAGCCGGCCGCAGATGCAGGCCGCCAGCAAACGTATTTTTCGGTGGACCAAGCCGCCGCTGTTTCTCGCTTGCCTGGCGCCGGCGCTTTATCTGCTGGCCGGGGCATTGGGCCTGGCCGGTGTCTCGCTTGGCGCCGACCCGGTGGAAGCCCTGATGGACCTGGCCGGCATCTGGGCTTTGCGGTTCCTGTTGCTGGGCCTGTGCATCACGCCCCTGAGCGATTTAACCGGCCGCAGCTGGCTGATCGGCTACCGGCGGATGATCGGGCTGTTCGCGTTTTTCTACCTGGTGCTGCATTTTCTCGTGTATCTCACGCTGGACCGGGCGCTGGACCTGGGTCTGGTTCTGGAGGACGTGTTCAAGCGACCCTTCATCACCATCGGCTTCGCGGCGCTGTTGCTGCTTATTCCGCTGGCATTGACCTCCACGCGGGGCTGGATGCGCCGCCTGGGCCGGCGCTGGAAATCGCTGCATCGCCTGGTCTATCCGGCAGCCATCCTTGGTGTGTGGCATTACTACTGGCAGGTTAAGCTCGACACGGTGGAGCCGACCGTCTATGCGCTTATTCTGGCGGTGCTGCTGGGCTACCGGATTCAGCACAAACGGGCCAAAGACCGGCGCGTCGTCGAACGCAAGGCGCAGTCTGCTTCCGTGGAAGCAGCAACACGTTAAAGCCGGTCTTACCCCGCATCTCACTCACTTGCCGATACGCCCAACTCCAGCGGAATTGAGCTGTCATCGCCGGGCTCGACGCTGGCCGGCTGCGCTTCATTGATACGCAGCTCGGGCGTCGCGCTGACCAGACACGGGGGAAGTCCCTGGACATCCGCGCCCGGACCGGTTTCTCCCCGTCCCTTTACCCGTTCCTGGTACACCAACCAGTCGGGCGATTACGCGCAATGCACTATCCACGGCGGCCGACCCGGCCAGCGAGGCAAGCCTGCAGTTGGCCCCCCCCCCCCACCCCCCCCCCCCCCCCCCCGCCCCCCCCCCCCCCCCCCCCCCCGCCCGCCCGGGCACCCCCCGCCGCGCCCCCCCCCGCCCCCCCCCCCCCCCCCCCCCCCCCCCCCCCCCCCCCCCCCCCCCCCGACCCCCCCCCCCCCCCCCCGCCCCCCCCCCCCCCCCCCCCCCCCCCCCCCCCCACCCCCCCCCCCCCCCACCCCCCCCCCCCCCCCCCCCCCCCCCCCCCCCCCCCCGCCCCCCCCCCCCCCCCCCCCCCCCCCCCCCCCCCCCCCCCCCCCCCCCCCCCCCCCCCCCACCCCCCCCCCCCCCCGCCCCCCCCCCCCCCCATCCCCCCCTCCCCCCCCCCCCTTCGGCCCCCCCCCCCCCCAGTCAGTTCGACTCGTCGATAACCACGCTCGCTTCGAGTTGTGGCCGAAGGTCTGCCGGAGGTAGGCAACCTCGTCGAGCATTGCCTCGCCTTCCGGGTCATCCGCCGGGGCCTGCATGAATGGCAGTTGCAGCGTCTCCAGCTCGATATCAGGACGCCCCTGAAGGGTAAGGGCTTCGAGGACCCGGCGCTCACGTGCGACGGTCAATTCTTCACCACTGCCGGGGTTGAGCTCCAGCCATGCGTCCATGTCCGCTTCAATACGGGAAGCCTGTAAAGCTGGTCGGTCCAGGTCCGGTGACCAGCTTCCAGCCACTTCCACGCTGAGCTCCGGCCGTTGCAGCATGGCTTCCCCAAGTTTTACCAGCTGCTCCTGGTCGGGTGGAGACAGGTCAGCCCTGCCGGGCTGAAAGTGCAGCGTTCCAAAGTCTTCCGAGTCGATGCCGACCAGGTTGGCCAGGAACCTGAATGGCGCCGTGACCGCCTTCGTAATCAGGTTGCCGATGGCTCTCCAGATCACACCCCCGATGCGGAATTCCGGATTGTCGAGATCACCCTTCAACCGGGACCGCGAGGTCGATGACACCTTCCGAATCGGTGAGCAGGGCAACCGCCAGTCCCAGGGGCAGGCTGCCGGCGCCGGGCAGGTCGCTTTTTTCACCCAGTTTCATTTCGCGAATGACGACCTTGTTGTCGCCCTGGAGCCGGCGGTCTACGAGCCAGGCGGTACCCCAGGTCGAGATCGAGGCGCCCGGTCTCGATGGAGTAACCGGCAAATTGAATGGTGTACGGCGTCAGGCGGGAAATATCCAGGTTGCGGAACACCATGGTGATGTCGGTTTGGTTGGTCGGATCAAGGGCCTGTGTGGTGCCGTTGATGCGTGCCAGGCCGAACTCGTTCACCCGGCCTTCGAGGGCGATTTCGGCAGGCTCTTCCGAGGTCGGTTGGAGAGGGTGGAGATTGTACCATCCATGTCACGGATGGCTGCGTCAAAGGGCAGGGGCAACGACGGTCGGAGAAATCCAGGGCGGTATTTTGCATGACAATGCCACCAATTGTGATGGCGAATTCCGGCATGGCCCTGACCCGGCTCCGATGTGCTGCCCGTTTCCGCGCCCATTGTCTGGTGTCGTTACCAGCAGATCACCGACGTTGGTGGTGAGGTCTTTGGCGATAGTCACCCGTCCATACAGTCCGCCAAATTTGAACTCGGAGGTGGCCAGGGTTTTGCCGGCCATATTCAGTTCGAATCGATCCACCTGCAGGGAGTCCCACGCCGCCAGTTTTTCTTCCAGTAGCCGGTCCTGGACTTCGAACGCCGCATAGGTCAGCGAGCCTTTGGCGGCGAGCAGTTGTTCCGGGTTGTGGGTAACATCCGCGCTCAGGGTCAGGGCGCCCGCCACTTGAGACCGGACATTCACAAAGTGGTTGACGTAAGGCTGCACCAGTCCGGTCTGAACATTGTTCAGCTGTACCGTGCCGGTCACCTCCAGCGCTGGGGCAAGGCCATGATCTCCCCATCGAAGCCCAGGTCTGCCGCCGCTGGAGAGGTCGGCTTCAAATACGAGCGGAATGCGCGCTTTCCATCGCTGATTGTCGATCTTGCTGATGCCGCTAAGCTGCATTGGGAATGACGGTGAGTTCCACCGCTGGGGTAACCGAACGGTCAGCGAGGCATGCAGGGTGCCTTCCCGGAAAGTTCAAACCGGTTGAGGCTGATGGTCCACGGTGTCGCTCCGGCGCTGTCACCGGTTCCGACGCTGCCGGTGATGGTTTTGTCCTCGAACTGCGGAATCATATCCAGCAGGTTAAGTTGTCCATTCTCCTCCAGCGCTGCGCGAACGGTCATCCCGCTGAGTTCGAGCTGTTCCAGTTGGGCGACGTTTTGCGGATACTCAATGGAACCGCCATCGTAACGAATCAGGGGAAATGCCACGAGGGCTTCTGCGCCTTCGGTCGTGGAACCTGGATGCCGCCTCCATCTGAAGCGCAGCAGCGGCAGTTCGATAACCGGCTCACCGCCGTCATCCATAACGGCCGCGAAGCCCAGGGCTTCGCCTTCAAGTCCTTCAACGGTCGCATTGAAACCTTGTTCCGTAACGGCCATGCGGTAATCGAAAGTGGCCGCGATGCTGTCAAATTCCACGTCGAAAGGCAGGAAATAGTCCAACAATCTGCGAATCTCCGGGAGCGTACTTGCATCAAATTGCACCGTGCCCCGGGACTGGAAAGGCACCAGTTGCAAATCACCTTGCCACCGGAACCGGTCCGTTTCATTGATCAGCAGGTTTACCGCCTGACTGCCGACATGGTCGGGCCGCGTCCGGATGTCGGCAAGGTTGACGGTAACCGGCCCCGCCGTGGCCTCGTAATTGTCCAGGCTCGTGTTAAGGACATGCAGGTAGGCGTCTTGCACCGACAACTGCTGCAGGTATACGGGTGGCGGTTTGCTGTCCTGCGTAGCGGTTTCCGGGGGCGCTTCGCCGGCCAGGTCCCGGGCGAAGCGAACCAGGCGGGTGTCCGTGCCCTGGAACATCTCATCGAAAAGCTCGGGTCGCTCAATAGCGAGGTTTTTGAACGTGAGCGCCAGGTGGAAAATCGGAGCTGGTCTGCACGTCGGCAAAAAAACGCTCCAGGGTGAACAGCGGTTTGGAATCCTTGTCCCGGATCTCCAGGCCGGTGACCTCGGCTGTCAGCAAATAGGGGTTGGTCCGGATCTCCGTGACCGACAGGCTGCGCCCTGTCTGCTCAACCGTTTTGCGGAGCTGTCGCTCAATCAGCCAGGGCGTGAGAAAAAACCCTGCCAGCGTGTAAATCAGCAGCAGGACCAGCGCCCAGAAGCGTTTTCGCCGCCAGCTCAGCCAGGGCCTGACCGGCTGCGGGAGGAAACCGGCGGATTCTGTTTCAACATTGGATGCCACGCATGTCCCCGGGGTGTCTTCTGAACATCCCAAATTATAGGCAAGCACAGGCGCTGGAGACAGGGTCAGTTCAGCGTGCGCTACATGAAGGGATACCATGCCGCCTGGGCAACACCGCGCAGGGCCATGAACACCAGCACGGCGCCCCAGAGTCCGGCCAGTCCCCAGTGATCGGTCATGGGCGGCAGGATCACGACGTAAACTGCGAAGGCGATGGCCATGGTCACCAGCATGGCCCGCGCAGCGGTGGCGCCGATGAACACGCCATCGAAGTGGTAGCACCAGACCGATACGACCGGCAGCAGCGCCACCAGCGGCATGACCCGGGCAGTCGCCGCACGTACCGGCTCGATATTGGTCAGCAGGGCGGTGAGCAGGTCGCCGGCAAACCAGAACAGCGCCGTGTACAGCAGGCTGGCGATAAACGCCCACAGGCCCGCAACCCGCACCCAGCGCTGGAACAGCGCGCGCCGGCCATGACCCCAGGCTGCGCCGGCCTGCGCCTCGGCGGCATGGGCAAAACCATCCAGGCCGAGGGCGATCAGCATCAGGTACTGGTTCACCACGTGGCTGGCCGCCATCGCGGTTTCTCCCAGCCCGGCAGCCTCGCGCATGACCAGGGTCAGCGCGACCATCAGCAGGATGGTGCGCAGAAAAATATAACCATTGAGCACCAGCAGGGGCCGAAAGCCAGCGGGACGCCAGGTCTTGCTTTCCCTGAGCACCGCGCGCAGCGCGCGGAGCAGTCGCAGGCTCCCCGAACAGCATCACCAGACCCAGGGCGGCGGCCAGCCACTGGGCGATCAGGGTTCCCAGGGCAACGCCTGCGACACCCAGGTCCAGGCCGACAACGAACCACAGGTTCAGTGCGGCATTGGCCAGGTTCAGCGCGAGTTGCAGCACCAGCACGCCGGTGGTACGGCCAAGGCCGAACAGCACGCCGGAGATGACGAAAACCAGCAGGGTGGCCGGTGCCGCCCAGATGCGCAGATCAAAGTAGCGCGGGTCAGGTGCGCCACATCCTCCGGGGGGGCCAGGGCGGCGATTGACAGGTCCAGAGCGCACTCTGTACGAACCACAGCGTGAGACCGATCACGATGGCCAGGGCGCAGGAGCGGACCACGACACGGCCCAGTTCCTCCAGATCCATGCGTCCCCAGGCCTGGGCCACGAGGCCCGTGGTGCCCATGCGCAGGAAGCCGAATGTCCAGAAAACGAAGTTAAAGATCACGCTGCCGACGCCGACCGCCGCCAGGTGCACCGCGCCGGGCAGGTGGCCGACCGCCCAGGTATCCACCAGCCCCACCAGTGGCGCAGAGGAGTTGGCCAGGATGGCGGGCAAGGAGATGGCCAGAACGCGCCGGTGGACGCCGCCGCTGGTCAGGCTCGCAGGCGCGGACGCCCCGCTCAAGTGTCCCCCGCTGAACGGGCCTGCAAAACCTTCTCAACTTTGCGCCGTCCGCGCAGGGTAATGAACAGGATGCTGCCGAGGATCAGGCAACCGCCGAGAATCAGCCGCCCGCCGGGTCGGTCACCCCACACCAGGATGCCAAAGGTGGCGGCGAACAGGGGCATCATCAGCATGTAGGGCATCAGCAGCGGCAGCGGGTGACGCTGCACCAGGAAGAAGAACAGGCCGTGGCCGACCAGCGATGCCATGATCACCGTGTAGGCGAGAGCAGCCCAGTGGATTGGTTGGGCAGCTTCGATGGCAGCCCACTGGCCCTGCTCGAACAGGGCACTGGCCAGCGCCCAGCACCGGCAGGGAAAAATGGCCGTCCAGCCCTGGAAGCTGATCGGATGGATGCCGTACAGGCCGCGCATCAGCACCGAGGCCAGGGCCTGGAAGAACGCCGACAGCAGGATCAGGCCCAGCGCATCCAGTTGCGCCAGCACCGCAGGGTCGAAGCCGATGAAAAGCACCCCGAGGAAGGCCGTGGCGGTCGCCGCCAGGGTGCGCCAGCCCACCGGCTCTTTCAGGATGAGCACGGCCAGCAGGACGCTGATGGGTATGTACATGTTCTGCGTAATGGCGATCGAAGTGACGTCGTCTGACAGTCCCAGCGCCCAGAACATGAACGTGAAATGCAACCCGCCCATGGCGATGGCCGAGGCAGCCAGGCTCGGCCACTGGCCCGGCGGAGGGCGTCGAAGCAGGGGCAGGGCAAGCAGCAGCACCAGGGAGAAGCGCAGGACCATGAACAGCATCGGCGGAAAGGCCGTCATGGCCTGTGCGCCGGCAACGAAATTGAAACCCCAGACACGTGCACAGATCAGCACGACGAGCAGAAGATCCCGGGCTGGCATGATCGGGGGGCTCAGCCCGTGTTCTGGATGGCCAGGGCGATGCCGTTGACCGTGGACTTGAGCGCGTACAGCAGTTCCTCGTCCTCGCGGCCACCCTCGCGCCAGCGGCGCAGCAGGTCGATTTGCATGAGATGCATGGGATCAGCGTAGGGGTTGCGCAGGCGCACGGATATTGCGCCGCAGCGTTTCCTGGTCAGCCAGCAGTTCGTCCGGCTGTCCTTGAGTTCCAGGATACAGTCGTTGCCGAGCGAGAACTCGCGCTCGATGCGCCAAACACCGGATCAGCATCGGCACCGGCCAGTTCCGCGTAGCGGCGCCCGATTTCCAGGGTGGATTTGCCCAGTACCATTTCCACGTCGTTGATCAGTCCCCGGAAAAAACTCCAGTGATGCAGCATATCGCGGAGTGCATCGATGCCATGCTCCGCATGGCGGTGTCCAGGGCCGTGCCGACCCCGTACACGCCGGGAAAGCCGATACGCACCTGGGCCCAGGAAAAACCCAGGGTATGGCGCGGAGGTTTTCGATGCCCTGCCGCTGCGGCGCGACGCAGGGCGCGAGCCGATGTTGAGTTGCTCAATGACGTCGATGGGCGTGGCAGAACGAAAGTAGCGGATAAACGCCGGGTCTTCGAACACCAGGGAGCGAAAGGTTTCCCGGGAGGTGCCGGCCATCTCCTCCATGATCCGGCGCTGGGATTTCGTGGCCCGTTGGCCCGTATCCGCGAGGTGGTGGCGCAGAACCGCACCGGTCATCAGTTCCAGGTTGCGCAGTGCAATGGGCCGGATACCAAACTTCTGGTTTATCACTTCGCCCTGTTCAGTAACCCGCAGGTAACCCGCGATACTGCCGGGTGGTGCGCCTTCGATGCCATTAACCAGGTTGCCGCCACCCCGGCTGACGGTACCACCGCGGCCGTGAAAAAACAGCACCGTGCACCCCGTGGCGCTTGGCCAAGAGCAACAAGCTGGCGCTGGGCCTCGTAAAGCCCCCAGCGCGCCGCCATGATGCCGCTGTCTTTACTGCTGTCTGAGTAGCCGACCATGATGACCTGGCGGTTCCCGCGACGCTGCAGGTGCTCCCGATACACTTCGAGGGAAAGGAGCCGGTCAAGAATCTGAGGGCCCGCATCCAGGTCGTCAACGGTCTCGAGCAACGGAGCGACGTCCAGCGGCACGGTAAGTCCATCGCCCAATCCGCCGAAACGCGCAGGGCCATGGCGGTCAGCACATCGTCGGCGCCCTGGGTCATGCTGATGATGAACAGGCCGGTTGCCTCCGGGCCAAAGCGTTCGCGCGCCTCGCCGATGGCGCCAAAGACACGCAGTGTGCTGCGGCCTGGGACGACACTGGTCAGGTCCGCAGGGTGATTCCAGATTCGGCCGCGACAGGTGGTCCGCCAGCGCCCCGATGCGTTCTTCCACCGGGCGATCCAGCCAGCCGCCCGCATCGAGAATTTCACCCAGGTCGGTCCGCAGCAGGAGTGCATCCTGGCGCGTGTCCAGGGTGGCGAGGTGGAAGCCGAAAGTCTCGATCTTGCGTTGCAGGCGGCGCACGCCAAACAGGCCCGCGTGGCGGCCCTTGCCTTCCTCCAGGCTGCGCGCCACCAGGTCGATATCAGCCTGGAATTCCGCCGGGCTGGTGTACGCCGGCGGACGGTCCAGGGCGGTGTTGGTCAGCTTTTCGGCCACGAAGTGCAGGAAGCAGCGATAGGGCATTTCCCGGTGCCGGTTCGGAATGCGCTTGTCCGCGTTCGGCATGAGATCACGGTATCTTGCCAGGCGGGGGTCCAGTTCCGGGTCGAACTCGGCCATGCCCCGGGTCTGGCTCAGGTAACGGCCGAGCCGCCTGACTTCCGGCAGGTAACAGCGAATAATCGCTTCCCGCTGTGTGCGCAGAGACTGGAGCAGCGTCTCCCCGTTGACAAAGGGGTTGCCGTCCATGTCACCGCCGACCCAGGAGCCGAACCGCAACAGGCGGCGCGTGTCGGGGTGCGGTGCGTCCGCGCCGTAGGCTTTTTGCAGGGCATGTTCCAGGGACTCGTGAAACGGCGGCACCACGCGATACAGGATATCGGTGAGATAAAACAGGACGTTGTCGAGTTCATCGGCGACGCTGGGCTTGACGCTGGGGACAGTGCGCTGGTCTGCCAGGCGCTGTTAATGGCGTCGCGAATGCGGTCCAGTTCCTGCTGGTTCTCCTGCGGCGTCAGGTCCCCGGTGACGCGTTCGGTGAGGCGGTGGATGATGGAATATTCCTTTTCCAGGAAGCTGCGCCGGGTGGCCTCGGTGGGGTGGGCGGTAAAGACCGGGCGGATTCTCAGCGTGGCGATTTGCTCCGCCAGGTCGCCGGCGTCCACACCCCTGGGCCGCCAGCTCGGTGAACACCGCCTCGAGGCTGCCGGCTTGCGCTCCGGCATCGTTTTTCTGGTATTCCCGCCGTCGCCGGATGCGGTGGGTTTTCTCTGCCAGGTTGGCCAGGCGCAGGTAGGTGGAAAACGCTTTGACAATTCGTTGCACGCTCTCCATGTCGAGCGTCGCCAACAGCGCTTCGAGATCAGCCGGCTCGGCGGTGCTGGATTCGCGCCAGGCAATGGCTGCGGTGCGTATTGCTTCGGCCTGGGCCAGCAGCTCGGGGCCGTGTTGTTCCACCAGGGCGCTGCCCAGCAACTGCCCCATGAGACTGACGTCGGCGCGCAGCGGCAGGTCTTTTTCAGGAAAATCGATCTGGCGAATTTCTGTCATGCGCGGTCTGTTTTATTCCAGATAAAGGGTGGAGAGTGAGTTGCCTGAAAATCTAACGACGCCGTTAGTCAAAATAAACAGGCTCGCCGCTGGCCAGCACAGCATCGTCCAGCAACGTCAGCTGATTGAACCTGATCATTTCCTGGAGGCCGGCCGTATAGGCCTCACCTTGCTCAGAATAGCTCAGCAGTGTTGCCGCCAATGCATTGCTATCCAGTGTAACGCGCCCAACACGACCGTCACGCTGCTGCGCCCGTAATTTGCGAAATTCCTCGTAGGTTCGGTGCGTGTTCAGGTTCCGGATATACGCCTTGACGGAATCCAGCGGTTGCTCAAACACCCGGATGCCATAGTCGCCAAGTCCATCACGCTGGTTTTCGGGACGCAGGGCGTCGTGTCCCCAATCCCACTGACCGAACAAGGCGTTGCCGCTGGAGGTGAATCTTGAAGCTCCATAGCCACTTTCAAAAGCAGCCTGGGCGAGGGCGAGAGAGGGTGGAATAATGTCAATTCGCTCGAGCAGCAATTCGATGTCGGCGAGGCCCAGGGGCGTCATGCTGTCTTCTTCGACCACTTCATAGTGCACCGCCAACGCTGTCAGGTTTTCACGCATTTCCGGCGTGACGGGCGCCCGGTTGCGTTGCATCTGAAAGTAAGTTTCAACCTGCGCACGCTCCTTCAGTACCTTGCGGTTTTCAATCAGCACGAGCGGCAGGATTACCCTGAAAAAAAAGACTTTTCTTGAGGGCGACACTCTTGTCATCCACCCAATTGTCAGGAATTGAAAGGAGAACCAGGGGTGGAATGACAGGGTTTTGCTGCGCATCAAGCTGCTGTGCGGTGTATCCCATGGCATTGAAAAAATAGACGAGAAAGTCAGCTGTGGTCTCGAAAAACAGCTCGTAATGGTCTGCGGGAAATTCGTTCGGGATGGGGCTGAGGTACTTCGTCCAGGCTTAATTCGGCGAGCAGTTCATCCAGCTGGTGGTGTTGTTCGGATGTGTTGCTCAGCGCGAAAACCGGTTCCAGCGAGGCGTGAATCCGGGCGGTGCGCTCCTGCGATTGCTCAATAGTCCGTTCAGTTGCATCTTTATCGAGCAGGCCGAGCAGCAAGCCAAGTGCGATCAAGCCCGCACCGAAGACCAGGAGCACCCGGCGAATGTATGCTTCGTTTTTTATACGGAACCGACTCATTATTTACAGTCTGCCTGGGTCGCCGGTTTCAGTTTTTTTGCCCCGGTAGACTCGCGCGCCGGCAAATTGATACCTGGCCGATCCCGGACTGGAAGAGAGACCGGCCCGAGGCGCTCGCGTCGATCCAGGGCGAACTCCGTGAAATCGCCATTGGCATCCACATAATGCAGAAACACCTGTATCCAGACCCCTTTTTTCAGTGGTTCCCGCCAATGCGGCACTTCGGCACCACGATAGGCGAGCAGGTCGCCGGGCTTAAGGTCAACGGCGAGTTCCTTGCCGTCCGCTTCAACCCAGATTGGCCATGACTCATCCGAGTCCCATTGGCCAATGGGCAGGGTTACGCTGATTTCGCAGGATGGGCGGTCCAGGTGTTTCGGCAGCCTTGACTCTGGCGTGTAGCAGCGGAGATAGGAGTAGCAGGGCAGTAATTGCATGCCGAGGCGTCGTTGCAGAGGCTGGTGGACCATGAGCAGCAGGGCCTCACCATGGCATCGCAATAGCGACCCCAGGCCTGCGTGTGCTTGTCCCAGCTCATATAACCCTCGTGCACCCGGTTCAGCATGCTGGCCTCGAAAACCAGCTTCAGCGCGTGGGGCGGAATTATGTGCCGCAGCACGCTGTATTTTCGGTTCTGGAATTCGTCAGCAATTACATTCATGGCAGGGCGGTATGGCTCTTTATGGCGCGGTAGAATAGACCGTAATTCTATCAGACCCTATGACCCCCATGACCCCAGATGCGTTGAGGGCGGCTGCACAAAGCGGGCAGCACCAGGCCCAGCTGAAGCATGTAATACCCCACATGACGGGCGACGGAGGCATTGCGCAGGATCCGGCGGCCGGTCGTGAGTGGCTGGCGAGAGCCGCAGATAGCGGCAGTGCCGCAGCCGCCAGGTTTCTGGGCTTGATTTTTCTGCGCGGAATGGACGTTCCGCCCGACCTGGATCGTGCGCGAGACCTGCTTGGTCGTTCGGCTGAGCTCGGTGACGCCGAGGCCGCATGGTGGCTGGGTTCATACCTGGCTGGGTCCCGGGACGAGCCACCAGGATATCGTCGCGGCGCGTCGCGAACTGGAGCGCGCCGCGCGCGCAGGTCATGCGCGGGCACTGACGCACCTGGCCTATCTGCTGGATGTGATTGAGCAGGCTCAGGAAAATGCCCTGCGCCGCCTGGCAGTGGCTTCGTCGCGCAGCGCAAAGAGGGGATGGCGGCGCGTTGCTGGCGCTGGCTGAATGGTCCGAACACGGGCATTATCTGGCTGCAAAATCCCGGTCGCGCACGCTGGCTGGCCGAACAGGCGGCCAGGCAAGGCTGGGAGGTGGCCGGCGAATACGCGCGGAGCATCATGCGCCGGACCGGAGGCGGGTCTGCCCACGGGAGCACAGGAGTTTTCAGACACGCCATGTGGCGCCTTTGCCGTCACCGTCGCTCGAGGTTCGCAGCTGGACGCCCCGCGTGGTGCTGTTACATCGTCTGTTGAGCGTCTTTGAGTGCGCAGAAATCGCGATGGCGGCCCGTGAGCACCTCATGCCATCCTTTATCGTTAACCAGGATGGCGAGATGGGTACGAATGATATCCGCACCAGTCACGAGGTGCGCTTGCGCCCCGGGTTGCGGAACCTGGTTATCGACACGGTGGAGAGACGCATGGCCGACTGGAGTCACTTCCCGATTGCCAACGGCGAGTATCCGCTGGTGCTCAGGTACGAAAATGAGCAAAGTTTTGAGCAGCATTTTGATTATTTCATTCCTGAGCGCTTTGCCATGGGAGAGGGTCCACTAGAGTTCGGCGGACAGAGGGTTGCAACGCAGTTGGTCTATCTGAACCAGGAGTTCAGTGGCGGGGAAACGCGGTTTGATAATGCCGGAATTTCCATTCGTCCTGAGCGGGGCATGTGCATGCTGTTTTACAACGTCGGACCGGATCATAATGTTGACCCTCTGACGCGCCACACCGGTGTCGCCCTGCGCGGAGGTGTCAAATGGTTACTGTCGCGATGGATTCGCGAACTACCCTTTGACCAGCCGGCGGCGGGTCACCCCCGCGACCAGTATCGACAAAGCTGAATTTCCCCGCGCGCTTCACGGCGGGTGACGGCTGCTTGTAAAAAGCACTCGCTTTTTATGGTTTCCTCAGCTAAGATGCTGCAGCATAAGGGTACAATTCTCCGCGATGGTTTTCGTCAAAAGACCAGCTGAGAAAGGGGAGTCAGAGAGCGTCCACGCTCAATGACAGAAATAAGAAAAGGCGTCAGACAGAATACGATTTGATTGCTTTATCTCACCTTCTGGCGGGTCTAAACCGTTGGGAAATTGATTCCTTGTTCGAATCGCGGGTAGCGTGATTCTGGCGCCAACTTTTTGGCGTATGTATTGTAGATAGCTACAACGGAACAATTGACAAGGAATTGCAGTCACGGAAATGGATTGCAAGCGTCTCCAAGATCAGGTTTGAGCCACCCACAGGGAGTGAGTGCAGGAACCGTCAGCATGGCAGGGGAGGATCCAGGCCATGTGAAAAGGAGAGCAAACATGTTGGAAATTATCTTGATCGCGTCCGGAGCATTCCTGGCGGCGCTGTTTTGCGTCTGGGTGTACCGCTTCGCCAAGTCAATGCATGACTCCAAGTTTCGCCAGGTCAAGCTGGCTGGACAGGAAGACTCCCTCGATTTGGCGCGGGAGTCCGGCACCGTTCAATTGAAAATGAACGCCAGCCGCTCCGGTTCAGCGCGGAAGCCCTGGGGCTGGTAAGCCACCGTTCTAACGAACTGATGACTTGGGGCAAGCCTGCGGGCTTGCACCGAAACACGCCGTATTTCTATTGCCCTGACGGGATGGAATTACAGCGTTTTTTGTTTTTTGGTCGTCTGGGATTTAAGCGCTGACCCGTTGCGAGGTGGTCAGCGCCGGCGGAGATTTCAATCCAGCAGGGCGGAGACTTTCGCGGCGCAGATAAAGTCGTTTTCGGACAGGCCGTCAATCGCGTGCGTGGTGAATCCAACCTCGCAAAAATTGTAGCCGGCGGAAAAGTCCGGGTGATGGTTTTCCTTGTTGACCAGCCAGGCCATTGCATTGATGAACGACATGGTCTTGTAGAATCCCTTGAACTCGAATCGCCGCGTGATCATGCGTGCGTCGCTGCTCAATTCCCAGCCGGGCAGGTCATTTAACAGTTCCAGCGCCGCCTCCCGTTGAATCGGGTCGACGCCGCCCTCGCAGGGTACGCAGTGCTTGTCTGTCAGGTCACAGGCAGTGGACATGAAAACTCCTAGCAGTTTCAGGCGATATCTTTCAGGGGGTATGTGGGTTCGAACATGCCCAGTCGACGCGCTTGAGTGATCAGGGGCGCGAGGTCCGTGTTGGCAAGCTCAAACAGCGTATCGAATGATTCGAGTACGTAATATACCGGCTGATAGATATCGATGCGATACGGGGTGCGCAGGGCATCCAGAGCATCGAAGGGGCGACGCTCCGGTGCCGGGCTGTGCAGTGCGTAGTCCAGTTCGCCCGGTGACGAAACAATGCCTGCGCCGTAGCTCTTCAGACCTGCCGGTGTCTGGATCAGGCCAAATTCCACGGTGAACCAGAACAGGCGCGCCAGCATGGCGTGATCCCGCTTGTCGGCCGCCAGGCCGGCTTTGCCATACGCCTCGGTGAAAGCGGCAAAGCGGTAGTCGGTCAGCAACGGCGTGTGACCGAAAATTTCATGGAAGATGTCCGGTTCTTCCAGGTAATCAAGGTCGTGCGAGGAGCGGATAAAGGTGGCGGCAGGAAACTGGCGGTTGGCCAGTAACTTGAAGAAGCTGGTGAAGTCGATCAGGGCCGGAACCGGCGCAACGGACCAGCCCGTGTGCTCCATCAGCACCTCGGAAACTTCCGGCAACTGCGGAATCCGGTCACGGGGAAAATCCATCAGCGCGAGCGCATCAATGTATTCCTGGCAGACCTGACCTTCCAGGTGCGGCAACTGGCGCTCAATCAACCTTGCCCAGATGGCGTTTTCCTCGTCCGAATAGCGAATAAGTCCCCGCGCGTCCGGTGTGTGCGAAATGTATTTGGTGCTTTTTGCCACGGTGGCATTACCCAGTTTGTGAATACGAACATTATATATCGTTTCAGCGGTTAAATAATTCTATTTATTTCAAAAATGCCTGTTGATAAGTAATAAAATCAATAAAATTCGTTTTATTCGAAACAAACATTTCAGGAGAAGTTAATGGACGCCATGGATTACCGGATTCTTCGTGCCTTCCAGGAAGATGGGAGACTGTCGAGCCAGGCGCTGGCCGAGCGTGTCGGCCTGTCAACATCACCCTGCTGGCGCCGGGTGCGCCGCCTGCAGGAGCAGGGGGTGATCAAGGCGACCGTTGCCCTGGTCGACCCGCGCAAGGCAGGCTTGCAGGTAACGGCCATCGCCATGGTCAGCCTCGAGGATCACCATCCTGACTCGGTGCAGGAGTTCAATCACATGGTGAACGAGCGCCCGGAGATTCTCGAATGTCATGCCACCAGTGGCCAGTACGACTACACGCTCAAGGTCGTGTGCCAGAGCATTGAGGCCTATGACGAGCTGCTCAGCCGGTGGATTATGCCCTGCAAGGCGGTACACACGGTGAATACCAGTTTCGTATTGCGCAGCACCAAGAACACCACGGCGCTGCCCTCTGGACACGTCCTGCCTGAGCCTGACGCCTCCGGCCCCATCGGCACGCGACGGTTCCCGGCAGTATGCAAACGGCCGTTTTATGAAGCTTATGTGACAATTCCCGGGCGATATGTCCTGAATCATTGCGGTCCAGGGGCCAAGCACGTATAACACCCGTTTTAACGGCGCCGCAGAGCGCAGGAATCAATACGTGAAGCCCTCCGCTAAAACCGCCGTAAACCCCGCTTTTCCTCCGGCCCGTGCAGCAAGCGCCCCGGGTTACGATGTGAACTCAACTGTCGTTGTCTGCACCTTGGTCGCTCTCACCGGAGCGCGCTGGGCAAGGACATTCTCCGTTGGCTTGCGACCGCACTGCGGAATTCTCGGGTTGCCGGATGGCTACCGGGTGGGTATTGTTCCTGCCTCCGATACCGGTGCTTTCGAGCTGGCCATGTGGTCGCTGCTTGGCGCCGCGGCCGGTTGATGTCTTCTACTGGGAGTCCTTCGGCAAGGGCTGGCGCATGGACATTGAGCAACAGTTGAAGCTCGAGAACGTACGCTTTTTGACGCGCCCTACGGCGAACTGCCGGACCTTTCGCAGGCAAACCCGGACCACGACATCGTGTTTACCTGGAATGGCACCACCTCGGGCGTGCGGGTTCCCGATGGCGAATGGATCAGCCCGACCGGGGCGGTTTGACCCTGTGTGACGCCACCTCTGCCGTGTTTGCCCAGGATATGGCCTGGGACCGGCTGGATGTGGTGACCTACAGTTGGCAGAAGGTGCTGGGTGGTGAGGCCGCCCATGGCATGCTGATCCTCAGTCCGCGTGCCGTTGAGCGGCTTGAATCCTGGTCACCGCCCTGGCCGATGCCCAAAGCTGTTCCGCCTGACCAAAAATGGCAGCCTCAATGAGGGCATTTTCCAGGGGGCAACCATCAACACGCCATCCATGTTGTGCGTGGCGGATTACCTCGATGCACTGGACTGGGTCGAATCCGTGGGTGGCGTCGCCGGGACCATGGCGCGATGTGACCGGAACTTCAGTGTGCTGGAGCCCTTTGTACGAGACACTCCATGGCTTGGATTTCTCGCGGCCGACCCGGCGACCCGTTCCAATACCAGCGTTTGCCTGTCCGTGGATTTGCCACCCGAGCAGGTCAAAGCCATGATCGCGCTGCTGGCTGATGAGGAGGTGGCCCTGGATATCGGCGCCTATCGGGATGCACCGCCGGGTCTGCGGATCTGGTGTGGTGCAACCGTTGCAGTCAGACGACCTCGAAGCGCTGCTGCCGTGGCTGACCTGGGCCTATGAATGCGTCCAGCATACCGAATGAAATTTCAACAAACAATGAAAACTGCCATGAACTAAATTCAAAATCAAGACCTTCAACCGCATTTCTGACAAGGGCCTGGGGCTGCTTCAAGCCCGACCGCTATTCCGTGGGAGAGGCGGTTGAGACCCGGATGCCTACATGCTGCGCAGCCAGAAACTGCATGGCGAACCGTTACCCGCCAGTTTGCTGGCGATGGCGCGCGCTGGCGCCGGCGTGAATAACATTCCGGTGGATGATTGCACCGCGCAGGGCGTGGTGGTGTTCAATACGCCGGGCGCCAATGCCAATGCGGTGAAAGAGCTCGTCGCCGCCGGTTTGCTGCTGGGTTCGCGGGACATCTTTGCGGGAATGGCCTTTGTACAGGGCCTTGACTCGGTGACCGATGCCGCGGAAATGTCACGCATGCTGGAGGCGGAGAAAAAGCGTTTTGCCGGTAGCGAAATCGCCGGCAAGACGCTCGGCGTGGTCGGCCTGGGCGCCATTGGCGCCATGGTCGCCAACATGGCGCTGGAACTGGGCATGAAAGTCGCGGGTTACGACCCGGCAATATCCGTGGAAGCGGCATGGCGGCTGTCCAGCCAGGTGCAGAAGGTGGAAAGCCTGCAGGCCCTGCTGGCGATTTCCGATTTTGTGACGCTGCACATTCCGGCCAATGAGCACACGCAGGGCCTGATTGACGACGATGCTTTCGCCGCCATGCGGGATGGCGCATGCCTGCTGAATTTTGCCCGTGAACAGGTGGTTGACCAGGCGGCCGTGGTTGAGGCGCTGGATAGCGGCAAGCTGCGTCGCTACATCACGGATTTCCCTCGCCCGGAGTTGCTGGGCAAGCCCGGAGCCGTGCTTATGCCCCATATTGGCGCCAGCACCAGCGAGGCGGAGGAGAACTGTGCAGTCATGGCGGCCACCCAGCTCATGGATTTCCTGGAGAACGGCAATATCCTCAATTCGGTGAATTTTCCCCGCACCCGCATGACCCGCAACGACGGGTTCCGCCTGACCTTCACCAACCGCAACGTTCCCGGCGTCCTGGGCAAGGTCCTGGCCGTTCTATCGGACCGCAACATCAACATCCTGGACATGGTGAACAAGAGCCGCGGGGATATCGCTTACAACATTCTGGATGTTGAAACAGAGCCAGGCGCCCAGGCGCTTGCAGAGATTGCAAACGCAGAGGGCGTCATTCGGCTGCGTAGCCTGTAACCGGATTTAGCGGGGAGCTTTCAGCATTGCCGTTGCTCGCTCAGCTTAATATCGCACGTCTCAATGTGCCTTGGGATGATCCCGGCTTTGAGGATTTTCGGCAGGCATTGGACCCGGTCAATGCGTCGGCAGAGCAAAGTCCCGGGTTTGTATGGCGGCTGAAAACTGCGGCTGATGATTCCCCCGAACTGGTGGCGTTCGAAGAACAGGGGTGGCTGGTGAACCTGACTGCCTGGCGATCCTGGAGATTGGAACTTTTGTCCGCCGGTCGGGGACCACCGTATGCGCCGCCGCGCCGAGGGGTTCAGTCCCGTCGAGGCAAACCTGGTGTTGTGGTGGATGGCGGATGAAACCCGCCCCGTGTTCAGGGACGCGATGGCGAAACGTGAGTTGATGTTGCGCCGCGGCCCGTCACCGGAAGCATTCAACTTTCGACAGAGCTTCCCACCTGTTCAGCATGACTGATTGACCATGCTATCCTGAGCGGCCTTTGACCCGGAACTTCGAGGAGCTAACCGAATGATTGGCTATGTAACAGTCGGTACCAATGACCTGAAACGCGCGGTGGCGTTTTTTGACGAGCTGCTCGCCGAGCTTGGCGCCAGGCGGTTTATGGAAGAAGATACCTTTGTCGCCTGGTCCGTTTCGCCCGAAGAACCGGGGCTGGCGGTAACCATGCCGTTTAACGGCGAGCCGGCAACGGTTGGTAACGGCTGCATGACTGCGCTGCAGGTGGGGTCGAAAGAAGCCGTTGAACGGGTTTATGCCAAGGCGCTCGAGCTTGGCGCGACCTGCGAAGGACCGGTTGGTTCCCGTATGGATGGGTTCTACGCGGGTATTTTCGTGACCTTGATGGTAACAAGATCAACGTGTTCCACGCAGAGTTCAGCTCGGGCGCTTAAGATCCGAATTTCGGAGACACAACCATGAATAAACGTATTTTTTCGACCGTAATGGCAGCACTGCTTGGCAGCGTTTTAGGCCGCTGGTGCGCTGGCCCAGGACGATGGATCCGAGATCACTCTCCCGCTGGAGGCCCAGACCTGCAATCTGCCGTCAGCACCTCCGCGCATTGCCGAGGAGGCCACCTATGACGAACTGGCTGTCGCCAAGAGCAATGTCAACACGTTCCAGGGTGAGCTCGCCAGTTACCGTGAATGCCTGGACATCGCAGCCGGTTCCGGGGAACTGACCGATGGTAACCAGATCGCGCTGAATCAGGCCTATAACTACTCGGTGGAAATGGAAGAGCGGATTGCCGAGCAATTTAATATCGCCGTGCGGGCTTACAAGGCCCGTCAGGCAGACGAGGGCTGAGCCATTCGCCAGGCCGGGCGCTGGTTTCAGCGCCCGCGTCGAAGGCTCTTTGGCAGCACGGCCTCCACCTGTTCCATCACGTCCAGCCGGTCAACCATGTCGTGAATGTAATCCAGGCGCCCGCTATCCAGCACGAGCAATTGCCCCTTTCCTGACCGGTAATTTCTAATCCAGTCTGCGTACAAAACTTCGAGACGCTTGAGATAGGACAGGGGTATGTTCTGCTCCATGCGACGGCCGCGCAGATGTATTCTGCGGCGCAGCGTGCGCATATTGCAGTGCAGGTAAATCATCAGGTCCGGCGGACGGATCGCTTCAACAATGACTTCATAAAATGCCCGGTACGTGTGCCAGTCGCGCTTGTTGATCTTGCGCATCTGGTGCAGCGCAGCAGCAAAAATCTCCGCATCTTCATAAATGGTTCTGTCCAGAACCGAAATACCCAGCGTTCTGTCCAGTTGCTGGT